>NZ_JNWK01000050.1 GCF_000716445.1 Streptomyces wedmorensis
CGATGGTACTGCAGGGGGGACCCTGTGGGAGAGTAGGACGCCGCCGAACAATCATTGTGGGAAAGCCCCGCACCTCATGGTGCGGGGCTTTTCTGCGTTTACGGGTCCGGTCCTTTCAGGAGGGAGCCAGGGCGGGGCGTGTTCAGAGGCGGCCGGCTGCTTTCAGGGCGAGATAGGCATCCGCCAGGGCGGGGGCGAGGGTCTCGGGAGTGGCATCGACGACCGTCACGCCGTGGCGGCGGAGGTGGTCGGCTGTGCGGGAGCGCTGGGACTGGGCCTGGGTGGCCGCGGCGGCCTCGTAGACGCCTTCGATGGTGCCGCGGGTCGCAGCCATGCGGGCGATGTGGGGATCGGCCACGGAGGCCACCAGGACCGTGTGGCGCTGGGTGAGCCGGGGGAGGACCGGCAGAAGGCCCTCCTCGATGGGAGCCGCGTCGAGGCTGGTCAGCAGGACGATGAGGGAGCGGCGTGGAGCGCGCGCGAGGGCGGTCGCGGCGAGGCCGCGGGCGTCGGTCTCGACCAACTCGGGTTCGAGTGGGGCGAGGGCGTTGACCACGGCCGGCAGGACGTCGCCGGCGGAGCGGCCCTGGACCTGGGCGCGGAGGCGACGGTCGTAGGCGAGGAGGTCCACGCGGTCACCGGCACGCGAGGCGAGCGCGGTGAGGAGCAGGGCCGCGTCCATGGAGGCGTCGAGGCGGGGGACGTCGCCTACGCGGCCGGCGGAGGTGCGGCCGGTGTCGAGGACGATCAGGATGTGGCGGTCGCGCTCGGGGCGCCAGGTGCGGACGGCGACCGTCGACTGGCGGGCCGTGGCCCTCCAGTCGATCGAGCGTGTGTCGTCGCCGGGGACGTACTCGCGGAGACTGTCGAACTCCGTGCCCTCGCCGCGGATCAGGACGCTGGTGCGGCCGTCGAGCTCGCGGAGCCTGGCCAGCCGGGACGGCAGGTGCTTGCGGCTGGTGAAGGGGGGCAGGACGCGGACGGTCCAGGGGACCTCGTGGTTGCCCTGGCGGGCCGCGAGGCCGAGGGGGCCGTACGAGCGGATGGTGATCCGTGCGGCCTGGCGGTCGCCGCGGCGCGTGGGCTGGAGGCGCGTGGTGAGGCGACGGCGCTCGCCGGCCGGGACCTTCAGCTTCCGGCGGGACGCGGCCTGTTCGGTGCCCGGGAGCCAGCTGCTGGGCGGCCAGGCGTCGCGGAGCTGGGCACGGAGCGGCCGGCCGGACGGGTTGGTGACGGCGAGGTGGACGTCTACCGCGTCACCGAGTCGAACGGATGTATCACCACTTCGGGTGAATCGCAGCTTTCGTACTGGCGCGGCCAAGGCGTAGTCGCACAGAATTGCTAGTGAGAGAGGCGCGTTCACCGCGAGCATCCCCGTCCAGCTGGGGGCGAGGATGCCGACGGGGAGTGATCCGAGGGCCGCGAGCAGCGCGGTTCGTCCGGTGAGGGCCATGGGGCGCCGTTCTCAGCGGGGGACGGGGACGTGGGCGAGGATCGAGTTGATGACGGAGTCGGGGGTGACCCCCTCCATCTCGGCCTCGGGCCGCAGGTGGATGCGATGACGCAGGGTGGGGAGAGCGAGGGCCTTCACATCGTCCGGGGTGACGTAGTCCCGGCCGGTGAGCCAGGCCCAGGCGCGGGCGGTGGAGAGCAGGGCGGTGGCGCCTCGGGGGGAGACCCCGAGCGTGAGCGAGGGGGATTCACGCGTGGCACGGCAGATATCGACGACATAGCCGGCGATCTCGGCGGAGACCGAGACCTTGGCGACGGCGGCGCGGGCCGCTTCGAGCTCGGCGGGGCCGGCGACGGGGCGGACGCCTGCGGCCTTCAGGTCGCGGGGGTCGAAGCCCTCGGCGTGACGGGTGAGGACCTGGATCTCGTCCGCGCGTGAGGGCAGAGGCACCGTCAGCTTGAGGAGGAACCGGTCCAGTTGGGCCTCGGGGAGGGGGTAGGTGCCCTCGTACTCGACGGGGTTCTGGGTCGCGGCGACCAGGAACGGCTCCGGCAGGGCGCGGGGGGTTCCGTCGACGGTGACCTGGCGCTCCTCCATCGCCTCCAGGAGGGAGGACTGGGTCTTCGGGGGAGTGCGGTTGATCTCGTCGGCGAGCAGCAGGTTGGTGAAGACAGGTCCGGGCTGGAAGGAGAACTCCGAGGTCCGGGTGTCGTAGACCAGGGAGCCGGTGACATCGCTCGGCATCAGGTCGGGGGTGAACTGGACGCGCTTGGTGTCGAGTTCGAGGGCACTGGCGAGCGAGCGGACCAGCAGGGTCTTGGCGACACCGGGGACGCCTTCGAGGAGGATGTGTCCCCGGCAGAGCAGGGCGACGACGAGACCGGTGACGGCGGGGTCCTGGCCGACCACGGCCTTCGCGATCTCGGTGCGCAGGGCCTCCAGGGAGGCGCGGGCGCTGTCCGAGGTCATAGCGGTCTCGGGGGTCGGGGCGCTCATGAGGTGCGTACCTCTCTTTCGAGGGCGTCGAGTTGGTCCGCCAGGCGGATGAGGGTGGCGTCGTCGGCGGGAGCCGGGCCGAAGAGGAGGTCTCGGGGGGCCGCGGTCGTGTCGGGAAGACGGGCGGAGAGTGCGGGGAGGAGGCGCTCGGGGGAGTGGGCGTCCTGGACGGCGACGCCCAACAGGGGCGCGAGGCGGGTGCGGGTCGCGGTGCGCAGGACGGAGGCGGCGCGGTCGCGGGCGTCGGCCTTGCGGTACAGGCGGGCGCGGCCCTCGGTGGCTTCGGAGGCGCGGAGCGCGACCGGGAGCCGTTCGGTGACGAGGGGGCCGAGGCGGCGGCCGCGCCAGATGGCGGCGAGCAGGGCCGCGATGGCGAGTTGGAGGGTACCCCACAGCCAGCCGGAGGGGATCAGCGAGAGGAAGTCGTCCGTGGTGTCGCCGGCGGAGTCGTCGGTGAGGGCCGAGGCGTCGGCGAGGGAGGGGAGGTACCAGACGAGATGGGTTCGGGAGCCGAGGAGTTGCAGGGCGAGCGAGGCGTTGCCCTGCTCGTCGAGACGGTTGTTGAAGAAGATGTCGGGCGAGCCGAGGAGGACGGTGTCCGTGGTGCCGGAGCCGGGGAGACGGACCAGGGTCGGCAGGCCGTCGGAGAGGTAGCAGGTGTCGGCGGGGGTGCCGGGGTCGGTGAGGTAGCGCTCGCCGCCGAGGTCGACGCTTCCGGCGCGGGTGGCGGTGGGAAGGGTGCAGGACGGGGCGAGGTTCCGCACGGAGGCGCTGGGGGCGCTGGTGACTCCGGGGGCCAAGGTGTCGAGCGAGGCGGTGCCGGCGCCGACCAGGACGGTGCGGCCGGCGGAGCGCGCCATCGCCGAACGGAGTGTGGCCTGCTGGGTCTCCGTCAGCAGGTCGGGGGTGGTGACCAGGAGGGTCGAGTCGGGGCGGGTCGCGGAAGTGGCCTCGTCGAGCGTGGTGGCGAGGGTGATCGCGACGCCGCGGTCCTTGAGGAGTTCGGCGACGGCCCGGCTGCCCGAGGGGTCGGCGGATCGTGGGTCGAGGGCGCCGTGGGAGTCGGTGGAGCGCACCGTCGCGAGGGCGATGCCGCCGATCAGGACGAGGGCGACCACCAGGGACGCGCCGCGGACACGGGTCCAGACGCGGCGGGCGGAGGGGGCGGTCGACGTGGAGGCGGTGGCGGGGCGGCTCATGCGGGAGCCCCCGTGGAGGCGGTGTCGAGCGTCGGGCGGGTCCGCTCCAGGGCGGTGTCCAGCTGCTCGACGCGGCGGTACGCGGCCTCGTCGGCGGTGCGGCCGCCGTATGTGACGTCGTCGAAGGCGCGGGCCGCGAGGCGCAGGTCGTCCGCGTGGGAGGGCAGGGAGCGGCCGGCTTCGGCGGCGGCCTCGTCGGCGGTGCGGCCGGGGCGTGGGTCGAGCAGGGTGCGTTCTTCGAGGGAGCGGACAATGGCCCGCATCCGTTCCTGGACCGCCTCGTTCCAGCGGCCGGCGGAAGCGTGGTGGGCGGCGGCGGAACGGTGGTCGCGGGCGGTGCGGGGGCCGTCGGCGAAGAGGGAGTCCCCGGCGGTGCCGGAGGTCCGCTGCGGGGTGCCCAGGCGCCACCAGAGGGCGGCGACCAGGGCGATCACGGCCAGGACGATGACGACGAGGCCGATGGTGCCGCCCGGAGTCGCCTCCGAGGCGGCCCCGAACAGGTCGTCGAGCCACTCCCAGAAGCGGTCGAGGCCGCGCTGGAGGAGGCTCGGGTCGTTCTGGTGGTACATCGGATCGGACAGCTCCCGCTCCGCCGCCTCGCGGGCGGGGACGCGGGAGATGTCCACCGGTACGTCGCCGTCGGCGAGCAGCTGTGTGGGCGGTGCCCCGGTCGTTCCCCCCGTGACCGTCACGGCATCAGCCTCCGACGGTCCGGTCGCCCGGGGTGGTGTCGTAGCCGGGGAGTCCCGCGGCCCGGGCCAGGTCGAGGTCCAGGGCTTCGCGGCGGATGCGCTGGTCGACGTAGAGCAGGACGGTGACGCCGGCGGAGATCGGGTAGGTCACCGCGCTGGCGATCACGCCGCCGATGCCCGTGACGATCAGGAACGGCCAGCCGAAGCTGGTGGTGGAGCCGGAGAGGAGGCCGGAGAAGCCGTCGCCGTCGAGCGCGATGCCGACGATGGTGAACGGGATCGCGATGATCATCACGAAGAGGAAGATCAGCAGCTGGGTGAGGAGCATGATCCCGAAGATCCGCCACCACGAGCCCTGCACCAGCTTGGCCGAGCGCTTCAGGGACCGGATCACGCCCTGGCGTTCGAGCATCAGGGCGGGGGAGGCGAGGCCGAAGCGGATCATCAGCCAGACGGCCGCCGCCACGGAGCCGAGGCCGCCGAGGACGGCGAGGGCCACGCCAGGGGCGCCGCCGATCAGAAGCCCCGGGAGGAGGCCGACGGAGACGACGGCCGCGCCGAGTGCGGCCAGGAGCAGGGTCAGTCCGATCAGCTGGAGCAGGCGGGGCCGGGCCTCCTGCCAGGCGGAGCCCAGCGAGACCGGGCGGCCGATGACGGCGCGGCTGATGACGACGGTCAGCAGGGCCGCGCTGACCGTGGAGGCCATCAGCGTGACCAGCAGGGACGGGGCCAGGCCGATCAGGGAGGACTGGAACGAGTCGAGGGACTGCTGGAGCTCCTCGGCGGGCGTGGCGTCCGAGCTGAGCTTCGGCGGCGCCGGGACGAGATACCGCTGGGCCAGGATGTCGGCGATCTGGGAGATCACCGCGACCGTGACCGTGATGGTCAGCACCGTGCGCCAGTAGGCGCGGAGGGTCTTCGCCGCTCCGTCGAGGATCTCGCCCATGCCGAGCGGGCGCAGCGGGATGACGCCGGGCTTCGCGGCCGGGGGCTTGCCCCAGTTCGCGTGGGAGGGCGGAGGTCCCCAGTTCCGGCCGGGGCCGGGAGGCGGGGTCTGTCCGGTGGGTGGGGACCACTGGCCGGCGGGCGGCTGGTCCTTCGACCACTGGGAGGCGGAGCCGTTCGCGTCGGCCGGGGCGGCGGGGCGGGGAACGCCGGAGCCGTCCTGGTCGTCGGAGGGGGCGGATCCGGGCGAGGTCCAGCCCGGAGTGTCGTTCACGGTCGTCCACCTCGGAGGAATGGTCGCGGTGCCGGATCGGCGAAACCGGCTCGGTCACGGCGGCCGACACCTGACACGGCGGCGGGCCGGGTGCCATCGTGCCACGCGGGGCCCGCGCGTGGGCCGGGGCCGCCGACTCGTTCGTACCTTCGTCCGGACCTTCATCGTGCGAGCGGCAGGCGGCACACGGTGCGGATGCCCGATCAGGCCGCGCGATCCGTGCGGTGGCGGGCCGAGTGGGGTGTGGTCGTCGAGATCGCGGCCCGGGCTGGGGGAGGCGCTGTGGGGCAGGTCACGGCAGGTGACGATTGGTTCTCATCAAGGCACCCGCCGCGCACGGTGCGGCGCGCGGCCCGTCGCCCGGGCCTGTGCTCCTGTCTGACGCCCCGTTCCAGCCCGGCCGCCGTCCGCGCGCCTGACAGCTCGGGTTGAGGGGTGGCGAACCACGATGCGGCCGGCGCGGTACGCGGGTGCGGCACAGACGGTGCCTCCGGCGGGGGCGCTCAAACTCCGGGATGGAAGGGGCTCCGTGGGCGGGTGCGGGCCGTGGGGTGTCGAGACGGGAGCGAGGGGTGGGGCTGGTGGACGAGGGGTCGCAGCTGGAGCCGACGGCTAGGACTTGAACTGGAAGCGCCATTGCTGGTTGAGGCCCACATCGCCGTTACCGCTGGCTGGGAATGCCTGCACCACCGGGGCCCCGTGCCTCTGGCTGGCATGGGCCACGTCCAGAACCATCCCGGTGTGGTCCACGACGATCCCGACGCTGTTCCCTACCTGGGGCACCAGGCCGAGGGAGCCTTGCACGAGCGGAGCCCTCCCCGCCGGTTGCACGAACCACCACACCTGGTTGCTCCCGCCGTTGCAGGTGGCCTGCACCACCGGAGCAGCGTGCTGCCTGCTGCCCCATGCGACATCCAGGCACATGCCGGAATGCCGGGCTTGGATCCTGAACTTCTGGCCGTCGCTGTAGGGCACGAGGCGCCACTGCTGGTTGTGACCGCCCCCGCACGTGGCCTGCACGACGGGGGCGCCATGCGCGTAGCTGTAGCCTGCCACGTCCAGGCACTGGCCAGAGTGTTTGGCGACGATCTGGTAGTAGCCGTTCCCAACCGGGCGCTCGGGTGTCGCAGCGGCGGGACCTTCGTAGACCGACAAGACGCCGACGGCCGCGAAACCGACACACAAGGCGGCTCGCGACGCCCTTCGCAGAGTGCGGATCATGGCTTCACCTTCTAGGGGCACGCCGCGATACCGCAGTACCAGCCCTTTGGAGCGCGACGGACACCACGCGAGAGGTAAGAGGGGAACGGGGTCGGAGACTCACGACCACCCGTACTGGCAAGGCTAGGCCTCCGCGAGTCCCGTCGCGACTTGGTTTGTCCCGGTCGACCGAGGCAGTGCCTGGGCCTTGTCGGCCGATCTCCTCCCATGGGCATCGACGGGATGGGCAGGGTACGGTTCTGCGCGACCACGGGGGACACGGGGGTGACATCCATGACTGACATCAACACCCACGGACACGGGCAGTCATCGGCAGACGATCTAGGACGTCACCGCAGGTCAGTGAGGTATCTCACCAGCAGCCTTGAGACTGATACGGAAATGGGATGATGTCGATATGAAGGGACGCGTTCTTGTCGTCGACGACGACACCGCACTGGCCGAGATGCTCGGCATCGTGCTGCGGGGTGAAGGGTTCGAGCCGTCGTTCGTCGCGGACGGTGACAAGGCGCTTGCCGCATTCCGGGAGGCCAAGCCTGACCTGGTGCTGCTCGACCTGATGTTGCCCGGACGGGACGGCATCGAGGTGTGCCGGCTCATCAGGGCAGAGTCGGGTGTGCCGATCGTGATGCTCACGGCCAAGAGCGACACGGTGGACGTGGTGGTGGGCCTGGAGTCCGGCGCCGACGACTACATCGTGAAGCCGTTCAAGCCGAAGGAGCTCGTCGCCCGCATCCGGGCGCGGCTGCGGAGGTCCGAGGAGCCGGCGCCGGAGCAGCTGACCATCGGTGACCTGGTCATCGACGTGGCCGGGCACTCCGTGAAGCGGGACGGGCAGGCCATCGCCCTCACCCCGCTCGAGTTCGACCTGCTCGTCGCGCTGGCGCGCAAGCCGTGGCAGGTCTTCACCCGTGAGGTCCTGCTGGAGCAGGTCTGGGGATACCGGCACGCGGCCGACACACGGCTGGTGAACGTGCACGTCCAGCGGCTGCGCTCGAAGGTCGAGAAGGACCCCGAGCGCCCGGAGATCGTGGTGACCGTCCGTGGCGTCGGTTACAAGGCGGGACCGAGCTGACATGACTGCAGGCAGTGCTGCTCCGAAGCCCGGGGACCCGGGAGTCCGTACGGGGCGGACTGCCGGACCGGGGCGGGGGGGCTCGCGTTCCGGCCGTCTGCCGCGCGGCGGACGGCTCCTCCAGGGCGGGGCGCCGGGAGGAACCGTGTTCCGGCTCTTCGTCCGCTGGGTGCGCCGGCCCCTGCTGCCCGCCGTGCGCCTGTGGCGGCGGAACCTCCAGCTGCGGGTCGTCGCGGGCACCCTGCTGATGTCACTCGGCGTGGTGCTGCTGCTCGGCATCGTCGTGATCGGCCAGGTCCGCAACGGCCTGTTCGACGCCAAGGAGAAGGCCGCGCAGAGCCAGGCCGCCGGCGGGTTCTCCGCCGCGCAGGACCGGGCGGCGACCACTCCGTCGGCCCCCGGTCAGCAGGAGGGCGTACGGGCGGGCGCGTCCGTGAACTGGCGCTCCACGCTCGTCGAGCAGCTTGCCAGCGGCGGCCAGAGCGCCTTCAACGTGGTCGCGCTCTCCCTCGACACCAGTGAGGCGGCGAGCCGCGGTGCCCGCGCCTCCGGTGAGGTCGACCCGACCACGAGCATCCCCGCCGAACTGCGGTACTCGGTGGCCCAGGGCACGGACACCTTCCAGCAGTCCACCCGGATCCACTACACCAGCGGCAAGGCGTCCGAGCGCGGGCTGGTCATCGGCAAGCGGTTGAACGACGCCGAGGGCAAGCCGTACGAGCTGTACTACCTCTTCCCGCTGACGCAGGAGGAGGACTCCCTCACCCTGGTCAAGGGCACGCTCGCGACCGCCGGTCTGTTCGTCGTCGTGCTGCTCGGCGCCATCGCCTGGCTCATGGTGCGCCAGGTCGTCACGCCCGTCCGGATGGCCGCCGGGATCGCCGAGCGGCTCTCCGCGGGCCGGCTCCAGGAACGGATGAAGGTCACAGGCGAGGACGACATCGCGCGGCTCGGCGAGGCCTTCAACAAGATGGCCCAGAGCCTCCAGCTGAAGATCCAGCAGCTGGAGGAGCTGTCGCGGATGCAGCGGCGGTTCGTCTCGGACGTGTCGCACGAGCTGCGCACGCCGCTGACCACGGTCCGGATGGCCGCCGACGTCATCCACGAGGCCCGGGTCGACTTCGACCCGATAACCGCGCGCTCCGCGGAGCTCCTCGGCGACCAGCTCGACCGTTTCGAGTCGCTGCTCTCCGACCTCCTGGAGATCAGCCGCTTCGACGCGGGAGCGGCGGCCCTGGAGGCCGAGCCGATAGACCTGCGCCAGGTCGTGCGCCGGGTCATCGGCGGTGCCGAGCCCCTCGCCGAGCGCAAGGGCACCCGGATCGTGGTCGTCGGCGACCAGCAGCCCGTGGTGGCCGAGGCGGACGCCCGCCGGGTCGAGCGGGTGCTGCGCAACCTCGTCGTCAACGCCGTCGAGCACGGCGAGGGCCGTGACGTGGTGGTGAAGCTGGCCGCCGCGGGCGGAGCCGTCGCCGTCGCCGTCCGCGACTACGGCGTCGGACTCAAGCCGGGCGAGGCGACCCGGGTCTTCAACCGCTTCTGGCGTGCCGACCCGGCCCGCGCGCGCACCACCGGCGGTACGGGTCTCGGCCTGTCGATCGCCGTCGAGGACGCCCGGCTGCACGGCGGCTGGCTCCAGGCGTGGGGCGAGCCGGGCGGCGGTTCGCAGTTCCGGCTCACCCTGCCGCGCACCGCGGACGAGCCGTTGCGGGGCTCCCCGATCCCGCTGGAGCCCGAGGACTCGCGGCGCAACCGCGAGCAGGCGGCGGCGGGGCGCGCCCAGGAGGGCGCGCGCCGGGTGGCGGTGCCCGCGCAGCCCGTCGGGGAGCGGCCCTCGCTCCCCGTGCCGCCGAGGCTGCCCGCGCCGTCGCGGGCGACCGTCGACCCGACGGCCCTGCCCGGCAGTGGCGCCCGGGTGGTGGCGCGCGCGGCGACGGAGACCGACGGCGGCGAGGCGAGTACGGCGGGGGCCGGTGGGAACGGGAACGCGGAGCGGGAGGACGGGACACGTGGGCGCTGACTCCCGAGCGGAGCACGCGGGGCGGGGCAGGGCGACGCGCGGAGCGGTGCTGGTCGCGTGCGGTGGTCTCCTCATGACCGCCTGCGCGACGATGCCCGACAGCGGTGACGTCCAGGCGGTCAAGGGGGCCAACCCCGGCGACTCGCAGGTGCGGGTCTACGCCGTCGCGCCGCGCGACAACGCGGAGCCGGACGAGATCGTCGACGGCTTCCTGGAGGCGATGACGAGTGACGACCCCGGCTTCGCCACCGCCCGCAAGTACCTGACGAACGAGGCCGCCCGGAGCTGGAAGCCCGAGCAGAGCATCACCGTGCTCACCACCGCGCCCGACCGCGAGCAGGCCGACCGCAACGCCGACCCCGAGAACCAGGGTCGTGCCTACCCGCTCTCCGGCCGGAAGATCGCGACCGTGGACGCCCGGCACGCGTACCAGCCGGTCAGTCCCGCCGAGTACGAGCAGTCGATCCACGTCGTGCAGCAGCCCACGGCGAACGGCAAGGGCAAGGAGTGGCGCATCGACAGCCTCCCGCCCGGCCTGGTGCTCGGCGAGGCCGACTTCCTGCGGAACTACCGTTCGGTCAACAAGTACTACTTCGCCTCCGGGGAGGACTGGGTCGTCGCCGACCCGGTCTACATCCGGCAGAGGCAGGATCCGGTCACCCGGATGGACCCGGTGACGCAGACGGTCAAGGCGCTGCTCGAAGGCCCGACGAACTGGCTGAAGCCCGCCGTCGACTCGTCGTTCCTCTCCGGTACGGAGCTGAAGGAGGGCGTCACCACGCTGACGCCGGACGACCAGTCCACGCTGCGGGTGCCGCTCAACGCCAAGGCGGACCGGGCGGGCGGCGACGCGTGCCGGCGGATGGCCGCGCAACTGCTGTTCACCCTCGGGGACCTGACGTCCGTGCGGGTAGAGCAGGTGGAACTCCTCGGGTCCGGCGGCCAGTCGCTGTGCCGGCTGGGCAAGGGGCAGGCCGCCGAGTTCGCCGCGGTCCGCAACGCGGACCGGGAGGAGAGCCCGTACTTCGTCGACGGGCACGGCAAGCTGATGATGCTGATGCTCGGCGCCAAGGAGGCCGCCGCGCCCGCCGAGGTGCCGGGGCCGCTCGGCAAGCCCGGACTGCAGCTCGGGTCCGTCGCCGTCGACCGCGGCGAGACCCGGGCCGCCGGGGTCGGGTCGAGCGGCCGCGAGCTGTTCGTCTCCTCGATCACCACGGAGCAGGAGACGCCGGCCGCGATCCTCCGGAGCAAGGCCGCCAAGCCCGAGGACCGCCTGTCCGCGCCCAGCTGGGACGGCCGGGGCGACCTGTGGGTCGCCGACCGGGACCCCGCTGCGCCCCGCCTGTGGATGGTGCCGGACGGTACCGGCGAGCCCGTCGAGGTCCGTACGCCCTGGCTGGACGACGACGCCCGGATCGAGTCCCTGCGGGTCTCGGCGGACGGCGTCCGGATCGCGCTGGTGGTCACCCGCGGCGATCGCACGACCCTGCAGATCGGCCGGGTCCAGCGGCAGACGACGGGCGACGAACCGGTCGTCTCCGTCCTGGACCTCCAGCCCGCCACGCCCCGGATGGAGTCGGTCACGGCGGTCTCCTGGGCCGGTCCGAGCCGGCTCGTCGTGGTCGGCAGGGAAACGGGCGGCGTCCAGCAGATCCGCTACCTCCAGACCGACGGCTCGACCTCGACGACCTCGGTCCTGCCCGGTCTGGACGGGGTGACCTCGGTCGCCGCGCCGCACAACGACAAGTCGTCCGTCGTCGCCGACTCCGGCAACGACGGCATCGTCCGGCTCGCGCCCGGGACCAACTGGCAGCCGGTGGTCAAGAAGGGCGCCTCGCCGGTCTATCCGGGGTAGCGGCCGCCGGAGGCATCCGGGACGGCCGAGCCCGGGGCCTCGTGGTTTTCCACAGGGGTGGCCGGGGAGCGCCCGGAGGCGCACAGTGGAGCCATGCGGGGGTGGTGGCGGGAGATCGCCGGGCTGGTGCTGCCGGTCGCCTGCGGAGGCTGCGGCAGGCCGCGGACGGAGCTGTGTCCGTCGTGCGCCGGCGCGCTGAGGGGTACGGGGCCGAGTCTGGTGCGGCCGTCGCCCGAGCCGGCCGGGCTGCCCGAGGTCCATGCCGCCGCGCCGTACGCGGACGCCGTACGGGAACTGCTGCTCGCCCACAAGGAGCGAGGGGCGCTCACGCTGGCGCGCCCCCTGGGCGCGGCCCTGGCGACCGCCGTGGAGGCCGCTGGCGGGGCGTCCACGGGTCCCGGAGAGCGGCCGCTGCTCCTCGTACCGGTGCCGTCCTCCCGGCGTTCCGTACGGGCACGTGGGCACGATCCGACACGGCGGATCGCGCTCGCGGCGGCCGCGCGGCTGCGGCGGACGGGACGGGCGGCGCGGGTCGTGCCGGTGCTGCGCCAGCGGCGACACGTGGCCGACCAGGCGGGACTCGGAGCGCCGGCGCGGCGCGCGAACCTCGCCGGGGCACTGGAGGTCGTGCCGGGCGGCGCACGGCTCCTGACGGCGGGACGGGTGGTCCTCGTGGACGACCTGATGACCACGGGCGCCTCGCTCGCGGAAGCGGCGCGGGCCATCGGAGCCGTACATCTTCCGTTCATTCACGGAATACCGCACGGCTTACCGGCCGGTTCACCGCAGCATGGATTCGAACAGCGGGTGGCGGCTGTGATCGCATCCTCTCCCGCCTCGTTCGGAATAAACCGGAACTCGCCGGGAACTTGGATCGTTGCAGGTGGTGAGCGGTGAAAGCATCCGATCGGAGGTATGTCGCGGTAGCGGGTGCCGACACCCGTCCGAAGGGGCTATGTTCGGTTGTGAGGGATGGCGAATGCCATCGCCTCGCCGATTACATGGTTGCGCCTACAGGACAGGAGTTCAGGGCGAATTAACCTCTTGTCGATGGGGTGGGGATCTTGTCGACTGGGGAGGAGGAGGTGAAAGTCGCCAAGTCCGAGCTCCGGCTAATCCAGCCGGAGTCTGGTGCAAAGGGAGATGCCCGGCGGCCAAGGAGCCGGTCCGGGCGATCCGGGAACGGAGTTCTGCGTGGACATCGTCGTCAAGGGCCGCAAGACCGAGGTGCCCGAGCGGTTCCGCAAGCACGTGGCCGAGAAGCTGAAGCTGGAGAAGATCCAGAAGCTCGACGGCAAGGTGATCAGCCTCGACGTCGAGGTGTCCAAGGAGCACAACCCGCGGCAGGCCGACCGGTCCGACCGCGTGGAGATCACCCTCCACTCCCGAGGCCCGGTGATCCGGGCCGAAGCGGCGGCAGGCGACCCGTACGCAGCCCTCGACCTTGCCAGCGACAAGCTCGAGGCGCGACTGCGCAAGCAGCACGACAAGCGATACACCCGCCGCGGCAACGGCAGGCTGTCGGCAGCGGAGGTCGGGGACGTGGTGCCCGGCGCCGCCAAGCTCAACGGTGACGGCCAACTGGCCGCCGACGAGCCCGACAAGGTGCCCACCACGATGATGGGCTCGATCGAAGTCCAGGGCGAGGGCCCCCTCGTGGTCCGCGAGAAGACCCACCGGGCCGCCCCGATGACGCTCGACCAGGCGCTCTACGAAATGGAGCTGGTCGGCCACGACTTCTACCTTTTCGTCGACTCCGACAACAAGCAGCCGAGCGTCGTCTACCGGCGACACGCGTACGACTACGGCGTCATCCACCTGGAGAGCGACCCGCTCGCCGAGGGCGGCGGCGCTGGTGGTGCACTCGGCGGCTGACCGGCCGCCACCCCCGCACCACCCCACACCTCAGATGTCTCACACGGTGCCCCTGGAGCGCATGGCGCCCCCCAGGGGCACCCCCTTGTGCCCGTGGAGCACCCCGCGGTCGCCGGGGCATGAAATCATGGCGTGCACGCCAACCGGTGCTCTTCGAGCAGCGGTTGGAGGACCGGAAACGAATTCAGGCCACGGCCTTCAGGGGGAGGAACGATGGCGGACAGCTTCGGGCCGGTGCTCAGCGGGCGCGAGCACGGTGGTGCGGTCCCGGAGGGATCGGATTCGGACAGCGGTGCATTCCGCAAGGAGCCGATCCGGGTTCTCGTCGTGGACGACCATGCCCTCTTCCGCCGCGGACTCGAGATCGTCCTCGCCCAGGAGGAGGACATCCAGGTCGTCGGAGAGGCCGGTGACGGCGCCGAAGCCGTCGACAAGGCCGCCGATCTGCTGCCCGACATCGTCCTGATGGACGTGCGGATGCCCCGGCGCGGCGGCATCGAGGCGTGCACCTCCATCAAGGAGGTGGCCCCCAGCGCGAAGATCATCATGCTGACGATCAGCGACGAGGAGGCCGACCTCTACGACGCGATCAAGGCGGGAGCCACCGGCTACCTCCTCAAGGAGATCTCCACCGACGAGGTCGCCACGGCGATCCGGGCGGTCGCGGACGGACAGTCGCAGATCAGCCCGTCGATGGCGTCGAAGCTCCTCACCGAGTTCAAGTCGATGATCCAGCGCACCGACGAGCGCCGGCTGGTGCCCGCGCCCCGGCTGACCGACCGCGAGCTCGAGGTCCTCAAGCTCGTCGCGACCGGGATGAACAACCGGGACATCGCCAAGGAGCTGTTCATCTCCGAGAACACGGTGAAGAACCACGTACGCAACATCCTGGAGAAGCTGCAGCTGCACTCGCGGATGGAGGCCGTGGTCTACGCGATGCGGGAGAAGATCCTGGAGATCCGCTAGGGGGTGTCCTGCCGATCGGGCCAGGCGTCGCGAGCTCGACCTGATCGGCAGGGCACCCCTCAACCGAGGGCGGTCACCAGCTCGGGCGCCAGTTCCGGGTGGTTCAGGCGCTCCACGGACACGGAGTCGCAGCCGACCCACTCGGCGGCCTCGCGCAGCGCACGGGCCACCGCGGGCACGGCCTTGGGCCCGTCGAGGGTGATCTGGCGGGCGACGAGCGTGCGGCCCTCGCGGGCGGGGTCGACGCGGCCGACGAGACGACCACCGGCGAGGACCGGCATCGCGAAGTAGCCGTGCACGCGCTTCGGCTTCGGCACGTACGCCTCCAGGCGGTGCGTGAAGCCGAAGATCCGCTCCGTGCGGGGCCGCTCCCAGATCAGCGAGTCGAAGGGCGACAGCAGCGTCGTGCGGTGCCGGCCGCGCGGCTCCGTCGCCAGCGCCGCCGGATCGGCCCACGCGGGCTTCCCCCAGCCGGCCACCGTCACCGGCACCAGACCCGAGGCCTCCACCACCGCGTCGAACTGCTCGGCCTTGATCCGGTGGTAGTCGGCGATGTCCGCGCGCGTGCCCACCCCGAGCGCCTCGCCCGCCTGCCGTACCAGGCGCCGCACGCACTCGGTGTCGTCGAGGTCGTCGTGCAGCAGCTCCTGCGGGATCGCCCGCTCCGCCAGGTCGTACACCCGCTTCCAGCCGCGCCGCTCCGTGACGACGACCTCGCCGTGCATCAGCGCCCGCTCCACGGCGATCTTGGCGTCGGACCAGTCCCACCACTCGCCCTTGTTCTTCGCGCCGCCCAGCTCCGTCGCCGTCAGCGGGCCCTGGTCCCGCAGCTGGGCGATCACCTTGTCGTACGCCCCGGGGGACAGCTCGTGGCCCCAGTGCGGACGGTCGCGGTAGGCGCGCCTGCGGAAGGCGAAGTGCGGCCACTCCTCGACGGGCAGCACGCAGGCGGCGTGCGACCAGTACTCGAAGGCGTGCGCCCCGGTCCAGTACGCGTCCTCGACCGTGGTGCGGCCGACGGCGCCCAGGCGCGCGTACGGGATGAGCTCGTGGGAGCGGGCCAGCACCGAGATGGTGTCGAGCTGGACCTGGCCGAGCGACCGGAGGACCCCGCGCACCCCGGCCCTGCGGTCGGGCGCGCCGAGGAATCCCTGGGCACGCAGGGCGATCCTGCGGGCTTCGTCGGCGGACAGTTCGGCGGCGGGGAGCGGCGCAGTCGTCATGGACCGCACCCTAGGCCCCGGCACTGACAACGGGCCCGGTGTGCTCAGGCGGTGCGTGCGGGGAGGTACGGCAGGGGGCTGGGCAGGCCGAAGTCGGAGGGCAGCAGGGCGCCGACCCAGCTGTCCCGGAGGGTGCCCTTGTTGGCCAGGGCGGCACGCTGGGTGCCCTCCATGACGAAGCCGACCCGCTCGGCCACCGCGCGCGAGCCGGCGTTGCCGACCTCGGCGCGCCAGATCAGGCGGGTGCAGCCGAGTCCGGTGAAGGCCCAGTGGGCGAGGGCCCGGACGGTCTCCGTCATGTAACCGGCGCCGCGGTGCTCCTTCGACAGCCAGTAGCCGACCTCCCAGGCGCCCTGGCCGCGACTGCTCAGCGAGGTCGCGGCGAGCAGCGGGCCGCCGGCCACCGGTTCGACGGCGAAGGCGTACTCCGTGTCGTCGCGCCAGCCGTCCGGCGCCAGCCGCTGGACGAAGAGCTCGGCGTCCTCGCGCTTGTACGGGGAGGGGACGACGGTCCAGCGCTGGATGTCGGGGTCCTGGCAGACGGCGTAGACCGCTTCGGTGTCCTCGGGGACGAAGGCGCGCAGTCGGAGACGGTCCGTGGTGAGGGTGATGGGATCCATGCCGGGATTGTGGTGACCGCGGGCAGCGGAAGCGAACACTTTTCGGGTGGGGCGGCACCTTCCGCCCACCTCGGGCGTTCTCTTTCCGGGCGCACGTACGGCTCCGGCACTGCGGGCCTCCCTCTGCGCGGGCGGTCTCGCTTACGATGGCCGTTACGGTGGGGACCACCTGCCGTGCCCGCGCTCGCGTCCTTCACAAGACCCAGTGCCAGGCCCGACCGGCAAGGAGACCAGCCTCAGTGTCCGTCTTCAACAAGCTCATGCGTGCAGGCGAAGGCAAGATCCTGCGCAAACTGCACCGCATCGCGGACCAGGTCAACTCCATCGAAGAGGACTTCGTCAACCTCTCCGACGCCGACCTGCGGGCGCTCACCGAGGAGTACAAGCAGCGGTACGCCGACGGCGAGAGCCTCGACGACCTGATGCCCGAGGCGTTCGCGACGGTGCGCGAGGCCGCCAAGCGCGTCCTCGGCCAGCGCCACTACGACGTCCAGCTGATGGGCGGCGCCGCGCTGCACCTCGGCCACGTCGCGGAGATGAAGACCGGTGAGGGCAAGACCCTCGTCGGTACCCTCCCGGCGTACCTCAACGCGCTGTCCGGCAAGGGCGTGCACCTGATCACGGTCAACGACTACCTGGCCGAGCGCGACTCCGAGCTCATGGGCCGGGTGCACAAGTTCCTCGGCCTGACGGTCGGCTGCATCCTGGCCAACATGACGCCGGCTCAGCGCCGCGAGATGTACAACTGCGACATCACGTACGGCACGAACAACGAGTTCGGCTTCGACTACCTCCGCGACAACATGGCGTGGTCCAAGGACGAGCTCGTCCAGCGCGGCCACAACTTCGCCTGTGTCGACGAGGTCGACTCCATCCTCGTCGACGAGGCCCGTACGCCGCTGATCATCTCCGGCCCGGCCGACCAGGCGACCAAGTGGTACGGCGACTTCGCGAAGCTCGTCACCCGCCTCTCCAAGGGCGAGCCCGGCAACCCGCTCAAGGGCATCGAGGAGACCGGCGACTACGAGGTCGACGAGAAGAAGCGGACCGTCGCCATCCATGAGGCCGGTGTCGCCAAGGTCGAGGACTGGCTGGGCATCGACAACCTCTACGAGTCGGTGAACACCCCGCTCGTCGGTTACCTGAACAACGCCATCAAGGCGAAGGAACTGTTCAAGAAGGACAAGGACTACGTCGTCATGGACGGCGAAGTCATGATCGTCGACGAGCACACCGGCCGTATCCTCGCCGGTCGCCGCTACAACGAGGGCATGCACCAGGCGATCGAGGCGAAGGAAGGGGTGCAGATCAAGGACGAGAACCAGACCCTCGCCACGATCACCCTGCAGAACTTCTTCCGCCTGTACTCGAAGCTCTCCGGCATGACCGGTACGGCCATGACCGAGGCCGCCGAGTTCCACCAGATCTACAAGCTGGGCGTCGTCCCGATCCCCACGAACAGGCCGATGATCCGCAAGGACCAGTCCGACCTGATCTACCGGACCGAGGTCGCCAAGTTCGCCGCCGTCGTCGACGACATCGCGGAGAAGCACGAGAAGGGTCAGCCGATCCTCGTCGGCACGACCTCCGTGGAGAAGTCCGAGTACCTCTCGCAGCAGCTCTCCAAGCGCGGCGTCCAGCACGAGGTCCTCAACGCCAAGCACCACGAGCGCGAGGCCAGCATCGTCGCTCAGGCCGGCCGCCGCGGCGCCGTCACGGTCGCCACGAACATGGCCGGCCGCGGTACCGACATCAAGCTCGGCGGCAACCCGGACGACCTCGCCGAGGCCGAGCTGCGCCAGGCGGGCCTGGACCCGGTCGAGCACGTCGAGGAGTGGGCCGCCGCCCTCCCCGCCGCCCTGGAGCGCGCCGAGAAGGCCGTGAAGGCGGAGTTCGAGGAGGTCAAGGAGCTCGGCGGTCTGTACGTGCTCGGCACCGAGCGCCACGAGTCCCGCCGTATCGACAACCAGCTGCGCGGTCGTTCCGGCCGTCAGGGCGACCCGGGCGAGTCCCGCTTCTACCTCTCCCTCGGCGACGACCTCATGCGGCTGTTCAAGGCGCAGATGGTCGAGCGCGTGATGGCCATGGCCAACGTGCCGGACGACGTGCCGATCGAGAACAAGATGGTCACCCGCGCCATCGCCTCCGCCCAGTCCCAGGTCGAGACCCAGAACTTCGAGACGCGCAAGAACGTCCTCAAGTACGACGAGGTCCTCAACCGGCAGCGCGAGGTCATCTACGGCGAGCGACGCCGCGTCCTGGAGGGCGAGGACCTGCACGAGCAGATCCAGCACTTCATGGACGACACGATCGACGACTACATCCGCCAGGAGACCGCCGAGGGCTTCGCGGAGGAGTGGGACCTCGACCGTCTGTGGAACGCCTTCAGGCAGCTCTACCCGGTGAAGGTCACCGTGGAGGAGCTGGAGGACGCGGCCGGGGACCGGGCGGGCATCACCGCCGAGTTCATCGCCGAGTCGATCAAGGACGACATCCACGAGCAGTACGAGACGCGCGAGAAGCAGCTCGGCTCGGAGATCATGCGTGAGCTGGAGCGGCGCGTGGTCCTGTCCGTCCTGGACCGCAAGTGGCGCGAGCACCTCTACGAGATGGACTACCTCCAGGAGGGCATCGGCCTGCGCGCGATGGCGCAGAAGGACCCGCTGGTCGAGTACCAGCGCGAGGGCTTCGACATGTTCACCGCCATGATGGAGGGCATCAAGGAGGAGTCCGTCGGCTACCTGTTCAACCTGGAGGTCCAGGTCGAGCAGCAGGTCGAGGAGGTCCCGGTGCAGGCGGGCGCGCCGTCGCTCACCAAGGAGGACGCCGTCCCGGCGCCCGCGGGCCGTCCGGAGATCCGCGCCAAGGGGCTCGACGCCCCGCAGCGGCCGGACCGGCTGCACTTCTCGGCGCCGACCGTGGACGGTGACGGCGGCGTGATCGAGGGCGACTTCGCCTCCGACGAGGACGGCGGCGACGGGATGACCCGGGCCGAGCGGCGCAAGGCGCAGAAGAACGCCGGCGGCGGGCGTCGTCGCAAGAAGTGAGGTGCCACCGCCGAGGGCTCTGACAAGGAGTCGCTGACGCGGTGAGCATGCGTGCGAAGGGGTCGGTCGCCCGGTGGGGCCGGCCCCTTCGCCATGCCCGCGGACGGCCGCCTCATGGCCGGCGGCCGCCCCCGTCGAGGCCGTCGAGTTCCACGGCGGCGCAGCGCCAGCGCTGGTCGGCGCCCCGTTCCAGGCGGAAGGCCATCGCGCGGACGCGGGGGCCGGTGGCGATCGTCGCGAAGGCCTCCACGGTGGTGCTGCCGGGGTGGACCTGGACGGAGCAGCGGCGCAGGACGGGGCGCGGGCCGAGCGACCGCAGGGGCGTCCGCGGGGCGAGCAGGACGAGCTGCTCGTACGCCTCGCCGACGGTGTGGCCGAGCATCCAGTGGACGGGGCGCTCCCCGCTGAGCACGGCGAGGAGGCGCTCGGCGAAGACGGTGTGCGGTGGGAGCGTGCGGGGTGCGGTGCGGGGCGGGCCGCCCTGGGACGGCGTACGGGGGCGGGCGCCGGCCCGGCCGCGCGGGTGCGCGCCCGCGGAGCCGTGGGGGCGGCTTCCGGACGGGGCGCCGGGGGCCGTGCGGGGGCGCGGGGTGGGGGAGGGCGTGGTGGTGAGCGTGACGGTCATGGCAGGCCCCTTTCGTTGCGTAACCGAGTGGTACCAGTCGGTAACTTCCGTTGGGGATCTTGTACGGGTGGACTTCGAGGCCCCGCAAGGAGGCCGCCGCGACGGGGAGGTCCGGAAACCGGATCACCTATCAGGGTGACGGGGAAGGAAACGGGCTCTCCGGCCGCTCGGCGGGCGGCCTTCCGCCAGGGACGGGCGGCGTGCTCGGCCGCCCGCCCCGAAGGGGGACTCCGCACGTATCCTGAGGGCTCTCCGACTACGAAAGCGGCCAGCCATGCGCGTCTACGTCCCCCTGACCCTCCCCGGTCTCGCACAGGCGCACAAGGCGGGCGAGCTCGGCCCCGGCCCGCTGACCGCCTACGCCGTCACGCCCGCGCTGCGCGAGTGGTACGTCTCCGACGACATCGAGGAGCTGGAGTACGCGGCGCTGAACCGGGCCGCGGCCGCCTCCCTGCGCCTCCTCGCGGGCCTGCCCGCCGCGCCCCGGCGCCGGATCGTCGTCGCCTTCGACGTGGCCGACAAGGACGCGGCCACCGACCCCGACGGCGGGCTCGACGCCGCCTCCATCGGCGAGGTCCGGATCACCGGGCCCGTCCCGTTCGCCAAGGCGGCGGCGGTGCACGCCGACGCGGACGACGCCGAGGCCGACGTCACCGCGGCGGCGGCCGCGCTGGGGGCGGCGGACCAGGGCGACGACGACGCACAGTTCGTCGTGGACGGCGCCGAGGACCACGAGCTCCTGTGGTTCGGCGTGCAGGAGATCCCCGGGCTGCTGGGCTGACACCGCGGCCCGTGCCCGTGTCCGTCCCGTGCCCGTGACCTGGGGACGGGCACTCTTCGCCGTCAGGGGCGCCGGGTACCGTCTTTCCATGGGGAAGCACGGGAAACACCTGGTCTGGGACTGGAACGGCACGCTGCTCGACGACATCGACGCGGTCATCGGTGCGACGAACGCCGCCTTCGCCGAGCTCGGACTCGATTCGATCACCCTGGAGCGGTACCGCGAGCTGTACACGGTGCCGGTGCCGAAGTTCTACGAGCGGCTGATGGGGCGGCTGCCGACCGACGCGGAGTGGACCGTCATGGACGGCGCCTTCCACCGGCACTACTGGCAGAGGGCCGAGAACTGCGGGCTGACCACCGGTGCCGCGGAGCTGCTCGCGGCGCGGCAGGAGTCCGGCTTCACACAGTCGCTGCTGTCACTGGCGCCGCACGCCGAGCTGATACCGCTCGTCCGGCGGCACGGGATCGCCGAGCGGTTCGTACGGATGGACGGGCGCCCCGACACGTCCACGGACGGGAAGTCCGGGCACATGGTGCGGCACCTGACCGCGCTGGCCGTTCCCGCGGAGCGGGTGGTCGTCATCGGTGACGCCGCGGACGACGCGGTGGCGGCGGGGCACGTGGGGGCGAAGGCGGTGCTGTACACCGGGGGGTCGCACAGCCGGGCGTCGCTGTCGCGGGTGGGGGTGCCGGTGGTGGACTCCCTGGAGGAGGCGGTGGCCGTCGCGGAGTCACTGGTCTAGGCGCGGCGCCCCGGCGGGGCGGCCGGGCCGCCCCGCCGGGCCGGGTGCGGCCCGGTGGGGCGGGTTGTGCCCACCCGTTCCGCCCCGGCGGAACGCATGCCCACAACCCGCCCGAGGCGTCAGGCCTTGGCTCGGAGGACCTTGAGGAACTCGCGCATCCAGGTGGGGTGGTCGGGCCAGGCGCGGGAGGAGACGAGGAGGCCGTC
Source organism: Streptomyces wedmorensis (assembly GCF_000716445.1). GTDB lineage: Bacteria > Actinomycetota > Actinomycetes > Streptomycetales > Streptomycetaceae > Streptomyces > Streptomyces wedmorensis. The sequence continues at coordinate 21,819 of NZ_JNWK01000050.1, forward strand.
GACGACGGCGGCGGAGTCCTGGAAGGTGGCGCCGGCGGCCTGCATGTCGAGTTCCAGGGCCGGGTAGGCGGTGACGCGGCGGCCTTCGAGGCTGCCGACCGCGGCCGTGAGGAGCGGGCCGTGGCAGATCTGCGCGACGGGCTTGTCGGCGTCGAAGAAGGCCTTGAGGATCTTGCGGAGCTCGGGGTCGTTGCGCAGGTACTCCGGAGCGCGGCCGCCCGGGATCACCACCGCGACGTAGGCGCCGGGGTCGACCTCGGAGAAGGCCAGGTCGGCGGGCCAGGTGTAGCCGGGCTTCTCGGTGTACGTGTCGAAGCCGGGCTCGAAGTCGTGGACGACGAACCGCAGCGTCTTGCGGGCCGGGGCGGCGATGTCGACCTCGTAGCCCTCCTCCAGAAGCCGCTGGTAGGGGTACATCACCTCCAGAGACTCCGCCGCGTCCCCGGTCACGATCAGGATCTTCGCCATGGCTCTCCCAGATCACAGATGGTCGGTCTGTCGTGCTGTGCCCATGCTTGCGTACACGCTGCCGCCGACGGGCCTGTTTGCCAAGAGGACACGTGTCGCTGTCCATAACGTCAAACTTCGCCCGCTCTTTTGTACGCATACGGCTCATGACGGTTCGGGGTGCGGGAGCGATAGGCTTTTCCCGTGATCAGCGCGATACGCCGTGGGGGCAGCGAAGCCCCCGGCTGCCGCCCGGTCCGCGACAGCGGCCGGGTCGACCGTGCGTTCGCCGATCCTTCCCGTCCGGACGCGCCACGCTCCGTGGCCGATAACGATCCGGGCATCTCTCATCCGGGCATAACGTCGTCTTCGACCGGAATCACCGCGTCGTGGCGTTGTGCCCTTTCTTCCACCGACGTCACGCAACGGCGCGCGACAGGAGTCAGAGGACATGCAGACCAAGCTGGACGAAGCCAAGGCCGAGCTGCTCGAGAGGGCCGCTCGGGTAGCTGAGCACAGCCCGGTCGGGGGGCGACTTCCGACGGGGCCGGAGGGTGCGGGCGAGCGCCCGGACCGGGACACCGTGCTCGAGTACCTCCAGCGCTACTACCTGCACACCGCGCCCGAGGACCTCGGCGACCGCGACCCGGTCGACGTGTTCGGTGCCGCGCTCTCTCACTACCGGCTCGCGGAGAACCGCCCGCAGGGCACCGCGAACGTGCGCGTCCACACCCCGACGGTGGAGGAGAACGGCTGGACGAGCAGCCACTCCGTCGTCGAGGTCGTCACCGACGACATGCCCTTCCTCGTCGACTCGGTGACCAACGAGCTGTCCCGCCAGGGCCGCGGCATCCACGTCGTGATCCACCCGCAGGTCCTCGTCCGCCGTGACGTCACCGGCAAGCTCATCGAGGTCCTCGCGGCCCAGATCGACGGCGAGCTGCCCCACGACGCGCTCACCGAGTCGTGGATCCACGTCGAGATCGACCGCGAGACCGACCGCGCCGACCTCAAGCAGATCACCACCGACCTGCTGCGCGTCCTGTCCGACGTCCGCGAGACGGTCGAGGACTGGGAGAAGATGCGCGACGCCGCGCTGCGCATCGCCGAGGGCCTCCCGGCCGAGCCCACCGCCTCCGACCTGCGTCCGACCGAGGTGGAGGAGGCCCGCGAGCTGCTGCGCTGGCTCGCCGACGACCACTTCACCTTCCTCGGCTACCGCGAGTACGAGCTCGTCAACGGTGACGCCCTGTCCGCCGTGCCCGGCACCGGCCTCGGCATCCTGCGCTCCGACCCGCAGCACGCGGGCGACGACCAGGGCCACCACGCCCACCCCGTCTCGCCGTCCTTCAGCCGGCTGCCCGAGGACGTCCGCGCCAAGGCGCGCGAGCACAAGCTGCTGATCCTGACGAAGGCCAACAGCCGCTCGACCGTGCACCGCCCCTCGTACCTCGACTACGTCGGTGTGAAGAAGTTCGACGCCGACGGCAACGTCATCGGCGAGCGCCGCTTCCTCGGCCTGTTCTCCTCGGCCGCCTACACCGAGTCCGTGCGCCGCGTCCCCGTCGTCAAGCGCAAGGTCCAGGAGGTCCTGGAGGGCGCCGGCTTCTCGCCGAACAGCCACGACGGCCGCGACCTGCTCCAGATCCTGGAGACGTACCCGCGCGACGAGCTCTTCCAGACCCCGGCCGACCAGCTCCAGTCCATCGTCACCAGCGTCCTGTACCTCCAGGAGCGGCGCCGGCTGCGGCTCTACCTGCGCCAGGACGAGTACGGCCGCTACTACTCGGCCCTCGTCTACCTGCCGCGCGACCGCTACACGACCCGTGTCCGGCTGCGGATCATCGACATCCTGAAGGAGGAGCTCGACGGCACCAGCGTCGACTTCACCGCCTGGAACACCGAGTCGATCCTCTCCCGGCTCCACTTCGTCGTCCGCGTGAAGCCCGGCACCGAGCTCGCCAAGCTCACCGACGCCGACGTCGACCGCATCGAGACCCGGCTCGTCGAGGCCGCCCGCTCCTGGTCCGACGGCTTCGGCGAGGCCCTCAACGCCGAGTTCGGCGAGGAGCGCGCCGCCGAGCTGCTCCGCCGCTACGGCAACGCCTTCTCCGAGGGCTACAAGGCCGACCACTCGCCGCGCGCCGCCGTCGCCGACCTGGTCCGCATGGAGGCCCTCACCGCCAGCGGCAAGGACTTCGCGCTCTCCCTCTACGAGCCGGTCGCCGCGGGCCCCGGCGAGCGCCGCTTCAAGATCTACAAGACCGGCGACCAGATCTCCCTGTCCGCCGTCCTCCCGGTCCTCAACCGGCTCGGCGTCGAGGTCACCGACGAGCGTCCGTACGAGCTCCGCTGCGCCGACCGCACGCACGCCTGGATCTACGACTTCGGCCTGCGGATGCCCGCCCCGACCGGCAACGGCGGCGACTACGTCGGCGACGACGCCCGCGAGCGCTTCCAGGAGGCCTTCTCCGCCACCTGGACCGGCCAGGCCGAGAACGACAACTTCAACTCCCTCGTCCTCTCCGCCGGGCTCACCTGGCGCGAGGCGATGGTGCTGCGCGCCTACGCCAAGTACCTCCGCCAGGCCGGTGCGACGTTCAGCCAGGACTACATGGAGGACACCCTCCGCAACAACGTCCACACCACCCGGCTGCTCGTCTCCCTCTTCGAGGCCCGGATGGCCCCGGAGCGCCAGCGCGCCGGCACCGAGCTGATCGACGCGCTCCTGGAGGAGCTGGACGCCGCCCTCGACCAGGTCGCGAGCCTGGACGAGGACCGGATCCTGCGGTCCTTCCTCACCGTCATCAAGGCGACGCTGCGGACCAACTTCTTCCAGAAGTCGGTCGACGGCGCCCCGCACGCCTACGTGTCGATGAAGTTCGACCCGCAGGCCATCCCCGACCTGCCGGCCCCGCGCCCCGCCTTCGAGATCTGGGTGTACTCGCCCCGCGTCGAGGGCGTCCACCTGCGCTTCGGCAAGGTCGCCCGAGGCGGCCTGCGCTGGTCCGACCGCCGTGAGGACTTCCGTACGGAGATCCTCGGCCTGGTCAAGGCGCAGATGGTGAAGAACACCGTCATCGTGCCGGTCGGTGCCAAGGGCGGCTTCGTCGCCAAGCAGCTCCCGGACCCGTCCGTGGACCGTGACGCCTGGCTGGCCGAGGGCATCGCCTCGTACAAGACCTTCATCTCGGCGCTGCTCGACATCACCGACAACCTGGTCGCGGGCGAGGTCGTGCCGCCGGCCGACGTGGTCCGCCACGACGAGGACGACACGTACCTGGTCGTCGCCGCCGACAAGGGCACCGCGACCTTCTCCGACATCGCCAACGGGGTCGCCGAGGACTACGGCTTCTGGCTCGGCGACGCCTTCGCCTCCGGCGGCTCGGCCGGTTACGACCACAAGGGCATGGGCATCACCGCCCGCGGCGCCTGGGAGTCCGTCAAGCGCCACTTCCGCGAGCTGGGCCACGACACCCAGACCGAGGACTTCACGGTCGTCGGCGTCGGCGACATGTCCGGCGACGTGTTCGGCAACGGCATGCTGCTCAGCGAGCACATCAGGCTCGTCGCCGCGTTCGACCACCGGCACATCTTCATCGACCCGAACCCGGACGCGGCCGTCTCGTACGCCGAGCGCCGCCGCCTCTTCGACCTGCCCCGCTCGTCCTGGGCCGACTACGACCCGTCGCTGCTCTCCGCCGGCGGTGGCATCCACCCCCGCAGCGCCAAGTCCATCCCGATCAACGCGCAGGTCAGGGCCGCCCTCGGCATCGAGGACGGGATCACCAAGATGACCCCGGCCGAGCTGATGAAGGCCGTCCTCCAGGCGCCCGTCGACCTGCTGTGGAACGGCGGCATCGGCACGTACGTCAAGTCGTCGGCCGAGTCCAACGCCGACGTCGGCGACAAGGCCAACGACGCCATCCGCGTCGACGGCCAGGACGTCCGTGCCAAGGTCGTCGGCGAGGGCGGCAACCTCGGCGCGACCCAGCTGGGACGCATCGAGTTCGCCCGCTCCGGCGGCCCCGAGGGCGAGGGCGGCAAGGTCAACACCGACGCCATCGACAACAGCGCCGGCGTCGACACCTCCGACCACGAGGTCAACATCAAGATCCTGCTCAACGGGCTCGTCGCCGAGGGCGACATGACCGTCAAGCAGCGCAACAAGATCCTCGCGGAGATGACCGACGAGGTCGGCGCGCTCGTCCTGCGCAACAACTACGCGCAGAACACCGCCCTCGCCAACGCCGTCGCCCAGTCGCCCTCGCTGCTCCACGCCCACCAGCGGTTCATGCGCCGCCTGGGCCGCGACGGCAGCCTCGACCGGTCGCTCGAGTTCCTGCCCAACGACCGGCAGATCCGCGAGCTGCTCAACAACGGCCGGGGCCTGAGCCAGCCGGAGCTCGCCGTCCTCCTCGCGTACACCAAGATCACGGTGGCCGACGAGCTGATCGGCACGGAGCTCCCGGACGACCCGTACCTGCGCGGCCTGCTCCACGCGTACTTCCCGACGCTGCTGCGCGAGAAGTTCACCGAGGCCGTCGACAACCACGCCCTGCGCCGCGAGATCATCACGACCGTCCTGGTCAACGACACCGTCAACACCGGTGGCTCGACCTTCCTGCACCGCCTCCGCGAGGAGACCGGCGCGTCGATCGAGGAGATCGTGCGGGCGCAGACCGCCGCCCGTGCCGTCTTCCGGCTCGGCCAGGTCTGGGACGCCGTCGAGGCCCTCGACAACCAGGTGCCGGCCGAGATCCAGACCCAGATGCGGCTGCACTCCCGCCGCCTGGTCGAGCGCGGCACGCGCTGGCTGCTCAACAACCGGCCGCAGCCGCTCCAGATCGGCGAGACCATCGACTTCTTCGGCGAGCGCGTCGAGGAGGTCTGGCGGCAGCTGCCGCAGCTGCTGCGCGGCGCGGACCTGGAGTGGTACCAGTCGATCCTCGACGAGCTGGCCGGGTTCGGCGTGCCGGAGGAGCTCGCCCTGCGGGTCGCCGGCTTCTCCTCCGCCTTCCCGATCCTCGACGTCGTCGCGATCGCGGACCGGATGGGCAAGGAGCCGCTCGCGGTCGCCGAGGTCTACTACGACCTGGCCGACCGGCTGCGGATCACCGGCCTGATGGACCGGATCATCGAGCTGCCGCGCAGCGACCGGTGGCAGTCGATGGCCCGCGCCTCGATCCGCGAGGACCTCTTCGCGGCGCACTCGGCGCTGACCGCCGACGTCCTCACCGTGGGCAACGGCAGCACGAGCCCCGAGGAGCGGTTCAAGGCCTGGGAGGAGAAGAACGCGGCGATCCTGGGCCGCGCCCGGACGACCCTGGAGGAGATCCAGGGCTCGGACACCTTCGACCTGGCGAACCTCTCGGTCGCCATGCGGACGATGCGCACCCTGCTCCGTTCGCACAGCTAGTCGCCTGACGGCGAAGGGCCCCGCCGGAGATCCGGCGGGGCCCTTCGCCGTCTCCTCATGCCGTCAGTCGGCCCGCTCGGCGGGCGGGGTGACCGTCGAGGTCCACAGGCGGCGGGCGGCGAGGAGGGCGGCGGCGAGGAGGAGGGCGTTGCGCAGGACCATGACGGTGAGGCCGGTGGGGGTGCCGGCGACGACGTCGAGGTAGAGCACGGGGTACGCGAGGGAGCTCAGCGCCGCGGCCGGGAGGAGGAGCAGGGCGACCGGGCGCATCACTGTCCGGCGGGAGGTCAGGCAGACGGCGGCGAGCCCGATCAGCCAGATCATGTACTGGGGGCTGATCACGCGGCTGGTGACGGTGAAGAGCAGGACTGCGGCGAAGGCCGCGTCGAGGGGGGTGGCCGGGGTCCAGCGGTGGGCCCGGACGCGCCAGAGGAGCAGCCAGCCGAAGGCGGCGACGGTGAGCAGCAGGGCGAGGTGGCCGAGGCTGGAGACGTACGGGCCGACGTACTCGAAGGCGCCGTAGCGGAACTCGACCCCGCCGGACCAGGCGCCGGACGCCCGGGCCAGCGCGAGGGCGGTGCCGCCGAGGGACTCGATCTGGATGCCGCGGTCGCCCTGCTGGCGCAGGAAGCCCAGGGACTCGGAGAAGAAGAGCGCGAGGGTGGCGAGGAGCGCGAGGGCGGTGACGCAGGCGGCGGTCCAGGCCTCGCGGGTGGTACGGCCGCGGGGCGTGCCGATCAGGGCGAGGGCCGGCCAGACCTTGACCATCGCGCCGATCCCGGCGAGCGCCCCGCCGAGCTGGTGGGCGGCGGTGGAGCGGGCGCCGAGGGCGAGGAGCGCGAGGACGGCGAGGGCGGTGGTCTGGACGTCGTACCGGGCGAGCGGCAGGTGCAGGAGGAGCGGGAGGCCGCAGACCCAGATCCAGGCGCCGTGGGTGAGGCGGGCACTGTCCGCGCGGGCGAGGGCGACGGTGACGACCGCGTCGGCGAGGAGGGTGAGGGCGACGAACGCCTGGAAGTACGTGAGCCACGGGAGGATGCCGGGCGACATGATCACGAGTCCCGCGCCGGGTGGGTACTGCCAGGTGACGTCGCCGGGCGGGAAGGTGCCCGCGGCGAACTGGCCGTACCAGTGCCGGTAGAGGGCGACCTCGCGGGCCACCCCGCCGATGCCCAGGTCGTCGCGGGACAGCAGCAGGAGCATGCCGGCCCGGGTGAGGAGCCAGACGGCGGCGAGGGCGAGGTAGGGGCCGCGGCCGACGGTGACGAAGGTGGCGGAGGTGAAGGTGTCCGACTCGAAGGGCGAGGCGGTCAGGGTGGGGGGTTCGCTCCCGGTCCGCGGGGTGGTGGGTTCGCTTTCGCTCCGGGGTGGTGCGGGGGGCTCGCTTCCGGGACGGGGCGGTGACTGCGGGTGATCGTTCGTCATCCCACCGCACTTTAGACCGTAATGTCCCGATTATCCGTCGTCTTCGGTTCCGGCCGGGCCGTGAACTCCTCGTACGCCGCCACCACCTCCTCCGCGGGGCCGTCCATCCGCGGCGTCCCCGCTTCCAGCCACAGCGCCCGCTCGCAGGTCTCGGTGACCGTCGAGTTCGAGTGACTGACCAGGAAGACCGTGCCGGCCTCCGCCCGCAGCTCGTCGATCCTCCGCCGGCTGCGGCTGCGGCTGCGGAAGCGCGCGTCGCCCGTCGACAGGGACTCGTCGATCAGCAGGACGTCGTGGTTCCTCCCGTTCGAACCGATCAGGCCAATCGCCTCGCCGTGGTGCGCGACCGGGCTGACGCCGCGGACGGCGTGCACCCGGCGGCCGGCCGGAGCCGTACGGCCGCGGCGCAGGATCCGGCCCAGGGCGGCGGTGGCGTTCCCGCGGCCGCCGCCCGGCCCGCCGCCGGTTCCGACGCCTCCTCCGCTGACGGTGTACGTGATGTGGACGCCGCCGGCTCGTCGTCGTCCGCACCCCCCTGCCGCCGGGATACGCCGACGACCTCGCGCGCTCGGCCGTGGCGGCGCTCGGGGCCTGACGGGCCGCTACTTCACCGCGCCCGCCATCACCCCGGACGCGAACTGCCGCTGGAAGGCGAAGAACACCACCAGCGGCACCACCATGGAGACGAACGCGCCCGGCGCGAGCACGTCCACGTTGTTGCCGAACTGCCGGACCTGCTGCTGGAGAGCCACCGTGATCGGCGGCGACTGCGAGTCCGCGAAGATCAGCGCGATCAGCATGTCGTTCCACACCCACAGGAACTGGAAGATCCCCAGCGACGCGATCGCCGGACCCCCGAGCGGCAGCACCACCCGGGTGAAGAGCCGGATCTCGCCCGCCCCGTCGAGCCGCGCCGCCTCCAGGAGTTCACGCGGGATCTCCGCGAAGAAGTTCCGCAGCAGGAAGATCGCGAACGGCAGGCCGAAGGCCGTGTGGAAGAGGACGACCCCGAGCGTCGTCTCGAAGAGCCCGACCGCCCCGAACAGCTTCGACACCGGTACCAGGGCGACCTGCACCGGCACCACGAGCAGGGCCACCACCCCCAGGAACCACCAGTCCCGGCCGGGGAAGTCCAGCCACGCGAACGCGTACCCGGCGAACGAGCCGAGGGCGAGGACGAGGAGCGTCGCCGGCACGGTGATCAGGACGGTGGAGACGAGCGAGCCGGTGATCGTCTCGTTCGCCAGCAGGTGCGCGTAGTTCTCGGTGGTCAACCGGGCGGGCGCGGCGAACACCTGCCACCAGCCGCCCGCCGCGATGTCCGAGGACGAGCGGAGCGACGAGACGAGCAGCCCGACCGTGGGCAGCAGCCAGAACAGGCCGGCCAGGACGAGGAAGACGCGGACCGCGCCGGACGCGGCCCCGGCGGCCACCCGCGAGACGAACGACGCGGTCCGGGAAGCGGGCGGCGCGGTCCGGGAGGCGGGCGGCGCGGTCCGGCGGGCGAGCGACGTCATCGGCGGGTCTCCCTTCGTATGCGGCGGATGTTGACCGCCATCACCGGCAGGACGAGCAGGAGCAGGACGACCGCGATCGCCGAGCCCACCCCGAGGTCCGCGTCCGTGCCGAAGGACGAGCGGTACAGCTGGAGCGCCAGGACGTTGGCGTCGTCCTGGGCCGAGCCCGGCGCGATGACGAAGACCAGGTCGAAGACCTTGAGCACGTTGATCATCAGCGTGACCAGGACGACCACGAGGACCGGGGCGAGGAGCGGCACCGTGATCCTGCGGAACACCTGCCACTCGTTCGCCCCGTCGACCCGCGCCGCCTCCAGCAACTCGCGCGGTACGGCCGCCAGCCCAGCCCCGATCAGCACCATCGCGAACCCGGCCCACATCCACACGTACGCCCCGATGACGGCCGGGGTCACGAGCGTCGGCCCCAGCCACTCCACGCCGTCGTACTGCTCGCGGAAGTTGCTCGCGGGCAGCCGCAGGACGGCCCCGTCGGCGCGGTCGGCGGGCAGGGCGAAGGTGCCGTCGGCCGCCGCCGTGGCCGTGGCGACCACCTTCCCGTCCCGCACCGCTTCGATCCGCAGCCCCGCCAGGCCCAGTTCCGCCGGGTCGACGACGTTCGGCCGCCCGCCGCCGCCCCGGGTGAAGTCCAGCCACGCCGTTCCGGCGACCGTGCCCGTCCCGCCGGCCCCGGCGGCCGGCTCGCGGGCCGGGCGGGCCTCCTTCGGCATCTGCCCCGGAGCCACCCCGATCAGCGGCAGCCGTACGGGTTCCCCGGCGCGCACCGGCTCCTCGGTGACGAACGCGCCGCCGCCGGCCGCCTCGAGCGGGTGCACGGGCAGCGGCCGGGCGCGCGGGAAGCCGGACGCCTCGGCGAACGTGTCGTGGACCCCGACCCAGACGGCGTTGGCGACCCCGCGGTCCGGGTCCTGCTCGTAGACGAGCCGGAAGATGATCCCGGCGGCGAGCATCGAGATCGCCATCGGCATGAAGACGACCAGCTTGAACGCCGTGCCCCAGCGGACGCGTTCGGTGAGCACCGCGAAGACCAGACCGAGCGCGGTGGCCACCACGGGCGCGACGACCAGCCAGATCAGGTTGTTGCGGACGGCGGTGCGGAGCGAGTCGTCGGTGACGAGCGCCAGGTAGTTGTCCAGGCCCACGAACGAGGTGCCGGGACGGTCGAAGAACGAGCGCTGGACGGAGTACCCGATCGGGTAGACGACCAGCGCGCCGAGCAGGACCAGGGCGGGGAGCAGGAACCCCGCCGCCACGACCCTGCTCCGCGCGCCGGTCCCGCGGGGCGCGCGTGGCCCGCGGGGCCCGGATCCGGGGGCGCCGGGCGTGGCCTTCGGCCCGGCGCCGCGGACGGCCTTCGGCATGGCGGGCATCAGCTCTTCGCGGCGGCCCGGTACGCCTTGGCCGCGTCCGCCTCCAGCCGCGCCTGGGCCCCGGCGACGTCCTTCGGGTTCTTCAGGAAGTCCTGGAGCGCCTTCCACTCGCCCTTGCCGGGAGTGCCGCCGAAGGACTGCGGCATCTGGTCCGACATGTCGAAGCGGAAGTCGTCGCCGGCGTCGATCAGCGCCTTCGCGATCTCGCGCTGGACGTCGTTCGGGTACGCGGCCGGGTCCAGGTTCTTGTTGGGGGAGAGGAAACCGCCCTCCGCCGCCCAGATCCTCGCCGCGTCCGGGGAGGCGAGGAAGGCGAGCAGCGCCTGCGCGCCCTTGGTGTCCTTGAGGGCCACGGCGGCGTCGCCCGCGGTCACCACCGGGGCGGTGCCCGAACCGACGGTGGGGAACGGGAAGACCTTCGCGTCCGTACCGATCTTCGCCTGCGTCTGGGCGATGTTGACGGCGGCGAAGTCGCCCTCGAAGACCATCGCCCCCTTCGGCTGGTCGCCGCCCGTGAACGTCTGGGTGACCGAGGCCGGGTACTCCGTCTGGAGCGCGCCGTTCGTCCCGCCCGCGATCAGCGCCGGCTTGCCGAACAGCTCGCCGAGGGTCGTCAGGGCCGCGGCGACGGACGGGTCCGTCCACTTGATCGTGTGCTTGGCCAGCTGGTCGTACTTGGCCGGTCCCGCCTGGGAGAGGTAGATGTTCTCGAACCAGTCGGTGAGGGTCCAGCCGTCCGCGCCGCCGACCGAGACCGGGGTGACGCCGGAGGCCGAGATCGTCTCGGCGGTGGCGAGGAAGTCCTTCCACGTCTTCGGCTCGGACGCGCCGGCGTTCTCGAAGACGGCGGTGTTGTACCAGACCAGGGACTTGTTGGCGGCCTTGAAGTACACCCCGTACTGGGTGCCGTCCACCGCGCCGAGCTCCTGCCAGCCCTGCGAGTAGTTCGCGGCCAGCGCGGCCTCGGCCTCGGGGCCGACCGGCTTGAGCCACTTCTGCGCGGCGGCCTGCTGGATCGCGCCCACCTGCGGGAGCATCGCCACGTCGGGCGGCGAACCGCCGGCGATCTTCGTGCCGAGGAAGTTCACGATCGGGTCCTGGGCCGGCACGAACGTCACCGTCGCCCCGGTGCGCTTCTCGAACTCCCTTAAGACCTTGGTGAAGTTCTCCTGCTCCGGGCCCGTCCAGACGGCCGCGACCTCGATCTTCTGGCCCTTGAGGGGCAGTTCGCCCGTCGGTCCCGGCTTCTTCCCGGCCTCGCCGCCCCCACCGCAGGCCGCGAGGGCCAGTGCGGAGAGCGCCGTGAGCACCGTCATGGTCACTGCGGCCTTGCGTGGACGAAGAGTTGTACGCATCGCTGCCCCGTCTCTCCCGTGCGCGTCGCTGTCCCGTGCCGACAGGTCTACGCCGGGCGGCGGAGCCCCGCAATACCGCCTTCCGTGTCAAGCGGGCGATCGTTGCCCCCTCGTGACGTGCCGTCAGCCGTGCGTCGCGGGGCTCAGGGGCGCTAGGGGAGTCGCCTCCACCGAGCGGGCCGCCCGGTCGAGCGCGCTCGCCAGGAGCGCCAGGTCCGTCGGGCCGTTGCCCAGCTCACGGACCGGGCGACGGGTGGGCGGGTCGCCCATCCGCTCCCACTCCAGCGGCACGACCGTCGGGCGGAGCGTCGCCGTCCGGGGGATCCGCCCGGTGACGCGGCCCGCCTGGAACGGGGTCACCCGGCCGTCCGGATGCCCGAGGCGACCCCGCCCGGCCGCCGGGACGTCCGGGCCCGCGGCCACCGGCGGCGCGTCGAGCACGATCCGCAGCCGGGCCCCGTGGGCCAGCTCCGTGTCGGCCGTGCGGTCCGGGCGGGCCGAGGTCGCGACCAGGTGCACCCCCAGCCGCTCGCCGTTCCGCGCGACCGCCTCCAGAGCCCGTACGACGGACCCCGCCGCCGGCCTGCCCGGAGCGCCGAGCGCCGGGGCCACCAGCGCGTCGAAGTCGTCGACCAGCACCACGAGCCGCGGCAGGTACCCGCCTCCCGCCGCCCTCGCCGGGGCCTGCTCGCCCGACGCCGGCCGCGGAATCCGCCCCCCGGTCTCGTCGCCGGGGTACTCGGTCCGGCCGCTCGCCCTGCCGGCCACGTCCTCCGCGCCGGGGTAGGGGGTCCGGCCGCTCGCCCTGCCGGTCACGTCGCCGGCGGCCGGGTACGGGATGCGGCCGCTGGTCCTGCCGGTGACGTCGTTCGCGCCGGTGCGGGGGGTGCGGCCGCTCGGGTGGTCGGTGAGGTCGCCGTCGCCCGTGCGGAGGGTACGGCTGCTGGGACGGTCGTCGAGGGTGCCGCCGTCCCGCCGGGGCAGGCGGCCGCTGGGCGTGTCGGCGAGGAACGGGTCGCCGTCGCCGGTGCGCAGGGTGCGGCCGCCGGGGCGCCCGCCGAGGTCGTCCGCGCTCGGGTAGGGGGACCGGCCGCTCGGCTGGTCGGGAAGGGTGCCGTCGTACACGCGGCCGCCGCGGCCGCTGGGCAGGGCGCCGACCGCGCCGTCGCCGGTGCGCAGGGTGCGGCCGCTGGGGCGGTCCGTGAGGTCGCCGGTGTCCGGGACGCGGACGGTCGCGCGGGCGCCCTGGGGCATCGATTCGGCGGCGCTGGGCGACCGCTGGCCGATCAGACGCTCGGCGGCGGAGGACGAGGGGCGACCGCCGCGGCGGTCGGCGAAGTGGCCGTCGCCCAGGAGCTCCGCCCGGCGCTTCAGCTCGGCGCCGAGCGCCTGCGCGAACTCCCGCATCCGGACCGGGTCCGAGGCGACCAGGTGCTGGGTGACGTGCGGCAGCTCCGTACAGGCCGCGAGGCCCTCGCCGCGCTCGCCGCCCGCCCCGTCCACGAGGAGCAGACCGAGCCGGTCGGGGCGGCCGCCGGCCGCGAGGGAGGCGGCGATCGAGCGGAGCAGCTCCGTGCGGCCGCTGCCCGCGGGGCCCTCGATCAGCAGGTGCGGGCCCTCCTGGGTGAGGTCCACCGCGAGCGGGCCGCGCGGCCCGGCGCCCAGGACGGCCGTCCCGTCGCCGGCGGACGCCCAGCGGGCCATCAGGGAGGCGGGCGTGGCCCGGGCGAGCCCGAGCTCGTCGAGGAGGCGTGCCGACGGGGGCAGCGCGGCGGCCCGTCCGTACGGCGCCGCCGCCGTCTCCGTGCGCAGCGGGGCGAGGGCGCGGCCGAACCGCTCGGCCCAGGCGACGGACACCGCGTCGACCACGCCGACCGTGCCGTGGCCCGCGACCCGGCCGCCGGCGGTGCGCAGCAGCCGCAGCGCCGTCGCCACGTCGCCGCTCAGGAGCGCGGCGGCCCCGCACTCCCGGAAGGCGAGGGACGCGGCGCACGCGGCCTCGTAGGTGGCGGCCACCGGCGACTCCGGGGTGGCCGAGGGTGCCTCGGCGAGGCAGAGGAGGTGGATTCCGGCCGCCGCGCCCACGCCCGCGAGGCGCGCCACGGTCTCGCGCAGCGCCGCCGAACCGGGGTCGCCGTCCACGATCACGACCGTCGTCGGCCCTTCGTGGCGGGCCGCGGCCTCGGCGACGGACGTGCGGTCGGCGCTCGGCCAGCCGGGGCCGAGCGGGCCGTCGTCGAGGCGCCGGGTCAGCTCCGCCGTGCGGGCCTGGGCCTGCTCGCGGTCGTACGCCAGGAGCAGTCGGCAGTCCTGGCCGTGGGCCGGCCGGACGTGCGGGAGCCAGCCCAGCCAGCCCCAGGCCCGGCGCCGCTCCTCGACGGAGCGGTTCCGGTCGGCGCTGATCAGCACGATCTCCAGGTCGGAGGGCGAGTGCAGGGCGGCGAGCTGGGCGACGACCGAGCGGGCGAGTCCGGCGAGCCGGTCGGCGGGCCCGGCCAGGCCGAGCGAACCGGCCTCGCGCAGCCCGACGGTGACGGGCACGCCGGAGAGCTCGGCGCGGTCCGTCGTGCCGAGCCGGACGACCAGGGCCTCGGGGTGGCCGGTCTCCCGCTCCCAGAGCCGGGTGCCGGGGCCGAGCGCGGTGAGCAGGACGGTCGCGGGGTCGGGCCAGGTGTCGGCCACCGGCGCCGGGCCGGGGACGCCCTCGTGGGCGCCGGCGGCGGACCGGGCGCCGGCGTGCGTGTCCGGGACGGGGCCCGGGGCGGCCGCGGCGGCCGGGATCTCCTCCCGCCCGCCCGTCAGACGGCGGGCCCACGCGCCGAGCCCGCGCTTGCCGCCGGTCCGGCCGGAACCGGCCGGAGGGGCTTCCCGGCGGGTCTGCCGGGTCCTGCTGTGCGCCTCGCCGTCGTCATGACCGTCGGCGGGGTCTCCCGCGCGCGCGTGGCCGGGGGAGCGGTCGGCGTGACCGGCGCCGTAGGGGGCGGGGTACCTGTCGTCGGCGTGCCGGTCGTCGGCGTACCGCTCCTCGTACGGGGGCGTCTCGCCGGTCGCGGCGCCGAACGCGACACCGCGCGCGCCGCCGTGGGTCGTGTCGCGGGTGGTGGCGTCCGCGGGACGGCCGGGAACCGTGCCGGGTCCGGCCGCCGGTGCCGCGCGGTGGCCGGTCGCCGGTCCGTCCGCGCCGGCGCGTCCGTCCGTGCCCGCGCGGCCGTCCGTGCCGTGCGCCACGCGCAGGTGGCCCTCGCCGTCCGGCGCCGTCGCCACCGTGTCCGTACCGGCGAGGGCGTCGCCGGGGCCGGTCAGGCGGAGGGCGGACTCGCCGAGCCGCAGCAGGGCGCCCGGGCGGAGCCGGACGGGGCGGTCTCCGACGGGGACGCCGTCGAGGGTCGTGCCGTTGGTGGAGCCCAGGTCGGCGACGGTCACCCGGCCGTTCTCCCCGACGGTCACCGTGCAGTGCGCGCGGGAGACGTCCGGGTCGTCGAGCGGTACGTCGGCGTCGACGGAGCGGCCGATCCTGATCGCTCCGCCGTGCAGCAGGTGGACCCCGCCCGCGTCCGGCCCGGCGACGACGTGGAGCCGCGCGGAGGCGGCCTCGCCGAGCCGGTCGTCGGGGCCGGGGAGCTGGAGGGAGAGGACGGCGCCGTCGACGAGCGGCGGCTCGCCGAGCACGCAGCGCCGGGTGTCCAGCCGCTCCCCGCCCGCGTAGAGCACGGTGGTGCCCGAGGCCGAGGTGTCGGGGCCGGTGACGGCGGCGGCCAGGCCGGAGGCGACGGCGGCGAGCGCCGTCCCCGCGGGGGCCGTGACGAGCACGTCGCAGGTGCGCCCGGCGCCGTGGCCGGCGTACGGCGCGAGGACGGTCAGCCGGATCTGCATCGCCGTCAGCGGTCCCTTCTGCACGACATGCCCGGCAGGGGAACCGCCCTGTGAGTCCCCCCACCCGGCACGGACGCGTAGCCCGGTACAGGTCGGCACGGCGCGGGGCTCCCGACCCCGATGCGACGTGCTGTAGGCATCCTCGCACCTGCCACCGACAACCCACCCCCGGGTCGGCAATAAGTGATCTTGAATGGTCGGCCGCGGACGTGAAATCGCCTGGTTGGGCATGCCTTCGGAGCATGCGCGGCAACCGCCCCGGCCCATGGAGCGTCTTCTTCCGGACAAGTTCCGCTCGCGGCGGGAGCCCGCCCGGCCTCCGGTGACGCGCGGACGAGGCGCCGGACACGGCATCGGAATCCGCCTGTGGACGACCGGCCTGTGACCCGTTCGGCGGCACTAAAGTGGGTCGGACACCCGGACGGGTCACAACAGAGGACAGGGACCCCGGGAACACCACGGGACAACCCCAGGACCACGATCAGCAGGGAGCGCGTGACGTGCGGCCTATCGGCAGCAAGTACCTGCTCGAGGAGCCGCTCGGCCGCGGCGCCACGGGCACCGTCTGGCGAGCCCGCCAGCGGGAGACGGCGGGCGCCGAGGCGGCCGTCGCCGGCCAGCCCGGCGAGACCGTGGCGATCAAGGTCCTCAAGGAGGAGCTGGCCAACGACGCGGACATCGTGATGCGCTTCCTGCGCGAGCGGTCCGTCCTGCTCCGGCTCACCCACCCCAACATCGTGCGCACCCGCGACCTGGTCGTCGAAGGCGATGTCCTCGCCCTCGTCATGGACCTCGTAGAGGGCCCCGACCTGCACCGGTACATCCGGGAGAGCGGCCCGCTGACCCCGGTCGCCGCCTCCCTCCTGACCGCCCAGATCGCCGACGCGCTCGCCGCCAGCCACGCCGACGGCGTCGTCCACCGCGACCTGAAGCCGGCCAACGTCCTGCTCGCCGAGCAGGGCGGCCAGATGCACCCGATGCTCACCGACTTCGGCATCGCGCGCCTCGCGGACTCCCCGGGCCTCACCCGCACCCACGAGTTCGTCGGCACGCCCGCGTACGTGGCGCCGGAGTCCGCCGAGGGCCGCCCGCAGACCTCCGCCGTCGACATCTACGGCGCGGGCATCCTGCTCTACGAGCTCGTCACCGGCCGGCCCCCGTTCGCCGGCGGCACCGCCCTGGAGGTCCTCCACCGGCACCTCAGCGAGGAGCCGCGCCGCCCCTCGACCGTCCCGGGCCCCCTGTGGACGGTGATAGAGCGCTGCCTCAGCAAGGACCCGAACCGGCGGCCGAGCGCCGAGAACCTGGCCCGCGGCCTGCGCGCGGTCGCCGCCGGCATCGGCGTGCACGCCACGCCCGCGCAGATCGAGGCGGCGGAAGGCGTCGGGGCGCTCCTCGCCCCCGACCCGGCCCCCGCGCCCGTCCCGGAGACCCCCGGCGGGCAGGCCCCGGGCGCCGCGGACCCCACCCAGGTGCTGCCCACCGGCGCCGGGACGCCGCCGCAGTACGACCCCGCCGGCGCGACCAGCGTGCTGCCGACCGGCGGCCCGATGGGCGCCGCCGACCCGACGGCCGTCATGCCCCCGGTTCCGCCGCAGCCGCCGCAGGGCGCGCCGTCCGAGGAGCCGCACCCCTGGCAGAGCCAGCTGCGCGCCGCCCGCGACCGCAACGAGCAGACCCAGGTGCAGTACCTGGATCCGAGCGACGACCCGATGCGCCGGCGCCCGCAGCGCCAGCAGCCGCAGCAGCCCCCGCAGAACCGGCAGCCCGACCCGTACGGCCGGCAGCCCCAGCAGCCGCAGCAGTACGGCCAGCAGCGCCCCGCGCCCCAGCGGCCGGCGCCCCAGCCGTACCCGCCGCAGCACCAGCAGCAGCAGTACGCGCCGCCGCCCCCGCAGCAGTACGCCCCGCCGCAGCAGCAGTACCAGCCCCCGCAGCCGCCGCCCCAGGCCCCGGCCCCGCGCGAACCGCGCCCGCCGCGTCAGCGCAGCGCCAACCCGGTCCGGATCCCCGGCCTCGGCTGTCTCAAGGGCTGCCTGGTCATGATCGTCCTCTTCTTCGTGGCCGGCTGGCTCGTCTGGGAGCTCACCCCGCTCCAGGGCTGGATCGCCGAGGGCAAGGGCTACTGGGAGGCCATCGGCGACGGCATCTCGTCGTTCACCGACTGGGTCTCCACCCTGCTCGACAGCGGGAGCAGCTCGGGTACTACCGGCGGTACGGGACAGTAATACTGCCGATTTATCGACTTCCGAGGGGTGATTTCCCCTCGGAAGTGACGACCGGCGCCCGCGGACGCGTAGCTTGGGCGTAACCGCAGCCGCTGAGGGAGCAGTCTTGGCACGGAACATCGGCAGCCGCTACACCACCCACCAGATCCTCGGGCGGGGCAGCGCCGGAACGGTGTGGCTCGGCGAGGGGCCCGAAGGGCCCGTCGCCGTCAAACTGCTGCGCGAGGACCTGGCCTCCGACCAGGAACTCGTCGGCCGCTTCGTCCAGGAGCGCACCGCGCTCCTCGGCCTCGACCACCCCCATGTGGTCAAGGTCCGCGACCTCGTCGTCGACGGCAACGACCTCGCCCTCGTCATGGACCTGGTCCGCGGCACCGACCTGCGCACCCGCCTCGACCGCGAGCGCCGCCTCGCCCCCGAGGCGGCCGTCGCGATCATCACCGACGTCGCCGAAGGCCTCGCCGCCGCGCACGCCGCCGGAGTCGTCCACCGGGACGTCAAGCCCGAGAACATCCTCCTCGACATGGAGGGCCCGCTCGGACCCGGCGGCGCCCACCCCGCCCTCCTCACCGACTTCGGCGTCGCCAAGCTCATCGACACCCCTGGCCGCACCAAGGCCACCCGCATCATCGGCACCCCCGACTACCTCGCCCCCGAGATCGTCGAGGGCCTTCCGCCCCGTGCCGCCGTCGACATCTACGCCCTCGCGACCGTCCTGTACGAGCTGCTCGCCGGCTTCACCCCGTTCGGCGGCGGCCACCCCGGCGCCGTACTGCGCCGCCACGTCACCGAGACCGTCGTACCGCTCCCCGGCATCCCCGAGGAGCTGTGGCAGCTGATCGTGCAGTGCCTCGCCAAGGCCCCGGCCTCCCGGCTGCGCGCCTCCGAGCTCGCCACCCGCCTCAAGGACGTCCTCCCGCTGCTCAAGGGCATCCCGCCGCTCGACGTGGACGAGCCGGACGCGGAACCGGCCCCGGAGCCGTACGAGGAGGACGCGTACGCCACCGCCACGGGCGCCGGCGAACCCGGGCCGCGCCGGGCCGCCGTCCCGCTCGTCCCCGGCGCATCGGCCGACTCCAACCGCGACACCCACACCTCCATGCGGGTCCCCGCCCCCGACGAGCTCTCCGGCGGCCCCCTCGGCACCGCCCGCGCCCCGCGCCCGGCCGGTGCCCCCCGCCCCGGCTCGGCCCGGCACAAGGCGGGCGCCGTCCGCAAGAGACGCATCACCCTCGCCGTCGCGGCGGTCGTGGTCGCGGGCGCGCTCGGCGCCGGCGGCTACCTCGCGGCCTCCGGCGAGGACGCCCCGCCGCAGGACTCCCAGCAGTCCTCCCAGCCATAGGTTCGGCTCCAGGCCCGGAGCCGTTACGCTGGACGCGTGGCAGTCGTCGATGTATCCGAAGAGCTGAAGTCCCTCTCCTCGACCATGGGGTCGATCGAGGCCGTCCTGGACCTCGAGAAGCTGAGGGCCGACATCGCCGTGCTCGAAGAGCAGGCCGCGGCCCCGTCCCTGTGGGACGACCCGGAGGCGGCGCAGAAGATCACGAGCAAGCTTTCGCACCTCCAGGCGGAGGTCCGCAAGGCCGAGACCCTGCGCGGCCGGATCGACGACCTCGCGGTGCTCTTCGAGCTCGCGGAGGAGATGGACGACCCGGACACGCTCGCCGAGGCCGAGGCGGAGCTCACCTCCGTCCGCAAGGCCCTCGACGAGATGGAGGTCCGCACCCTCCTCTCCGGCGAGTACGACGAGCGCGAGGCCCTGGTCAACATCCGGGCCGAGGCCGGCGGCGTCGACGCCTCCGACTTCGCCGAGCGCCTCCAGCGCATGTACCTGCGCTGGGCTGAGCGCCACGGCTACTCCACGGAGATCTACGAGACCTCGTACGCGGAAGAGGCCGGCATCAAGTCGACCACCTTCGTCGTGAAGGCCCCGTACGCCTACGGCACGCTCTCCGTCGAGCAGGGCACCCACCGACTGGTCCGCATCTCGCCCTTCGACAACCAGGGCCGCCGCCAGACCTCCTTCGCGGGCGTCGAGGTCCTCCCCGTCGTCGAGTCCTCCGACCACGTCGAGATCGACGAGTCCGACCTCCGCGTGGACGTCTACCGCGCCTCCGGCCCCGGCGGCCAGGGCGTCAACACGACCGACTCGGCCGTGCGCATCACGCACCTCCCGACCGGCATCGTCGTCTCCTGCCAGAACGAGCGCTCCCAGATCCAGAACAAGGCGAGCGCCATGAACGTCCTCCAGGCCAAGCTCCTCGAGCGCCAGCGTCAGGAGGAGCGGGCCAGGATGGACGCGCTCAAGGACAGCGGCAGCTCCTGGGGCAACCAGATGCGCTCCTACGTCCTCCACCCGTACCAGATGGTCAAGGACCTCCGGACGGAGTTCGAGGTCGGCAACCCGCAGTCCGTCCTCGACGGCGAGATCGACGGCTTCCTCGAGGCCGGCATCCGCTGGCGCAAGCAGCAGGACAAGTAACCCCTCGTTCCGACGCGTTCGGCCCCGCACCCCTCCGGTGCGGGGCCGAACGCGTTCCGTACCGGAGCGGCGTGTTCGCTGACGCAAGCGCGACGGCGTGCGCCGGGACGCTTTGTCGACAAGGGAACAGGGGTGCCGGGGCCCGTAGTTCAGGGTTTACGTCACAGTTGCATCGTCTCATGTCGGTCACCTGGTGATCTTTCGGGCATCGCACGCGCAACGACCTTGACGCCTCATCGGAAACTCGGAAGGGTGACGTACTGGCATGCGCTTTTCTGGGACGCGTGTGAACGGGGGCCGGTCCAGTCGTGACACCGCCCCTGCCGCGCGGGCCCTGAGCGCTGCCCCATGACGAGATGAGCTACTGGGGGTAGCAGCCAGATGACGAACAAGACGCGGATCCGCCTGGTGCGGGTCGCGGCCAGCGCCGTGATCATCGCCGGTGCGTCCCTGACGGCGGCCGGTGCCGCGCAGGCCGTCGGCGGATTCGGGACGGAGCCGACCCAGTCCCAGGACGCGGGCCTCGGCGTTCTGGACACGCAGAACACCGACGGCAACACCACCTTCGGCGACACCACCAACGGCGGTGTCTCGACCACCACCACCACGGGTGAGCAGACGGCGACCACCACCACGGGTGAGCAGACGACGTCCACCTCGACCACGGGTGAGCAGACGGCGACGTCCACCACGGGTGAGCAGACGACGTCCACCTCGACCACGGGTGAGCAGACGTCCACGTCCACCACGGGTGAGCAGACGACGTCCACCTCGACGACCGGTGAGCAGACGTCCACGTCCACCACGGGTGAGCAGACCACGTCCACCTCGACGACCGGTGAGCAGACGTCCACGTCCACCACGGGTGAGCAGACGACGTCCACCTCGACCACGGGTGAGCAGACGTCCAGCTCGTCGTCGAGCTCGTCGTCCAGCTCCACCAGCGGGAACGGCTCCAACGGCTCCAACGGCTCCAACGGTTCCGGCTCGTCGACCTCCACCAGCGGGTCGACCTCCACCAGTGGCTCGGCGACCTCCACCAGCGGGTCCACCAGCACCACCGGTGGCACGTCCACCGACGGTGGCGCCGGCACCTGCACCGTCGACCTCGACGGCGCCGAGTGCGTGGAGACCGACAACAACAACCCGAACACCAACAACGAGGGCTCGCAGCCCGTGCAGCAGGGCCAGGCGAAGGAGGAGCTCGCCGAGACCGGTGCGGCGGAGACCTCGTTCCTGGTCATCGGTGCCGCGACCATGATCGCCGGCGGCATCGGCTTCCGCATGCTGCCGCGCCTCGTCGGTGGCGGACGTACCGCTGTCTGACGTACGGCCGTCCTGCGTACCCGCGTAGACGCATGACGAAGGGCCGGGGAGTTCGCTCCCCGGCCCTTCGGCGTGTTTTCCGGCTCGTATGGGCTCCGCGCGCCTCCGGTCAGACCGTTTGGACGGCCGCGAGCAGCGCGATCGCCACCAGCAGGGCGATCGCCAGTGTCAGCAGCATCGCGGGGGACGGGCCCTGGGGGGTCAGACGCTCCCGGTTCGCGCGGCAGACGGGGCAACGGCCCTCGGCAACCGGGGCCGCGCAGTTGGCGCACACCAGTCGGTCGTAGGTCATGCGCTCTCCTCCTCCCGCACTGGGGTACACAACAGGACAACGTCCGGTGGGACCCGGACGTTCCCCCTACCACTGTGCCAGCTCCGCGGCGTTTCGGCGCGCCCCGTCGGATCGTCCCCGTTCGACCGGGAGGGCGAAAAGGATAAAGCACGCAAGCCAGGACCGCGACTGCGCAGGCCTTCCCCGTTCGCGTAAGGTCACGCACACCTACTCCCGGCCGACCGTGGTGCATCCGTGATCCGATTCGACAACGTCTCCAAGTCCTATCCGAAGCAGAGCCACCCCGCACTCCGGGATGTCTCCCTGGAGATCGAGAAGGGGGAGTTCGTCTTCCTCGTCGGTTCCTCCGGCTCCGGAAAGTCGACTTTCCTGCGACTGCTCCTGCGCGAGGAGCGCGCCAGCCAGGGCCAGGTGCACGTCCTCGGCAAGGACCTGGCCCGGCTCTCCAACTGGAAGGTGCCGCAGATGCGGCGCCAGCTGGGCACCGTCTTCCAGGACTTCCGCCTGCTGCCCAACAAGACCGTCGCCGAGAACGTGGCCTTCGCGCAGGAGGTCATCGGCAAGCCGCGCGGCGAGATCCGCAAGGCCGTGCCCCAGGTGCTCGACCTCGTCGGTCTCGGCGGCAAGGAGGACCGCATGCCGGGCGAGCTCTCGGGTGGTGAGCAGCAGCGTGTGGCCATCGCCCGCGCCTTCGTCAACCGCCCGATGCTGCTGATCGCCGACGAGCCCACCGGCAACCTCGACCCGCAGACCTCCGTCGGCATCATGAAGCTGCTCGACCGGATCAACAGGACAGGGACCACCGTCGTCATGGCGACCCACGACCAGAACATCGTCGACCAGATGCGCAAGCGCGTCATCGAGCTCGAAAAGGGCCGCCTCGTCCGCGACCAGGCGCGCGGCGTCTACGGATACCAGCACTGAGCCTGTAGCGAGTAGGAGAAAGCAGACCCATGCGCGCTCAGTTCGTGCTTTCCGAGATCGGCGTCGGTCTCCGGCGCAACCTCACGATGACCTTCGCGGTCATCGTCTCCGTGGCCCTGTCGCTCGCCCTCTTCGGCGGCGCGCTGCTCATGCGCGAGCAGGTCAGCACGATGAAGGACTACTGGTACGACAAGGTCAACGTCTCCATCTTCCTCTGCAACAAGACCGACGCGGCGACCGCGCCCAAGTGCTCCAAGGGCGCGGTCACCGGTCAGCAGAAGGAACAGATCGAGGCCGATCTGAAGAAGATGGACATCGTGGAGAACGTCCACCACGAGTCCGCCGACGAGGCCTTCAAGCACTACAAGGAGCAGTACAGCGACACCGCCATCGCCTCCGTCATCACGCCGGACCAGATGCAGGAGTCGTTCCGGGTCAAGCTCAAGGACCCGGAGAAGTACAAGGTGGTCGCCACGGCCTTCGCCGGCCGCGACGGCGTCGAGTCGGTCCAGGACCAGCGGAACATCCTGCAGAACCTCTTCGACCTGATGAACGGCATGAACATCGCCGCCCTCGGCGTCATGGGCCTCATGCTGATCATCGCGCTGATGCTGATCGTCAACACCGTCCGCGTCTCGGCCTTCAGCCGCCGCCGCGAGACCGGCATCATGCGGCTCGTCGGCGCGTCCAGCTTCTACATCCAGATGCCGTTCATCATGGAGGCCGCCTTCGCCGGACTCCTCGGCGGCGCCGTCGCCTGCGTGCTGCTGCTCGTCGGCCGCTACTTCCTCATCGACCACGGCATCGCCCTCGCCGACAAGATGCAGCTCGTCAACTTCATCGGCTGGGACGCCGTCCTCGCCAAGCTCCCCCTCGTCATCGCCATCGGCCTCCTGATGCCGGCCGTGGCCGCCTTCGTCGCCCTGCGCAAGTACCTCAAGGTGTGAGAAGAGACCTCTGACGGAGGATGGCGTCGCGTGGGCAAAGCCCGTGCGGCGCCATTGCCTTGTCCTAGAGTGGGCGGCGTGCCGGCCGGCGGTGAGCTTTTCTGTATCCGGCCCCGCGGAGTGCTCCGTGGGGCCGTTCTGACGTTGGTGTTCGCCGGGGTGCTGGCCACGGCGGCCGCCACCGGTTCGCTGCCCCGGGAAGAGTCGGCGGCGAGGTCGGCGGGCGCGGCCGGGGACGCCGGGAAGCAGTCCCGGGATCGCGCGACGGTCGACGGCGCGGCGGTCAGCAGGGCCGCTGCCGCGGCGATGGCCGACGGGAAGTCGGGGAAGCAGGCGGCGGAGGAGTTCGTCAGCCGTAGCGGGGACCGCTGGGGGGCGGTGTACGACAAGAAGGAGTACGCCGAGTTCGAGCAGGCCCTCGACGGCGCGTACACCGGCGTGGGGCTGTCCGCGGGCAAGGCCGGGGCGACCGGGGTGCGGGTGACGCGGGTGCGGGCCGGAGGGCCGGCGGGCCGGGCGGGGCTGAAGGTCGGGGACCGGCTCGTGGCGGTCGACGGGCGTGCGGTCGAGGACCTGTCGGTCTCGGAGGTCGTGTCCCTGCTCCGCGGTGACGGTGTGCCGGGCTCGGCCGTCGTCCTCCGGGTCGAGCGGGGGCGTGCCGCCTGGACGCTGACCCTGCGCCGGGCGCGGCTCGAGACCGACCCGGTGACCGTGCGCCGGCTCGACGACGGGACCCTGCTGATCAGGGTGACCGCCTTCACGAAGGGCGCGGGCACGCGCGTGCGTGACGCGGTACGGGCCGCGCCGGCCGGTGCCGGGGTCCTGCTCGACCTGCGGGGCAACGCGGGCGGCCTGGTCTCGGAGGCGGCCGTCGCGGCCTCCGCCTTCCTCGACGGCGGTCTCGTCGCCACGTACGACGTGGAGGGCGAGCAGCGGGCCGTGTACGCGGAGGGCGGCGGGGACACCGGCCGTCCCCTGGTGGCGCTGATCGACGGCGGGACGATGAGCGCGGCCGAGCTGCTCACCGGTGCCCTTCAGGACCGGGGTCGGGCGGTGACGGTCGGCTCGCGGACCTTCGGCAAGGGCTCGGTCCAGATGCCGAGCGCGCTGCCGGACGGTTCGGTCGCGGAGCTGACCGTCGGCCACTACCGGACCCCGGCCGGTCACGCCGTGGACGGCAACGGCATCACGCCGGACCTGGCGGCGGGGGAACGGGCCGAGGAGCGGGCCCGGACGGTATTGAGTGGCCTCGGAGGGGGCTCGTAGTGCGAAAATGACCGCACTATGGCAAAGGGACTCGTGAACGTGCAGGGCAAGCCTGCGAAGAAGACGACGGACAAGGCGCCCGAGCGCAAGCTGATCGCGCAGAACAAGAAGGCGCGCCACGACTACCACATCATCGACACCTACGAGTGCGGTGTCGTGCTCATGGGCACCGAGGTGAAGTCGCTGAGGATGGGCCGGGCCTCGCTGGTCGACGGCTTCGTCCAGATCGACGACCACGAGGCGTGGCTGCACAACATCCACGTCCCGGAGTACATGCAGGGCAGCTGGACGAACCACTCGGCGAAGCGGAAGCGCAAGCTGCTGCTGCACCGCGCCGAGATCGACAAGCTGGAGTCGAAGGCGCAGGAGACCGGTCACACGATCGTGCCCCTCGCGCTGTACTTCCTGGGCGGCCGGGTGAAGTGCGAGATCGCGCTCGCCAAGGGCAAGAAGGAGTACGACAAGCGCCAGACCCTGCGGGAGAAGCAGGACACGCGCGAGACGAACCGCGCCATCGCGGCGGCGAAGCGGAGGCAGCGGGCGGCCGCGGCCTCCTAGCGCCGGTAATACGCTGGCGACGGCACCCGTCGGTCACGTACGATGGGTCGTGCACCCCACAGAGGGTGCGACCTTTGAAAAAACAACATGGGGATGATCGGTTTCGACAGCGGATGTCGAAGCAGTGGGAAGCGTGTCGAGGAAGCGGCAATGATCTCGTAAACCATATGTCGCAACCAATAATCGCCAACTCCAAGAGCGATAACTCCCGCTTCGCCCTCGCTGCCTAATTTTAGGTAACGAACAGAAGCCTCTGTGAGGAGCGTCAGCCCGGGGAAGGTCCCGACCCGGATCCTGGCGTCATTTAGGGATCTAAACCTCCAGCCCCGGTCACGGGGGTTGGAGGGAAATCAAACAGTGACTGAGCCCGTTCCGGACTTGTCTGGGTGATCCGGAGGGCTGAGAAACTCGTACCAGACTGCACACGGAGAAGCCCTGATTCCGCACCGTTGGACGCGGGTTCGATTCCCGCCATCTCCACTCATCCCATGTGGGCAGAGGCCCGGCAGTCACCACGACTGCCGGGCCTTTGTCATGCGCGGCGGCCCACGCCGGTCGCCGCGCACAGGGCGAGGGCCAGCAGGGCAGCGGCCGTGGGCAGGAGGAAGCCGAAGGCGGGGAAGGGGGAGTGGTCGGCCGCCCAGCCGCCGGCGGCGGCGCCCGCGGAGACGCCGGCGAGGAGGGCGGTGACGGCGAGCGTCATGCCCTCGTTGAGCTGGGACTCAGGGGTGAGCCGCTGGACCAGGGCCATGCCCGTGACCATCGTCGGGGCCGTGGCCATGCCCGCCACGAGGAGGCCGGCGGCGAGGGCGAGGAGGGAGCCGGTCGTCGCCGCGAGCAGCGGCATCGACATGAGCACGGTCATCGCGGCCAGACAGGTGTGGAGGCGGGCGGTGCGGCGGACCCGGCCGTAGAGGAGCCCCGCCGCACAGGAGCCGGCGGCCTGGAGGGCCAGGACGGGACCGGCGACGGGGCCGTCCACGAACGCGAGGGCCACCACTTCGAGGGAACCGAAGACCGCTCCGGTCGCGAGGAAGACCGCGAGCAGGGGTGCCATCCCGGGAGCGCGCAGCGGCGAGCCGTGCGAGGTGCGCGGGGCGACCGGCGGCTCGGTGGCGCGCCGGCCGGTGAAGAGCAGGATCCCGCCGAGGTGGAGGGCGGCGGCGACGAGGGTGCCGGCCTCCGGGAAGAACGCCGAGCAGACGAGCGCGGCCAGGACCGGGCCGAGCATGAAGCAGAGCTCGTCACCGGCCTGTTCGAAGGCGCTGGCGGTGTGCAGGGCGTCCGGGTCGCCCCGCAGCAGATGGGCCCAGCGCGCCCGGGACATCCCGCCCGTGTTCGGCAGGGTGGCGGTCAGCGCGGTCACGAGGAAGAGCGTCCAGGCGGGCGCCCGCTCGTGGACCAGGAGGACCAGGAGCAGGCGGCCCAGGACCGCGTGGACCGAGGCCGGGACCGCGACCCGGGCCTGGCCGTACCGGTCGATCAGCCGGGCGATCCAGGGGCCGGTCAGGGCTCCGGCGCCCAGGGCGGTGGCGGTGACCGCGCCGGCCAGGGCGTACGAGTCGTAGCGCGCCGCGACCATGATCACGGCGCTGATGCCGAACATCCCGACGGGCAGCCGGGCGACCATGTTCCCCACGGTGAAGGCGCGGGCGCCGGGAACCGCGAACAGGCGGAGATAGGGGTTGCGGGGCTGCACGGTGAGGCCGACGGGGCGGGTGGGGTGGGCGCGGTAGCGGGGGGCGAGCGCCGGGCCCGCCGGGGTGAGGGTGAGGTCCGGTCTCGGCATGGACCAAGGTTCGCGGGGGCGGGCCCGAGCGGTCCAACACCTGATCAGTGGCCATTCACGCACCTGTGTTGTTGAATGCGGCGATGGCCCCCTCGTACGACATCGACCCCCGGCTGCTGCGCGCGTTCACCGCCGTCGCCGAGGAGCTGCACTTCACCCGCGCCGCCGCCCGCCTCTACGTCGCCCAGCAGGCGCTGAGTCGGGACATCAGGCGCCTGGAGCGCGAGCTGGGCGCCGAGCTGTTCGTACGCACCACCCGGCACGTCGCCCTCACGCCCGACGGCGAACGCCTCCTCCCGCACGCACGGCGCGTGTCGGCCGCCCACGACGAGCTCCTCGACGCCTTCCGGGCCGCGCCCCGGCCGCTGCTCGTCGACCTCAACACCCCCGGCCTCGTCCAGGACCGCATCCTGCGCCGGGCCCGCGAACTCGCCCCCGAACACGAGCTGATGGCCCGCTTCGAGAGCGGCCTCACCGGCGCCGTACGCGAGATCCTCGCCGGCCGGCTCGACACCTCCTTCGGCCGGTACGGAGGCCTCGACGCCGCACTCAGGACGCGGCTCGACGCCCAGTTCGTACGGTACGAGCCGATGGCCGTCCTGCTCCCCGACGACCACCCGCTCGCCGCCCTGCCCGCGGTCCCGCTCACCGCCCTCGCCGGGGAACGGGTCTACGCGGGCGCGGGGAACGACCGCACGACCGAGTGGACCGACCTCGCCGGCCGGCTCTTCGCGGGGCGCGGCATCGAGGTCGCCCCGCCCGCGCCGCTCGCCGTCGGCCACGAGGAGTTCCGCCGCGTCATGGCCAAGCACCGCCACCCGGTCCTCGTCGTCGTCGACTTCCCCGACATGCCCGGCTGCGTCCTGCGCCCCCTCGTCGACCCCGTACCCCTCTCACCCGTGAGCCTGGTGTGGCGCAAGGGACTGCGCCACCCCGCCCTGGACGCCCTGCGGACCGCCGCCGCCGAGATCGGCGCCCGGGAAGGCTGGCACACCCGCCCGTCCGGCTCCTGGCTCCCGCCGGACGAACCCGGGCTGCCCGCATCGAGCACCACGTGAGCGGAGGTCCAGCAGCACCCGAGCGGGCCGGGCCCAGAATGCGGGGGCGCTCACAGGGTCCCCGCGCTCCGGGTGAGAGCAAGGTTCCGCCGCCGTCACCTCACGGCACCGGCTTGAAACGCGGCCTCCCTAGCGTCGGCGACACGGGGACCCGAGGCTGTGGACGCCTCAGGACCCGACACCCGCGGAGGTGCGACATGAGCGGCCGTTGGATCGAACAGTGGGAGCCGGAGGACGAGACCTTCTGGCGCGAGAAGGGCGAGCGGATCGCCCGCCGGAACCTGATCTTCTCCGTGCTCTCCGAGCACATCGGCTTCTCCATCTGGAGCCTCTGGTCCGTCATGGTCCTCTTCATGGGCCCCCAGTACGGGATCGACCCGGCCGGCAAGTTCTTCCTGATCGGCACCGCGACCTTCGTCGGCGCGCTGATCCGCATCCCGTACACCTTCGCCGTCGCCCGCTTCGGCGGCCGCAACTGGACGATCTTCAGCGCCCTGCTGCTCCTGCTGCCCACCGGCTTCGCCTTCGCGGTCATGGAGCCCGGCACCTCGTACACCACCTTCGTCCTGGTGGCCGTGCTCACCGGCGTCGGCGGCGGCAACTTCGCCTCCTCCATGACCAACATCAACGCCTTCTTCCCGCTGCGCAAGAAGGGCTGGGCACTCGGCCTCAACGCCGGCGGCGGCAACATCGGCGTCCCCGTCGTCCAGCTCGTCGGCCTCCTCGTCATCGGCACCGCCGGCGCCCTGCACCCCCGGATCGTGCTCGGCGTCTACCTGCCGCTGATCGTCGTCGCCGCCATCTGCTCCGCGCTCTTCATGGACAACCTCGTCCCCGTCAAGAACGACACCGGCGCCGTCAAGGAGGCCGTGACCGCCCGCCACACCTGGATCATGGCCTTCCTGTACGTCGGGACCTTCGGCTCCTTCATCGGCTACAGCTTCGCCTTCGGCCTCGTCCTCCAGACCCAGTTCGGCCGCACCCCCCTCCAGGCCGCCTCCCTCACCTTCATCGGCCCGCTCCTCGGCTCCCTCATCCGGCCCGTCGGCGGCTCCCTCGCCGACCGCCACGGCGGCGCCCGCATCACCCTGTGGACCTTCGCCGCGATGGCCGCCGCGACCGCCGTGGTGATCTACGCCTCCGTCATCGAGTCGCTCGCCGTCTTCCTCATCGGCTTCATCGGACTCTTCGTCCTCAGCGGCCTCGGCAACGGCTCCACGTTCAAGATGGTCCCGGCGATCTTCCTCGCCCAGGGACACCGCAAGGGACTCACGGGCGAACCCGCCGAGGCCTACGGACGACGGCTCTCCGGCGCCTCCATGGGCCTCATCGGAGCCATCGGCGCAGTCGGCGGACTCGGCATCAACCTCGCCTTCCGCCAGTCCTTCCAGACCGCCGGCACCGGCACCGGAGCCTTCGTCGCCTTCCTCGCCTTCTACGCGGCCTGCATGGTCGTCACCTGGGCGGTATACCTTCGCAACCCCTCGACCGTCCCCGAGACCGCCGAGGCCGTCACGGACCCGGAGCCCCGGCCCGGCTACGCGAACGTGTGATCCCCAGTGCCCGGCGCGGACCGTAACGACCAGGAAATACAAGCGAACCGCATCCGTCATGCGTCCCCGTCAGGCTCTGGCCTCATGGACGAGCAAGAACACGGCCCCCTCGCCGGCTTCACCGTCGGCGTCACCGCGGCGCGGCGCGCGGACGAACTCATCGCGCTGCTGCGCCGCCGCGGCGCGGCCGTCGTCCACGGACCCGCACTGCGGATCGTGCCCCTCGCGGACGACACCGAGCTCCTCGCCGCCACCAAGGAGATCATCGGCAACGCCCCGGACATCGTCGTCGCCACCACGGCGATCGGCTTCCGGGGCTGGATCGAGGCCGCCGAAGGCTGGGGGCACGGAGAAGAGCTCCTCGCCGTCCTGCGGGACGTCGAACTCCTCGCCCGCGGCCCCAAGGTCAAGGGAGCCGTACGGGCCGCCGGACTCACCGAGTCCTGGTCGCCCAGCTCGGAATCCATGGCCGAAGTCCTCGACCGGCTCCTCGCCGAAGGCGTGACGGGCCGCCGCATCGCCCTCCAGCTGCACGGCGAGCCACTGCCCGGCTTCGTGGAAGCGCTCACCGCCGGCGGCGCGGAAGTCGTCGGCGTCCCCGTCTACCGCTGGATGGCCCCCGAGGACACCGGCCCCCTCGACCGGCTCCTCGACGCGGCCCTCGCCCGCACCCTCGACGCCGTCACCTTCACCAGCGCCCCCGCCGCCGTCTCGCTGCTCTCCCGCGCCCAGGAGAAGGGCGTACGGGAAGAGCTCGTCGAGGCACTGCGGCACGACGTGCTCGCCGTGTGCGTCGGGCCCGTGACGGCGCTGCCGCTCCAAGCCGAGGCCATCGACACGTACCAGCCCGAGCGGTTCCGGCTCGGACCCCTCGTCCAGCTCCTCTGCCGAGAACTCCCCAGCCGCTCCCGGGTCCTGCCCGTCGCCGGCCACCGCGTCGAAGTCCGCGGACACGCCGTCCTCGTCGACGGCGCCCTCCGCCCCGTCCCGCCCGCCGGCATGGCCCTCCTCGGCCTCCTCGCCCGCCGGCCCGGCTGGGTCGTCTCCCGCGCCGACCTCCTCCGCGCGCTGCCCGGGGCCGGTCGCGACGAGCACGCCGTCGAGACGGCGATGGCCCGTCTCCGTACCGCGCTCGGCACGCCCAAGCTCATCCAGACCGTCGTCAAGCGCGGCTACCGCCTCGCCCTCGACGCCCCCGCCGAAACCAAATACGACGACTGACCCGCCCCGCCTGCCCCGGGCCTCCACCCCGCGCCGCGGGCTGCGCCCCGCGCCCGCCGCGCTGCGGGCCCGCGCCCCCGCGCCATGGGCCTTCGCCCCGCCTCGTTGTGGGCCTGCGCCCCGCGTCGTGGGCATTCGTTCCGCCGGGACGGTGCCCACCCTCCGTGCCGCCGCCCCCGTTGTGGGCATTCGTTCCGCCGGGGCGGCTCCCACCCCCGCGCGCTGCGCCCCGCCGCCCCGCGTTGTGGGCTGCGCCCCTCCCGTGTGGGCCTTCGCCCCGCCTCGTTGTGGGCATTCGTTCCGCTGGGGCGGGACGGGTGGGCACAACGGACGGCGCCCCTTGCCGGGCCCAGGCTTCCGCGCCTGAACCCGCACCGGGAGTGCGACGCCGTATCGGTGCGGGTCCAGGCACAAGGGGCGGAGGCGCCGCCGAGGGCGCCGTCCGTGTG
>NZ_JNWK01000051.1 GCF_000716445.1 Streptomyces wedmorensis
CAGCCATCTGGCACAACCGGGCCAACGGAACATCACTGACCAGGTCATTGATCGCCTACGACCACTGACCAGCACTTCGGACTTACTCGTCTAGGGGTGGCGGGTTTCTTGTCGGGACGAGCGGGCCGTCATGATCAGCTGGTCGGCACCCGGCAGCCAGCCGCCAGTCGGGCGCCACCGTGCCGCTCCCCTGCTGGACCCCGGAAGTCTCCTGGTGGCGCGCTCTCCCGAGTGACCTGGCTTCGTTCGTCTCTCCGGGTTCTGGTTCAGGTTTAGTGACTCTGTGGCGCCGAGTGATCAGTCGCCTAGGTGAATTCCCGAGCGATGTAGCCCGGGTGGCTCGTATGATCGCGAGCGGGATGGGGCTCGTAGCGCAGTGGTTGTCGCGCCTTCACCGCATGTGGGAGGACGCCGGTTCGAATCCGGTCAGCCCCATCCCACCCTGACTCATACCAGCGGGACGTGATTCCAGCTGAGTTGGAGTCCGGCGCTACCGAGCGTCTGGCGTACCAAGGCAGGCAACGTTCACTGCCCTGTGCCATCGAGGTGTGAGCTCGGGGCGGTGTCAGTGCGACTGGTTGCTCGTACCTCGCGATGTGGTGCGGAGTCGTACAGCGCGGTGTAGGCGGACCGCGGATTCATCGGATGATCGGGATCGTGCCCGTCGCCGCTACGGACAGTTCCCAGAGGCGTGCGGCGGCGTCGGGAGCGATGGCGTAATCGCGGACGCCGCCGTCGTCCATGGGCTGGTCGGGGGCGGAGACGCGTGTGACGTCGCAGTCCTCCAGGTAGAGCCCGCCGAGTGAGTCGAGAAGGGGCGACGTGGCTGCCCACAGGCCGGTGGCGGCGCCCTGGGAGGGGGTCTTGAAGCCGGCGCCGATCACGTTGCCGTGCTCGTCCACCCATCCGCGGTCCATCTGCTCCTGGAGACTCATCTCCCGCTGGAGACCAGTGATGATCTTGCCGGGGTGGAGGGCGAACGCCCGGACTCCGTCGTCGCGTCCGAGGGCGTCGAGGTGTACGGCGAACAGGGCGTTGGCGGTCTTGGCCTGGCCGTAGGCCAACCACTTGTCATAGCCGGTACGGAAGTGCGGGTCATGCCAGCGGATGTCGGTCAGGACATGCCCGGCGGAACTGTTGACCACGACGCGTGCGCGGTCTGCGGCGGCCAGGAGCGGGTAGAGCTCGCTGGTGAGGGCGAAATGCCCGAAGTGGTTGGTGGCGAGCTGGCTTTCCCAGCCGGGCCCCACTCGCCGCTCCGGGGTGGCCATGACTCCCGCGACGGCCATCAGGATGTCGAGCCGGTCACAGCGGTCGCTGATCTGCTCTGCGGCAGCGTGGACGCTGCCGAGGGCTGCCAGGTCCATCGCGATGACCTCGCAGCCCTCCACATCCCGGAGAGCGGTGCGGGCGGTGTCGGGACGACGTGCCGGAACGATGACGCGGGCCCCGGCGGCCGCCAGACCCCGGGTGGTCTCCAGACCGAGCCCGGAATACCCCCCGGTCACAAGGGCGGTCCTGCCGCGAAGGTCCAGGCCCTCCATGACGTCCCCGGCGGTGGTGGTGGCGGAGAAGGGCGAGCCGAGGGGCTGCTGATCAGTAGTGGTCATGCCACTGACGCTACGATCTAGAGCAAGGTCTAGATCAAGTCCTAGACTGAGTGACATGACGACCGCCGAGACCCACGGCAAGGCGCTGAGCATCGGCGAGGTCTCCGAGCGGACCGGACTCAGCGTGCACGCCCTGCGCTTCTACGAGCGCGAAGGCCTACTGATCGGGCCCGTCCACCGCACGCCGGGCGGCCGGCGCCAGTACACCCCCTCCAACGTGGACTGGCTGCAGATCTGCGTGAAGCTCAGGGAATCCGGCATGCCCCTCTCCGACCTCAAACGGTTCACCGAACTCGTACGGCAGGGCCCCGGCAACGAAGCCGAACGCCTGCGTCTCCTCGACGACCATCGGCAACGCGTCGACGCACAGATCCAGGCGCTAGAGGAATGCCGTTCCGTCATCGCCTGGAAGGTCGACGTCTACGCCGAACACCTCGCTCGCGGCGAGGCCGGTGGACTCTGGGACCCGACCCCCTGAGCGGATGGAATGGAGCAGAAGGCGACGCCGACCGTGTCCTGCCCGTTCCAGGCAACCCTCCAGCATGCCGGGGCGGCGCTGTCGTAGCTCCGGTTCGACCAGGCTGAAGACACGTCGGTAGCCGGCTGCGAGCAGGAGCGCCGTGGCGTCGTGCCAGGCCGCCGCGGCGTTCGCGGCGATCACTGCCGTCGGCGCCGTTCCACGCTGTTCGACGAGCTGGCGGCTCCGGTTGTCGGCCCGCCCCACGCGGTCAGCGCGGTCAGCGCGGTCAGCGCGGTCAGCGCGGTCAGCGCGGTCAGCGCGGTCAGCGCGGGTTTGGAAACAGGCCGTTGAGCTCGGGAAAGGGGATGGTGTCGGCGAGCGGGTGGTAGTCGCCGGTGTTGTACAGCTGCTGCGCGGCGAGGCGAGTGGCGGCGTAGGCGGTCTGGGCGACGCCCGAGCCGAGGCTGACGCGGGCGACGCCGAGGCCGCCCAGCTCGGCGACGTCCGGTGCTCCAGGGCCGGCCATGATGTTCAGGGGGACAGAGATGCCCGAGGCCAGTTCCGCGATGGTGGCGGGGTCGGTGACGCCGGGGACGAAGATGCCGTCGGCGCCGGCGTCCACGTACTCACGTGCCCGCTCCAGAGTGTGCTCCAGTCGGGTGGCGGGGTCGCCGAGGCCGAACAGGTAGGTGTCGGTTCGGGCGTTGAGGAAGAGGGATACGCCGGCTCGTTCTGCCGCAGCCCGGGCGGCCATGAGCCGTGCCCTGAGTTCGGCCGGTGTACGGGTTCCGTCCTCGATGTTGATGCCCACGGCGCCTGCTTCCAGCACCCGCGTAATGGTCTCGGCGACGCCGGCTGCGTCCTGGCCGTATCCGCCCTCGATGTCGGCGGTGACCGGTACGTCGACCGCCGCGACGATGCGGGCAATCACGTCCACCGCCCGGTCGGGCGAGAGCGTTTCCCCGTCCGGATGACCGAATGACCAGGAGATCCCGGCGCTGGTGGTGGCGATCGCGGGTGCCCCTGCGGCCTCGATGACACGGGCACTCGCTACATCCCAGGCGTTGGCAAGCGCGAGGGGGCGCGCGGAGTCGTGGAGGGAACGGAAGAGCAGGGCCTTGTCCATGTGCGCTGTGATCATGCGCTCAGCCAACCAGCCACTCAAGCCTCGTGTCCGGCAGGAATCCGACACCATCGTCACCCGGCCCTGTCCATCGGTTGGCGAACGCGTTGACCGCGGCGGCCGCGTGCTCCTTGTCATGCCTCTCGGCACGGGCACGCCGTCCCGACCGGCGGTTCGGCATCGGCATCGGCATCGGCATCGGCATCGGCATCGGCCCACTCGACCACCAGAAGTCGATCACCAGAAGTCGATCACTCAGGGAGACTCGCCCTTGGCGACCAGCCGAGGCCGACCCGCAGGTCACGGGCGTTGCACTGTGCCGCAGGTCCGTCTGCGGTATACCGGTGGCCTCAGAGGCGCGCGCAACGCAGAGGGAGAACCGTCATGACGCTTCAGCGGATGGACAACGTCGGCATCGTTGTCGAAGACCTGGACGCAGCCGTCGCCTTCTTCGCCGAACTGGGCATGGAGGTCGAAGGCAGGGCGCAGATCGAGGGCCTGTTCGCGGATCAGGCTGTCGGACTCGAAGGAGTGCGCAGCGAGATCGCGATGATGCGGACGCCGGACGGCCACGGCAAGCTGGAGCTCGCGCAGTACCAGAACCCCGCGGCCATCGGCGACGGGGCGCACAATCCGCCGCCGAACACGCTGGGCCTGCACCGGGTGATGTTCGCCGTCGACGACATCCACGACACCATTGCCCGTCTGCGTCCCCTTGGCGCCGAACTCATCGGCGAGGTCGCACGGTACGAGGACATCTACCTCCTCTGCTACCTCCGCGGCCCCTCAGGCATCATCCTCGCCCTGGCCGAACAGATCAGCTAGCGCCACTTCGCGGCGAAGCCGCCCTCGCCCTGCCCCACCCGGGCAGGTCTCTGTTCACACGTCCGACGGGCGCCCTGCGTCGCCGTCCTTGCCCATGTCGTCCTGGTCGCCGCACCCGGCCTCTTCCTGCACCACTTGCTCGATCTCGAGGTCGACTCCGCGGAGCGCGTCGACCACCAGCCCCCACGCCCGTTCGCGTAGCTCCTCGGGGCCCGGTGTGGAGTCTTCCACGGGCGTGGCCCGGCGTCAGAGGGCGCCGTCCCCGGTCTCAGTGTGTAGAGCCCGCGCCACGCGCTCCTCGACGACGCGGGCGACGGACCAGCAGGCTGCCGCGTCGAGCTGCTTGTACGCGGCCGCCGGACGCGCCTCCACGACGGCGGCCGTCTCCGTTGGTCCGGTCGTGACGCGGACGCGCACGATGACCGTCGAGGCCGACGGTCCGCGGAGGGTCAGGTCCAGGATGCCGTGCCCGAACGCGGTGACCTCGTCCACTCGCAGGACGGGGTCCTTCTCGACCGCGTGCCGCACGCTGTCCGTCAGCTGGAAGGCGGTTCTGCCCTCGATGGTGGGCACCCGCGCCTCACGGACGGAGGGCAGGGCCACGGCTTCGGGGCCGAGCGTGAGCCCGTACCGGCGAGACGTGCGGGCGGCGCTCACCGCTGTGGTGACGGTCAGTACGGCGGTGAAGGCGAAGGCGCCCACCGCGCCCGCGGCCAGGGCCTGGGAGCGACCCCGCTCCATGGTGTGCCGTCGCCCAGGACCAGCGCGGCGTTCATGGCTGCCGCGAGCACCGTGCCGATCGCCAGCGCGGTCAGGGCCAGTCGGCGGACGACCGCCAGGCAGTAGCCGAGCATCGAACCGTTCCTCTCACAGGAGGGCGAACCATACGGCGGACTGCGGCCGAGGGCCCTGCCACCCCGGGCGCCGGCCGCCGCGGTCCTGGCGAGGGACGGTGTCACCTGATCGCCCGTTTGGAGTCGTCCCACGCCTTCATGGAGGCGCGGTCACCGTAGCCGCGGAACACGCGGTTGCCGATCTTCTTGATGATCTTGCCCATCGTTCCGCCGAACCCTCCGATCGCGGCCCCGACCCCAACGGCCTTGATCGCGCCACAAGTGGTGAACCCGTGGCCGCCGTGGTGCGTGTACCCGGCCTAGCGCAGCAGGAACGCCTCGGCGGCACGGGCGCCGCCGTCGCTGCGACTCTGGGTGGAGTGGCCGGCTCCGGGGAGGACGACGAGTTCGGCCCGGGGGGTGACGGCCGCGAGGTCGCGGGCCCACTGGACGGGTGTCGAGAGGTCGCGGTCGCCGGCGAGGATCAGGACCGGCATGGTGAGGGTGCGGTGGGGTGCGGCTTGGTTGGGGCGTGAGGCGGGCCAGGGGAGGCAGGTTTGGGCGATGCCCTGTGCGCCTGCCGTCTTTCGCTCGAAGGGCCAGACTGTCGTCGGCTGGATCTGTTGGACGGCCCGCTTCAGGGCTCGTTGGCGTCCCACGGTGGGTGCGGAGGCGTCGCCCCACGGCCATTGGGAGTCGGCGCAGAGGGTCGCGGCGTGGAGTCCGGAGCTGAATTCCGAGGGGGGTTCGTCGGAGGGCGCGGAGAATCCGGCGACGAGTCCGTCGAGGCGGGCGCGGTCGCCGGCGGCGGAGGCGTGGAGGGCCGTGAGGATGCCGAACCGGGGGTTGTCGAGTTTCGGGTCGATGATGCTCGCGATGACGAGCAGGTTGAACACGCCGACTCCGTTGTCGTCGCGCCGGACGACGGTCGCGAGGTCCCGGGCCGGGTCGAAACCGCACGCCTGCTCTCGGCAGGCGGCGCGGAGCACTCGTGCGGAGTGGCCGAGGGCTTCCTCGTACAGCACGCCCGCACCGTCGAGGGGGACGACGGAGTCGAGGACGAGCTTGCGGACGCGGTGCGGGTGGGTGAGGGCGTACTGGCCGGCGGTGAAGGTGCCGTACGAGACCCCGTCGAGCGTCCAGGAGGTCACGCCGAGGGCGCGCCGCAGGTCTTCGAGATCGGCCACGGTGTCGGCGGTGGTGTAGAAGTTCCGCTTCACGCCGAGACTTTCGGCGCAGGCGGTGACGGCGCCGGGCGTGGGGGCGACGGTGTCGCTGCTGCCCACCTCCCGCTGGAGCTCGGGGCAGTCGACGGCGGCGTCGCCGGTGCCGCGCTGGTCGATCATCACCAGCCGGTACTGGGCCAGGGCTCCGGGGAGGCGGTCGCGGATCCGTTGGACGAAGGGGAGGCCCGGCTGGCCCGGGCCACCCGTGAGGAAGAGCAGCGTCCCCTTGGGCGCGTCCGCCGCGCCGAAGACCGCCGTCCGCAGCCGCAGAGTGCCCGGCACCGCGCCCGTGCGGTCGAGCGGCACGGTGAGGTCGGCGCACGTCACGTCGGTCTGGCCGGGGCAGGGGCGCGGATCGGTGAGCTCCGGTGTCGCGACTGGGGCGGCGGAGGAGCTCGGAGGGTACGGGGCCGAGGCGGCGCCCGGTGCGGAGCCCACGCACGCGACGGCCGTCAGGGCGGCCGCCACGGTCGTGACGGCTCTGGTCAGGAAGGTCATCGTCACGTTCCCCCACGAGGAAGACGGGGCGCCGTGCAGCACCCACGGGGAGCACGACACCGGCCGGGTCTGCGGCCGCCGCCAGTCTGTGGCGCGCCCTCCGCCGGAGCGTTGGACATTCATGCGCGATCCGTGAGAACACCCCTCAAGACGCTGGGAACGCACCCCGTATGGCTGCGGCACACGCGGGTCAGATGGGCCTGGTCGGCGAACCCGTAGGCGTACGCGAGGGTGCGCAGGCTGTCCTCGCCCTCTTCGAGCGCGTGCAGGACACCTCGGATCCGCAGCT
Organism: Streptomyces wedmorensis; assembly: GCF_000716445.1. Lineage (GTDB taxonomy): Bacteria > Actinomycetota > Actinomycetes > Streptomycetales > Streptomycetaceae > Streptomyces > Streptomyces wedmorensis. Next base: position 6,865 of record NZ_JNWK01000051.1, read on the forward strand.
CGTTGCGATGATGCGTGAGCGTCGTGCCCGTGACGGCACGGAAGACGCGGCTGAGGTGATGCGGGGAACCCCCTACAGCACGGGCCAGCTCCTCCAGGGAGAGGCGAAGTCCCGGAACTCCGGCCGCCAGGACGGCGCAGGCGTCGCGGACCAGGCGGGCGTGGGCGCGGGCGGCCGCGGGACGGCTGCCGGTGTCCGTGCGCCAGTGACCGGCCGAGGCGGCGACGTCGTCGAGCAACCGGTGCAGCCGCTCGCCCAGCTCGAACTCGTCGGCCCCTCGCCGCGCCGCGGCCAGCAGGGCGCGGTGGTGCACGTCGGTGGTGCCGGTGACCGTGAAGCGACGGGAGAGCGGCGGGCCGTCGAACCGGTCGGTGAACAGCTCGGCGCCGATCCGGATCTCGGTGGACCGGTCGCCGGGGCCGATCGGGTGAGCGACCCGGTGTTCGTCGCCCGGCCGGGTGAGGTAGCCGCCGCTCGCATCGACGAAGAACTCCTCGCCGGCGATCCGACGAAGGTAGCCGCCGGACCGCGCCAGCACCACGGTGTACCCGTCCGCGTGCCCGGGCCCGACGAATCCCGAGCTGTCCTCGCAGCACAGGATGTCCTCGACGGCGATCCCCGCGGCGTTGATCCGCCCGCGGAGCGCGCCACGCCGCTCCCGTACGGCCTCGTCCTCGAGTAACTCTCGGATGCTGCGGCCTGCCTCGTTCACGCGTTCCACCCCCTGGGACCTCGGATCCCCCACCGAGAAACGATTCACACCCGCGGGCGCGGGACCGGCGGAGTCGGGCGTCGTGCGGTGCACGGCGACCCTCGCGCTGGCCACTTGGTGCCGCCCTCAGGAGCGGCGGCCCGTTGTGGGCTGTGCCAAGCCGCCGCTAAGAGCGTCCGCCAGTAGGTCATCGGATGCGTGGGTTTCGGGGTCGGGTGTTCCCGCGGTAGAGGGGCCAGGAGCGTCGGATCAGGCGGCGGACGGTGATGATGGTGGCGGCCAGGGCGAGGAAGAACTCGATGGCCGCTCTCCGACGTTCGGAGCAGCGTCGGAGTTTGCCGAAGTTGTTCATCCAGGAGTTCGTGCGCTCTACCACCCAACGGCCGCCGGTCTGGATCGGGGTCTTCGCGCCGCGCGCGGCGATGCGCGCGTCGATCCTGCGGGCGGCCAGGTCGTCGTGGACCATGTGGTAGTCGTATCCGGCATCCAGGGCAAGGCGCGGATGCTTGGGCAGGGGCCCGAGGGTCGGCTCCACGGCGGTGAAACGGTCGAGGGTGGCGGGCAGCAGTGGGCCCCTGTTCATCCCCGCCGTCAGCGGTTGAGGAAGGAGTAGCTGCGGCCGAGCTCGGTGAAGCCGCGGCAGGAGTACCACTCGCGCGGCCAGTCGGTCGCGTCCGCGATGAGGAAGAGCTGTGGGATCCCGGCAGCGGCGGCCAACGCCAGACCTGTGGCGAGCAGGGTATCTCCGTGGCCCTGCTTACGGTGCGGCACAGCAGTGACGAGGTCCTCCAGCTGAGCCAGCCCGGCGGTTCGGTCGAGGTAGAGGTCGGCCCAGGCCGCGATCTCCCCGTCCGGTGTCCGGGCAGCCAGGAAGGCTACCTTCTCCGCGCCGCGCAGGCGGGCGGTACGGCGCTCGGTGAGCTGTCGAGCGAGATCCCCGTCCAAGCCCCAGTCAAGCTGCTGGCGGAACACTGCCGCTCGCAGCTCAGCCAGCTCGACCGGGTGCGCGGCAGGTTCGGGCAGCGCGCAGCCAGCTGTCTCCCGAGCCAGTATCAGCTCGGTGTCCCGGTCGTAGCCGGCCGCCGCCAGCCCCGGGGTGGCCCGCTCCCCGAGCGCCTCGTCCAGCACCGTGATCCGATACTGCCGGCGCGGTCCGAGGCCCTGTGCAGCCAGTTCGGGCAGTGCCGCCGGGTCGGCGTCCGAGGCGTGGACGATCAGTTGGTTGTGCTCCTGGGATTGGGAGAAGTCCGAGTCGTGGACGGCGAAGGCCCCGGGCAGCTCGACGGTCTCAGAGGCCTGGCGGCGGGCGAAGGCGGCGCGGAAGGCGGTCACGCGCTCAAGCAGATCCGACATCTTCGTCATGATCGTCCCGCTCACTGCCGGGGGCAACAACCTTTCCCTACCGGCGGACGCTCTAAGCGGAAGGCTGATGTTCCACGCACTCCTCATCGCGTGGGGAGAGCTCCCCTCGCCCCGCACCCCGATCACCACACACCACAGGGCCAGCGGCAAAGCCCAGTTTCCCAGCGCGGCCTACTCCGCCTCAGGTCCCGGGTCGATCGCTGACTGCTTCAGGTGGGTGATGTGGTCCAGTGTGGCGAGAGTGTCAGGGTGGTCGGGGCCGAGGAGGCGCCGGCTGTCGGATGCGACGCGCCAGAGGTGGCCGAGTGCTTCATCGGTGCGACCCACTCGCTGGTAGGAGCCGGCCAGGCCGTAGCGGGCGAGGATGATGTCGGGATGGTCGACGCCGAGGAGCCGTTCGCAGTCGGCCACCACCGACTCCAGTAGGTCGATGGATTCCTCGGTTCGGCCTGCCTGCTCATAGGCTCCGGCCAGGCTGCCGCGGGCGATGACGGTGTCGATGTGGTCGGGGCCGAGTACGCGCTCGCGATCGGGCACCACCTGCTCCAGCAGGGCGACGGCCTCTTCGATGCGGCCTCCTTGCCGGTACGAGTCGGCCAGGTTGGCGCGGGCGAGGAGGGTGTTGGGGTGGTCGGTGCCGAGCAGGTGCTCGCTGTCGGACAGCACTTGCTCCTGCAGTGCCAGCGCCTCCTCCGCCCGGCCTGCTTTCTGGTACAGGCGGGCCAGGTTGTTGCGGGCGGTGAGGGTGCTGGGGTGAAGGGTGCCGTGCAGCCGCTCGCTGTCGGCGACGGCTTGTTCCTGGAGGCCCAGCGCCTTGTCCGCCTGGTTTCCCTGCTGGTAGGCGCCGGCGAGGTTGGCGCGAGCGAGGAGTGAGGTGCGGTGGTCGGGGCCGAGGAGCCGTTCGCTGTCGGCTACCAGTTGTTCGAGGAGTGCGGTGGCGTCCTCGGTCCGGGCTCTTTGCAGGTAGCTGCTGGTCAGGCTGTTCCGGCTGAGGAGGGTGTCGGGGTGGTCACCGCCGAGCAGCCTCTCGCTGTCGGCGACCACGTGCTCCAGTAGCTCGATGGCTTCGTCGATCCGGCCTCCCTGGCGGTAGGAGATGGCGAGGCTGGCACGGGAGCCGAGGAGGTGGGGGTGGTCGGCGCCGAGGATGCCTTCGCCGGTGGTCACCATGCGTTGCCAGTAGGCGGTGGCGCTGCTGATCAGGCCGGCGGCCGAGAGGCTGTCGCCCGCGCGGTGGAGGACCGGGTGCCAGAGCCGGTGGTCGGTGTGGAGGGCGAGGGCGTCGGTGTTGGTGCGGAGGGTCGCGGCCAGTTCGGGGTGCTGCGGATCGATCTCGGGCCATATGTGGAGGAGGCCGTTCGCGGCGGCGGTGGCGAGGTGGACGAGGCCGGTTGCGGGGATGGATTCGCGTACGGCGCGGGCGGTGAGGGCGTGGATGCGTACGGCGCGGGGTTCGGCGCGGCGGTCGTGGGTGATGAGGGCGTAGCGGTGGAGGAGCCGTAGGACGGAGTGGATCTGTCCTGCGGTGACCTGCCGATCGTATGGGGGGTAGTGGCTGAAGTATTCGAGGAGGGGCGGGCTGGACCAGAACGAGTGGGGGTGGCCGGCGGGGTCGAGGAGGGCGGCCAGGCACAGGGCGGGGCCGGCGAGGTTGGTGGTGTCGGCCTCTTGCACCGCGTCGAAGGAGAGCAGGAGGGCCACGGTGATGTGTCGGCCGTAGCCCTCGGCGTCGGCCGTGTCGGGCAGTGCGTCGGCCAGGCGTGTGGCGCGGCTGTTGAAGAGGTCGAGGTATTCGGTGCAGGTGAGTGCTTCGTTGAGCATGTGCGCTGCGGCGAGGCCGAGCGCGAGGGGAAGGTGGCCGAGGGCTTCGGCGAGGGAGGTGGCCTGGTCGTCGAGGAGGTGCCCCGTGTCGTCGCGGTCGAGGCGTTCGCTCAGGTAGGAGATGGACTCCTCGGGTGTGTAGGTCCCGATGTCGACGCGGGTACGGCCGCCACCGGTGAGGCGGGCGTCGTTGAGTCGTGTCGTGGCCAGGCTCCAGCCGGTCCCACTGCGGCTGACGGGCCACCACGTGCCCAGCGTGACGAGGTCGGTGACGTCGTCGAGGACGACCATCCAGCGACGTGATGTCGTGGCCAGCCACGCCAGCAGTGTCCGGGCGTCGGCTTCCGGATCCTCGCCGGTCGCGCCGGCCAGGTGGAGGTCGGCGGCGGCCCGGGCGTACTGGGTGATCACCTGCTGCGGTTCCGCCGCCGGCGCCCAGACCACGATGTCCGTGCCCTGCGCGAGGGCGTCGGTGACACAGGCGGCGGCCAGCTGTGTCTTACCTACTCCCCCGCCGCCGGAGAGCACCTGTGTCAGCATCACCGACCCCCCGGTCGCTCGTGCCCGTTCGATCTCCTCCCGCAGGTCGCTGCGCGGCTGGAGCGCGGTGGCGAGCGTGGGCACCTGCCCGACGATCACCGGCCACCTCGGTTCGGTGGCGCCAGGTGACGCTGCATCGCCGGTGGCGGTCACCGCCTCAGGCACTCCGGCGGTCCCGGCGTGTCCTTTACGGGTGACGAGTTCGGCGAATCCGGGCGAGTCGAGGGCCTCGTGGATCGGGGCGGCATGCAGGCGCCGCCAGTCCATGGACCGGTTGTCCTCGACCGCCACGCCCACCAGTCGACCGTGGCAGAAGACGGCCGCTCCGGACGCGCCGGCCCATGGCCGCTCCCCGTCTCGGCTCGCCGCCGGCCAGATCCGACAGTCCAGCACCCAGCCGGCCGAGGACGTGGAGACCGCGGACAGCTCACCACGCAGAGCCTCGACCTGCGCGGAGCTCCCCGCATCGGCGGCGAAAGCGGGAAATCCGGCACCTGTGTACGGGATCTGGCCGGTGCCTTCGGGCAATCCCCAGACCACCGGACCGCCGGTGGTCGCCACGGGTTCGTCGAGCCAGATCAACGCGATGTCCAGGTCATCCGCGGCGGGGACGCCCTGCTCGGGATCGGGCCAGCACACCTGCGCTCGCCGTTGCTCGACCCGCCCGAAGTGCGGATGCCCGACACGTGCCTGCACGTGCTCCGCCCAACGGCCCTCGGCCAGAACGACGTGCAGGGCCGTCAGCACCAGCTGCGGCCCTACCAGGTAACCGGACCCGACCCCCGTCGGGTTGTCCGTCTGGACCAGTACAAGGCGCTCCGGATTCATTTCGCCGCGTACACCCCTGCCCCGTCTGCTGTGGTGCCTTTGTCGTCGACACGCCCATGTCCACGCGTACCCCTGATGCGCAGGCCCCCGTGAGCGGTGGCACCTCATCTTCAGCCTGCCCCGATGGAACAACTCCCCAGGCTGGTTCAGCGTTCCGGCTTCGCCCGTCGCCGCGTCAAGTGAGCGCTGTGGCTCCGGTGCGCTCTGCTGCTGCACGGAGTCATGTTGTTGTCGCACGGCATGATCAGCTGTGGGCTATGTTGTGAGGATGACTACCGGGACGGCGTCGCGCCACACACGGATTGGTGACCCGGTGCTCTCCTGAGTGCCGTCAGGGCCGGTGCGGGCCCGCTGTTCGATCGAGGATGCCGCGCTGCTGCGCGGGCTCCGCCTCCGTCGTGTTGATCAAAGGCTCCACACATCAACCACGACAGGAGAGTTCATGCCCAGCAAGACGCTGCTGATTCCCACTGCGGACGGCCAGGCCGACGCGTTCGCCGCCTTCCCCGACCGCGGCGATCAGTTCCCCGGAGTGCTGATGTACGCGGACGGCTTCGGCATCCGGCCCGTGCTGCGGGAGATGGCCCGGGAACTGGCCGGGCACGGGTACTACGTACTCGTGCCCAACCTCTTCTACCGCCACGGTCCTGCACCGGTGGTCGAGCTTCCCGAGCACATCGGAGAAGCGGCCCGGCCTCAGGTCATGGCACAGGTCATGCCTCTGATCCACGCGCACACCGCCGGACGTGTCCTGCGCGACGCCGATGCCTACCTCGGGTTCCTCACCGCCCAGCCCGAGGTCGGCGCCGGTCCGCTCGCGGTGACGGGCTACTGCATCGGCGGCCTCCTGGCGATGCGCACCGCCGCTGCCCACCCCGGCCGGGTAGCCGCCGTCGCCGCGTTCCACGGTCCCGTGGGCGCCGACGGTCCCGACCTCTTCTCCGAGCTCACCGCACAGGTTCACCTCGGCCACGCCGAGAGCGACCTGACACCCGAAGCCCTCGCCGAGCTCGACCAGGCCCTGGACGCCTCGGGTGTCAGCTACACCTCCGAGATCTACCCCGACACCGTCCACGGCTTCACCATGTCCGACACCGACGCTTTCGACGCCCCCGGGCTGAAGCGCCACTGGGACCGCCTGCTCCCTCTTTTGGACCGCACCCTGGGCCAGAGCTGAGGATCCACCGCAGCTGCAAGGCCGCCCTCGCCAGCGGGGCAGCCCTGGCCGTCGGACAAGCGGGCCGTCGGACCGTCGGACAAGCGGGCAGGCGAGCGGGCAGGCAGGCGGGCGGGCAGCCCTTGCCTGCCCGCCCGCCGGAGACGACGGGCCTTACACCACGTTGAAGAGGACCTTCTCCCGGCCGGAGAAGAGCGGGTCGGCCCGGATGAGCTTGGCCTGGACGTTCGCGCCCAGGTCGAGCTTGGATCCGGACGTGATCTTGCCCATCACGGCGGGGTCTGCCAGGTGCACCGTGCCCTCCTTCGGATCGTTGTCCTCCGCGTCGGTGTTGATGACCAAGCCGCTGAAGATCTCACCCTCACGGTGCTCGAGTACCGCGGCCTCCGCGATGTCCACCACACGCCGGTCCGCCACCTTGCCCTTCCCTCGTGCCATGTCGCACGGCATGCAGTACAGGGCGTCGAGTACCCACCTCGGCGGGGGCTTGTCGGCACACGCGGCCACGCACAGCTCACCGGTGTACCGGTCGACCAGACGCCGCAGCGGGGCCGTGCAGTAGGTGTACGGTGCCGCGATCGCGGCGTGGAGCGTGTACTTCGGGGTCTGGTTGTCGCGGAAGACGGTGTACTCCGCCTTGAGCAACATGGCGGTGGCCTCGCTGAGGAAGGCCATGTGCTTGCGGTCAGCCGGGTTGAGCGAGTTGACCAGAGCGGCGTACGTGACGTCGGGTTTCCAGTCGATGCCCAGGTGCTTCGCGATGTCGTGCACGCGTTGGACCACTTCGGGGTCCTTCTGCTTCTGTTGAGTGCGCAGGATTCCGGTACCGCTGCCCAGCATGATCCGGGCCGCAGCCATCCCGGTCATGAGGGAGATCTGCTCGTTCCAGCCTTCCACCGGCAGTGCCGCCGCGTAGCTCAGCCGGAACGATCCGTCCTCCAGGGTGACCTCCTGGTCAGGCAGGTTCACCGAGACCCCGCCGCGCGCGGCCTCGACCGCTTCCCGCAACTTGCCGATCTCGCGCAGCAGGGCGACGGACTCCCCGGCCGTGCCGGCGTCGATGTCCTGCTGCACCTTCGCGTAGCTCAGCTTGGCCTGGCTGCGGACTTTCGCCCTGCTCACGGTCGAGTGGGTCACGTTGCCGTCGGCGTCGAGGTCGTGCTGCCACAGCAGGGCGGGGACGACCTGGCCCGGCAGGAGGCTGGCCGGTCCCTCGGAGATCGAGGGCGGGTGCAGGGGCACCTTGAGATCGGGAAAGTACAGCGTCTCGATTCGGTCGTGGGCCTCGGCGTCCAACGCGCTACCGGCCTTGACGAAGGCCGCCACGTCGGCGATGGCGTAGTGCACGCGGTACCCGCCGCCGGACCGCCGCTCCAGGTGCATGGCCTGGTCGAGGTCCTTGGAGGTCGGCGGGTCGATCGTGAACAACGGCAGGTGAGTGGCGTCCTTGTCCGGCAGTCGGACGTCGTCCACGGCCTTCTTCGCCGCTTCGAGTACGTGCGCGGGAAATTCCGTGGTGGCCTTCAGCTCCGCCCGGAGCAGCTGCAGTGGCTTCTGCAGAGCGTCCTGGGCTTCGCGGGACATGTGCATCTGAGGGCGTCGCATGCCTCGACCGTAGGACGACGACCGCAAGGCGTCGCCGCGAGCGGGCCCAGTCGAGGGAAGGATGCGGCAATCCGAGGGATTGCCGTCCCCACAGACATGTACAGGCCGGACGACGTTCAGCACGGGGTGCCATCGCTGCCCGTGCAAGCGGTGGTCGACCGCCCCCGCTCGTGTCGAGTGCGCCGAGGGTCATGGCGTAGAGGCGGGGAGAAGGCTCCGCGGCTCGTCACCACTCCATGGACATCTCAGCGCGCTATCACTCGCGGCACTTCTCCGTCAGGGCAGCGCCGCGAAGGTAGGCGGTGAGGATGCTCTCCAGCGGGGTGGTTTCGTTGATGGCAGTGCGGTGGAACAGCAGTGAGTCCGTCAGGGCGATCGGCTCCTCGACCCGATCGTCCGAGTCGGGGAGTCCTGCCCGGGCGAGGGCCGTCGCTGTCACTTGTCGCGTCAGGGCGTGGACTTCGGACTGGTTTGTCAGTTTGTGCCGAAGCGTGGGCGCGTCGTCGAGCTCGAGGAGGAGCGCGTAGCGGGCCCTCATGTCGTCGCGCCGTGCCGCGAGGGTCTCGACAAGTCCGGCGATCGATGCCGCCGGCTCCGCGATGTCGAGCGGGTGTCCGTCGTCGGACCTCGCGTTCAGGGCGGTCGCGAGGTCCTTGGCGTCGGCCATCGAACGATCCGCGAGTGCGTTGACGATGAGTTCCAGGAGCGCGTGGCGCGTTTTCGCGTAATAGGAGGTCGATCCTTGCGGGATGCCTGCCTCATGGTCGACGGCTCGGTGCGTCAGTGCGCGAACACCCTCGCGGGCGATGATGCGAATGCCGCTGTCGGCGATCGCCGCCCGACGCTCACTGCCGTTGGACGCACTGGACATGACTCGATACTACAGGTGTAGAGTCGCGACTCACGGAAGCTCTACAGGTGTAGTGGGCAGTTGCCGCCCGGCAGGTGGGGGGCGCGACGCGACCAAACGGAGAGCGCGATGATGATCGACTTCGTTCCGGACCAAAGTCCGTACCCCTCCAGTCGCGTTGGTTCGATGCGTCGGCCGGTCGGCTCCACTACATCGACGAAGGGTCCGGGCCGGCGCTGCTGTTCTGCCACGGCTCACCGGCCTGGAGCTTCCTCTATCGCCGCATCGCGACCGGCCTGCGGGACCGGTATCGGGGCATCGCCGTCGACCACCTCGGCTTCGGGTTGTCCGAACGCCCCCGCTGCTTCGGCTACACGATTGCCGAGCACACGGCGGTCCTGGGCGAGTTGATCGACCATCTCCAGCTGGACGGCTTCGTCGTCGTGGGGCATGACTGGGGAGGCCCGATCGGGCTGGGCGCGGCGAGCACGCGGGCCGCCGGAGTGAGAGGGGTCGTGCTGGGCAACACCGCCTTCCGGCCGATCGAACCGCTGGCGAACCGGGCGTTCAGTGTGATCATGAGCAGCCATCCCATGAGGCGGCGCATAAACGAAGGACATGGTCTTCCGGCCCCGAGCGTGCATCCCGCGGTTGCACGCCTCGTTCACCGACCTCGACGTCGTCGAGTTACCCCGAGCCCGGCACTTCCTCCAGGAGGACGCGCCGGACGAGATCACATCCGCGATCGCCAAACGGTTCCCGTGAAGCGCCCCCACTCCCCCACCGCAAACGCGCCACGCGTCCGGGCACTCACGGCAGGAACGTCACCTCCGGGAAGGCCGGGGACGGTCCGTCGAGCAGGTGTCCTCGACGGTGACGCAGGTGCTCGTCGAAGAACGCGAGCGGGTACGTCTGCTGGATCCTCACCGCCCGGTCGGGGTCGAGGGTGCCGATCACGCTCTGGAGCTGCTCGCCGCTCCATCCGAGCAGCTTCGCCACCTGGGGGAACAGTGCCTCGTTGTCGCCGTACGAGACGTGGGCGGCGCCCTGGGCCTGGATGTCCAGCCGCCAGCCCCGCAGGTGCGACCAGAACGCGGCGGCCTGGGGGGTCGTGGCCCGGGCGAACTCGGCGGACATCATCATGAACGGCCGGTCCAGGTCGCCGGTCAGCGGCGGGTTCATCTGCATCGGAGCGTCCAGGCTCAGCCCGGCCCGGATGCGCTCGTCCGCGAGCGTGGCGCAGGCGGTCGCCGTTCCGCCCTTCGACCAGCCCATGGCACCCATGCGCCGCGGGTCGACGGAGCCGAGCAGTCCGGCCGGCAGCTGTCGCCGGTCGGCGTCCGGATTGCAGCCGGCGGCCAGCTGCTCGACGCAGTCGAGGACGAAGCGCAGGTCCGCGGCGAAGTCCCCAGGAAGCGTCGGCGCGTTCCGGTCGTAGAGCGGAACGGCGACCCTGCCGTCGGGGAAATCGGTGTACGTGTCGTACTGGTGGGCCACCGTCACGACCGCGTATCCGTGGCTGGCGAGCTCTTGGACCACGATGGTGTGGTCGCCCTGGTGACTGTGTGCGCCATGCGAGAACACGACGACGGGCATCCGTCGGCCCGACCTCCGCACCGGAGCGCCCACGTGGCCGGAGGTGAGCGGCGCCAGGGGAACCAGGTCACTGAACCCCGCGTCGGCGAGGAACGCCTCAAGCGCACCTGCCGGCATCCAGGGCGCCACCGGGTACCGCTCGACGCCCCGGGCCGGGTACCAGACGGTGGCCATCAACTCTCGGAAGTGCCCAGGTCCCGCCATGTCGTCCGGGCGCGACCGGTCGACGAGGCGCAGGCAGACCGTGCCCACCGGGTGCGGCCCGGTGGGCGCGGGCAGCGTGAGTCGCGTCCGGGCGGGCGTTCCCGGCTCCGCAGCCCGCGCGGGGCCGGCGACGGCGGCAAGCGGTACGGCGGCCCCGGCTGCCAGCGCGGCTCCCAGCATGCTGCGGCGCGTCATGCTCTTCCGGGTGATGAACGGTGTGGTCGTCATGGGTCCCTCCCGTGGTGACGGGTCGTCATGCGTGCCGTCACGGCCGACCCGTGGGCACGGAGCAACGCTGGCACGCGCCCCTCCCTTGAGGCATCAACCCACCGTTTGATCACTCGCGCGCCGCATTGGCCCACGGGTTTACACCCGGGGGTCAATGCGGCCGGCGACGGAACCCTCCCGTACCAGGTCAGCGGCCTTCCCACCGCACTACGGGACGGCCCGGGCCGGGAGCCCGACAGGTTCCCGGCCCGGACCGGTGACCTTCCCGGACAGGTCAGCCGTACATCGCCACGCGGTACAGAGTCGCCAGCGCGTCGTCGATGGGGTGGGGCTGCGGCTTGCCGGAGGAGTCGAGCTCGTTCCACCTCTGCATGTTCACCGCGATGGCCAGTTGCCGCTTTCCGTCGGCGCGGGTCATGGCCAGTGCACCGCCACCCCAGACCGAGCCGGCGTGGCCCCAGAAGGTGCCCTCGCCGGGGCCCTCCATCGGGTGCAGGCCGAGGCCGTAGTCGCCCGTCTTCCCTTCCAGGGAGACGACCGGGACCGTGCGCTGCATCTCCGCCAGCGACGACGGGCTGACGATCTCCCCGGCCAGCAGCAGGCCGTAGAAGCGGTTGAGGTCCGCGACCGTCGATATCAGCGAGGCCGCCGGCCCCACCCATGACATGTCGAAGACGCTGTAGTCGCGCGGCGGGTCGATCATGCCGAACCACGCCTCGTAGAGGTGCGAGTGCGGCCCGTCGACGTACGGCCCGGTGGGGAGTTCGGTGTCCCGCAGTCCGGCGCGCTCGATGACGTTCCGGGTGATGTACTGCTCAGCCGTGGTGCCGGTCACCCGTTCCAGCAGTTGGCAGAGGAGCAGGTAGTTGGTGTTCGAGTACACCCCCGGCGTGCCGCCCGAAACGCCGACGGCGGGTGCGGTGACCCCCATCTCGATCAGTGCGGTGGGGTCGAACCGCGTGAGCCGGTGGTCGTCCAGGCTCTGGGGCCCGGTCTCAGCTAGATCGGGGAAGGCCTTGAGGGAGGGGTAGGCGTACGGGAGGTAGTCGGCGAGGCCGCTCGTGTGGTTGATCAGCATCCGGACCGTGATCGCGTCACCGCGTTCTCCGGGCACCAGGTCCGGAAGGTACCGGCCGATCGGCGTGTCGAGCCCGACCTGACCACTCTCGACCAGCCGCAGGACCGCTGCGGCGGTGAAGGTCTTGGTGAGGCTGCCGACGCGGTGCCGCATGCCGACGGTGACGGGACGGCCGGTGGCCACATCGGCGACACCGGCGGCGCCGCGCCATACCCGGTCGCCGTCTCGCACCTCGGCGAACAGGCCCGGCATCCCGGCGCGGTGGACGTTCTCGATGGCGGCATCCAGCGCCGCGGAATCCAATGGGTTCTTCACGACATGCGTCCTTTCGAATCCCTCGGGGTGGGCTCCGCACCGGTCGCCCGACCCAGCTGACAGGGCGCGCCCGACACGGCGGCCCGCCTGCTGCCGGGCCACTCGGCACGCTCATGTCCTCATTATGCACGCGGTGCGTGCAACACCAAGTGCATGAGTTAGACTGAGTCCGACGAGAGGGGCGAAAATGGCTGGTCGAAGGCGTTGGTCCACCGAGGAAATCCTCGATGCAGCAGCGGAGTTGCTTCGTACGAGCGACGCGGAGTCATTCAGCGTGCGCAAGCTCGCCGCGACCCTCGGAACCGATTCCTCCAGCCTCTACCGGCACTTCCGCAGCAAGACCGAACTGCTCCGCGCGGTCGCCGACCGGATCCTCCTCGCCTCCATGGACGGCTACCGCGCCGAGGGCGACTGGAAGCAGCGCATCACGGCCCTCGCGCTGCGCCTGAGAGAGGCGTTCGGCCAGCAGCCCCAACTCGCCGCGGTCTGGGGACGGTACGCATCAGGCGGCGCCGGCTCCCGCCTGGTCATGGAAGAGGTACTCCAAGCCCTGCGTGACTCAGGACTCCCCGACGAGGAGATCCCGGCGCGCTACCACCGGCTCGCGGTCGCCATCGCCGCACTGATCGCCTCCGAGGCCGGCGTCAGCACCATCACCTCTGAAGAGTACGAACAGGGCATGGAACTGTTCCGCGTCGCCGTCCTCGGCGCCGACCCCGAACACTTCCCCGCCCTCGCCCACTTCGCCCGCGACATCCGCCCCCTCGGAGCGGACCGCCAAGCCGCGTTCGAAGAGATCCTCGCCGCCCAACTCGCCCACATCGAAGCCGCGATCCACGCGCGCTAGTGTCCTGAGTCGGAAGTTCCTCGGTAGATCTCCGCCTCAGGACACTAGTGCCGTGCCATGCCGTATCAGGCAACGTTCGCCTCGCTGGTGGAGCACGGAGGAACAAATCGGTGGGGCGACGCACGGGAACCTGCCACGATCACCGGATGGGTGCGTTGGATGCAGTGGCAGGCAGGGTTGCCGGCGGCGCCACCGTGACGTTCCGGCCCAGCGGCTCCTCGATGGTCCCGCTGATACGCAGTCGGCAGCAGGTCATCGTCGCTCCGGTCGACCCGTCGAAGTCGGAGGTCGGGGACATCGTCCTCGCCCGTGTCGCCGGGACGGTGTACCTGCACTTGGTGTCGTCCGTGGACCCCGCCGGGAAGCGGGTGCAGATCAGCAACAACCGTGGCCTCGTCAACGGCTGGACCAGCCACGATCGCGTCTTCGGCATCTGTGTGGCAGTCGACGGCGTCGCCAGGTCGAAGGCCGCGGGCAAGACGCTCGCGGCCGACTCCGACGACATCTCCTACACCTGACGCTCCAGCAGCATCGGGCCGCCAAGCCATACGGGCGCGCCCCATTCCGGGCCGCAGCGGATGGCGATGTGACGGGTCAGTCGGCGACCCCGAGACGCAGGATCGTGGCCCAATCGCCGGTGACCAACAACAAGTTGCACCACCACATGTCGCCCGCGTGCGGACCGCCGACGTCGCCGCAGCTCAGGACGGGCCCCAGATGAGCTTCGATGAGATCGGCGACCCCATCGGCGAGTTCGCCCGCGCGCCGGATCTCAGCGGACGTGCGAAGGCCGGGGTCCGAGTGCCGGTTGGCGGGCCGCATGAACCCGTCGGTCACCTGTCGGCGGAGGATGTCCCGCCAGGCCTGTGGTGACTCGAACGCGGCGACCGGTCCGTCTACCTGGTGTCCACCCACCCCCGCGTCGTACACGGCTTGAGCCAGCCGTCGCATTCCGTCATGGCCGGGTGTCGTCCCAGCCACCGGGACGACAGGGAACAGGCAGATGGACGTCACATGGTTGCAGTCGTCCAGCAGGTCCTCGAGCGGCTCGGCTGCGGATGTGACCGCGTCCGGAGCGTCGAGCGGGTTCAGCATGGGCGTCGGGTTCCTCTGGCCGGTTGAGTGCTTCGGCTCAGTGTGTCAGTGGGACGTTCAGCTGTGATGTTGTTTCTGGGGGCGTTCGAGGCCGTGCTGGACAGGGCGCGAAGGCTTCGATGCTGTCCGGCGCAAGGGGGACGAGCCATGGGCGGCCGCGCTCACGAACGTCCGAAAATGCGATGACCTGCGATGACGGCCGTGGCACAGTGCGCACATGTCCAATGACATCGCCTACCCCGTCTTTCGTACCCCCGACCTCGCGCTTGCCCTCAGCACGGCGCGCGGTCTCATGGAGTTCGGTCGGTGCGAGTTCTCCGACGTCTCCGTGTACGCGAAGTTCAGTTCCGTCGCCGAGGTACGGCGTGTGGCGAAGGAGCTGCCCGAGGCGTGGTTCCAGGGACAGGCGGAGTACGAGGAGCCCGGCGGGGTGCCGTGGGAGAAGCAGCCCCCTCTGGCAGTGGGCGTGCAGGGGCTCGGGCTGCCGGCCGACCCGACTGCGTATGAAGGGCGACTGCCGGTGGAGTGCGGGCTGAGCGAGCTGCCGGTCGGCAGCATTGAGGACGTCTTCACGGCGGCTATCGGCGCGAACGCGGGCTGGATCAACTGGGAGATGCTCTCCTGGCCGGACGCACCCGAGGCGGGCTTCCATGGGGAGTCCAAGCACGCTGCGGTGACGCTCCTCTTCAACTCCCACACCCGCAGCCTCGACGAGCTCGTCGAGGACCACACCATCCTCGTCCACGTCCGCAGCGCCGTCTTCGACGGAGTCCAGACGAGAGAGCCGTATGCGCACTGGCTCGCCCAGCAGGTGGGATTGACCGTCATCGGGCCTGGCCAGCGGCTCTAGAGCGGACCGACCGCTCCCCAGCGACGCTTGACAGCCCACCGGGGCCGGCGTCGGCTGCGCGCAGGACATCAGCCGCCGTCGTGCCGTTGACGACCGGGTTCCGTTTCCTCCGAGCCGTGCTCCAGGCAGAGCGGCAGAACAGCCGCAGAGAACCGGCGGACGGGCGGCCCCGTGGCGCTGTCGTGCACCTGAGCCGGTACACGCGGATGACCACGACGTCCTCGCCTTCGGGGCGAGTGTGGCCGACGAGGACGGTCTCCGCGAGCCAGCGGTGGGCAGGGACGTCCGTGCGGAAGACCGGCGAGGTCCGGTAGCGCTTCTGGCCGGCCTTCGGCCGGTTTGGAAGAGCGCCGGGGGAACACCTCATACAGGCGGAGGCGGCGGTAGGTTCATCGCTCTTGTGACGAATTTCTTGTGACGAGATGCCGTAGAGGACATTCGAGTGGTGTCCTCGGCACTCCGCAACTGCCCGCGCTGTCCCTCCCGTCGTCCTCTGCAAGCGCATGACGACCAAGGAGGCCCTCGTGACTGGTTTTCAGGCTTTCCCCGCCGGCACCACCGAGGCGCTGCGGGATCTCGACCCGTACCGCTTCCCCGCCGCGCTCGTCCACGACCTGCCGGAGTGGAGGCCGACGGTCTGCGACGCCATGGAGCCCGACGACGCCCTTCCGTCCGCGCCGGGGCCGGCCGACCGACCGTCCGCCTCGCTCGATCCGTCCGATCGGCGCCGTCTGGAGCTGCATGCCGCACTCACCGCCGTGGGCATCGCGCCCGCGCCGGGTGACCTCGACGCGATCGCGGACCTGTGCCGACTGGGTGACTCCACCCTTGTCGCGCTGCGGCGCTGGATCGGCCACGCCGTCTGACCCGCACCGGAGGCGCGGACTCACGCAGACAGCCGGTCCACAGCGGTACGTCGCTGTGGACCGGCTGTCGTACGGAGGGGGCGTGCGGGCCTCGGCTCAGGTACGGGGCCCGTACCCGAGCGCCCGGTCGTGGAGGCGACTCAGGAGCAGCAGGGAGCAGACGGCGCCGATCAGGGCGCAGAACATGTCCCACTGGGTGTCCCAGACATCGCCCTGGGTGGCAAGGAAGGCGTCGGCTGCCTGGCCGCCGGTCACGGCCGCCAGCCACTCCAGCATCTCGAAGACGGCGCTGAAGGCGAGGCAGGCGCAGACGGTCAGCGGGGCGAGCCAGCGGCTGCCGCGCAACGGCGAGGTGCGAACGAGGAGTTCCCGCACAAGGATCGCCGGGACGAAGCCCTGCATGAGGTGGCCGAAGCGGTCGTACGGGTTGCGTTCCAGTCCGAACCAGTCGCGCACCCAGTCGCCGGCAGGTACCTCCGCGTAGGTGTAGTGCCCGCCCACGATGAGGACCACGGCGTGCACGGCCAGCAGGCCGCAGAGCAGGCCGCTCAGCGGGAATCGCTTGCGCCGCAGGATGACCAGCGGCAGACCCAGCATCACCCACACCGTCTCCAACAGCCAGGTGGTCTGATCCCGGGCACCGAACGCCGACACCACCAGCGCTGTCGCGACGGCGAGCGCGAGGACGGCCGGCAGTGGACGGCCGGAGCTCGGCCGCGCGTCCGACGACGGGCCGACGGTCGGGAGGATCGGGGGCATTTGCTGGCTCCTGGTGTCCGGGGTGTGACCTCATCCTCGGGCCCGCCGCGAGGACCCGGCATGAGTGCGCGTACTCAACCGCCGTACCCGAGTACCTGCTTGGGGCTTGTCCGGCGGATCACGTCCGGGGCACTGGAACTGGCTCTGGCAACGGCACTGGCACTCGCACTGTCAACGGGGTGCCGCGACGCCGCGACGCCCGCCCCCACGGGACAGGCTCACGACTCCTCCGCCACCCTGTCACCGCAAGACAGGGCCGCCCTTCTCCTACGCCACACCACCACTCCGCACACCGCGAGGAGGATGCCGGCCACGGCGGCCACACCGAGGGGCGTCCGCTCGGCGAAGAGCCTCCCCAGCAGTTCGAGCACGCCGAGCCCCGCGGTCGCGTAGATCAGCGCCCACGCCGCTCCGCCCACGAACAGAGCGGGGAGGTAGCGCGACAACGGCATGCGCATGCTGCCCGCGAGGAAGTTCGCGGCGGTCTGGAAACCGACCGTCAGGAAGGAGACGGCCACCACCGGCGCGCCCCACCGCTGGATCGCCCGCTCGGCCCGCTGGAACTTCGCCGAGGAGATCCGCCCCGAGAACCTGCTGCGCCGTGCACCTGCGCCGGCGAGCCACCCGACTGCGAACGTCCCCCCGGCGCGGAGCAGAACGATGACATACAGGGCTCCGGCCGTGAGCACGACCTTACCCACGACGCCCCGCCCCGCACTCCCGGCCGGCCCCCAAGCCGCTCGTCACCCGCATCGGCGCCCGGCCCCCCAGGGGCGCACGACGCTCACAAGCCCGGTCACCGTCTCTCACCTGCGCCTGCCTCTGCCCGTTCCGTCCTATGGGTGTCCACGTGCGGCACCGGAACCCGACTGCACGCCAAGCAAGGCTAGCCTAACCGAACTCGCATCCAGAGATGCGGGGCAGCACGCAGCCGATGCGAGTCAGCACCTCGACGCGACCGACCACCAGCTCCCTCCGGTGTCCCGGTACCGTCCGTTCCATGATCGCCCTCGATGCGCTCGTCCGCCTTTGCCCTCCGCCCGCCGATCCCCCACCTCCGGTGGACTGGTCACGAGCCGAGCACACCCTCGGTACGGCTCTGCCCACCGACTACAAACAACTCGTCGACACCTACGGCGCCGGCATCTTCGACGAGACGATCTGGCTGCTCGCCCCCTCCTCCGCGTACTACGACTGCGACCTCCACACGCAGACGACGGAACGGCACGACATCCTGGACAGCCTGTGGGAATTCGAGGACAAACCACCGGGCCTGCAAGAGCCGGGAGCCAAGGTCCTGCCCTGGGCATTCGAGGAAGGCACGGGAGCGTTCCTGTACTGGCTCGCGCGGCCCGATCAGCACCCCGACAACTGGACCGTCCTCTACAACGAGGGCCGCGGCCCCCTCTGGGAGCACCACGACATGGGCTCCCTCCCCTTCCTGCTCGCAGTGCTCACCAGAACCGCGGAAACCGAATACTTCGGCCACCTCTACGAGGCCCTCAATCCGACGGAGCACCGCTTTACGACGGCCCGCGAGGCCCTTGGAGAGCCGGGGCAGTGACGCCGTCGGCCGCTCGACGATGGACGGGAACGGGCGCGCGGGGCGCTCAGTCGCCGTCATGGGCTTGCCCGGCCCGACGTGCCGCCTCTGCCGCCCCGGGCGGCCGTCCGGCCCTCGACCAGCGCGATCGGTACCGCTTGTCGGCGTATGGTCCTGGTATGCGAGCTGCGGTACCCGGGTACGGCGAGCAGCCCGGCGCGGCTGGGCTGCTCGGCACCGCGCTGGTCGACACCGTGCGGCGGACCGGCGCGTCTGCGGGAATGCTGTACCTGCTGGACGAGGCGACGCAGACGCTCGGCCTGGCGGTGTTGTGCGGGTTGCCGGAGGAGGTGACGTGGCCCTGGCACCGGGTGCCGCTCGGGGCGGCCACGCCGGGCAGCGTGGCCATCCGGGAGGACCGACTGGTGTGGGTCGGGTCGCAGGAGGAAATGGCCCGCGCGTACCCGCGGGTCGCGGCGAGCGCGCCGTACCGTTTCGCCCTCGCGGCCGCGCCGCTGCCCGGACGTTCCCGCTGCTGGGGCTGCCTGGTCCTGCTGTGGCCGGCCTCCCATCCGGAGCATGCCAGCCGCCGCGAGCGTGGCCACATCTCCGCCGAGGCGCGGGGCATCGCGCACGCCCTGGACCAGTCCCCGGACCCGCCACAGGCCTCCGAGCAGCCCCTCCGGGTGTCGCTCACCGAACCCCATCCGTACGCGGCCCGGACCCCGCAGGCCGCCGTGGACTATGCCGAGCGGCTGCCGGAGGGCGCGCTGGCCCTGGACCTGGAGGGCAGGATCACGTTCGTGAACGGCGCGGCGGCCGCCCTGCTCGGCCGGGCCACCGACCGGCTGCTGGGAACCCGGCCCTGGCAGTCCGCGCCCTGGCTGGACCAGCCCGCGGTCGAGGAGCACTACCGCACCGCCGTCATCAGCCGCGAACCCGTCGAGTTCACCGCCTCCGACCCTTCAGGCCGCCTGCTGTGCTTCCAGCTCTATCCCGACGCCAGCGGCATCAGCGTCCGCATCGTCCCCGCACCCGCACCCGCACCCGCACCCGCACCCGCACCACTCGACCCCGCCCCGGCACCGGCGCCCGCCGACGACCAACCCGCGTCCACCGCGTCCCGGCCCACCCACACGGGCCGCCTCTACCAGCTTCTCCACCTCGCGTCCGCACTCACCGAAACCGTGGCCGTCAGCGACGTCGTCGAGCTGGTCGCCGGCCAGGTCCTACCCGCATTCGGCGCCGACGGCCTGGTCCTCTCCGCGGCCGAGGCCGGCCGCCTGAAGATCACCGGCTGGCACGGCTACGACCGCCAGACCATCGAACACCTCGACGGCCTGCCCCTCGGCACCGACATCACCCCGGCCGGGCACGTACTGTCCACCGGCATCCCGTCCTTCTTCGGCAGCGCCGAGGAGCTGGCAGGCGAGTTCCCCCAAGCCCCTCTCATCAGCGGGAAACACGCCTGGGCCTTCCTGCCGCTGCTCATCTCCGGCCGGCCCGTCGGCTGCTGCATCCTCTCCTACGACCGACCGCACACGTTCACCGCCGACGAACGAGCGGTCCTCACCTCCCTCGCCGGCCTGATCGCCCAGGCACTGGACCGGGCCCAGCTCTACGACTCCGCACACGGACTCGCCCTGGGCCTCCAGGAAACGCTCCTGCCGCACAGCCTCCCGGCCGTACCCGGCCTCACGATGGCCGCCCGCTACCTGCCCGCCAGCCGCGGCATGGACATCGGCGGCGACTTCTACGACGTCATCCGCCTCGACGCCACCACCGTCGCCGCCGTCATAGGCGACGTCCAAGGCCACAACGTCTCCGCCGCCGCCCTGATGGGCCAGGTCCGCACCGCCATCCGCGCCACCGCCGGCGCCCCGCCAGACCAGGTCCTGACCCACACCAACCACGTCCTGATGGACCTCGGCACCGACCTGCTCGTCTCCACCCTGTACGCGCAGATCGACCTCGCCCACGGGCAGGCCACCCTGGCCAGCGCCGGCCATCCCCCGCCCCTCCTCCACCGCCCGGGGCAGCCGGGCCTCGTCGTCGACCTCGACCCCGGCCCCCTCTTCGGCATCGACATCGACACGCCCTACCCCGTCACCGACCTCCCCCTCCCGCCGGGAAGCACCCTCGCCCTCTACACCGACGGACTCGTCGAAGTGCCCGGCACCGACCCCGACCGAACCGCCGCCGACCTCGCCGAGCACCTCGCCCTCCAACCCGCCGAGGACGTCGAAAACCTCATCGACCACCTCATCCGCCGCGCCTGGCCCACCGGCCGGTACACCGACGACACCGCCCTGCTCCTCCTGCGCACCACCGACCTCTGAAGCCCAGCAGGCCGCCCCGCGGCTCCCCCGGGCTCCTGACACCCCTAACGGAAGGTGGCGATGCCCCACCGTGGCCCGCGTCACCGGCTCACGGGCGTGACTGCTCCGGATAGCGGCAGCGGCAGTCAGGCCAGTGGCCAGTGGCCACCCGCCACGACCGCAGGCACGGGAAGCAGTGACCGGGCTACCGGAGCGACCGGTACGCGAGGAGACCGTTCATCGGCCGGGGAGCAGCTGTCTTCATGTCACGAGTCCGCCGGAGACATGCTCTGGTCGGGGCGTTCGGTAACGCCCTTCAAGCGACTCCACTTCACCCACTCACGCCCGTACAGCACGCCAGATGTCGGGCCGCGCGGTCCTCGAATCCGACGTTCCCGGGCTTGGCGGTGCTCGTCGACTGGTTCCCCGCGGAGGCCCAGTAGCCGATCAGGGAGCCGTGTCGAGCAGGTGGGCACCGTTGTTGCGGACGTTGTTGACTGCGGTGGAGACCGGGCGGGTGCTGAGTCGGCCGTCCGCTGGCCGGGTGAGCAGGGCGCGGAGGTCGTCGGTGTCGTGGTGGTGGGGGTCGAGCCACGTGTCGTAGCGGTCGGGGGTGAGGGCGAGCGGCATGCGGGGGTGGATGTGGCCGGCCGCGTCGGTGGCCTCGGTGGTGATGATCGTGCAGGTCGTCAGCCAGGCGTCGGGGTCGTCGTCGCTGCTGACGTCGGGGTTGCGCCAGTACTCATACAGCCCCGCCATGGCCATCACCTGGCCATCCGAAGGGTGGATGAAGTACGGCTGCTTGCGGGTCTTTCCCGTCGCCTCGTCCTTCACCGGCTCCCATTCGTAGAAGCCGTCCGCCGGCAGCAGGCAGCGGCGCTTGGCGAAGGCACGCCGGTACGCGGGCTTCTCGTGCACGGTCTCCACCCGGGCGTTGATCATCCGGGAGCCCACCTTCGGGTCCTTCGCCCACGACGGCACCAGCCCCCACTTCAGCGCCCGTAGCTGGCGGCGCACCTCGCCACCCTCTTCCCGGCCCGCGCGTTCGAGGATCGCGTAGACCTCGTCGGTCGGCGCAACGTTCCAGCTCGGTTCCAACTTCTCGTCGGGGCGCCAGTCGGTGACCTGAAAGAGACGGGTCAGGTCTTCAGGGCTGCGTGTCGAGGTGTAACGGCCGCACATGAAACCACTGTGCCACGGCGCCTTGACGGAAGTGATGACAAAGCAGCGAACGGGCAGCCGCCGTCTGCTCCCTCGGGCCGTCGGCGCCGGAACGCCGTACACGCCCGATTCCACGGAAGGACGGAGTTGTTCCCGTACGACGAGCCGGCGGGAGGTCCACGCCGCGAGACCCGTCCGCCAGGCCGGATTCGAGGCGGTGTGATGATCTACTGCAGAGAGCGACCATGCGCTCGGCCGGTCCGTACAAGGGCTTCCGGCGGGCGGAGAGTGAATGAGGCTGCCATGACCGAACCGACGAAGCCCGAGATCGACGTTCCCGAGGGCGAGGCTCCGACCGAGCTGACGACCCGCGACCTCGTCATCGGAGATGGGCCTGAGGCGAAGCCGGGCAACGTCGTCCAGGTTCACTACGTCGGGGTCACGTTCGCGTCCGGCAAGGAGTTCGACGCGTCGTGGGACCGGGGCCAGCCGTTCAAGTTCGCCGTGGGCGGTGGCAGGGTCATCAAGGGCTGGGACCGCGGCATCAGGGGGATGAAGGTCGGCGGTCGGCGCGAGATCGTCATTCCCCCGCGCCTCGGCTACGGCAACCAGTCGCCCTCGCCGTTGATCCCTGCGGGCTCGACACTCGTCTTCGTGGTCGACCTGCTTTCGGTCACAGCCTGAGGCCTGCTGCTGGGTGCGTGGCGCACGTGAGTGCAGCAGACAGGCGCGGCGAGATCGCGAAGACGACGCACCCGCCGTCGAAGCCGGCGACGATGCGAGGCTCTCCGGCTTCGACGAGTTCCTCGAAGCTGCCGCCCGCCAGGAGGCATTCCCACTCGAGCACCGCCTCTTCGGGATCGAAGTTGCCGAAGGAGAGGGACTCGAATGCCCGTCCCGGCCCGGTCCGGAGGGCCAGGCTCGCTGACGTGTCGTCCGGTGCCACGAAGAACTTCACGATGATGCCCACCCTGGCATCGTCCCCGACAGCCCACAGCCATGATCGACCGGGCAAGTCCTACGCACGCGGTGGTCTGAGCTGACGTCTCGCATGCCCCCAGCGGTGTTCCGGAAGGGCAGGGGCCGGATCACGTCCGGACGGGCGGGCCGGAGGGCCGCCCGTCACGCAGGGTCCGGCAGGGACGGTTTGGCTGCCGGGGGCCCGTGGGCCGCCGCTTCCGGGATGCCCGCTCGTCGGCGTCCGCCAGCCAGAACCAGACGGGCGGGAAGAGCAGCTCGATCACGGTCAGTACCACCTGGAACGAGTGCGGCCATCCGTGCACCGCCAGGGAGAGCAACCGCCCCACGCCTCCCAGCAGGAACACCGCTGCGAGCCACCGCACCACCTTCGCCGGGACGGGGTCCTGCCGGGCCGCCCAGAGCCAGACCAGGCCGTACCCGGCGAAGATCGCACCGAAGAACCGGCCCAGGCTGTCCAAAGTCGGGCCGGCGTCGGCCTCGCCCGGGATCGCGGCGTTGCCGCCGACCACGTGGAAGAGCCCGATCGCCGTGCAGGCGAGGCCCATCACCCATGCGAACACCCGGAGCGCTTTGGCCATGACTTCACCCCTGCTAGTTGACGCGTGTCTACTTAGCTTGAGCGTAGCCCGCCCTAGTAGACGAGTGTCAAGTAGTATGGAGGTGTGCCGCCCCGCCAGCGTCTGACTCCAGCCGACCGCCGCGCCCAACTCCTCACTGTCGGTGCCCGGCTCTTCTCCGCCGCCCCCTACGACGACGTCCTGATGGAGGACGTCGCCCGACAGGCCGGCGTATCCCGCGCCTTGCTCTACCAGCACTTCCCGAGCAAGCACGCCCTGTTCGCGGCGGTCTACCAGCAGGCGTCGGACCGGCTGCTGGAGGCGACCGAGTTCGACCCCGGCGTCACACTCGTCGAGCAGCTCGCCCAAGGCCTGGACGCCCACCTCGACTACTTCATCGCCAACCGCCACGCCGTCCTGGCCGCGAACCGGGTGCTGGCGGGCGACCCTGTCATCCAGACGATCATGACGGACGAACTGGACGCCCTGCGCTCACGCCTCCTCGGCGTGCTCCCGCTCGCCGACGAACGCACCCACGCCGCCGTCTCCGCGGCGCTGAAGGCCTGGCTCGTGTTCGTCCAGGTGCTCTGCGTGGACTGGCTGACGCAAGAGACCTGCACCCGCATCGAACTGCGGGACAGCTGCATCGGCGCGGCGGTCGGCGCCCTGCGCCCTTTGTTCTCCGAGGATCCCGCCCCGGACTGGCCGACCAGATGAAGACGGCGGCGAGACGGCCAGGTGCCGTCAGCGGCCCGCCTCCGCAGTCAGTTACGTTCGCCCTTCCGCGAGCCGAAGCGCTCGGGAAGGCCCGTCCAGCGGACGGGAGTGCCGTCGGCACCGTTGGTGAGCCAGGAGCCGTCGCCCAGGGGAACCAGTTCGTACGCGTTGTCCGTCTCGACGGGGAAGTCGCCGCTGAGCGTGCCCGTGCGCACGTCGACCAGGTGGCAGCGGAACCACTCCTCCTCGTCCTGGCCCTCACCGCCCAGGGTGACGACGGCCAGGTCGGGGGTCAGGTAGCCGCCGCTCCATTCGATGAAGGTGGTTTCCGGGTCGAAGCCGAAGGCTTCGACGGGCAGTGTGAAGAGCACGTCGCCGCTGGGGTGGTGATGGAAGGCGACGTCGGCCTGGCCGTGGTCGACGGTCATGAACTGCCGGCCGTCCGGTGCCAGGTCGATGAGGCAGCGGTCCCACCAGGGGTACGTCACGAACTCGGCCTCACCGTCGACCCCGACCGTACCCCGCAGAATGACGGCGCCGTCCTGACCCTCGCCGATGTCGAGGTAGATGCTGCCGTCCGCCGGGTGCACGTGGTGGTTGGCGGCATGCCCGACTGCCTTCAGCTCCCGGCGGGCGAGGACCGCTCCCGTGTCGGCGTCGTGGACGACCCACCGGTCTCCTCCCCCGCGTCCCGCCATGGCGTCGGGTCGGTAGACCCACACGGTCCGGCCGTCCCGAGACAGCGCACAGTCAGGCACGTGACCGTAGGGCCGGTCGGAGCGCGGTTCGAAGTCCGTCTTCCACACGAGGCCACCGGCACGCCCGAGGCAGACGACGCCGTTCAGCGTCGCGTACACGACTCGCTCAAGATCGGGCCGGACCACCGAGGCCACGACCTCGTCCCCAGGGCGCGCCTGGAACACCGCGGCGGGCTCCAGCACCCCGTAAACATCGGATTCGACCACGTAGACGTGGATCCACCCGTCGCGGTGGCGCGTGATCACCTTCGGATGCCGCACAGAAACCATCCGCCGAGGCTAGCGCGTGGCCCAGGCCGGCCGTCGGCCGGGCGAAGCGCAGGCCACCTCGCCGGGGGCTGAGGTCAGGCGGTGGGCCGGGGGGCGAAGACCCGTTCCAGGAGCGTGTACAGGGAGGCCCGGTCCTCGTCGTCGAGGCCGTCCAGGCCTGCCTGCGTGGTGCGCATCTTCGCGCGGATCGCGTCGGTGACGCGCTCGCCCTCGGCAGTGAGGATGACGTTCTTGACGCGCCGGTCGGAGGCGTCGGGCTCGCGGCGCACCAGGGCGCGCTTCTCCAGACGGTCGATGATGCCGGTCATGTTGGAGGCGTCGCAGGTCATGGTCTCGGCCAGGGCGCGCATCGCGGCGGGTCCGCGGCGCAGCACGGTGAGGGCCTTGCCCTGGCTCGCCGTGAGGTTCTCGCTCGCCGCAGCGACGGTGAAATCGCCGTAGTAGGCGCCGAGCGACACGGAGAGGAGCTCCATGAGCTGGGCGGTGTCGACGCGGGGAGCTTCTGTCATGGAGCCATTGTATCCGGCAATGCTTGACTACCTCAAGCATCGGCCTCTACCGTCTCCCCATTGCATGAAGTTCTCAAGCATCAAGGTTGTCAAGCAGTAGCCCTGAGGAGCGTCCCTGTGACCGTCACCGCGTCCCCCGCCTCCCGCGCGGCCGAGATCCTGTCCCGGCCCGTCGCGCTGAACGGCCTGACCGTCCCGAACCGCATCGCGATGGCGCCGATGACCCGCATGTTCTCCCCCGGCGGAGTCCCCGGCGAGGACGTGCAGTCGTACTACGCCCGCCGCGCCGCCGCCGGCGTGGGCCTGATCGTCACGGAGGGGACGTACGTCGGCCACGATTCGGCCGGGCAGAGCGACCGCGTGCCGCGGTTCCACGGCGAGGAGCAGCTGGCGGGTTGGGCGAAGGTCGCCGAGGCCGTGCACGCGGCGGGCGGCACGATCGTGCCGCAGCTGTGGCACATCGGCATGGTGCGCCAGCAGGGCCAGGCCCCTTACCCCGACGCCCCGGCCATGGGCCCCTCCGGCATCCGCCCCGACGGCACCGAGGGCACGGGGAAGGCGATGACCCAGGACGACCTGGACGACGTCATCGGCGCCTTCGCCGAGGCCGCCGCGGCCGCCGAACGCATCGGTTTCGACGGCATCGAGCTGCACGGCGCCCACGGCTACCTCCTCGACCAGTTCCTGTGGGCGGGCACGAACCGCCGTACCGACGCCTACGGCGGCGACCCGGTGGCCCGTACGAAGTTCGCCGCCGAGATCGTCGCCGCGGTCCGCGCGAGCGTCTCGCCCGACTTCCCCGTGATCTTCCGCTACTCGCAGTGGAAGCAGGACGCCTACGACGCCCGCCTCGCCGAGACCCCCCAGGAGCTCGAGGCGATCCTGACCCCGCTCGCCGCCGCCGGCGTCGACGCCTTCCACGCCTCCACCCGCCGCCACTGGATACCCGAGTTCGACGACTCCGACCTCAACCTGGCGGGCTGGACCAAGAAGCTCACCGGCAAGCCCACCATCACCGTCGGCTCGGTCGGCCTCAACGGCGACTTCATCCACGCCTTCGCAGGTCAAGGCGCCCCGGTTCAGGGCATCGACGACCTCCTCGACCGCCTGGAGCGCGACGAGTTCGACATGGTCGCCATCGGCCGCGCCCTGCTCCAGGACCCGGAATGGGCGGCGAAGGTCCTGGCGGGCCGGACCGACGAGCTGAAGCCGTACGACGCCGCTGCGGTGAAGACGCTCAGCTAGCCCCGACCTTTCGCGTTTCGTGACGGTTCGCCGAGGAAGTCGGCGAACCGTTTCACGTTCTGCGCCGAGTGGCGCGCCGGGCCGTGGCGGGGCCGAGTGGCGGGCCGGGTCAGTCCGCGGCGGGCCGCAGGAAGTCGGCGCCGACGGACCGGGCCCTCGCCTCGACCGCTCCACGGTCCTCGTCCGGCGTCGTGAACAGGACCAAGCCGATGCTGCCCTTGTCCGCCCACCCGCACATCGCCCGTGGCGTGCCGGTGGGCGCCTCGGTGTACCGCAGGCACCACATCCAGCCGCCGTACGGGCCGGCCCCGGCCTCCCAGGTGTCCTGGACGGCGCCCGCTCCCGCCGCATCCATGGGGATGATCCCGCCGTCGTACACGTACGACTCCCGCATCTCGTGGAAGTCCCCGGTCGCGACGGCCACCAAGTACTCGGCGGCGGCATCCGGAGCAGCACCTTCGGCGACGTACACCCGGGTCGTCGAGTCCTCCGGCGTGCCGTCAAAGACCACACGGAACGGATCGAACTCCTCGCGCAGGTCATAGCCCTTCAAGCCCCGGAAGGTGTCATGGGCCACGACGTCGTAGCGGGGATAGGCGAGGGAGGAGGCGTACGCCGTGACTCCGATGACCACCATGAGCGCGAGCCCGGCGCCGGCGAACGCGTACTCGCGAGGAGTGACGCGCGGTACGGGCTGCAGTTCCGGCGGCCCGAAACCGTCGCCCTCGCCGCCCGCTTCGTCACCGGATACGGTCTCCGTGACGGCGGTGGCCACCCGCTCGACAGCCCGCTCACGGGCGGCCCGCAGCTGCCTGCGGAGACCGAGGAGCGGCAGCGCCAGCAGCAGCCCCGCTCCCGTCGCCACGCCGTACGGCACCGCCGGCAGCACGGTCACGCGCACAATCACCAGCACAGCGACGACCACGGCAATGACGAAGCGGTACTCGAGCCCCCTGCGCAACAGCAGGCGTGACCGGCTCCCGCCGGGGGCGGCGAGAGCACCCGTCGTCTCCGCAAGCACGGCCAGCCGCAGATCGCGCGGAGCCGCGGCGGCCCACTGCGAGGCCTGAGCGGCGGCAGCCTGAGGCGTCGGCGCTTCGGCGAAGGCGCGGGACGCGTCGAACGACTGCACCCGCCGCACCGAGACACTGTTCTTGACGGTCGTGGAAACGGAGCTGCCCGCAGCCTCTGCCCGCAGCAACTCCGGCGAATACGGAGCGAGTTCTCGAAGACGGGCCAGCAGCACCGGCCCCCGGGCGTATCGCCCCGGCCGGTCCAGCGCGTCGGTACGGGCACAGAGCTCCGCATACCCGGCGAGCAGGCCTACATCATCGGGAAATGCGTCCAGCCCCTCGCGAAAGACCCGCTCGGCAGCGTCGTCATGCTCATCGTCGTCCTCCGCCATGTGCGCGAGGGCAAGCGCCAGGAGGAGCCCTGCGTCCCGCCCGTCCGCGTCCAGCGCGTCCCGCGCAATAGCCCGCGCCTCAGCTGACCGGCCGACGGCGACGAGCGCGTCGACCCGCCCTCGTACGTCTTCACGCACGTCGTGCTTGTTGTCGTTCAAGAGTCCCCACCCCTGGCGTAGCAGGCCGGACGAACGCGGCCGCGAGCGCCACTATCACCGTTACCGGAACTCCGGTCAATCTGAAATCCGTCGCTCTGGCCTGCCCTTTTACCGCACAACAGCATGCAATCGGACGAAGCTCGGGTCACCCCTCCCCATTGAGCTTCGTCCCCGCGGCGCAGGCCTCAGCAATCGACAGGCTGTTCTCGTAAAGATGGTGCCGGGTGATCTTGCCGTCCTCGACGGTGAGGCGCAGCGCGAACGGCCCCTCGAAGGACTTCCCCGTCGCACGTACGGTCCCCGACACGTGCCCCATCAGGACGGCGTCGCGGCCGTCGACGAGGAAGGCATCGACCGACGCTCGCGCGTCCTCGGGCACTGTGTGCTCCATCAGCTCCGTGAACTGGGCGGCGCACTCGGCGGCGGTGGACCGGGGACGGATCCACGGGGCGGCGGGGTTCTCGGCGAGCAGCCAGTCGACCTCATCGGCGAACACAGCGGTGAGTCGACTCGTATCGCCGGCCAGCCGA
The DNA here is from genome assembly GCF_000716445.1 of Streptomyces wedmorensis. Lineage (GTDB taxonomy): Bacteria > Actinomycetota > Actinomycetes > Streptomycetales > Streptomycetaceae > Streptomyces > Streptomyces wedmorensis. The sequence goes on from NZ_JNWK01000051.1 coordinate 35,751, forward strand.
GCGGCAAGGAACTCCTGCACGACTGCCCGGGTGACCTCGGCGACGGAAATCTGATTGCCGGGAGTGGACTTGACCGACATGGGTGCTCCTCATGGCTGCGACGGGATTCGATGGCGGCCCGCTTGTGCAGTCTGATCCTGCCGCCGGAGGGCAGAGCGGTCGATTACCTCGGGGGTCATGGACGGTCCGTCGGCGAAGGGCACAGCATCTGTGGGCTTCCGCCGCACCTGTGGGCTTCCGCGGCCTCACGGCCTCCGCTCCCGCCGGGGACGAAGCGACCACCGCGAAGCCGGAGCGCCTGCACGCCCTCATGGGCCGACGGCCGCAACCCGGCCCCCGACCAGGCCTCGTACTGAACGGCCGTGATCACGCTGAAAGGAACGGCTCCGTCAAGTGGGGCGTCGCCAGGTGCAGCGTGGTGCCGGGTTCACGGGCGAGCAGGCGCTGCCTCGAGTGTCTGGCTGCTTCCGGGTCGGCCTCGTGCGCGTAGGCGAGTTCCGGGTGGAGCAGCTGAAGCGCGTGGACCAGGAGGTCGCCGGTGACGAGCGCGAGCTCGCGGCCGTCGGCGATCAGCACGCTCTGGTGTCCGGGCGTATGACCGGGCGTGGCGACCGTACGCCCGATGCGTAGCGTCGTGTCCCCGTCGAGGAGCCGGAGCCGACCCGCGGCCTGGAGCGGGTCGGTGAGGCTCTCGCGGAGCTGCGGGTTGAGTGCGTCGATGGCGTCGAACTCGGCCCGCTGTAGTAGGTATTCGGCGTTCGGGAAGTAGGGGCGGCGTTCGCTGGGCGCATCGCCGGCCGAAGCCTTGCCGTCCACTTCCCCGCTCGCTGACGGGACGGCCGCCTCTGTCACGACAGCCCACCCGACGTGATCGGTGTGCAGATGCGTGAGCACCACGGTGTCCACTTCGGCCGGGTCGATGCCTGCGGCGGCCAGCGACTCGGGGAGCACTCCGGGCACCGGCGCCCACGAGCCGGCCGGGCTGTCCGCCGGGCCGATCCCCGCGTCCACGACGATGACGCCCTTGTCGCTGCGGATCGCGTACGCACGGAACTGAAGCCGCCATCGCCCCTCGGCGTCGACCGCACCCGGGTCGTACCGGTCGACCTCGGCCCACTGATCGGCGGTGGCATCGGGGAAGGCCTCGGCACGCGGGGAGAAGAACGGGCCCTCACCATCGGCGAGGGCGATGATCTCGGTCGAGCCGATCCGCAGACGGGGAACGCTGAGAGACATGGCCGCGATCCTGCCATGCCTCCTCATAAGGTTGTGGCTCGGCCCCAAGCCGTTGCGAACTCGATGCGGGGCAGGGTGATCTGCCATTGAATGATCATCGGTTCTGGCTTCGTTGCTCCTAGTCGACACTTCGAGATGGGCTATCGCCGCGTCGCAGGCCGCCTGCCGCATCGCCGCCTGACACCGCCTGACACCGCCTGACACCGCCTGAGGCGACTTCCTCGACACGGCTGAGCTTTCGACGACGCCGGAGCGTCTGCGGGCCCCTCGGACGTCGCTTCTTACAGAGGTATCCCAAGCACTTGTCGTGGAGGGGGTGAGCATGGGGTGCGCTGGGTTCCTGGTAGAACCGGCACATGACATACAGGTTCACCGCCTCTTCGATCGCGGCCGAGGTCGACGTCGACGGCGAGGTGCAGGCCGGCGTGGCGGAGGAGGGTGAGGGCTTCTTCCTGCTGTTCACGAGCGTTGTCGGTGAACCGTCCGCACAGGACATCTCGCTTGGGCTCGACACGTACTGCGTGATGACTCCGGACCAGTGCACGGCCTATGGCTGTGTCCGCGAGGTGGCTCTGACGGACACCTCGCTCACCGTGTCGCTGGACCCCGGCTGCCTGGATGACCTGGAGCTGGAGGACGCGAAGATCGAGGCAGTGCTCGACGTGCCGGCCGAGAGCATTGACGAGCTGCGCGAGGTGCTTGCGAAGGTGCTGTCCTTCGGACGTACGGAAGCCCGACCTCGGCTTGTTGGTTTCTCGGCTTGAGCCGTTTGTCAGGACGGCGGTACCCGATCAGGCCAGGTCCCGGCTCCACTGCTCGTCATCGCCGAGCTGTTCGCCCTGCCAGGTGTCGACGTACCCGCAGCCTGCCCGCCCGTCACCGCCCCAGCCCTTGCCCCAGCCCCCGCAATGACCGATGCAGGAGGCCACTTGGACAGGGAAAACGCAACTTCGACAGGGCCCGTTGAGGCGGCTACCGTCACCTGGTCTTCGGCGATCGACAGCGGTCGCAAAGGAGTTCATGCAGGCTGAGCCACCCGCGACGGGATGAGTCGGCCACGCCCCACGAATCGTCGCCCCCACGGGCAAGCCGCCGAACCGGGTCCGCACCGGGCACCCCGATCAAGGAGAGACGAATGCCCCGTCTTGCGCTGTACACATTCGGCGTCCTGAAGTCACCTCTCGCCGATCCCGCACCTCTCACGCGCGAACTCCACGAGAGCGGCGAGGCCATCTACCGAAAGATCAGCCGGCACCCCGGATACCTCGCCCATGCCGAAGCGGCAGACGGCGCCCGGGGCACACATTTCGACCTGGACTGGGGTGCATGGGGCGAGTTCGCCGTACCGACCTGGTACGGCAAGGGCCGCACGGTGGAAACCACCGCCCTGGCCACGACCCTCTCACTCTGGACCGACCTGCGCCCCGCCTTCGACGCCATCTACACCGGTCTGCACCGCGAGGCGCTGAACAGGCGTTACGACTGGTTCGAGAGGTCAGAACACCCGAATCACGTGTTCTGGTGGGTCTCCGACGGAGTGATACCCACCTGGCAGGACGGGGTGTCCAAGCTGGAACACCTCCGCGACCACGGCTCCACGCCGCACGCCTTCACCTTCAGCCACTCGTTCGCCCCGGAGGGAACTCCGACCAGGATCAAGGACATCGGGCCGCAGAGCGACCAGGTTCTCTGACAAGGAAGCCTGAGCAACCGGGCCGTCCGCCAGATCTGTGAGCGCTCATTTGTCGCAGTGCTCAGCGGGCTCCTGCCGAGCGGGCGGATCGCCGATGTCCTGGCCATCCTCCCTTTCGTTCTCCGCTGCACGGAGGCCCGCCTCGTTGCGCAGCCACTGCCGCCCGTCGCTGTCGATGAACTGGATCGCCCGGAGCGGGGCCCCGCCCTGTGCGATTCCGAAATTGGTCAGAAGGTATTCGTCGACGGCACGGTGATCGAAGACCATTCGGGTGCAGGGCGGGATGGTCGCGAAGGCCATGAAGACGTCCTCGTGCTCGGCCGGGTCGATGTTCGAGTCGTCCGGTGCGTACCACCACAGCTCGACGTTGGTCACCGGATCCAGCGAGCGGTTCACGATGATGATCGTGTCGGTGAGATCGTCGACCGACTCGGTCCAGTAGCCGACCCGTCCGGCCTGCTGTCGCTCGTCCTGGTCCAGCTGTCTGCGTGTGGCGTCCACGCTCGAGGAAGCCACCGTGGCGCTGAAGAACAGGCCGATCGCGGCGGCAAGGGCGGACAAGGCGGTCGCCCAGGGCACCAGCGCGGTACCGAGGCCACGCGGCTGTCGTGCCGCCCTCGGCGATGCACCGCCCGGCGGACGAGCCCGGCGGGCGTACAACCGTCGGGCTCTGACGGTGGGCGAGGTTGCCCGATTTGCTCGATGGACCACACAACCACCATCGGCCAAAGAATGCGGCCCGGCCACCGGATGCCTCGGAGAGAGGAATTGCCGAGTTGAGCGCGCGCCGCGACGGCGTCATAGCGGCGGTGATGCCGCCGCCTGGGACCGACCGGAGCGTCGAAGCCGCAGGGCCGTATCCTGAGGCGGGCGACGCAGGCGGTGCAGGTGCGTCGCAGTCGTAGGTCGCCGCCGGGCGGCGCCTTTGCCGGGCACCGGGTGCGCGGCAAACAAATGGGGGAGTTGGCAGTGATCAGTCTGGCCGCGGTGGGTGGAGTGGCCCTGGTCGAATTGGGCATGGCGCTGACGCCGGGACCGAACATGGTCCACCTCGCGTCCCGGGCGATTACGCAGGGTCGCAGGGCCGGGCTGGTCAGTCTGAGTGGGACAGCCGTGGGGTTCCTGTGCTATCTGCTGGCCGCGGCCGCCGGCCTGTCGGCGTTGTTCGCCGCCGTGCCGCTGGCGTTCACGGTGGTCAAGCTCGCCGGGGCCGCCTACCTGGCGTGGGACATGCTCAAGCCGGGTGGCCGCTCACCCTTCGATCCGGCCGGGGACCTGCCTCCCGTCTCCGACGCCCGGCTGTTCTCGATGGGGCTCCTGACCAACCTGCTCAACCCGAAGATCGCTCTCTTGTACGGTGCGCTCCTGCCCCAGTTCATGGATCCGCAGGCGGGTCCGGCGTGGGCGCAGCTGCTCCAGCTCGGTGGTGTGCAGATCGTCGTGGGTGTCTCCGTGAACGCGGTGATCATGTTGAGCGCAGCACGGGTGTCGGGGTTTCTGGCTGCCAGGCCCCGCGTGATGACGGCTCAGCGGTTCGCGGCGGGTGGCTTGCTCGGTGTCTTCGCGCTGCGCACGGCCCTGTCCCGTACGCCTGTCTCGGCTTGAGCCGCGTACCCGCAGCCGGCCGCCCGAGCTGACGGTGTGATCGCTACGAGAACGGCGCGCTTCGCGTAATCGGCTGGTCCGGGCCCCTGCCTCCTCGGCAAGGGCCTGCGGCAGAGGGGGCCGGGACACGTCCTCGGTGAGCGGCGCCACTGCCGGTGAGCAACGTCGCCGTCGGTGAGTAGCGTCCCGGCCCCCTTCACGGTTTACCGGCCGATGCCGGTTCGGTGGGCCGGTCTCACTTCAGGTGGCGGTCGAAGAAGCGGTTGCCGTCCTCCACTTCGAACCAGGGTGTGCCGACGTGGCCGCCCAGGTTGGCGTGGAGCGTCTTCTCTTTGCTGCCGAAGGCGTCGAACAGGTCGAGGGCACGCCGGCGGGGGTTGCCCTCGTCGTCCCATTGGAGCAGCAGGAGCAGAGGGATGGTGATCTGCCGGGCTTCCTCGCGCTGGGCGCGGGGTACGTGGCCGCCGGCGAAGAAGCAGGCGGCTGCGATGCGTGGGTCGACCGCGGCGAGGTGGATGCCGACGGCGGTCCAGCCCGAGTAGCCGACCGGGCCGTCGATGTCGGGTTGCGAGAGGAGGGCGTCCAGGGTGGTCCGCCATTCAGGGACCGCTGCTTCCACCAGCGAGTCGACGAGGGATTCGAGGATCTCGTCGACGGGCTCGCCGGCCTGCATGGCCTGGCGTAGGTCGGTGCGGGCCTGTTCGTCGGCGGCGGAACGGGGCCGGTCACCGCACCCGGCGGCGTCGATGGTGGCCACTGCGTAGCCGGATGCGGCGGAGTGCCGGGCCCGGGCCACGAGTCGGGCTGCCGTCCTCGGCAGGCCGTTGTTGTGGGCCATCAGGATGAGCGGGACCGGTGCGGCGGATTCGGGGGTCCAGAGGGTGCCGGGGATCTCACCGAGGGCGAACTCGCGTTCGATGACGTTGTCGTCGAGGCGTTGCTCGGAGATGAAGTGAAGGGCCATCGTCGTGCCTTTCGGGAGCGCTGCTGAACGGTGCTCCCGGACGACCTATCGCCCGACCGTGACTCCGGAGGAGAGCACCCATGTCGATACGTTCACGGGTACCACCTCCTTGTTCTCTCGCACGGCCTTCGGAAACGTAACAGTGGCCGTCGTGGTCCGCCAAACGATTTCTTACGGGGTCTTGCGACCGGACGTCACGGCGATGGCTGTGGACCCGATCGTTCCGGGCACCGATCGTCGGGTCCTGGAAGGGTGGTGCTTCCTACGGTGAAGACATCAGAAGGAAGGACACGCACCCCGTGTTGGAGCAGCTCAACCAGGCACTCGACCACATCGAGCGCTGCCTCGAAGCGGAAGCGGGCCGGGAGGTCGACGTCGCCGAGGTCGCTCGGATCGCGATGACGTCGGAATACCACTTCCGGCGCTTGTTCTCGGCCCTCGCCGGGATGCCGCTCTCCGTGTACGTACGGCGCCGGCGCATGACGCTCGCCGGGGCCGAGGTGCTGGGCGGGGAGCGGACGCTGCTCGATGTGGCCGTGCGGTACGGGTACGGGTCGGGTGAGGCGTTCGCGAGGGCGTTCCGGTCGGTGCACGGCATCGGGCCGGGTGAAGCCCGGCGTACGGGTGCGACGCTCACGGCGCAGCCGCGCATGTCCTTCCGTGTCGTCGTCGAAGGGAGTACGACCATGCGGTATCGGATCGTGGAGAAGGAAGCGTTTCGGGTCGTGGGCAGGAAGGCGCGGGTGCCCCTCGTGCACGAGGGGGTCAACGCGGCGGCCGCCGCGCACGTGGAAAGCCTGGACGGGCAGGCGATCGTACGGATGAAGGAGCTGGCCGACGGGCAGCCGGAGGGGGTCTTGTCGGCGGTGGTCCATCTGACCGACAGCCGGGAGGAGGGCGCGGAGGTGGACTACTGGATCGGCGTCGTCACCGGCCCGGAGGCTGCCGCGGACGAGCTTGACGCCCTCGACGTGCCGGCCGGAACCTGGGCGGTCTTCGACAACCACGGGCCGTACCCGAGCGCCCTCCAGGAGCTGTGGCGGGACGTGTTCACGCAGTGGTTCCCCTCGAACCCGTACGCCAGCCGGCCGGGTCCGGAGCTGCTGCGGACGCAGCCGGTGGAGATCGGCGCGGAGACGGACTCCCAGCTGTGGATCCCCGTCGAGCGGTCCGGCGCGAGCGCTGGGGCGTGACGGCCGGGGTGTGACGGCCGGGGTGTGAGAACCCGGGGACCGGGGCGCTGAGGAGCGGGCCTGGACATCGCCTTCCCTCTGGAAGGCGATGTCCAGGCCCGTGCGCCCTTGCGTAGTTCGGACTCCGGGCAGTGCACGGTCTCGGGTCTCGGGTCTCGGGGCTCGGGGCTCGGGTCTCGGGGCTCGGGTCTCGGGTCTCGGGGCTCGGGTCTCGGGTCTCGGGGCTCGGTCGTGCTCGGCAAAGCGAGCGGGGCTTGCCCGAACTCGCTGCGTTTCGAAAGTAGATCAAGTTACTGTGCCCCGATGACAGAGACGCAACAGCGCCGCGACGTAGGCCCTCCGGACAGCAACTCCGACGAGAAGTCGACGTTGGTCGCGTTCCTGAACTACGTCCGCGAAGCCGTGGCCGCGAAGGCGGAGGGGCTTGACGACGTGCGGGGGCGAACTCCCGGAGTGCCTTCCGGCACCAGTGTTCTCGGCCTGGTCAAGCACCTGACGGCGGCAGAGGTCTACTGGTTCGCCTGGGCCTTCGAGGGTGCGGATGTCGAGCACCCGGAGTTCGGGATGGAGATCTTCCAGGACGAGGGCGCGGATGGTCTACTCGCCGCCTATCGCGGTGTGATCGAACGGTCCAACGAGATCATCGAGCGCTGTGGCGACTTGGACGATCTGTGTGCGCGGCCGGCCGGCAAGGCGGGCATCGTGCGGTCGATGCGGTGGGTGCTGGTGCACATGATCGAGGAGACGGCTCGCCATGCCGGTCATGCCGACATCCTCCGTGAGCAGGCTGACGGTTCCGTTGGCAGGTAGTGCGGAGCGTCGCGCGGTACGCATGATCGGTCTCAGTGGCGTCGACGGGGCATGTGGGGTGTTCTGAGGGCGGCGCGGGCCGCGTTGGCGCCCGGTGCTCCGTGGACGCCGCCGCCTGGGTGGGTGGTGGCGGAGCAGAGGTAGAGGGCGCGGATCGGGGTGCGGGGGCGGCCGGTGCCGGGGAGGGGGCGGAAGACGAGTTGCTGGTGAAGGTTGGTGGTGCCTTGGTTGATGGCGCCGCCTACGAGGGCGGGGTTGAGCCGCTCGAGGTCGGTCGGTGCGAGGATGCGCCTGGCGCGTATCGAGGCGCGGAAGCCTGGGGCGAGGCGCTCGATCCCCGCTTCGACCCGCCCGGCGATGGCCTCCTTCTCGCGCTCGTCCCAGCGGCCGGTGATGTCCTGGTCTCCCGCATCGCGGCGAATGTGCTGCGGGACGTGGGTGTAGCCCCAGGCCGATTCGGTGCCGGTGGGTGAGCGGTGGGGATCGGCCGTGGTCATCTGGCCGAGCACGGTGAAGGGGACGTCCGGTACCTGCTCCATGGCGAGCTGGGCCGCGAAGCGGGTGAGTGCGTCGAGGCCTTCGGCGATGTGGACGGTTCCGGCGGCGCGGGCGTCCGCGCACTCCCATGGGATCGGGCCGGACAGGGCCCAGTCCACCTTCACCGTGGCGAAGTCCCACTGGAAGCGCCGCAGGTCGACGCGGAGCCGCGCCGACAGGTGCTGCTCGTCGACGAGACGCTCGTACAGGAGGGGGGCGGGGATGTCGGCGAGGACCGCCCGGCGCGCGGGGATCTCCGTGCCGTCGTCGGTGCGGACGCCGACGGCGCGGCCGTCGCGGATGACGACGCGGGTCACCGTACGGTTGCACAGCAGCACGCCACCGCGGTCGCGTAGCCGTGCGACGAGGGCGTCGGTGAGCCGGCCCGCGCCGCCGACGGGGACGGGGAAGCCGTGCTCCTGGCCGAGCATGCACATCAGCCAGCCCATGCCTCCGCCGAGGGCGGACTCGGGAGCAAGGTCGGCGTGGAGCGCGTTGCCGGCGATCAGCAGTCTGCCGCCGTCGCCGGCGAAGTGCTCCTCGCCGAAACGGCGGGCGGGCAGCAGCATGGTGCGCAGCAGCCGGAGGCCTTCTTCGGGGCCGGTACGGGCCACGAGCCGAAGACCCGCGCGGGCGGGCGGGAACGGCGTGAAGAGGCATGCGACGAGGTCGTCGCCGACGCGCCGCCACAGGCGGTGCAGGCGCTCCCACGCGGCGGCGTCGGCAGCCGCGAAGGCGGCCAGCGACGCGGTGGTCCGCTCCGGATCGCGGCTGAGGACCGGGCAGCGGCCGTCGGCGAGGGGGTGTGCGACGACCGCAGGGGCGTGACTCCAGCGCAGTCCGTACCGGTCGAGCCGGAGGTTCCGGATGACGGGAGAGGCGGCGGCCAGCGGGTAGAAGGCGCTGAACACGTCGTGCACGTAGTCCGGGTGGACGCCCCTGTCGCTGCGCACCGCACCTCCCGGCGCCTCCCGGGCCTCCACCACGACGGCCTGCCATCCGGCGTCCGCAAGGAGGTTGGCGGCCACCAGGCCGTTGGGGCCGGAACCGACGACCACCGCGTCAGGCTCGCCCATGGGTCTTCTCCCTCGTCGACGCCACGACGTGGGCCAGTCGGTCGAGCATCTTGCGGTTGCGCCAGCGCATGAGTGCGTCGACGGCCGAGTTGTGCCAGCGTGCCGCGGGCCCGCGCAGGGGATGCTCGTCGACGAGGACGAGGGTTCCGTCGCCCCAGGGCTCGATGCGGAAGGCGACGCGCGCGCTGCCCACGTCCGTATGCACCTCCAGTTCGAGACGGTGGGTCGGTTCGCAGAGGCGGGAGAGGGTCCGCCCCCGGTAGGACCATGGTCCGAGCTTGAGGGTGTAGCCGAGTTCCGCGCCCGGGACGGGCCACTGCCCGTCCTGCTCCCAGGATTCGTGCGTGCCCACCACGAACCGCGCGTACGACCGGCCGTCGCTCAGGACTTCCCAGACGGCGTCGGGCGGGGCTTCGATGAGCCGGTTCCACTGGGCCATGATCGAGGTCTCCTTAGCGGCAGCGTGAGAGACGGCGCGCGGGGATGTGCGGGCGCATGCGTACGCGGGTGGGTGAGCCGATGCGGACGCGCGCGCGTGGGCGAAGGCGTACGAGAGTGGGTGAACCGGTGCCTACGCGCGCACGTGGGCGGATGCGTACGTGGGTGGGTGAGCCTGTACGTCCGCGGGTGCGTGAGCCCGTACGTACGCGGGTGCGTGAGCCCGTACGTACGCGGGTGCGTGAGCCTGTACGTACGCGGGTGCGTGAGCGGGTGGCGATGAAGCGGGCTCCCACGGCTCCGGCGGCGGCCAGGGCAAACGCCCGGCGTGCCGCTGTGCGGGCCGCTGCGTGCCGGTCGCCGGAGACCGCGGCTGTGGCGCCGGACGGGGCGTACAGGGTGCCGGTGGTGACCGGCACGGTCCCCGGAGCACCCAGGTACCGGTGCTCGGTAAGGCGCCGGATCAGGCCGCGTACCAGGCCCGGCGCCAGGACGCGGGCCCACGGCAGGAGCCGTGCGCCGGGGCCGACGACGACGCGCGCTCGGGGTCGGGCCGCTGTGTGCAGGACGGCGCGTGCCACTCGTTCGGGAGTCGCGACGGCGGGCAGGGTGCGCACGCGGCGGCCCGTGTGGTTCGCGGCGTGCTGGAAGAACGGGGTGTCGACGCCGGCGGGCAGCACCGTACAGACGGCGACGTCATGGTCACCGCTGATGATCAGCTCCTGCCGCATCACTTCGTCGAGCACGACCAGTGCGGCCTTGGCGGCGGCGTACGCGCCCGTGTAGGGCGCCGTGACGGCACCTCCGAGGACGGATGACACGTCGATGAGCACGCCGCGGCCCTGGCCGCGCATCACGCGGAGGGCGGCCCGGGCGCCATGGAGGGTCCCCAGCACGTTGACCTCCCATGAACGAAGGACGTCGGCCGGCGGCACCGCGTCGAGGCGGCCGAGGACTCCCACTCCGGCCGCGTTCACCCACACGTCGACGCGGCCGTACCGGGCGAGCGCCGTGTCCGCCAGCCCGGTCACCGCGTCCGCGTCGGTGACGTCGGCGGGCACGGCCACCGCCTCGGCCTGCGGGTGTGCGGCCGTACACTCGCGGGCCACCTGGCTCAGGGCCTCGGCGCTGCGGGCAGCGAGAACGAGCCGGGCGCCCAGGTGCGCGAAGGCGAGGCCGACGGCGCGGCCGATGCCACTCGACGCGCCCGTGATCACGACCACGGTTCCTGCCGCGAGCGCGCGGCGGGTCCTGTCCATAGCCCTGCAGGTGACCGTTCTCGACGGATTCATGCGTCTTTCACGCCGGAACGCGCACGTGTCCCGCCGGAACACGCACGCCTTCCGAGCTACTCCGCCGCTCGTACGGTGCGGGGCCGACGTGCCAGAGCGAGCAACGGGCCCACCGCCAGCAGGGCGGCGAGTGCCAGATAACCGAAGGTGAGGGTCGAGAGGGTGGCGACTCCGGCTACGAGCAGGAGGCCGCCGGCATCACCGAGCTCGCGGCCCAGTTCGGCCGATCCCATGGTCTGGCCCATGCGCTCCTGCGGGGTGGAGGCGGCCAGGGCGGCGAAGCCGAGCGGGGTGATCAGCCCGGTGCCGGTGCCGATGAGGGCGGCGGCGGTCAGGACGCCGATCACGCCCGGCAGGGTGGCGGCCGCGACCCCGACGGCCGCGAGGAGAAGCCCGGTGAGCAGTCCTGTGCGGGTGGTCAGGCGCCCCGCGTCCAGTGCCCGGCCGGCCTTGGGCTGGACGACGGCAGCCGTGGCGGCCAGGACGGACACGGCGGCGCCGGTCGCCGGCGTGCCGAGGCCGGCCGCGGCCCCGGAGACGGGCAGGAACCCCACGCCGACGGAGAGCGCGGCCGTGGCGGCGGCGAGCGCGGCGGTCGGGGCGAGGAAGGATCGGTCGGCCAGGCGTCGGGCGAGGTCGGCCACGGTCTGGCGTTCGCGGGGCAGCGGGGGCACGACGGGCACCGTGACCGCGGCCCACACGGCGACGGCCGCCGCGCACACGGCCATCACCGTGAACAGGAGACGCAGTCCGCCGGCCCACATCAGGACTCCGCCGAGAAGCGGGCCGAGCGTGTACCCGATGGACTTGTAGAAGCCGTAACTGCCGAACGCGCGCCCGCGCTTGGCGGCCGGGTTGAGGCGGGCGACCATGGCGGAGGCCGAAGGCGAGAAAGCGGAGGCCGCGGCACCTTGGCCGAGGCGGGCGGCCCACAGCCAGCCCGGGCTGTCGGCGATCGCGTACAACGCGGAGGCGCCGGCGAACGCGACGAGGCCGCCGAGGAGTACGGGTTTGCCGCCGATCCGGTCGGCGAGCGATCCGAAGACCGGCTTGAGCAGAACCTCGGCGCCGTCGTACAGGGCGAGCAGTCCGCCCAGGACGAGGAGGGAGGTGACGGCGTCCCCGGAGAATCCGCCGAGGTTGGCGGCGATGCCGTGGGCACCGAAGGCGGTGGTGAACCCGGCCGCGTACAGAGGCCACATGACCCGCTTCGGGGCGGCGGCCGGGGCTATGGGTGCGGTCGTCATGACGGGTCCTGGTCGTCGGCGTGCAGTGCGCCGAACACAAGCTCGGCGTAGTCCTCGCAGACGGCGGCGCACCGTTTGAGCCGCTCCCCCGCCTCGGCTGCTTCAGGGGCGCCGAAGACGTCCCTGGCGGTCAGGTCGCGGTGCCAGCGACGCAGCCGTTCCAGGCTCTGCTCCTCTTCCTCCAGCTCGGCGAGGGTGAACTTCGCGAGGCGGATCTCTTTGGCGATCTCGTCCTCGAACTTGCCGCAGTCCGCGAGGAATTCCGTCCAGTCCGCCGAGCGGGCCGCGGTGAACATCTCCTGGAGACGTGTCGCGTCCTGCTCCGAGCGGCCGTTCGCCTCCAGCGTCATGCCTTGGCCGCCCGCGGCGTCGGTGAGTTCGAGGGCGCGCCGCACTCCGTCGGCGAACACGGGCACCTGCGGCACCGCCCAGATGCCCTGGCCCAGCGACAGCGCCCCGATCTTGCGGAGCTCCCGCCAGACCGCGACGCGGTGCCGGGACGGGTCTGCGGGCAGCTTGATCACAAGGATCAGCCAGCGGGCGGTGCGGATGGGATTCGTCACGTATGGAAATGTAGCAAGCGTTACATTCGGAGGGGAGGGCGCTCCTCTCCGGCGCGCGCGGGGGGCTTGGACGGGCGAAACGGACTCCTCGCCAGTGCATGGCAGCTTGCGGCTGACTCGGTGAAGCGCCGGCCTCGTGACCTCCTGACGCACACTGGAGGGGTGCTCTGGACCCCACCGCGTGTCGGCGAGCTGCGGAAGCGGGCCGGTGAGGCGCTGCTGCACCGGGTCGCGGGCCCCACCGCGCACGAGAAGCGGGCCCGCATCCACGAAACGCCGGGCCCACGATGGTTCGGCCCCGACCGTCCGGTGCGGGTCGTGCACGCAGACGCGGCGATGTACGTCGGCGGGCTCGCCGCGCTGCTCCTGCAGTCGCTCCACCCGGTCGCGATGGCGGCGGTCGCCGCGCACTCCGGGTTCGAGAGCGACCCCTGGGGGCGGCTCCAACGCACCAGCACCTTCCTGGCGGTCACGACGTTCGGTACGGCGCAGGACGCGGAGCAGGCGGTACGCCGCGTGCGCCACGTCCACGGCGCGGTGCGGGGGCGTACACCGGAGGGCGTGCCGTACCGGGCCTCCGATCCGCATCTGCTCGCCTGGGTGCACGCGGCCGAGACCGCCTGTTTCCTCAGCGCCCATCAACGCTACGGAAGGCGCCCGCTGCCTCCGCGGGAGGCAGACGGCTACGTCGCCGACATGGCCCGGGTCGGACACCGGCTCGGGGTGGTGGACCCGCCGGAAACCACCGCGGGGCTGACGGCGCGGCTCGCGGAGTACCGTCCGGAACTGCGCGCCACCGCCCAGTCGCGTGCGGCGGCCCGCTACCTGCTGGCCCACCCTCCGCTGCCCTGGCCCGCTCGGCTGCCCTACGCGTTCCTGGCGGCAGCGGCGGTCGAGCTCCTGCCCGCTTCGGTGCGGGCCCACCTTGACCTCCCGTACACCACCCGTCTGCTGCTGCCCCTCGCCCGCCCCGGCGGACACGCGGTCGTCGCGGCGATCCGGTGGATCATCCCCGCCGCTCCCCGGCCTGCACGGTCTCCGGCATCCGGTTCGCCACACACTCTCCGCGTGTGAGCGGGCGGGCGGCGGAAGCGCATGCGGTCGGACCTAAGAGAGGTCCTTGCGCATCAACGTGCGCATCGTTTCGTATCGGCGCAAGGATCCGTCGGGGGCCTGCTCGTCCCACGAGTCGGGCTGACGGTCGAACGCCACGTAGCCGAGTCGTTCGTAGAGCGCCCGAGCCCGGGGGTTGTTCTCCTCCACGCCCAGCTCGGCCTGCCGCAAGCCACGGTTCCTGATGCGCTGCTCCGCGGCCTCCATGAGGAACGTGCCGATCCCGCAGGACTGCAGTGCGGGATGGACCGCAAGCTGCCACAGAGTGCCGACGCCTTCCTTGGCGCGGTAGTCGATCCCGCCTTTCGCCACGGGGATGCCCGATGCGGGACGGACCGCGAGGTAGTCGACCTCCCCCAGCCGGGCCCGCTCCAACGGCCTCGCGACACCGACCAAATGCTGCTCGGACCCCGACCACCCGCAGTACGCCAGATCCGCCGACACCAGATCGCGTACCGACAGCCTCAACACGACGTCGACCATCTCCACCGCCTCCGGGCAGCCGGCATCCACGGCCACCTCACGGGAAGCAACGCCGTTTCCCGTACACGCTCCTGGCGATCACGTCCTTCAGTATGGTCGGTTCATGTGCACCTACGCGTTCGTCCACTACAAGCTGCACTATGCGTGCGTATCGTGCCGGATCAGCTTCAAACGGCATCCCGGCGACACCCAGCACACATGCCCGCGATGCGCCGCTCCGCTGCTGTGTGCCGGCCACGACTTCGCGGCGCCTCGCCGGAGCAATCGGAAGGCGTGGACGGTCGTCGCCGCGGTCCTCGACGCCGGGCTGCGTTACGAGGGCTTCGAAGCGTGCGGTTGTGGACGGGAACCGAAGTTCCGTCCCCGTACCCGTGCTCAGCTGCGTGCCCGCCGCATCGCGGCCGCGCGGACCGGCACGCCGCTCGCGGAGATGCTCGGACGGGTGGACCCGCTGGGCTGACCGGGACGTGGCCCCCGCGTGTTCCCGGCCGGCTGCCCTGGCCATCCGTCCGCGACGACCGGCCCGTACGCCCTCCTGCCGATCGTCCCGGCTGCCGCCGGCCGACTCCTGGCCTGTCCAGCCCTCCGGCCGGCCCTGGCGAGCGGATCGGCGAGCGGTGTCACAGGGCGATCAGACCGGCGGTCGTCTCCTTGAAGCCGCAGGCGTCGAAGTAGAAGGAACTCAGGTGTTCTTCGAAGTCGACGTGGAGCCATTCGCAGTTCGCGGCACGGGCTTCGTGGGCCGCGGCCGCGACCAGGGCGGCGCCGATGCCTGTCCCCTGACGTGTCCGGGCGACCACCGTGTCCAGGATGAAGGCGTGAACTCCGCCGTCCCAGACCACGTTGACGAAGCCGACCAGTGAGCCGTCTTCCCAGGCGCAGACCCAGCCGAGGCTGTGGCGGTCGAGTCGTTCTCGCCAGTCCGTCCGACCGACCGGATGGCCGAAGCCGTCAGCGTGCAGCGCGTTGAGCGCGGCGTTCTCGAAGTCGCCGCGCCACTCGTACTTGATCGTCATTCGTCGATCGTAGGTGCCGGGCCAAGCCCGGCCGTCAGATCACCGGGTGAGGTGCCGGACGGTCCTGGTCGGGCACGCGGTGCCCGGTCACCTCCGATACCGCTCCGCCACCGCCGCGAAGGCGGCCTTGGGTTCCCATTCCATGTCGGGGTACGTGTGTCCGTGGCGCCCTTCGAGGAGTTTGACGATGCCGAGGCCGGCGCGGTCCAGGCCGTCCCTCGGGTCGCCGTCCGGGCGGTGCGGGTAGCCGGACAGGGCGAACAGGAACACGAACGCGCTGTCCACGCCCTCACTGTCGAAGACCTCCAGCAGTTCGCTCAGGTACGTGGCCTGACCGGCCTCGTCGCGCTCGTACATGCCGTTCAGTCGCGTGGGGGCCTTGGTCAGCGGATCGTGCTCGACGACTTCCAGCACTCGTCCGCCGCGGTCTCCGGCGCCGCGGTAGGCCGCGGTGCCGAAGCCTGTGATGGCGAGTGGCTTCGGGTCCTGAGCGAGGGTGCGCACCGCTTCCCTGAACCGGTCGGCGACTTCGGAGGAGCGGATGAGTTCGTACGTCACGATGTCGAAGGGGGTCCAGTCGACCTGCTCGAACTGAATGGACGCGTAGGTGAGCCGGCCATGGAAGCGTTCACGGATGTCGGCGGCGGCGTCGCGGAGGAACGCGTTGAAGCGCACGCCGAGTTCGCGCAGGGCCTCAGCCCGCCGCTCGGGTCGGCTCATGAGCTGCTCGACTCGCTCCTCGGGGCTCTGACCGGAGAGGAATCCGTGGTTCATCACGCTCAGCTCGACACCTGCGACGAACACGACGGTGGCGCCTTGCTGCCGGAGTCGTTCCGCTCGCTCGGCGCAGTCACGGAAGAGGGTGAGGATCTGCCGCGGATCCAGCTCCAGCGGGTAGGGCGAGAACCACACCTCCAGTCCGAGTTCCGCGGCTGCGCCGGCGGCCAGCTCCAGTCGCTCCGGATCGCCGCCGATGATCTGGACGGCGTTGCAGTGCAGGTCGTCGCGGATGATGGCGAGTTCGCGCCGGACCACCGCGGGGTCGAAGTGGTCACGGGATGTCCGACCGTGCAGGACGAATCCGGTGTCGTAGGTCATTCCTCTTGCTCGCATGGTGATGCCTTGCCCTTTCCGTCGGTCCGGTCCCGGTGCCGGTCTCGGCCCGGTGCCGGTCTCGGCCCGGTGCCGGTCTCGGCCCGGTGCCGGTCTCGGCCCGGTGCCGGTCTCGGCCCGGTGCCGGTCTCGGCCCGGTGAACGCTGACAGCGTGACGACACCACCAGCAGGGCTGCGGGAACGGAAGAAACAGGCCACGCGCGCGGCGCTCCGCGAGGCGGCCCTGCGCCTGGCCGTGGAGCGCGGGCCCGATCAGGTGCGGGTCGAGGACATCGCCGAGGCGGCCGGGGTCTCGCCGCGCACCTACAACAACTACTTCGCCAGCCGCGAGCAGGCGATCGTCTCCGCCGTCACCGCGGACCGGGAGGCGCGTATCGCGGCGGCGGTCGCGGCCCGGCCCACGGGGACGCGCCTCGCTGACGCCGTCACCGAAGCAGTCGTCGAGCAGTACGCGTACGCCGGTGACCGCGAACTCCGGGCCCTGCTCCTGATCACCACCCGGGCCACTCTGCTCGACGCGTTCCTCGACGCCTCCGCCGACATCGAACCCCCTCTGACCACGGTGCTCGCCGAACGCCTCGGCGACACCGAATCGCCCACAGCACGCGTACTCGCGGCCGGCGTGGCGGCCGCGGTCCGCATCGCCCTGGAAGGCTGGCTCCAGCCGATCGGGAACCCCGAGGCCGCCGCCAGCCCCGGCGCCGCAGGACTGGTCATCGTCTCCGGCTCACTGGCCGACCGGCTCCAGGCGGCGCTGGCCCCGCTCGCGCCGGCGTTCGACGCCGCCGAGGGGCTCCCCGCGCCGTAAGGCCACCCGAGCCGGCCGGAGACCGGTGAGTTTCGGGTAGCCCGGCGGTCTGCCCTGCATGGAGAACACTTCACGTATGGGGCCGATCGACCTGGGGGCGGCCGCGGAGCGCGTCGCACGGCTGGCGGCGGGTATCGACGATGGGCGGCTCGGAGATCCGACGCCCTGTCCTGAGTACGCGGTGCGGGAGGTGCTCGCTCACGTCGCCGGGCTGAGCGTCGCCTTTCGTGACGCGGCGCTCAAGAGGTTCGGGGCGACGACCGGGACGCCGCCCGGTGCGTCCCGGCCGGTGTTGACGGACGACTGGCGGACCGCGTTGCCGGAGGCGCTGGACGAGCTGGCCGCGGCCTGGCGTGAGCCGGGCGCATGGGAGGGGGACACGCAGGCGGGCGGGATCGAGCTGCCGGCGGCCGTCATGGGCCGGATCGCGCTCGACGAGCTGCTGATCCACGGCTGGGACCTGGCGCGGGCGACCGGTCAGGCGTACGGCGTGAGCGAGGAGGAGCTGAGGGTGTCCGAGGCTCTGTTGACTCCGGCCGACGACGACTCCGGCGAGGGGTTCTTCGGGCCCGTCGTCGCGGTACCGGACGGTGCGCCCCTGCTCGACCGTGTGGTCGGCCTCAGCAGTCGTCGGCCTGACTGGCGGCCTGCCCGGGTGTACTGATGACCCGCGTGGGCGCTCGTGGCCGGGGCTTGATCGACGCGAAGGCGCGCCCCGGCCGGAGGCGTGACGGGCCCGGTGGCAGCGTCATCGATGTTTGAAATCGAACCAAAGGCGAAGACGCACAGATAGACATGGAAAGCCGCAGGGATTTCTCCTCGGGCTGAGTACGCTCCGGTGCCCTGCCGGTGGCAGGAGTTATTCGTGAAGTTCGGAAGAGGGCACCACCGGCGCCCCCGGCGAAGAAGAAGGGTGCTCACTCGCTGGACACCCCGGGCTCTCATGCGCCGGACCTTCATCCGAATGACGAGATGGGGTCTTCGGTTGATGGCGTGGGGAGTGCGCCGCGCCATGCGCCGGGCGCTGCGCAGGCTGCTGCCGACAGCTTTGCCGTACGCGGTGTAGGGCACGGCGCGGGCCAACCGTAAAAGGCTCGGGAAAGGACGACCATGAGTACGTGGGAGAAGGCGAAGGCGCAGTTGGAGGAAGTGGCCGGGAAGGCCGTAAGGAAGTCCGCACACGCGATGGGCAACGAGAAGCTGGCGGCAAAGGGCGGGGCGCTGGAAACGCGTGGCAAGGCCCGGCACATGAAGGAGAAGGGGAAGGACAAACTTCCCTGATCTGACGGCTTGGGCGGGGGTTTACGAACTCCGGGACGGTAAACAAGCCGCACGGACGAACATTCCACCGCACGAGACAGGAAGGAATCATGGGCATACTTGCTTGGATCCTCCTCGGGCTTCTCGCGGGCATCATCGCCAAGATGTTGATGCCCGGGAAGGACCCGGGCGGCATCATCCTCACCACACTCATCGGCATCGCCGGCGGCCTGCTCGGTGGATGGCTCGGCAAGGTTCTCTTCGACGTCGAATCCGTCGACGGATTCTTCGAGCTTTCCACCTGGGTCGCCGCCATCGTCGGATCGATCATCCTCCTCGCGGTCTACCGATTGTTCGCGCGCCGCAAGTGACACGCCGAACGCAGACAGAGGAACGGCTCCCCCCTCGCACTCGAGGGGAAGCCGTTCCTCTGCGCGTGCTCCCCGTGGCGAGCCACAGCCCGTCGACGGGGGGAATCGGGAGGCGACGGGGAACCGGGAGGCCTTGCCGAGTCGCGGGGTCAGGCCGCGCGGTCAGCTCGCGGGGTCAGTTCGCCGGGGGGAGGAGGTGCCCGAGCGGGCCGAGATCGAGGTTGAGGTCTTCGAGGCTGTAGCCGTGCTCGGCACACAGGTCGGTCATGCGGTCGTGCAGGGCGAGGAGAGTCGCTCCGAGTTCCTCTTCCTGTGCGTCGGTGAGGTCGCCCGCGTCGACCCGGCGCAAGGCCTGGCGTTCGATGAGCTGGCGCAGGAGCTCGACGATGGTGAGGACGAGCTTGAGGAGGTCTTCGCCGACGGTCTCGGGGTCGGTGCGCATGCGGTGGGCCGGGGGCCGCGTGACGCCGGGTGTTTCCGGCGGCGCCTGAAGCAGCCGGAAGGCGTGTGCGAGGGGGGCTCCGGGCGCTTCGAGGTCGGGGCGCGGCTCTCGCGGGGCATGATCGCCGGTCATGGCCGGCCCCCGAGAGCGAAGGGGGCGTCGGAGGCCGTGACGGAGGTGATGAGGGCACGCAGGGAGATGCGTACGAGGTCGATGTCGGCGATGGACAGGACAACGTCACCGGTGATGACGACGCCACCGGCCAGGAGCCGGTCGAGGAGGTCGACGAGGGCGACCTGCCGGTCGGGCAGGGGCTCGTGTCGTTCGGTGGGGGTCATGATCGTGCGCCAGGGGCGTCTGTATCTGCGCCCGCGTCCGCGTCGGCACCTGTACCTGCGCCCGCGTCTGTATCTGTACCTGCGCCGCCGTCCGTACCTGTGCCTGCGTCCGGGTCCGGGTCTGTATCTGCATCCGCGCCTGCGCCTGCGTCCGCGCCCGGGTCTGTCGACGCGGTCGGTGGCATCGCGAAGGAGTACGGCGCCCAGGGGCCGGTGACCTCGATCCGGATGCCAGGCAGATCCTGGCCGGCCTGGTCGAGGGCGGCGCGGAAGGCCTCGGCCTCGTCGTCGGGTACGAGATGGGCGTCGTTGAGGATGTTCTCGCCGTTCTCGCTGCGGGTGAGCGGCCCGGTCTGCACGGGGTGGCGGACGGTGTGGGTGGCGTGCCGGGCCGCTATGGCGGCGATCCGGTCCGCTGCTTGGCCGGCTTGCAGGTAGCGGTCCTCGCGGGCGTGGTGCTGGGCTCGGCGGGCTTGCAGGTAGGCCTTCCCGGGACTGGGCGCGGCGGCGGGGGCGGATGAGGTGGGCTGGGTGTCGGCGGAGGCGTCGGCTGACGCCTTGTCGCCGGCGATGTAGACCTTGACTCCGTATTCGGTGTGGTGGGCGAGGAGGGCCAGCCGGGCTGCGAAGGTGTCCTGCTGTTCGCGCAGGGCTTCCAGGGCTCGGTCGCCGTCCTGGTAGAGGGTGGCCAGCCGCAGCGGCAGGACGGTCGCGTGTTCCGTGAGGAACTGGATGACGTGGTGGTGGGCGCGGGCGGTGTCCTCGAGCCAGTCGAGGTCTTCGAAGCGGGATCTGAGGGCCTCCTCGGCCCACTGGCCGGCGGGGACCTGGCTGATGACGAAGGCCGGGCCGGCGTCGGCGGGGGGCAGGAGGGTCACCGGTGTGTCGCCGACGCCGTGTACGCCGGCCAGGCGCCCGCGGAGCTCCTGGGTGGGGAGGGTCACGGCGTAGACGTAGATGAGACTCGGCTCGCCGTTCACGGTTCGGGCCTTTCGCGCTTCGAGCCGCCGGACCGGGTCGCGCCGCGTCGCTCCGGGTCCTCCTCGGCTTGGCCGGGCGGGGTCGCGCCGTGTCGCTCCGGGCTGTCCTCGGCTCGGCCGGGCAGGACGGCTTCCGGCCGGTCGCGGCGCAGGGCGTCCAGTTCGGCGCGCAGGCGGCGGTTCTCTTCCGCCAGGGGGTCTCCGCTGTGGCGGGAGGACAGCGACGGGTCGTACTCCCACCAGTCGATGCCCATCTCCTTGGCCTTGTCCACGGAGGCGATCAGGATTCGCAGTTTGATGGTCAGCAGCTCGATGTCGAGGAGGTTGATGCGGATGTCGCCGACGATCACGATGCCCTTGTCCAGGACGCGTTCGAGGATGTCGGCCAGGCTGGCCGACGAGGACGGCGGGTACGAGGCCGGCATCGCCCGGGACGGCACGGGGGCGATCCGGTGGGCAAGGGGGTCGGTCACGGTGTCTGGCCTCCCGGGTCACGGCCGGCGTCCTGCCGGAACTGGGCGATCTCGTCGAGACGGTCGAGGAGTTCGTCCTCCTGCCGGTCGAAGGCGGCCTGGTCGATCTCCCCGTCCTGGAGCATGCGTTCGAGCTCGGCCAGGGCGGCGTAGACGGGTGCGGGGTCGTAGTACTCGTCGGTGGCCTCGTCCAGGGCGCGCTGCGCAGCCCAGACGGCGAGCCGCATGGGCAGCAGCGGCGCGGTCAGCAGTTGGCTCAGCATCCCCATAGCTCCTCCCTTTGCGATTCCCGGGCCTGGCCCGACGACGTGGGCCCGGCTACACGAAGCTGTAGGGGGGCAGCGGTCCGCTGAAGCGGAAGTGGATGCCTTCGACCTCCTCGGCCAGGCGGGCCTCCGCTTTCAGGAAGGCGTCCCTGCTGTCGTCCTGGACCAGGAGGGAGATGCTGAGGATGTCGTCGCCGGCGGGAGGGTGGACACGGTGGTCCTCGGCGAGGGGGACCAGCGACTGCACCAGTCCGGCGGCCAGGCCTTCCTGTCTCTCCTGTACTTCACCGGCGACGATCTCCCCCAACTCCAGTGGCAGCCGTGGGTCGGCGTCGCCCTCCCGGATCCGGTCGTTGAGCAGCCGTGCCCGGTCCGAGTCGTGGAGGATCTCCCGTAGGAGGGCGTCCTCGTCCTGCGAGGCCTTCACGTGGTACTCGGCGCAGCCGCGCAGCCGCTCCAGCGCGTCCAGGTAACCGTCCGCACGCTCCTGGAGCACCTGGGTGACCGCCTGGTCGTCGGGGGCCGTGTAGCCGAACTGCAGGGGAAGAATCGTTCCATCGCTCATGAGCCGGTCCTGGACCGCTTGGTGGGCGGTCAGGTCTCGGCGCTTGGGCCGGATCTCCTCGTCGATGTCCGAGACGACCGCGCGCAGCTCCCCGGCGGTGATGGCGCGCACGGGAGCCGGCTCGGCTCCGACACCGTTGAGCCCTTCCAGGCGGCACGGGTGCGCGGCAGTGGTGATGGAGTACACGTAGACAGGCATCGTCTACTCCTTCTCTCGGCGCGCGGGGCGCCGTGCGGGCCGGCGACGGCGGGGAGCCTCTTCCTCTTCCGCCTCTTCTTCCGGCTCTTCCTCTTCGTCGGACTTTCCGGTGAGGGACTGTGTCACGGCGTCCATGACGCCGCCGACGGCTCCCTTGGACTTGCCGCGGGCTCCGCTCTCCATCGCGTTGCCGACGACGTCGGTCAACTGGGTGGGGGCCTTCCGCCCCGCTTCCAGGTCGAGGCGGTTGCAGGCTTCGGCGAAGCGCAGGTAGGTGTCGACACTGGCCACGACGATCCGCGCGTCGATCTTCAGGATCTCGATGCCGACCAGGGAGACACGCACGAACACGTCGATCACGAGCCCGCGGTCGAGGATCAGCTCCAGGACGTCGTAGAGACTCGTGCCTCCGCCGGAACTTCTGCTGACGTTACTTCCGCTTTGCGGCACCACGGTCATGGCCGCTTCCCTTCAAGGGGCCGGCCCGGTCAGGTCGGCCGGTCGATCATGCCCCTGCTGTAGCGCCGGGTTCGCTCGTACGAGATCAACTCGCCCTCCGCGTCCATGGTGACCTTGTAGCTGGCCAGGATGCTGGTGGTGTCCGGGATCCGCTCGAGTTCGAGGACCTCGACCTGAGCCTCCCAGCCGTCCTCGCTCGGTCGGAGGGACGAAACCGACTCGGGGACGCGTCCCAGCAGCCCGGCGAGCTGCTCCACCGCCGCGCGCATCGCAGCGGCCGCGCCGGTCGCCCCGCGCCGCGCCGGAGCCTTACGCGTCGGCGTCTTGCGGGCCGCGACCTTCCGGGCGGGCCTGCTGGGCCGAACCTCACGGTCCTGAACCTCCTCGTCCGGCGGAGGGCGTCGCCTCCGGGCCGGCTCTGCTGCGGCCATGGACCTGCTCCCCTCACGAACTGACCCGTGCGCCTGCCCCAGCACATCCCCGACAAACACCGCGATTCGCGCAATATTTCTGTTCCCTTCGAAATCCATGCATATCGGCCACCTGGCCGAGCAGTCCCGTAGTAACCGTGCAAGCGGTGTCGTCCCGTCGCCCAGCCCGTGCGTCCGCAACGGCGCGTGGATCTGCCGGGGCAGCGGCGGGCCGCGGGCACCTCGTGAAGGGAAGGGCTCATGGAGGACACGACCAAGATCGCCTTGGCGGCCGCGGTCGCCGGGGGCTACGTACTCGGGCGGGCGAAGAAGGGACGCCTGGCTTTCAGCCTGATCACGTACGCCGCAGGCCGCCGTCTCGGCCTCGACCCGAAGCAACTCGCGACCGAAGGTCTCAAGAAGCTGAGCGAGATGCCTCAGGTGGCCGAGCTCGGCGAGCAGATCAAGGGTGAGGCGCTCGACGCGGGGCGCAAGGCCCTGGCAGCCACCGCGAACCGTCGGATGGCCGAACTCGCCGACTCTCTGCGCGAGCGCACGCTCGCCCTCGGACAGGGCGGCGAGGACGCCGCGGACGAGGAGGAGGAGGAGTACGAGGACGAGGACGAGGACGGCGACTACGAGGAAGAGCCCGAAGAGGGCGAGGAGCCGTACGAGGACGAAGAGGGCGAAGAGGAGGGAGAAGAAGAACCGGAAGAAGGAGAAGAGGAGGAGGACGAGGAACCGGGTCCCGACGAGCCCACCGCCGAAGAGGAACCCGAGGAAGAGGAAGGCGAGGAGGAAGAGGAAGAACCTCCCGCTCGCCGTCGCCCCGCCCGCCGTTCCGCCCCCGCTGCTCCGTCCAAGGCCGCCCAGCGCCGCACCCCGGCCCGCAAGGCCGCTCCGGCACGGAAGGCCGCCTCGGCAAAGGAGGCTGCCCCCGCCAAGAAGGCGACCCCCGCCAAGAAGAGGGCCCCGGCCAAGAAGACCTCGAGCGCCACGACGAAGGCACCGGCGCGGAAGGCCGGCGCCGGCACGACGGGAAAGCGCGCCTCGACCACGGCGAAACGCAGCACCCCCGCCAAGAAGACCGCCGCCAAGAGCACCACCACCAAGAGCACTGCCGCCAGAAAGACCGCGGCCAAGAAGACCGCGGCGAAACCCGCCGCGAAGAAGACGGCGGCGAAGAAGACGACGGCGAGTTCGAGGCGTGCCCCGGCGTCCAAGCCCGCGGCGAAAAAGACCGCCGCCACCAAGACGGCCCGCCGCAAGCCCACCGCGCGGAGGTGAACCATGGCCACCAATCGTGCAGCCGACGGCGACAAGTCCGGCTTCGACCGGCTGATGGACGAAGCCTCCTCGTATCTGGCGACTCGCGCCGACCAGATCGCCGACAAGGCCGTGGACAAGCTGGGCGACCTGACCGACGGCCTCACCGACGTCGCCGAGAACGGCGGCCGCCTCGGGGACCTCGGCGGCCGCCTCCTCAAGGGGGATTCCCCCCTGAAGGCCATCGTCGGGCAGACGCTCGGCGGCCTCAAGGACAAGGTCAAGGACGTGGGCTCCGGACTGCTCGGCGGCAAGAAGAAGAGCCGCAAGAGCGGCGGCAAGGCCATGAACATCATCGAGGCCGTCGACGTCGGCGTACCTCTCCGCACGGCCTACGACCACTGGACGCAGTACGAGAACTTCAGCAGCTTCGCCAAGGGAGTGCGGAGCGTCTCGCAAAGTGACGACACGACCACCGACTGGAAGGTCAAGGTCGGCCCGTCCACCCGTGGCTGGAAGGCCACCGTCGAGGAGCAGATACCGGACGACAGGATCGTCTGGTCCTCACAGGGGCCCAAGGGATCCACCCGCGGATGCGTGAGCTTCCACGAACTCGCGCCTTCCCTCACGCGGATCCTCCTGGTCGTCGAGTACTACCCGTCCGGCCTCTTCGAGAAGACCGGCAACCTGTGGCGGGCCCAGGGCCGGCGCATGCGCCTGGACCTGAAGAACTTCGACCGCTATGTCACGCTCACCAACGAAGAGCCGGACGGTTGGCGCGGGGAGATCGAGGACGGCGAAGTCGTCGTCACCCACGAGGAAGCCCTCGACGAGGAAGAGGCCGAAGGCGGCGCCGAGCCGTCCGAGGAGGACTGGAACGAGGAGGACGAAGAAGGCGAGGAGAGCGAAGAGGCCGAAGAGCGCGAAGAGGGTGAGGAGGGCGACGACGGCGAGGAGAGCGAAGACCAGGAGGAGCCCCTCGGCGAGGAGGAAGAAGAGTACGAGGAGGACTCTTACGACGAAGACGAAGAGCCCAGCCTCGCAGGACGCCGACGCTGAGGTCCCGCACCGCTGGAGCGTGTGGCCGTGCTTGCCCGCACGGCCACTGTCTCGCGTTCGCTCGCCCTCTCTCGGGTCCTCCTCTCCGCCACCCTCCCCCTTCGATGCCCCCTCCGACCCTCCTCTGCCACCCTCTCCCCTCCGGCCCTCCGGCCCTCCCTGCCGCTCCTCTGCCGCCCTCCGGCCCATTTCCCTGCCGCGACCTCGCCCGACCGCTGCAGCGCCCCTGCCGCGGCTCCTGGAGCGGTCGCGCCTGGCCCGGGCCCCGGAGCGGTCGCGGCGCCGGGGCAAGGGGCGGCCGACGGCTCCCGCCGTCGGCCGCCCCTCAGCCTGTTGACGATCAGTGCTTGAGGGTGTCCTTCGCCTTCTGCATGGTCTGCTTCGCGTCGCCCGCGATCTGCTCGGCGCGGCCCTTCGCCTCCAGGCTCTCGTTTCCGACAGCCTTGCCGGTGACCTCCTTCGCCTTGCCCTTGACGGTCTTGCCCACGTTCTTGGCCTTCTTCCCAGTGGCCATCCCAGTCACCTCCAAAGAGAGCTATGGGTTCGCTACCCACAGACAACAGAACAAAGCGCGCCTAAAGGGGCGGATACGGGCCCCTTCGCAGGGTTGCAGGGATCAGGGGGGCGGTGAACTCTGGAGCACGTCAGTCGCGCTCACGCTGCCCCGTCTGCTCCTCCCGCCCCTTGCCGGGGCGCTGGCGCTTGACCGTATGACCGTCGGCGCCCTGCGGATCCGCATCGCCCGCTCGGCCTGAAACGGCCTCGCGCGCCTCCTCCCGGGCCGCCTCGTCGCCGCTCTCGCCCTTGGCGTGCGCCGGAGTGGTACGGGCCTCCCGGCCCCTCCCGGCGCCCCCGCGCCCGTCCTCGTGCCGCTTCTCGTTCACGCTTCCTCCTTCACTCGGCGTCGGAGCGGGACACACGTCATCGATCCGGCCGCTCTTGCGGCGCCTGCCAGGAATCCCGCCTCGCCGCCGCAGCCGGCGGCTGGGCGACGCGTGCGGACCTCCGGCTCCGGGCGACACGCCGGGTGCCCCACCAGAACGCCGCGATCAGAACAGCCACCAGCACCACCCCCACCAGGATGAGGAGGAGCGAGGACGACCCGCTCGCGGCCAGATCGGAGGCGGTCACACTCGAGAGAGGCATGAATCGACCTTCCTTCCGAATGGAAAACTGGGCATATCGTAGCGATTCGGCTGCTACCCCGCCTCAGGCAGACCAATCAGGGAGCAGCCCAACCCCCTTCGCCCCCTACTGGGACCAAGGTGTCACCGAGGCCAGAGGGGAAGGAGTCCTCTGGCGGGCGGCCCGTTCTGCGACGAAGCGCCTCGACCAGCCCAGCCCCCGCCGGTCCAGCCCAGCCCAGTCCAGCCCCTCCCCGCTCCGGCTCGCCCCGCCCCTCCCCGCTCCGCCTCGCCTCGCCTCCTCGCCTCGCCTCCTCGCCTCGCCTCGCCTCGCCTCGCCTCGCCTCGCCGACAGCGAACGTCCTTGGCTTCAGAGCGTGTTGTGTGAAAGCTGGGAGGACACACCCCGGATCCCGGAGGCCCCCTTGAGCGCCGAACACACGAACACACTCTACGAAGCGGTGGGCGGCGCCGACACGCTGCGCCGGCTCTCCGAGACGTTCTACAAGGGGGTGCTGGCCGATCCTCTCCTCGCACCCGTGTTCGCCGACTTCACCGCCACCCACGTGGAGCACGTCGCCGTGTGGCTGGCCGAGGTCTTCTCGGGGCCGGCCGACTTCACCGCGGAGCTCGGCGGGCACCAGGCACTGCTCCGTGCCCATCTGGGGCTGGAGATCACGGAGGAACAGCGTTCGCGCTGGATGGAGTTGATGTCGGCGGCAGTGGAGAGGGAGCTGCCGGACGACGCGTTGCTGCGCCGTCGGGTGCTGGAGTACTTCGACTGGGGCACCCGTATCGCCAAGGACGTATCAGCGTCGACACCGGGTTCGGATCTGGGCGAGCCCGGCCCCACCCCACGCTGGGGTTGGGACGGCCTGGCCTGACCCTTCGGGGCACTGGAGCCAAAGTTCACTGAGCTGGGCTCGGAAAGGCGGAGGACGTGGGGCCGCCGAGCCGGGAAAGGCGCGGCGGAGTGCGCCCACACCCTGAGGGGCTCACTTCGCCATGGCGCGGTAGGCCGCCACCGTTCGCTCCAGCGCCTCCTCGACGGGGGTGGCGGTGGCGCCCAGCAGGTCGCGGACGAGGGTGGAGTCGACGACGAACGGTTCGGCGAACTCGTACTGCATCTCGATGAGTTCACGCACTGTGCGGTTGACCGCGCCGAGCGCGTAGAGGGCGATCGTCGGCATCCGGCGCAGGCGGGCGGAGCCGGGACGGCCGGTGGCGCGGTGGGCCAGGTCGACGAGCTGGCGTGTGGTGCGGGTGTGCGGGTCGTTGGGGAGGTGCCAGATGCGGCCAGGGGCGTCGGGGTGGCGACCGAGGAGGGCGAGGGTCTCTCCGATGTCGGGGATGAAGGTGTAGGTGTGCGGCTGGTCCGGATCGCCGAGGACGGTGGCGGTACGGCCGGCCAGGAGCGCGGGGAAAACCAGGTCGCCCAGGTTGGACTGGGCGCCGCCGCGCGGCCCGAAGTAGTCGGAGGCGCGGCCGATCGCCACCTCCACGCGCCCGGCCTTGTGCGCGGCGAGCAGATCCTGGGCCATCCGGCCGCGGAGCCGCCCCTTGCGGGTGGTCGCGGCGTCGGGGGTCTCCTCGGTGAACGGTCGGCCGCCGGGAGGCCCGTAGCTGTAGACGTTGTCCATCGAGACCATGCGGGCGCCGGACGCCTCGGCCGCGGCGAGAACACCGGCCTGGAGTGCGGGGAACTCCTGCTGCCAGCGGTGATACGGCGGGTTGAGCGCCTGGTAGACGACGGCCGCGCCGGCTGCCACGGCGGTGGTGAAGGCGGGATCGGCAGCGTCGCCGGCCGCGACCTCTACGCCGTCGGGGACGTCCGCGCGGCCGGACCGGTTCACGATCCGGACGGACTCTCCTCGGCGTACCAGTGCCTCGGCGATGGCCGTTCCCACGGCGCCGGAGCCGAAAATCACGTGACGGGGGGTGGTGGTGTGCTTCATGCGTCGACCTCGCGGAGGGAGTCCGAGCCGGCGGCTCGGTCGGTGACGGTGGGCGGCAGGAGTCCGTGGAGCAGGACGCCGGAGAGGGCGGAGAAGGTGAGCGCGCCGGTGGCGCCGAAGACGGTGAACCGTACGTCCACCCCCACGCCGGCGAGCGTGGTCACGGTCCAGCCCGTCGCCCACAGGAGCGGCATCGCGGCCGCCCAGAGCCACGGCAGGCGGGCCGTGCGCGGGAGCGCGCAAGCCTGCGCCACGCCGAGCAGGACGCCCTCGACGGCACCCATGACCGCCAGTGAACCGAGATCGGTACGGTAACCGACCAGCGCGGCACCGAGCAGGAGCCCGAGCCCACCGCCTGTCGCCGTGGCGACGGACCAGCGCGGCAGACTCAGCCGGCCGGAGGACACGAGTGCCTGCCCGGCACCGATCACCGCCCCCGCCACGCCCCCGCCCACCAGGGCGCTCATCACGTCGTCGACCGGACCGGCCGCCGCGCGGCCGACGAGTCCGGCGATGGGGAAGGCCAGGAAACCGGCCGTCCACCGGCCCCAGACACTCAGAGCGGGGCGCATGGGTCCGCGGACGGATACGCGGACGGGGACTCGCATGGGGATGCGCACCGGAACCCGCATGGGAACCACCTCAAATTTCTGTACGCTGTGCAATTAATGTACGCCGTGCAAAAATGACTCGTCAAGGTTTCGCGTAACGGACGGATGAGGAGGCGCACGGATGGCACAGGACACGCCACCGGCAAAGCGGGGCCGCAAGCGAGCGGTCCGCGAGGACGAGGTAGTCGCCGCGGCCATCCGACTGCTCGGCGCCCGCGGCGCCGACGCGGTGAGCATCCGGGGCATCGCCGCCGAGCTCGGACTCGCCCCGAACGCCGTCTACACGTATTTCCCCGACCGCGCCGCAGTGGTCGGCGCGGTCGTCGAGCACCTCCTCGGTCAAACCGACCTCGCCGCCCTCACCTCCCGCGACACCCCATGGCGCGACCGCATCCACGCGCTCGCCACCGACCTGCGCCACCGCCTGCTCGCCCACCCGGGAGCAGTCCACCTCCTGCTCTCCGGCCCGATGGACGGCCCCCACGCCCTCGCCCTCGGCGAAGCCCTCCTCGCCGTCCTCACCGACGCCGGCCTCGCCCCGACGGAAGCGGCCCGCGCCTCCTACCTACTGATCGTCCAGGTCCTCGGAGCCATCGCCCTGGAAGCCGCCGAACTCCCCTCCCCCGACCCCGCCCCACCGATCGCCGAACGCGTCGCGACCCGCCGCGAACAACTCCGCGCCGTCCCCGCGCACCTCTACCCCCGCACGACCGAGGCGGCCGACACGATCGCGCAGTTCGTCTCGGACGAGCAGTACGCGTGGGGGCTCGACCGGGTCCTGGACGGCATCGAGGGGCGAGCGAAGGACTGAAGCCCGTACTGACGGAGCAGCACATCCCCGTCCGTCACGAGCACCGCCCACGACACCGACGGCGCGAGCGCCCCCTGCGGATCTCCTACGCTTGGAGATCAACGACCGATGTGACGGCAGGGGCGGGACCTCAGGGTCTCCCCCTCTCGTCGCCGTTCGAAAGGAACCTCCATGAATCTGCCGGCCTCGGGCAGGCGCGTCCTGGTCAGTGGCGCGTCACGTGGTCTCGGACGCGCGGTGGCCCAGGCGTTCGCCACCAACGGCGACCGCGTCGCCGTCCACTTCGGCTCGCGCACCGACGAGGCGCGCGCGACCTTCGAGTCCCTTGCCGGCACGGGACACGTTCTGATCGGCAGCGACCTCACGAAGCCTGCCGGGGCCTCCGTCGTGATGGACATGACCACAGAGGCACTCGGCGGGATCGACGTGCTGGTGAACAACGCGGCAGTGAACATCCGCCACCCCCTCGCGGAGACCCCGTACGAGGAATGGGTCGAGGCCTGGCAACAGCACGTCGCGGTGAACCTGCTCGCCACCGCGAACCTCAGCCACCTCGCCGCCCACATCATGATCAAGCAGGGCACAGGAGGCAGGATCGTCAACATCGGCTCCCGCGGCGCCTTCCGAGGCGAACCCGACCACCCCGCCTACGGCGCCACCAAGGCCGCCGTCCACTCCCTCGGCCAGTCCCTCGCCGTCTCCCTCGCCCCCTACGGCATCGGCGTCGCCTCGGTCGCCCCCGGCTTCTTCGCCACCGAACGCGTCGCACCTCGCCTTGAAGGCCCCGAAGGCGATTCGATCCGCGCCCAAAGCCCGTTCGGCCGCGTCGGCACCACCGAAGAGATCGCCGCGTCCGTCCTCTGGCTCGCCTCCCCCGCCGCCGAATGGTCCTCCGGCACCATCCTCGACCTCAACGGAGCGTCTCACCTCCGAAGTTGACGATCACCCACACGAGTGCATCTGCTCGGCTCCCGCGTACCCCAGCACATCCATGCCTGGCACCCGTGTTCCCGCCCCCGAAGGCACCGCACTGGAAGTGCCGGGAGCCGATCTTGCTCGTAGCACCACCGCCGGGAGCGGGTGCCGGCAGGCGCCACCGACGATGGGGCTGAGGCCGGGGCTGAGGCCGGGGCTGAGGCTGAGGCCGGGGCTGAGGCCGGGGCTGAGGCTGAGGCCGGGGCTGAGGCGGGGGCCAGCCCGGCGCGATGTGACAAACTCGCCGCCCGCCTCGAAGAGTCCAGCCGATCGGTTCGCGGTCCGCCGCGAACCGATCACGACACTTCGCGAGGGGTACGCGGAAGCAAGGGCCGTCAAACCGTCGAACGATGGAACCCCTCACCGGCCCCGGCGACACTTCGATGTGCCCATATCGATGTGCCCAGACGGCCGCAGACACGACCGTGCGCGCCACCGTCGGAACATCGCCCCCTCGATGCAGCCGCTCAGCCGGGCCAGGTACCGAGCGCCAGAGCAAGTCGGCTGCTCTGCTCGTAGGTGATGCCCTGGGCGATGCGAGTCCCACACCGCGGGCTCATGTACCCGTCGCAGTACAGGATTCCGGGGAAGGGTTCCTGGCCCCCTGACAGCGGTGTACCGGCAGAAAACGTCCATTCAGCCGGTTCCCACAACGGGTGATCCGCGAGAAGTGCCTCCGCGAGATCCTGCGCCATCGCCGTGGGGACTGCCGCTTCCACCAACGCTCGTCCGACGACGCATGCCGCGTCGTCGGGCAAATCCTGATCCCCGAGCGCGGGCAGCAACAGGAGCAGGCGTGCGTACTCGGCATGAACTCCCGGTGCATCAAGGTCGGGTGTACGGGCGATGTGGCGGAGCTCTCGCCATGACAGTCCCGGACCGGCCTGGTGACCGCTGACAGTGGCCAGGTGGCCCTGCCGCGCCCACTCGGGGTGGGTGACGAGGTATTCCGTCTCCGGGTCGTCGGGATTGTTGCGTCCCACGACCAGCGCGGTGTGACCCTCGGCAAACGGGATCCGAAAGACAGGCCAGCGGTCCTCGCTCCCGAGCGCTTCGCAGGCCGCATCGGCGTCGGCCCCGTCGACCCCGAACCATTCCGGGATGGGGTCGTACTCCTCCGTCTGGCTCAGCCACATCAAGTAGGCCGCCCAGAATCCCGGCATCTCCAACAGGTCCTCGCCCACGACAACAGGGGCGCCCTCGAATCCCGATATCAGCACGGCTCCACACTCTCACCCCGCTACGACGGCCCTTGCAAGTCGCGACGGCTGGACCAATCCCCAGAGCACGCCCGACGCCGTTCAGGTCACGCGCCGGTCCACCGTCCGACCCGGCTCCACCGACCTGCTCTTCCAGATCGCCTTCTGCTTCCGATGCAATGGCGCCCGTCTCTGGGGCCCTGGCGTACTGGGCAGGCTGAATCGCATCCACAGCATCGACCCGGACAGCACTCCGGCCCAGGAGCTGCTTCGGTGCTTCCGCATTTCCATGCCGACCGGCTGACAAGCCGCCCACGCCCCCGATCCAGGGCACGACGTGGCGCAGGCTTCGGTCGGCCGGCGTCGGCTCACCTTGGCGGCCTCGCGGGGGGCCGGGTACGGCGGGCGCTGCAGGGTCGTCTAAGCGACCGCTGCCCACTGGGTGCAGGAGGTGGCCGGCGGGGAGGACACCCGCCGGCCCCGCGACTGTCACGCGGTGATGCGAGCACCAGCGTTCCGGCCCGCTTTCCTGTCCGCGGGGCCACCTGTCGCCTCGCCCCCCCGAGGAGGGCGCAGCGTGGGAGCAGCCCTGGCCCGATTGGCGCCATGCCGATCCGGAGGACCTCTGCTACCGGCTGGAGTGGCCGGTGCAGAAAGTTCTGAGCGATGTCCGCCCATGGTCGTTGGCGTCGAGCTCTGGGCGAACGCCCAGCAGCCGGTGAGGACGCTGTGGAGGTTGCCCGGGCAGTCCTCGCGCGGGCGCCACGCCTCGTTCCCCTCCACGCGTATCGGTTCTCCCTGCCGGTGCCGGTACCTGGGGACACCCAGTGATGTCACTGCGAGGAACCGACATCAGCTGCTACGACCAGGAACTGGCCGACTACATCGACCGCGAGTTCAGCGAGGCCGAAACGGACACTCCTTGGACGCCACGGGCCTCTGTGCCTGTATGGAAGGACTTTCTCGGCCATTGACGGCCCGCCTCCAGCACAAGTGCCTCGGACCGGCGTCACCGCGCAGGGTCCCCGGTTTGCCGTCGGAATCCTGGATGTGGGCGATGCGCTGCCCTGCGGCGCGTCGCTTCGGCCATTGCGGAACGGGGCTCACCACCCGGCCGACACCGACCAGCCTCCTCAAAGACGGCGCAGCCGCACACACACCGGTCGCGTTCCACCGAACTGTAAGTTCTGCCTGTGACTGGAGACTGGCGGATGGATCGGATCGGCAGCGCTCTGAGGGGTGAGAACCCGACGGTGCTGCGACGGATGACGTCAGGGTTCGCGGCAATCGGGGACGTTCAGTTCCTGCCGGGCTACTCGGTTCTCCTCGTAGACGTGCCGGACGTGCAGCGGTTGTCGGATCTCCCCCGAGCGAAGCGGCTCTCGTTCCTTTCGGACATGGATCAACTCGGTGAGGCGGTCGAGCGCGTCTGCCGACGGCTGGACCCGGCTTTCCGGCGGGTCAACCTGGAGATTCTGGGGAACTCAGACCCGTTCCTGCATGCGCACATCTGGCCACGGTTCGACTGGGAACCGGGAGATGTAGTGAGTCGTCCCGTGTGGCTCTATCCGCGGGAGCGGTGGAGTGACGAGCGATTCAGTCTCGGTCCGCGACATGCCGGACTACGGGATGCGATCAGCTGCGAGCTGGACCGGCTGCGGTCCGTGGCATGACTCCTCTACCGAGGCGCTCCCCCGACGGTCCTGCTGACGGGGAGATTGACACGGCACGTCCGTCGGCGTCCGCGCGCCCCGCAGTCCTGCATCGCCGGCTTCGCGCTCAGCACCACGACGGCAGAGTCCTAAGGGGCTGCCGATCATTAACCTGTCACTTTGATCTTAATGTCGGGGGTGCTGCTTTGGGCGGCCACTCGGGCTCGGAGGGCCGTCAGGGCGGTCG
>NZ_JNWK01000052.1 GCF_000716445.1 Streptomyces wedmorensis
CCCAGCGGAACGAATGCCCACAACGGGCGGGGCGAAGGCCCACAACGCGGGGGCGGGGCCGCAACGGGCGGGGCGCAGGCGCGGGGGTGGGTACCGCCCTGCGGGTCGAGGCCCCCGTGGGTGGGGGGCGCGGTCCGCAGGGGGTGGGCCGGGTCAGGGGTGGGTGCGGCGGCGGCGATGGGCGGCGGCGGCCACGAGGGCGAGGGCCGCGATCACGCCGGCCGCCGCTGCCGCCGTGGCGGGCGCGGGACGGGACGCGGCGGGAGCCTGGGGCGCGTAGCCGCCGGCCGCGCCGCGGTGGGCGTACGAGGAGCCGGGGAGCTTGTCGGCGTAGGCGCGGGCGACCCGGTCCCGGTAGGCGACGAGTGTCGTGCCGTTGCGGCCGACGGCCCGTATCGCGTCCTCGTCGAGGGGCAGGACCTTCGTGCCCTTCTGGACGTACCACGCGTCGATCTGGGGCTCGCGGAAGACGAGGCCGCCGGGGAGGAGGCGTCCGCCCTGTTCCGCGTAGCGGATCTCGTCGTCGCCGGTGGCGATGTTGACCACCTGCCAGCCGGCCGGTTGGCGGACCGTCCAGAGGGAGGCTTTCCGACCGTCGGACGCCACGGCCCGGCTGGCGTGGAACTCGACGCGGGCGACGGGCGCTCCCGGCTTTCCGGCGACGAAGTCCGGGGAGAGGATCCGTACCGGCACGGACGCGCCGTCGACGTGCGGGGCGGCGGCGGTGCGGGCGAGGGCGCCGTCGCGGGCGAAGAACCGGGACAGGGTGTCCAGGGTCCGCGGCGCGGAGGCGGCCTGCTCGGGTGTCGGCGCGGGCGGCAGGGTGTCGGTGGCGGACTGGGCGGGCGGCAGGGTGTCGGCGGTGGCCGGGAGGGTTCCGAGGGTGATGAGGGCGGCGGTGAGGAGGCCGGTGGCCGTGGCGCGTGCGGTCATCGTGGTCACGCCCCGATCCGGTAGAGCGAGTGGGTCCAGGAGAACGAGTTGTTGTTCACGTACCAGGCGTGTGAGGCCCAGTTGTAGCGGTCGCTGGAGGGCCAGGGGTCGCCCCAGTAGACCCAGCTGTTCGCGTCGTCGTAGCCGTAGATCACGTGCATGTGGCCACCGCCGCTGGACCACTGGATGCGGGTCTCGACGGGCCGGTTGGCGTTGATCTCGGTCTGGACGGTCGAGTAGCGCAGCCAGCCGTCGACGTACGAGCCGGGGTTGATGCCGGCCCAGCTGAGACCGGTCTGGACGTTGCCGAGCGTGGCCTGCGAGTTGGGGCAGTCGTAGCCCTGCTGGCGGTTGAAGGCGGCGTTGCAGAACTGGTTCTGGCTGTAGTTCCGGCCGAACCAGGTGGCGATGGTGTTGCCGCCGGCGGCCCAGCACCAGTTGGTCTTCTGCTGGGCCTGCATGGTGATGTTCAGCCTCTTGGAGGCGAGGGCGGCGTCCTCGCCGGCGGGTGCGGCGGCGGCCGGGGTGGTGGGGACGAGGAAGAGGGCGGCTGCGGCGAGTGCCGCGAGGGACAGTTTTCTGCTGCGCATCGCGTTCCTCCCAAGCGGGGGGTGTGGGGATGTGGGGGGTGGAGGAGCGCGTCCGGACGCTGGTCAGGAGCATCTTCCGTTGTCCGGAACGGGTCAACACGCTTCAATGCGGGGTGACATCGGACTGTGAACGGTGTGACCCGGGTGTGAACGGACGCCCTCGGCCCACCTGCCCGCCCACCCCACGCGGCGCGACGGTCCGCACCCCCACCGTGAATGTTCACCGAGGAGTCCTCGTGAGCCACACCGAGGCCGATCTGGCGCAGCTGCTGCACACCGGCCCCTTCCATCTGGCGCTGCGCACCGCGTTCGCGGTGCGCGGCCTGCCGCTCCAGCGGGTCCAGCACCATCTCGCGCACCGGGGCGTCAAGGTCGGGGTGACGAGTCTGAGCTACTGGCAGCAGGGTGCCCGCCGCCCGCAGCGGCCGGAGTCCCTGAAGGCCGTCCGCGCCCTGGAGGAGGTGCTCCAGTTGCCGGGGAACTCGCTGCTGCGGCTCCTGACGGAGGACGCGGCCGCCCGGTCCGAGGGGGAGCGTCCGGCGACCCGCTCGTACCGCTCACTGGTGGAGGCGTCCGGCTCGGTGGAGGAGCTGCTCGCGGAGCTGGACGTGCCGACGGACGGTGGGCTGCACACGGTGGGGCACCACGAGCGGGTACGGATCGGGGCGGGGCGGGAGCTGGTCGGCCGGGAGTCGCAGCACGTGGTGCGGGCGCACCGGAACGGCGTCGACCGCTACCTCGCCATCCACCACGGGGATCCGGGCTGCGACCCGTCCCGGGTGGCGGTGCGGGCGGTGGAGAACTGCCGCGCCGGGCGGGTGCGGTGGCATGCCGGGTCGGGCGTGCTGGTCGCGGAGCTGCTCTTCGACGCGCGGCTGCGGGCCGGGGACACGTACCTCTTCTCGTACGGCTTCGAGGACGGTACGGCGGGTCCGAGCGGGGAGTACGTGCGCGGCTTCAGCTTCGCGGGCGGGCAGTACGCGCTCCAGGTCCGCTTCGACGAGGCCGCGCTTCCGGTGCGCTGCCGGAGGTTCGCGCAGGCTTCGGCGGGTGCGCCGCGCGGGGGCCGGGCGGAGCTGACGCTGAGCGGCCGGCACCGCACGGTGCACCTCGTGGAGCAGGGCGTGCGCCCGGGGATCCTGGGGATCGACTGGGACTGGGCGTGAGCCTCCGGCTCAGGCCTCGGGGCCGGCGACCAGCGTGCCGTTCTCGACGCGGATGGGGACCTCGGGGAGGGGGACGGTGGCCGGGCCGCGGAGTGCCTTGCCGGTCGTCACGTCGAAGCGGCTGCCGTGGCACGGGCAGTTGCCCTCGTTCTCCTCGACCTTGTCGAGGACGCAGCCCGCGTGGGTGCACTGGGCGCTGAACGCCTTGTACTGGCCCTTGGCCGGGCAGCTCACCACCAGCCGCTGCTCGCGGTAGAGCTTGGCCCCGCCGACCGGGACCTCGTCCGGGGCGCCGAGCGGGACCGGCGCGGTCGGCGTCGGGACCTCGGCGTGGCCGAGCTTGGACTCGGTGGAGCAGGCGGCGACTCCCAGCCCGGCGGCACCGGCGAGAGCCGCGCCCTTCAGTACGGTGCGGCGGCTGGACTGGCCGGACATGAGCGCTCCACGGTGAGATCGGGGACAAGACACCCCAGGGGTGACCGAACCGACGATACCGGCGCCCTCCCCCACCCCGACGGCCGCCCCTGACCTGGCCGCGGATCCCGCTCGTCACGGTGCGGCGTACGGCAGGGCCCCCGGGCGGGGGCCCTGCCGGGACGTCACGCCTTGCGGGCCCGGGGCGTCGCCTTCTTGGCGGTGGCCTTGGTGGCCGTCGCCTTGGTGGCCGCGGCCTTGGTGGCGGTCTTCTTCGCCGGGGCGGCCTTCTTGGCGGGGGCCTTCTTGGCCGCCGCCTTCTTGGTGCCGCGGGCCGCCGGGATGGTGACGCCGGCGTCGCTGATCCGGTCGGCGCCGAGGATCTCGCGGAGGAACTTGCCGGTGTGGCTCTCCGGGACGGAGGCGACCTCCTCCGGCGTGCCCTCGGCGATGACCAGACCACCGCCGCTGCCGCCCTC
This sequence comes from Streptomyces wedmorensis, assembly GCF_000716445.1. Taxonomy (GTDB): domain Bacteria; phylum Actinomycetota; class Actinomycetes; order Streptomycetales; family Streptomycetaceae; genus Streptomyces; species Streptomyces wedmorensis. Next base: position 3,583 of record NZ_JNWK01000052.1, read on the forward strand.
GGGGCCCATGTCGACGACCCAGTCCGCGGTCTTGATGACATCGAGGTTGTGCTCGATGACGATCACCGAGTTGCCCTTGTCGACCAGGCCGGACAGGACCTTGATCAGCTTCGAGATGTCCTCGAAGTGCAGACCGGTGGTCGGCTCGTCCAGGACGTAGACCGTGCGGCCCGTCGAGCGCTTCTGGAGCTCGGAGGCGAGCTTGACGCGCTGCGCCTCGCCGCCGGAGAGCGTCGGCGCCGACTGTCCGAGGCGGACGTACCCGAGGCCGACCTCGGTGAGCGTGCGCAGGTGCCGGGCGATGGTGGGGACGGCCTCGAAGAAGCCGAGGGCCTCCTCGATCGGCATGTCCAGGACCTCGGCGATGGACTTGCCCTTGTAGTGGACCTCCAGGGTCTCCCGGTTGTACCGGTCGCCGTGGCAGACCTCGCACGGGACGTAGACGTCCGGGAGGAAGTTCATCTCGATCTTGATCGTGCCGTCGCCGGAGCAGTTCTCGCAGCGGCCGCCCTTGACGTTGAAGGAGAACCGGCCGGGCAGGTAGCCCCTGACCTTGGCCTCCATCGTCTCGGCGAAGAGCTTGCGGACGTGGTCGAAGACGCCGGTGTAGGTCGCGGGGTTCGACCGCGGGGTGCGGCCGATCGGCGACTGGTCGACGTGCACGACCTTGTCGACGAGGTCGTCGCCGTCCACGCGCGTGTGCCGTCCGGGCACCGACTTGGCGCCGTTGAGCTCGCGCGCCAGGTGGGTGTACAGGATGTCGTTGACCAGGGTCGACTTGCCGGAGCCGGAGACTCCGGTGACGGCCGTGAGGACGCCCAGCGGGAAGGAGACGTCGATGTCCCGCAGGTTGTTCTCGCGGGCCCCGTGCACGGTCAGCCGGCGTCCGGGGTCCACGGGGCGGCGGATCTCCGGGGTGGCGATCGCCCTGCGGCCGGACAGGTACTGCCCGGTCATCGACTCCTCGTTGGCGAGGAGCTCCTTCAGGGAGCCGGAGTGGACGACCTTGCCGCCGTGCTCGCCGGCGCCGGGGCCGATGTCGACGACCCAGTCCGCGACCTTGATGGTGTCCTCGTCGTGCTCGACGACGATGAGCGTGTTGCCCATGTCGCGGAGCCGGACCAGGGTCTCGATGAGCCGGTGGTTGTCGCGCTGGTGGAGACCGATGGACGGCTCGTCGAGCACGTACAGCACGCCGACCAGGCCGGAGCCGATCTGGGTGGCGAGCCGGATGCGCTGGGCCTCGCCGCCGGAGAGGGTGCCCGCGGCCCGGTTGAGCGAGAGGTAGTCGAGGCCGACGTCGACGAGGAAGCGCAGCCGCTCGTTGACCTCCTTGAGGACCCGCTCGGCGATCTTCTTGTCGCGGTCGTTGAGCGTCAGCCGGGCCAGGAACTCGGCGCAGTCGCTGATGGACATCGCGGAGACCTCGGCGATGGACCGGTCCATGACCGTGACCGCGAGGACGATCGGCTTGAGGCGGCTGCCCTCACAGGTGGGGCAGGGCACCTCGCGCATGTAGCCCTCGAAGCGCTCGCGGCTCGAGTCGCTCTCGGCCTCGGTGTGGCGCCGCTTGACGAAGGAGACGGCGCCCTCGAAGGCGGGCGTGGTGTAGGCCCGCTCGCGGCCGTACCGGTTGCGGTAGCGGACCTCGACCTGGGTCTTGTGGCCGTGCATCAGGGCCTTCTTGGCGCGCTGCGGCAGTCCCGCGTACGGGATGTCCGTGCGGAAGCCGAGGGCCTGCGAGAGGCCGCCGATGAGCCGGCCGAAGTACTCCTTGGTGTGGCCGTGCGACCAGGGGTGGATGGCGCCCTCGTCGAGGGACTTGTCCTCGTCGGGGACGACCAGCTCGGGGTCGACCTCCATGCGGGTGCCGATGCCGGTGCAGTCGGGGCAGGCGCCGAAGGGCGAGTTGAAGGAGAAGGAGCGGGGCTCCAGCTCCTCGAAGGACAGGTCGTCGTACGGGCAGTACAGGTGCTCCGAGTACATCCGCTCGCGCTCGGGGTCGTCCTCGGGGAGGTCGACGAAGTCGAGCACGACCATGCCGCCGGAGAGTCCGAGCGCGGTCTCCACGGAGTCGGTGAGCCGGCGCTTGGCGCTGTCCTTCACGGTGAGGCGGTCGACGACCACCTCGATCGTGTGCTTCTCCTGCTTCTTCAGCGTCGGCGGCTCGCTGAGCTGGATCGTCCGCCCGTCGACCCGGGCACGGCTGTAGCCCTTGGTCTGGAGGTCGGCGAAGAGGTCGACGAACTCGCCCTTCCGCTCGCGCACGAGCGGCGAGAGGACCTGGAAGCGGCTGCCCTCGGGCAGTTCCAGGACCTTGTCGACGATGGCCTGCGGCGACTGGCGCGAGATCGGGCGGCGGCACTCGGGACAGTGCGGCTTGCCGATACGGGCGAAGAGCAGCCGGAGGTAGTCGTAGACCTCGGTGATGGTGCCGACCGTCGAGCGCGGGTTGCGCGAGGTCGACTTCTGGTCGATGGAGACGGCGGGCGACAGACCTTCGATGAAGTCGACGTCCGGCTTGTCCATCTGGCCGAGGAACTGCCGGGCGTACGAGGAGAGCGACTCGACGTACCGGCGCTGCCCCTCGGCGAAGATCGTGTCGAACGCGAGGGAGGACTTGCCCGATCCCGAGAGCCCGGTGAAGACGATGAGGGAGTCACGCGGGAGGTCGAGCGAGACGTTCTTGAGGTTGTGCTCGCGAGCGCCACGGACGATGAGACGGTCGGCCACGCCGGTCCGCACCTTTCTTGAGAGAGCGGATGTGCCTGACACACCCAACAACCAAGGATGCCGGATGCTTCCGTCGAGCCTATAGCACGCACATTCGATTTCCGGCCGCTCGGAGACCGCTTCACCCGAACGAGTGGCGGCTCCGGGCCGCGGAGCCCCCGCCGACCTGGCCGGACCGGTACGGCACCCCCTAGGGTCGGCGCCATGATCGACCACGAACTCGACCTTGCCTCCGTCCGCGAAGCGACCGACCGGCTGATCGCCGACGTCGCCTCATGGGACAACGCCGCGGCGGCCGAGCCGTCACGGCTTCCCGGCTGGACCCGCGGCCACGTCCTCGCCCACCTCGCCCGTAACGCCGACGCTCTGGTCAACGTCCTCCAGGGCCTGCCCATGTACACGGACGCCGCGACCCGCGACGCCGACATCGAGCGCGACTCCGCCCGCCCCCTCGACGTCCACCTCGCCGACCTGCGCGAGTCCGCCGACCGCTTCCAGGCCGTGGGCGCCGAGCCCGCCGACTGGACCCGCACGGTCGAGCTCCGCAACGGCGTCACCGACAGCGCCTCCCGGATCCCCTTCCGCCGCTGGGTGGAGGTCGCCCTGCACCACGTCGACCTGGGCGTCGGCTACGAGCTGGAGGACCTGCCGGAGGAGTTCGTGCTGCGGGAGATCGACTTCCTGGCGGACCGGTTCGCGGGCCACGAGGACGTGCCGTCGACCGCCGTCCGCGCCGACGAGGGCCGCATCTGGACTCAGGGCGGAGGACTGCGGGAAGGCGGCATCTGGACGACCGGCGGGGGCGCCGAGGGAGCTCCCGTGGCCGTCTCCGGCCCCGCGCCCGAGCTCCTCGGCTGGCTCGCCGGCCGCCGTGACGGCTCCGCCCTGAAGGTCGAGGGAGGCTCTCTGCCCGCGCTTCCGGCGCTGTAGCCGCCACCGTCATCCCCCGGAGCTAGTCTGAGGCCATGACGTACAGCGGAGTGGTGAAGGTCGGCGGTCCTGCGGACGTGCACGAGCTGACGGACCTGATGATCTCGAAGGTCTCGGTCGGCCCGATGGACAACAACGCGTATCTGCTGCGCTGCCGGGCGACCGGCGAGCAGCTGCTGATCGACGCGGCGAACGACGCGGACACGCTCCTCACGCTGATCGGTGACGACGGCATCACCGCCGTCGTCACCACCCACCGGCACGGCGACCACTGGCAGGCGCTCGCCCGGGTGGTCGCGGCGACCGGAGCCCGGACCTACGCGGGCGCGTACGACGCGGAGGGCATCCCGGTCGCGACCGACGTGCCCGTCGAGGACGGCGACACGATCCGGGTGGGCCGGGTCGAGCTGACCGCCCGTCGGCTGGTCGGGCACACGCCGGGCTCCATCGCCCTCGTGTACGACGACCCGCACGGCCACCCCCACGTCTTCACCGGCGACTGCCTCTTCCCCGGCGGCGTGGGCAACACCTGGAAGGACCCGGAGGCCTTCACGAGCCTGATCCACGACGTGGAGACCAAGCTCTTCGCGGTCCTGCCGGACGAGTCCTGGATCTACCCGGGCCACGGCAAGGACACCACGCTCGGTGACGAGCGTCCGCACCTCGCGGAGTGGCGCGAGCGCGGCTGGTGACGACCGGCGCGCGGCCGCCGAGCTGCGCGCCTCCGCACGCCCCCGTAACCCGGACGGCGGCGGGGTAGTTGGCGCGACATGCGCCACAGTCACCCTCCGTCGCCGCCCGCCTCCCCCGCCGTACCGGATCCCCCGGCACCCCCGGCGCCCTCGATGGGGCGGCTCGCCGCGGCCTCGCTCGTCGGCACCGCCATCGAGTTCTTCGACTTCTTCGTCTACGGGACCGCGGCGGCCCTCGTCCTGGGACCGCTCTTCTTCCCGACCTTCTCCCCGCTCGCCGGGACCCTGGCGGCCTTCGGCACCTTCGCCGCCGGCTTCCTGGCCAGGCCACTGGGTTCGGTCCTCTTCGGCCACGTCGGCGACCGGTACGGCCGCCGGCCGGTCCTCTTCGCCTCGCTGCTCCTCACGGGCTGCGCCACGGTCGCGGTCGGCTGCGTCCCCACGTACGCGACGCTCGGCATCGCCGCACCCGTACTGCTGCTGGTCCTCCGCTTCCTCCAGGGCCTGGGACTGGGCGGCGAGTGGGGCGGGGCGGTCCTGCTGACCGCCGAGCACGCCCCGGCGCACCGGCGGGCGCTGTGGTCGAGCTTCCCGCAGGTCGGTCCTGCGATCGGCTTCCTCCTCGCCAACGGGGTGATGCTGGCGCTCACGGCCGGACTGAGCGAGGCGGATTTCCGCGCCTGGGGCTGGCGGGTGCCGTTCTGGGCCGCCGGCGTGCTCGCGGCGGCCGGGCTGCTGCTGCGCTCCTCGCTGGCGGAGACGCCGCAGTTCGAGGAGATGTCCGCGTCCGGGCGGCGCGCGAGCGCCCCGCTGGCCGAGGTCGCGCGCGACCACTGGCGGCTCGTACTGCTGACCGCCGGGGCGCTCGCGGTCGGGTACGCGGTCTTCTACGCGGTCTCCACCTGGGCGCTGGCCTACGGCACCGAGCGGCTCGGGGTGAGCAGCACGGTGATGCTGACCTGTGTGATGGCGGCGGTGGCGATCAAGGGAGCGGCCACCCCGTTCGTGGCGCTGCTCGCCGACCGCTGGGGCCGCCGCCCGCTGTGCCTGGCGGGGTGCGCGGGCTCGGCGCTCTGGATGTTCCCGATGGTGGCGCTGCTGCACACCGCGCAGCCGCTCCTGATGTTCCTCGGCTTCCTGGGCTCGCTGCTCGCCTTCATCACGATGTTCGCGGTGGTCGCCGCGTACCTGCCGGAGCTGTACGAGCCCCGGGTCCGCTGTACGGGCGCCGCCGTCGGCTACAACCTCGCCGGCGTCCTCGGCGGGGCACTCACGCCCATCGTCGCCACGGCGCTCTCCGACGGCGGCTCCGGCCCGCCCTGGGGCGTGGCGGCCTATCTGACGCTGGTGGCCCTGGTCAGCCTGGCCTGCTTCGCCCTGCTGCCGGAGACCCTGCCGGGGCGGGCGGGGACGCGGGCGGCGGAGGAGGCCGCGGCCGTCTGACGGGCGCGCTCGTCCGGAACACGGCGACGGCCGGCCGCGGGACGCTGTCCCGGGGCCGGCCGTCGCCGTGTGTGCCGCGTCAGGCGCCGACGCTGTCCTTCTCGGCGCCGTCGGCGTCGGCCACGCTCTCGGCGGCCTCGCGCTCAGCCTGCTTCTTGGAGGCGATCAGGCTGGTGATCGTGGTGACGACCAGGACGCCGCCGATGACCGCGAGCGAGACCGGGATGGAGATCTCGGGGACGTGGACCCCGGACTCGTGCAGGGCGTGCAGCACCAGCTTGACGCCGATGAAGCCGAGGATCACCGACAGGCCGTAGCTGAGGTGGACCAGCTTCTTGAGCAGGCCGCCGATCAGGAAGTACAGCTGCCGCAGACCCATGAGGGCGAAGGCGTTGGCGGTGAAGACGATGTACGGGTCCTGGGTGAGGCCGAAGATCGCCGGGATGGAGTCGAGGGCGAAGAGGATGTCGGTGGTGCCGATGGCGAGCATGACGACCATCAGCGGGGTCAGCACCCGCTTGCCGTTGTTGACGATGAAGAGCTTGGTGCCGTGGTAGCGGTCGGCGACGCCGAACTTCTTCTCGACCGTCTTGAGGAGACGGTTCTCCTCCCACTCCTCCTCGTCCTCGTCGGCACGCGCCTCCTGGATGAGCTTCCAGGCGGTGTAGATCAGGAACGCGCCGAAGATGTAGAAGACCCAGGAGAAGCTCGCGATGATCGCGGCGCCCGCGGCGATGAAGATCGTGCGGAGCACCAGGGCGATCACCACACCGACGAGCAGCACGCGCTGCTGGAGGTGGGAGGGGACCGCGAACTTCGCCATGATCAGGACGAAGACGAAGAGGTTGTCGACGCTGAGCGACTTCTCGGTGATGTAGCCGGCGAAGAACTCGCCGGCCGCCTGGCTGTTGCCGAAGAACAGCAGGCCGAGGCCGAAGAGTCCGGCCAGCACGATCCAGACGATCGTCCAGATTCCGGCTTCCTTGACCGACACGTCATGGGGCTTGCGCCCGATGAAGAAGTCGGCACCGATCAGGGCAGCAAGACCAAGAATGGTCACTACCCACAGGGTCATTGAAACGTCCACTGCGCCTCCGGCGTCGTACGGCTACTGATCAGCGTCGTCGCTGCCGGAGGTCTCTTCCACCCGGGGACTCACGATCGCCGCCGGGCCGACGCCCCGGGATCGGATCATCGAGATCCGTCCGTATTGACGGGTACGCCGCGCATGGGGAGTACTCCCCTCCGCACGGAAAAGACTACCCGAAAGACCAAGAGAAGGTAAAGGGGAGGGTAAAGAGCCACCAAAAGTGCAGGTCAGGGCCGCTTTCCATAGCGCGCCGCCGTCACCTGCGCGAGGACCTCCCGCAGGATCCGACTGCCCGGCGGAAGGATCGGCGGCTCGTACGACCAGGCGTGCCCGACCCACGGGTCGGCGAGGTGGTCGTCGGCGACCGGGGTCAGCCGCAGCAGCGATTTCCACAGCGGGTCGAGCAGCGGGCCGTACGCGGCGGCGTCCGCGCGGTCCGCGACCATCAGCAGGTGGACGCCGACCGACGGGCCCTCGTCGGCGAGGTACCGGAGCCGGGTGACCGCACGGTCGTCGAACCCGTGCGGGAAGTCGTGCACGATCAGCAGCTGCCGGGCCGTGTCCAGGCCGGGCGGCAGCGCGTCGGCGGCTCCGCCCCGCAGCGCCATCTGCAGCAGGTCGACCCGCTCGGTGAGCTGTTCCAGGACCGCCGACACCCCGGCCGCGCCCCGGGCCGGCGGGGCGGCCAGCACGCCCGAGTCCACGAGCGGCGCGAGCGCGGCCGTGCCCGCGCCCGCGGCGTCGAGGACATGGACGGCGAACTCCCCCGCCGGGTGCGCGGCGAGCAGCCGGGCGGCGTGCGCCACCGCGCAGTCCAGGGCGAGTCGCCGCAGCTCGACCTCGTCGAGCAGACCCGCCGCCTCGGAGTGCCCGCGCCCGCTGTCGACCCACAGCCCGCGCTCCAGCGGCAGCCGGACGAGCATCGGGATCCGCAGGTCGGTGCGCTCGGGGAGGTGGAGGTCGCCGAGGCGGATCGCCATCGGCTCCTCGGCCGGGACGCGGTAGGCGTGCCAGACGGGGCTGTCCCAGCGGGCGTACGCCGGCGGCAGCGCCGGTTCGACGACCTCGGCCTCGGCCGCGAGCTGGGCGAGGTCCCGGTCCAGGACCTCCTGGGCCCGTTCCACCAGCTCGTCGTGCCGGGCGCGGGCGGTTGCCCGCGCGGCGTCGTTCGCGCCGCCGACCCGGGAGCGGTAGTCGGAGAGCGACTGGTCCAGCTCCCGGTCGAGCCGGGACTCCGCGAAGTCGCAGGCGCTGCGGTAGGCGGCGGCGGTACGGGCCAGGTCCTCGAACATCCCCCAGACCTGGTTGTACAGACGCTCGTCCATCGACCAGCCCGAGGCGTCCCCGGCGACCGGCGTCGGCGGCGCCTGCCGCGGCTCCGGGGCGGCGGCCGCCTGGCGCCGCGGATGGGCGTAGCTGATGGGGCCCGCGGTGCCCATGGCGGGGGTGGGCGTGCCCGTGGTGGGGACGGCCGGGGGCGTCGGAGGCAGGGGCGGGGCCGCTGCCGTGTCCGGCGCGGTCGGCGGAGTGGCCCCGCCCACGCGCTCCACCTCGGGGAGACGCGCCGCCGGGTCGGCGACCGGAGGCGCCGGCTCGGCGGCGGGCGGCTCGGGTGCGACCGCCGCCAGGATCGAGGCGGCCAGCTCCGCGGGCCGCTCCAGGCCCTGGTCGCCGAGCAGGGCGGCGAGACCGCCCTCGTACCCCTGGCCCATGGCGCGGACCTTCCAGGCGCCCTGGCGGCGGTACAGCTCCAGGGCCACGACGGCGGACTCGCTGTCGAGTCCGGTGATCGTGTAGCTGGCGAGGTCCGTGCCGTCGCGGCCGGCGACGGCGACGAAGGGGGCGGCGAGGGCCCCGAAGCGGCCGGCACCGGTGCCCGCCGGGAGGGCCAGGAGGACGGAGAGGCGGTGGACGGCGTCGGAGACGGCGCCCAGGTCGACGGTGAGACGTAGGTCGGCGGCGCACCGCCCCGGGACGTCGACGCCGGGGAGCGAGGGCGAGCCGGGGTGCGCGACCCACTCCGCTCCCGGGACCCTGCCGTGCTCGTCGCCGAGGGTGGCTCCGGCGACGACGGGGTGACCGGCCGACACGCGGATCTCCAGTCGGGTGTCGGGCAGGGGGTGGTTCTGTCCCCGGACCAGCTCGGCCGTCATCGACTCTGTCCCCTCGGTGTTTCCTGGTACCAGTACAAGTTCATGCGGGACAGCTCCCGGCGGCCTGGTGCCTCCGGGAGCTGTGGGTGCGTCCGCGCCTCGGTTACAGGTGCGGCAGGATCGCCGGCATCAGGTCCTGGAAGGTGCGGCCGTTGGCCGGGTTGCCCAGGGCGGTCATCTGCCAGCCGGAGCCGACCCGGTGCACCTTCGCCATGATCTGCGCGGTGTAGTTGCCGCCGCCGTCGAGGGTGTAGCGCGCGAGCTCCTGACCGTTCGTCTCGTCGACGATCCGGCAGAACGCGTTCTGCACCTCCTGGAACGTCTGGCCGGTGAAGGAGTTCACCGTGAAGACGATCTGGTCGATGTGGACCGGGACCCGCTCCAGGTCGACGAGGATCGCCTCGTCGTCGCCGCCCTGGCCCACGCCGCCGACGAGGTTGTCACCGGTGTGCTTGACCGAGCCGTCGTCGCTGACCAGGTGGCGGAAGAAGACCACGTCGACCGGCTGCTTGTCGGCGAAGAGGACCGCCGAGGCGTCCAGGTCGATCTCCCGGGTGCGCGAACCGAAGAGGCCGCGGCGCGGCGCGGCCTGCCAGCCGAGGCCCATCCGCACCTGCGTGAGGCTGCCCCCGCCCCTCTTCTCCAGGCTGATGGCCTGACCCTTGGTCATGTTGACCGACACGCGTCTGCCCCTCTCGTTTGCGTTCCCCGCGTCCGCCGTTCCGGTGCGTGCGGTTGTCGAGCACCCTACGCAGGGCCACTGACACGCGGTGGGTGCGGTCCGGTTTTGTGTCGGTCTTGCAACACACCGGACCGCGTCCGGTCAGGCGAGTCCCGCCTCCTTCATCTGGCGCAACTCCTTCTTCAGCTCTCCCACTTCGTCGCGGAGCCGGGCGGCCACCTCGAACTGCAGCTCGGCGGCGGCGGCCCGCATCCGGTCGGTCATCTCCTCGATGATCGCGGCCAGTTCGGTGGCCGGACGGTCGCCGAGCTCGACCGTCGAGCCCGCCTTTCCCCGACCCTTGTGGCCGTGCGCGGCGAGCGAGGGTACGGGTGCCTTGGCGCCCTTGCCCTCCTTCGCCTGGCGGTAGCCGCTGCCCAGCAGCTCCTCGGTGTCGATCTCCTCGCGCGCGATGGTCGCGACGATGTCGTTGATCTTCTTGCGGAGCGGCTGCGGGTCGATGCCGTGCTCCGTGTTGTACGCGATCTGCTTCTCGCGGCGCCGGTTGGTCTCGTCGATGGCCTGCTCCATCGCCGGCGTGATCCGGTCGGCGTACATGTGGACCTGGCCCGACACGTTTCGGGCGGCGCGGCCGATCGTCTGGATCAGGGAGGTCCCGGAGCGCAGGAAGCCCTGCTTGTCGGCGTCGAGGATGGCGACGAGGGACACCTCGGGAAGGTCGAGGCCCTCCCGGAGGAGGTTGATGCCGACGAGGACGTCGTACTCGCCGGCGCGCAGTTCGCGGAGCAGCTCGATGCGGCGCAGGGTGTCGACGTCGCTGTGCAGGTAGCGCACCTGGATGCCGAGCTCGAGGAAGTAGTCGGTGAGGTCCTCGGCCATCTTCTTGGTGAGGGTGGTGACGAGGACCCGCTCGTCCTTCTCGGTGCGCAGCCGGATCTCGTGGACCAGGTCGTCGATCTGCCCCTCGGTGGGCTTCACGACGACCTCGGGGTCGACGAGGCCGGTGGGGCGGATGATCTGCTCGACGAAGCCGTCGCCGCGGGAGAGTTCGTACGTCCCGGGGGTCGCGGAGAGGTAGACGGTCTGGCCGATCCGCTCCTGGAACTCCTCCCACTTGAGAGGGCGGTTGTCGAGGGCGGACGGCAGGCGGAAGCCGTGGTCGACCAGGGTCCGCTTGCGGGAGGCGTCGCCCTCGTACATGGCGCCGATCTGCGGCACGGTGACGTGCGACTCGTCGATGACGAGGAGGAAGTCCTCGGGGAAGTAGTCGATGAGGGTGTTGGGCGCGGAGCCGGGCTCGCGGCCGTCGAAGTGCATCGAGTAGTTCTCGATGCCGGAGCAGGAGCCGATCTGCCGCATCATCTCGATGTCGTACGTGGTGCGCATCCGCAGGCGCTGGGACTCCAGGTGCTTGCCCTGCTTGTCGAGCTGGGCGAGGCGGACCTCCAGCTCGCGCTCGATGTCGTTGACCGCGCGCTCCATGCGCTCGGGGCCGGCGACGTAGTGGCTGGCGGGGAAGACGTACAGCTCGCGGTCCTCGCTGATGACCTCGCCGGTGAGCGGGTGGAGGGTGGAGAGGGCCTCGATCTCGTCGCCGAACATCTCGATGCGGACGGCGAGCTCCTCGTACACCGGGAAGATCTCGATGGTGTCGCCGCGGACGCGGAAGGTGCCGCGGGTGAACGCCAGGTCGTTGCGGGTGTACTGGATGTCGACGAAGCGGCGGAGCAGCTGGTCCCGGTCGACCTCCTCGCCGACCTTGAGGGGGACCATCCGGTCGACGTACTCCTGGGGCGTGCCGAGGCCGTAGATGCAGGAGACGGAGGCGACCACGATGACGTCCCTGCGGGTGAGCAGGGAGTTCGTCGCGGAGTGGCGCAGCCGCTCCACCTCCTCGTTGATGGAGGAGTCCTTCTCGATGTACGTGTCCGACTGCGGGACGTACGCCTCGGGCTGGTAGTAGTCGTAGTACGAGACGAAGTACTCCACCGCGTTGTTCGGCAGGAGCTCGCGGAACTCGTTCGCCAGCTGGGCGGCCAGCGTCTTGTTCGGCGCCATCACGAGGGTGGGGCGCTGGAGTTTCTCGATCATCCAGGCGGTGGTCGCCGACTTGCCGGTGCCGGTCGCGCCGAGGAGCACGACGTCCTTCTCGCCCGCGCGGATGCGCCGCTCGAGGTCGGCGATGGCCGCGGGCTGGTCGCCGCTGGGCTGGTAGGAGCTGACGACCTCGAAGGGCGCCACCGAACGTTCGATCTTGGAAACGGGCCGCATGGAACCACCGTACGACCCGGCACTGACAGTCGGGCGGTGATCGGCTCACCGCCCGGCCGGCGGGTGTCCCGTCACCAGTCCTGGGAGCGATGGCCGCCCCGGGGGACGCTGCGACGGGCGGCGCGTCCGGAGGGGCGCGCCGTCCAGTTGGCGGGCTCGCCGTAGGACGGCACGTGGCGCGGGGCGGGCACTCCGGGGCGGTGGACGCCGCGGGCGTCGGGGCGCTGCCAGTCCGGGTCGCCCATCACGAGCAGCGGGTCGAACATGACGACGACGGCGGCGAGGATCAGGAAGACCGCGGGGCCGATCAGCATGGGCAGGAGGAGCGAGGTGGCGGTGTCGCCGGTGCCGGTGTGGGCCTCGGTGCCGTGCAGGTGGACGCTGACGGCGGACATGGCGGTGTAGTGCATACCACTCACGGCGACGCCCATCACCAGGCTCGCACCGAGGCTGGCCAGAAACCCATGTACGGAGACGGCCGCCCAGAGGGCCGCGGTGGCGGCCACGACGGCGATGACCACGGAGAGGGCGACGGTGAGGGTGTCGTACTCGACGCGGCCCTGGAGGCGCATGCCGGCCATGCCGAGGTAGTGCATGGTGGCGACGCCGAGGCCGGTGATGGTGCCGCCGGTGACCAGGGTCAGGGCGGTCGCCCCGCGGTAGCCGACGATGAAGATGCCGACGCCGACCATGACGACGGCGACGCCCAGGCTGGCGAAGGTGATGGGACGGTCGTAGCTGACGGGTGCCTGCTGGACCGAGAAGCCCATCATGGCGATGAAGTGCATCGTCCAGATGCCGGTGCCGATCGAGGTGGCGCCGAGGGCGAGCCAGCCCGCCTTGAAGCTGTCGCGGTGGCGGAGCGATCTGGTGGTGCACCTCAGCCCGAGGGCGCCGCCGAGGCACGCCATGAGAAAGGCGGCCACCGGCGTGACGAGCCCGTAGCTGAATCCGTCGACCGTGCCCTGCATGAGCGTGTGTCCTCCACCCCTGGTGCCACGTCGTCCGAAAACAGTCGGTACCGCTGGGTAGTACTACCGGGGCGAGATTATGGCGCGCCGGGACTCCGGCGACCACGTGACCGGGGAATTGCCGGTGGTGAGACCGGAGCGAGACCGGTCCGTGATCTTGGATACGCGGGCTGTCGATGCCGGGCCCTGATCTTGAAGGCGGCGGCTGTCGGTGCCGGGCCGTACGGTGGGCGGCATGGACATCGAAGCGGGGCCGGCGGGCAGGACCTCCCCCGGGGCGCCCGTCCCGGTGGAGTGGACGGTCGTGGAGAGCGACATCGGGCCGCTGTTCCTCGCCGCGACCGGGCGGGGTCTGGTGCGGGTCGAGTTCCACGCCGACGCGGCGCGGCGGGAGCGGATGCTCGACCGGCTGGCCGGGCAGCTCGGCGCGCAGCCGGTGGAGTGCGCCTCGGGCCTGCTCGCCGAGCCGATACGCCGGCTCGACCGCTACTTCGCGGGCGAGCGCGGCGACATCGTCCTGCCCCTCGACTGGAGCCTGACGACCGGGTTCAACCGGCAGGTGCTGCGCGAGCTGGCGACCGGCGTTCCGTACGGGACGGTCGTCGGTTACGGGGAGCTGGCGAGGCGCGTGGGGCAGCCCCGTGCCGCGCAGGCGGTCGGGGTGGCGATGGGCTCCAACCCGCTGCCCCTGGTGGTGCCGTGCCACCGCGTGGTGGAGAGCGACGGAGGGCTCGGCGGCTTCGGCGGCGGCCTGGAGACCAAGCGGCGGCTGCTGGCCCTGGAAGGCGTCCTGCCCGCGCCGCTCTTCTGAGCGGGGGCATCTCCCGGACGTCCGGCGGGCGTTCCCATCAGATGAGATGGCTGGCACACTCACGTCAGTGACCCAGACCTCCGGTGCCCCTGACGCCACCCTGCCCGAGCACATATCCGTCACCGACGCCGAGCTGCCGGCCCTGCGCCGGCGCATCCAGGCGGTGCTGATCGGCACCCAGATCCTCGGCGGCCTCGGCATCGCCACCGGCATCGCGCTCGCCGCCGTCCTCGCCAGGGACGTCAGCGGCTCCGAGGCACTGTCCGGCCTGGCGTCGACGGCGAGCGTGGCCGGACCCGCCCTGCTCGCCATGCCGCTGGCCTCCCTGATGGCCGCGCGCGGGCGCCGGGCCGGGCTCGTCCTCGCGTACCTCATCGGAGCCGTCGGTGCCGGGGTCGCGGTGCTCGGAGCCGTCGCCGACAGCTTCCCCCTGCTGCTCGTCGGTTTCGTCGGCTTCGGCGCCGGGTCCTCGGCGAACCTCGCGGCCCGCTTCGCCGCCGCCGACCTGGCCGAACCGGACCGCAGGGCGCGGGCCATCTCCACGGTGGTGTGGGCGACGACGATCGGGGCGGTGCTCGGCCCGAACATCGCCGCGCCGGCCGGGCGGAGCGTCACCGGCCTGGGCATCCCGGCCACGGCGGGCCCCTTCGTCTGGGCCGCCGGAGTCTTCGTCGTCGCGGCGGTCCTGGTGGCCCTGCTGCTGCGCCCCGACCCGCTCCTCACCGCCCGCGCCCTGACCGGCTCCGACGCCGGCAAGGCCGCGGAGGGACGCTCGCTGCGCGCCGGCATGCGGGCGGTACGGGAGTCGCCGATGGCCCGGCTCGCCCTGGTCACCGTCGCCGCCTCGCACACCGCGATGGTGTCGATCATGTCGATGACACCGGTGGCGCTCACCCACCACGGCGCGGACATCCAGCTGATCGGCATGGTCATCAGCGGGCACATCGCCGGCATGTACGCCTTCTCGCCCGTGATGGGCTGGCTGTCCGACCGGCTCGGCCGGCTGTCGGTCATCGGACTCGCCGTCGGGCTCCTCGGCACCGCGGCGCTCGTCGCGGGCACCTCGGGAGCGAGTCACGCCCAGACCGCCGTGGGCCTCTTCATCCTCGGCCTCGGCTGGTCGGCGGGGCTCGTGTCCGGCTCGGCGCTGCTCACGGACTCGGTGCCGCAGGAGGCGCGGGCAGCGGTCCAGGGGCTCTCCGACACCGTCATGAACACCGCCGCCGGCCTCGGCGGTCTCGCGGCGGGCCTGATCGTCTCGCAGGCGGGCTACGGCCCGCTGAACGCGATCGCCGCCTGCCTGCTCCTCCCGATGGCCGCGCTCGCCGCGCGGAGTGTGCTCCGGAAGGCCTGAGACCGGCTCCGTACGGCCCGGGCGACGGAACCGGGCCGCGTACGGCACGGCCCGGCCGACGAATCGGGCCGCGTACGGCACGGCCCGGCCGGTCAGCGCGGGGCCGCTGGCGACGAGGCGCCGCTCACCAGCCGGCGCGGGGCGCCCGAGCCGTCGGCCGGAACCGACCAGACCGCTCCCCCGTAGCCGTACGCGAGGGTCCGCCCGTCCGTCCACAGGGCCTGGTCGTCGATGCCGCGCCGCTCGGCGACGGGGTGCTCGCGGCCGGAGCGCAGGTCGTACACGTACAGCCGCCACGGCTCGCGCGGGCCGTCCGAGACCCGTTTCTTGAAGGCGATCCGGGTGCCGTCCGGGGACAGCGACGGGCACTCGGTGTTCTCCCGCAGGGCCCGCGCCGACCAGGACCGCATGTCCCCCTCGACGAGGTGCGTGCGGCCGCCGGTGGACACGGTGGCGTAGAAGCGGTTGTCGTCGGCGGCGAACGTGACGCCCCAGTAGTTGACGTCCGGGGCGTGGTGGCGGCGTCCGCCGAGGGTGAGCGGGATCTGCTCGATGTTCTTCACCAGGTAGCCGGTGCGCAGGTCGAGGATC
Source organism: Streptomyces wedmorensis (assembly GCF_000716445.1). Taxonomy (GTDB): domain Bacteria; phylum Actinomycetota; class Actinomycetes; order Streptomycetales; family Streptomycetaceae; genus Streptomyces; species Streptomyces wedmorensis. The sequence goes on from NZ_JNWK01000052.1 coordinate 19,304, forward strand.
GAGGTGCGGGTGGAGAACGACGAGCGCGCGTAGGAGTCGCCGGTCGCGAACATCGTCCAGGAGAGCATCTGTCCCGACGCGGACACCCTGGCCCGGCTGGGGATGCCCGGCAGCGCGATGCGGCGCAGCTCGCGCAGGTTCCGGTCGAGTACGAGGGCGTACGAGCGGGCCGGTACGCCCGGCCGTCGCTGGAGGCAGAGGGCGGTGGGCCCCGCCGCGTGGAAGCGGTCGCAGGAGGGGCCGCCGACGACCCGCCCGCCGGGCGCGGACGGGTCCACGCGCGCGACGCGCCCGCTCGCGGTGTCCCGGACGTAGAGCGCCGTGCCGCCGTCGAGGGTGAAGCCGGCGTCGGCGGTGCCGGCGGCGGCCTGCTGCCCGGAGGCCGCCCGGAGGGTGTAGGCCGTGGCGCCTCCGCCGAGCAGCAGGAGGGCGAGGACGAGGATGCCCACGCGCGCGCGTGCGGAGAGGCGGGCACCGGTCGGGGCGTTCATGGGGTCAGTCCTCTCGGAGGGCCGTGGAGTCCGTGGGAGCCTGCGGGGCCTTGGGCAGGAGGCGGGCGGCGCAGCACAGGGCGGCCGCGAGGGCGACGAGCGCGGCCACGAGGGCGGTCTCGGGGCCGCTCGCCGTCCAGACGGCCCCGAAGGCGACGGCGGCCCCGAGCCGGGCGAGCGCCTGGGCGGTCTGGACGAGCGCCAGGCCGCCGGCCTGCCGCCCCTCGGCGAGGAACGGTCCGGCCAGGGCCATCAGGACGCCGTCGGTGGCGGCGTAGAAGACCCCGAGCAGCCCGAGGACGCCGACGAGGACCGCGCCGCCGGGCAGCGGGGCCAGGAGCAGGCCGTACGCCAGGAGCAGCGCGCCGTGACCGTACAGGAGTGGTCGGCGGCGCCCCGTGCGGTCGGCGAGACGTCCGGCCGGGACGGCGAGCAGCAGGTAGACGGCGGCCGCGCCGAGCGGCAGGAACGGGAACCAGGTCGCGTCCAGGTCGAGCCGGCGCTGGAGCAGCAGGTAGAGGAAGGAGTCGCCGACGGTGGCGGACCCGAGGAGGGCGGCGCAGAGCACGATCCGCCGGTACGCGGGCGAGCGTGGCGCGGCGAGGAGTCCGCCGCGCGCGGGGGGCGGGGCGGGAGCGGTGGGCGCGCCCGCCGTGTCGAGCGGCTCGTGCCGGGGCGGTGCGCTCCGCCGGCCGGGGACGAGGAGCAGCCACAGCAGGACGCCGAACGCGCCGACGCAGAAGCTGACGGCGAAGACGGCCTCGTACGCCTCGGCCGTCGCCGACAGGAGGGCGAACGCGGCGAGGGGGCCGAGGAGCGCGCCCGTGGTGTCCATGGCCCTGTGGGTGCCGAAGGCACGGCCCAGGTCATCCGGCGGGCTGTGCAGGGTGATCAGCGCGTCGCGCGGGGCGGTGCGCACCCCCTTGCCGAGCCGGTCGGCGGCGAGCGCGGTGGCGATCCATCCGGTCGCGCCGCCCGCGAGGAGGAGGCCGAGCCGGGAGCAGGCGGAGAGGGCGTAGCCGAGCCCGGCGACCTGCTTGTGGCGGCCGCCGCGGTCGGCGGTGGCCCCGCCGAGGAGCCGTACGAGCGCGGTGGCGCCGGTGGACAGGCCGTCGAGCAGGCCGAACTGGAGGGGGGAGAGGCCGAGTCCGAGGACCAGGTACAGCGGCAGGACGGCGGTCACCATCTCCGAGGAGACGTCGGTGACCAGGCTGACCGCGCCGAGGGCGAGGACGGTGCCGGGGACGCGCCGCCGGACCCCCGAGGGGGTGGGCGGCGCGTCGCGGCGACCGGTGGTCGCGAGGTACATCAGTGGCAGGTGTAGGTCGGGCCGGAGTCCTTGACCTGGTCGTCGGTGCCGACGTACTGCCAGGTGTAGGTGGTGTCGGTGAGGTCCAGCTTCAGGACGCCGTACGGACCGCTGATCCGCTTCTGGCTGTTGGGCTGGACCGTCTCGATGTCGTAGGGCTCGGCGCCGCCCATGCCGCCGACGATCTCGACGATGCCGTCGGCGGTGGCTCGCCCGCTCGGGTCCTGCGGGGCGAAGCGCTCGTAGTGGTGGTCGTGTCCGTTGAGGACGAGGTCGGCCTTGGCGCCGTACAGGATCTGCCAGACGGGCTTGGAGACCGGGTCGTTGCCGTGACCGCCGGAGGAGTACAGCGGGTGGTGGAAGTAGGCGGCGACGCAGCCCTTGGTGTTCCGCGCGAGGTCGTCCTTGAGCCACTGGATCTGCGCGGCGTCGTCGAAGGAGTTGGAGTCGAGGGCGACGAAGTGCCAGTTGCCCTGGTCGTAGCTGTAGTAGGGCTTGCCCTGCGGGTAGGCGATCGCGCCGAAGTAGGACTTGTAGCCGGCGAGCGGGCCGGCCGGGTCGTAGGTCTCGTGGTTGCCGGGGACGGGCCGGGTCTTCGCCTTGAAGGCGCCCCAGGTCTTGTCGTAGTAGGCGCGGAAGTCGGAGAGCAGGGCGTCGTCGTACTGGTTGTCGCCCATCGTCAGGTAGAAGGAGGGCGCGATCCGCTGGGCCAGTGCGGCGGTCTTGGGGTGGGCGCAGGAGCTGCTGGAGGCCGTGCACTGGGCGGCGATGTCGCCGGCCGCGACGACGGTGAAGGCGCCGCCGGGCGGGGGTGTGGTGGAGGTGGTGCCGTAGACCTCCACCGTGTAGAGCGAGTAGCCGTACGAGGTGCCGCGGGCGGTCCCGTAGACGCGGAGGTAGCGGCCGGTTCCGGTGAGGCCGGTCCAGTCGTCGGTGCCGCCGTTCCCTGCGGTCTCGGTGGCGAGACGGGTCCAGGTGGTGCCGTCGGCGGAGATCTCGACGCGGTAGGTCTTGGCGTAGGCGACCTCCCAGACGAGCTTGACGCGGGAGACGGTGGACGAGGGGCCGAGGTCGACCTTGATCCACTGCGGATCGACGCCTTCGGTGCTGGCCCAGCGGGTGGTGGCGATCCCGTCGAAGGCCTTCTCGGGGCCGAAGGTGGAGTCCTCGACGGAGGAGGAGGTGGCGGGCCGTCCCTGGGATATCAGGGAGTCGGCGGCCGCTCCGGCCCGGTCCGGGAGGGCGAGCACGAGCCCGCCGACGAGCAGCAGGACGGCCGCGAGGACGAGCGGGAGGCGGGTGGTGGAGCGATGGGGTGGGGCGGAGGCGTACAGGCGCATACCTGGGCTCCCTGGCCTGAGGGGGTGGCGAGAGCTGGACACCGGTGCGGCGCACCACGATCCGGCCGCGCGGGCCGGGCGCCCGCGCCGCGGGGAAGCGGACGCGGGCGACCGGCCGGTGGCGATTCGGGCGCCACGCGGTGGGGTGGTGCTCGGCGGCCGGGTCAGAGCTCTCGCTGAGCGCGTCACGCCGCTGGATCGGGCGCCGCGCCAAGCCGCCGCCGGGGATGCTAGCGGATAGGAAGGTTTCCTACCAGACCCTCGACCGCCCGGCGGCCCCGGGCGTTCAGAGGCTGATGTGGTACGCCTTGCGGAGGGTCTCGTGCACGGTCCAGGTCGTCCGGTCGCCCTCGCGCAGCACACAGGCGTCGCCGGGTCCGATCTCCAGCGTCTCGCCGCCCTCGACGGCGACGGTCGCCCGCCCGGAGACCACCACGAACAGCTCGTTGGCCTCCGTGTCGGTGACGACGCCGGGGGTGATCTGCCAGATGCCTCGCAGCTGCTTCCCGTCGGCGGACTCCCACAGCACCTTGCCGGTCACCTCGGGCGTGCCGGAGACGATCTGGCCGGGGTCGAGCGGCTCCGCTTCGAGCTCGGCGTCGGGGATGTGCACGGCGAAGGAAGGCAGGTCATGAGTGGTCATGGGCGGTGACTGTAGCGGGGATCCACGGTCACCCCACGGCCGGGACCGGATGGAATAACCCACTCCGTTTCGCCCCCCACCAGGAGCGATACCCGGATCCCGGGACGGCGACGAAATCCGCACACACCCTCCGGCGCAGCGTCCGGCGGGTGCGGCGGCCTCCCCCGCCGGTCGCCCCGGGCGGCCCGTGACGGATTCCGCAGGCCCCGGCCGGGCCGTGGCGGGAGGTCGCCGCCGAGGTTTGCGGGGCCCGTGGGCGCGCCAAGGAATGGGACATGTCCACACAGGTGTCCGAAGAGGTACGGGAGGCGCTCCACGAGGGCCGCCCCGTCGTCGCGCTCGAATCGACGATCATCGCCCACGGCCTGCCCCGCCCGCGCAACCTCGCCGTGGCGCTGGAACTGGAGGAGCTCGTACGGGCCGGGGGCGCCGTCCCCGCCACCATCGCGGTGGTCGACGGCACGGCCAGAGTGGGCCTGGACCGGACGGCCCTGACCCGCATCGCCGAGGACCCGGCGGTACGGAAGCTGGGGCACCGCGACCTGGCCCCGGCCCTGGCGACCGGCGCCACGGGCGCCACGACGGTATCGGCGACGGCCTGGCTCGCGGCCGCCGCCGGGATACGGGTGTTCGCGACCGGCGGCCTCGGCGGGGTGCACCGGGAGTGGAGCGAGACGCAGGACGAGTCCGCCGACCTCCGGCTGCTCGCCCGGGTCGGGATCACCGTCGTCTGCGCCGGGGTCAAGTCGATCCTCGACGTGCCCGCGACGCTCCAGCGACTGGAGACGCTGGGCGTGACGGTCGTCGGATACGGCACGGACCGCTTCCCCGGCTTCTACCTCTCCTCATCGGGCGAACCCGTCGACTGGACCCTGCGCACCCCGGAGGAGGTGGCGGCGGTCATACGGTCCCAGGACGCGCTCGGCGGGCCCCCGGCTGCGCTCGTCGTCGCCAACCCGGTCCCGGAGGCCGAGCAGTTGGACCCCGCCCTGCACGAGCGGGTGCTGGCGCAGGCCCTCGCGGCGGCGAAGGAGAAGGGGATCACCGGCCAGGCGGTGACCCCCTTCCTCCTCGAACACCTGACGGTGCACACGGAAGGGGCGTCGCTGGAGGCGAACCTCGCGGCGGTACGGGGCAACGTGCGGCTCGCGGCGAGCATCGCGGGCGCGTACGGCACGGGAGCGACCGGGACGCGATCGGCCGGGGCAGGAGCGAACAGGGCGGGATCGGCCGAGGCAGGAGCGAACAGGGCAGGATCGACCGGGGCAGGAGCGAACAGGGCGGGATCGGCCGGGGCAGGAGCGAACAGGGCAGGATCGGCCGGGGCGGACACGCGCGGCCCGGACGGCCGGTGAGCACGTCGGGAGGCGCGCTGCTCGTCGTCGGGGACGTGGTCACGGACGTCGTCGCCCGGCACCGGTCACCCCTCGCGCCCGCGACGGACACGGCGGCGGAGATCCGGACCCTCCCGGGCGGCGCCGGAGCCAACGCCGCCTGCTGGGCGGTCCGTTCAGGCCACGAACAGGTGCGGCTGCTCGGCCGGGTGGGGGCCGACGCGGCCGGCTGGCACGAGCGGGCGCTGCGGCGGGCCGGGGTGCGGCCCCTCCTGGTACCGGACGAGGAGACCGCCACGGCCACGGTGATCGCACTCGTGGACGCCACCTCGGAGCGCACCTTCCTGACCGACAGCGGCGCCGCGCTCCGCCTCTCCCCCGCCGACTGGTCCGCCCGGCTGCTCGACGGCGTGGCCCGGCTGCACCTCTCCGGCTATCTGTTCTTCGCCGCCCCGAGTCGCGAGACGGCCCGCCGCGCCCTGCGGGACGCCCGGGCGGCGGGCGTCCCGGTGAGCGTCGACCCGGCCTCGGCGGGGTTCCTCGAGCGGCTGGGCGCGGAACGGTTCCTGGCCGCCGCGAAGGGCGCCGAGGTCCTGCTGCCCAACGCCGACGAGGCCCGGTCGCTCACCGGCATCGCCGAACCGGATTCGGCGGCCGCCGAGTTGAGCCGTCGCTTCCCCCTCGTCGTGGTCACCCTCGGTGCCGCCGGCGCCGTCGTCGCCGAGGACGGCGGGGTCACGGCACGGGTGGCGGCACCCCCGGTGCCCCCGGCCCGACGCGTCGACTCGACGGGCGCGGGCGACGCGTTCACCGGGGCCTTCCTCGCGGCCCTGCTCGCCGGCGCGGACCCCGTGCGCGCCGCCGAGGCGGGCTGCCACGCGGGCGCGGAGGCGGTCACGGTCGTGGGCGGCAGACCGCCGGACAGGACCTGGCCGGAAGGACCCTAGCCGCCGAGACCGGTCCAGGCCGGGTGGCGCGGGTCGTCGGCGCGTACGACGGCGTCGGCGGTACCGGCGGGGTCGACCTCCGACTCGTACCGGACGAAGGCGGGGAGGGTCCACTGCTCTTCGGTGCGCCGGGCGAGGGCGGCGGCTGACAGCCGCAGGTGCACGGTGAGGTCGAAGGGGAACCAGTGGCCGAGGAGGAAGGGCCCGTGCACCACGAGCACGCCGCCGGGCGGCAGCGTGACGTACGGGCTGCGGGTCGCCCGGTCCTTGACCGGGTCCCACAGGTCGGGCAGCACACGACCGGTGCCGCCGGGCTCCAGCGGGCCGAAGACCTCCCGCCACAGGGCCCCGGTGTCGACCCATCCGTCGTAGTACGCGTCGGGGTCCCGCTTCCCGTACTCGAACCGGAGGGACGCGGGGCGGAGGAACCCCCCGGTGCCGACCACGTGGACGGAGCGCCCGCGTGCCCGCAGCGCCTCGGCGAGCAGGCCGGCCAGCTCGCCGCCGGGCGCGGCGGGCGGCCCGTCGATGCCGACCTTGAGCCACTCGCCGCCGTCGCCGGGGGTGGCGGCGTCGACGTGCCCGGCCAGGGTCTCGGCCAGTCGGTCCCAGGTGATCGCCTCGTATCGCATCCCGCTCATCCTGCCCGCCGTTCGCGCGTCCCGCTTGACCTTGTCACTGGCGTCACCGTTCGACCATCGCACGCATGGACACCACCACATCCACCAGGGTCGTCGTCGTCACCGGCGCGGGCACCGGCATCGGCCGGGCCACCGCGCGGGCCTTCGCCGGGCAGGGGGCGACGGTCGTCGCCGTCGGCCGCCGCGAGGGGCCGCTGCGGGAGGCCGCCGAGGGACACGCCGGAATCCACCCGTTCGTCGCCGACATCACCGCGGAGGGCGCGGCCGAGGAGATCGTGCGGACCGCCGTCGGCGCCCACGGCCGCCTCGACGTCCTCGTCAACAACGCCGGGATCTCCGTCGGCGGACCGCTCGGCACGCTCGACCGCTCCGTCATCACCCCGCTCCTGGAGACGAACCTCGTCGCCCCCGTGCTGCTCACCCAGGCCGCCCTCCCCGCGCTCCGGGCGTCCCGGGGCGTGGTGGTGAACGTGTCGACGACCATCGGGCAGCGGGGCTGGCCGGCCAACTCCTTCTATCCGGCGACCAAGAGCGCCCTGGAGACGCTGACCCGATGCTGGGCGGTGGAACTCGCGCCGGACGGGGTGCGGGTGGTGGCGGTGGCCCCCGGCGCGATCGAGACACCGATCGCCGACCACATGGGACTCTCGCCCGAGCGGCGGGAGGCGCTGCGGGCCTGGCAGCTCGCGCACACGCCGCTGGGCCGGATCGGCAGGCCCGACGAGGTCGCCTGGGCGATCACCGCGCTCGCCGCGCCCGACGCCGCTTTCGTGACGGGCACCGTGCTGCCCGTCGACGGGGGCGCGCTGGTCTCGTGATACGACTGCGCGAGGAGGTGGCGCCCTTGCGCATCGGTGAACTGGCCCGGCGGACGGGGGCGTCGGCGCGTGCCCTGCGTCACTACGAGACGGCGGGGCTGATCGCGTCGGCGCGTGCGGCCAACGGCTACCGGGTGTACGAGGAGGGCGCCGTCGCGCGGGTGGCGAACATCCGGTACTTCCTCGCGGCCGGCCTGACGCTGGACGACGTGTCCGCGTTCCGCTCGTGCCTCGACGGGGACGTCTCCTCGGTTCCGCCGTCCGCGCGCGCCCTGGAGATCGCCCGCGAGCGACTGGCCGTGCTCGACGCCCGCATCGCGGCGCAGACGGCCGCGCGCGACCGCCTTGCGGCGGCCCTGGCGACGGCTCCGGCGGTCACCCGGCCCTGAACGCGTGCCCGCTCGGGTCTCAGCGCGAGGCCGTCCCCGCGGTCGTCGCGGTCCGTTCCAGGGTGGCGCGCCCCGACGCGAGCGCCTCGGCGAGGGTCGTCTCGCCGCCGGCCAGGGCCCTGCAGGTCGCCGTGTCGGTCCTCAGCCGGGCGTCGGGACGTTCGGCGACCCCGTCGCCGTACACGCCGTCGCCGTGGGCCGTACTGCCGTCGGCCGCGATCCGTACGTGGAACTCGCCCTCGTCCAGCGTCACTTGGACGACACCTTCGCCGAGCTCGGCGAGTGCCCCGAGCAGCGGGACGGCGTACCAGTGCGCGCGGACGGCGTCGGTCGGGCGCGGCTCTCCGAGGTCCGGCGCCCCCCAGGCCGCGAGGGCGCGCAGGACGGGCAGCAGGTCCCGTCCGCGGGGGGTGAGTTCGTACACGTACGCCGAGGCGGGCGGGGGCAGCCGGCGCCGGGTGACGAGCTCGGCGGCCTCCATGTCCTTGAGGCGGCCGGCGAGCATGTCGGTGCTGACGCCGGGCAGGTCGGCGTGGAGGTCGGTGTAGCGGCGCGGCCCGGCGAGGAGTTCGCGGACGACGAGCAGGGTCCAGCGGTCGCCGACGAGGTCGAGGGCGCGCGCGGCGGCGCAGTGCTGGTCGTAGCTGCGGCGGCGTGGCTGACGTGGCATGCGACGCAGTCTAGACATGTTGTTGGACTTTCCAAGCTCGAACTTGGTAAAACCAAGCAACACTGATTCCGGGGACCTGGGGAGGTCGGACATGGAGTTCCGGCAGTCGAGCAAGCTGAGCGAGGTCTGCTACGAGATCCGCGGCCCGGTGATCGAGCACGCCAACGCGCTGGAGGAGGCGGGCCACAGCGTCCTGCGCCTCAACACCGGCAACCCGGCGCTCTTCGGCTTCGAGGCGCCCGAGGAGATCGTCCAGGACATGATCCGGATGCTCCCCAAGGCCCACGGCTACACCGACTCCCGCGGCATCCTCTCCGCCCGCCGCGCGGTCGCCCAGCGCTACCAGTCCATGGGCCTGCCGGACGTGGACGTCGACGACATCTTCCTCGGCAACGGCGTGTCCGAGCTGATCTCGATGGCCGTCCAGGCCCTCCTGGAGGACGGCGACGAGGTCCTCGTACCCGCCCCGGACTACCCGCTGTGGACGGCGGTCGTCACCCTCGCGGGCGGCAAGCCCGTGCACTACCTGTGCGACGAGGCCGCCGACTGGTACCCGGACCTCGACGACATGGCGTCGAAGATCACCGACCGCACCAAGGCCATCGTCGTCATCAACCCCAACAACCCCACGGGCGCCGTCTACCCGAAGGAGGTCCTGGAGGGCATCTTCGAACTCGCCCGGCGCCACGGCCTGATGGTCTTCGCCGACGAGATCTACGACCAGATCGTCTACGACGACGCCGTCCACCACCCCGCCGCCTCCCTCGCCCCCGACCTGGTCGTCCTCACCTTCGGCGGGCTCTCCAAGACCTACCGGGTGGCGGGCTTCCGCTCCGGCTGGCTGGTCGTCAGCGGACCGAGGCAGCACGCCAGGAACTACCTGGAGGGCCTCACCATGCTGGCCTCCATGCGGCTCTGCCCCAACGCCCCCGCCCAGTACGCCATCCAGGCCGCGCTCGGCGGCCGGCAGTCGATCCACGAGCTCACCGCGCCCGGTGGCCGGCTGCGCGAACAGCGCGACCGGGCCTGGGAGAAGCTCAACGAGATCCCGGGCGTCTCCTGCGTGAAGCCGAAGGGCGCGCTGTACGCCTTCCCGCGCCTCGACCCCGCCGTGCACAAGATCCACGACGACGAGAAGTTCGTCCTCGACCTGCTCCTGCGGGAGAAGATCCAGGTCGTGCAGGGCACCGGCTTCAACTGGCCGCGCCCGGACCACTTCCGCATCCTGACCCTGCCGTACGCCGACGACCTGGACGCCGCGATCAGCCGCATCGGCCGCTTCCTGAGCAGCTACCGCCAGTGACGCCCCGCCCTCCCGGCTGTCATGATCTACGGGTCGGAAGGCCGAACGAATCGGGAGGGCGGCCGGTCATGGATGCGGCGCTGATAGCCGTGGCGGGAACCCTGTTGGGTGTCGTCTTCACACACTGGTTCCAGGGGCGGGCCACCGAGCGCACGGCCGCGCTCGCCCGCACCGAACAGCTCAGGCAGGAACGGATCTCGACGTACAGCGCCTTCGCGGGCGCGGTCGTCGACTACCGGCACAGCCAGAACGACCGCTGGTTCCGGGCGCTCCACCGACCCGGATCCGAAGAGGCGGAGGAGTCCCGGCACGCCTCCTACCGGCAGCGCACCGCCGCCCGACAGGCCCTCTTCCGCGTCCAGTTGGTGTGCGACGACCCGGAGGTCCGCCGACTGGCCGAGGCGGCCTTCGTCGATTCCCACTGCATGCACGAGGCGGTGGACGAGGCGGACCGCGCCCACCGCTCGGAGCAGGCGAAGAAAGCCCTCGCCACGTTCATCGCCGCCGCCGCGCCCGGCGTCCGCTGAGGGAGGACCGGCCATGGACCTCGTCGCACCCGTCGTCGTCGAACCGCTCCGACGCCGCCGCTGCTCGGAGTGCCGGCAGGGGCCTCTGGAGCGGATGATCGTCGAGTTCAACGCACCGGTGTGCCTGGACTGCGCCGACCTCGGGCACCTGGTCTTCCTCCGCCGGGGCGACACCGCGCTCACCCGGCGCGCCCGCGAGAACAGCGGCCTCTGGGCCGTGGTGGTACGGCACAACCGGCGCCGGACGCGGTACGAGCGCCAGGGCCTGCTCGTCGAGGAGGAGGCGCTCGCCCGGGCGGAGCGCGCCTGCCTGGCGGACGCCGAGGCGCGGGCCAGGCGGCGGGCCCGGGACGCGGTGCGGCGCGCGGCACTCGACGCCGAGATCACCGCGCTCCTCCGGGCCGAGATCCAGCGGCTCTTCCCGTCCTGCCCCGAGGACCGGGTCACGGAGATCGCCGTCCACGCGTCGGCGAAGGGAAGCGGCCGGGTGGGGCGGACGGCCGCGGGCCGCTCGCTCGACCGCGGCGCCGTCACCGCCGCGGTGCGCGCTTCCGTACGGCACGTCGACACGCCGTACGACACCCTGCTGATGCAGGGGGTTCCTCGGCACCAGGCCCGGACGAGGATCGCTCCCGCCATCGAGGCGGTGCTCCGGGCCTGGCGTCACGGCGGCGGGGACGCGAGCGGCCGGGGACGCGGCTGACGGCTCGGGCGTCAGCACGCGGCTGCCGGTCCGCGAGGAGCGGACCCTCAGGCCCGGTCTCCGGCGCGGCGCGCGCGACGGTACATCAGGGCGCCGCCGAGCAGCAGCGCGGCGCTGGCGGAGCCGGCGTACCCGATGGAGTCCGAACCGGTGGCGGCCAGCGCGACCGAACTCGTCTCACCCTGCGGCGCCGGGGCCGGGGTCTCGGTCTCGGCCTGCGGGACCGGCACGTTCCGGACGGGGGTCTGCGGGCGCGGCGTGGGGATCTCGATCGGCTGCTCGGGCTTGCCGGGGCCGTTGACCGAGGTGTTGCCGAAGACCGGGTTGCCGATGCCGACCACGTTGACCGAGTTCCCGCTGAGGTTCACGGGCAGGTCGACGGGCAGCTGGAGGCCGTTCCCGGAGAGCACGCCGGGGGAGCCCGCGGCGCTGCTGTCGGCGGTGGCCCCGCCGCCGTTGGAGGAACCGCCCCCGCCGCTGTGGGAGCCGCCGGCCTGCTCTCCACCGCGGGGGGTGGCGGGCTCGTCCTTGTGGGAACGGCCGCCGCCGTTCTCGTCGGCGCCGTAGCCGTCGGGCTCGGCGGAGCGGTTGGCACAGCGGTTGCCGAAGGCCGGGTTGAGCAGTCCGACGACGTTGACCGTGTTCCCGCAGGCGTTGACCGGCACGTGCACCGGCAGCTGAAGCGTGTTGCCGGAGCCGACGCCCGGCGAACCGACCGCGGCGCCCTGGGCGCCGGAGTCGGCGTGCGCGGCGCCCGCCGAGAGCGCGAGCGCCCCACCCGTGACCAACAGTGTGGCCAGACCACTTCGGCGAATCTGCCTCATGGCTTCCTGCCTTCCGGAGGTGTACACGGGCGAGTGCCCGTACCGGAATCAACGCGACAAACGGGTGGGCCGGATCCGGCCGTTGACGGGTTTCACTCCATCGAGTGGGACTCCGTTCGCGTGTCCGGTCATCGCCCCAGGAGGTCGGTGAGGGCGCCGACCGGGTCCGGGTCGGGGGCGCCGCGCGGCCACCAGTCCTCGCGCCCGGCGTCCGACTCGTAGCCGTACCAGAGGCCGTCCCTGCCGAGGCGGAGTTGGAGGGATTCGGTGGAGAGCCGGTTGCGCCAGGGGCGGAAGGCGGGGAAGTCGGCGGCGATCAGCGCGGGTCTGGCACGGTCGAACGGGCCCGCCGGCGGGTCCCACGGCTCCTCCAGGACGACGAGGCCCGCGGCGCCGCCCTGCCGCCAGGCGGCGACGGCACGCGCCAGCTCCGTGGGGGTGCGGTCGAGGGCGCACGCCAGGTCGCGGTAGAGCGCGCGGGTCGAGGCGGTGAGCCCCGAACCGGGGTGCGCGGCGGCCAGCCGGACCGCGTCCTGCCAGGGGGTGAGCGCGGCGACCGGGTCGTGGCCGGTGGCGAGGAAGCCGTGGGCGCGGACGGCGGCCTCGGTGGCGAGCAGGTCGAGGGCGAGCGGGTCGGGGGCGTGCGGGTCCGGCGGGAAGACGGCCGGGCGGCCGGGCCGGTCCGGGACCGGCAGTTCGGGAGGCAGCGGCGGGCTCCAGGAGCCGGCGGCCGTGACCAGCACGGTCCGGGCGAGGACCGTGGGCATCGGCGGCGCGGCCGCGGTGGTCTCGGCGGCGGAGCGGGCCGCGTTGCGCCGGGTGAGTTCGGCGAGCAGCTCCTGCTCACCGCGGCCGCGCATCAGGAAGAGGACGAACGGGTCCTCGTCGAGGAGGCGGGCCGCCTGGTAGCAGAGGGCCGCGGCGTGCTTGCAGGGGTAGCCGTCGTCGGGGCAGGAGCAGTCGGGGACGAGGTCCCCCGCCGCGGGCAGCAGTCCGGTGACCGCCTCAAGGGCGTGCGGCACGTCCTTGTCGAGCAGGGCGGCGATGTGGTCGGGCCGGGCGGTGGCCTCGTCGAGGAACCGCTCCCAGCCGTCGTCGCCGAGGGCCCGCATCCTGATCTCGGTGCGGTACGGGCGGGCCCGACTGCCGTGGACGTAGGCGACGACCCGGCCGGGGGTGACCGTGATCGCGTCGACGTGCCCGCGCCCGGCGTACGCCTTGCCGCGGGCGAGGCGGGCCGGGTCGAGCGCGGTGTCCTCCAGGGCCTCGACCCAGGCGTTCCCCCACCAGGTCGCGGCGAACCGGCCGTCGGGCACGTCGCGGGGTGCGACCTGCGGGAAGCTGCGGCGGCGGTCGTCGTGGCGGGGGGCGGCTCCGCGCGCGCCCCGTGCGTGGTTCACGCGGGCCTCCTCAGGGACACCAGGTCGGCCAGCTCCCGGTCGGTGAGTTCGGTGAGGGCGGCCTCGCCGGAGCCGAGGACGGCGTCCGCCAGCGCCCGCTTGGCCCGGAGCATCTCGGCGATGCGGTCCTCGACCGTGCCCTCGGCGACGAGCCGGTGCACCTGCACCGGCTGGGTCTGCCCGATGCGGTAGGCACGGTCGGTCGCCTGCTCCTCGACGGCCGGGTTCCACCAGCGGTCGTAGTGGACGACATGGCCGGCCCGCGTGAGGTTGAGGCCGGTGCCCGCGGCCTTGAGGGACAGCAGGAAGACGGGGACCTCACCGTCCTGGAAGCGGTCGACCATGCGCTCCCGCTCGGCCACCGGGGTGCCGCCGTGCAGCAGTTGGGCCGGGATGCCGCGGGCGGCGAGGTGATCGGCGAGGAGCCGCGCCATCGACACGTACTGGGTGAAGACGAGCACGGAGCCGTCCTCGGCGAGGATCGTGTCGAGGAGTTCGTCGAGCAGGGCGAGCTTCCCCGAGCGGCCGGCGAGCCGGGTCGTGCCGCTGCCGCGCGGGACCTGTTCCTTGAGGTACTGGGCGGGGTGGTTGCAGATCTGCTTGAGGGAGGTCAACAGCTTCATGACGAGGCCCCGGCGGGCCATGCCCTCGGCCGCCTCGATCCGCTCCATGGTCTCTCGGACCACCGCCTCGTACAGCGAGGCCTGTTCCCGGGTGAGGGCGACGGGGTGGTCGGACTCCGTCTTGGGCGGCAGCTCGGGGACGATGCCGGGGTCGGACTTGCGGCGGCGCAGCAGGAAGGGCCGCACGAGCCGGGCGAGCCGCTCGACGGCCTCCTCGTGCTCGATCTCCTCGTGGTTCTCGACGGCCCTGGCGTGGCGGGCCCGGAACGCCTTGAGCGGTCCGAGGAGTCCGGGGGTGGTCCAGTCGAGGAGCGCCCAGAGTTCGGAGAGGTTGTTCTCCACGGGGGTGCCGGTCAGTGCGACGCGCGCCGGGGCGGGGATCTCGCGCAGCGCCTTGGCCGTCGCGGAGAACGGGTTCTTGACGTGCTGTGCCTCGTCGGCGACGACCATCCCCCATTCCCGGGCGGCCAGTTCGGCGGCGCTGGTGCGCAGGGTGCCGTAGGTCGTGAGGACGAAGCCGCCCTCGGTGCCGGTCAGGTCGCGGTCGGCGCCGTGGAACCGGCGGACGGGCACGTCGGGGGCGAACTTCCGCACTTCCCGCTGCCAGTTGCCGAGCAGCGACGCCGGGCAGACGACGAGGGTGGGGGCGCGGCGGGCACGGCGCAGGTGGAGGGCGATGAGGGTGACGGTCTTGCCGAGGCCCATGTCGTCGGCCAGGCACCCGCCGAGGCCGAGCGAGGTCATGAGGTCGAGCCAGGCGAGGCCGCGGAGCTGGTAGTCGCGCAGGGTGGCGGTGAGCCCGGGCGGGGCCTGCACGTCCTCGGGGCCGGCCAGCAGGCGGTCGCGGAGCGCGGCGAGCGCCCCGACCGGGACGGCGGGCACGGTCTCGCCGTCGACCTCGGCGGCTCCGGTGAGGGCGACGGACAGGGCGTCGACCGGTTCGAGCAGGCCCAGTTCCCGCTTGCGCGCCTTGCGGACGAGCGCGGGGTCGACGACGACCCACTGGTCGCGCAGGCGCACGATGGGCCGGTGGGACTCGGCCAGCAGGTCCATCTCCCGCTCGGTGAGCGGGTCGCCGTCGAGGGCGAGCTGCCAGTTGAACCGCAGGAGCTCCTCGCTGTCGAAGAAGCCGGTGCCGTCGGTCGCGGAGCCGGGCGCCGCGTGGGCCGGCCGGACGACGGCGGAGGCGCTCAGCGAGCGGGCGAGCTCGCGCGGCCAGTGGAGGGCGACCCCGGCGTCGGCGAGCCGGGCGGCGGCCGGGCCGAGGAGTTCGTACAGCTCGTTCTCGGTGACCGCGAGGACGTCGGGCACGTCCCGGTCCAGGAGCCGGGAGAGCGGGGGCCAGACACGGGCGGCCCGACGGAGTGCCAGGACGGCGTCGATGCGGGCGCGGGGCCCGAAGTGCTCGCCGTCGCCCGCCCACAGGTCCGCGGCGTCGATGACGAGGGTGGGGTCGGCGAGGCTGTGGATCTGGAGGAGCGCGGCGGCCGCGTGACGCTCGTCGCCGTCCTCGGCGGCCGCGACGTCGAAGAGTTCATACCCCGAGAGGTCGAGGCGGAGCGAGACGCGCACGCCCGCGTCCATTCCGGCCGCGGCCTCGGCCGCCCAGGCACGCGCGCGAGGCAGGTGCTGGGGCGCGCGGGCCGCGAACGGCGCACCGACCGCGTGGGCAGCGGCCGGGGTCCGGGGCAGGGTGTCGGCGACCGCGTCCAGGAAGGCGCGCACGAGGGCCTCGGGTTCGGGCAGCCGCAGCGCGCCGCGCCCGGGGACGGGCACGGCGTGCCCCTCGTACGGGAGGGCCGCGGCGACGGCCCGCAGATGGGCGATGTCCTCGGCGTCCAGGGGTCCGGCCCGCCAGGCGTCCAGGTCGTCCGCGGTGAGGCCGGGCAGCAGTCGGCCGCGCGCCGCCAGGTGCAGGGCGTGCAGGGCGGCGGCTCCCCAGCCGGCGGTCGCGGGGTGGGCCGCCGGGTGGTGGCGGGCCACGACGAGATGGGGCAGGGCGGCCTCGATCGGCAGGGTGACCGCGGGCACCGTGCGCCCCGTGGCACCGCTGCCGTGCCGCCGGGCCACGGTGAGCTCGACGCGCTCGGCACCGCTCTCCACGGGCTCGGGCAGCACGCCGCCGTCGGGCGCCCAGAACGCGATCCGGCCCTGCCGGGGAAGGGCCGCCGGCAGGAACACGGCGGCGCTGGTCATCCAGGTGTGTGTCACGCCTCCGCCCTCCTCCCGCTGTACGTCGCGATCCCCCATCGGACCTCCGACCATACGGGTGGGGTCTGACAACGGCCGCGAGGCGGGTTCCCCCGGGCGGCCCAACAACGCATGACACCGTGCCTCGCGGGCGGCATGGTGGCCTGAGACGACACGACAGAAGAGGATCCGCCATGTCCGTTCGCCGGCGTCTCACGACCGCCACCGGGGCCGTGCTGCTCACTCTCGCCGTCGCCGGCTGCTCGGGCCTCGGCCGCAGCGCGGTGGGCACGCTCGAGTACGAGACGGAACGCGAGCTGCTGGTGAAAGTGACGAGCCCCTCGGTGAACGGCTGCCACAGAATGGCGCCGTCCGGCGTGACCAGGGTGGAGAACAACACCCTGGTCGACATCATGCTGTACCCCACCCGTGACTGCCGGGGGCCGTCCACCTACCTGGCCACCAACACCGCCGACTCGATCCCGCCGGACACCCTGCCCTGGCGCAGCTACAGCGTCGTGCACTGAGCGGACGAAGGCGGCCCCGCGGATGCCGGGGCGTCCGTTCACATTCCCCCGCCACGGGTACATGCTGGTGGTACCCCTCGGGGACCCGGACGGGGGATGTGACCGTCATGCGGAGCGGCAACGAGCCGGCCACCGCGCGCAGCGCGCTGCGGCTGCGGTTCTGGCTGAGCGTGTGGGGGCTGCTGTGGGCCGCCTTCGGCACGACCGTGTTCTCCCTGCTCGGCCGACCCGGCTGGGCGGCGGCCTGTGGGGTGCTGTTCCTGGTGGTGGTCGTCGACCTGACGATGGTGCTGCACCACATCCACCAGGGCCCGCACTGGCAGCCGGGCCGGAACATACCGCCGTACGAGCCCGATCACGGCGGCCCTCGGCGCTGACCCCGCGCCCCTCAGTTCCCGGTGTCGAAGCCCGCGGCCTGGAGGTACTCCGGCTTCGGGTCGAGGGCGGCGGCGAGGCGGAAGTGCCGGGTTGCCTGGGTGGCCTGGCCGGACCGCTCGTAGGTGCGGGCCAGCGCGAAGTGGGCGAACGCGTTGTCCGGCTCGCGCTCCAGGACCAGCTCGAACTCCAGCTGCGCCGGACGCAGCTGGGCGGCCGCGAAGAACGCCCTCGCGCGCAGCAGCCGCGCGGCCGTGTTCTCGGGATGGGCGGCGATCACCGAGTCGAGGAGTTTGACGGCACCACGGGGATCCCGGGCGGCCAGCAGGTGCTCGGCGGCGCGGAAGTCGATGACGTGCGTTTCCGGGTTCCTGTCGGCCACGATGGCATCCTTCCCCTCGATCCGGTGGTTGAACACCGGACCCGGTGACCGCATTCCGCCGACGACCCCGGGGCCCGTGGGCGGTTTGGCGCCGGAGGAGCCCTATCGGTCCGCGGCCCGGCGCTCCAGTTCGTCCCAGACCTTCCGGACCTGCGGTGCAAGTGCGTCGAGCGGTCCGTCGTTGTCGATCACCAGGTCGGCGACGGCCAGCCGCTGCTCCCGCGTGGCCTGGGCCGACATCCGGGCACGGGCCTCGGTCTCGACCATGCCCCGGAGGCGTACCAGCCGGTCGAGCTGGGTCTCCGGCGACGCGTCGACGACGACCACCAGGTCGTACAGCGGCGCGAGTCCGTTCTCGGTGAGCAGGGGCACGTCGTGGACGACGACGTCGCCTGCGCCCGCCCGGCTCTCCAGCTCCGCCGACCGGGCCCCGACCAGGGGGTGGACGATGGCGTTGAGGGTGGCGAGCTTGTCGGGGTCGGCGAACACGATGGAGCCGAGCCTGGGCCGGTCGAGCGTCCCCTCCTCGGTGAGGACGTCCTCCCCGAAGGCCTCCACGACGGCCGCGAGCCCCGGGGTGCCGGGCTCGACGACCTCGCGGGCGATCCGGTCCGCGTCGATCAGCACGGCCCCGTACGAGACGAACAGCCGTGACACCTCACTCTTGCCGGCGCCGATCCCGCCGGTCAGGCCCACCTTCAGCATGAGCGGCAGCTTAGGGCCTGCCCCGGGAGGGGCTCACCGCGGCCCCGCCCGATCGGCGCCGAGGCGCCGCGGGGCCGGCCCGGTCGGCAGGACACCCTAGGAGTCGCCCTCCCGCTCGGCGAGGAAGCGCTCGAACTCGCGGCCCAGCTCGTCCGCCGACGGCAGGTCGACCGGCTCGGCGACCAGGCTGCCGCGCGTCTCGGCGCCGGCCGCCGCGTCGTACTGGTGCTCAAGGCCCTGCACGAGCGCGACCAGCTCCTCGTCACCCTCGCCGATCTGGCGGTCGATCTCGGTCTGGGTGCGGCGGGCCTCCGTGCGGAGGGAGTGGGCGACGCCCGGGAGGACGAGGCCGGTGGCGGCGGTGACGGCTTCGAGGGCGGTCAGGGCCGCGTCCGGGTACGGGGAGCGGGCGACGTAGTGCGGGACGTGCGCGGCGACACCGAGGGTGTCGTGGCCGGACTCGGTGAGCCGGTACTCGACGAGGGACTCGGCGCTGCCGGGGACCTGGGCCTCGTCGAACGGGCTGCGGTGGCCCGGCATGAGGTCGGTGCGGCTGCCGTGCGGGGTGAGTCCGACGGGGCGGGTGTGCGGGACGCCCATGGGGATGCCGTGGAAGTTCACGGAGAGGCGCACGCCGAGGCGCTCGATGATCTGCCGGACGGCGGCCGCGAACCGCTCCCACTCCACGTCGGGCTCGGGACCCGAGAGGACGAGGAAGGGTGCGCCGGTGGCGTCCTGGACGAGGCGGACCTCGATGGACGGCGTCTCGTACGCGGTCCAGCGGTCGCGCCGGAAGGTGAGCAGCGGTCGGCGCGCGCGGTAGTCCACGAGCCGGTCGTGGTCGAAACGGGCCACCAGCTGGTGCGGAAGGGTTTCGAGCAGACGGTCGATGATCTGCTCGCCGGTCTCGCCCGCGTCGATGTAGCCGTCGAAGTGGTACAGCATGACCAGCCCGGCCGACTCCTGCGCCAGGGCGAGGTCGACGACGGCCAGGCCCTTCGCGTCCCATTCGTACAAATCCTGGGGATCAAGCACGATTACCGCTCCTCCTCGTGTTCTCTCTGGAAACGCCGGGTGCGGCACGGCCATTCCCGTGCGGGGCGATCTTCCGGCGGAGTTCCGGCCCGGGAGCGACCCGGACCGGCCACTGGTCCAGACCTTGACATGTTCACGGCCTCTCCCTACCGTCTCGGGACAGCGTCGCGTTCAACATCACGACCACCGTGCACATACAGGAACTCCCCTCGTTCCCGTCCGGAAGGCACCCCATGCGCACCCGAACGCTGCTCGTCCCCCTGCTCCCGGCGCTCCTCGCCGTTCCCCTCGTCGGCACGCCCGCCTCTGCGGCCACCATCGAGGTCTCGACCGCCGCCCAGCTCAAGGCGGCGCTCACGGGCGCCGGCCCCGGCGACACGATCCACCTCGCGGACGGCACGTACGCCGGCAACTTCAAGGCCACCGTCCCGGGCACCGCCACGGCCCGGATCACCCTGACCGGCTCGTCGCGCGCGGTGCTGACGGCCGGCGGCGGCTACGGACTGCACCTCAACGGCGCCTCGTACTGGACGGTCACGGGGATCACCGTGACCGGCGGACAGAAGGGGATCATGGCGGACTCCGCGAACGGCGTGGTGATCGACGGGGTCACCGTGCACGACCTGGACATGGAGGGCGTGCACTTCCGCAATTCCAGCAGGAACGGCGTCCTGAAGAACTCGCGGATCTACGACACCGGGAACGACGGCCGGGGCATGGGCGAGGGGGTGTACGTCGGCACCGCCAACACCCTCACGGACCGGAGCGACAACGCGCAGATCCTGAACAACGTCATCGGCCCTGACGTCGGCGGGGAGAGCGTCGACATCAAGGAGGGCACCACCGGGGCGCGGATCGTCGGCAACACCTTCGACGGGCGCGGGCTGACCGGCGCCAACTACGACGACTCCTGGGTCGACGTGAAGGGCAACAACGTCCTCGTGGAGGGCAACTCCGGCGTGAACACGACGAACAACGGCTTCGAGACCCACAGCCAGCAGAGCGGCTGGGGCTGCGGGACGGTCTTCCGGGACAACCGCGCGAACCTGACGGGCGCGACCGGGTCCCAGCGGCTCGCGATCAACGTCGCCGACCAGAGCGGCACCTGCAGGACCACGGTGTACGCCTCGAACACGGTGACCGGCGGGAACGGCCTGACGAACATCGCCGTCACCCCCTGAAGGGCCGCGCGGCCCCGGAAATGACCGAGGCCCGCTCCCCCGAAGGGGAGCGGGCCTCGATTCGCTAGCGGCTAGCGCTCAGCGGAGAGCCTGTTCAGCTCTGGCCGCCGGCCAGCTTCTCGCGCAGGGCGGCGAGCGCCTCGTCCGACGCCAGGGCGCCGGAGTTGTCGTCCGACTCCGAGGAGTACGAACCACCCGAGATGCCCGCACCGGCGTTGCCGGCGGCCGGGGCGGCAGCACCCTCGGCAGCGGCGGCCTCGTCGGCCTCGCGGGACTTGATGACCTGAGCCTGGTGCTGCTCGAAGCGAGCCTGCGCCTCGGCGTACTGGGTCTCCCAGGCCTCGCGCTGGGTCTCGAAGCCCTCGAGCCAGTCGTTGGTCTCGGGGTCGAAGCCCTCGGGGTAGATGTAGTTGCCCTGGTCGTCGTAGGACGCGGCCATGCCGTACAGGGTCGGGTCGAACTCGACCGAGGCCGGGTCGGCACCGAAGGACTCGTTGGCCTGCTTCAGCGAGAGGCTGATGCGACGACGCTCGAGGTCGATGTCGATGACCTTGACGAAGATCTCGTCGTTGACCTGGACGACCTGCTCCGGGATCTCCACGTGGCGCTCGGCCAGCTCGGAGATGTGGACCAGACCCTCGATGCCCTCGTCCACGCGGACGAACGCACCGAACGGAACCAGCTTGGTGACCTTACCCGGGACGACCTGACCGATCTGGTGCGTACGGGCGAACTGCTGCCACGGGTCCTCCTGCGTCGCCTTCAGCGACAGGGAGACACGCTCGCGGTCCATGTCGACGTCGAGAACCTCGACGGTGACCTCCTGGCCGACCTCGACAACCTCGGACGGGTGGTCGATGTGCTTCCAGGACAGCTCGGAGACGTGCACGAGACCGTCGACGCCACCCAGGTCCACGAAGGCACCGAAGTTGACGATCGAGGAAACGACGCCGGAGCGGACCTGACCCTTCTGCAGGGTGGTGAGGAACGTCTGGCGAACCTCGGACTGGGTCTGCTCGAGCCAGGCACGGCGGGACAGGACCACGTTGTTGCGGTTCTTGTCCAGCTCGATGATCTTCGCCTCGAGCTCCTTGCCCACGTAGGGCTGGAGGTCGCGGACACGACGCATCTCGACGAGGGAGGCCGGCAGGAAGCCACGGAGGCCGATGTCGAGGATGAGACCACCCTTGACGACCTCGATGACGGTACCGGTGACGATGCCGTCCTCTTCCTTGATCTTCTCGATGGTGCCCCAGGCGCGCTCGTACTGGGCACGCTTCTTCGAGAGGATCAGGCGGCCTTCCTTGTCCTCCTTCTGGAGAACCAGGGCCTCGATCTCGTCGCCGACCTTGACGACCTCGTTCGGGTCGACGTCGTGCTTGATCGAGAGCTCGCGGCTCGGGATGACGCCTTCGGTCTTGTAACCGATGTCGAGCAGGACCTCGTCCCGGTCGACCTTCACGATGACGCCGTCGACGATGTCGCCGTCGTTGAAGTACTTGATCGTCTCGTCGATCGCGGCGAGGAAGGCTTCCTCGTTACCGATGTCGTTGACCGCAACCTGCGGGGTGGTGCTGGTGGCGGTGGTCTCGGTGCTGCTCGTCATGTGGGAAAGGGCTCCGGTTACGGACAGAAAGTCGTAGGTACTGCTACGCCGAGAGCCCGTATCGCACCAAGAAGCCGGACAGCCAATGAGGAACCCTTCCCGCGGACGGGGGGAACCTCGAAAACCGAGGGGACATACAACAGGTACGAGCGCGGCCTGCTCCGTCTGAGGCGCGCAGGCCCGCAGCGCAACCTTTAGCATACGGGGGCGGCCGGACAGGGTCAATGCGCGAAGCGCGCACCCTGGGCAGATCGCCGCAATTCCGGCACTACTCATGCCTCCCACGCCGCATCGGCGGGGTCCGCCGCACCGCGGCACTGAGCGCAAACTACATCGGCGGGCGAGATGAACCAAGAGTACGAACACGAAGACGCGGTCGAGGACGAGGCGGAGGCGACCCGGCGTGACGCGGGGGACGCGGAGAGCAGCCGCGCGAGTCGCGGCTGGTGGGACCGGAACGCCGACGAGTACCAGAGCGAGCACGGCTCCTTCCTCGGCGACGACCGGTTCGTGTGGGGCCCGGAGGGGCTCGACGAGGCCGAGGCCGGCCTGCTCGGGCCGGCCGCCTCACTGAAGGGCCTCGACGTCCTGGAGATCGGCGCGGGCGCGGCGCAGTGCTCGCGGTGGCTGGCGGCGCAGGGGGCGCGGCCGGTCGCTCTCGACCTCTCGCACCGGCAGCTCCAGCACGCGCTGCGGATCGGCGGTGACGTGCCGCTGGTGGAGGCCGACGCCGGGGTGCTGCCCTTCCGGGACGGCTCGTTCGACCTGGCGTGCTCGGCGTACGGCGCGGTGCCGTTCGTGGCCGAACCGGTGCGGGTCTTCCGCGAGGTGCGCCGGGTGCTGCGGCCGGGCGGTCGCTGGGTGTTCTCGGTGACGCACCCGATCCGCTGGGCGTTCCCGGACGAGCCGGGGCCGGAGGGCCTCTCCGTGGCGGCCTCCTACTTCGACCGCACGCCGTACGTCGAGCAGGACGAACAGGGCCGGGCCGTGTACGTGGAGCACCACCGCACGATCGGGGACCGGGTGCGGGACGTGGTGGCCGGCGGGTTCCGGCTGGTGGACCTGGTCGAGCCGGAGTGGCCGGCGTGGAACGGCCAGGAGTGGGGCGGCTGGTCCCCGCTGCGGGGGAACCTGATCCCCGGGACCGCGATCTTCGTGTGCGAGCGCGCGGAGTAGCCGTGGCCTGCGGGTCGCGGTCCGTGGGGCGCGGTCCGGTCACGGTCCGTGGGGCCGCTCCCGCACTCCGAATAGTCGTATCAGTCGTATGACCAGGTGGGCCCTGTGGACAACAGGGCCCACCTCTTCTTCTCCACGTACGAGACTGAACGCGTGATCCGACACGACGCACTCGACCGTCTCCCCGTCCGCCATGCCGTCCCCGAGCTCCTCAGCGCGCTCGCGGAGCGCGGCACGGCGGTGCTGTCCGCTCCTCCCGGCACCGGCAAGACGACGCTGGTGCCGCTGGCGCTGGCCGGGCTCATAGGGGACGGACCGGGACGCCGGGTGCTGGTGGCCGAGCCGCGCCGGATGGCGGTGCGGGCGGCGGCCCGGCGGATGGCGTGGCTGCTCGGCGAGGAGGTCGGCGGCGCGGTCGGCTTCTCCGTGCGCGGCGAGCGACGGTCCGGGCCCGCGACCCGGGTCGAGGTGGTGACCACGGGCGTCCTGCTCCAGCGGCTCCAGCGCGACCCGGAGCTGGCGGGCGTGGACGTGGTCCTGCTGGACGAGTGCCACGAGCGGCATCTCGACGCCGACACCGCCATCGCCTTCCTCGTGGACGTACGGGCAACGCTCCGGCCGGAGCTGAGGCTGATCGCGGCCTCGGCGACGAGCGACGCGGAGGCGTGGGCGGAGCTGCTCACGGCGGTGGACGGCAACGGGCCCGCCCCGGTCGTGTGGAGCGAGGGCGAGGGGCACG
Source organism: Streptomyces wedmorensis (assembly GCF_000716445.1). GTDB lineage: Bacteria > Actinomycetota > Actinomycetes > Streptomycetales > Streptomycetaceae > Streptomyces > Streptomyces wedmorensis. The sequence goes on from NZ_JNWK01000052.1 coordinate 43,182, forward strand.
GGTACGCGGTCCGGTTCGCCGCGCCGCCCACCGGGATCAAGCCCTCGCACGGCACCTGGGTGGATCCGGCGCTGCTGCGCCACGTGGCGGCCACCGTCCGGCGGGCCATGGAGCAGCACGAGGGCGACGTCCTCTGCTTCCTGCCGGGCACGGGGGAGATCGCGCGGACCGCGGGGCTGCTGTCCGGCCTGGACGCCGAGGTGCTCCAGCTGCACGGACGGGCGCCGGCGGAGGTGCAGGACGCGGTGCTGCGGGGCGCCGGGCCGGGCGGGCGGCGGCGGGTCGTGCTCTCGACGTCGGTGGCGGAGTCGAGCCTGACGGTTCCGGGGGTGCGGATCGTGGTGGATTCGGGGCTGGCACGGGAGCCGCGCATGGACCACGCGCGGGGCCTCGGCTCGCTGGCGACGGTCCCGGTGTCGACCGCCGCGGCGACCCAGCGGGCCGGGCGGTCGGGGCGCGAGGCGCAGGGCGTGGTCTACCGGTGCTGGTCCGAGGCGGAGGACGGGAGCCGCGCCCGGTACCCGTCGCCCGAGATCAGAATCGCCGACCTCGCGGACTTCGCCCTGCGGGCCGCCTGCTGGGGCGACCCGACGGCCGCGGGGCTCGCGCTGCTCGACGCGCCTCCCGCGGGGGCGATGGCGGCGGCCCGCGCGGTCCTGGAGTCGATCGGAGCGGTGGACGGGGGCGGCCGGGCCACCGAGCGTGGCGTACGGATGTCCCGGCTCGGGCTGCACCCCCGACTGGGCCGTGCCCTGCTCGACGGCGCGCCTGAGGTCGGGGCGCGCCGGGCGGCCGAGGTGGTGGCGCTGCTCAGCGAGGAGCCGCCTCGTGAGTACGGGGACGACCTGGCGGCGGCCTGGCGCGCGGCCCGCCGTGGGGCCGACGGCTACGGAGCACGGTGGAAGGCGGAGGCGCGCCGCCTGGAGCGGTCGGCCGGCGAGGCGGCGGGCGTGTCCGGGTCTGAGTCCGGGTCCCAGTCGCAGTCCCGGTCCGGGTCCGGGTCCGGGTCCGGGTCCGGGTCCGGGTCCGGGTCCGGCGGTGGGGGCGCCGGGGAGGTGGGGGGCTCCGTGGGGTTCGGCGGCGGGGGCGGTGGGGGCGCCGGGGAGGGCGAGGACGCGGTGGCTGGTCTGGTGACGGCGCTGGCATTTCCGGAGCGGGTGGCCAGGGCCAGGGAGCAGGGCGGCTATCTGATGGTGTCGGGGAGCGGTGCGCGGCTCGCCGAGGGCTCGGCGCTGCGCGCCACGCCGTGGCTGGCCGTGGCGGTGGCGGACCGCACGGCGCGGGACACGACGGCACGGGTGCGGCTCGCCGCCGTGGTCGACGAGTCCGTGGCGCGACGGGCCGCCGGCCATCTGCGGTCGACGGGCGAGGAGGTGCACTGGGAGGACGGCGACGTGGTGGCGCGCTCGGTGGACCGGCTGGGGGCGGTCGAGCTGACCGTGCGGCCGCTGGGGGCAGGGGCCGCGCCCGCTCTCGTACGGGAGGCGCTGCTGGACGGGCTGCGGCGCGAGGGCCCGGGGCTGTTGCGGTGGGGCCGGGAGGCGGGCGAGCTGCGGGAGCGACTCGCTTTCCTCCACCGGGAGTTGGGGGAGCCCTGGCCCGATGTGGCGGACGGGCCACTGGTCGAGCGGGCCGGGGAGTGGCTGGAGCCGGAGCTGTCCCGGGCGGTGCGCCGCGCCGACCTGGGGCGGATCGACGCGGGTGAGGCGTTGCGGCGGCTGCTGCCGTGGGCCTCGGGTGAGGCGGGCCGGCTGGACGAGCTGGCGCCGGAGCGGATCGAGGTGCCGAGCGGTTCGCGGATCCGGGTCGACTACGGGGGCGAGCGGCCGGTGCTGGCGGTGAAGCTCCAGGAGATGTTCGGTCTCGCCGAGACCCCCCGGGTGGCGGGTGTCCCGGTGCTCGTCCACCTCCTCTCCCCCGCCGGGCGGCCGGCGGCCGTGACCGCGGACCTGGCGTCGTTCTGGCGGGACGGCTACCGCGCGGTGCGGGCGGAGCTGCGGGGGCGGTACCCGAAGCACCCGTGGCCGGAGGATCCGTCGCGGGCGGAGCCGACCCGGCACACGAGCGCCCGGCTCAGACGGGAGGGGTGACCGGGGCGGCCGGGGCGGCCGGCGCCGCGCGGCGGGACCGGGCCTCCAGCCAGAGGGAGAGGGCGAGGAGGACGAGGGCCAGGAAGGTGAGGCTCCAGGGGCCGTAGGAGACGAGCATCAGCACCGAGAGGCGGTTGGCGGAGACCAGTTCGCCGACGCTCTGGAGGTAGTCCTCGCGCATCTTCACGTGGCCCTCGAAGACGGTGAGGGTGTCCCGGCCCATCAGCGCCTTGGCGTTGCGGAGCTCCTCCTTGTGGATCTCCTCGCCGTTGACGGGGGCTCCGGTGACCGGCTCGATCCAGAACATGCGCTTGGTCGTGTACCAGCGGGTGAGACCGGAGTCGGCGAGGACCTTCGGGGTGATGCCCTTGACCGGCATGGCCTTGGGCATGGCCACCTTGGTCCAGGGGATGGTCTGCTCGAAGTAGTAGACCTCCATGCCGCGGAAGGTGCGGGTGCCCTTGTAGTGGATGGGGGCCGCGGTGCGGGTCTGGGCGTCGAAGTACTGGTAGTCCCGCTTCTCGGTGAGGAAGGGGAACTTGAACTCGATGCCCTCGCGCCGGACCGGGTCGCCGTCGACCGTCTCGCCGGTGGCGTGGACGGGGGCCTGGGTGTGGGCGTCGAAGATGTACCGCTCGGGGACCTGGGAGACCATCTTGCCGTCGGGGCCCGTGACGTAGGCGAGGGCGTCCCAGACGACGACGTCGCGTCCGGCGTCGCGCTCGATCCGCCGGGACTCCTCCACGTTGCCCTTGAGGGTCTGGATGATCGTGATCTTCTCGACCTTCTCGGCCTGGAGCGTGGAGTAGTTGAGGAGGGTCGCGGGCCGGGCCTCCAGGACGGTCTCCTGGTACTGGTTCGGCGGGATCTTCGCCAGGCGGGGGAAGGCGTACCAGCGCAGGAAGGGGGCCATCGCGGCGCAGAAGACGGCGAGGGCGAGCAGGACGAGGCTGGCCGGGCGGCGCACGGTCGCCCCCTCTACTTCTTGGGGCCGGGGTCGGCGGTGAGCAGGGGCTTGGGCGAGGTGGGGCCGTCGGGCGGCAGTTCGACCAGGGACACGAGGAGGACGAACAGCAGGACTGGGGCGAGTCCGATGGCGGCGGCGACGAGGGCACGCATGGTCGGCCTCCCGGGTTGCGATCTGATGCGTCGTCAGGGCGGGGGCACCGTAGCAACGCGACCGCGAGATGAGAACACGTTGCACCCGGGTAACGCGGAGCGCCGCCCCGCCGTCCGGTGGGGACGACGGAGCGGCGCGGAAGCGGGTCGCCGACGGGTCAGGCCGTGGGAGAGGAGCTGGGAGACGGAGTGGCCTCGGGCGATCCGGTGCCGGAGGGCGTCGGCTCCGGCGTCGGCGGCGCCTGGACCGTGAGCTCGACGAAGACCTTGCCGCCACCGGGCGTGGTCAGCTGGAGGAAGAAGGTTCCCGCCTTGTCGCCCGCGAACAGGGTGTCGGGGGCGAGGGTGAGCAGTCCGTCGACACCGGTCGTGAGGGTGACGGTGCGGACGGTCTGGTCCCCCTGCTTGAAGTACGGGCCCTCGGTGCTCTCCTGGGGGTCCGTGTCCGAGGTGACGACCGTGGCGGTGACGGCCACGCCGGGGGCGAGGACGCCGTCGTGGGTGGCCTTCACCTGGATCTGCTGGCTGAAGGCGGTGCCGGTGGTGGCCGTCGGGATGCCTTCGCCGACCCGGGTGAGGGTGTCCGCCTGGCGCTCGGTGACGGTCGCGGCGAAGTCGGCCGCGGCCAGGGTCCGGCCCACGACGGTGGCGCGCACGGTGAAGGTCCCCGTCCGAGCACCGGCCCGGAGGAGGGGAGAGGAGGCGAGGCCGGCCGAGCCGGTGGTGACGGTGACGGCCGTCGTGCCGCCGGCGAAGCGGGCGTCGGTGGTCCCGGCGATCTCGAACCGGACGCCGACCCCGGCGACCGGCTTGCCGGTGGCGTCGAGCGCCACGACCCGGGGCGCTCCCGTGAAGTCGCTGCCGGTGGTCGCGGTCAGCCGGCCGTTGGCCACGATCGTCAGCCGGACGACCTTGGCGGCGGGCGTGACGGTGGGCGGGGTGACCGGGGGCTTGGTCGGAGTGGTCGGCGGCTTGACCGGCGCGGGGCTCGTCACCGACGGCTTCGGCTTCGGCGTGACCGGCGCCGGGGTCGTCGGGGCGGGCGAGGGCGGCACGGTGGGGCGGTTGCCGCGCACCGGGTCGTCGCTGCGGTCGACCGGGAGCGTTCCCGTGCCGTCCGGGATCTGGTGGGTGCCGCGCTGGTAGTACGAGACCCAGGACATGACCAGGTTCAGGTACTCCGTCGAGCGGTTGTAGCTGAGGATCGCCCGGTCGAGGTCTGCCTTGAGCGCGAGGTTCCGGTCGTTCGCGCAGAGGTAGGCGCCTGCGGCCTGCGCGGCGTCGTAGATGTTGTTGGGGTCCTTCTTGCCGTCGCTGTTGGCGTCCTGACCCCAGGTCGCCCAGGTCGACGGGATGAACTGCATCGGGCCGACGGCGCGGTCGTGGACCTTGTCGCCGTCGTAGGCGCCGTCGTCGGTGTCGGAGATGTTCGCGAAGCCCACGCCGTTGAGGACGGGACCGAGGATCGGGGAGAGGGTCGTCCCGTTGGCGTCGACGCGACCGCCGCGCGCCTGGCCGGACTCGACCTTGCCGATGCCGGCGAGCAACTGCCAGGGCAGGTTGCAGCCCGGGGTGGTCGAGCGTATCGACTGCTCGGCGCGCTTGTACGCGGCGAGGACGGATGCGGGTATGCCGGCCTCGGCCGGGCCGGTGATCACCGGCAGGTTGGTGATCGCGCCGGGCTTGTTCGGCGTGTTCAGCGGGGGCAGTTCGGTGTAATAGGGGGAATCGCCGGTCGCGGAGCCGTCGCCCGACGGCGGCACGGTCTCACCGGCCCCGATCGCGCGGTCCCCACCGGTGTTGTCCGCGGGCGGCTGTACGGCCTCCGGCGCCTGCGAAGCCGCGAGCGCGGCGACAGCCGCGGCCATCACCACACCGCTGGTGGCCCCCTTGCGCAGTCGATGGCCGATGTGCGCTGCCATACCCGTGGTCCCCTCCCCGTCGACTCCGTCCCGCGCTCCCCGCGCGTGACCTCTGGCGACCCTATGCCAACTCCCGACCGCCGGACACCGGCGCCTGACCGTGTTTCACGGTTTCGTCACCTCTCGGCCCCCTTCCGAACAGCCGCCTTTCGATCCGGTACGGCGGCGGACGGGAACCGACCGGCGCTCCGGGGCCCTCTTGCACTGCGGCCGCTCCCGCTCCATGGCCGTCACCACCGGAACCGAGGGGACCTCCCGTTGCCGTTCACGCTGAGTCATGCCGCTGCCGTGCTGCCCGGACTGCGCCGGAACGGGACCGCGCGCGGACCCCTGGTCGCGTCCGCGCTCGTCGCGGGGTCCTTCGCCCCCGACATGACCTACTTCGCCGCCACCGCGGTCCCGGGGGCGATGGACCTCGGCGACGTCACCCACTCCCCCGTCGGGATCGTCACGGCCGACGTGCTCATCACCGCCGTGCTCGTGGGTCTCTGGCTGACCGTCCGGGAACCGCTCGTGGCGCTGCTGCCCGCCCGGTGGCGCGGGCCGGTGTACGGACTGGTCCGGGGCCGCCCCTGGCGGGACCGGCACGCGGCGGCCCTCACCGGCTGGTTCTTCCTCTCCGCGGTGATCGGCTCGACCACCCACGTGGTGTGGGACTCCTTCACCCATCTCGACCGCTGGGGCACCCGCGCGATCCCCTTCCTCGGCGAGATCGTGGCCGGGTTCCCCGTCTACCTCTACGCGCAGTACGGGGGTTCGGCGCTGGCCCTCGGCCTGCTCGGCTGGTTCACCGCGCGGGCGCTGCGCTCCGCCGGTCCCGGTGCGGAGCTGCCGCCCCGCGTGCCGGTCCCGAACCGGAACGGGCGGCTCGTGGCGATCGGTCTGATCGGTGGCTGCGTCCTCGCGGGCGTCGTCCACCGGGTGGCGCGCTGGGCCGCGTACTGGGGCTGGGACCGGATCGAGACGCCCCTGGACATCATTCCGACGGCTTGTTTCGGGGCCGGCGCGGGGCTCGCCGTCGGGCTCGTGCTGTACGGGACGGGGGCGCGGCTGCGGGGAGGGCCGCCTGCTCCGTCGACGGAGGACCGGGCGAGGTCCGCGACGGTCCCGGCGCCGGAAGGGGCCCTTGGGGAAGAGGCGCCTGGGGAAGTGGCTCCTGCAGAAGGGGGCCCTGTGGAGCAGGCCCCGGGGGGAGGGCGCCCGGCTCCTCGTGCGGAACGCTCCCGTCAGGGATCTCGCTGATCTCCTCGGGCGGGGTGAAGCCGCGGGCGGCCGTGCCGGCGGCGAGCCTGCGGTGCACGGCGAGGGCGACCCCCTCCAGGGTGCGGACGCCGTACCGCTTGGTGGGGTTGTCGTGGCTCAGGAGGGCGATCCGGTAGTCGATCGCGGGGGCGTCCGTGCCCGTGGTGCCGGCGGCCGGGCGGACGATGCCGACGCTGTGGACCCGCCAGCCGTGGGTGGCGCGGGGCAGCCAGCCGTTCTTGAGGTGGACCTTGACCGTGCGGGGCGCTCCCGCGGTCACCCCCCAGGCCTGGTCGCGGATGACCTGGCCCATCAGGGTCAGGGCCTCGGTACGGCGGGAGACCGCGGCGAGCAGGGCCAGTTGGTCCCGGGCGGTGGTCCGGGTGAGGCCCCAGTAACGGTCGCGGCCGAGGACCGTGTCCTGTGCCCCGGCCTCGCGCAGCACCCGGTTCAGCCGGGCGCGGGACAGGCCCTGCCAGAGGTCGCTGGCCGCGGTGTTGTCGGAGCGCGTGATCATCGCCTTCATCCGCCGGGCCTCCATGCGGGTCGGCGCCCGGCCGAGCTCCTCGGCGCGGCCGAGGACGGCCTGCATGATCAGGACCTTGGCGATGCTGGCGGAGTCGTACGCCCGGGTGTCGCCCAGCCGGCAGCGCAGTCCGCGCCGGACGTCGTGGACGGCGACGGAGACGGTGCCGTCGCGGCCCTTGAGCGCCGACTCGATGTCCTGGGAGAGCCGGGCGGCGAGAGTGGGCTCACGGGACGAGGAGCAGAGTGCGGGGGCGCGGTGCGGTCGGGGTGCCTCGGCGGACCAGGCGGTTTCGGAGGCCCCGGTGGCACCGGAGGCGCCGAGGAGGGTGCCGAGCAGGGCCCAGGCGCGGAGGCGGGGGCGGCGCGTGATCATGCTCCCCAGTGTCGGGAGCGGGGGCGTTTCGGGCGCGCCCTGGATGGTCCACCTGGCCGCACGGGTCCGGCCCGGGGGTGGGGCGCGGGTCCGCCGGTGCGGGTCCCTGGTGCGGGTCCCTGGTGCGGGTCCCGGCGTGGGTCCCCGTGCGCTGGCGCGGTGCGGGTCCTAGTTGTGCCGCCGCGCCCTCCCGTGCGGGTTCGGGTGCCTTTCCGGGTCTCCTGGTGCGGGTTCAGGCGCGGAAGCCTAGGCCCGGCAGGGGGCGCCGTCCCGTGTGCCCACCCGTCCCGCCCCAGCGGGACGATTGCCCACACGGCGGGTGGCGCGGGGGTCCGGGCGCAGCCCGCACGGCGCGTGGGCAGGGGGGCGGGCGCAGCCCACACGGCGGGTGGCGCGGGGGTCCGGGCGCAGCCCGCACGGCGCGTGGGCAGGGGGGCGGGCGCAGCCCACACGGAGGGGGCC
>NZ_JNWK01000053.1 GCF_000716445.1 Streptomyces wedmorensis
CCCGTCGACGCCGCCGCCCACCCCCACCACGACCCCGCCCACCACCCCGCCCACGACGCCGCCGACCACACCCCCGACCACGCGACCGCCCGTCTCCGTCACGGCGGTCTCGGTCACCGGCCTGCGCCAGATCGGGCCGACGACCGCCGAGGCCACCGTCGAGATCACGACGGACGGCACCGGACCGGTGACGCTCCTCGTCGAGTGGTTCACCGGCGACCAACAGGGCTCCCCGGGCGCCCCGGACGGCTCCGACACCCTCCGGCGCCAGGGTTCCACCCACTACACCCTCACGCTCTCCCACAGCGTCCGCGGCGCCGGCTGCTACTGGGGAGCGCGCGCGACCACCAACCCGGCCGCCGCGAGCGGCGGTTCCCTCCAGCAGGTCTTCATCCGACGGTGTGTGATCACATGAACGACGACGACTACAGCGCCACCGAACTCGGCAGCCACTGGTTCGAAGGCCCGCTGCCGGAACCCACCCCCGACCGCGTCGAAGGCGAGGTCCTGCGGTTCGGGCCGGGCGTGACCGCGATCGCCGCCCGCCGCGCCGAGAACACCCCGACCGCGGCCCAGATCTGGCAGGGCACCCTGCCCGGCGCCCCGCCGCCGCCCCCGCCCCGGCCCCGCTCGCGGTGGCCGTGGCGGTACGTGCCCGCCGCCCTGGTCCTCGTCGCCGTCCTCGCCTTCCTCGCCTGGCGCGAGTACGGCCCCCGGGCCGCCGTGCGGTCCGTCGCGGTCACCGCACCCGGCCCGTCGCTCGGCTGCGACGGCACGGCGAACGTCGTCGGCGTCGTCCGCACCGACGGTCGCCCCGGCACCCTCACCTACCACTGGGAACGCAGCGACGGGACCCGCTCCGCGCCGCTGCGCGAGACCCTGGCCCGCGGCCAGGAGGAGGCTCGACTCCACCTCCTCTGGACCTTCCACGGGCCGGGCTCCCACCAGGCCGTCGCCCGCCTCGTCATCACGTCCCCCACCCCTCACACCGCCGAGGGCGCCTTCACGTACCGCTGCGGCTGAGCCCGACCCGGTACGGGCGGGGGCGAGGACTCAGTACACGTGCCCCACATGGGCCAGCGCCTGCTTCAACAAGGCCCCCTGCCCGCCCGGCATCTCACCCTGCACGGCCGGCGACGCCGCCTCCTGCGGGCTGAACCACACCAGGTCCAGCGCGTCCTGCCGCGGGCGGCAGTCGCCGGTCACCGGCACCACGTACGCCAGCGACACCGCATGCTGCCGCGGGTCGTGATACTGCGTCACGCCCGCCGTCGGGAAGTACTCCGCCACGGTGAACGGCTGCAACGAAGCCGGCACCCGGGGCAGCGCCACGGGCCCCAGATCCTTCTCCAGATGGCGCAGCAGCGCGTCACGAACGCGCTCGTGGTGCATCACCCGCCCCGACACCAGGGTTCTGCTGATCGTTCCGTCCGCCCCGATTCTCAGCAACAACCCGATACTCGTGACTTCCCCGCTGTCGTCCACCCGCACGGGCACGGCTTCGACGTACAGGATCGGCATCCGGGCCCTGGCCAATTCCAGTTCATCCGTGGTCAGCCAGCCGGGCGTGGTCTCAGTCATGTCGGACATCGCCTGATCATACTTTCCGGCCCGCATCCCGGCCCAGGGCGCGTGTCTGCCAGCCGGGTGGGAATGCACGCCGCTCGAAGGGACGCCCGACACCGCCCGGCTCCCGCGAAGCGAGCCCGTCCCCTAATCGGCTTGCTTCTCATGCCCTCTCCACGGTCACATGCGGGCATGAGCAGAATGGCGCAGATCGTCGTACTGGCCCGCTACGAGGACGAGGTGATGGAGCCGCTGACCCGAGATGACGAAGCCCGCACGTGGCGCGGGCGCTTCGAGCAGATCCCCGGCTGGTTCGTCGGCGGCTGGCACATCGAGTTCTTCCGCTCGTACCAGCGGGCCGGCGTGCTGAAGGACCTGGAATCGCTCCCCTGGAACAACCCGGAGTGCGTACAGGTCCTGCTCCACGACGAGGACGACGACTGCTTCGGCCTCTGGATGTTCCACGACGGCGTCCTCACCGAAGTCCCCCTCGCCGGCACCCGCCGCATCCACGACGTCCGATCGGCACCGTCCGACAACCCGGACCCCGGCGTACTCTGCCGCACGGACCAGGGCCGGGAACTCCCCACGCATTCCCCCGAACACGCACAGGACCCCCGGCTCTCCTGGTAGCCGGACGGCGTTCGGGAGGCGCCGGCACGGCGTGCGAGCGCGGCGGCGGGTCCGCCCCGCCCCGTGAGGACTACGAGCTCGACCGCCGGTCCACCTGGCCGAGGTACGTGTCCAGCTCCGCGGCCCCGGTCAGCATCGCCCGTCCGCGGGCGGACAGTCGGCCGTGCCAGTCGCGCAGCGTCGCCTTCAGCGGCTCCAGGCCGCCGGCGGCCCGGACTTGGGCGATCAGGGGCGCGATCCTCTCCAGGGGATAGCCGCCGCGCCTGAGCTGGTGGGCCAGGCGGGCGTCGCGTACGGCGGCGTGGTCGTAGACGCGGTAGCCGGTCCGCGGGTCACGGTCGGGCCGCACCAGTCCGGCACCCTCCCACGCGCGCAGTGTCGCGGGCCGGATTCCCAGCTGCGCCGCGAGCGGACCGATGAACGTGTGGCCGGACTCGGACGCGGACCGGGACTCGTACCTGGACGCGGGCCCGGACTCGTACCCGGAGGCGGGCCCGGCAGAGGGCCCGGACGCTTCGACGGAGCCGCGCCGTCCGGAGGCCGAGGCTCGCCCGGACGCGGGCGCGGCAGGCGGCTCCAGGTCGCGCAGGGCGCTTTCCACGGCCTGGAGTGTGCGCCGGTCGTCGAGGAGTCGGGCGTGGCTGTCGTCGACGAGGTGCAACGCCTCCTCGATCGCGCCCTGGTTCACGGCCTGCATGATCGAGGTCGCCGTCTGGTGGCCGTGGCCGGGGAGGAGGGCGAGAAACGTACGAAGGGCCTGCGCGTGCAGCGAGGTGTAGGTGCGGTAGCCGTGGGGTGTGCGAGGTGCGGCGGGGAGGATGCCGGACTCCTCGTAGTTCCGGATCGCCTGCGTGGACAGGCCGTGCTCACGCGCCAGATCCACCGGCCTGAGCCGCTCGCCGCTTTGAAGGTTTCGACCCATGAAGGCCAGGATATCGCGGCAAAGTCTCAATCGAGGCTTCAACGATACCGTTGAAGGCATGGCGACTGACATCAAGGACATCACCGATGCGGTAGAGGCTGCCGCTGTCATGAAGCTGCTCCCGACGCGGCCCAGGCTGCTCGCCCTGGGCGAGCCCACGCACGGCGAGGAGAGCCTGCTGGAGACGCGCAACGAGTTGTTCCGCGGACTCGTCGAGCAGGAGGGCTACCGGACGATCGCGATCGAGAGCGACTGCCTGAGGGGACTGGCCGTGGACGCCTACGTGACCGCCGGCACGGGCACCCTCGACGAGGTCATGGAGCACGGGTTCAGCCACGGTTGGGGCAGCTCGGCGGCGAACCGCGAGCTCGTACGGTGGATGCGCGCCCACAACGAGGAACGGCCCGCGTCCGAGCGGCTCGGCTTCGCCGGCATCGACGGCCCGCTGGAGATCGCCGCCGCCGAGAGCCCCCGGCAGGCGCTCACCGCACTCCACGGATACCTCGCCGCCCACGTGGACCCGGACCTGCTCGCCTGCACCCCGGAGACGCTCGACGCCCTGCTCGGCACCGATGACCGGTGGACCGAACCCGCCGCGATGATGGACCCCTCCCGGTCCTTCGGGCAGTCCGCGGAGGCCGGTCGGCTCCGTCTCCTCGCGGACGATCTGGTGGCGCTGCTCGACGCCTACGAGCCCCGACTGCTCGCGGCGACCTCGCGCGACGACTTCGACCGGGCGAGCCTCTACGGCCGCACCGCCCTCGGCCTGCTGCGCTACCACCACTGGATGGCCGATGCCTCACCGGCGCGTCTGCCCCGTCTGGTGGGCCTGCGGGACCGGATGATGGCCGAGAACCTCCTCGCCGTCGCCGCCAGGGGCCCGGCCTTCGTCCACGCCCACAACTCGCACCTCCAGCGGCACGAGAGCTCGATGCGCATGGGCGGTACGGCGCTGCGATGGTGGAGCGCCGGCGCACTCGTCAGTGCCCGACTGGGCACGGAATACGCCTTCGTGGCCACCGCCCTCGGCACGATCCGGCACCAGGGAGTGGACACTCCGCGACCGGACACCGTCGAGGGACTCCTGTACGCCCTTCCGCGGGACCGCTGTCTCGTCGACGCCCCCCGCCTGGCCGCCGCCCTCCACGACGCGCCGCCCGCACCCCGGGTCTCGCCGTGGTTCGGGTACGCGCCCCTGGACCCCGCCCACCTCGCGGACAGCGACGGCATCGTCTTCCTCAAGGACCTCCCGCAGCGCTGACACCGCCCGGTGGCCCCCGCCCCGCCCTGCCCCGTACGGGCGCTCGGCGGCCTGAACGCCCTGCTCGTCAGGCGCCGATCACGCCGTAGAACAGGACGCCGGCCGCCACCGGAACACCCAGCGCGGCGATGACGCCGAGCGCGCCCGGCCGGGTGCGGGGGTCGACGAACGCGGCCGTCGTCAGGAGGACCGCCGCGGGGATGAAGAAGAACATCCCGATGAGCAGGCCCACCACCGCCCAGGCCAGCAGGCCTGTCCCGATGATGAGCGACGCCCAGGCGAAGGACTGTGGCTCGCGTCTGAGGAAGAGCGGGATGGCGACGGGCATCGCGGTCAGAAGGAACATCCCCCCGAGCATAGTGGGCAGCGCGAAGGCCAGGACCGGGATCACGGACAGGACGGCGGATACCGCGAGCACGGTCTGACCTGTGCGTACGAGCTGGTTCTCCATGGCCACCCCTGATGTTGAACGTGTTCAGTTTGAACGCGTTCAAGATAGCTTTCCGTGTCGGCCGTTGCCAAGTCCGCCTTTCGGGTGGCCGCGTGGACGGCACGGCGAGAGGCGGAACGCCCCGAAGCCCGGACGGCGGCGGGCCCCGGACGCCGAAGCGTCCGGGGCCCGCCGGGGGTGCGCGAGGCGTCGGTTCAGGAGGAGGCGTCAGTTCGGTTCATGAGGAGGAGCTGGGTGTGGGCGACGAGCTTGCGGTTCACACTGGTGCTCTGCACGAAGATGGTGAAGTCGTCGTTGTGGTCCGGCTTGACACGTACCTCCACATCGGGAAGGCCGAGCAGGGCACGGGCCTCGGGCCCCGAGTAGACCCGGTTCGTCTTCTTCTCCAGGACGGCGATCTTCTTCCGCGCCTGGACCTTCTCCGACTTGCTCAGCTGATAGAACGCGCACCCCGTGCTGTAGGTGTGCCCACTCTCGGTGACCCACTCCCTGATCGCCGCGTCACGAGCGACCGGGATCAGCTGGTACTTCGACGCATCGACCGGCGTGAGGCCGGCCGCCTTGATGGTGTCCTTGTTGACCGCCTCCGCACCCGTGGAGAACACCGCACGGGACCCCCGGATGCCCTTCGTGCGGCCCACCATGAACTTCTCGGTGGCCTCCTGGATAACCTGCCCCGCCTCTTCGAGACCCCGGGTGCTCGTCGCATCCCAAATGGCGACGTTCTCCTTCGGGAAACCACACTGCACGGCCTCGCGCTTGCCCATCTGGTCCGGTACGAGAACGGCCAGCGTCCAATTGTCCTGCTGGTTCTCGATCATCTCGGCGACGGCCCCGACCAATGCGCGCGCATTCCTCGCGGGAGAATCCGGGCAACGGTGGCTCGCGTTCTCCTGACCATCGGTCAGCACGAACGTGAGGAAGCTGTGGTCGCCGTACAGCTGCGCCGTCTGAGCCAGCTCACGCTGCGACTTCAGCGCCGCCGCCAGCAGCGCCGTCATCCCCCCGACCCGGTACAACTGCTTCAGGGACGGCATTCGCAGCACGTCCTTGTCGTAGATGACGCATTCCACCGTGTCCGCGAAGACGTACACCGTGACACGCGTTTCCTGGTCCAATTCCCTCGACCGGCGCGCCAGGTAGGCGATCTGCTCGTCGGCGACGTCGACGACCTTCCGGCTCAGGTGCGACATCGACGAACTCGCGTCCAGCACAAGAGCGACGTGATTGATGTAGTTCTGGTTTCCGGACATGGCGGATCCCCCTGCTCCCGTTCCCGACTTGATACTCCTACCGTCTCATCCACCACTGACAATCGACCTCGGCTCCCGGCCCGCGGACCGTGAGCGCCACGCACCGCGCGCGGCACGCCCCGGCCGCGACCGGGGGCGGCGGCCATCAGCCGCCGGGGGGCCGGCCCGCCGCGCCCGTGCGGAAGGTGCGCCGGTAGGCGGCGGGCGTGGTGCGGAGGGCCTCGTGGAAGCGGCGGCGGAGGTTGACGGCCGAGGAGAGGCCGACGCGGCGGGCGATGGTCTCCACGGGGAGGTCGGTCTCCTCGAGGAGCGCGCGGGTGGCGGCGAGGCGCCGGTCGAGGAGCCAGCGTCCCGGGCTGATGCCCAGTTGCTCGGTGAAGCGCCGGGTGAGCGTGCGGGGCGAGACCTGGGAACGGAGCGCCATGTCGGCGACGCTGACCGGCTGGTCGAGCCGCCCGGCCAGCCACTCCAGGAGAGGAGCCAGTGAGTCGGTGACCGGCCCGGACGTGGGCAGCTCGGCGTACTGCAGCTGGCAGCCCTCGCGATGTGGAGGCGTCACCATCTGCCGGGCGACGCGCATCGCGTACGCGGCACCGTGGTCGGTCCGCACCAGGTGAAGGCAGAGGTCCACGCCCGCCGCCGACCCCGCGCTGGTGGCCACGTCGCCGTGGTCGACGTAGAGCACCCCGGGGTCGACCCGGACCCGCGGGTACAAGGCGGCCAACTCGGCGGCCTGGGCCCAGTGCGTGGCGGCCCGCCGGCCGTCGAGGAGTCCGGCCGCGGCGAGCACGAACGCGCCCGACGAGATGCCGACGATCCGCGCGCCGCGCCGGTGCGCCCGTCGCACCGCCGCGACCACCGCAGGCGGCACGGCGGCGCCGGCCGGATGCCGACGCCCGGGAACCACCACCGTGTCCGCACGCTCCAGCGCGTCCAGGCCCGCCGTGACCAGCATGTCGTAACCGGCCTGAGTGCGCACCGGGCCGGGATGCTCGGCGCAGACCTCGAACGCGTAGCGCGCCGGGATCGCCGGGCTGTGGTCACCGAACACCTCTGCCGCGCAGGCCAGCGGAAAGGCCGACTGCGGGGACTGCAGCAGGGCCACCACCCGGTGCCGGCCCGGGGACTTCGGCAGCGGACGAGGCGTCATGGCGCGAAAGTACCCCATCGTGTCGTTCAGGACACTGGGGACGGCCGATTGGTGCAGACCAGTATGGCGAGCTGTGACCACCACGCACGATCAGACCCCACCGCCCCCGCCCCACGGCGACCCGCCCCGCGACCGACCCGCCGGCCCCGAGGCCCTCGCCCCTCCGCACGCTGACGGCCCACCCGCCAGGCCCCCGTTGTGGGACCGGCGCTTCACCCTCTACTTCACCGCCCGCACGGTCTCGCTCGTGGGCGACGCGATGATGCCGGTGGCCGCCGCCCTCGCCGTCGGCGCCCTCTACGGGATCTCCGGCGTCGGCTTGGTCCTCGGCGTCTGGACGGGGACGTTCGTCCTCCTGGTCCTGTTCGGCGGAGTGTTCGCCGACCGGTTCGGCGCGCGCCGGATGATGGTGGGCGCGGACCTCGTACGGGTGCTCACCCAGGGCGTGCTGGCCGCGGCGTTCTTCACCGGCCCACCGCCGTTCTGGCTGCTCGTGACCACGGCGGCCGTGGCCGGTGCGGCCGTCGCGATGTTCCTGCCGGGGGTCAACGGGATGGTCCCGCTGGTCGCCCGCGACCCGCAGCGGGCCAACGCCACGCTCAAGGTGGCCGACGCCCTCGCCCACCTCCTCGGCCCGGCCTCGGCCGGACTCCTGATCGCGCTGACCAGCGCCGGAACCGTGTACGCCATCGACGCCGGCACCTTCCTGCTCAGCGCCCTGTGCCTGGCGCTCATCCGCCTCGCCCCCGGAGGGGCGTCCGCCGACGGCACGACCGGAGCCGACACGACGGTTCCCAGGTCGAGTTCACTCCGCCGCGACCTGCGCCAGGGCTGGCACGAGTTCCGCTCCCGCACCTGGATGTGGGCGGTCATCCTCATCTGGGTGGTCTACGGCGTGCTGATCTTCGGACCTCTCGTCCCCCTGAGCTCGGCGCTGATCGGCGACCGTCTCGGGCCGGACGCCTACGGCCTGGCCGTCTCCTTCCTCGGCGTCGGCACGGTGCTCGGCGGGCTCCTCGCCCTGCGGGCACGCCCGGCCAGGCCGCTGGCCGCCGGCGCAGTGGCGATGGCGCTGTACACCGCGCTGCCGCTCTGCGTGGCCCTGGACGCCGGACTGCCCGGACTGCTCGCGGGCCACGCGCTCGGCGGCGGAGCCTTGGCGTTCTGGTCGGTCATGTGGGCCACCAGCGTGCAGACCCACACCCCGCCCGCGGTGCTCAACCGCGTCACCGCTTACGAGTTGGCCGGCTCTGTCTCCGGAATCGCCCTCGGCCAGATACTCGCGGGACCGGCCACCACCCTGTTCCCGCCGGGCGGGCTCCTCCTCGTCTCCGCGGGCACCTGCCTGGCCGGCAGCGTGGCGCTGCTCGCGACCCCGGCCATCCGCGGACTGCGCCGTGCGGGTCCCCCGCACGATGCCGCGCCCCCGGTGGGCGACTGAGCCGGGCTTCACCGACGCCGACGCCGACGGGGTCCTGGGGAACGGGAGAAGGGGGAGGCGCAGAGGACCGCGCGCGCCGGATCGGGGCGCGGCGGGCTCACCGTCCGCCCAGGTCCGTGACGTACGCCGCCTCCCTGACCTCCAGTTCCGGATGGCGGCGCAGTTCGACGACGGCCGCACGGCAGGAGTCCGGCCAGTCCTTCCGGACCCCGAGCGCGGTGACGAGGCCGACGGCGAGAAGGCCCTCGACGAGACGGCCCTCGGAGGCCAGGACGCGGACCGCCGCGAGGGCGGGGGAGAGGTCGTGGAGCGGATCGCCGTACTGGTGCGCCTCTTCCAGGTCCTCGGCCACCCGCACGGCGAGGACGGGACGGCCTTCGGTCGCCGCCGCCAACTCCCGCAGCGAGAAGATCAGTTCGGCCTCGGTGGAGGTCAGGTCGACGGCCCGGACGAGGAGGGCGGTGCGGGCGGCGGTGACCGCCGGCTCGGTCGCGAGCCGACGCGCCAGGACGGCGCACATGCGGGGGTCCCGGATCGACGAGCCGAGGAGCGAGTCCAGACGACGACGTGCGGGCAGGTCCCCGCCCCGCCCGCCGCCCTCCGGCTCGCCGGCCGCGACGACCGCCAGGAGCCGGTCCACGACGTCGCCGAGGAGGCTGCCGGGTGCCACGCCACCGATGGGGTGGGGAAGTCCGGACTGCGCCAGTTCCACCAGCCCGTGGCACGCCCGCCACCCGGCCAGAGGGGAGGCCGGGTCGGTGTAGACGTCGGCCAGCGCCGCGCCTGCCCCCGGCGCGTACCGCGCCCAGTCGCGGAGGCCGTAGAGGGCTTGCTCCGCCGTCTGCTCCTCGGCCACGAAGGGCAACCGGGCGACGAGCTCCCCGTAGCGCGACCGGTGGGCCGGGAGCAGATCCGCAGGCCCCACTTCGAGGAGCATGCGGCGGGACGCGTCCGGCCCGTCGGCGACGGCGGATTCGAGCAGTGCCCACATCTCCTCGGCGGGCAGCAGCGTCGAGGCCAGACCGACGACGGTGGCGTGCACGTCGGGGTGGACACCAGGAGCGCGGCCCACCGCGTACAGGAGCTCGATCGCGGCTCCCGGAGGCAGGTGCCGGGCGGCGAGCCGGGCGGCCGCCTTCCTGACGGTCACCTTCACGCCGTTCTCGCGGGTCAGGACGTCACGGAGCAGGGCCGCGACCCTGCTGGGCCGGGCGTGGGCGGCGGCACGGGCGGCGGCGGACCATGCGGCCGCGGCCCGGTCGTCACCGAGGTGGCCGAGCAGGGCGGGGAGAGCCGAGGCCGGGTCGTCCGTGTCGGCGGCCGCGTCGAGAGCCGCTGCCGCCAGGGCCGCCGCCGTCAGGTCCGCCTCGGCACGGCCGACGGGGGAACCCACCGTGCCCTCGGTGCCCACCGCGCCACTCTCGCCCGCCGCACCCGTCACGTCGTCGGCCTCCGCCGCGGCCGGTACGAAGTCGGCGTACCGGCCGAGCAGGGCGCGCCCGTGCTCCGGCACCGAAGCCACCGAACGGAGCAGCCCGGCACGTTCGTCGAGGCCCCGACCGGGATCGGCGACGACGGCCGAGGCCAGCCGGACCGCCGCCTCCTGCTGCCGGGGCAGCCACCGGTCGGCGTACCGGAAAGGAGGCAGCGGCCGGACAGTCCCCGCCACCGGGAACCGGCCGTCCGAAGGCGGGAGTCCGACCAGCGCGCGATCCAGCAGGTCGGAGCGCTCCGAGGCCACGACAGCGAGCACCTCGGGCAGGAAGACGGCGGAAGGTTCCCACGCGAGCAGCTCCGCCACGCGACCGCCTCGGGTCGCCGGGTCGCCCAGCCAGGCCGCGGCGACCTTGCCGAAGACAGCGTCGGGGCAGGTGCGCAAGGCCTGTTCGAGGCGGTCCTGGAGTTCGGGAATCCGGTAGGCGTGGCGTCCGCACGACGTGACCAGCGAGAGCAGGGGAGAGACGTCGCCGCGCGAGGCGGCCCGGTCCAGCCACGGGCCCAGGGCGTCGAGCACGGCCCGCGTCCCGCCGTCGCGCAGCACGCCGCCGATACGGCCGAGATCCACCCTTCCGGTGTGCGCGGTCAGCGCCTCCAGGACGCGTACGGCCGTCCGGAGGGCGGCGCCACCAGAGGCGCCCGCGGGTGCGTCCGGGCCGGCGGCGGCGACGCTGCCGACCGCGGCCGCTTCCCCGGCGGCGGCGAGCAAGTTCACGGCCAGGGTCCCGATGGTCCTCCGCGTCGCCGACGAGCTGTCCCGTGCCCTCAGGGCATCCAGGCACAGCTTCTCCAGGGACACGGCCCCGATGACGCCCCCGGTGGGCGTGCCGGACTCGGTGGCCGCCACGAGCAGCGGTGCCGGGAGGTCGGCGACGGCGGACAGCGCCTCCTCGCGCACGGGGTCACGGTCGTTGGCCACTCGGCCCGCGGCCAGCGCGAGGACCTCCGCCACCTGTTCCGGATCACGCGTGAGGTCCGCGTTGACCATCAGCCGGTCCCAGAGCGTCCCGCGCTCCTCGGCGTCACCGGTGCCGAGGGCGCGCAGCAGCTCGGGACGCGCCTCGGCGGGCGGCAGCAGGGCGAGCAGGCCCCACAGGTCCCAGCCCGAGTGGGGTTCCGCGCGCATCTCCTCGACCGCCGCACGGACACGGACGTGCCGCTCGGCGGCCGGCAGCGGGACGAGCACCCGTTCATGCGCGTGGCGAGCGAGGCGCGGACCACCCGCGGCGATGACGGCGTCCACGAACCCCGCCCGACGCGCCGGCGGCACCGACCGCACCAGCACGGCGAAGGCCTCCCGGTGGAACCACCGGGCCCCCACCGCGGGCAGGGACGGCGGATCCGCCGCCACCAGCTTCCGTATCACGGCACGGCCGGGCGTCCGCTCCCACCGAGCGGCCGCCCGACGCGGGTCGGCGAGCCAGCGCGCGACCCGCTCGGCGTCCACCGACACGAGGGCGCCGAGACAGTCGTTCACCGGCCCCGGCAGGTTGTCGGGGCCGTACCGCTCCAGCAGCTCCAGCACGCGCGCCGGCGCGGCGGGCACAGCGGCCGCGATCGCGGAGGCGTGGCGTGCCCACCAGCGTTCGCGCGACCGCAGCGGCAGGTCGCGCAGTTCCCGCTCCACGTGGTCGAGAACGACGACGGGATGCCGGACGGCCAGCGTGCTCCAGTCCTCGAACGCCAGCGCCCCGGCCAGTTCGGGCAGCAGCCGCGCGGCGAACTCGGTCGAGCACCCCGGCAGCAGGCGTGCCGCGTCCCGGTCGCCGTACGCCGTACGCACCCGCAGCGCCAGCCGCTCGGCGAGTCCAGGCCGCCGACCGTCGCGCAGCAGACGAGCGAGGTCGGCGCGGACCACGGCGGGTGCGTCGTCGTACGCGGCCTCGATCGCGGCCTCCGGGACGGGCAGTCGCCTGGCGCCGCGGAGCGCGTACCGGCGCACCACCGGGTCGGGGTCCCCGAGCCGCGCCGCCAGATGATGCGACTCCCCGGCGGTCAGGGCCGCGAGCGCGGCGAGCCGGCGTTCGTACGAACCGCGCCCGTCCAAGGCCGCGAGCAGCGGCCGCAGTTCACCTCGGGCGGCGAGCCGATGCGCCGTGACGGCGGTGTACCGGAGCCGGCCGGTGTGGGACAGGGAGTCGAGGGCGGCGAGAAACTCGTCTGCGCAAGAGATCATCGCGGGCATTGTGCCTCACCGCCCCGAAACCGCCCCACCGAATATCGACGACCTCCCAGACCATGACGGCGGCCCTCCAGCGGCCCCGTCCGCCGCCTGCGCCGCGCGCCCGAAGTCCGCGGTGCCGGCGACGCCCAGCCAGTGGTCCCGTACGTACGCGCGCAGCAGTGCCTCCATCGCCGGGCCGCCCAGGGCGCGCTCCAGATCGTGCAGGGCGCGGGCGCCGCGCAGCGCTCCCGTGCTGCGCCATGTGCTCCCCCTGTGACGGTCACGCGAGTACGGCGGCCGCGGCCTGGCGGCTGCCGAAACTCCCGGATCGTACCCGCCGGATCAGAGGCGGGCGGCGGCTCGGGCTCGCCGGGCGATGCGGGCCGGTGCGTAGGGTTGCCGGAATGATCGCCATGCCAGAGGAGTTCGCCCGGTGCACCGTCGACCGGGAGGGGGAGCCGGGGGCGGCCTGGCTCGCCGGGCTGCCCGGGATCGTGGAGGAGCTGCTGGAACGGTGGGAGTGCGAGCCGGACGGCGAGGTGATGCACGGAGGCGTCGGCGTCGTCGTCCCGGTACGGCGGCGGGCACGGGAGAGCGCCGTCCTGAAGGTGTCGTTCCCGCATCCCGGCAACATCCACGAGCCGGACGCGTTCGAGGCCTGGGGCGGCCGCGGCGCCGTCCGGCTGCACGAGCGTGACGACGCGCGTTTCGCGATGCTCCTCGAGCGGGTCCGGTCGTCGACCCTCGCGGACGTCGAGGACGGCGACGAGGTGGTGACGGTCGCCGGACGTCTCAACCGCCGCCTGGCCGTCCCCGCACCGCCCGGCCTGCCCCGGCTGCGCGAACGGGCCGACGCCTGGGAGGAGGAGCTGCGCAGGGACGCCGAGGAGCTGCCCCACGCGCTGCCGCGCGAGGTACTGGACGCCGCCCTGGCGACCGTACGCGAGTTGGGCCGCGGCCGGCCCGACACCCTCGTCCACGGCGACCTCCACGCCCGGAACATCCTGCGCGCCGACCGGGAACCGTGGCTGGCCGTCGACCCCAAGGGGTACGCGGGAGACCCCGCCTACGACGGCGGCACCCTGCTGAAGTCCCGGGCCCTGACGCTCCTCGACGCGCATGACCTGACCAAGGCCGTCCACCGCGTCCTGGACGTGTTCGCCGAGGCCGCGGAGCTCGACCGTGAACGCGTCCGGCGGTGGGCCCAGTTCCACGCCGTCCAAGCCGCGTTCTGGGGCCGCCGCCACGGCTTCCGCATCGCCCGCGACGGATCAAGCCTGCACCGGCTGACACGGTTCGCCGACCGCCTGGCGGAGCTGCTCGCCGCACACTCCTGACCACAGCGGCGGAAGCCGCCCCGAGCGCCGCCGCCCGGACGGGATTCCTTTGGGATTCCCGGGGCGAACCGTGGTGAATTCGGTAAGGCGCCGTCACAGAACCGTGAAGCACGCGCGCGAACCTGGAGTCCACCACAGCGCGGATCGCGCGCTGACATCGGGGGGAGCACCGCCATGAGCACCGTTCGCAGAGCAGCCGTCGTCCTCGTCGCCGCCTCCGCACTGGCCCTGACCGCCTGCGGGCCCTCCGAGGACGGCGCCGCCGGCGGCACCGAAGTGCCGACCGCGGCACCCACCGCCTCGGGCGCCCCGTCCACGCCGGCGGAGCCGACGCCGTCCTCGCCCGCCAAGACGTCGAAGCCCGCCAAGCCGACGACGCCCTCCGAGCCGGGCACGCCGTCGACCGACCCGGACTACGACGTCTTCCCCTGCAGCACCTACGACGTGACGTTCACCGCGAGCCTGGCCGAGCCCACGACCAGCAGCTACCTGCTGAAGATCACCAACAAGTCCGGAAAGCCGTGCCGGGTCCTCGGCCACCCCGTCGTCACCTTCGGCGACCTCGACGGACAGGCCACGGAGCGCGGCGCCGCCCCCGGCATCGAGGACGCGATCCGCCTCGCACCGGGCCAGTCCGCCTACGCCGGCCTCATGGGCGGCCTGAAGACCTCCAAGAGCAAGACGGTCTCCTCGATCGCGATGACCATGAACACCGAATCCGACCTGACGCAGGTGCCGCTCAAGGCCTCGACGCCCGGTCTGAACGTCTCCGACGACAACTCCGTCACCCCGTGGGTGGACAACGCCGAGGACGCGCTCAGCCTGTAGGCGGGACTTCCACTTCGTCGGTGCTGCCTCTGTGCAGCGGGTGTCGGCGCGCGCCCACACCCGCCGGCACCCGCCGACACACATGTGGGCATGCCTAAATCGCTGCCACCGTACCGGTGTTGAGCGGTAGACAGCCGAAGTGGAAAAGACTCTCGCATTCACGGATCTGCTGCGGCTGATCGACGGACGGTCGACCGCCTTCCGCGCCGCGGTGGCCGCCGCGCCCAGCCTCGACGTACCAGTGCCGACCTGCCCCGAGTGGACGCTGCTCGACCGGTTGGCCGCGTCCACGCGGGAGCTGCTGGACGCACTGGAGGAGGCCGGGCCGGATCGCGGCTGCTGGACGTGGTGGGAGACGCCGCAGTCGCCCCGGACCTGTGGCGCCGTCGCCCGGCACCAGCTCCAGGAGACAGCGGTGCACACCTACGACGCCCAGATCACCGTGGGTGCCCGGCAGCCGCTGCCGGAGGACGTGGCACTCGACGGTGTCGACGAGTTCCTGTCCACCTGCTGCGCGACCACGACCCCCTGGCCTCACAAGCCCGGTCCCATCGACTTCCACGCCACCGAGGGACACTCATGGCGCCTGTCGCTCGACGCCGACGGCGCCCCACCTGGTACGGCCCCGGGCCGGACTCCCCGTCCGGACCGCCCCCGGGGGAAGGGGGCGACCCGTGTCAGCGGAGAAGGAGGCCCTCAGGAGCCCTGGGCGAGACGAACCCGGACGGACTCAGGGCGCCATCTCGTACGTACCCGACAGCGCCTCGACGCGCTGCCACACGCGCTCCGACCGTGCCTCGTCGACGACGGGGCGCCGGACGGCGCCGAGCGCCCAGAGCTGCTGCTGCTCGGTCGCGGAGTCCTTGCCGTGGAGTTCGACCGCGTGCGCGGAGAAGTCGCGGACGAGGACGGCGAACAGCTCGTCGAGCACGTCCTCGTCCAGGCCGGTCAGGGCGGCCTGCTCCAGGACCAGCTGTCCGTGGACGACGAGCGCGAAGAGCTGGCCGACGGCGAGGAGGAGGTCGAGGTCGCGGCTCTGCTTCTCGTCGGGTGCCGCCTTGAGGACGAACTCGCAGAGCGCGTCGGCCTGTTCGCGGAAGCGGGCGACGTTGGGCAGGTGGGCGTACGCGTCGTAGGCCGCGCGCCAGTCGTGGAAGCGCACCGAGCCGAGCCCGCGGGCCGGACCTTGGCGGAAGAGGAACGTGTCGTCGGCCGCGTCCAGACGCGTCGGAACGGGCTCGTACGCGACCGGGTCGAGAAGGTGGTTGCGCATGAACTTCAGGATCAGCGCCAGGTTGACGTGGACCGTGCCCTCCAGCTTGGGCAGACCGCGGATCTCCACGGCGGCCTGGGCGAAGTAGTTGTCCTTCTCGAAGCCCTTGGCGGCGATGACGTCCCACATCAGGTCGATGACCTTCTCGCCCTCGGTCGTCACCTTCATCTTCGTCATCGGGTTGAAGAGGAGGTAACGGCGGTCCTCGGGGCCCGCGGTCCGGAAGTAGTCGACGGCACGGTCGCTGAACAGCTTCATGCCGACGAGCCGCACGTACGCGTCCGTCAACTCGCGCCGCACGTGCGGGAAGGCGGTGACCGGCCGGCCGTACAGGATGCGGTTCTGCGCGTGGGTGACGGCCTCGTACATCGCGTGCTCGCAGATGCCGATCGAGGCGGTGCACAGGTTGAACTTGCCCACGTTGACCGTGTTGAGGGCGGCGTCGAACGCCGCGCGGCCGGTGTGCAGGACGTCCTCGGCGGCGACCGGGTACTCCTCCAGGCGGAACTCGCTGACGTACTTCGAGGAGTCCACCACGTTCTTCACGAGGTGGTACGCCGGGTGGCGGCTGTCGGCGGCGAAGAAGACGTATCCCTCCGGCCCCTCGACGTCCGTCCGGCGGCCGAACACGGACACGAGCCCGGCCGCGTTGCCGTTGCCGATGTAGTACTTGGAGCCGGTCGCGCGGAAACCGCCCTCGCCGTCGGGCTCCAGGAGCATGTCCGTCGAGTAGATGTCGGCGCCGTGGGACTTCTCGGAGAGGCCGAACGCGAACACCTCGCCCTGGCCGAGGAGTTCGGCGGCACGAGCGCGCGCTTCGGCGTTGTCGCTCTGCCACACCGGCCCGAGACCCAGGATGGTGACCTGCCACGCGTACCAGTAGTCGAGCCCGTAGAACCCGAGGATCTCGTTCAGCGCCGCGATGCGCGCCGTGTCCCACCGCTTGTCGCCCTCGCCCTCGCCCGCGTCGGACGACGGGGTCAGGAACGTCGCGAACAACCCCTCCTCCGCCGCGAACGCGAGGAAGTCCCCGAGCCACGCCCGGGTCCGGTAGTCCTCGATGATCCGGCGCTTCCCCCGCGCCTCGAACCAGTCGACGGTCGCACGCAGCAGCCGACGGGTCTCCGGGTCGAAGTGCGCGGGGTCGTAGGTGTGCGGGTTGAACAGCAGCTGGTCGGCCATCGGGTCCGCCTTTCCGGCTAGGGATGAGGGATGAGGGTGGTGGTGCTGTGCTGGATCGGGTCGTACGGAGGAGTCCGTACGGAGTCGGCTGCGAGAGCGGTGGTCGTACGGAGGGCGTCGGGCTCGGCAGCCGTACGCGCGCGGTCGTCCCGGGACGCACGTACGGCTCGGTTCACGGCCCCGCGCGGAACCGGTCGAGCGTGGCGAGGACGTCGTCGAGCCAGGCGATCATCATCCGCTCGTACGCGATGCCACCGCGCAACACGACGTGCTGGAGCTCCCGCTCGGCGTCGAGCGTGCCGTCCTCCGGTGGCTCGCCGAAGTCCCGGGCCTCGCCGGCGAGGTAGTGGCCGAGACGCCCCGTGTGCGCCTCCCTGTGCCGTTCGACCTCGCTGATCAGGCCGGCCGGATCGTCGAAGGCGGCCCCCCGGATCTTCACGGCCAGGTCGTGCCGCACGCTCTCGGGCTCGATCGGCTCCCGCAGCCACGCGGACAGCGCGTCCCTTCCGCGCTCGGCGACGGAGTACTCCTTCTTGTCCGGCCGGCCCTGCTGCGGCACCTCCCGGACGTCGATCCAGCCGTCCTGCTCCATGCGCTTGAGCACGCGGTAGATCTGCTGGTGGGTAGCGGTCCAGAAGTATCCGATGGACCGCTCGAAGCGCCGAGCCAGCTCGTAGCCGGACCCGGGCTTCTCGAGAAGGGACACGAGGATCGCGTGGTCGAGCGCCATACGCCGGATCTTGCTATGCAACGAGGTGCATAGCAAGCGCGGTCACCCCGGTGAGACACGGCTCACCCCGAGGGTCCATCGGCCATCCTGAACCGCGCCCGATCCCGTTCCCCACCGCTCACCGGAGAGGCCCGCACGAACCGCCTACCGAGGCTGAGGGGGCCTGACGCACTGAGGCTCATGACGGCATCGCGCGTCCATACCCTCCCCACATGACACCCCAGCCCCCGGGTCTTCGCCTCCAGGCCCACCGCCCGCCAGGAGGTCCTGTACGCCCTCCGGGAGGCAGCCCGACTCCTGAGCGCCGGCTGACGCGACGCCGACAGCCGCGCCGTAACGCACAGCCGGACCTCGCGGCGCTGTGCGGACTCCTGGCCCGCCCCGGTGACGAGGGCCGCGGCCCCGCGGACCCCTCCCGGCCGCGTGTCAGCCGGAGCAGGACTTGATGATCACGTAGACGATCACAGCCAGAACGATCAGGCCGCAGCAGCCGCCTCCGTCATCGTCGCCGTCAGCCGCGCGCCGCATTCGGCGCCGCTCGTCCCGGCGGCCCTGGTCGTATGCCTCCTGCTTTTCCCAATCGCCGTAGTAGCTCATGACTTCCCCCAAGTCACCGCAAGAGTGTGCGAGTTAGATTCCCTCGGTGAGAGGGGTCATGCGCACGGTGAGGCGTCGGATCCAGCGGATCGCGGCGAGCGCGCGGCGCGGGGCAGAGGCAGGGCCGGGGGCGGGGAGCGTCAGGCGAGGGTGAGGAAGAGTTTCTCGAGCTCTTCCTGGGTCATGGGAGGGGTGTCGGAGTCGTCGGCAAGGCATTGGCGCATGCCGCTGGCCACGATCTTGAAGCCGGCTCGGTCCAGGGCTTTGGACACGGCGGCGAGCTGGGTGACGACGTCTTTGCAGTCGCGGCCGGACTCGACCATCGCGATCACGGCGGCCAGCTGTCCTTGTGCCCGCCTGAGGCGGTTCAGGACCGGTTTCATCGACTCTTCTTCCACCTGCACGGAATTCCTCCTCCTCAACCCCCTTCGCTTCCTCCCGATTATACCCCTAGGGGTATAATCGGGAGTGGATCACTCGGATGCTCTGCTCTCCCGGCGCCCGCCCTCGGGAAGCGGGCGCGCCCGGACGACGCTTTCCGAGGCCCGGTTCGGCGACTTCGAGTGCTGCCGTGACCGGAAGACGACCACGGCCGTCGCCGCGGCTCCGAGTGCCGTCCAAGTGGCGGGATGGGTCCACACGGCTGTGTCGAGCTGTTGCGCGAGGACGAAGACGCCCATGGCGACGACGAACCAGCCGAAGGCCTTGCGGAGTGCGTCCTGGGGGATGCGTCCCGCGACCCGTGCGCCGATCAGACTGCCGATCACGGCGGCCGCGGTGACGGTCAGGGCCAGGCCCCAGTCGATGGAGACGCCGGAGAGGTGGCCCGCGAGTCCGGCGAAGGACTTCATCGCGATGACCAGGAGCGAGGTGCCGACGGCGATGCCCATCGGGAGTCCGCCGAGGAGGGCCAGGGCCGGTACGACGAGGAACCCGCCGCCCGATCCGACGAGACCGGTCACCGCGCCGACGGCGAGGCCCTCGACGGCGATGTGCTTCAGGGGGAGGTCCGTGTGCGCGGGCCGGGCGCGCTCGCGGCCGGGCCGGGGCCTGCGCAGCATGGCCGCGGCGGTGGCGAGCATCATCAGGGCGAACGCGAGGAGCAGGACCGTGCCGGGGACGTACTCGGCAACGCGCCCGCCGCCATAGGCGCCGGCCATGCTGAAGGCGCCGAAGAGCAGGCCGGTCCGCCAGCGGACCCGGTGGGCGCGGGCGTGCGGGACCAACGCGGCGATGCTGGTGACGCCGACCACGAACAGCGAGGTGGCGATGGCTTCCTTGGTCTCCTGCCCGGCCAGGTACACCAGGATGGGGACGGTCAGGATCGAGCCGCCGCCGCCGAGGATGCCGAGGCTGACCCCGATCAGCAGCGAGACCGCGACGACGAGCGCGGTCACCGCCCGCTCCGCAGCTCCGCGATCACCGAGCCGATGTCGACGCGGGGTCCGCGGTTGTACGGGAGCTTGGACAGCAGGACCCCCATCATGCAGGAGTTGCTGAGTGCCGCGTAGGTGAGCCCCGCGCCCACCGCCGTACCGACGAGGTGGACGCCCGGCACCAGGACGCCGACGAGCCCGGTTGCCAGCACGATCGATCCGGCGACAAGCCGGACCTGGCGCTCCATGTCCCAGCGCTCGGGCCCCCGCATCACGGGCGCGTCGGCTGCCTCCCAGGCGTTCATGCCCCCCTCCAGCACACGAAGGTTCGGCAGGCCGACCTCCGCGAGTGCCTGCTCGGCCTGCGATGCGCGCGCCCCCGAACGACACACGAGCACGACCTCCTCGTCGAGGTGGGAGCGCAGCTCCGCACGGTGCTCGCGCAGGGTGTGCAGCGGCACGTTGTACGAGCCCGGGATGTGGGCCGTGCGGAACTCGGCGGGGGTGCGCACGTCGAGCAGGCGCGGCGCGCGCCCCTCGTCGGTGAGTCTGCGCAGTACGGCGGGGGTGATGGCCTGGACGGTGCGCTTGACGCTCATGTTCGTCTCCGTGGAGCTAAATACCGGTGGGGGTATGTGTGAGAGTGTGCGTTGGGGTGTGTGTGCTGGGCTGTGCGAGGCCCTGAGACGGGCGATTGCGGGGGAGGAGGGGGGTCAGGTGGGGGTCGTGGGCGGCAGGCCTGCGGGCGGTCGGACGGTGGCGGCGGATTCCGTGGAGAGAGCCCAGGCCGCGTAGCCGCCGAGGACGTCGGAGACGTCCTCGATGCCGCGGTGGCGCAGCAGGCTGGCCGCGATGGAGGAGCGGTGGCCGCCGGCGCAGTGCAGGACGAGCGGCCGGTCCGTGGGGAGTTCGCCCGCTCGCGTGGGGAGCTCGCTCAGAGGGACGTGCAGGGCTTCCGGAACGAAGCCGTTGGCCTCGCGCTCGCCGCAGGTGCGGACGTCCACGACCAGCGGCGGGTTGTCGCCGGCGAGGGAGGCCTTCAGCTGCGCCGCGGTGAGGCGGCTGGCGGGGGTGACGTCGTCGTCCATGACCCTGAGGGCGTCCTCGGGGTTGCGCAGGTAGCCCACGACCCGGTCGAAGCCGATGCGGGCGAGACGGGTGACGACCTCCTCCTCGCGGTTCTGCGGCGCCATGACGACCAGCTCGTCGGCCGGGTCGAGGACGGTGCCGGCCTGTTCGGCGAACCTGCCGTCGGCGGGCACGTTGACCGCCCCGCGCAGGTGTCCGGCGGCGAACTCCTGCGGGTCGCGGGTGTCGACGACGACCGCCCCGCCGACGCGCAGCCCGGCGAACTCGCCCAGCGTCAGCGGCCGGGCCGCGGCCGTCGCGTCGTAGCGGACACGGTCCTTGCGGTTGAGCTCCGCGTCGTACGCGAAGTAGCCCGGCGCGGCGGACTGGCCGGCGGTGACCAGCGCGACGAACCGCTCGGTGCTCATCGGGGCGCACGCGTAGTTGGTGGCGCGCTGCTCGCCGATGGTGGACTGCCTCTCGGTCGACAGGTTCTTCCCGCAGGCCGATCCGGCGCCGTGCGCGGGAAAGACGCGGACCGCGTCCGGCAGGCCCATCAACTTGTTCTGCACGCTGTCGTGGAGCATCGCGCCGAGCTCCTCGGCGGTCACGCCCACGGAGGCGAGCAGGTCGGGGCGACCGACATCGCCGATGAACAGGGCGTCGCCGGTGAGTACACCGTACGGAACCTCGTCACCGGCCCGCTCGTACACCAGCACGCTGATCGACTCGGGCGTGTGCCCCGGGGTCTCCAACACCTCCAGGACGACATCGCCGAGCGCGATGCGCTCGCCTTCCGCGAGCTTGCGGATCGGGTACTCGGTCTCGGCCCGTGAGCCGTAACCGATCCAGGCGCCGGTCTCGTCCGCCATCTCCAGGTGCCCGGCGACGAAGTCCGCGTGGAAGTGCGTGTTGATCACGCCGACCACCGTGAATCCGCGCGCCCGGGCATCGGCGAGGTACTCGGAGACGTCCCGACGGGGGTCGACGACCACGGCCTGGCCGGTCGTCTCGTCGGCGATCATGTACGACGCCTGGGAGAGGCAGTCGAGGTAGTACTGGCTGAAGAACACGGCGGATCCCTTCCGAAGAAGCGCGCACTCGCGTCGGGTGCGACGGCTGAGTGCCGGGGTGGTGGCGCACCCGGCGGGGCGGGAGCGTCGGGGGCGGGGCGAGAGCCCGGCGCGGCAAGAGGCGCAGTCCGTGGGAGACCGTGGAGTGGTCCCAGGTACCCCCGGGGGTATTGATGTGCTCGACCGTAAGTGCACTCCGTGCGAGAAGTCAAATACCCCCCTAGGTATTCACGTGGATCGAGTGCCGGACGTCGCGACGTCGACGAAAAATACGGGTGGGGGTATGCTCACCTGTGTGTATGCGGGCCGTACCTGCTTCGGGTAGTCCGCCGCACAGGCCGCCACAGCCTTCCCCGCCCGTGCGGGCCGACCGCGTCGTGCGCGGCGTGACCGCTGTGCCGCCCAGCGGCCGCGTACCCCGCTTCGAGGTCCAAGGACACCCGCCGATGAGCACGCCTACACCTACGCCTACGCCCGCGACCGCGCCCGCGACCGCGCCCGCGACCTCGGCCGCGCCCACGACCGCGACCTCGGCCGCGCCCACGACCGAGTCCTCGGCCACGGCCACGGCGCCCGGTCGCCGTTCCGACCGCCCCGTACGACTGGGCCTGCGGGAGAACCGGCTCCAGTTCTCCCTGCTGGTCGTGGTCAACGTGGCCGTGGGCGGGCTGGTGGGTCTGGAGCGCACCACCGTGCCGCTCATCGGCTCCGAGGCCTTCGGCCTCACCAGCGACCTGGCAGTCTTCTCCTTCATCGTCGCCTTCGGCCTCACGAAGGCCGTGACCAATCTCGCCGCCGGAGCGCTCACCGCCTGCTTCCGCCGCAAGCGGCTGCTCGTCGCGGGCTGGCTGATCGGCGTCCCGGTCCCCTTCGCCCTCGCGTACGCACCCTCATGGGGCTGGATCGTCGCCGCGAACGTCCTGCTCGGCCTCAACCAGGGCCTGACGTGGTCGATGACGGTCAACATGAAGATCGACCTCGTCGGTCCGGCCCGACGGGGCCTCGCCATCGGTCTCAACGAGGCGGCCGGCTACACAGCCGTCGGCGCGACCGCCCTGCTCACCGGCTACCTCGCCACCGCCTACGGCCTGCGCCCGGTCCCGGAACTCATCGGCGCCGTCTTCGTCGTCGCCGGTCTTGGCCTCGCCCTCGTCGTCCGCGACACCGCCGCCCACGTCGCCCTCGAACTGGCAGAGCACCCCAAGCCCCTGCCCGAACACGAGGCGACGGGCCTCCGGACCGCCTTCGCCCGCACCTCCTGGCACGACCGCTCGCTGCGCGGCGCCAGCCAGGCAGGCCTGGTCAACAACCTCAACGACGGCCTGACCTGGGGGGTCTTCCCCCTCCTCTTCACCGACCACGGTCTCGGCCTGGCCGCTGTCGGCCTCATCAAGGGCCTCTACCCGATCCTCTGGGGCATCGGCCAGATCCCCACAGGCCACCTCGCCGACCGCCTCGGCCGCAAACCCCTCATCGTCACCGGCATGCTCGTCCAGTCCGCAGGCCTCGTCCTCGCCCTCGCACTCCTCGATCACCCGCTCCTTGCGGGACTCCTCTCCGCCGTAGCACTCGGCCTCGGCACCGCCCTCGTCTACCCCGCCCTCATCGCCGCCGTCTCCGACCGCGCCCACCCCGCCTGGCGCACCCACGCCCTCGGCACCTACCGCTTCTGGCGCGACATCGGCTACGCCGCCGGAGCCCTGATGGCCGGTGCCCTCGCCGACGCCTTCGGCTTCCACGCCACGGTCCTCGCCGCCGCGACCCTCACAGCCGCCTCCGGCCTCCTCGCCGCCCGCTGGATCACGGACGTACGGCATCCCGCATGACCACGGCGGACGTCGCCAAGGCCGCCGATAATCGCTTGCGCGTCCCCGCCGCACAGGTGAACGTCACCCTCGACACACGACGAAGGCAGAAGGACATGACCACGCAGACCCACCCCGTCGACCACGAACTCATCCAGGCCGCAGCGGACATCGCCCGGACCCGCTGCCGGGGCGACAACCACACCATGGCAGCCGCCGGCCGCGCTCAGGACGGCCGGATCATCACCGCCGTGAACGCCTACCACTTCACCGGTGGCCCCTGCGCCGAACTCGTCCTCATCGGCACGGCCGCCGCCCAGGGCGCGTACGAGCTGAAGACGATCGTCGCGGTGGGCGACAACGACCGAGGCGTGGTTCCCCCGTGCGGCCGGTGCCGTCAGGCCCTCCTCGACTACTTCCCGTCCCTCGACGTCATCGTGGGCGCGGGCGACCGCCTCCGAGCCGTCCCCATCCGCGACCTGCTGCCGGAGAGCTACGTCTGGGCCGATCATCAGCTCGACACCGAGTGACGTTCTCGCCGTGCGGCAAGCTCAGGAGCATCCCAGCGGCGTCTGGGGCGGAAACGAGAAAGGCTCACGCTCATGTTTTCGGTAGTGCAGAACGTGGCGATCGACTGTGCGGACCCCTACGAACTGGCCCGGTTCTGGAGTGAAGTGACCGGCCGTCCACTGCACCCGGAGGACAAACCCGGTGATCGGGAGACTCAGGTGCTGCCGGCGGAGGGTCCGGTGCTCCACTTCAACCAGGTGCCCGAGCCCAAGAAGATCAAAAACAGGATCCACCTGTGCCTGCGCCCCGAGACATCGCGTGAGCAGGAAGTGGAACGGCTCCTCGGCCTCGGCGCCACCTTCGTCACCGACCACCGGAATCCTGACGGCTCCGGCTGGGCAGTCCTCGCCGACCCCGAAGGCAACGAGTTCTGCGTCCTTCGCAGCGAGTCCGACCGAGCCGTGACGGATTCCTGACACCGCGCGCCCCACCCTTGCCCCGCCCGGCACCTGGGCCAGGCCTACAGGCACCCTCAACCCGCAAGTTCCCTCCTGGAAAACCCGGATGAGAGTCCCCGACGCCCGCTGCTACGGTGGCCCGATGACAACGATCAAGGAAGTCCAAGTCACCTTCGACTGCGCCGAACCCGACCGCGTCGCCCGCTTCTGGAGCGAGGTACTGGGTTACGTCTCACGGCCGCCGGAGGGTTTCGCCACTTGGGAGGAATTCGATCGCACGCGCCCGGACGGGCACGAGGTGTCCTGGTCCGCATGTTCCGACCCCTCAGGCGCGGGCCCGCGGCTGTACTTCCAGCGGGTTCCCGAAGGCAAGGTCGTCAAGAACCGCGTTCACCTCGACGTACGCGTCGGCACCGGCCTCGTGGGGGAGGAACGACTCGCCACGCTCGAGGCCGAATGCGCCCGGCTGGTCGCACTCGGCGCCGTACGCGTGGAACTGCTGCCCGCCGACGGCATCAACGAGTCGATCATCGTGATGCAGGACGTCGAGGGCAACGAGTTCTGCCTCGACTGAGGATTCTCTCGAACGGCGCGCGGTCGATTCGCCTCCGTGGCGAGCTGTCGGACAGGATTCGCGGCGCGGAGGGCAGCCGTAACAGTCGAATGCGGATCGCCAACGGCGATGCGTGCCGTTTTCGCGGAGGTGGGGCGCTGATGTCGGGTATGCGTGATCAGAAGCGGATGGAAGCGAGCTTCCTCGGCATCCCTGAGCTGGTCGAAACCCCGTCCGTGGCAGTCGTGGTCGACGTCATGCGTGCCTTCACCGTGGCGGCGTGGGCCTTCGCCCAAGGGGCGGAAAAGATCGTTCTCGCCGAGTCTCTCGACGATGCCCTGGCGCTCAAGGCCCGCCACCCGGATTGGGTGGCACTGAAAGACGGGCCACCGGCGCCCGGGTTCGACGCTGTGAACTCCCCAGGAATGCTACGGTCCGTCGACCTCGCTGACCGGACCGTCGTCCAGAAGACCACAGCGGGAACCGTCGGCGCCCTCGCGGTCAAAGAAGCGTCACTGGTCCTGTGCGCCGGCTTCGTCGTGGCCGAGGCCACGGCTCGACTCCTTCGGACCCGGGCATGCGACAACGTCACCTTCGTGGTCACCGGCGAGGACGGCCGTGCCGACGAGGACCTGGCCTGCGCTCAATACATCGCCCACAGGGCCACCGAACGGGACGCCGACGCCTCCGCGTTCCTCCGTCGCGCCGCCCAGTCCCGCGCCGCCGCCGAACTGAGCAACGGCGTACGCCGAGGAGTCCACCCCGACGACGTCGCCCTCTGCCTCGAACTCGACCGGTTCCCCTTTGCCATGGTGGCCGCTGCGGAAGACTCGCTCATGGTGCTCCGCCCATGCGCCGTCTCATCGTCGGCCGACGCCCCGTCCGTCTGACACGCGGCTGCGCCGCCTCACCGACGCCGCCGATGCCGAGCGGAGGAAATCGTGAAGCGACCACTCCTGTTTCTCGATGTGGACGGACCTCTCAATCCGTACGCGGCCCAGCCCGAGAGGCGTCCCGACGGCTACACCACAATCAGGGTGCCCAGGGACGGCGGGACCGACGTGGAACGCGTAGGGCTTTCGGTGCGGCGGCCTCTACGGGTCTGGCTCAACCCTGAGCACGGGCGAGCCCTGCAACGGCTCGACTACGAACTGTGCTGGGCCACCACGTGGATGGACGACGCCAACCGATGGATCGCCCCGGTGCTGGGACTTCCCGAACTCCCCTACGTCGACTTCGGCGATGCCTTGCTCCGGGATCGCCCTGACGGGGTGCACTGGAAGACCGCGCCGCTGTTGGAGTACGCCGACGGGCGCCCCTTCGCCTGGGTGGACGACGAGCAGAGCGAGCTCGACGAGGTGTACGTGACCGCGCATCATCGGGCTCCAGGGCTTCTCCACCACGTCAACCCGCGCGTCGGCCTGCGCGAGGGCGACTTCCAAGCCCTCGCTGACTTCCGACGGTCACCGCACACGGCGTAGATCTGGCGTCACTCCTGTTCGAGTAGCGTCAGCCACTCCTGGAGCTCGTCCAGGTCTCCCTCCGGGCCATCGGGCAGGCGACTCGCATCCGGTCTCCCGTCAAGGCGCAGGCGGACGGAGACCTGGGTGGAGGCGTTCCCGCCATCGGCGGCAGGCCAGGCCGATCCGGGGGCGGCCGAGGGCATCCACCCGACCACATCGTCGGCCCGAGACTCACCCGTGACCTGCGGAAAGATCCACGACGGGGGTTACCGCCGGTTTCGTCGCCACGCGCACAGGATCGTCACCGAACCGACATACCGAGCGGTCGGGAACCCCCTTACGCAAGGGCTATACCCATGAGTAACGTACGCGGACCACCAGCGCCACCCGCCCGTTCCCCGGGGCGGCAAGGAGCAAGATCGATGTCGTACCACCAGCCTTTTCCCGGCCCACCGCCCGTACCCCAGCCCCGGAACGCCGGGCGGCACCGCCAAGAGGCGGCGTCGCAGTCCTGGGAGGGCGGATCGCCGTCCTGGGGCGCCGATCCACAGGCAGCCCGGGACTCGTCCCCGCGAGCGTGGGACTCCTCGCCGCAGGGGTGGGAATCCGCGCAGCAGCCCTGGGGCACGTCCCCGCAACCGCCCGCCGCCACCGACGATCGTGATGACCTGCACCGGCTCGGGTCGGCTTACCGCAGGCTCCGCCGCGTCGCCACCTTCACCGCGCTCGGCTACTTCGTCGTCTTCCTTTTCCTGTCCGGCTACGCCCCCTCGATGATGACCGGCAACATCACCGGTGGTCTCACCATCGGTCTGGTCCTGGGGCTCCTCCAGCTGCCCGTGGCGCTGGCTGCGATCGCGCTGTACGAGCGGATCGCGCGCAACCGCGTCGACCCGCTCGCCGCGGCGATCCGCGAGCGCGCCGAGCAGGCGGCCGCGGCAGCCGCGCCCCGGCCAGAACGCCAGGGCCGCTCCGGACGTCCCGTGTGGCAGCAGCCCACCGGAGGTGCGCGCGGATGACCAGCTTCAGCTCCGAGGCCCAGACCATGTCGCTGATGGCGTTCATCGCGGTCATCACCGTCACGCTGCTGCTGTGCGTGATGACCGGCCCCGATCGTGACGACCTGGGCGATTTCTACACCGGCTACCGTTCGCTCTCCCCCGTGCAGAGCGGCCTCGCGATCGCCGGCGACTACATCTCCGCCGGCACCGTGCTCGGCACCATCGGCATCATCGCGCTCGTCGGCTACGACGGCATCACGCTCGCCCTGAGCACCGTGCTCTCGCTGGTCCTGATGATGTTCCTGCTCGCCGAACCGCTGCGTAACGCCGGCCGGTTCACGATCGGCGACGTCTTCACCCGGCGTCTCCCCGGCCCCGCCGTGCGGATCACCACGGCCGCGGTCACCCTGACCGCACTGCTGCCGCTGGTGGTCTTCCAGCTCGCGGGCGCCGGCGATCTCCTCTCCGTCGTCCTCGGCTTCCACTCCGACGGCTTCAAGACCGGCGCGATCGTGTTCCTGGGCCTGCTGATGATCGCGTACGCGGCGATCGGCGGCATGAAGGGCACCGCCTTCATCCAGATCGTCAAGACCGTCGCCCTGCTCGGCGCGTCCCTCGCGATCGCCGCGCTCATCCTCAACCGCTTCGACTTCAGCCTGCCCTCCCTGCTGGACGCCGCCAAGCGCGGCAGCGGGGCGGGAGACGCCTATCTCGCCTCCGGTCTGCAGTTCGACGGAAACGAACTCGACATGATCAGCACTCAGTTGACGGTCGTGCTCGGCGCCGCGGTGCTGCCGCAGATCACCATGCGCATGTTCACCGCGCGCAGCGCGGCAGCCGTGCGGCGCTCGATGTCCTGGGCCGTGTCGACCGTCGTCGTGACCTGCCTGCTGATTGCCGTCATCGGCTTCGGCGCGGCGGCGATCGTCGGCCGCCAGGGGATCGTCGCCGGCGACCCGCAGGGCAAGACAGCGTTCCTCATGGTCAGCCAGGCCGTCATGGGCACGGACCAGACGACCGTCGAGACACTGGTGTTCACGGCCGTGTCGACAGCCATCTTCCTCACCCTGCTGGCCTCGGTCGCCGGGATCACCCTCGCCTGCGCCAACACCCTGGCACACGACCTCATCACGCACGGGTTGCGCCGCAAGGCGCAACTGAAGGGCTCCGTAGAGATGGCCATCGCCCGGACCGCCGCGGCGGGCGTCGGGTTCGTGGCGATCGCGATCGCCGCCGGTGCACGGCATCTGAACCTTCAGGCACTGCTCACCCTGTCGTTCTGCATCGGCGCGTCCGCGGTCGCACCGGCCCTCATCTACAGCCTCTTCTGGCGCCGCTACTCCCGTACGGGACTGCTCTGCACCCTCATCGTGGGAAGCGCCTCCGCGTTCATCCTCATGACCGGCAGCAACCTGGTGTCCGGATCGCCCCAGGCGATCTTCCCGGACCAGGACTTCAACTGGTTCCCGTTCACCACGTCGGGCATCCTCTCGGCCCCGCTGGGCTTCCTCGCGGGCTGGCTCGGCACGGTGCTCTACGAACGCGACCCGGCCGACCAGCGCATGCGGTACGAAGCGGTGGAGGAGACGATCCTGGCCGGCACACCCGGGGCGAACAACGCCTCCGCGTCCTGACGCGCACGCACCCACACAAGGGCGCCCGGCCTGAAGTTCCAGGCCGGGCGCCCTTGCGGCTGTCCCGAGGTGCCCAGGGGCTCCGTGGCGGGACGAGGCGAATGGGGGCGTTGTCCCAGACGAGCACGATCGGTCCACCGAGCCGGATACGTGCCGCGGCTCGTGGCGACCCCGTTCGAGGTTTCGCGCCCCGCTCCTCACCACCTCTCAGCTGTCCAGCGCCGCGTCCAGC
This sequence comes from Streptomyces wedmorensis, assembly GCF_000716445.1. GTDB lineage: Bacteria > Actinomycetota > Actinomycetes > Streptomycetales > Streptomycetaceae > Streptomyces > Streptomyces wedmorensis. The sequence continues at coordinate 29,459 of NZ_JNWK01000053.1, forward strand.
GAAAGGGCCGCCGTGATCAGGGCGAGGTGGGTGAAGGCCTGGGGGAAGTTGCCGAGTTGTTCGCCGGTGGGGCCGATTTCCTCGGCGAAGAGGCCGACGTGGTTGGCGTAGGTGAGCATTTTGTCGAAGGCGTAGCGGGCTTGGTCGAGGCGGCCGGCGCGGGCGAGGGCGTCGACGTAGAGGAAGCTGCAGAGGGAGAAGGTGCCTTCGGAGCCGCGGAGGCCGTCGGGGGAGGCGGCGGGGTCGTAGCGGTAGACGAGGCTGTCTGAGACGAGTTCGCTGTCCATCGCGTCCAGGGTCGAGAGCCAGCGCGGGTCGTGCGGGGAGACGAATCCGGTGATCGGCATCAGGAGGAGGGAGGCGTCGAGGACCTCGCTGCCGTAGTGCTGGACGAAGGCCTGGCGTTCGTCGGACCAGCCGCGTTCCATCACCTGGTGCAGTACGGCGTCGCGGGCGGCGGTCCAGCGCGGGATGTCGGCCGGGCGGCCGAGCCCGTTGGCCATGCGGACGGCACGGTCGAAGGCGACCCAGCACATGACCCGGCTGTACGTGAAGTCCTGGCGGCCGCCACGGGTCTCCCAGATCCCCTCGTCGGGGCGGTCCCAGTGTTCACACAGCCAGTCCACGGTGGCGGCGAAACGCCGCCATCCGTCGTAGCCGGCCAGTTGGGCCAGGTCACGGGCCTGGGCGAAGGCGTAGACGGCTTCGCCGTAGATGTCGAGCTGGAGCTGGTCTGCTGCGCCGTTGCCGGCGCGGACCGGTGCCGACCGGCGCCAGCCCTCCAGATGGTCCAGGACCTCTTCGTGCAGATGAGGGTCGCCGTCCACCCGGTACATGATCTGCAGCGGCTCGCCGCTGACCGTACGCCCGCCCCGCAGCCTGGCGCCCAGCCAGCGGCGGAAGGCGTCCGCCTCCTCGGTGAAGCCCAGGTCGACCATGGCGCGCACCGACAGTGAGGCGTCACGGACCCACGTATAGCGGTAGTCCCAGTTGCGCTCGCCACCGACCTGTTCGGGCAGCCCCATGGTGGCGGCGGCCACCGGCGCCCCGGAGGGCGCGTACGTCAGCAGCTTCAGCGTGATCGCCGAACGGTTGACCTGCTGCTGCCAGCGGCCGCGGTACCGGCAGCGGCCGATCCATTCGTGCCAGAAGGAGCGGACGTGGTCGAAGGAGTCCTGCAGACTCGCTTCGTCGGCCGGCACGGGCGGGTCGACGCCGGGCACGTCCACGGTGAACACGGCCGCCGCCCGCTGCCCGGCCGACAACTCCACCGTGGCACGGACGTCCTCGCCGTCGCGCTCCAGCGGGATGGCACCGAGCACCTGGAGGTGCGCGGCGGCCGACGTGCCCGTGAACCGGGCCACGGCACCATCGAGCACCATCTCGTGCGGCTCCCGGCCGTAGTCGAACCGCGGCCGGCACTCCAGCGCGAAGCGAACCGTGCCACGGACCACCCGCAGCACCCGTACCAGGGTGTGCCGGTCGGCGGGCACCGTCGGGTCCGCCGCGAGCGGCATGAAGTCGGCCACCTCGCCGACCCCGTCGGGCGTGAGGAACCGAGTGAGCAGCACCGCGCTGTCCGCCAGATACAACTGACGCACCGTCGCACCCGGCGTCTCCACGGTGATCGAGAAGTGCCCCCCACGCTCGTGGTCCAGCAGCCGCCCGAAGACGCTGGGCGAATCGAACCGAGGCGAGCAGAACCAGTCCACCACCCCCTCGGCCGACACCAACGCGCACGTCTGCAGGTCTCCGACGAGACCGTGATCGGCGATCGGTGGGTAGCGGTGCATCGGCGGCGTCCTCGTCGGCTCGGGCTCGGGCTACAGGCGGTCCTCAGGACCACCCTCCGTCGTCGGGTACCCCTGGGCCACTGGTACTGCTCCGAACAGGAACGCAGCCCCACGACCGGCCGACGAAGGGCTCCGGCGTCTGATGGTGTCGCCTCCTCAGCCTGCGAGGAACAGGCGGGGCAGTGAGTGGAAACCGCAGGCCGCGCCACCGCCGGTCAAGCGATCATGTATCGACGCCACACCCGTACGAAAGGTTGCCCCGCCATGCTGATCTACGCCTTCCGTGACGCCGACGACGGCACTTGGTACGGAGACCCCGACGCCGCCATCCACGCCCTCCAGCCGCGACGTGGCACCCTCACGCTCCCCCTCACCGCCCCGGGCCGGGACCCTGGCGTGTTCGACGGCCGGCAGGTCGAGGTCCTCTACGCCGCATGCGAGGCCGAGCCCAGCCAGACCACCTACCGGCTCGACAACGGCGACACCGTCCTGGCGACCTGGCAGGTCCACGAATTACTGGCACCCGCTTACCGCCCTGGGTTCCCGAAGCCGACGGCATCGCCGGAGGCGGCGGCGACCGCAGCAGCGCCTGAGGCATCGCCGGCTTCGGCTTCGGCGCGGGCCTCGGACACATCGACCGTCCGGCTCGAGATCGGCAGCCCGCATCGCCGCTACAACCTGCACGCCGACCTCCTGCCCGAAGGACGTACGGCGATCAGCGTCGTGGTCTGCACCCCCGACGGGGTCATCCTCGGCGAGCTCGCCGGAGAGGTGGACGCGTCCGACCTGGGCGAGATCAGCCGCTTGCTCGCCGCGGCCCCTGTCGCTCCTGCCCCTGCCCCTGCCCCCTTCCACCCCGCCCTTGCCGGCGCGGCCCACTCGGCTCCGGCCGGCTCCGCCTCCGCCTCCGCGCCTAGGGTTCCCGGAGTATCCGCCGAGAAGGCCGCCCCGCCCGTCGACGGCCCCCAGACCGATGCCAAAGCCACCCGACACGGCCAGGCCTGGACCACGGAAGCCGTCGCGCAACTCAAGGACCGGTACCAAGCGGGCAAGACCCCAGGTCGACTGGCCCAGGAGCTCGGGCGCAGCGAGAAGTCCATTCGCTGGAAGCTGTACGCCCTCGAACTCGCGCCGCACCCGGCAGACGCGGTCCAGGCTCCTCGCCCTCCGGCCGAGCCCGAGGTGGTCAAGGCGTACACCGTGGACGAGAAGCGGCGACTCCACCCCAACGCGTACAAGCCCTGGGAGCCCGGCGACGAGCTGCGGCTCGCCGAGCGCTGCGCCCAAGGGGCCTCGCTGTCCGAGCTGTCGCGGGAGTTCGGCCGTAACGAAGGTGCCATCGCCTCACGGCTGCTGAAGATCGAGGCCAAGGGGCCTGCCGTCGAGGAGGCGTACGAGTACGGCGGGTAGCTGCATCGGGGGTATGTGTCGCCCTTGTCCGCCTGACCGGCGGCGCTGGGCGGCTCGTCCTCGTCCTTGTCCTCGTCCTCGTCCTCGTCCTTCAGTCAGTACGTGAACGTCGCTTGCGGCCCGGGCGGGGACTGCTCACCGAACGCGTTCGTGACGACGACCGGGACGGTGGTGCCCAGGAGACCCAGGACGGGCGGGATGACCACGAGACTGTGGGGTGATGCGGGGACGACGCTGAGGGCGCCGACGCCGTTGAAGGTGACGGTGGTCGACGCGTCGAAGCCGCGGCCTGTGATCGTGGCCTTCCCGCCGTTCCCCAGAACTCCCAGCGCCGTGTTCGGGTTGATGCCGGTGATGACGGGCGGGTTCACGCCGATCTCGACGGAGAGCTCGTTGAGGACCGGGGCGATCGGCAGCGCCAGACCGATGGCGGCGGTCGGATTGGTACTGGTGGTGCTGGGCTGCATCGCGTCTCCCTGCACGATCAGCCCGATGACCTCGTCATCGGCGTTGACGAGTACGGACCCGGAGTCGCCGTGCCACAGGAACAGCCCGCCGAAGGGGAAGGTGTCCACGCGGAGGCGTTCGATCCCGACCTGCCCGGGACTCATATGGGCGACGACGACGCCGCTGGTGAGTCCGGTCGCGCGACCGCGCTTCCGCACGGCCTTCCACACGTGGTCACCGGGTGGAGCGGTCGACGACCCCGGCAGAGCGCCTATGTCGAGCACGCTGCAGTCAGGGGTCCCGCGGCCCGGGTCCGGTGCGAGGATGGCGCAGTCCCAGTCCGTCCCTTGCGCTTCGACGGTCCCCAGGAGCTTGGACTGGGCGGCCCCCGGCTGAGGCTGGAACATGTCGGATCCGAGAGCAGGGGTCACGTGGTCGGCGGTCAGCAGTCGCCTCGCTCCGTCACTGCGACGCTGCGCCACACACCCCAACGTTCCGATGTGCACCTGGAAGGGGTCCTCCCAGCCGATGGAGACACCGCCGCGTGGCGCGTTGAAGAAAGCCGAGTCGTTGACGAGCGCGACCGGCTCGGGGTTGCTCTCGACGACATCCGTCGCATACCCCTCCCACGTCCGCGGGATCGCCACTTCCGGAGCCAGCTGCGCCTCCGGCCTCTTCTCCGGGACGTAGATGATCAGCGCCACCTCTTCGACGTACGTTCGGCCGATCTGCTTCAGCCCCACACCGAACGTCACTTCGGTCGGCTGCACACGCGCGTACGCGTCTCTCAGCCCCTCCAAGGCCTCATACGCGTCAGTCGGAATGACCAGGGGCTCTCCGGGCCGCAGCATCACAATCCCTCCGCTCGTACCGAAAGGATCACCGCTTCTTCCCGTGTGTGCCGAGGCCTTTCGGCCGGGGGACCGGACCTTCCCGGTTCCTCGTCGGTTCCCGTCCCGCCGGGTCCCACCCGGCGGGACGCGCGGCTCACGCCGATGTCTTGCACGGTGGCCGTGTGATCGTCGGGGTGCCGTGCCGACAGTCCCTCCGATGGGCGGTGGCCGGCATCCCGTAGACCGCTCCAGGCGGAGGCTCAGGGCTGGAGAGCGCTGTTCCTCAGTCTGAATGTGGCGTCCTTGCGGTAGGCGTCGTTGTCCTGGAACTCCTCCACCCACATCTCGAAGTTGCGGTGGCGTAGGTAGAGGTTGGGGAAGTTGTACGAACGAAGCGACAGGCCACCTGTCTCCAGCTCACCCGTTGCGAGCGGGGGTGTGATCTCGAACGTCGCGTCCTTCGCGAACTGGGTGTCTCCCGGGATGAATTCCTGGAGCTTGACCCGACGGTTCTGGTGGCGGAGATAGAACTTGTCCGAGGGCACGACACCCCGCAGGGAGTAGTGCCGCTTGTCGAAGAGCCCCGGCACCAGCCAGAAGTTGCTGTCCTTCCAGTCGGGCTTTCTTGAAAGGTCGGGGTCGAGGAATGCTTCGAACAGGCGATGGCGAACGAATCTTGCGTCCGGGGTGTTGACGGCGAGGAGTCTCGCCGGCCAGCTGAAGTAGGCGGACACGACTGGTGCCTCCTCTCGGGGCTGGTTCGAAGGGGGCAGGGAGCGGAGCTCGACCTGGCACGCCGCATACGGGTCTTTCGCGTATGGACACATCGGCCCTTCACCTCGATTTTCTCGCCCATGCCACGTGATCGCGAGTCGGATCGCGGTGAACTCGGGTCCGAGAAGGGCTTACTGGATGGTCCCTCCGGTCTCTGTGACGGAGAGTGGCTCTGCCTCTCTCCGTACGAGGCGCGTCGGCCCAGGCAGTGCAGGCGAAGCAGGTGAGGAGGCGCGGTGCGCGGACGTACTCGTGCGCCGGATCGGGACTGACAGTGAATTGTCGGTCGGCCGGAGGGCCGGGGTCGGCCGCCGCCTGCGCCTTGTGGTCGGTGTGGGCGGCGCGTGGCGACAGGGTGGATGGGGAGGCGGTGGGGGTGGGGGTGGCGCCCTGCCCCGCCGCCTGTGGCGCGTCATCCAGTCTTTGCCCCGATGAGTACGCCCCCGCCGCCGCGAGTCACGGACATCACCGTCGAGACCTGACATTCATTTCATGCCGGGTCCCCCCGCTACGGGATGCGCCGCACCACACCCCGAACCCGTAAAACGACCACTGTTAACATGCTCGACATGATCATGACGGGGTCGAAGAAACGCGTGCCCAACGGGCCTGAGGCCGGCCCGCAGAGAGCTCTGATCATTGCGTGCTTTGTGAGCAGGGTCGGTAATGGCCTGTTCAATACCGCCGCGATTCTGTATTTCACGTTTGTGGTGCATCTGCCGGCCGCGCAGGTCGGGCTGGGGCTGACGATCGCGGGGCTCAGTGGGTTGGCGGCGGGGATTCCGGCGGGGAATCTGGCTGACCGGTATGGGCCGCGGACGGTGTGGCTGACGAGTCTGGCCTTGCAGGCCGTGACCATGGCGGCTTTCGTCTTCATCGACAGTTGGCCGGCGTTCGTGCTGGTCGCCACCCTGGACCGGCTGGCGGCCACGTCGGGTGGTGCCGCGGGCGGGGCGCTTGTCGCGCGGGTGGGTGGGGAGCATCCTGCGGCGTTTCGGGCGCGGCTGAGGACCTACGTCAATCTGGGGGTCGTCGTCGGGACCCTGGGGGCGGCGGTGGCCATTCAGATCGACACGCGCCCGGCCTACACCGGGCTGATCCTCGCCAACGCGGCCAGTTTTGCCGTCGCCGGGCTGATCGCGTTCTTCGGTGTCCCGAATTACCGGCCGCTGCCGCGGCCCAAGGAACATCGGCAGTGGTCCGTGCTGACCGACAGGCCGTACATGTCTTTCGTCGCGCTCTACAGCGCCATGGGCCTGCAGTATCAGACCGTCTCGTTGCTGCTGCCGATCTGGTTGAGCGCGCATACCGACGCGCCGCGGTGGACTGTGGCGGCGGTCTACGCGGTCAACAGCGGTGTCTGTGTACTGCTGCAGAGCCGGCTCGGGTCCAAGGTGGAAACGACGAGGCAGGGTGGGCGGGCGTTCCGTCTCGCGGGACTTCTGTTCCTCGTCAGCTGCCCGTTGATGGCGTTGACGGCCGACGTGCCCATGTGGGTCGCGCCGGCACTCGCGATCCTCGCGGTGTGCATTCACAGCGTCGGGGAGGTCTACGAGTCCTCCGGCGGTTACGCGCTCGGCTTCGGGCTTGCGCCCGACCATGCCCAGGGCCAGTACCAGGGTCTTTTCGGCATCGGTTTCGATGCGGGGCAAGCGCTCGCTCCCGTCGTCCTGACCGGGGTGGTCCTCGCGCTCGGGCATCCGGGCTGGCTGCTCCTGGGCGTGTTCTTCGCGGCCGTGGGTGCGGCGGGACCGCCGGTGACGGCCTGGGCCGAACGGACCCGGACCGCGCAGGTGAAAGCGGACGGGGACGCGGACGCGGAAGCCTCCGCGCAGACGCAGACGCAGACGCAGACGCAGCGAGGCGGGTCTCCGCTCGTCGACGCGGACTGACCCGGAGGCGAACCGTCCGTAGGTGGCCTTCGTAGATGTCCGACCACGCGCGCCGGCGTCCGTTGTCGTGATCCGCCACCACTTCTCCGCCGACGGCGGAATCCGCGTGACGCCGCGCACACGGCGGCGGTGCCACGCGTCGTGCGTGTTAGCTTCCGGCGGTGATTCCTCCGACGGCGGATGCCCGCGAAATTGTCGCAGTAAAGCCTGGTCAGGGGCCGGGGGCCGGTCCGGCGGCTGTCGACGGTGCCGACCCGCTGGGGTTGCTCGACCTGTTCGGCGCACCCTTCGTCCGTGACCCGTACCCGTGGCTGGACCGGCTGCGGGAAGAGGCGCCCGTGCACCACGACCCGGCTACCGGGTTGTGGTTGGTCAGCCGGCACGAGGACATCAGCCGCGTCCTGCTGGACACGGACGTGTTCCTGCCGGACAACGCGCAGAACGCGGTCACGCCGCTGCCGATCGCGGTGATGCGGATCCTCGTGCGCGCCGGATTCACGCTGCCGCCGGCGCTCGCCAACAACGGGAGTCCGAGTCACGCGGGGCTGCGCCGGGTGGTCGCGCGGTTCTTCGACGCGCGACGTGTCGCGGCGGCCACTCAGATGGTCGATCGCATCGCCGACGAGGTGCTGGACGAGATGGACGGGACGGCGCTCGACGAGGTGGTCGGGACGCCGCTCGACGCGATGGTCGACGAGGTGGTCGGCGAGGCGGGGAGGAGCGGCGCGCGTTGCGAAGGTCGTGATCTGTTCGGGTCGTACGCGCAGGTTCTTCCCTGCCGGGTGTTGATGGAGCTCCTGGGGATCCGTGGTGTCGAGCCGGCGACGCTGATCAAGTGGAGCGACGCGTCGCTGGAGCTGTTCTGGGGCAGGCCTTCGCTCGATCGGCAGTTGGAGCTGGCGGAGCTCGTCGCGGAGTTCCACCAGTGGCTCGTGGCGACCGTGGGGAGTGGCACCGCGCCGGCCGACTCGTTCATCGGGGCGCTGGCGGCGCATCGGCTGCCGGACGGGACGCTGCTGGACGTCGAGACGGCGGTCGCCGCGTGCTTCTTCGTGTTCATCGCGGGGCAGTCCACGACGGGGCAGCTCATCGCGACGGTGCTGCGCAGGGCATTGGGCGAGCCGGGGATCTGGGCACGTGCCGCCGAGGAGGAGGGGACGGCGGAGGCGTGGGTGGAGGAGGTCCTGCGGCGTGAGCCGCCGGTGACGACGTGGCGGAGGGTGACGGCGCGGGCGACACGGTTGGGTGGGGTGGAGCTGCCGGCGGGTGCGCAGGTGCTCCTGATGCTGATGGGGAGCGGGTCGGATCCCGCGGTCTTTCCGGAGCCGGAGCGGATGTGCCCGGGGCGGGCGAACGTCCGTCGGCATCTGGCGTTCGGGGCCGGTCGGCATCTCTGTCCCGGGGCTTCGCTGGCCCGGATGGAGGCGGCGGTGGCTTTGCGGGCGGCGGCACGACGTCTGCCCGGCGTCCGCTCGGCGGAAGGGGCGTCGGAGCCTCCGATGCTCGGTCTGCTGTCGTTCAGAGCGCCCCTCCAGGTGGTCGTGGAGAGCGTCGGCGACGCGGGGCGTTGTCCGGAAACCGGTCGCTGAGGAGTGGTGTAGCGGAGGGGTGAACCGGGGCATACGGCGAGGAGTGGGCAGGTCGACGGCGTCTTGACGACGTCGCCTGGCGGTCGTGTGTCCGTCACAGGTTGCAGGCCGGATGTTTTCGTCCCTATGGGAACGCGCGCCACACTTCGACGCCCGGAAGTGGTGGGACGACATGTGGGCGGGAGGGACCTGTCCTCTCCAGGATGGCGGCATCCCCACCCCCATCTGGAGATGCGAATGAAGATCGGACAGCTCCTCGTGGCCACTCTGGCGGCCGTCGGTATGGCCGCGACGACGGTCGGCGGCGCGAGCGCCGCGGTTCCCGCGCCGACGCAGGGCCCGCTGCAGCAGTACAACATCAGCTCGACGTACGTGAGCGGACTCTCGTCCGGCGGGTTCATGGCCAACCAGATGCACGTCGCCTACTCGGACGTCTTCAAGGGCGCGGGCATCTTCTCGGCGGGCGCCTACGAGTGCGCCCAGAACAACCTCAACACGGCTTTGTACGCGTGCATGGACACCCTCCTCGCCCGCAAGACGCCTGCGCAGCTGGAGCAGTTGACCCGGGAGCGGGCCGCGGCCGGGAAGGTCGATCCGGTCGGCAACCTGTCGGGGGACAAGGTCTGGCTGTTCCACGGCACCAACGACGGCACCGTCGACGCTCCGGTGAACGACGACCTCGCCACCTACTACCGCGACTTCGGCGCGGACGTCGTCTACGACAACACGTCCGCCGCGGGCCACGCGTGGGTCAGCCCTATCGGCCCCAACTCCTGTTCCTCCACGGACTCGCCGTACGTCAACAACTGCGGCGGAGACCCGGTGAAGGGCATGCTGACCCATCTGTTCGGCAGCGTGGCACCGGCGAGTTCCTCGGCTCTGACGGGCAGGCTGGTCCAGTTCGACCAGAGCGCGTACACGCCCGGTGGCAGCCCCGGCGCGATCAGCATGGGCAACGAGGGCTTCGCGTACGTCCCGCAGTCCTGTCAGAGCGGCGCGTCCTGCAAGCTGATGGTCACCCTCCACGGCTGCTACCAGTACTTCGGGCTGGTCGGCAACGCCCTGATGGACAAGGCCTACTTGAACGAGTACGCCGACACGAACAACATGATCGTCCTGTACCCCCAGGCCACCACGATGACCGGCAACCCGCGCGGCTGCTGGGACTGGTGGGGCTACAAGTCGGCCGACTACGCGCAGAAGAGCGGCCCGCAGATGACGGCCGTGATGAACATGGCCAGGGCGCTCGGCGCCGGCACCACGGGAGTCCCTGCCCTGCCCGCGCCGACCGGCCTCGCCGTCACCGCCACGACGGACAACAGCGCCGCCCTCTCCTGGAGCACCGTCCCGGGTGCGGCTTCGTACAACGTCTACCGTGACGGCACCAAGGTCAACAGCAGTCCGGTGACCGCCACCACGTACACCGACAGTGGCCTGACCGCCGGTACCACGTACGGCTACGCGGTCGCCGCCGTCGACGCCTCCGGCACCGCCGGCGCCAGGACCACGCCCGTCAACGCCACCACCGCGGCGGCCGCGATGTGCGTGACGGCCAGCAACTACGCCCACACGCAGGCCGGCCGGGCCCACCAGACCGGCGGCTACGCCTACGCCAACGGCTCGAACCAGAACCTCGGCCTGTGGACGCTCCTCGCCACCAGCACCATCAAGGAGACCTCCCCCGGCTACTGGGTGAAGTGCTGACCCTCACGGAGACGACAAGGCCTTGCCCGTGACCTCACGGGCAAGGCCTTTCCCCTGTGACGGGGAACCCGGGGCAGCCGCAGCCGCAGCGCCGCCTGGCCCGTCGTCGACTTGCCGCAGCCCGAAGGGCCGACCCGCCCCCTGCGGTGGCGCGCATCGGTCGAGATGCTCGGGGGCCGGGCGGCGGAGAGGTTGCCGAACCGGCACGCCCCCCCGCCTGTGGGGTCAGGTGGTCTCGAGGAGGGCGAGGGTGTCGTGCAGCCAGGTGATCTCGGCCTGCGATGTCGCGCGGGCGACGAGCAGGACGCCGCTGCGGAACGGGTCGGTGATGTCCTCCGCGCGCAGCGGGCGGGTGCCCTCGTAGAAGAAGCTGGCGGGCTCGCTGAGGAAGGCGAGTCGCCGTCGGAGTACGGCCGCCTGGTCGGCGGGGGCGTCGAGGTGGCGCAGGAACGCGAGCACGGTGAACCAGCGGTTCTCGTCGCTGATGTCCAGGTCCTCGGGTGCGCGGAGCCAGTCGAACAGTGCGGCGCGCCCGGCCGGTGTCAGGTGCAGGGTGTGCCGGGGTGCGGCGACCGTGCCCGGCTCGGTCTCGCGCGTGAGCAGGCCGTCGGCTTCCAGGCGCTTGATCGCCGGATAGAGCGTGCCGTCGCTGATCGGGCGGATGTGGCCGGTGAGCGCGACCAGGTGGCGGCGCAGTTCGTAGCCGTGGAGCGGCCGGTCGTACAGGAACCCGAGGATCGCGAGCTTGAGCATGGGGACATGCTTTCAGATTCCCGCTGCTATGTCTCGCTTCCGATATACCTCGGGGTCGAGGTATTGTCGGGGTGTCCTGATGCCAGAGTGAGGAGTTGGCCATGCGTCATGCCCCCGTGACCCCTGACGGCGACCTGATCCGCTGGGTGGAGATACCCGGCGAGGGACCGGCCCGGGTCTACCTCCACGGCCTCGGAGCCAGTTCGCCGGTGTACTGGTCCGCCGCCGCCGCGCACCCCCTGCTGACCGGCCGCCGCTCCCTGCTGCTCGACCTCCTCGGCTTCGGCATCAGTGACCGCCCGACCGACTTCGCCTACACCCTCGAAGACCACGCCGACGCGGTGGCCGCCGCCCTGACGGCCGCCTCGGTGACGGGCGCCGAAGTCATCGGGCACAGCATGGGCGGCACCGTGGCGATCCACCTCGCCGCCCGCCACCCGCACCTCGTCTCACAACTCGTCCTGGTGGACGCCACCTTGGACCCCGCCCCACCGCTCCCCGTCCCGGGCAGCAGCGCCATCCACACCTTCACCGAGGAGGAGTTCCTCACCCACGCCTGGCAGCGCACCCGCGAGCGCGTCGGCCCCTTCTGGTGGTCGACCATGCGCCTCGCCGGCCGCGAGGCCCTGTACCGCAGCGCAAAGAACCAGGCCCGGAGCAGCACCCCCACCCCCCGAGAGCTCCTCCTCGAACTGCCCGTACCCCGCACCTACCTCCACCCGGTGGCCGACGCGCCGACCGACAGCAAGCAGCTCTCCGACGCCGGCGTGACCCTCACCGCCATCCCCGACAGCGGCCACAACATCATGTTCGACAACCCCGAGGCCTTCGCCCGCGTGACCGCCGCCGCCCTGACGGGAGCCCCGGCATGACCGGCATGACCGGCAGCACCGGAGAGCAGCACGTACCGGTGGACCCCCGGCTGGCGGCGGCGATCGGGCCGGAGGCCGTCGTCAAGGCCACAGTCATGCCCGGTGGCTTCTACAACGACACCCGGCTGCTCGAACTCACCGACGGACGCCGACTCGCATGGAAGCGCGCCCCTGCCATGGACGCCCCCGCCCTCACCCACGAGCGCGGCCTCCTCGGCACCGAGCGTCTCTTCAACGGACTCGCGGCGGCAGCCGGCGTCCGGGTCCCCAAGGTCGTCCACCACCACACCCCCGCGCACCACGGGGCCGCCCGGGAGGGGGAGTGGCTGCTCCTGGAGTTCCTGGAGGGCACCACCTGGGACTCCGAACGGGACCGCATCGATCCCGCGCGGCGGTCCGCTCTGCGCCGCCGCCTCGGTGAGACCGCCGCCCGGATCGCGACGGCCACCGGCCCCGAGTTCGGCTACCCGCAGACCACCGACCCGGTGCTGCGCGGCCCCGACTGGCCCACGGCCTTCGGCCGGATGCTCGCCGCCGTCCTCGCCGACGCCGTGCGCTACGGCGTACCCCTGCCCGTCCCCGAGCCGGAACTCGCCGCCCTCCCGGACAGGTTCGCCACCGAACTGGCCGAAGTGCGGCGGCCGGCTCTGGTGCACTTCGACGCCTGGGAAGGCAACGTCATCCTGGCTCCGGCCGCCCACGGACACCTCGACCTCGTCGGCGTCATCGACGGCGAACGCTCCTTCTTCGGCGACCCCCTCGCCGAACTCGTCGGCCTCGACCCCCTCGGCACCGCCGAACACGACGCCGACCTCCTCGCCGGCTACCGCAGCGTCACCCCGGACCTCCCCCTGCACGCCGCCGCCCAGGCCCGCCTCGCCCTCTACCGCGTCTACCTCGCCCTCATCATGCGCATCGAGGCCGTCCCCCGCCGATACGACCCCGACCGCACCCACTGGCTCACCACCTGGTCCGCCACACGCATCACCGAACAACTCGCCCTGCTGGAGCGGCTCTCGACGGGCCGCGCCTGAGCGACGCCGGGTGGGCGCTTCGGCCCGGTGAGCGACCGTGGTGCCCCGCTGTGACCGGCCGACGCCCCGCGGGCATCGGCCGGTCAGGCCGGACCCCCGGCGGCGGCACTCCGTGCGATGTCAGTGGTGGAAGGTAGCGTCGCCGGCATGGGATTCATGAGCGCGTGGGCGATCAGCAGTCATGCCGATGAGACCGTCGGCGGCCTTGCCCCACGCCTGCTGCCCGCCATGGAGGCGGACCGCGCCCACCCGGATGCGGCACGTCGATGGCGGGCGTGGCAGCGGGAGCCGCTCCCCGACCACCGGACCTGGTATGCGCCCGACCGCGAGAACGTACCGGTGCGAGTGGACATCGCCTCGATCGAGTCGTTCCGTGCGCTCACCGCACCCGGCCGCCGTCTCGACGAGGTGTGCGGTGGGACCGCGGATCCCTCGTTCTACGCCCTGGACGATGTGTGGGAGGGACAGAGCGACGACAGCATGTTCATCTCGGTCCACAGCAAGGAGTACGCCGTCTCGTCCCTGTTCCATGCCATCGGCCCGAAGCGCGCGGCCCAACTGCCGGGCTGGTGCGGCACCTTCCTGTTCACCTCCGAGGAGGTACGCGACAGCCTGCCGCTCGTCGAGCGTGCGCTGACCTTCACCCCGGCCGAACGCGCTGCCGCGGAGGCTCAGGACTGGTTGGACTACGACGAGCGCGAGGAGTCGGTTCTCGACGGCCCGCTGCGCGTCTGGCGAGCAGCGGCCGATCAGGGGTTGGGCTTGTGCGGAGTGGCCATGCATGTCTGTTGACGCGGTCCGGTCGGCCGGTTGTTCGAGTCGGCCTGTCGCGGTTCGGCAAAATCGTTTGAGCGTGGGGGGGCGGTGGCGACAGGATCGGAGATAAACCGATGAGTTCTGCCCGGCGCCGCAGTCTGTCAGGGGGACCTGCCACGTGCGGAGGACAGTCAGATGACGGAAGGCACCATGCTCGCACCAACCGCAACACCCACAGTCTCACCTGCCCGCGTCACCGCCGTGCTGCGGATTCTCGTGCTGTCGACGTTCGTCGTGCTGCTCAACGAGACGATCATGGTCAACGCGATTCCGCGGCTCATGCGGGAGTTCGAGGTCACGGCGGCGGCCGCGGGGTGGCTGTCGACCTCCTTCATGCTGACGATGGCGGTGGTCATCCCGGTGACGGGGTGGTTCCTCCAGCGCGTGACGACGCGGACCGCCTTCAACCTGGCGATGGCGCTGTTCCTGGTCGGTACGGCCCTGGCCGCCGCCGCGCCCGCGTTTCCCGTGCTGCTGGCCGCTCGGGTCATCCAGGCCAGCGGCACCGCCGTCATGATGCCGTTGCTCATGACGACGCTGATGACCCTCGTGCCTCCGCATGACCGCGGTCGTGTCATGGGCAACATCACGCTCGTCATCTCCGTGGCTCCCGCCCTCGGCCCCGCGGTCTCCGGTGTGCTGCTGCAGCTGGGGCCGTGGCGGCTGCTGTTCCTCGCCGTGCTGCCCATCGCGGGAGCCATGGCCGTGTTCGGTCACCGCAAGCTGGTGAACATCGGCGAGCCGCAGGCGGGCCCGATCGACTGGCTGTCCGTCCCGCTGGCGGCGGCGGGGTTCGGCGCCCTGGTGTACGGCCTGAGCGAGCTCGGCGCCGGGGACGCGGCGAAGGGCCCGGTGCCCCCGTCGGTCACGACCATCGTCGGCGCCGTGTTCGTGGGACTGTTCGTGTGGCGACAGCTGGCGCTGCAGCGCTCGTCGACGCCGCTCCTCGACCTGCGCGCGCTGACGTTCCGTCACTTCGCCGTGGCGCTCGGCCTGATGTGCCTGTCCTTCATGGGCCTCATGGGCGCGTTCATCCTGCTGCCGATCTACCTCCAGGAGGTGTGCGACCTCACCTCGCTGCAGACCGGACTGCTGCTCATCCCCGGCGGCCTGACCATGGGCCTGCTCGGTCCGCAGGTCGGCAAGCTCTACGACCGCTTCGGCGCACCCCGCCTGGTCGTACCCGGCGCCGCCCTCACGGCGCTGTGCCTCGCGCTGTTCGCCTTCACCGGCGAACAGACCTCGCCGTGGGTGATCCTCGCCCTGCACGTGGCCCTGAGCGCCGGCATGGCGTTCGTCTTCACCCCCGTCTTCACCTCCGGCCTGTCCGTGCTGCCGCCGCACCTCTACCCGCACGGCTCCGCGATCCTCGGCTCGCTCCAGCAGGTGGCGGCCGCCGCGGGCACCGCCCTGGTGATCAGCGTCATGACGGGACACACGGCCACCGCGTTGGCCGAGGGCGACGACCCCGTCGGCGCCCTGTCGACGGGCATCCAGTGGGGCTTCGGCGTCGGTGCCGTACTCGGCGGCCTGACCGTGCTGGTCGCACTGCTGGTCCGTACGCCGCCCACTCCGCCCGTGCCCGGCGCGCCCGAGGCCCAGGACGAGGACGGCACCACGACCAGCAAGACCGCGAACGCGCCCAGCTGACGTCCTGGAGGACGGCCGACCGAGGCCTGCTGTCACGGGCCCCGCGGCGGTGTAGTCACCCCTCGGGGTGAGCACGGCTCGGGGTCGGAGTGAGCACGCGTGCTCACTCCGACCCCGGTCACCGCACCCATCCGCCACGCCTCCCGGGCCGCATAGCCTCTTCGTATGCCCGACGAGATCATGCCAAGCGCCGCCCTTCCCGACCCGACCGAGTCACGGACCTCGTCCTTCGTTCGTGCCACCCTGGGATGTGGCGGCGCCGCGCTTGTCGGCGTACTCGCGCTGGTCATCGCCCTGGCGTGGGGCGCGTCGGGCTCGACGGACTACCCTCGCGTCGCGCCCGAGGAGATGGCGAACCGCGCCCTCCAGCGGTCCCAGGAGGCGTACGACGTCATGGGGTTCAAGCGCACCATGGAACCCGGAGTCGAGGACATCGGCGTCAGCACGGAGAACACGCTCGGCTCCGGCTTCTGCTACGACGGCGGCCTGTTCGGGCTCGAGGACAAGACCGTCGACGGCGCCTACTCGATGAGCCACCGCTGGGCCCTCGACCATGTGCCGGCCGGCCAGGCGGTGCCCGGACTCCGCCGACTGCACCAGCACTTCAAGGACAACGACTGGAAGATCACGTCCTACCACGAAGGCGAGCAGGGCAAGGACTGGGAGTTGTTCGTCCAGCGCGACGGCGGCGACGAGCGGATGTCCTTCGCCTGGTACGCCGACCGGGAGTACTTCACCGGCGGCGCCAGCGTTCCCTGCGCCTACGACCCGGAGTGGAAGAACGGCGACGTCGGCCCTGCCGGCGACGACGAGAGGCCCCCCGCCTTCGGGCCGACGCGGCACGGCTAAGGGGTGTCCTGCCGATCAGGCCGGGCTCGCGGCGTGATCGACAGGACACCCCTTGGGCCCTGTCCGGAAAGTGCCGCCTGAGCGGCGCGGCGTCCGTCAGGACGTGACGGGGGCGGTGGCGAGCGCGGGGGCCGGGGGCTCCTCGGGCTCCGGCTCAGGGGCCTCGTCGCTGAGCTGGTCGCGCAGGTAGTTCCAGAAGACGGCGATGATGGCGGCCAAGGGCACGGCGAGCAGGCTGCCCACGATGCCGGCGAGGCTGCCGCCGAGCGTCACCGCCAGGAGGACGACGGCCGCGTGCAGGCCGAGACCGCGGCTCTGGATCATGGGCTGGAAGACGTTTCCCTCCAGCTGCTGCACGACGATGATGATCGCCAGGACGATCAGCGCGTCGGTGGGGCCGTTCGACACGAGCGCGATGAGGACCGCGACGAAGCCGGCGAACAGGGCGCCGATGATCGGCACGAACGCGGAGACGAAGGTCAGCACCGCAAGCGGCAGGACCAGCGGGATGTCGAGGATCCACAGACCCACGCCGATGCACACGGCGTCGAGGAGTCCGACGAACGCCTGGCTGCGCACGAACGCACCCAGGGTGTCCCAGCTCCGCTCCGCCACGACCGGTACGTCGACGGCGAGCCGGCCGGGGAGCTGGCGGGTGAGCCACGGCAGGAACCGGGGGCCGTCCTTCAGGAAGAAGAACATCAGGAAGAGGGCCAGGAAGGCCGTGACGACCCCGTTGAACACCGTGCCCACGCCGGTCGCGACCGCGGTGACCATGCTGCCGATGCTGTCCTGGACGCGGGCCATGGCCGTGTCGAGAGCGCCGGAGATCTCGTCGTCGCCGATGTTCAGCGGCGGCCCGGCGGCCCACTCGCGCAGTCGCCCGATTCCCTCGACCACGCCCTTGGACAGCTCCCCGGACTGAGACGCGACGGGCACCGCGATGAGCGCGATGACACCGGCGACGACCAGCATGAAGGAGATGGTGACGACGGCTGCCGCCAAGGCCGGCGGCCAGCTGTGCCGTCGCAGGAAGCGCGTCAACGGCCAGGTCAGGGTGGTGAGGAAGAGCGCGACGACGAGGGGCCAGACCACCGACCACATGCGGCCCACGATCCACAGTGTCACCCCGGCCATCAGCAGGACGACCAACGACTCGGCGGACACCCGAGCCGCTGTTCGCAGGGCGGCGGTGGCTTTCGCGGAACGCAATGTGGCAGACATGGGCCCCACCCTATGGACCCCCGGCGGGCACGGTGCGGTCGGGTGTTCCTACTCCTCCGTGGGGCCGAGGTCGGGCGTGTCGAGGAAGTCGACGGTACGGGTACGGGGGCCGGCGTGGAGCTCCAGGACGACGATCTCGTTCGTACCGGCGCGCAGGACGGGAGCAGGAACGTACAGCGAGCGCTGCGGGCCGCGGGACCAGTAGCGGCCGAGCGGGAAGCCGTTGACCCAGGCGTTTCCCTTGGTCCAGCCGTCGAGGTGGAGGTAGGTGTCGGCGGGCTTGGCGACCTCGAAGGTGCCCCGGTGGAAGGTGGGGCCCACGGGAGTCGTCGTGGTGGCGGCGAACGGGATGTCCTCCAGCGTGGTGAGCGGGAGGGGGCGGTTCGTCCACGCCGTCGGCTCGACGCCGTCGAGGAGGACCGCGCCGAGCAGCCCCTTGCGGTCGTGGATGCCCTGGCCGTAGTTCACCCGGCCCTGGTTCTCGACCAGGATCGAGAGCCGGCTGCCCGCCCGGGGCGCGGTGAACGCCAGGGAGTGCTCGTGGCTCTCGCGCTCCAGGACGCCCACCGGCTGCCCGTCGACGAAGACCTGTGCCCGGTCGCGGACGTGCTCGACCTCCAGCAGCGTCGGCCCGCGCAGGGGCAGCGTGGTCTCGTAGAGGACGAAGCCGAAGTCCTGTTCCAGTTCCTCCATGGTGAGGGGCCGCCGGGAGTCGATCCGCGCCGTCAGCGCGTCCGCGGTCGACAGGAGGTCGGCGCTGTCCGTCAACGCGACCGTGGGGGCGGACAGTTTGGGGCCTGCGGCGGGTACGGGTTCGCTCGGCACGGGGGCGTACTTGGCGATGACGTCGCGGAAGGCGGTGTACTTCGCGGTCGGGTCCCCGGCCTCGTCGAGCGGGGCGTCGTAGTCGTACGACGTGACGGTGGGGCGGTAGGTGTGCTTGTCGTTGGCGCCGTTGGTGAAACCGAAGTTGGTGCCGCCGTGGAACATGTAGAAGTTCACCGATGCGCCGGTGGCGAGGACCTCGTCGAGTTCCTGCGCGGCGTGGTCGGGGTCGCGTACGACGTGGTGGGCGCCCCAGCGGTCGAACCAGCCGATCCAGAACTCCGTCGTCATCAGCGGCCCCTCGGGGCGCTGTGAGCGCAGCGAGGTCAGATGGTGGGCCCCGCGGCTACCGAAGTTGGCGGTCGCGAGGACGCCGGGCAGGGCGCCAGGCTCCAGGTCGACCGGCTGGTCGCAGGTGAACAGCGGGACGTCGACCCCGCAGGCGCGCAGTGAGCCGGCGATGTGTTCCAGATAGGCGGTGTCGTCGCCGTAGGCTCCGTACTCGTTCTCCACCTGCACGGCCAGGATCGGCCCGCCCTGCGAGGCGAGGTAGGGGCGGAGGGGGGTGAGCAGGCGGTCGAAGAAGTCGTCGACCGCCGCGAGGAACCGGGGGTCGCGGGATCGCAGCTGGATGTCAGGCTCGGCGAGCAGCCACGACGGCAGACCGCCGCCCTCCCACTCCGCGCAGATGTACGGGCCGGGCCGCAGCAGGACGTGCAGGCCCTCGGCGGCGGCGAGATCGAGGAAGCGGGGGAGGTCCAGCCCGCCGTCCAGCACGAATCGGTCGGGTCGGGGCTGGTGCAGGTTCCAAGGGACGTACGTCTCCACGGTGTTGAGGCCCATGAGGCGGGCCTTGCGGAGTCGGTCCTGCCACTGCTCGGGGTGGACCCGGAAGTAGTGCAGCCCGCCGGACAGGAAGCGGAAGGGCTGGCCGTCGAGCAGGAAGCCGGCCTTGTCCATCTGGAGATCGGGCATGCGCTGTTTGCTCCTGTACGTGAAGGGTCGTGCGAGGGCCGGGACTTCTACCCTCTATGTTTACGCAAACATAGAGGGCGTGGCAACCCCTTTCCATGAAGACGGGGTGAAGAGCGCGGGTGAGGCGGGGCGGAGTCGGATGCGGCTCCGCCCCCGTCTCGTCGTGGGGGTCTACTTGTTGACGGTGAAGCCTTGGTCGTTGCCGTACTTGACGCTGGCGTCCTGCCAGGCCTTGAGGCCGTCGGTGAGCTTGGTGGGGGTGACGTAGGCCTTGCCGACGGTGTCGTTGAAG
>NZ_JNWK01000054.1 GCF_000716445.1 Streptomyces wedmorensis
GGGGGAGGGTGCGGCGGGGGCGGGTGGGGAGGCCGAGCTTGGGGTTGGCGACGCCCCAGGCGGCGCCCTTGCAGATGAGTTCCTTGTAGCGGGCGGCGAGGCGGCCGGTGAGGGCGGCGCGGACGGCGCGGTCGTCGGCGGTGACGTACTGGATGAGGCCTTCCTTGCGGCCGAGGGAGATGCACTGGTTGAAGTAGCGCAGGTGGGCCTTGGGGAGCTTGGTGCCGGTGAGGCGGGCCGCGATGGCGTCGGCGGCCTGCCAGGCCATGGGGGTGCCCGAGGCGCACGACATGCGCAGGGGCTTGTCGCCGGCGCCCATGGCCTGGGCGGCGTCGCCGACGGCGTACACGTCGGGGTGGGAGACCGAGCGCATGGTCCCGTCGACGACGATCTGGCCGGTCTCGGTGACGTCGAGGGTGGTGGCCGCGGCGATCGGGTGGACGGCGAAGCCGGTGGTCCAGATGGTGACGGCGGCCGGGACGGCGCCGTCGGAGGTGAGGACCCGGTCGGCCTCGACGCCGGTGACGGAGGTGTGCTCGTGGGCGGTGATGCCGAGGCCGTCGAAGACCTTCCGCACGTGCTGCCGGCCCTTGTCCGAGAGCCAGTCGCCGAGTCCGCCGCGGGCGGCGAGGGCGACGTCCAGGTCGGGGCGGGCCTCCGCGATCTCGGTTGCGGCCTCCAGGCCGGTGAGGCCGCCGCCGACGACGACCACGGACTGTCCGGCCTCCAGGGCGGCCAGGCGGTCGCGCAGCCGGAGGGCGCCGGGCCGGCTGGAGATCTCGTGGGCGTGCTCGGCGGTGCCGGGGACGCCCTGGGGGTTCCAGCCGCTGCCGAGGGCGTACACGAGGGTGTCGTACGCCAGCTCCTCGGCGCCGTCGGCGGCGGTGACGGCGACGGTCCTGCGCTCGGCGTCGACGGCGGTCACCGTGGCGAGCTTCAGTTCGACGCCGGTGCCCGCGAACATCTCGCTGAAGGGCCGGTGGGGGAGTTCCTGGCCGACGGCCAGCTGGTGCAGCCGGACGCGCTCGACGAAGTCGGGCTCGGGGTTGACGAGGGTGATGGCGACGTCCTCGCGGTGGAGCTGCTTGGCGAGGCGTCCGGCGACGATGGCTCCGGTGTAGCCGGCCCCGAGGACGATGATCCGGTGCTGCTGCATGTGCCTGCTCCTGTCTCGCGCGGTTTCGACCCTTGAACCGGGCAGCCCGTCGTTTCCTGACAGGTGGCGAGTGTGAAGCAGGTCACATGGCGGTGAGGGGTGTCAGAAGGCGGCTTCCATCAGGGGGCTGCCGTGGTCGGAGGCAGCCCAGTGCCGCGTCGCGCGGTCGAGCTTGTCGGGGTTGACCTGGTTGCGGAACGCGGTGATGCCGTCGGGGGTGACCTCCAGGCACATGATGCCGACGACCCGGCCGTCGAGGACCGCGACGACGGCGGGGGCGCCGTTGGCGGTCGTGGCGTAGACGTCGGGCGAACCGCCGATGATGGTGCGCTTGGCGGTGCTGGGCTTGAACAGGCCGCGCATGAACGTGGCGACCGCGAGGGCGCCCTCGAAGGCCTTGGCGCGTGCCGGGACCTTGCCGCCGCCGTCGCCGATCGCGACGGCGTCCGCGGTGAGCAGCCGTACGAGGGGCTCGGTCCGGCCGGTGGTGGCGGCCGCGAGGAACTCCTCGACGATCCGCCGGGCGGCGGCCTCGTCGATCTCGGTGCGGGCCTTGCCGTCCGCGACGTGCTTCTTGGCGCGGTGGAAGATCTGCTGGCAGGAGGACTCGGTGAGGTCGAGGATCTCGGCGATCTCCCGGTGCGGGTAGCCGAAGGCCTCGCGCAGCACGTAGACCGCGCGTTCGTTGGGGGAGAGGCGTTCCATGAGCGCGAGGACCGCGTACGAGACGGATTCGCGCTGTTCCGCGGTGTCGGCGGGCCCGAGCATCGGGTCGCCGGTGAGCAGCGGTTCGGGCAGCCACTCGCCCACGTACGTCTCGCGCCGGGCGCGGGCCGAGGTGAGCTGGTTGAGGCAGAGGTTGGTGAGGACCTTCGTGAGCCAGGCCTCGGGTACCTCGATGAGGTCGACGTCGGCGGCCTGCCAGCGCAGGTAGGTGTCCTGCACGGCGTCCTCGGCCTCGCTCGCGGAGCCGAGGAGGCGGTACGCGATCGCCTCCAGGCGGGGCCTGGCGGCCTCGAACCGGTCCACGTCGTTCATGGTCAGCGGCATGGTTCGGATCCTAGTCCGGGCGGGTGGGCGATGGCAGGGTTCGAGAGGCCCCCCTCGGCCGTTCCCGGCCGCCCGGTCGGCGGAGGACCGGTCGTGGTCTGTGAGGCCTGGCCGGCGGAGCCCGTCGTGATCGGTCCGGTCTGATCGGCAGGAGGCCTAGCTCGTTGCTCCGGGGCGGAGTTAGGGTCTGATGATCTTTCTTTTTCATCGGATGTGGGGGTTTGGGGCATGGCGCTCTTCGGGAACGCGCACGCGATCGATCCGGCGCAGGCGCAGCAGGACTTCGCGCGGCTGCTCGGGCAGGGGGAGCAGGTGCACGCCGCGTACCTGCTGATCCGCGACACGATCTTCTTCACCGACCGGCGGCTCGTGCTCGTCGACAAGCAGGGGATCACCGGCAAGAAGGTCGAGTACCACTCGATCCCGTACCGGAGCATCACCCACTTCGCCGTCGAGACGGCCGGCACCTTCGACCTGGACGCCGAACTGAAGATCTGGATCTCGGGCAGCCAGCTGCCGGTCCAGAAGACGTTCACCAAGGGTGTCGACATCTACGAGGTGCAGGCGATCCTGACGCAGTTCGTCGCCAAGTAGGCGGAGATCGGGGGAGGGTTCTCGGGTGAATCGCCGAGGACCCTCCCCTTTTGGGTGAACCTGTCTTATTTGCATGTCAGTTGAATATGCCCTCGGCCTAGCTTGCGTGGCGGAGGTGATGATCGATGGACGCGATCGACATCGATGACCTGGTGTACGCCGCCACCGGAGCGCCCCTGCGGCGGCTGACCGGGCGGGACGGGACCCACTGGTTCCCGGTGGTGGACGTGGCGAAACGGCTCGGGTACGCGGGGACGCGGGAGGCGCTGCGGACGGTGGCGCTGCCCGGGGGGTGCCTCGCGGCCGCGCGGGAGCTCGGCGCGGTGGGGCGGCCCGGCCGGTTCGCCGGGATCAGGGCGTCGACGCGGATGGTGAGCCTTGAGGGGCTGGTGCAGCTCGTCGGGGCGTGCCGGAGACCGGAGGCCGGGCCGTTCCGGGCGTGGACGGCGGGGGTCGTGGCGGCGGTCCAGCGATACGGCGGGTACGGGCTCGAACCCTCGCCGGTGCACACCGGGTTCCTGCTGCCGCCGGAGCTCGTCGACGTCCTCGTACGTCTCGAAGGGCGGTTCGACGAGCGGGCCGCCGCATACGTCGAGCACACCGAGTACGCGGAGCTGCTCCGCGAGACCCGGCAGAACCTCTCCAGGGTCGCCGACTCCCTGGAGCGGCTCGCCGTGCCCCGCCAGCGCACCGGCGCCGTCGTCGCGCTCACCCCGCAGGAGCTCGTGGAGTCCTGGGCCATCACGGGCGACATGCGGACGGTCGCGTCCTGCCTGGCGCCCGCGCTCGTACGGGGCGGGGTGCGCTACCGGGCCCAGGACGTCACCCGCCGCACCGGGCTCTCCGGCGAATGCGTCCGGGACTGCGTCCGCCGGCTCCTCGAACGCGGCTGCATGCGGGAGGTCGGCGCCCCGGCGCCGGACGGCACCCGCATCTACGTGCTGCCCTGACCGGCGCCCGCACCCGTCTCGAAGCGGACGTGGCGGAGACTGGATGTCCTGGGAGACGAGGAGGGCGGGCGGCGTGGAGTGGTGGTCTCGGGGGATCGGCTGGGGCGGCGGGGTGCCCGGGCTGCGGTGGCGCGGTGGGCGGGTCAGCGCGCTCACGTACGGGCAGGGGCTGGCCTTCCGGGCCGTCGGGGTCCGGCGGTGTCCGGGGGCCCGTGGGAACCCCTGCCCGCTGGAGGCCGCGGTGTCCGGGCGGGCCACCGGCGGGCGGTGCCCGGAGTGCGCGCGGCTCGACCGGGCGCATTCGGTCGCGGCCGACACCGTCGCCGACGATCCGCAGCCGTACCGGGTCTACCTGGCCTGGTTCGGCCCGGGGATGACCAAGGTGGGGATCACCGCCGAGGCCCGCGGCGAGGCCCGGCTGCTGGAACAGGGGGCCGTGGCGTTCGGCTGGCTGGGCCGGGGACCGCTGATGGCCGCGCGGCGCACCGAGGAGGTGCTCCGGCAGGCCCTCGGCGTGCCCGACCGGGTGGCGTACGAGCGGAAGCGGGCGGCGCGGCACGCCTTGCCGCCGGCCGGGGACCGGGCCCGCGAGGTCGAGGAACTGTACGGGCGGGCGCGGGCGGTCGGCGGCTGGACGGAGACGCTGGAGCCGCTGGAGTTCGCCGCCCGCGACCACGCGGAGGTGTTCGGTCTCGACGGGCTGCCGCGCCTCGACGGCACGGTCACCGAGCTCGTCGGCGGCGGTGTCGTCACCGGGCGGCTGCTCGCCGCCGCCGGCCCCGACCTGCACCTCCTCGCCCCCGACGGTCGCTGTCTCGTCCTCGACACCCGGCTCATGGGCGGCTGGATCCTGGAGGCCGCCGGGGAGGGGGACGGCTTCTCGGTGCCGGTGACGGCGGCGGCTCCGGCGGCCGTCAGCGCCCAGGAGGGGCTGTTCTGATCCGGGTGCCCCGCTTCGTAAAGTCTTGGATCCCTTTCACCGGCCGCCGTGGACATCACGCCGCCGTCCCGGCGAGGGTGATCACATGACTCCCAAGCTGGTGGCGGGCATCGAACCGCCCTACTACACCGCCGTGTTCACGTCCGTCCGTCCCGACGCCCCCGAGGGTTACGCGGAGACCTCCGTCCGGATGCAGGAGATCGTCCGGGAGGTTCCCGGGTTCCTCGGCTACGAGTCCGCCCGTACGCCGGGAGGCATCGGCATCACGGTCGCCTACTTCCGCGACCTGGAGGCGCTCGACAAGTGGCGGCTCGACGCGGAGCACCAGGCGGCCAAGAGGTACGGGCGCGAGCACTGGTACGACAGTTACAGCGTCCACATCGGCAAGGTCGAGCGGAGCTACGGCTTTGAGCGCGAGTGACGCCTCGGATCTGCCGGCGAGGCTCGGGATTCCCGGGCTCGTGGACGTGCACACGCACTTCATGCCGCAGAACGTGCTCGACAAGGTGTGGGCGTACTTCGACGCCGTCGGTCCGCTGACCGGTGTGGAGTGGCCCATCACCTACCGCGAGGAGGAGGAACGCCGGCTCGCGCTGCTGCGCGGGTTCGGCGTGGTCGCCTTCACGGCGATGCTCTACCCGCACAAGCCCGGCATGGCCGCCTGGCTGAACTCCTGGGCCGCCGACTTCGCGGCGCGGACCCCCGACTGCCTGCACACCGCGACCCTCTTCCCCGAGGAGGGCGTGAACGGGTACGTCCATCAGGCGCTCGACGCCGGGGCCCGGGTGTTCAAGGTGCACCTCCAGGTCGGCGGCTTCGATCCGAACGACATCGAGCTCGACAGCTCCTGGGGGGCGCTCGCCGACAGCGGCACCCCCGTGGTGGTGCACTGCGGGTCGGGCCCCACCCCGGGGAACTTCACGGGGCCGGGTCCCATGTGGCGGCTGCTCGCCCGGCACCCGCGGCTGAAGGTGATCGTCGCGCACATGGGCATGCCCGAGTACGGCGACTTCCTGAACCTGGCCCAGCGGTACGAGGGCGTCCACCTGGACACCACCATGGCCTTCACCGACTTCAGCGAGCGGCTCGCGCCCTTCCCCGAGGACGAGCGCAAGCGACTCCTCGACGTCGGCGACCGGATCCTCCTCGGTTCGGACTTCCCGAACATCCCGTATCCGTACGCGCACCAGCTCCACGCCCTCGAACGGCTCGGGCTCGGGGACGACTGGCTCCGGCGGGTCCTGTACGAGAACGGGGCCGCGTTGTTTCACGTGAAACACCCGCTGCCCGGCGCCTGAGGGCTTTCTCAGGAAATTCACAGGAAAGGGAAAGGGGCATCTCAGCGGAGGCGGACAGCGTGGTGCCATGACCGTGATCACGCGAAGCACCAGCGCCCGCCCCGGCACCCGCGCCGACATGCTCCGTGCCGACGGCACAGCCGTCCGCGTTCTCGTCGTCGACGACGAGGCCTCGCTCGCCGAGCTGCTCTCCATGGCCCTGCGCTACGAGGGCTGGCAGGTCCGCAGCGCCGGGGACGGGGCGCTCGCCCTCCGCACCGTGCGCGAGTTCCGGCCCGATGTGGTCATCCTCGACATCATGCTGCCCGACGTCGACGGCCTGAGCCTGCTCGGCCGGATCCGGCGCGAGCTGCCCGACGTACCGGTGCTGTTCCTGACGGCGAAGGACGCCGTCGAGGACCGGATCGCCGGGCTCACGGCGGGCGGCGACGACTACGTCACCAAGCCCTTCAGCCTGGAGGAGGTCGTCGCCCGGCTGCGCGGCCTCATCCGCAGGTCCGGGGCCGCGCAGGCGCGCAGCGAGTCGCTGCTCACCGTCGGGGACCTCGTCCTCGACGAGGACAGCCACGAGGTCACCCGGGGCGGGGAGTCGATCCACCTCACCGCCACCGAGTTCGAGCTGCTGCGCTACCTCATGCGCAATCCGCGCCGGGTGCTCAGCAAGGCGCAGATCCTGGACCGGGTCTGGTCGTACGACTTCGGCGGCCAGGCCAACGTCGTCGAGCTCTACATCTCGTACCTCCGCCGGAAGATCGACGTGGGCCGTCCCCCGATGATCCACACCCGGCGCGGGGCCGGTTACCTGATCAAGCCGGGGGAGTAGCGCCCGTGCGCGTACGACGGGGGCGGCCGTGGTCGCTGCGGACCCGGCTCGTCGTGTCGGCGGTCGCGCTGATCGCGGTCGTCGCGGCGGTGATCGGGACGGTGACGACGATCGCGTTCCGCTCGTACCTGTACGACCAGGC
Source organism: Streptomyces wedmorensis (assembly GCF_000716445.1). Classification (GTDB taxonomy): domain Bacteria; phylum Actinomycetota; class Actinomycetes; order Streptomycetales; family Streptomycetaceae; genus Streptomyces; species Streptomyces wedmorensis. The sequence continues at coordinate 6,954 of NZ_JNWK01000054.1, forward strand.
CGACGAGCAGGTCCACACCGTCGCGGACCGGGCGGCGGGCCCGCCGGTCGCCGTCCCCCCGGCGCCCGGCCCGCTCGACCCGGTCCGCGCGAAGGAACCCCTGGCGTTCGTCCAGGGGCCCGGCGCTCCCATCGGCACCCTCGGCGCGGTCCTCACGGACGGGGAGGTGACCTCGGCCGGCTACTCGGCGGAGGCCGAGGGAAGCGACAGGTACGGCAGGAACGTCCAGACCACCGAGCTCGACGCGGCCCAGCGGGCCGCCCTCGCCGCAGTCCCCCGGGACGGCCGCCCGCACACCGTCGAACTGCCCGGAGGGCTCGGCTCGTACCGGGTCGAGTACGCCGTCGGGATCCACGGGGAGTTCCTCACCGGCATCCCGCTCGCCGAGGTCGAGGACGCCCTCTCCACCCTGGTGCTCGTCGAACTCAGCGTCACCGGCGCCGGGCTCGTCGCCGCCTCGCTCGCCGGGACCGTGCTCGTGCGGGTGGCGCTGCGCCCGCTGCGGAGGGTCGCCATCACCGCCCGGCAGGTCGCCCGACTGCCGCTGCACAGCGGCGAGGTGGCGCTGCACCAGCGGGTCCCGGAGACGGAGGCCGATCCGCGGACCGAGGTCGGCCAGGTCGGCGCGGCCCTCAACCGGATGCTCGACCACGTCCACTCGGCCCTCGACGCACGCCAGCAGAGCGAGACCCGGGTACGGCAGTTCGTCGCCGACGCCAGCCACGAGCTGCGCACCCCGCTCGCCTCGATCCGGGGATACGCCGAGCTCACCCGGCGGGGCCGCGAGGAGTGCGGGCCCGACACCCGGCACGCCCTCGGCAGGATCGAGTCCGAGGCGACCCGGATGACCGGCCTGGTGGAGGACCTGCTGCTGCTCGCCCGGCTCGACGCCGGACGCCCGCTCTCGTACGAGACCACCGACCTCGTCCCGCTGGTCGTGGACGCGGTCAGCGACGCCCGGGCGGCCGGGCCCGAACACCACTGGCGCCTCGAACTGCCCGCGGACGCGGCGGTCGTACGGGCCGACGGCGCCCGGCTCCAGCAGGTCCTGGTCAACCTCCTCGCCAACGCCCGTACGCACACCCCGCCCGGCACGAAGGTCGCCGCACGCGTGCGCGCGGCCGGCCCGGCGGTGCTCGTCGAGGTCGAGGACGACGGCCCCGGCATCCCGCCGGACCTCCTGCCCGCCGTCTTCGAACGCTTCGCGCGCGGCGACGCCTCCCGTTCCCGAAACGCCGGATCCACCGGCCTCGGGCTCGCCATCGTGCGCGCGGTCGTCCTCGCGCACGGCGGCGAGGTGGGCGTCGAATCCGCCCCGGGGCGGACCGTGTTCACGGTGAACCTGCCCATGGCCGAGAACTCACAGGCAGGGCACAGGCTCATCACACAGCCGTGACAGCGGCCCCGGCGAGTGTCGGTGTCATGCGAACCCCAACGATCGCGGGTCCCACGTCCGCGGCCTCCGGAAGGTCCGACGCCCTCCCCGCCCGGGAGCACCTGCCGGTGAGCGTCGCCGGACGGCCCGTCCTGGACGTGGTGATTCCCGTCTACAACGAGGAGAAGGACCTGGAGCCGTGCGTCCGCCGGCTCCACGAGCACCTCCTCCGGACCTTCCCGTACGGCTTCCGCATCACCGTCGCCGACAACGCCTCCACCGACACGACCCCCGAGGTCGCCGCGGCCCTCGCCGCGGAGGTGCCCGAGGTGCGCTCCGTACGGCTCGACCAGAAGGGCCGCGGCCGGGCGCTGCGGACCGTGTGGTCGGGCTCGGACGCGCCCGTCCTGGCCTACATGGACGTCGACCTCTCGACGGACCTGAACGCGCTGCTCCCGCTGGTCGCCCCGCTCATCTCGGGCCACTCCGACCTGGCGATCGGCTCCCGGCTCGCCCGCTCCTCGCGGGTGGTGCGCGGCCCGAAGCGCGAGTTCATCTCACGGGCGTACAACCTGATCCTCCGCGGCTCGCTCGCCGCCCGCTTCTCCGACGCGCAGTGCGGCTTCAAGGCGATACGGCGTGAGGTCGCCGAGCGGCTCCTCCCGATGGTGGAGGACACCGGCTGGTTCTTCGACACCGAGCTGCTTGTCCTCGCCGAGCGCGCCGGGCTGCGCATCCACGAGGTGCCGGTCGACTGGGTCGACGACCCCGACTCGACCGTCCACATCGTGCGGACGGCGACCGACGACCTGAAGGGCGTGCTGCGGGTCGGGCGGGCGCTCGCGACCGGTTCGCTGCCGCTCGACCGGCTCGCCCGCCCCTTCGGCGACGACCCCCGGGACCGCGAGCTGAGCGGGGTGCCGGGCGGGCTCGCGCGGCAGCTGGTCGGCTTCTGCGTGGTCGGCGCGCTGTCCACGCTCTTCTACCTCGCGCTGTACTCGGCCTTCCGGCTCGGCCTGGGCCCGCAACTCGCCAACGCCGCCGCCCTCCTCGTCTCGGCCGTCGCCAACACGGCGGCCAACCGGCGCCTCACCTTCGGGGTACGGGGCCGGGACCGGGCGGTCCGCCACCAGGCGCAGGGGCTCGTGGTCTTCGCCATCGGCCTCGCCCTGACCAGCGGTTCGCTGGCCGCGCTCGGCGCGGCGACGGGGGATCCGGCGCACTCCACGGAACTCGCCGTCCTGATCGTCGCCAACCTCGCCGCGACCGTCCTGCGCTTCCTCCTCTTCCGGCTCTGGGTCTTCCCCGAGCGGTCCACCTCGCAGACTCCAGCAAGGAACGAACGATGACCACGCTGTCCCCGACGGCCCCCGCGGCCGATGCCGCGACCGGGAGCGGCCGACTCGCCCGGCTGTGGCGCGGCCGCGCCGAGGACGCCCCCTGGGTCAGGCCCGCCTTCCTCGGCCTGCTCGTCGCCACCACGCTGCTGTACCTGTGGAACCTGAGCGCCTCCGGGTACGCCAACTCCTTCTACTCCGCCGCCGTCCAGGCGGGCTCCGAGAGCTGGAAGGCCTTCTTCTTCGGCTCGCTCGACGCGGCCGACGCCATCACGGTCGACAAGCCGCCGGCCGCCCTCTGGCCGATGGTGCTCTCCGTGCGCCTCTTCGGTCTGGGTTCCTGGCAGATCCTCGTTCCCGAGGTGCTGATGGGCGTGGGCACGGTCGCGGTGCTCTACGCGGCGGTCCGGCGCAGGTTCTCCGCCGGTGCGGGTCTCATCGCGGGCGCGGTGCTCGCGCTGACTCCGGTCGCCGCGCTGATGTTCCGCTTCAACAACCCGGACGCGCTGCTCGCGCTGCTCATGACGGTCGCCGTGTACTGCGTGCTGCGGGCCCTGGAGCGGGAGCGGGGCAGTGCGAAGTGGCTGGTGTGGGCGGGGGTGGCGTTCGGCTTCGCGTTCCTCGCGAAGACGTTGCAGGCCTTCCTGATCCTGCCGCCGCTCGCGCTCGTGTACGTGGTGTGCGCGCCCGGCGGCTTCGGGCGCCGGCTCGGCCGGCTGGCCCTGGGCGGGCTCGCGATGCTCGTGTCGGCGGGCTGGTGGGTGGCGCTGGTCGAGCTGTGGCCGGCGTCCTCCCGTCCGTACGTCGGGGGCTCGCAGAACAACAGCTTCCTGGAGCTGACCTTCGGCTACAACGGCCTCGGCCGCCTCAACGGCAACGAGGTCGGCAGCGTGGGCGGCGGTGGCCGCGGCGGCCCGGGCGGCACGGCGGAGAACCTGCCGGCCGGTGTGGAGCTGCCCGGTCGCGGTGGCGGCGGTGGTGGCGGCTGGGGCGAGACCGGCATCGGCCGGATGTTCAACGACGCGGTGGGCGGTCAGATCTCCTGGCTGCTGCCGGCCGCGCTGATCCTGCTGGTCGCGGGGCTCGTCGTCACGTGGCGGGCGTCCCGCACGGACACGGCGCGCTCGGCGTTCCTGGTGTGGGGCGGCTCGCTCCTGATCACGCTGGTCGTGTTCAGCTTCATGGCCGGCATCTTCCACGAGTACTACACGGTGGCGCTGGCCCCGTACGTCGCGGCGCTGATCGGCATGGGCGCGGCGGTGCTGTGGGAGGAGCGCACGCGGTGGCTCGCCTCGGTGGCGCTCGCGGTGACGGTGGCGGTGACGGCCTGGTGGGGCTGGACGCTGCTCGGCCGTACGCCGGACTGGCTGCCGTGGCTGCGCTGGGCGGTCCTGGTGGCGGGTGCGCTCGCGGCGCTCGGTCTCCTCGTCGCGGGCCGCGTCGACCGCCGCCTCGGGCTCGGGCTCGCGGGCCTCGGTCTGGCGGCGGGGCTCGCGGGACCTTTCGCGTACACCCTGGCGACCGTGGACGCCGGGCACCAGGGCTCGATCGTGACCGCGGGCCCGGCCGGCGGCGCCATGGGCGGCCGTGGCCCGGGCGGCGGCCGGATGTTCGGCGGCGGCGGGATGATGCCGCCCGGCGGCCAGGGCGGCCAGATGCCCGGCGGCGCGGGCGGCCAGACGCCGGGTGGCCAGGGCGGCCAGATGCCCGGCGGCGCGGGCGGCCAGACGCCGGGTGGCCAGGGCGGCCAGATGCCCGGCGGCGCGGGCGGTCAGCTGCCCGGTGGCCAGGGTGGTCAGATGCCGGGCGGTCAGGTCCCCGGTCAGGGCCAGATGCCCACCGACGGCCGCACCGACGGTGAGCGCGGCGGCATGAACGGCGGCGGTGGCCTCGGGGGTCTGCTCAACGGCGCGAACGTCGGTACGGAGGCCAAGGAGGCGCTGCTGGCGGACGCCGACGACTACACCTGGGTCGCGGCGGCGGTGGGCGCGCAGAACGCGGCCGGCTACCAGCTGGCCACCGAGAAGCCCGTGATGGCGATCGGCGGCTTCAACGGCAGCGACCCGTCCCCGACGCTCGACCGGTTCAAGCGCTACGTCGCCGAGGGGAAGATCCACTACTTCGTCTCGTCCGACCGCATGCAGATGGGCGGCGGCAGCGGTTCCAGCGCCTCCTCCGAGATCTCCACCTGGGTCTCCGAGAACTTCGAGCAGGTCACCGTCGGCAGCTCCACCTTCTACGACCTGACGCGGGAGAAGTAGCCCGGGAAGCCCGCACACGAGAAACCGCTATACAGCGTACGAGAGCTCTTGTACGGTGTACGAGACCTGGTCCCGTACACCGTACAAGGAGTCCTGCCCATGACGGCGACGACCGCCGCGACCGAACAGACCGCCACCGGCGGCCACCCGCAGCGCTGGCTGATCCTCGGCGTCATCTGCCTCGCCCAGCTCACCGTGCTGCTCGACAACACCGTGCTCAGCGTCGCCATCCCGTCGCTGACCTCCGAACTCCACGCGTCCACCACCGACATCCAGTGGATGATCAACGCGTACTCGCTCGTCCAGTCCGGCCTGCTGCTCAGCGCGGGCAACGCCGCCGACCGCTACGGCCGCAAGAAGATGCTCGCCATCGGACTCGCGCTCTTCGGCCTCGGCTCGCTCGCCGCCGGACTCGCCGACTCCACGGCACAGCTGATCGCCGCCCGCGCGGGCATGGGCGTCGGCGGCGCCCTCCTGATGACCACCACGCTCGCCGTCGTCATGCAGATCTTCGACGACTCCGAGCGGGTCAAGGCCATCGCGCTCTGGTCCACCGTCGCCTCGCTGGGCTTCGCCGGCGGCCCGCTGATCGGCGGCGTGATCCTGAACCACTTCTGGTGGGGAATGATCTTCCTGATCAACATCCCGGTCGCGGTCCTGGCACTCGTCGCCGTCCTCAAGCTGGTCCCCGAGTCCAAGAACCCGCAGGGCGAGCGGCCCGACCTGCTCGGCGCCCTGCTCTCCACGATCGGCATGACCGCCGTCGTGTACGCGATCATCAGCGGCCCCGAGCACGGCTGGCTCTCCGCGCAGGTGCTCGTCCCGGCCGCGATCGGTGTCGCCGGACTCGGTGCCTTCGCACTGTGGGAGCTGCGCACCCCGTACCCGATGCTCGACATGCACTTCTTCCGCAACCAGAAGTTCGTCGGCGCCATCGGCGGCTCGATCCTGGTCGTCTTCGGCATGGGCGGCTCGCTCTTCCTCCTCACCCAGCACCTGCAGTTCGTACTCGGGTACGAACCCCTGGAGGCGGGGCTGCGGATGGCGCCGCTGGCGCTGACGATCGTCGGCCTCAACCTGACCGGCGTCGGGCCGAGGATCGTCATGAAGCTCGGCACCCCGCCCACCGTGGTCCTCGGCATGACCCTGGTGGCCGCCGGCCTCACCTCCATCTCGCTGCTCGGCGGCGGCACGGACGGCAGCTACGCGGGCATGCTCCTCGGACTGGTCCTGATGGGCGGCGGCATCGCCGTCTCGTCCCCCGCCATGGCCAACGCGATCATGAGCTCGATCCCGCCGGAGAAGGCCGGCGTGGGCGCCGGCATCAACGGCACCCTCGCCGAGTTCGGCAACGGTCTCGGCGTCGCCGTCCTCGGAGCCGTCCTCAACGCCCGCTTCGCCGCGCTGGTCGCCGTCACCGCGACCTCTCTGCCGGCCGCCCTGGCCGCCGCGGGCGGCGAGGCCGAACGCCGGGCGATCTCCGACGCGTTCGCCTCCGGCCTCCAGACCAGCCAGCTGGTCGGCGCGATCGCCGTGTTCGCCGGCGGTCTGGTGGCCGCCGCCCTCCTCAAGCGGGCCGAGCGCGCGGAGAAGGCCGCGGGCGCCGGGACGCCGGTCGCTGCCTAGCATGGTGACGGACCGCTGACAGACGGAGGAACGCGATGGTCAAGGCAGCCGATCGGGCCAAGAACCCGGCGCGTTCCAGCGTCTGGCTGGAGAAGCGGGCCACCCGCGGCGGTGGCGGCCCCGCCGGGCTCGACCGGGACCGCATCGTCGCCGCATCCATCCGGATGCTCGACGAGGAGGGCCTGTCCAAGCTGTCGATGCGCAAGCTCGCGACCGAGCTGGGCGTCACGGCCATGTCCCTCTACTGGTACGTGGACACCAAGGACGACATCCTCGAGTACGCCATGGACAGCGTCTACGGCGAGATCGACCTCGCGGCGGTCGACGCCGCCGCGGACTGGCGGGACCGGATCCGCCTGCTCGCCCTGGACTACCGGCGGATGCTCGTCCGCCACGGGTGGATGTCGCCGAGCGCCGGCCAGTACCTCAACATCGGTCCGAACGCGATCGCCGTCGGGCAGAAGATCCACGACACGGTCGCGGAGACCGGCCTCTCGCTGGACCGCCGGCCGAGCGCCATGTCGGCGGTCTTCCAGTTCGTCTACGGCTACGGGACGATCGAGTCCCAGTTCGGCCGGCGCGCGGCGGAGGCCGGCATGTCGCAGGACGAGTTCTACGTGGACTCGGTGAACGCCTTCCGCGACGACCCGGACCTCACGGAACAGGTCGAGGGCCTGAAGGAGATCCTCGACGAGCGGACCTCCCACGACAGTCTCAGCGTCATCTGGGACCGCGACTTCGGCTATGCCCTGGACGTCCTGATCGCCGGCATCGAGGTCATGGTCGCCCGCGAGGCCGAGGCGCCGGACGGCACGCGGAAATGACGGAGCGGCGGGCCGTCCCCTGCCCGCCGCTCCGTACCCGACCCGGCCGCGCCTCCGCTCGAAGCGCGGCCGGGAGCTTTTCCTAGGCCGTCTCGGCGGCCTTCTCCGCGGCCTTCTCGTCGGCCGTCACCGCGTTGCTCTTCAGGGCGACCTCCTTGATGAACAGGGTCACCACGAAGGCGAGCAGCGCGAACGGCGCCGAGTAGAGGAAGACGTCGGCGACACCGTGGCCGTACGCGCTCTCCATGACCGTGCGGATCGGGGCCGGCAGCTTGTCCATGTCGGGGATGCCGCCGCCCGAGCCGCCCTGGCCCATGGCGCCCGCGGCCTTCGGGCCGAGCTCGGCCAGACCGTCCTTGACGTAGTCCGTGACCCGGTGGGCCATGACCGCGCCCAGCGCCGAGACGCCGATCGCACCGCCCAGGGAGCGGAAGAAGGTGACGACGGAGGAGGCGGCGCCGAGGTCGGCGGGGGCCACCTGGTTCTGGGTGCAGAGCACCAGGTTCTGCATCATCATGCCGAGGCCGAGACCCAGGACCGCCATGAAGAGCGCGATGTGCCAGTACTCCGTGTCGTAGCGGATCGTGCCGAGCAGGCCGAGCCCGCCGGCCGCCAGGGCGCCGCCGCTGACCAGCCACGCCTTCCACTTGCCGGTCTTGGTGATGATCAGGCCGGAGACGGTGGAGGAGACGAACAGACCCGCGATCATCGGGATGGTGAGGACGCCGGACATCGTCGGCGACTCGTTCCGCGCCAGCTGGAAGTACTGGCTGAAGAAGACCGTGCCGGCGAACATCGCGACACCCACGAAGAGCGAGGCGAGCGAGGCCAGGGTGATCGTGCGGTTGCGGAACAGGCGGAGCGGGATGATCGGCTCGCTCGCCTTGGACTCGACGAGGACGAACAGCCCGCCGAGCGCGACCGCGCCGAGGACCATGACGGCGGTCTGCCACGACATCCAGTCGTACTTGTCGCCCGCGAACGTGACCCAGATGAGGAGCAGCGAGACGGCGGCGCTGATGAAGAAGGCACCGGCCCAGTCGACCTTGACCTGACGCTTCACGACGGGGAGGTTCAGGGTCTTCTGCAGGACGATCAGCGCGATGATCGCGAAGGGCACGCCGACGTAGAAGCACCAGCGCCAGCCGAGCCAGTCGGTGTCGGTGATGACGCCGCCGAGCAGCGGGCCGCCGACGGTGGCGACGGCGAAGGTCGCGCCGAGGTAGCCGCTGTACCGGCCGCGCTCACGCGGGGCGATCATCGCGGCCAGGATGATCTGGGAGAGGGCGGTCAGACCGCCGACGCCGATGCCCTGGACGACACGGCAGGCGATGAGCATGCCGGTGCTCTGCGAGAGGCCGGCGACGACCGATCCCGCGACGTAGACGACCAGGGCCATCTGGACGAGCAGCTTCTTGGAGAAGAGGTCGGCCAGCTTGCCCCAGAGCGGGGTGGTGGCGGTCATCGCCAGGAGGGCGGCGGTGACCACCCAGGTGTAGGCGGACTGGCCGCCGCCCAGGTCGGTGATGATCTGGGGGAGGGCGTTGGAGACGATCGTCGAGGACAGGATGGCGACGAACATGCCGAGCAGCAGCCCGGACAGCGCCTCCATGATCTGCCGGTGCGTCATCGGGGCGGTCTCGCCGCCACCGCTGTCGGTGAGGCCGTCCCGCACACCGGTGTCAGGCGTGGTCGTAGCCATGAACTTCCTTACTTCTCAAGCGTGGTGGGCCCGGCAGTCCCCGAAGGATTCGCGGAGGCGGACGAGCAGGTGGGTGAGGAGTTCGACGTCGTCGTCGGACCACTCCGCGAGGTGGCGGGAGAAGGCCTCGGTGACCCGGCGGTCGAGCTCGCCGAGCATCGCGTGGCCCGGTTCCGTGAGCCGCAGGATGCGGGAGCGCTTGTCGTCGGGGTCGGGCAGCCGCTCGATCCAGCCGTGTTCCACGGTGTGGGCCACATGGCGGCTGCACACGGACATGTCGACGGCCATCAGTTCGGCGAGCCGGCTCGTCCGCATGTCGCCGTGGTGGCTGACCAGGGCGAGTACGGCCGCCGAGCCGCCCTGGCATTCGACGGGCAGGGCGCGGGCGAGCCCGCGTTTCACGGCTCCGATCGCACTCACCGAGCGGGCGAGGTCCTCGTACCGGTTCCGTGTCGCCATTACGCGCACCCCCGTCCATCTTGTTGCTTAGGGCAACCATAGAGATGGATGGTTGCTTCAGGCAAACTAAATCGGTCAAACGGCGCTAAAGAATCGGCAAAGGAGGAGGGGGAGCGGGAGGGTTGGGGCCACCGCCCCCCTTTCGCTAGGGTCCTGGCCCATGGCACACAACCCCCAAGCACCGTACGGCCAGGGCCAGCCCCCTCAGGGCCCCGAGGGTTACGACCCCGCCGGCAGCACGCAGATGTTCCGCGCCTTCGTCGACGAGGGCACCCCGCAGCAGCGCCAGCCGCAGGCCGTGGCCACGTCGGGCGGCCCGAAGGTCGGCCTGATCGTCGGCGTCCTCGCCGTGATCGTCGTCCTGGCCGGCGTCGCCTGGCTGGCGCTGGGCTGACCCTCGTACCCTCCACACGCCCGGGTGGGCCGGTCCGCACCTCGCGGACCGGCCCGCCTTTCTTTTTTACGGCCCCGAGGCTTCACGGCCCTCATTGGTCTACGGCTTCGAGGGCGCCGGCCCGTCCAGTGCCGGTGCGAGGAGCGCGAAGGCCTGCCCGATCAGCGTGCCCGGGGCGGAGGCGGCCTCGCCGGCCCGCCCGGCGCTCCACCGGCGCAGGACGGCGTCGAAGGCGGTGAGCGCCATGCCCGCGGCGAGCCGGGGGTAGAGGTCGGCTTCGGGGTCGAGGCCGAGGCGGGAGGCGAGCTCGTCGGCCAGTTCCTCGCGCCACTGCGCCTGGTGCTCCAGGAAGCGCGCGAGCAGGGACGGGGTCCGCAGGATCAGCCGGACCACCGGCAGGACGCGCTCGGCGTGGTCGCCGCAGGCGGCCAGCGGCACGGAGACGGCGTGCAGCAGTGCCTCGGACGGCTGCTCCCCGGCGGGCCGGGCGGCGAGCCCCGCGCGCATGTCGGCGCCCATGCCCGCCAGGAACTGGACGACCACGTCGTCCTTGGAGGCGAAGTAGCGGAAGAAGGTCCGCTTGGAGACCCCGACCGTGGTCGCGATCTCGTCGACGGTCACCGCGTCGAAGCCCTTGTGGGCGAACAGCTGGAGGGCGGCCTCGGTGAGTTCGGAAGCGACGAGCTGTCGTTTGCGCTGGGCGAGGCTGGTCTCGGGGCGGGTGGTCACGGCCCGATGGTAACGCGGTGCCCTCCATGGCATCCAGAGTCATGCTTGACACTCGGTGACACAAGCGGCAGCGTGTGCCGCATGACCAAGAAGCAGCGCTGGACCGCCGACCTGATCCCGGACCAGACCGGGCGGGTCTTCGTCGTCACCGGAGCCAACAGCGGCCTCGGCCTCGCCACCACCCGGGCGCTCGCCGGCCGGGGCGCGCACGTCGTCCTCGCCGTACGCGACGAGGAGAAAGGTCGGGCGGCCGCCGCCGGCCTTGCGGCGGACGGGGTGGAGCCGGGCCTCCTCGACGTGCGGCGACTCGACCTCGCCGACCTCGACTCGGTACGCGCCTTCGCCGACCGGATGCGCGCCGAGCACCCGCGCCTCGACGTGCTCGTCAACAACGCCGGGGTGATGGCACCGCCCCGCACGCTCAGCCCGCAGGGCCACGAGCTCCAGTTCGCCGTCAACCACCTCGGCCACTTCGCGCTCACCGGGCTCCTGCTCGACCTGCTCGCCGCCGGCCGCGACCCCCGGGTGGTCACGGTCAGCTCGATCAACCACCGGCAGGGCAGCCTCCGCTTCGACGACCTCGCCGGCGAACGCGGTTACGCGCCCATGGCTTTTTACAACCAGTCGAAGTTCGCCAACGCCGTCTTCGGCCGGGAACTGCACCGCCGCCTCGTCGCGACCCGCAGCCCCGTCCGCGCCGTCCTCGCGCACCCCGGCTACACCGCCACCAACCTCCAGACCAAGGACACCGGCGGCCTCGCCCGGCTCGTCCTCGGGTACGTCGGCAACCCCCTGCTCGCCCAGCGCCCCGAGCGCGGTGCCCTCCCGCAGCTGTACGCGGCCACCGCCCCCGACGTGACGGGCGGCGACTTCGTCGGCCCCGACGGGCCCGCCGAACTCCGCGGCACCCCCACCCGCGTACGCCTCTCCGCCCCCGCCGCCGACCCGGCGACCGGCCGACGCCTGTGGGAGCTCTCCGAGGACCTGACCGAGGTGCGCTACCCCGGCGTGTGAAGGGGCCCGCCGGCGCCGGGCGGGCGCTCCGGCCGGGTGGGGCGGCCGGTGGGGTTCGCGAAGGTGCCGGTCAGCGCCATTCGGCGGTGACCTGACGGGTGTCGATCCGCATGCCGAGCGGTACGCGCCAGGAGTCCACGCACACGGTGTAGGTCTGGGTCCTGGCCGTCCCGGCGGCGATCGGCGCGGGCAGCGGCTGGCTGGAGGTGAGGGTCGCCCAGTCGACGCCGAGTGCGCCGATGACGTGCGTGGCGAACGTGACCGTGCCCGAAGTGGCCGCGGAGCCGCCGGTGTTGCGGAAGGTCACGGTGACCCGCTCGCACCAGCGCCGGTCGCCGTCCGCGAGGCCGGGCGCGGAGACGGCGAGCAGGGCGGGTCCGGGCGAGGGGCTCGGCGTGGGTGACGGCACCGGCGTGCCGGTGCCGGGCGCCGTGGGCCCGGGCGTGGCGGAGGGGGTACGGGGCGGGGTGCCGCCGGTCCCCGGGGCCGTACCGCCGGTTCCGGGCGCGGCCGTCGGAGCCGTACCCGATCCCGGCCGGGAGTCCGGTCCCGCACCCGACCCCGGTCCCGTACCCGTCTCCGTACGGGAGGGCCCGGAGCCGCCTTCGGGGCTTCCGGGAGTGTCCGAGGGGCCGGGCAGGGGGCCGTCCGCGGCCGTGGGCGGTGTGCCGGGGGGCGCGGGGGACGGGGAGGACGTGCTGGAGGTCAGGCCCGGTGTCGTGGGGCCGTCCAGGGGGACGAGACTGACGGCGCCGGAGGGGGCGACCGCGCCCTTGGGGGAGGGGCCGGCGCCGACCGCCGCGTACCCCTCGCCGTCTCCGCCGCCGCAGGCGGTCAGCGCTCCACCGAGGCAGAGCGCCACCGCGACGAGTCCTGGTCCCGTTCCCGGCTTCCGTGGCCTCATGGACCCAGTTTCCCTGACGGATCGTCAAATAGGCAGGGTTTCACGGAAGTCGGCCGGACGTTCAGTCGGAGATGAGGCCCTCGCGCAGCTGGGCGAGGGTGCGGGTGAGCAGGCGCGAGACGTGCATCTGGGAGATGCCGACCTCCTCGCCGATCTGCGACTGGGTCATGTTGGCGAAGAAGCGCAGCATGATGATCTGCCTCTCCCGGGGCGGGAGTTTGGCGAGCAGCGGCTTGAGGGACTCGCGGTACTCGACGCCTTCGAGGGCCGTGTCCTCGTAGCCGAGGCGGTCGGCGAGCGAGCCCTCGCCGCCGTCGTCCTCGGGCGAGGGGGAGTCGAGCGAGGACGCGGTGTACGCGTTGCCGACGGCCAGTCCGTCGACCACGTCCTCCTCCGACACCCCGAGCACGGCGGCGAGTTCCGGGACGGTGGGGGAGCGGTCGAGCTTCTGCGCGAGCTCGTCGCTGGCCTTGGTGAGGGCGAGCCGCAGCTCCTGGAGGCGGCGCGGGACCCGCACCGACCACGAGGTGTCGCGGAAGAAGCGCTTGATCTCGCCGACGACGGTCGGCATGGCGAACGTCGGGAACTCCACGCCGCGTTCGCAGTCGAAGCGGTCGATCGCCTTGATCAGGCCGATGGTGCCGACCTGGACGATGTCCTCCATCGGCTCGTTGCGGGAGCGGAAGCGGGCGGCCGCGTACCGCACGAGCGGGAGGTTGAGCTCGATGAGGGTGTCGCGGACGTAGGTCCGCTCCGGGCTGTCGGCGGCGGCGCCCTCGGTGTCGAGCGCGCGCAGTCGCAGGAACAGGGAGCGCGAGAGGGTGCGGGTGTCGAGGGCGCCCGACGGCACGGCCACGGGCGGCGGAGGCGTGACCTCCGCGCTTTCGGCCGCGGTCGGCGCCGTCGTCTGCGTGGGCACGGGAACGGGCGTGAGCGTGAGCACCTTCGAGCTGCCCAGTTCTGTGGACATGCCACCCCCTTGAGGTCGCGGACGGTCGCGGTGGCCGCGACCATCTGAGGAACGCAGCTTCCACCTGAATACCGGCGGCAGGGCTGCGGCAAACTCGGTTCCAGCAGAATGTCACATGTCGGCAACACGCTGTAGTGACTTGTCGACAAGGCGTGGGTGCATATCCGCAGGAAACAAGGGGTGTAAGGCAATTGGGGCGGCGTCGGACTGCTCCGAACCGGTCTACCCGATCCGGTTACGCCTCGATTCTGTTTGCGGATCTCAGGCGTGCGAAGCTCCGGGCGAGGAGCCTTGACACGTGCATCTGCGAGACACCGAGTTCCTGGCTGATCTGAGACTGGGTCAAGTTGCTGTAGTAGCGCAGCATCAGGATCCGCTGCTCCCGCTCGGGCAGCTGGACGAGCAGGTGCCGGACGAGGTCCCGGTGCTCGACGCCGGCCAGGGCGGGGTCCTCGTAGCCGAGCCGGTCGAGCAGCCCGGGAAGCCCGTCGCCCTCCTGCGCGGCCTCCAGGGAGGTGGCGTGGTACGAGCGTCCGGCCTCGATGCAGGCGAGCACCTCGTCCTCGCCGATGCGCAGCCGTTCGGCGATCTCGGCGGTGGTGGGGGAGCGGCCGTGAGCGGTCGTCAGGTCCTCGGTGGCGCCGTTCACCTGGACCCAGAGCTCGTGGAGCCGGCGCGGCACGTGCACGGTCCGGACGTTGTCGCGGAAGTACCGCTTGATCTCGCCGACGACGGTCGGCATCGCGAAGGTCGGGAACTGCACGCCCCGGTCGGGGTCGAAGCGGTCGATCGCGTTGATGAGGCCGATGGTGCCGACCTGGACGACGTCCTCCATCGGTTCGTTGCGGGAGCGGAAGCGGGCGGCCGCGTACCGCACGAGCGGGAGGTTGGCCTCGATGAGGGCCCCGCGCACCCGGTGGTGCTCCGTGGTCCCCGGCTCCAGGTTCTTGAGCTGCCCGAAGAGCACCTGGGTCAGCGCGCGGGTGTCGGCGCCACGGGTGCTCTGGGGCCGGGCGCGCGGGGTGTCCGCGCCGCCTGCCTCGTGCTGGGGCGGGACTTGAGGCGCTGTACTGGCCGGCACGTTCACGCCACCCCTTCGGCTGGTCCTGCTGGTCGACTGAATCAACTACGGTCAACTCATCCATCAAAAGCGGTCATAGCATCACAAGACATGTCCACTGTGTGCAAGCACCGCATAACCACGTGTTGAGGGCATGATGGTGGAAAAAGGGGAGGTCACGCACGGAAAAGGCCCCCCGCCGCGAGGGCAGGGGGCCTACGGGTGAGGCGGGGGCTAGAAGGCGTAGTCCGCGATCACCCACGTGGCGAACTCGCGCCACTGCGCGACGCCCGCCTGGTGCGCCGGGTGGTCCAGGTAGCGCTGGAGCGCGTCGGTGTCCTCGACCGCCGAGTTGATGGCGAAGTCGTACGCGATCGGCCGGTCCGTGATGTTCCAGTCGCACTCCCAGAACCGCAGCTCGGGAATCTCCCCGCCGAGCTTGCGGAACGCCTCGACGCCGGCGACGACACGCGGCTCGTCGCGTGCGACACCGTCGTTGAGCTTGAAGAGGACCAGATGGCGGATCACGAAGGGCTCCTAGTTGATGAGTTCGGTCATGAACTCGCCGACACCCTGGGCGGCGCTGGAAATGCCCTCGAACCCTACCTGCACGAGATCGGCGGCCCGGGCCGGGGACGTGACGATCGTGTACAGCACAAAGACCATGACCGCGTACAGCGCGACCTTCTTCGCTTGCACCATTGCCCAGCCCTCCCCTGTTCCCCCGCCGTACGACCGCGCCACTCTAACCGAGCCTTTATGGACCAAGGGCCCGGCGATCGGGGCCTTTCGCCGCCCCCCGGAAGGGTGACGGGCGCGCAGTATGGATGTCGAGCCCGGAGGATCTGGCAGGAATCCGAAGGGCTCCTGGAACCGGCCCGCACTGCGGGGTCCGCGCCGCGAGCTTCCCCCCTGAACGCGGCGCAGGACTTGCAGGTCCGGTTCTCATCGGGGGGAACGGCTTGTCCCCCCGATGCCGTTCCCCCCGTCCTGGCGCCCCTGCCCGACGAAGAGGCCCCGGCCGCGCCCCGAGCGCTGACCGGGGCCTTTCGCGTCCGCGCCGCCGCCCCGCAAGGGCCCCGGGAAACGCCGAAGGGCCCGACGCTGATGCGTCGGGCCCTTCGATCGAAGCGGTAGCGGAGGGATTTGAACCCTCGGTGAGTTTCCCCACACTCGCTTTCGAGGCGAGCTCCTTCGGCCGCTCGGACACGCTACCGAGAGAGAGCTTAGCCGAAGTTGGCGCTGCGATGAAATCCGTATCGAAGCCCAGGTCGGAGCAGGGGTCAGCGGGAGCGGAAGAAGGCCGTCAACTGCTCGGCGCAGGCGTCGCCGAGCACGCCGTGGATCACCTCGGGGCGGTGGTTGAGCCGACGGTCCCGGACGAGGTCCCAGAGCGAGCCGGCCGCGCCCGCCTTCTCGTCGAGCGCGCCGAACACCACCCGCTCGACCCGCGACTGGACGAGGGCCCCCGCGCACATCACGCACGGCTCCAGGGTCACGACCAGCGTGCACCCCGTCAGACGCCACTCCCCGGTCGCGGCGGCCGCCCGGCGCAGCGCGAGCACCTCGGCGTGCGCGGTGGGGTCACCGGCCGCCTCGCGCTCGTTGTGCGCCCGCGCGAGGACCTCGCCGTCCGGGCCGAGCACGACCGCGCCGACCGGCACGTCACCGGCCGGCTCGGCCGCGGCCGCCTCGGCGAGCGCGAGCCGCATGGCGCCCTGCCAGGGATCCCGTACGGGATCGGGAACGGCCCCCGGGACGCGCTCGGTCCCGGGGGCTTCGCCCGCGTCGCCGGCCTCGGGGACGTCCCGTACGTGATCGGCCCCGGACGCGTCCCGTACGGGATCGGTCCCGGGGTTCGGAGCCGGTACCGCTCGTGCCACTAGCGCACGGCCTCCAGTACCTCGGCCGCGCCCAGCGCCTCGGCGATCACCGCGAGGGCGTCGCTGTCGAGGGCGCGGAGCTCGCGCTCCGACAGACCGAGGTCCGCGAGGACCAGGGAGTCGCCGACGGGAGCGGACGGTACGGCCCCGGCGGCCTCGTCGTCCCCGTCGGCCTCGTCGGCGAGCGGTTCCCCGTCCTCCGTGCCGTCCAGGTCCAGGGCTTCCAGCTCGTCGAGCTCGGCGTCGAGGTCCTCGCCGAGGATCTCCCGGGTGAGGATCTCCCCGTACGAGGAACGGGCGGCGGCGGCGCCGTCCGAGACGTAGATCCGAGGGTCTTCCTCACCCTCGATCCGTACGATCCCGAACCACGCGTCCTCCTGCTCGATGTAGACGATCACCGTGTCGTCGTCCGAGGCCTCGCGGGCCAGCTCGGCCAGATCCGACAGGGTCTCCACGTCGTCGAGCTCCGTGTCGCTCGCTTCCCACCCGTCTTCGGTGCGCGCGAGCAGTGCGGCGAAGTACACCTGACTCTCTCCCACTGATCAGAGGTGTGACGTTCCGGCGGCGCGCTCCTGGTGCCCCGCCCAATCGGCATCGTGACAGAAACGGGGCGCGCAGGAGAGGTCTTCGGTCCTTGCGTCGTGCATCAGTCTGAACGACACCGCCATCGGGCGGGCGTGCGACCCCGGCGCACGAGGGGGGCGCACGACGGGCCCCGGCGGCGCGTGGCCACCTTCGGCCCCGGAGGCCTCACCAGCGGAAGGTCCGCATGCGCATGGCCTGCCGCATCCGGGCGGCCCGGGCGCGCCGCGGCTGCACGCGTTCGCGCAGCGCCTTGGCCTCGTTCAGCTCGCGGAGGAACTGGGCGCGGCGCCTGCGGCGCTCCGCGTCGGTCTCCGGTGCCGGCGTGCGGGCCGCCCCCTCGGCGGCTTCCTCGGCCGGTTCTTCCAGGTCGGGCATCGGCCACACCACCCCATCGCTGGGTCCCTGTGCCCCCCACCTTCCCCCAGTGGCGTGGGTCGACGCCAGTGCGCGGCGGGCTACTGTTGAGCCATGCGTCTCCACGTCGTCGACCACCCCCTGGTCGCCCACAAGCTCACCACCCTGCGCGACAAGCGCACGGACTCCGCGACCTTCCGCCGTCTCGCCGACGAGCTGGTCACCCTGCTCGCCTACGAGGCCACCAGGGACGTCCGGACCGAGCAGGTCGACATCGAGACCCCCGTGACGCCCACGACCGGCGTGAAGCTGTCGCACCCGCGTCCGCTGGTGGTCCCGATCCTGCGTGCCGGTCTCGGCATGCTCGACGGCATGGTCCGGCTGCTGCCGACCGCCGAGGTCGGCTTCCTCGGCATGATCCGCAACGAGGAGACGCTGGAGGCGTCGACCTACGCCACGCGGATGCCGGAGGACCTCTCGGGCCGCCAGGTGTACGTCCTCGACCCGATGCTGGCGACCGGCGGCACGCTGGTCGCGGCGATCCAGGAGCTCATCAAGCGCGGCGCGGACGACGTCACCGCCGTCGTGCTCCTCGCCGCCCCGGAGGGCGTCGAGGTCATGGAGCGCGAGCTCGCCGGCACGCCGGTCACCGTCGTGACGGCCTCGGTGGACGAGCGCCTCAACGAGAACGGCTACATCGTCCCGGGCCTGGGCGACGCGGGCGACCGCATGTACGGCTCCGCCGAATAAGGCACTGTCGGCTCCGCCGAATAAGGCACTGTCGGCTCCGCCGAATAAAGCACCGTCGGCTCCGCCGAATAAGGCACCGTCGGCTCCGCCGAGCAGTCCTTCAGCACTTTCCGGTCGGTACGGGCGCGGGCTTGGTCAGGGCGACCAGGGCCGCGTCCGCCGTCGTTTTCGGGGACAGCGTCTTGAAGGCGGTGCCGATGATCAGGTCCACGTCCGCCGTGGCGCGGGTGTCCGTCTTGGTCGTGGCGCCCGTGAGCTGGGTGCCGAGGACCGGGAAGGCTCCCTTGGTGGCCGCGGGGGCGCCGAGGAGCAGGCCGGCGCCGGGGACCTTCTTGTCGTAGGCGGTGGGCGCGTTCCCCACCTTGCCGATCTTGAAGCCGCGCTTCTTGAGCTCGTCGGCGGTCGTCTTGGCGAGACCGCTGCGCGGGGTCGCGTTGTAGACGTTGACCGTGATCTGCCCGGGCTTGGGGAGGGCGGCGGCGGGCGTGGTGGTCGCCTTGACGACGGGCTTGCAGTCGGCCTGCTTGCCGGCGGTCGTCTTCGTGCCGTCGCCGCCGGAGAAGACGTCGACGAGCTGGAGCGTGCCCCAGCCGGCCGCGCCGAGCACGACCATCGCGGCGGCGGACGCGAGGACGATCCTGCGCCGGCGGTGGGGGCGGCGCATGCGCGGGTAGACGTCCCCCGTGATGCGGTACTTTCCGCCCATTCCGGGGGGAGTGAGCATGCTCATGAACGCAGCGTAGTGCCGCCCGTCGGCGATGCCTACTTGATGATCATGTGATCGCGTCCGGATGGGGTCGAACTGACCCCGAAAGGGTCAGCGCGGAAGGGCCGAGCGGCTCCGTCTCAGTCCATCTCGAGGACGCGGGCGTGCAGCACCTGGCGCTGCTGGAGCGCCGCGCGCACGGCGCGGTGCAGCCCGTCTTCCAGATAGAGATCGCCGCGCCACTTCACGACGTGCGCGAAGAGGTCGCCGTAGAACGTGGAGTCCTCGGCGAGCAGCGTCTCCAGGTCCAGCTGGCCCTTGGTGGTGACCAGCTGGTCGAGGCGGACCGGGCGCGGGGCGACGTCCGCCCACTGCCGGGTGCTTTCCCGGCCGTGGTCGGGATACGGCTTTCCGTTACCGATGCGCTTGAAGATCACACGGAAAGCCTACCGGGCGAGCGGCTTCCGGCGCAGCCACGCGCGACCGATGGGATGCTGGTGCAAACCGTGACAAAACCGAAATCGGGGTGCCGTCATGAGCGTGAGCGAGCCGCCGTCGGCCACCGGAGGGGCCCAGCCCGCCCCGGCGGCCCAGGCACCGGCGGCCCAGGCCGCGGCCCCCGCGGCGGGGCCCGCCGCCGAGATCGCCGCCGGGTACGCCTTCGACGGCCCGGCACTCGACCTGGGGGCGCTGCTCTGGGACGGCGCGTGTCACCCGGACGCGCCGATCCGCGTCCCGCTGCCCGTCCTCAACCGCCACGGCCTGGTCGCGGGCGCCACGGGCACCGGCAAGACGAAGACGCTCCAGCTGATCGCCGAGCAGCTGTCCGGGCACGGGGTGCCGGTCTTCCTCGCCGACATCAAGGGCGACGTCTCCGGGATCTCCGCCCCCGGCGAGGACGGCGGGAGGGTCGGGCAGCGGGCCGCCGAGGTCGGCCAGGAGTGGCGGGCGACCGGCTTCCCCTGCGAGTTCTACGGCCTCGGGGGGCTCGGCCCCGGCATCCCGGTGCGCGCCACGGTGACCAGCTTCGGCCCGGTGCTGCTCTCGAAGGTCCTCCAGCTCAACCGGACGCAGGAGCAGTCGCTCGGCCTGATCTTCCACTACGCCGACGCCAAGGGCCTGGAACTGGTCGACCTCAAGGACCTGCGGGCCGTGGTGGCCTTCCTGGTCTCGGACACCGGGAAGGCCGAGCTGAAGGGCATCGGCGGACTCTCGACGGTGACGGCCGGGGTGATCCTGCGGGCGATCACGGCCTTCGAGCAGCAGGGGGCGGGCGGGTTCTTCGGGGAGCCGGAGTTCGACACGAGCGAGTTCCTGCGGACGGCGGCGGACGGGCGCGGGACCGTCTCGGTCCTGGAGCTGCCGGCCGTGCAGGACAAGCCGCAGCTGTTCTCGACGTTCCTGATGTGGATGCTCGCGGACCTCTTCCACGACCTGCCGGAGGTCGGCGACCCGGAGAAGCCGAAGCTGGTCTTCTTCTTCGACGAGGCGCACCTGCTCTTCAAGGGGGCCTCGAAGGCGTTCCTGGAGTCGATCACGCAGACCGTGCGGCTGATCCGCTCGAAGGGCGTCGGCGTGTTCCTCGTGACGCAGACCCCGAAGGACGTCCCCGCGGACGTGCTCGCGCAGCTCGGCAACCGGGTGCAGCACGCGCTGCGCGCCTTCACCCCGGACGACGCCAAGGCGCTCAAGGCGACCGTACGGACCTTCCCGAAGTCGCCGTACGACCTGGAGGAGGTGCTCACCGGGCTCGGGACGGGCGAGGCGGTGGTCACCGTACTGAGCGAGAAGGGCGCGCCGACGCCGGTGGCGGCGACGCGGCTGCGGGCGCCGGAGTCGCTGATGGGCCCGGTCGACGCGGCGGCCCTGGACGCGGCGGTGAAGGCCTCGCCGCTGTACGGGCGGTACGCGGAGGCGGTGGACCGCGAGTCGGCGTACGAGAAGCTGACCGCCGAGCAGAAGGCGGCGGAGGCGGCGGCCCTGGAGGCGGCGGCCGCGCAGGAGGCCGAGAAGGCGGCGGAGGAGGCCGAGAAGAACGGGGCGAGGGCTCCCCGGGAGAAGGAGGAGCCCTCGCTGGCCGAACAGGTGGTGGGCAGCGGGATCTTCAAGTCCCTGGCCCGGTCGATCGGCACCCAGCTGGGCCGGGAGATCAGCCGGTCGGTCTTCGGTACCGCCCGCCGGAGGCGCTGACTACTCGGTCACCTCGTGGTGGTCGTCGTGCAGGCCGCCGCCGCTGCCCGTGCCGCCGGTGGTCGGGACGGAGACGACCGGCTTGCGCAGGGAGGAGATGTCGTGGGCGTAGGTGCCCACGGAGTTGGCGATGACCTTGATGTTGGCGTCGAAGGCCGTCATGTCGATGTTCTTCAGGTCGTCGCCCTTGGCGTGGTAGTTCACGTCGTAGGCGACGCCCGCCGTGCCGCCGAACAGGGCTGCCTGGGCGGGGGTCTTGATGCCCTCGGCGCCGGTGAAGGTGCCGCCGGAGGGGATGCCGACCTCGATGAACGGGCCGTAGTCGGAGCGGCCGGTGAAGTCGGTGCCCTCGTGCGGGAGGCCGCGCTTGTCCATGAAGTCGGTGATGTCGCGCTCCAGCTGGGCGGAGCCCTCGGGGCCGGCACCGGCGCCGACGCCGTCGGAGTTGTCGCCGTCGTAGACGAACAGGCCGTAGTTCGGCGAGGCGATCATGTCGAAGTTCAGGTAGAGCTTGATCTCGTTCTTGTCGAGCGCGGTGAGGGTGTTCACGTAGTGCTCGGAGCCGAGGAGGCCGACCTCCTCGGCCGACCACCAGGCGAAGCGGACCTTGTTGCGGACCTTGTCCTTCGACTTGGCGAGCTCCAGGGCGGTCTGGAGGAGACCGGCGGAGCCGGAGCCGTTGTCGTTGATGCCGGGGCCCGCGGTGACGGAGTCGAGGTGGGAGCCGAGCATCACGGTGTTGGCGGCGTTGCCGCCCCTGGTCTCCGCGATGACGTTGTTGGTGGAACGCTTCTCCTGGAGCTGGCGGATCTCCACGGAGAGCGACACCGGGCCGTTCGCGAGGTCGCCGGCCAGCTTCGTGCCCTCGGCCAGCGAGATCCCGCCGGTCGGGACCTTGCCGGCGGCCGCGTCGCCGAGGGTGCCGGAGAGGGCGCCGTCGGTGTTGTTGTAGATGACGGCGGCGACGGCCCCGGCCGCGGCCGCGTTCTGCTGCTTGATCGCGAAGGTGCAGCCACCGCGCTTGATCAGGGCGATCTTGCCGGTGAAGGTGCCGGTGGCGAAGTCGGTCGGCTCGCAGCCGTTGGTGCCGTCGGCGTCGACGGGCGCGGCCGCGAGGGCCGCCGTGATGCCGCCGACCGGGGTGGACTTGGTGTACGTCATCGCCTTGATGTCGAGCGCGCGGGGCGCGGGCGAGACGACGGAGGCCTTCTCGGCGAGCGTCTCCGTGTACTGGAAGTCGAACTTCTGGTATCGGACGTCGTATCCGGCCTTCTTCAGCTGCGTGTAGACGTACGCGGCCGAGGCGTCGTGGCCGAGGGAGCCGGCCGCGCGGTGACCGCCGGCCGAGTCGGCTATCGCCTGGAACTTCTGCAGGTGCTTGTAGGCGTCCTGAGCGGTGGTTTCGCGGACCAGCTTCTTCGCCAGCTTGGCGGCATCGCGGGCGGGTGCGGCCGTGGGGTCCTGTCCCGCGGTGGCGGGGGAGGCGAGGACCAGCGGGGTGGCGAGTGCGGCGGCGGCCAAAATGGCCGCGGCACGGCGCTGGGTTGCGTTCACAGAAGTCCTTCCCGTTACGGACGAGGTTGAGGGGAAGTTAGCGATATCGGGGGCATTCTGTGAACAGGTCCTGCGGAATTCCTGTCAACTCGAACAGGATTGACATGTGGAATTATCAATTCCCGGGGGATTTCCGCTCCTTGGCGGCTTTCGCCGCTTTCGCCGTCGCGTTCTCCGACAGCAGCGCCGCGAACTCCTCCGGATCCCGCGCCGCGATCTCGTGCGCGTCCGGATCGTCCGCGCCGAGCCGCGAGGCGATCGTGTACGGCCCCGAGAACGCCCACTCCATCGGCACCTGCTGATCGAGCAGCATGCCGACGGGCGCGGCGAGCGGCGACCGCCCGAGCAGCGCGTCCGCGTCCGGCTGCCGGGCGAGGTGGATCTCGGGCGTCTCGAGCACGGGACTCATGCTCCGATCATCGCGCGGCGGCCGCCCGCCCGCCTGGTGGGTTCACCTTTTCGCGAACGGGTGCCACCAGCACCGGGGCGGGCGGGCGCCGCCGGTGCCGGGCCGGCGGGCGCCGGCGGCGGGCGTGGGCTGCCGGTGTCCGGGCCGGCGGGCGCCGGCGGTGGGTGTGGGCTGCCGGTGTCCGGGCCGGAGGGCGCCGGCGGCGGGCGTGCGCTACCGGCCCTTCACCCGTACCGCCGGGTCCTCGCACCACTCCAGGACCGAGGCCCAGTCGCCGTATCCGGCGTCGCGGTCGAGGTGCGCGCCCGCCGGGACGTGGTCCATGTCCAGACCGAGCGGGACGCCGTAGTGAGCGTCCGCGCCCTCGGGGCAGTACGGGTCCCCGTCCCCGTACACGAGACGGGCCGCGAGGCCCCGCTCCGCCGGATCGAGCCCGTCGGCGAACGGGGCGATGGCGGGGATCGAGGCGGTCACCGCGGGCGACGGCGGGGCGACCAGGAGGACCCGGTCGGCGTCGGGCCGCCGCTCGCCCGCCCGAAGCCACAGCAGGACCGACAGGCTGTGCGCGACCACGACGAACTCGCCGTCGGCCGGCCGCTTCCCGTGCTCCACAAGGGCGTCGAGCCAGTCCGCGAGGACGGGCGCGTCCGGCTCGGGCAGCTGCGGGTAGCGGACCTCGTGGCCGCGCTCCCGCAGCCGCCCGGCGAGCCAGTGCTGCCAGTGACCGGGCGGACGGTGGTTCTGGTAGCCGTGGAGGATCAGATACGTGGTCATGCCATGATCCTGCGGCCGCCGCCCGGCTCCGGTCCAGCACCGTCCACCGAGCGGGCGGCCGCCGGGTCAGCCGCCGACGTACTCCCGCAGGTGGCGGGCGGTCAGGGTGTCGCCGTGCTCGACCAGCTGCGCCGGGGTGCCCTCGAAGACGACGCGGCCGCCGTCGTGGCCCGCGCCGGGGCCGAGGTCGACGAGCCAGTCGGCGTGGGCCATGACGGCCTGGTGGTGCTCGATGACGACGACCGTGTTGCCCGCGTCGACGAGCCGGTCGAGGAGGGCGAGGAGCTGGTCGACATCGGCGAGGTGGAGCCCGGTGGTGGGCTCGTCGAGGACGTAGACGGCGCCCTTCTCGGCCATGTGGATGGCGAGCTTGAGCCGCTGGCGCTCGCCGCCGGAGAGGGTGTTCAGGGGCTGGCCGAGGCGCAGGTAGCCGAGGCCGACGTCCTTGAGGCGGCCGAGGATCGTGCGGGCCTGGCCCTTCGCCGTGAAGAAGTCGTACGCCTCCTCGATCGACAGGGACAGCACCTCGTGGATGTTCTTCCCGTCGAGCCGGTACGTGAGCACCTCGGGCGTGAACCGCTTGCCCTCGCACTTCTCGCAGATCGAGGCCACGCCGGCCGCGATGGCCAGGTCGGTGTAGATGAGCCCGAGGCCGTTGCAGTGCCCGCAGGCGCCCTCGGAGTTGGCGCTGAAGAGGGCGGCCTTGACGCCGTTGGCCTTGGCGAAGGCCGTGCGGATGGGGCCGAGGAGCCCCGTGTACGTCGCCGGGTTCGAGCGGCGCGAGCCGCGGATCGGGGACTGGTCGGCGACGACGACGCCCTCGCGGCCCGGCAGGTTGCCGTGGACGAGGGAGGACTTGCCGGACCCCGCCACGCCGGTGACCACGGTCAGGACCCCGGTCGGGATCTCGACGCTCACGTCCTTGAGGTTGTGCTGGGTGGCCCCGGCGATGGTCAGCGCGCCGGTCCGGGTCCGCACCTCGGCGCGGAGCTTCGCCCGGTGCGAGAGGTGGTTCCCGGTGAGGGTGCCGGAGGTGCGCAGGCCCGGCACGTTGCCGCTGTAGCAGATCTCGCCGCCCGCGGTCCCGGCCCGCGGCCCGAGGTCCACGACGTGGTCGGCGATCTCGATGACCTCGGGCTTGTGCTCGACGACGAGGACGGTGTTGCCCTTGTCGCGCAGGCGCAGCAGCAGGTCGTTCATGCGCCGGATGTCGTGCGGGTGCAGTCCGGTCGTCGGCTCGTCGAAGACGTAGGTGACGTCGGTGAGCGGCGAGCCGAGATGGCGGACCATCTTCACCCGCTGGGCCTCGCCGCCGGAGAGAGTGCCGGACGCCCGGTCGAGGCTCAGATAGCCGAGGCCTATCTCCACGAGCGAGTCGAGCAGCTCCCGCAGGCCGGCGAGGAGCGGGGCGACGGAGGGGTCCTCGATCCGGCGCACGAACGCGGCCAGGTCGCTGATCTGCATCGCCGAGCACTCGGCGATGTTGACCCCGTCGATGCGGGAGGACAGCGCGGCCCGGGTGAGCCGGGCGCCCTCGCACTCCGGGCAGGTGCGGAAGACGACCGCGCGGTCGACGAACGCCCGGATGTGGGCCTGGAGCGACTCGCGGTCCTTGGCGAGGAACAGCCGCTGGACCTTCGGCACGAGGCCCTCGTAGGTGAAGGTGTTGCTGCCGACCTTCACCTTGCAGGTGGGCTTGTGGAGGAAGTCCTCCCACTCCTCCTCGGTGAAGTCCGCGAGCTTCTTGTCGGCGGGGTAGAAGCCGGATTCGGCCATGATCCGCCAGTACCAGGAGTCCACGGCGAAGTTCGGGACGGTGATGGCGCCCTCGGCGAGGGTCTTCTCGCGGTCCACGAGCTCGTCGACGTCGATGTCCGAGACCTCGCCGGCGCCCTCGCAGCGCGGGCACATGCCCTCGGGCAGGTTGAAGCTGAACGCCCCGGACGTGCCGACGTGCGGGGTGCCGAGGCGGCTGAAGACGATCCGCAGCATCGTGTACGCGTCGGTGGCCGTGCCCACGGTGGAGCGGGAGTTGGCGCCCATCCGCTCCTGGTCGACGACGATCGCCGCGCTCAGGTTGTGCAGCCCGTCCACGTCCGGGCGGGCGAGCGACGGCATGAAGGACTGGAGGAAGGCGCTGTACGTCTCGTTGATCAGGCGCTGCGACTCGGCCGCGATGGTGCCGAAGACCAGGGAGGACTTCCCGGAGCCGGAGACCCCGGTGAAGACGGTGAGGCGGCGCTTGGGGAGGTCGACGTCGACGTTCTTGAGGTTGTTCTCGCGGGCCCCGCGGACCTGGATGACGTGGTGGCCGTCCGCCGCGGCGGGCTCCTCGGTGCCGACGGGGTGGCCGGGGTGGTTCGTGCCGACGGGGTGGTTCATTGGTGCGCCCTCCGATGGTCGTCCCGTACTCGGACGGACAGGGTACTCTATACAACGTACAGAGTTATGGCTTGATGCCTCTGACCTGCGAGAATGAGTGCCATGGCGACGACCGGCGGGAAGAACAGCAGCGGGGCCGGCGACCCGGCCCGCACCCTGGAGCTGCTCTGGCGCGACAGCGCCGCGGCCCCCGCGGCGCGGCGCGGCCCGCGCCAGGGCCTCACCGTCGACGCGGTCGTCGACGCCGCCCTCGCCCTCGCCGACGGCGGCGGCCTCGACGCCCTGACCATGCGCGCCGTCGCCCAGCGCCTCGGCGTCACCCCGATGACCCTCTACACGTACGTCCCCGGCAAGAGCGAACTCCTCGACCTCATGCTGGACGCCGTCTTCCTGCGGATGGACCGCCCGCCGTTCGGCCCCGAGCAGCCCTGGCGCGACCGCGTCACCTCCGTCGCCGACGCCAACCGGGCGCTGCACCTGCGCCACCCCTGGCTGGTCGACCTGCGGATCGTCCGCGCCCCGCTGGGCCCCGGCGTGATGGCCAAGTACGAGTACGAGCTCGCCGCCTTCGAGGGCCTCGGCCTCGACGACGTGGCCCGCGACTCCGCCCTGACCTTCGTCCTCGGCTCCGTACAGGCCGGTGCGCGGGCGGAGCTGGACGCGCGCGCCGTCGAGCGGGAGAGCGCCATGTCCGACGGCGAGTGGTGGGCCGCCCACGAGCCGCTCCTCGCCCGCGTCTTCGACGGCGCCCGCTTCCCCCTCGCGTCCAGGGTCGGCGAGGCGGCGGCCGTCGCCTACGGCGGCCTGTACGACGCGGAACACGCGTACGCCTTCGCCCTCGCCCGGGTCCTGGACGGCTTGGCGGCGCTGGGGACTCCGTAAGCGGGGATCGGAGGCGGGGGCTCGGCGGGCGTCCTCGGCCTTCGGCGGTCGTCCTCGGCGGGGTCCTCGGCCCTCGGTGGGGTCCTCGGCGGGGTCCTCGGCCCTCGGTGGGGTCCTCGGCGGGGTCCTCGGAGGGGTCAGTCCCGCAGGGTCAGGAGGGTCCGGAGCCCCGCCTTGAGGCGGTCGGCCGAGAGTTCCTGCTCGACCGTCAGGTGGTGCATGACGTCCGGCGAGAACGACGCCAGCAGCAGGTGCGCGAGGAGCGTGCTGTCGGAGCCCGGCCTGATCTGCCCGATGAGCAGGGCCACGTGCGTGTGCATCACCCGGTAGGCGCCGCTGTGGTAGCGGGCCCCGGGCCCGGCGGCGTGCGCCGCGAGGAGCAGGGCGCGCTGCTCCTCGACCCGGTCGACGAGGGCGCCGAGGAAGGCGTCGAGCCGCTCGGCGGCCGGGGCGCCGGGCCCCAGCGGCGGCGGCCCGCTCATGTACGCCTCCTGGAACTGGCGCTCGCGGTCGTCGAGGAGCGCCCACAGGAGCTGGGAGACGTCGCCGAAGCGGCGGTACGCGGTGCCGACGCCGATGCCGCAGGCGTGGGCGACCTGGTTCATGGTGACCGCGTCCGGGCCCTTCTCGGCGACTATCCGGGCCGCGGCGTCGAGGATCTTGCGCCGGTTGCGGGCGGCGTCGGCGCGCTCGGGGGCGGGGGAGTCGACGGTCGGGAGCAGTCCGGGGGCTGCCAGGGGCGTGGTCTCCCGAGCCGCCGCTTCCCCGCTTCCGGCCTGCGGTTTCTCCGTGCTCATCTGCCGACTCCCGCTCTTTCTTCCGTCCGGCCGTGTTCCCCCCAGGTCGTCTCTCGTTGTTGAGCATACCCGTTCGCCTTGCAAAACGGATATCGATCCGTTTAGTCTCGAGAACGTCGAATCGGAAAGTAATCCACTTTGCGGGATCGAGGAGAGTTCGCCATGTCCGTCAAGGTCGCCGTCATCTACTACTCGGCCACGGGTTCCGTCCACCAGCTCGCCCAGGCGGTCGCCGAGGGCGCCGAGAAGGCCGGCGCCGAGGTGCGCCTGCGCCGGGTGCCCGAGCTCGCCCCCGACGCCGCCATCGACTCCAACCCGGCCTGGCGCGCGCACGTCGACGCCACCGGCGACGTGGAGGTCGCCACGCTGGAGGACCTGGAGTGGGCGGACGCGTACGCGTTCGGCTCCCCGACCCGCTTCGGCAACGTCTCCGCGCAGCTGAAGCAGTACGTCGACACCTCGGGCGGGCTCTGGCAGCGCGGCGTCATGGCCGACAAGCCCGCCACGGCCTTCACCAGCGCGCACAACGTCCACGGCGGCAACGAGTCGACGCTGCTCGCCCTCTACAACACCTTCCACCACTGGGGCTCGGTCATCGTCTCGCCCGGCTTCACCGACCCCGCCGTCTACGCGGCCGGCGGCAACCCGTACGGCACCGCCCACCCCGGCGCCAACGGCGCCCCCGGCGAAGAGGTCCTCCAGGCCGCCCGCTACCAGGGCACCCGCCTCACCCGCATCGCCAAGCGCCTGAAGGGCCTCGCGGACGACTGACGGCGCGGACCGGCCCGAAGCGGCCCGAAACGGAGAGCGCCCCCGGGGAATCCCCAGGGGCGCTCTCCGCGTCTCCGCGTCTCCCTGGCTACGCCAGGGACAGGAACAGCTTCTCCAGGCGGGCGCGCATCGCGTGCGGGTCCTCGCCGTCCTTGCGGCCGTCCTCGATGTCGGTCAGGCACTGCTGGAGCCCGGTCGCGATGATCGCGAAGCCGGCCCGGTCGAGGGCGCGGGAGGCGGCGGCCAGCTGGGTCACGACCTCCTCGCAGTCGCGCCCCTCCTCGATCATCCGGATCACGCCGGCGATCTGCCCCTGAGCCCGGCGCAGCCGGTTCAGCACGGACTTCAGCTCGGCGCCCGCGAGGTCGAGTTCCACAGCGACTCCTCCACAGATACCCCGGGGGGTAATTTACTCCCCAGCGCGGGGTTCCGTCGAGAACCAAGGATGACACCTGGCGCGAACTCACCCCTCCCGCCGCACGCAGACCGGGCCGGCGGGCGTCGGGAGCAAGCCCTCAGGGGGCGTAACGGCGCAGGAACATCTCCACGCCGTCGACGACGAGCCGCTCGCTCAGCTCCTCGTCGAGCTCCGTGCCGTACTGCTCGAAGACCATCTGCGGGAAGACGAGCAGCGAGTAGAGCTGGAGGACGGCGACCTCCAGGTCCGGGATCTCCAGGAGGCCGCGGTCCGCGAGGGTCCGCAGGGCCTCGGCGACGGCGGGGTGGTGGCCGGCCGGGCCGTGGGCGCGCCAGGCGCGGCCCAGTTCGGGGAAGCGGTGCAGTTCGGTGGCGACGAGGGTGCGCAGGGCGCGGCCCTCGGCGTCGGTCCGTACGGCGTGCGCCCAGGCGCGGCCGGCCTCGGTGAGGGCGGCGCGCAGGTCGTCGGCGCCGGCGAGGGCCGAGAGGTCGGGGCCGTCGGTGTCGCCGTGCAGCGGCTCGTCGAGGGCGCCCGCGACGACGGCGGTGAAGAGGGCTTCCTTGCTGCCGAAGTGGTTGTAGACGGTCACCTTGGAGACGCCCGCCTCGGCGGCGATGGCGTCCATGCCGACGCCGAAGCCCTCACGGAGGAAGAGGTCGCGGGCGGCCCGCACGACGGCCTGC
Organism: Streptomyces wedmorensis; assembly: GCF_000716445.1. Taxonomy (GTDB): domain Bacteria; phylum Actinomycetota; class Actinomycetes; order Streptomycetales; family Streptomycetaceae; genus Streptomyces; species Streptomyces wedmorensis. The sequence continues at coordinate 36,747 of NZ_JNWK01000054.1, forward strand.
CGCTTGCGGGCGGCGCGGGCGCCGGTGGGGGCGGGTTTCGGGGGCTGGGCGTCCATGCGGCCACCCTACCAACGGAACTGTACTCTTGAGTTCAACTGTACTGTGCCGTACAGTTCAGTTATGTCCACCCACTCCGCCACACCCACCCCCGCCCGCGTCCACCCACGCCGCTGGACGGTGCTCGCGCTGCTCTGCGCGGCCCAGTTCATGCTGGTCCTCGACGTCACCGTCGTGAACGTCGCCCTGCCCGCCATCGCCACCGACCTGAACCTCGGACGCACGGCCCTGACCTGGGTCGTCACCGCGTACACCCTCTGCTTCGGCGGCCTCATGCTCCTCGGCGGACGGCTCTCCGACGCCCTCGGCGCCCGCCGCGTCCTCCTCACCGGGCTCGCCCTCTTCACCACCGCGTCCCTGGCCTGCGGCCTCGCCCCCAACGCCGCCGTCCTCCTCACCGGCCGCGTCGCCCAGGGCATCGCCGCCGCCCTCCTCTCCCCGGCCGCCCTCGCCCTCGTCACCACCACCTTCCACGGCCCCGAACGCCCCCGCGCCCTCGGCGCCTGGGCCGCCATCGGCGCCACCGGCTCCGCCGTCGGCGTCCTCCTCGGCGGCGCCCTCACCGCCGGCCCCGGCTGGCCCTGGATCTTCCACCTCAACGTCCCCTCGGCGTCGCCCTCCTCGCCACCCTCCCCAGGCTCCTCCCCCGCCCCCACGGCGACGCCCCACCGGCCCCCACCGCCCGGCTCCTCGACGCCCCCGGCGCACTCCTCGTCACCGCCGCCACCGCCACCCTCGTCTACGGCCTGGTGCGCGCGGGCGACTCCGGCTGGGCCTCGACGGCCACGCTGCTGACGCTGCTGGGCGCGGCCGTCCTCTACACCGCCTTCGCCGCGGTCGAGCACACGAGCCGCGCGCCGCTCATGGACCTGCGGATGCTCACCCGGCGCCCGGTCGTCGCCGGCTCACTCCTCATGCTGGTCGCGACGGCCCTGTTGATCTCGTTCTTCTTCCTGGGCTCGATGCGGCTCCAGCACGTCGACGGCCTCGGCCCCCTCCGCACGGGACTCCTCTTCCTCCCGATCGCCGCCACCACCGCCATCGGCGCCCACCTCGGCTCCCGCCTGCTCGCCACGGCCGGCCCGCGCGTCTGCGCCACCGGCGGCATGACCCTGGCCGCGGCCGGCTGCCTGCCCCTGGCGCTCCTCGATCACGCCGCCCCGTGGACGACCCTCATGCCGGCCCTGGCCACGGCATCCCTCGGCCTCGGCGCGGTCTTCGTCACGGCCACCACCACCGCCCTCGGCCTCGTCCCCCCGCACGAAGCCGGCCTCGCCTCCGGCATCGTCAACACCTTCCACGAACTGGGCGGCACCCTCGGCATCGCCCTCGCCTCCACGCTCGCCCTCGCCTCCCCCTCCCTCCCACCCACCGGCTTCACCACCGCCTTCACCGCCTGCACCCTCCTCGCCACCACCACCGCCCTCGCCTCCCCCCTCCTCATCCCCCGAGGCAGGCCCCACCCGCCAGGCGGGGCCCACGGGCTGCACTGACGATCAGTCCTGGCTCGGACCCGTCTCGTCGACGGGGCGGATGGCGACGGGGTAGTCGGGGGAGCCGGGAGGGACGGGGCAGCGGGCGACCTGGGCGGCGATTTCGGTGACGCGGTCGAGGGAGGGGCAGTCGAGGAGCCAGTAGCCGGCGAGGACCTCCTTGGTCTCGGCGTAGGGGCCGTCGGTGACGACGGGCTCGCCGTCGGCGTCGACGGTGACGAAGCGGGTCGTGGAGGGGGCGGAGAGGCCCTGGGCGTCGAGCATCTCGCCGGTCGAGGTCAGCTCCTCGTTGATCTTGTTCATGTGGTCGAACATGGCCTGGAGCTGTTCCTTGTTCCAGGCGGGGCTGCCGGCGGAGCCGCGGCCCACCATGCCCTCGTAGTCGGCCTGCGACCCTTTGACCATCACCAGGTACTTCATGACTTCCTCCTCTTCGGCGTGGTGCGTCTTCCGGGGAAGACGTGCTCTCGCAGGAGAGTCGGAGCGGGCGGCCGGTTTTCGACACCGCGCGGGCATCAGGCGGTAGAACGGGAGAAATCACCCGACCGCCTCATGATTCCGGTGTGAACGCATTCACCTTCTCCGCCGCCTTCATCGCCTTCTTCTCGGTCGTCGGCCCGCCCAAGGTCCTCCTCGCCTTCGCCGGCCTCGCCCAGGTCCACCCCGCCCGCCAGCTGCGGAACATCGCCCTCGTCTCCTCGGGCGCGGCCGTCCTCGTCGGTCTGGTCACCGGCATCACGGCCCCCTGGCTCCTCGACCTCTTCCACATCAGCACGCCCGCCCTCCAGCTCGCGGGCGGCGTCATCTTCTTCGTCTACGCCGTCGGCCTCGTCCTCGGTCTCCACCTCGGCTCCGACGGCCCCCACCAGGACGCCCCCGACCTGGCCAGCGGCGTGCGCGAGCTGCTCATGCCCTACGTGGTGAGCCCGCTCGCCATGACCGCCGTCCTCATCGAGGCGGCGGCCCGCGACTCCTTCACCTGGCGTTCGACGGTCGTCGGCGCGTACGTCGCCGTCATCGCCCTCGACGCGGTCTGCGTCCTGCTCCTCGCCCGCGTCCTGCGCCGCACCCACCACGCCACCATCGAACTCCTCGGCCGCCTCCTGGGCCTCCTCCTCGCCGCCGTCGGCGTCGACCTCGTCCTCGACGGCCTCTACGACCTCGGTGTCACGGGCCTCGACCTACGCCACTGACCGGCGGACCGCGGACGCCTCCACCTACGCCACCGACCGGCGGACCGCTGACGTCATGGACCCGGTGAGCGCCACTGCCTCCCGGCCCCAGGAGCTCCGGACGCTCCAGGCGCTCCAGGAGCTTCAGACGCTCCAGGCGCTCCAGGCGCTCCAGGAGCTCTAGGCGGTGCCGAGTTCCCGTTCCAGCGGGGTGCGGAACCGGGGCGTCACGCGTACGTCTCCGACCCAGGCGGCCAGCCGCGCCGCCTCCGCGTCGATCGCGTGCCGCGCCTCCGTGCCCGGGTCGGACAGGAGCCGGTGGACGATCCGGCCGTCCGGGTGCTGGGCCCAGCCGCCGACGATCCGGCCGTTCCACCAGACCGTCGGGCCGATGTTCCCGCTGCGGTCGTAGAGCGCCGGCCGGTGCTCCGGATCGAGGTACCAGTCCCGGGCCTGCCACCCCATCGGGGTCGGGTCGAGCGCGGGAAGGAGCGCCGCCCACGGATCCGGATCCGGTACGGGATCGAGGTCGTCCGGCAGGACGAAACCGGTGCCGCCCCCGTCCAGGGCCACCGCCGACGCGCCGAGGGCGGCGAGCGCCCCGCGGACGTCCGTCACCTTCCAGCCGGTCCACCACTTGAGGTCCGCCTCGGTCGCGGGGCCGCAGGCCGCGAGCCAGTTCCGGAGCAGCTCCGCCCGCGCGTCGGCCGGCTCGCGCTCGGGGTGCGGCTCCGCGGGCGCCCAGCGGAAGCGGCTCGACGTCCAGGTGCCCTGCGGCCGGCCCCGTACGATCCGCCCCTCCATGCCGAGGCCCCGCAGCACCCGGCTCGCGACCGACTGGACCCCCTCCTGCCGGGTCCCGGGCCCGTACACGTACGTCGACCTCAACCTCGGTACCGCGTCCCCGAGTTCGGCGCCCGTCGCCTCGCCCCGTACCGCCAGCTCGGCCAGCACCAGCCGCTCGGTCTCCGCGAGCCACGCCCCGTCGAAGTCGCTGCCCGCCGTCAAGTGGGCCAGCAGCGCGGTGCGTTCGCGGACGGCCGCCGGGTGGGTCGTCGAGGCGTGTACGGCGGGCACGAGGGACGCGGGGAAGGCGAAGACCGTGTGCCGCATGCCGTGCATCCGTACCAGCGTCCGGTCCTCGTACAGCGCACGCTCGACCTCGCCGACCGGATCCACCCCGTCGGCGAGCCGCGCGCCCACCGCGAGGAACACGCTCGCCGGATCCGTTCCGTGCAACGCCACCAGCGCGTCCCCGACCTCCGCAGCCGACCCCGCCCGGGCCCCCGCGGCCAGCCGGTGCCGCACCGCGAGCCGCGCCCTGCGCTCCGCCGCGCCGATCGTTCTCTTCTCACCCATGCGGTCCAGCATGGCTTCAGGCGGCGGCGGAACCCAGGAAATCCGTCACCGTCCTCACGAACTCGTCCTCCTTCTCGAAGAACATGACGTGCCCCGCGTCGATCTCCGCGTACGTGCTGCCGGCGATCGCCGCGTGCAGCTCACGGCTGTTCTCCACCGGCACGGTGGCGTCCTGCGCGGCGCCCACCACCAGCGTCTCCGCCGTGATCCGGGGCAGCAGCCCGCGGACGTCGACCCCCAGGTCGAGCGCCACGTGCCGCAGCGTGCCCGGCGTCGGCGGCATGTTCGGGATGAGCGCCTCGACGCCCTCACGGCCGATCGCGTTCAGGAAGCCCCGGCTGAACCCGGTCATCGTCACGCTCCGCCCGAACCCCGCCGGGTCGAACTCGCCGAGCCGCTGCCACAGCGTGAACAGGTTCCGCATGTACTCGTCCCCGTCCGTGTACGCCCACCCCGCCACCAGCACCAGCCGGCCGACCAGGTCCGGCCGCAGCGCGGCGACCGCCGCCGACACCGGCGACCCCATCGAGAACCCCAGCAGGTCCACCGGACCCGCCCCCGCGTCCTCGATCACCGCGATCACCTGCGCGGCCAGCGTCTCGACGGTCAGCGCACCGCCGTCGTCGACGGTCCGGTCGGCGCCGGACAGGTCCAGCGTGACGACCCGGCGGTCGGCGGTGAAACGGGGCGTCGTCTGCCCCCAGTTGACGACCGCGCCACCGGATCCGGTGCCGTGGACGAGCAGCAGCGCCGGTCCGTCGCCCGACCCCTCGATGTCGTAGTGGACGTGCGCGCTGCCGACGGTGACGGTGGCCATGATCGTTGCTCCCGGTGGAGTGGGTGAGTGGCTGACACCGAGGACTCTGCCCACCACCCGAACCCCACGGGAGAGCCCTTCCGACCCTGGGACCGCCAGTCCCTGGATGGGCCGTCACGCCTCCGGCAGGATGATCCGCATGACGACGATCGACCGCCGTGAACTGGCCGACTTCCTGCGCCGCTCCCGCGAACGGGTGCGCCCGCAGGACGCGGGCCTTCCGGCCGGGCCCCGACGCCGTACACCCGGGCTCCGCCGCGAGGAGGTCGCGCAGCTCGCGGGCATGTCCGCGGACTACTACATCCGCCTGGAGCAGGCCCGCGGCCCGCAGCCGTCGCCGCAGATGCTCGCCGCGCTCGCCCGGGCGCTGCGCCTCGACACCGACGGGCGCGACCACCTCCACCTGCTCGCCGGCCACCGCCCGCCCGCCGGCCCCACGGCCGGCGACCACGTCTCACCCGGCCTGCTCCACCTGCTCGACCAGCTGGAGACGACCCCCGCGCAGGTCCTGAGCGACCTGGGAGACGTCCTCGCCCAGAACGCGATGGCCCGCGCCCTGCTCGGCGGGGTGTGCACCGTGTCGGAGCACGGCCGGAACGTGGTGTGGCGCTGGTTCGCCGACCGGGACGCCCGTACGGCGTACCCGGCCGAGGAACACGCGTACTACAGCCGCCTCCACGTCGCCGACCTGCGCGCGGCCGTCGGCCGCCGCTCCGGCGACCCGGCGTCCACCCGTCTCGTGGACCGACTGCGCGACGCGAGCGAGGAGTTCGCCGAGCTGTGGGCCCGGCACGAGGTCGCCGTCCGCCGCCACAGCCGCATGCGGGTCGTCCACCCCGTCATCGGCCCCGTGGACCTGGACTGCCAGGTCCTGCTCGCCCCGGAGGGCGAACAGCGACTCGTCCTCCACACCCCGCCGCCCGGCACGGACGCGGGGGAGCGCCTGGCACTGCTGCGCGTGGTGGGCACGGAGCAGTTCACCACCCCGTAGGGGCGACTCCGTAGGGGCGACTCCGGAGGGGCGACTCCGAAGGGGCACCCGCGCACGCGCGGCTCCGAACGGGCCGCCGAGCCCCGGCCGCGGCGCCGGCCCGGCTCGGATCAGGTGAGCCGAGCCCCGGCCGCGGCGCCGGACCGGCTCGGATCAAGCGAGTCCGGCCCCCGGCGCCGCCCCGGCCGCGCGAGAGCGGTCCGCGGCGACCTCAGCCCGCGGCCCTCTCCTCCAACGGCCGCCGACGCAGCCCCGGTTCGGCCAGTACGGGAGGACGCCAGGCGCCGTCGGGCTGGTAGAGGTTCGTACCGGGCGGGACGATCGCGTCGATCCGGTCGAGGACCTCGTCGGTGAGGACGACGGGCGCGCCCTTCAGGAGACCGTCCAGCTGGTCCATCGTGCGCGGCCCGATGATCACGGAGGTGACCGCCGGGTGCGCGGCCACGAAGGCGATCGCGAGTTCGGGCAGGCTGCAGCCGATCTCGTCCGCGAGCGCGACGAACTCCTCGACGGCGTCGAGCTTGGCGGCGTTGACGGGCAGAGTGGGGTCGAAGCGGTGCGGGGTGAGCGCGGGCCGCCCGCTGGTGAGGTCGATGGGGGCGCCCTTCCGGTACCGGCCGGTGAGGAAGCCCGACGCGAGCGGACTCCAGGTCAGCACACCCATCCCGTACCGCTGCGCCACCGGCAGCACCGACGCCTCGACGCCCCGCGCGAGCAGCGAGTACGGCGGCTGCTCGGAGCGGAAGCGGCGCAGCCCGCGCCGCTCGGCGACGGCGTGTGCCTCGACGATCTCCTCGGCCGGGAAGGTCGAGCAGCCGAACGCCCGGATCTTCCCCTGCGTGACCAGGTCTCCGAGGACGTCGAGGGTCTCCTCGACGTCCGTCCGGTGGTCGGGCCGGTGGACCTGGTACAGGTCGATCCAGTCGGTCCCGAGCCGCTTCAGGCTGTTCTCGACCGCGAGGGTGATCCAACGGCGTGACGAACCGCCCTTGTTGGGCCCCTCGCCGCCCATCGGGAAGTACACCTTCGTGGCGAGGACCGTCTCCTCCCGCCGCCGGGGATCGCGCAGCGCCTTGCCGACGATCTCCTCGGACTCCCCGGCCGAGTACATGTCGGCGGTGTCCACGAAGTTGATGCCCTGGTCCAGGGCCGCATGGATGATCCGCACGGACTCCTCGTGGTCCGGATTTCCCACCGCCCCGAACATCATGGTGCCGAGGCAGTACGTGCTGACGTCGATCCCGGTCCCGCCGAGTACCCGATAGCGCATGCGCGCACTCTAGGAATTGGAGTGCACTCGAAGGCAAGGGCGAATGCGGACGCCCTACGGGGCAAACGACCGAAGGGGCGCCCCTACGGCCGGAGGAAGTCGCCGATCAGCCGGCACAGCACCCCGGGCCGCTCCAGATGCACGTCGTGCCCCGTACCCGGCACGCTCGATCCGTGCAGTCCGGGCCGGAGCCGGGCCATCTCCGCGTACTCCTCGCCGCCGATGATCCCGCCCTGCGCTCCCTCACCGACGACGGAGAGCACGGGGCAGGCGACGGCGGCCCACTCCTCCCAGAACGCGCGCGCGGCGACCTCGTCGAGGGACCGCACCATGAACTCGGGATCGAAGCGCGGCCACAGTCCGCCGTCGCGTTCCTCGAGCCCGCTCGCCCACCCTTCCCCCACGGCGTCCTTCCCGTCGCCCAGGTACGCCACGGCCTCCCGCCGCGAGGCGAACGGCACCGGCCACCCCTTCAGCCAGCCCCCGACCCCCTCCTGCGTGCCCGGCTCCGCACCCCCGGGCCCGGCTTCGACCAGGACGAGTGCGCGCGCCAGCTCGGGATGGGCGGCCGCGGTCAGGAAGGCGGTGTGCCCGCCGAGCGACTGCCCGACCAAAACGGGCTTATCCAGGTCGAGTTCGGAGGCCACGGCGACGACATCGGCGACGTACGCGGCCCGCGAGGCGTCCTCGGGCCGCCGCTCACTGCCCCCGTGCCCGCGCTGGTCGAGCGCCACGACGCGGTGCCCGGCATCCCTCAGCAGCCGCGCGGTCGCGTCCCACTCGCCGGCATGCCCGGCGAGCCCGTGCAGGAGAAGTACGTCGGACCCGGCGCCGCCCCAGTCGCGGCAGACCAGCCGCACCCCGTCCCGCACCACGACCCGCTCAGACCACGAAGAGGAATCCATCCCCGCATCCTCTCCCACGGGTGGAGGAGCGGACCGTCGGCGCCGGGGCCGGGAAGCCCAGCCCCCCGGCACCCCCTACGGGTTGAGCAACTGATCGGCGACGGCCGTGCGCGCGTACAGCACGGAGCGCCCGCTGCGGTGAGCGGTGACCAGGCCGGCGTTGCGCAGGGCGATGAGGTGCTGGGAGACGCCGGCGGCGGACAGGCCGCAGTGGGTGGCGAGCCGGGTGGTGGACGACGGGGTGTCGAGCTCGGTGAGCAACAGGGCCCGCGAGCGGCCGAGGACGGCGGCGACGGCATCCGTGGCGGCGGCGGTACGGGGCTCCCAGAGCGTTCCGATTCCCCTTGCCGGGTAGGCGAGTTGGGGCGGGTCGGGGTGTACGGAACGGGTGAGGACCTGCGGCCAGGCGAACACCGACGGGATCAGCAGCAGTCCGGAGCCGGCCTGGTCACGGGAGAGCGCGCAGTGACGGCGTACGAGCCGGAGCGTGCCGTCGTCCCACCGCACCGTCTCGTGCAGCTCGCTCAGCACCCGCGCCGACCCGTGCTCGGCGACCTGTCGCGCCCGGTGGAAGACATCGGCCTCCAGGACCTTCCGGATACGGGCCCAGTAGGGGGCGAGAGCGATCTCCCAGTACGCCTCGATCTCGTCGGCGACCTTCCGCAACGCCGCCTCGGGCGCCTCCCGCAGCACCCTCAACCGGGCACCCGCTCCCCGTCGCTCGCCGTCTCCCGTGTCCTCCCGGGCCAGCATGTCGAGATCGTTGCGCACCTGTTCGGCCGGCGTACGGCGGATGGCGTCGAGCTCGGCCTCCAGGGTGGGGAAGGGGCCTGCGGGGGTCGGGTTGAGGAAGTCGGCCAGGTATCCGTTGCCGGGGACGAGCGCGTCCAGCCACCCGCGGTCGAGCCCGGCCCGGGCGATCCGGGGCCGGACCTGCGCCACCCACCGGCGGTGCGGGGCGGTGTCGGGCTGCCGGACGAGGATGCGGTAACTGGTGACGACCTCCCACATGGGGGAGACGGCGAACCGTGTCTGCGCGAGGTCGGCGGCGGAGAAGCTGAGCCCGGATTCCATGCGTCCACATCCCGTTCCCCGACACCACACAGCCCGGCCACATTCCCGGAATGGATTCGGCCACAGCTTAATCATTGGAGGCACCCTGGGGCCGGGGAGCAGGCTCCACCCATGCCCTCCTCCTTCCGCGGTCTCCCGCCCATCGTCTGGACGATCTTCGCCGGCACGATCATCAACCGCCTCGGCTACCTCGTCACCCCGTTCCTGGTCTTCTTCCTCGCCTCGCGCGGAGTGACCGGCGCCGACACCTCGTACGTCCTCGGCGCCCTCGGCGCGGGCAACCTCCTCGGCCCGGCCGTCGGCGGCATCCTCGCCGACCGCATCGGCCGCCGCCCCACCATGCTCATCGGCCTCATCGGCGCCGCGTCCGCCCAGGGCGCCCTCTTCCTCGCCCCCGGCGTCTGGACGATGGCCGCGGCCGCCCTGCTGATCAGCGCGGCCGGCAGCACCGTGTCCCCGGCCGCGTTCGCGCTCCTCGCCGACGCCGTCGACAGCGACCGACGCCAGCGCGCGTACGCCCTCTTCGGCTGGGGCGTGAACATCGGCACCGCCGTCGCCGGCGTCCTCGGCGGCTACCTCGCCGCCGTGGGCTACTGGCTGCTCTTCGCCGTCGACGCGGGCTCGATGCTCCTCTTCGCCCTGGTCGTCGCGGTCCGGCTGCGGGAACCCAAGCGCACGCCCACCACCGAGGCGGCCACGGACGGCATCGGCTACGGCGTCGTCCTCCGCGACCGCCTCGCCCTCCTCCTGCTCCCCCTCTTCGGCGTCCAGCTCTTCGTCTACTCGCTCACCGAGGTCGCCCTGCCGCTCGCCATCCACGACAGCGGCCTCTCTCCCGCGGTGTACGGAGCGATGGCAGCGGTCAACGCCGTCCTGGTCGTCGCCCTCCAGCCGTTCGCCACCGCCCGGCTCGCCCGCCTCCCGCAGCTCGCGGTGCAGAGCGCGGGCAGCGCCCTCATCGCCCTCGGCGTCGCCCTCACCGGCCTCGCCGACGGCATCGCCGGCTACACGCTCTCGGTCGTCGTCTGGTCCCTCGGCGAGGTCGTCGTCGCCGGCATCGCCGCCGGAGTCATCGCCAACCTCGCACCCGCCCACGCCCGCGGCCGCTACCAGGGCGCCTTCAGCTGGACCTGGGGCGTCGCCCGGTTCGCCGCCCTCACCCTCGGCGTCGCCACCTACACCACCCTCGGCCCCGCCACCCTCTGGTGGACCGCCCTCCTCGCCGGCGCCACCACCGCCGCCGCCACCCTCGCCCTCACCACCCGAGTCACCCGCCGCACCACCCACACCCTCGCCGCGTGACCCCGCCCCGCCGCTCCTACTTCCCCTCGGCCAACGCATGGGCCACGAGCGCGTTCGCGTGCCCGTGGCCCATCCCGTACTCATCCTTCAACCACGCCACCAACTCCATGTGCCTCCCCAACGGCGACGCCCCGATCAGCTCCTTCCACTCCCCGACCGGCCGCCCGTACCTCTTCTCGATCGACGGAAAGTAGCTCGCAGGCCCCTTCACGACGTTCCCAGCCACGACCATCTCCTCAGCACTCGGCGATCAACCACCCACTCAGACCGCCACCCCACCGAAAACTCATCGCCCCGCCCACACCCACCCGTCAGTCCCGCCGAATCTGCTCCGGATCCACATGCCTCCGCACCATCGGCACCGACGCCACCCCCGCCGCCACCATCACCCCCACCACACACGCCCCCAACACCGGCAACCCCTCCCAATCCCAATGCACCGCCCCACCCCCCGTGATCAGGTAACTCGACTCCGCCAACCACCCGGCCACCCCAGC
>NZ_JNWK01000055.1 GCF_000716445.1 Streptomyces wedmorensis
GCGTGGGGGGATGGGTGGGGTGAGGGTTCGGGTGGCGGGGGCGGGGGACGCGGGGGAGCTCGCGGCGGCGCTGGTGAGGAACCGGCGGTACATGAGGCCGAGGGAGCCGTACCGCGCCGAGGGGTATTACACGGCGGAGGCGCAGGCGGAGCGACTGGCGGACGGCGCGGCGCGGTGGTTCGCCGTGGACGGGGAGCGGATCGTGGGGGCGGCGATCCTGTCGGGCATCGTCCTCGGGCCGCTGTGCAGCGCGTCGTTGGGCTACTGGGTGGCGGAGGCGTACACGGGCCGTGGTGTCGCGTCCGCGCTGGTCGCCGAGGTGTGCCGGGCGGCGCGCGAGGAGCTGGGGCTGCACCGGATCGAGGCGGGGACGATGCTGGACAACTTCGCCTCGCAACGGGTCCTGGAGAAGAGCGGGTTCACGCGGATCGGCACGGCGCCGAAGTTCCTGCACATCGACGGCGAGTGGCGTGACCACCACCTCTTCCAGCTGCTGCTGCACGACGACCCGCCGCCCGGCGTTCCGCGCGATCTTCCCGCGGAGGGTGACCGCGCCTGACACGGTGCCCCCTGGTGGCGTACGCTCGACGGCTGCCCAGTGCACGTGAGAAGGGGGCCTTAGGTGGCCGCGCAGGAAGCCGTGGACACGGTCAGGGACCGTGAGATCGGTGTCGAGCAGGAACATCTGGATCAGGTCTACCGCCGTCTGGAGGAGAAGATCCACGAGGCGGAGTTCCTGATGAACGACGCGGCCCAGCGGGGCCAGGTCGGCACGCCCGGCGCCCTCGCCGAGCGCGACGCGCAGGTGTTCCGCGCCGGCATCCATCTCAACCGGCTCAACAACGAGTTCGAGGACTTCCTCTTCGGCCGGATCGACCTGCTGTACGGCAAGGACGGGAAGAAGGGGCCCGACGGCGCCTACACCTCGGTCGAGCCCGCGGAGGACGCCGTGCGCCCCGACAGCACCGCCGAGATCGGGGAGACCCTCCACATCGGCCGGATCGGCGTCCTCGACTCCGACTACGCCCCCCTGGTGATCGACTGGCGCGCGCCCGCCGCCGCGCCCTTCTACCGGTCGACCCCGGTCGATCCGGGCCGGGTCGTGCGCCGCCGGGTCATCCGCTCCAAGGGCCGTCAGGTCCTCGGCGTCGAGGACGACCTGATGCGCCCGGAGCTGCGGGCCACCCTCGGCGGGAACGAACTGCCCGTCATCGGCGACGGCGCCCTGATGGCCGCCCTCGGCCAGGCCCGCAGCCACACCATGCGGGACATCGTGTCGTCCATCCAGGCGGAGCAGGACCTCGTCATCCGTGCTCCCGCCGCCTCCGTCACGTACGTCGAGGGCGGGCCGGGGACCGGGAAGACGGCGGTCGCGCTGCACCGGGCCGCGTACCTGCTCTACCAGGACCGCCGGCGGTACGCGGGCGGCATCCTGATCGTCTCGCCGACCCCGCTCCTCGTCTCGTACACGGAGGGCGTCCTGCCCTCGCTCGGCGAGGAGGGCCAGGTCGCGATCCGCGCCGTCGGGTCGCTCGTCGACGGGGCCGAGGCCACGGCGTACGACGAGCCGGCCGTCGCCCGGGTCAAGGGTTCCTCCCGCATGGTCCACGTGCTGCGGAAGGCGGCCCGCGGCGCCCTGGAGACCCCGGCGCCGAGGATCCAGCCCGAGCTGGGGGAGGACGAGGCCGCGGTGCCCGCCGGGACGCCCACGCGGCTGCGGGTCGTCGCCTTCGGCCGCCGCATCGAGCTGGAGGCCGAGGACCTGCGGCGCATCCGCCACAACGTCCTGGGCGGCACCGCCCCCGTCAACCTGCTGCGCCCGCGCGCCCGCCGCCTGCTCCTCGACGCGCTGTACGCGAAGTCCGGCGCGTCCGGCCGGCACAGCGACCCCGAGCTCGCCGCCGAACTGCGTTCCTCCTTCGACGAGGACGTCTCCACCGAGGACTCCTTCCTCGGCTTCCTCGACGCCTGGTGGCCGGAGCTCACCCCGCGCCAGGTCCTCGACGCGATGGCCGACGAGCGGCGGCTCGGCCGCTGGGCCCGGCGCATCCTCAACCCCGGCGAGGTGCGGCGGCTCGCCCGTTCGCTGCGCCGCCGGGAGCTGTCCGTGCACGACGTGGCCCTCCTCGACGAGCTGCAGACGCTCGTCGGTGCCCCGGCCCGGCCCCGCAAGAAGCGGGAGTACGACCCGCTGGACCAGCTGACGGGCCTGGAGGAGCTCATGCCCGTACGCGAGGAGACGCAGCGCGAGCGGGCCGAGCGGCTCGCGGCGGAGCGCACCGAGTACGCGCACGTGATCGTCGACGAGGCCCAGGACCTGACGCCCATGCAGTGGCGGATGGTCGGCCGGCGCGGTCGGCACGCCACCTGGACGGTCGTCGGCGACCCGGCGCAGTCCTCCTGGTCGGACCCGGACGAGGCCGCGGAGGCCCGGGACGAGGCGCTCGGTTCGCGGCCGCGGCGCCGGTTCGAGCTGACCGTGAACTACCGCAACCCGGCCGAGATCGCCGAGCTCGCCGCCAAGGTCCTCGCCCTGGCCATGCCGGGCAAGGAGTCGCCGCGCGCGGTCCGCTCGACGGGTGTCGAGCCCCGTTTCGTGGCGGTTCCGGAGAAGGCGGATCTGGCCGAAAGCGTACGGTCCGAGGCGCGGCTGCTCCTGGAGCGGGTGGAGGGCACGGTCGGCGTCGTCGTCGCCATGAACCGGCGCAAGGAGGCGGCCGGCTGGCTCGCCGAGCTGGGCGACCGGGTGGTGGCCCTCGGCTCCCTGGAGGCGAAGGGCCTGGAGTACGACGCGACGGTGGTCGTCTCGCCCGCGGAGATCGCCGACGAGTCCCCGGCCGGTCTGCGGGTCCTGTACGTGGCCCTCACCCGGTCCACGCAGGCCCTCACGGTGCTCTCGGGCGACCGCGACATGCCGGACGAGGCCGGGGTTCCGGACCTGCTGCGGGACTGACCGGGGACGGCGCCGGCCGCGGGGCCGGCGCCCGCCCGGCCCCGCGGGTCCCGCGCCCGCCGAGGCCGAGGCCCGTCCGGCCCGGCGTCCGTCAAGACCGCGGGGCTGATTCAGGTCAACCTGTGGCGCTGGAATCACCGGGCAGGGTGGTTTGTTAGCCTTGTCGTGGCACCGGCTCGATCCAAGCCCCCGGGCCCAACCTTCGTCCCTCAGAGGGACCACTTGCCGCGAGGCGAGCATGGCGGGTCGGTGCCACTCAGATGTAAGTACGAAGTCGAGGTCCCCGCCACCACTCGGTGGCGGGGACCTCTTCTGTTTCCCGAAGACTTCTCGTATGGTGGAAACTACTTTCCGAAAACAAAATGACCGCATTACCTGCTACCGGCAGGTAGGTGCGACCATCGGAGGGCGCCGCCAGGCAACCAGCCGGGGCGGCGTAGCAACGAAGCTCAGGGAAAGCAGAGGAACTCGGCCATGGCAACGGCGCCCAGCGTCTCGTATTCGATGACGGTCCGGCTGGAGGTTCCCGCCAGCGGAACCGCGGTCTCCCAGCTCACCACGGCGGTGGAGTCCCACGGCGGATCCGTCACCGGCCTCGACGTGACCGCCTCCGGCCACGAGAAGCTCCGCATCGACGTCACCATCGCCGCGACCTCCACCGCGCACGCCGACGAGATCGTCGAGCAGCTGCGCACCATCGAGGGCGTCGTCCTCGGCAAGGTCTCCGACCGTACGTTCCTGATGCACCTCGGCGGCAAGATCGAGATGGCGTCCAAGCACCCCATCCGCAACCGTGACGACCTCTCCATGATCTACACCCCTGGCGTCGCCCGCGTGTGCATGGCGATCGCCGAGAACCCCGAGGACGCCCGCCGCCTCACCATCAAGCGCAACACCGTCGCGGTCGTCACCGACGGCTCCGCCGTCCTCGGCCTCGGCAACATCGGCCCGATGGCCGCGATGCCGGTCATGGAGGGCAAGGCGGCCCTGTTCAAGCGCTTCGCCGACATCGACGCCTGGCCGCTCTGCCTGGACACCCAGGACACCGACGAGATCGTCGCGATCGTCAAGGCGATCGCCCCCGGCTTCGCGGGCATCAACCTGGAGGACATCTCCGCGCCCCGCTGCTTCGAGATCGAGGCCCGGCTGCGCGAGGCCCTCGACATCCCCGTCTTCCACGACGACCAGCACGGCACCGCCATCGTCGTCCTCGCCGCCCTCACCAACGCGCTGCGCGTGGTCGGCAAGGGCATCGGCGACGTACGGGTCGTCATGTCCGGTGCCGGCGCGGCCGGTACGGCCATCCTGAAGCTGCTGATCGCGGCGGGCGTCAAGCACGCGGTCGTCGCCGACATCCACGGCGTCGTGCACGCGGACCGCGAGGACCTGGTGGAGGCCCCGGCCGACTCGCCGCTGCGCTGGATCGCCGACAACACGAACCCCGAGGGCGTCACCGGCACCCTCAAGGAGGCCGTCGTCGGCGCGGACGTCTTCATCGGCGTCTCGGCCCCGAACCTGCTCGGTGCGGCGGACGTCGCCGCCATGGCGGAGGGCGCCATCGTGTTCGCGCTCGCGAACCCCGACCCGGAGGTCGACCCGGCCGCCGCGCGCCAGACGGCCGCCGTCGTCGCCACCGGCCGCTCGGACTTCCCGAACCAGATCAACAACGTGCTGGTCTTCCCCGGTGTCTTCCGCGGTCTGCTGGACGCCCAGTCCCGCACGGTCAACACCGAGATGATGCTGGCGGCCGCCTCGGCCCTCGCCGACGTAGTCTCCGAGGACGAGCTCAACCCGAACTACATCATCCCGTCGGTCTTCAACGACAAGGTCGCGGGTGCGGTCGCCGGCGCGGTGCGCAACGCGGCGAAGGCGGCGACCTCCGGCGGTGCGCCGAGCGGGCGCTGACGGCGCGTCGCGATTCGCGGAGCCGTAAACCCGCCTTTAGGGTTGCTTTTCGGCTCCGCGTTCCTTTCGCGGAGTCGGCGGGAGTCGACAGAACGTCACCACGACGGGGCGCTGGCGCTTTTCGTGTGACCCCAGGGGGTGCCGGATTGGCGTTCCCGCCGCTGGTGGGGGCAGGATGCGTGTTTGGGCGCGAGGGTCTGTCATTAGACCCGGGTCCGGGGACTGTCCGAGGGCCCTGGCAGCATCGGCTTCGCTGTACCCAATCGCGCGGCTTCCGCCGCGTGGCACGCCTCACAGGCAAGAAGAACACGGGAGTAACAACATGAACCGCAGTGAGCTGGTGGCCGCCCTGGCCGACCGCGCCGAGGTGACCCGCAAGGACGCCGACGCCGTGCTGGCCGCTCTCGCCGAGACCGTCGGTGAGGTCGTCGCCAAGGGTGACGAGAAGGTCACCATCCCCGGCTTCCTGACCTTCGAGCGCACCCACCGTGCCGCTCGCACCGCTCGTAACCCGCAGACCGGCGACCCGATCAACATCCCGGCCGGCTACAGCGTGAAGGTCTCCGCGGGCTCGAAGCTCAAGGAAGCCGCCAAGGGCAAGTAAGGCAGCCTAGAGGCGCCGAAAGGGCGGCCACCCTGTCAGGGGGTGGCCGCCCTTTCGTTTGCCCTTGTACGGCCCCGTGAGGCCCCTTGACGCCTTACAGCGCCTGCCGGCGAGGCCCGGAGACGCCGCACGGGGCCTCGTGGAGAGGCCCCGTGGCGTCGTACGGGCCCCGCGGGGCCCCGTGAAGGCTCAGACCAGCGCGCTGCCCGGGAGCTCGACCTTGGCGCCGAGCTCGACGAGCTTCTCCATGAAGTTCTCGTAGCCGCGGTTGATGAGGTCGATGCCGTGGACACGCGAGGTGCCCTGGGCGGCGAGGGCCGCGATGAGGTACGAGAAGCCGCCGCGGAGGTCGGGGATGACCAGGTCGGAGCCCTGGAGCCGGGTCGGTCCCGACACGACCGCCGAGTGCAGGAAGTTCCGCTGGCCGAAGCGGCAGTCGGAGCCGCCGAGGCACTCGCGGTACAGCTGGATGTGCGCGCCCATCTGGTTCAGCGCGGAGGTGAAGCCGAGCCGGGACTCGTAGACCGTCTCGTGGACGATGGAGAGGCCCGAGGCCTGGGTCAGGGCCACGACCAGCGGCTGCTGCCAGTCCGTCTGGAAGCCGGGGTGCACGTCCGTCTCCAGGTGGATCGCGTTGAGCGAGCCGCCGGGGTGCCAGAAGCGGATGCCCTCGTCGTCGATCTCGAAGGCGCCGCCGACCTTCCGGTACGTGTTGAGGAAGGTCATCATCGAGCGCTGCTGGGCGCCGCGCACGTAGATGTTGCCCTCGGTCGCGAGCGCGGCCGACGCCCAGGAGGCCGCCTCCAGGCGGTCCGAGAGCGCCCGGTGGGTGTAACCGTCGAGGCGGTCGACACCGGTGATCCGGATGGTCCGGTCGGTGTCCATGGAGATGATCGCGCCCATTTTCTGCAGGACGCAGATCAGGTCCTCGATCTCGGGCTCCACGGCCGCGTTCGACAGCTCGGTGACGCCCTCGGCGAGCACCGCCGTCAGCAGCACCTGCTCGGTCGAGCCGACCGACGGGTACGGCAGCCGGATCTTGCAACCGCGAAGACGCTGCGGCGCCTCCAGGTACTGGCCGCCCTCGCGCTTCTCGATGGTGGCGCCGAACTGGCGCAGCACGTCGAAGTGGAAGTCGATGGGCCGGCCGCCGATGTCGCAGCCGCCCAGACCCGGGATGAAGGCGTGGCCGAGGCGGTGCAGCAGCGGGCCGCAGAAGAGGATCGGGATGCGGGACGAACCGGCGTGGGCGTCGATGTCGGCGACGTTCGCGGACTCGACGTGCGTCGGGTCGAGGACGAGCTCGCCGGGCTCCTCGCCCGGGCGGACCGTCACGCCGTGCAGCTGGAGCAGCCCGCGGACGACGCGGACGTCACGGATGTCGGGCACGTTGCGCAGGCGGCTGGGGCCGCTGCCGAGCAGTGCGGCGACCATCGCCTTGGGCACGAGGTTCTTCGCGCCGCGGACGCGGATCTCGCCCTCCAGCGGGGTTCCGCCGTGGACAAGCAGGACATCGTCTGTGCCGGTCATGAATCTCGCGTTCCGGAGTGAGGTCGGTCGGGTGGCCAGTGAAAAGGGTAAGGGGCCATGAGACCCCGTTCGGGTGCCTCGGGGGGTCTGTCAGATGTAATGAATTCGGCACAACACCCTCTGTCCCCGTGATCTTGCGGAGTGTCACCGTCCGCTTGGCTCGGCGGGGCGGTCCGGAGGCTCCGCCCCCTCCCCTCCCACCTGCGGCGGGGACCGCGACGGTCGCCGCCTTCCCCGCATCCCGTCCGACAACCCCACGCGAAGGCCGAACATGCGGGATCATGTGTCGCATGACCGAGGTGTCCTCGCTCACAGGACGGCTACTCGTGGCCACACCCGCGCTGGCGGACCCGAACTTCGACCGCGCGGTGGTCCTGCTGCTCGACCACGACGACGAGGGCTCGCTCGGCGTGGTCCTCAACCGGCCGACACCGATAACCGTCTCCGACATCCTCGCCCCCTGGGCCGGGCTCGCCGGCGAACCCGGCGTCGTCTTCCAGGGCGGGCCCGTCTCCCTCGACGCGGCGCTCGGCGTCGCCGTCATCCCCGGCGACGAGGGTCCCCTCGGCTGGCGGCGGGTGTACGGGGCGATCGGCCTGGTCGACCTGGAGACCCCGCCCGAACTGCTCGGTCCCGCGCTCGGCTCGCTCCGGATCTTCGCGGGATACGCGGGCTGGGGCCCCGGTCAACTGGAGTCCGAGCTCGACGACGGCGCCTGGTACGTGGTCGAGTCCGAACCCGGCGACGTGTCCTCGCCGCACCCCGAGACCCTCTGGCGCCAGGTGCTGCGCCGCCAGCGGGGCGAGCTCGCGATGATCGCGACGTACCCGGACGACCCGTCCCTCAACTGAGCCCCGGCTTTCAGTACCCTTGGCCTTTATGAGCACTCTCGAGCCCGAGCGCGGGGCAGGTACGGGGACCCTCGTCGAGCCGACGCCGCAGGTGTCCCACGGTGACGGCGACCACGAGCGCTACGCCCATTACGTCCAGAAGGACAAGATCATGGCGAGCGCCCTCGACGGCACCCCCGTCGTGGCGCTGTGCGGCAAGGTCTGGGTACCGGGGCGCGACCCCAAGAAGTACCCGGTCTGTCCCATGTGCAAGGAGATCTACGACTCCATGGGTGCCGGCGGCGGCGACAAGGACAAGGGCGGCAAGGACAAGTAAGCGGGTCCTGACGTCGGGGACGGCCCCCGTCGTGCGTACTTCGGTGCGCACGACGGGGGCCGTCCCGTTTCTCCGGGTCCCGGCGGCCGCGCCGGGGCCGTGCGGCCGCCGAGACCCGGAGACCGCGCCGGGGCCGTGCGGCCGTTGCGCAGGGTGCTTCCGCCGGTCACGGAGTGGTTGAGGTGGTCGAGACCTCTTGTCGGGTCGCCGGGGTCGCACCTAGCCTCACACGTGTTGTGCAGAGCGAAACATCCATTGCACATGTTGCAACGCGCACTTCCGGAGGGGATTCCGACATGAAGCTGCCCGCCCGCCTCGCCACCCCGGCCGCCCTGCTCCTGCTGGCCGCACTCACCGCCACCGCCTGCGCCCCCCAGACGTCCGACGGCACGTCCACGGCGGACGAGAAGACCGGCACCCTGCGCGTCTGGCTCTTCCAGGAGGTGAGCAACAAGCCCAAGGAACAGGTCGTCGAGCAGGCCGTCGCCGCCTTCGAGGAGCGGCACCAGGGCACCGAGGTCGAGGTCGAGTACATCCCCGTCGAGACCCGCGCCCAGCGCGTCAAAGCCGCCTTCAACGACCCCGCGTCGGCCCCCGACCTCATCGAGTACGGCAACACCGACACCGCCGGCTACGTGAAGGACGGCGGACTCGCCGACATCAGCGCCGAGTTCGCCGCCTGGGACGAGACCAAGGACACCGACCCCACCGCGAAGCGGTCCGTCACCGTCGCCGGCAAGGTCTACGGCGCCCCGCTCTTCGTCGGCGTCCGCGCCCTCTACTACCGCACCGACGTCTTCGCGGGCCGCTGGCCGCCCCAAGTCTCCAGGGGGCCGCCATCAATGGCGGGGTCGCGCGCAAGGGTGTGGGCCGGGGTGTCGGTGATCAATCGGCGTCGGAACTGATGGCAGGGACTCGCGTGAACGTGCGAATTATGGCCAGTATACGAGGATTCCTGTCATTTGAGGCCCGGTGTCCGAGGTGACCGCATAGCGTTGTTGTTGTCGGTGACCCGGGTGTTCCCGGCTGTCGCCTCATCGGCAGGGGTCAACGGGCGGGGATGGGGGCGGTGTTGAAGCGTCAGCGCAGTCACAGGGCCCGGATCTGTCTCACGCCTGTTCAGGCGTGGGCGGCTGAGGGGCAGGGGCATGCTGCCCGCGCGTTGTGGAATCTCGTTCATGACTGGTGGACGATGCTCCCCAAGGACAAGCGGACCCTCGGCGCGGCGGACGAGGCGATCCGGCAGGGCCGTAAGGATCTTCCCTGGCTCGGCGTTCTGCCCGCGCAGGCGGCGCAGGCGGTACTGAAGACGTACTTCCAGGCGTGGCGCAACTGCTGGGACGGCCGCGCCCAGGCCCCGGCCTTCAAGGGCCGCTTCCGCTCGCGCATGACCGTCGACATCCCGCAGGGTCGCGATCTCCAGATCGTCAGGTTGAACCGGCGGTGGGGGCGTATGCGGGTGCCGAAGATCGGGCACGTCCGCTTCCGCTGGACGAAGGGTCTCCCAGTCGGTGAGCGCGCCGACAAGGGAAACCGGGTCACGGGGGCGCGGCTGGTGAAGGAAGCGGACGGTTGGCATGTCGTCTTCCGAGTCCAGAGCGAGGTGCCCGAGCCGGCTCCGCACGCCGGGCCGACCGTGGGTATCGACCGGGGTATTGCCAAGCCGCTCGCCCTGTCCGACGGCACATTCCGTGACCACGGCCCCTGGCTCACCAGGGGTGAGGCCGAACGGCTGCGTCGGCTGGAGAAGACCAAGGACCGCAGGTGTCGCGCCCGCAAGCCCGGTGAGAGGAACTCGCGTCGTCTGACCCGTACGTATGGCCAGATCGCCCAGCTCCGCGCGACAGCCAAGCGCCGAGTGGTCGACTGGCAGCACAAGACCACCACTGACATCGCCGAGACGTTCTCGCGCATCGGGTTGGAAGACCTGGCCATCACCCACATGGTCAAGTCCGTCAGAGGGACTGTGGAAGCCCCCGGGCGGAATGTCCGCCAGAAGGCCGGACTGAACCGGGCGATCTCCGGCGAGGCGTGGGGTCGCACGGTGACCATGCTGGAGTACAAGACCGCCGACCGCGGCGGAATCGTGGTCAAGGTCCCCGCCCCGAACACCTCCCGACGCTGCTCCGCCTGCGGCGTCATCGTCCTCGGAAGCCGGGAAACCCAAGCCCGTTTCGTCTGCAAGAACCCCGGCTGCGGGTTCGAGGGCAACGCGGACACCAACGCGGGGCGCAACATCGATCACGCCGCCGGGCAGGCGGTGTCAGGACGTGGAGACCTCGGGGGCACCCGGTCTGCGAAGCGTCAACCACCCACCAGGCCGCACACGGCCTGAGAAGGGACCTCGCCCTGTTCAGGGCGGAGGATGTCAAGTGATGACCAACGGCGGCGGCATCGCCGGCCAGAACCTCGTCCTCAACGTCTACGCCTACCAGAAGGCCTTCGCCTCCTCCCAGTACGGCCTGGGCTCGGCGATCGGCGTCGTCATGCTCCTCATGCTGCTGGCCGTGACCCTCGTCTACCTGCGGCTGCTCCGACGCCAGGGAGAAGAACTGTGAACGCCCTCCGGATCCGGCGTCCCGGGCGGCTCGCCGCCGAGGCCGCCACCCTCCTCGTGGCGGCCGCCGTCGCCTTCCCGCTGTACTGGATGGTCCTCTCGGCGTTCAAACCGGCGGGCGAGATCCAGTCGACGGACCCCAGGCCGTGGACGCTCGCGCCGTCGCTCGACTCGTTCCGAAGGGTCTTCGAACAACAGGAGTTCGGCCGCTACTTCGTCAACTCGCTGATCGTGGCGGGCACGGTCGTCCTCGCCTCCGCGCTGATCGCCTTCCTCGCGGCGACGGCCGTCACCCGGTTCCGCTTCCGGTTCCGGACGACACTCCTGGTCATGTTCCTCGTCGCCCAGATGGTGCCGGTCGAGGCACTGACCATCCCGCTCTTCTTCCTCATGCGGGACCTCGGACAGCTGAACACCCTCGGCTCGCTGATCCTGCCGCACATCGCGTTCTCCCTGCCGTTCGCGATCTGGATGCTCCGCGGCTTCGTCAGGGCCGTCCCCGAAGCCCTGGAGGAACAGGCGCAGATCGACGGCGCGAGCCGCACCCGGTTCCTGTGGCAGATCCTCTTCCCGCTGGTCCTCCCCGGCCTCGTGGCGACCAGCGTCTTCTCGTTCATCTCGACCTGGAACGACTTCCTCTTCGCGAAGTCGTTCCTCATCAGCGACACCTCGCAGTCGACCCTCCCCATGGCGCTGCTCGTCTTCTTCAAACCCGACGAGAACGACTGGGGAGGCATCATGGCCGGCTCGACCGTGATGACGGTTCCGGTGCTCGTCTTCTTCGTACTCGTACAGCGCCGCCTGGTCTCCGGACTGGGCGGGGCGGTGAAGGACTGACGCGATGACCTCCGAAACGGACCTGATCCCGGCACCCCTGACGGTCGAGCACCGGGGCGGCGCCCCCGGCTCCCTCACGCTCGACGAACGGACCACGATCGACGCCGGACCCGGCACCGCATCCACCGCCCGCTGGCTGCGGTCCGCCCTGGGACCCGCCACCGGACTTCCGCTCGCCGACGGCACGGGACCGCACGCGATCCGGCTGCGGATCGGCGAGGAGGTGGAGCGCCGGTACGGCTCCGAGGGCTACCGCCTCACCACCGGGACCCCCGACACGGCCGTCGTCATCGAGGGCGGCGGCCCCGCGGGCGTCTTCTGGGGCGCCCAGACCCTCCGCCAGCTCCTCGGCCCCGACGCGTACCGCAAGGCGCCCGTACGGAAGGACGGGGGCCGGTCCCTCCCGTGCACGACCGTCGAGGACGCCCCCCGCTTCGGCTGGCGCGGCCTCCTCCTCGACGTCTCCCGGCACTTCACGCCCAAGGACGACGTCCTGCGGTACCTCGACCTGCTCGCCGCCCACAAGCTGAACGTCTTCCACTTCCACCTCACCGACGACCAGGGCTGGCGCATCGAGATCAAGCGCCACCCCCGGCTCACCGAGGCCGGCTCCTGGCGCTCCCGCACCAAATGGGGCCACCGGGCCTCGCCGCTCTGGACCGAGACCCCCCACGGCGGCTCCTACACCCAGGACGACATCCGCGAGATCGTCGCGTACGCCGCCGAACGGCACATCACCGTCGTCCCCGAGATCGACCTCCCCGGCCACTCGCAGGCCGCGATCTCCGCGTACCCCGAACTCGGCAACACCGACGTCGTCGACACCGCCGCCCTCACCGTCTGGGACACCTGGGGCGTCAACCCGAACACCCTCGCCCCGACCGACGCCGTCCTGCGCTTCTACGAGGGCGTCTTCGAGGAGGTCCTCGACCTCTTCCCGTCCACCTTCGTCCACGTCGGCGGCGACGAGTGCCCCAAGGACCAGTGGAAGGCCTCCCCGGCCGCCCAGGCCCGCATCAAGGAACTCGGCCTCGCCGACGAGGACGAGCTCCAGTCCTGGTTCATCCGCCACTTCGACCGCTGGCTCGCCGACCGCGGACGCCGCCTCATCGGCTGGGACGAGATCCTGGAGGGCGGCCTCGCGGAAGGCGCGGCCGTGTCCTCCTGGCGGGGCTACGGCGGCGGGATCGCCGCCGCCACCGCCGGGCACGACGTCGTCATGTGCCCCGAACAGCACGTGTACCTGGACCACCGCCAGGCGGCCGGCGAGGACGAGCCGGTGCCCATCGGCTTCGTCCGCACCCTGGAGGACGTCTACCGCTTCGAACCCGTCCCGCCCGGCCTCCCACCGGAGGCCGCCGCCCACATCCTGGGAACCCAGGCCAACGTCTGGACGGAGGTCATGGAGAACCGCGCCCGCGTCGACTACCAGGTCTTCCCCCGCCTCGCCGCGTTCGCCGAGGTCGCCTGGTCCGCGCTGCCCGCGCCGGACGCGCGCGACTACGCCGGATTCGAGCGCCGCATGACCGCCCACTACCGGCGTCTCGACGCCCTCGGCGTCGACTACCGGCCACCCGCGGGCCCCCACCCCCGGCAGCGGCGCCCCGGCATCCTCGGCCGCCCGATCGAGGGGGCGCCCCCGAACGTGTGAGAGACCCGACGGCGACGCCCGAAAGCCCCGACGCCGATCGTGTGAGAGCCGCGCCGTCGACGTCGGGGACCCCCCGGCGCCGACGGTGTGAGGGACCCGACGTCCTCGTGTCACCCAAGAGCGGCGAAAGGGAAGTTACCGTCACTCCCAGGGCGTCCCGGACGGAACAGTCCTTCGCGGACCCTCGCGCCGGACGGCTCGGAAGATGTGCCAGAGTTGCCACGTCCGGCGTGTGAGCACGTACGGTACGCCCACACGCAGGCGCGACAGCAGACGTGACAGCAGGCGCGACGGCCGGGCACAGTCGGGGACCACCGGGACACCGGGAAGGGGCAGCGGGTTGACCACGCACGCACCACAGACGGCGCAGTCCGTGACGCTGCCCGCCTCGCTCGACGAGGCCGTGGCGGCACTCACGGCCATGCCGGCCGCCGTGCCCGTCGCCGGTGGCACCGACCTGATGGCCGCCGTCAACAGAGGTCAGCTCCGCCCCGCCGGACTCGTCGGCCTGAGCCGCATCAACGAGATCCGCGGCTGGCAGTACCAGGACGGCCACGCCCTCCTCGGCGCCGGCCTCACGCACGCCCGCATGGGCCGCCCCGACTTCGCCGCGCTCATCCCGGCCCTCGCCGCTGCCTCCCGCGCCGCCGGACCGCCCCAGATCCGCAACGCCGGCACCCTCGGCGGCAACGTCGTCACCGCGGCGCCCACCGGCGACTCGCTGCCCGTCCTCGCCGCCCTGGAGGCCGACCTCGTCGTCCTCGGGCCGCTCGGCAGCCGCGAGATCCCCGTCTCCCACCTCCTCGCGGGCCGCGACCTCCTCGCCCCCGGCGAGCTCGTCGCCTTCGTCCGCGTACCCCTGCTCCACGCCCCCCAGGTCTTCGTCAAGGCCACCGGCCGCACCGGCCCGGCCCGCGCCACCGCCTCCGTCGCCGTCGTCCTCGACCCGGCCCGCCGCGGCGTGCGCTGCGCGGTCGGCGCCGTCGCGCCGATGCCGCTGCGCCCGCTGGAGGCCGAGCGCTGGATCGCCTCCCTCGTCGACTGGGACAACGACCGCGGCCTCGCCCCCGAGGCGCTCGCCGCCTTCGGCGAGTACGTCGCCGCCGCCTGCATCCCGGACCCGCCGGGCGACGAACAGCTGTCGCCCGGCGTACTGCACCTGCGGCGCACCGTCGCCGCACTCGCCCGACGCGCTCTGGGGAGGGCACTGTCGTGAGCACCGACGACCGGACCACCGGCCAGGGCGGCTACCCGGGCGGCTGGGAGCCGATCCCGCAGAGCGAGGGGTACGACGGCGACGCCACCGCGTTCGTCCAGCTGCCCCCCGACTTCATGCTCGACGGCGTCCCCCTCGAAGCACCCGGCCACGGCTACGTACCGCCGATGATCACCCCGCTCCAGCCGCTCGACCGCGCCGCCACGGACCCCGCGGCGACCGGCTCCTGGACGGTCCACGTCCCGACCGAGGCCGAGCAGACCCAGTACTTCGAGCAGCCGGAGTACCCCGGACACCCGCAGTACGAGGGTCAGCCGGAGTACCCGGGCGCGGACGGCTACGCGGGCCGGCCCGCGTACCCGTCCGAGTACGACGGACAGCCCGGGTACGACGACGGGGTCGGGCAGTCCCCCTACGAGGGGCGGATCGGGCACGCCGACTACGTCCCGCGCGCCGACTACGCCGACCAGGACCCGCACGCGACCGCCGAGTGGCGCTTCGACGAGGCGGCGACGCCCGCCTCCGGCACCACCGGCCAGTGGGAGATCCCGGTCGTGGCGGCGACGCCCGACGCGGCCGGGGAGGACTCCGGCGAGTTCGCCCCGTCGACCGCGGCCTCGTACGCCGAGGCCCCGGCGACCCTGCCCGGCGGCGCTCCGGCGCCCTGGGCGCTCCCGGAGGAGCCGGCGGCGGAGGCCGTGCCCGAGGACGGCGGGGACGCCGAGGACGGCCAGGACGGCCAGGACGGCGACGAGGCCACGGCGGCCCCGGACGCCGACGAGGCCCCCGCCACCTCGGACACGACCTCCGAGCAGGCTCCGGACGGCGGTCCCGACGGCCCGGACGCCCTCGACGAGCCCCACGAGACGAGCGGCCCCGCCGAGTCCGGCGAGCAGCCCGTACGCGACGACGAGCAGTCCGCACCGGACGAGCACGACGGCGACCCGGTGGCCCCCGCGGCCACCGGCGCCACCCCCGCTCCGAACCCGTACGCCTCCACCGACAGCGACGAACACCCCCACACCTCGTACACCCTCCGGGTCAACGGGGCCGACCGGCCCGTCACCGGCTCGTGGATCGGGGAGTCCCTGCTCTACGTGCTGCGCGAGCGGCTCGGCCTCGCCGGGGCGAAGGACGGCTGCTCGCAGGGCGAGTGCGGCGCCTGCAACGTGCAGGTCGACGGCCGGCTCGTCGCCTCGTGCCTGGTCCCGGCGGCGACCGCCGCCGGGAGCGAGGTCCGGACGGTCGAGGGCCTCGCCGCCGACGGCGAGCCGTCCGACGTCCAGCGGGCGATGTCCAAGTGCGGCACGGTCCAGTGCGGCTTCTGCATCCCCGGCATGTGCATGACGGTGCACGACCTCCTGGAGGGCAACCACGCCCCCACGGACCTGGAGACGCGGCAGGCACTCGCCGGCAACCTGTGCCGCTGCTCCGGCTACCGGGGCGTGCTCGAAGCCGTACGGGACGTCGTCGCCGAACGCGAGGCGAGCGCCGCGGCCACCGCGGCCGAGGCCTCCGACGAGATCCGTGTCCCGCACCAGATCCCCCACCCGCACGACGGAGGCATGGCGTGAGCAGCGACGCGACCACCGCCATTCCCACGATCCCGCTCCCGGACGCCCCGGCGGCCCTGGGCCAGGAGCCGGCCGCGCACGGCCTCGGCACCTCGCTCCCGCAGGCCGAGGCACGGGCGAAGACCGAGGGCACGTTCCCGTACGCCTCCGACCTGTGGGCCGAAGGCCTGCTCTGGGCGGCGATCCTGCGCTCCCCGCACCCGCACGCGCGGATCGTCTCCGTCGACACGTCGGCCGCGACCGCCATGCCGGGCGTACGGGCCGTGGTGACGGCCGCCGACGTGCCGGGCGCGGCGACGTACGGCCGACGGGTCGCCGACCGGCCCGTCTTCGCCTCCGACCTGGTCCGCCACCACGGCGAGGCCATCGCCGCCGTCGCCGCCGACCACCCCGACACCGCCCGGCTCGCGGCCGCCGCGATCACCGTCGACTACGAGATCCTCGACCCGGTGACCGACCCCGAGAAGGCCTTCGCGGCGGACGCGCTGCACCCCGACGGCAACCTGATCCGCCACATTCCGCTGCGCTTCGGCGACCCGGACGCGACGGGCGAGATCGTCGTCGAGGGCCTGTACCGGATCGGCCGCCAGGACCCGGCACCGATCGGCGCCGAGGCCGGACTCGCCGTGCCCCGCCCCGACGGAGGCGTCGAGCTCTACACGGCCTCGACCGACCCGCACACCGACCGCGACCTGGCCGCCGCCTGCTTCGGCCTGCCGCCCGAGCAGGTCAGACTGGTCGTCACCGGCGTCCCCGGCGCCACCGGCGACCGCGAGGACCCCGGCTTCCAGATCCCGCTGGGCCTGCTCGCCCTGCGCACCGGCTGCCCCGTCAAGCTCACCGCCACGCGCGAGGAGTCCTTCCTCGGCCACGCCCACCGCCACCCCACCCTGCTGCGCTACCGGCACCACGCGGACGCCGAGGGACGCCTGGTGAAGGTCGAGGCGCAGATCCTGCTCGACGCGGGCGCGTACGCCGACTCGTCGTCCGAGTCGCTCGCGGCGGCCGTCGCCTTCGCCTGCGGCCCGTACGTCGTGCCGCACGCCTTCGTCGAAGGCTGGGCCGTCCGCACCAACAACCCGCCGTCCGGCCACGTCCGGGGCGAGGGCGCGATGCAGGTGTGCGCCGCCTACGAGGCCCAGATGGACAAGCTGGCGGCCAAGCTGGGCGTGGACCCGGCCGAGCTGCGCATGCGGAACGTCATGGCCACCGGCGACATCCTGCCCACCGGCCAGACGGTCACCTGCCCGGCTCCCGTGGCCGAACTCCTCGCCGCCGTACGCGACTTCCCGCTCCCCGCGCTCCCCAAGGACACGCCCGAGGACGACTGGCTGCTGCCCGGCGGCCCCGAGGGCGCCGGCGAACCCGGCGCGGTACGACGCGGCGTGGGCTACGCCCTCGGCATGGTGCACATGCTGGGCGCTGAAGGCACCGACGAGGTCTCCACGGCGACCGTGCGGGTCATGGACGGCGTCGCCACCGTCATCTGCTCGGCCGTCGACACGGGTTCGGGCTTCTCCACCCTCGCCCGCCAGATCGTCCAGGAGACCCTCGGCATCGACGAGGTCCACGTCGCCCCCGTCGACACCGACCAGCCCCCCGCCGGCCCGGCCGCCCACGGCCGCCACACCTGGGTCTCGGGCGGCGCCGTGGAACGGGCCGCCAAGATGGTCCGCACCCAGCTCCTCCAGCCGCTGGCCCACAAGTTCGGCATGTCGACCGAACTCCTCCAGATCACCGACGGCAAGATCACCTCGTACGACGGCGTCCTCTCCACGACGGTCACCGAGGCCATGGACGGCAAGGAACTCTGGGCCACCGCCCAGTGCCGCCCCCACCCCACCGAGCCCCTCGACGACGCCGGCCAGGGCGACGCCTTCGTCGGCCTGGCCTTCTGCGCCATCCGCGCCGTCGTCGACGTCGACATCGAACTCGGCGCCGTACGCGTCGTGGAGATGGCCGTCGCCCAGGACGTCGGCCGCATCCTCAACCCCGCCCAACTCGCCGTCCGCATCGAAGCCGGCGTCACCCAGGGCGTCGGCGCGGCCCTCACCGAGAACCTCCGCACCGCCCGAGGCGTCGTCCGCCACCCCGACTTCACCGGCTACGCACTCCCGACATCCCTGGACGCCCCGGACATTCGCATCGTGAAACTCGTCGAAGAACGCGACGTCGTCGCCCCCTTCGGCGCCAAAGCCGCCAGCGCCGTCCCCGTCGTCACCTCACCCGCCGCAGTCGCCTCAGCCGTACGCGCCGCCACCGGCCGCCCGGTCAACCGCCTCCCCATCCGCCCCCAAGCCGCCGTCGCCGTGCCCAATTCGTAACCATGTGATGTCCGTTGCTTGTGCAACCGAGAGATGCGCACTGTCGTCGTTCCTGACTACAGTGAACTTCTAGACTTGTGCGGTACACAGCATGGTGGTTCACGGGGGAGGGACGCGGGCATGCAAGCTCCGATGGATGGACTGGCGGCCGGGATGCGGACGCAGGCCGTCAAATACAGCGCCGACTCCATCAGCGAATTCAAGACCGAGGTCGACAAGCTCATCGACTCGCTCGACGGCACGATGAAGGTGGCGGCCGATCCGAACGGCACCGTCTCCGCCGTCGACCGGAGCAAGTTCGGCGGCGGTGGCGCCGCTTGGGCCGAGGCGCAGAGCGCCTACGCCTCGTACTCCAAGGTGCGCCAGAGCCTGGTGGACCTGTCCAAGCTCCTCAAGGACTGCCTGGAAGGACTCGGCATCGCCGTCCTCGCCTCCCAGGAAGGCATCGAGACGATGGACGAGGACATCAAGCTGAAGATGCGCGGCATCTACGAACGCACGAAGGACGCGCACGACAAGTCCGAGCAGCAGAAGACGGAACAGGGCAACCCGCCTGCCACCGGCAGCGAGGGCACCTCGGGCGGCGGAACCTTCCAGTAGGCGCGGCCGACACATCGGGACACACGGGGACACGGGGAAGAGGCGAAAGAGATGATTCCGTCAGACGGCGGTGACGGCGGCGGAGGCGTCGGCGGAACCGACTTCCGCGGCATGAGCCACCAGCAGATGCTGACGTGGCTCAACGAGGCCAGCAGCTTCTACGTCGGCGACGCGGCCGGCGTGCTGAGCTCGACCGGTAGGAAGCTCACCGAGATCGCCGATCGACTCGTCGACCGCATGAAGGACATGGACTGGGAGGGCGAGGCGGAGAAGGCGTTCTCCGAGTGGACCCTCGCGGTGGCCAAGTCCACCTCGGACCTCGGCACTTACAGCAGCGACGGCGCGTACTGGATGGAGGGCAACGCCTCGGCCATCGCCGCGGCCGCCAGCGCCATCCCCCGGTACGTCTCCTACGAGAGCGCCAAGGCCAACCTGGAAGCCGCGCTCAAGTACCGCAACGACCCGGACTCGCAGACCATCGCCCGCGAGGCGCGGACGGCCAGCGAGGAACTCGCCACCATCGAAGGCAAGGAGCGCGCCAACCAGCAGGCCGCCGCCGCTGAGATGGAACGCCTCTCCGCCACCTACCAGTGGTCCAGCACCCAGATGTCCGGCATGCAGCCGCCGACGTTCCCGCCTCCGCCGGGGACGTTCGTGCCGAAGGGTGACGACAGCCGAGACGACAGCCAGTACATCGGTTCCTACCCTCAAAGCAGCGATCGCTACAGGGGCTCGGACTCGGGCACGACGCAGAACAACCGGTCGCAGCCCGACACCCGCACCACCCCCGACACCAACGTCGTCCCGCCGTCCGGTGACCCGACCGGGCCGACGCACGTCATCCGGCCGGAGGTGCGGCCCGAGGTCCCGGTGGACCTCGGCATCGACAGCGTGGGGACCCTGCCGCCGCCGACCACGACCGGGCCGCAGACGCCTAACCCGGGCGGCCCGCCGCCGATCACCAGGCCGGACGGCGGTACGCCGCCGATCGTTCCACCCCTCGGCGCACCCCCGATCACGGGGAAGGGCGGCCCGGGGCCGTTGGGTCCCACCGGTCCCGTCACCGGCGGCACGCGCAACCAGCTGCCCAACAGCCTGCGTGGTATGCCCGGTCCGCTGGGTGGCACCCGCGAGGGCATCAGCGGCGGCAAGCCCGTACCCCACACGCAGGGACGCCCCCAGACGGGCATTCCGCGCAGCACCGTCATCGGCAACGAGCCCGGCGGGCGCAACGGAACCGGCATGGGCCGCGGCCCCATGGGCGGCGGTCACGGCATGGGCGGCCCGATGGGCGGCGCGGCCGGCCAGAACGGCATCAGCGGCGGACGTCGCCTCGCCGGCGAGACCGGCGGCGTCGTCGGCGGCAAGGCCCAGCGAGCCGGTACGGCCGGTGGCGCCGGTGCCGCGCGTCCCTTCACGCCCGGCGGCTCCGGCCTCGTCCGCGGAGGCACCCCGCAGTCGCGTGAGCGCGAGGAGCAGAACGGAGAGCGTCCCGACTACCTGGTCGAGGACGAAGAGACCTGGCAGCAGGGCAACCGCCGCGTGGCCCCGCCCGTCATCGACTGATCAGCGCGAGGAAGCAGATGCGTACCAGCAGTATTCGTCGGAGCCGTGCCCGAGTCACCGCCTCGGCCGCCTTGGGGATGCTGCTGGTGGGCATCGCATCCGTGCCCGCTCACGCGGAGGGCATCCGGTCCCAGCAGTGGCACCTGGATGCCTTCGGCGCCGAGGAGATCTGGCAGCACAGCACGGGCGAGGGTGTCACTGTCGCGGTGATCGACTCCGGAGTGGACAAGAACAACCCGGATCTCCGCGGCCGGGTGCTCCAGGGCAAGGACTTCGCCCCCGATGAGTCGGGCGATCAGTTCACCGACTACGACGGCCACGGCACGGGGATGGCCGGACTGATCGCCGGCACCGGGGCGAGGGACGGCGGGAACGGGGCTTTCGGCCTGGCGCCGGACGCCAAGATCCTGCCGCTCCGAGTTCCCGGGCTTGAAGCGGGCGACGGCAGCGTGGCCGAGGGCGACGAGAGGTTCAACCGCATCGTTCCTCAGGCCATCAGGTACGCAGCCGATTCCGGCGCCCAGATCATCAACATCTCTCTGGGATCCGAAGCGGGCTCGCAGGCACTCACCGACTCGGTGAAGTACGCGTTGGGCAAGGGTTCCCTCGTCTTCGCCTCCGTCGGGAACAGCGGTGACAAGAGCAATCCGATCGAGTACCCGGGCGCGACCCCCGGTGTAGTCGGTGTCGGCGCCGTCGACAACAAGGGCAAGCGCATCCCCATGTCCCAGCACGGCGACCAGGTCGACGTCGTCGCCCCCGGCAAGGACACCGTCCACGCCTGCGGTGGCGGCACCGGTCTCTGCAAGTCGAGCGGTACCAGTGACGCCACCGCCCTCGCCTCCGCGTCCGCCGCGCTCCTCTGGTCGAAGCACCCCGACTGGACCAACAACCAGGTCCTGAAGGTCATGCTCAACACCATCGCCGCGCCCTCCGGCGGCGAGAAGCGCAGCGACTACGTCGGCTACGGCGCCCTGCGCCCCCTCCGTACGCTGAAGACGCCCGGCGATCCCGGCCCGGCCGATGTCCGGCCGATCGACGACCTGACCGAGGCGGCGCCGACGGCGACGGCCACGCCGTCCAGTGGCGACGACCTGCCGTCGGCGGACCCGGCGCCCGAGGAGTCGTCGGCGACCCCGGCCCCCGCGGCGCAGGCGTCCGCGGCCGAGGGGGGGAACACCGCTCTGTGGATCGGCCTCGGGATCGGCGCGGCCGTGCTGGTCGGTGCCGCCGTCGCCGTACCGGTTCTCCGTTCACGGCGGGGCTGAGCGGACTCGTCTGCCGTGACGGACATGCGCTCAGCGCCGGCACGCATCGGTGCGGCCATCGCCGTCGCCGTGGTTCTCACGGGCTGCGGTGGTGGCGACGGCGGGGACGGTGCGAAGGAGCCGGAGGGTCTGCGGGCGGCCGAGGTCTGCGGGGGTTTCGCCAAGGACGCCGACGCCACGGCGGCGCTCAAGGCCGTCCTGGGCGGCGCGCGTTTCGAGGACGACCTGTCGAAGCGCGACAGGGCTCTCGCCAGGCTGCGTGACGACGCCGCCGCGCCCTGGGCCGACTCGTACCGGCCGCAGCCGGTGAAGTACTGCGGCCTGCGGCCCGCCGAGGGCGGTCAGAAGGACCTCAAGGTGGAGGTGGGCGCGGTGGGCAAGGGGCCTTACCTGGGCCCGGAGCTCGCCGAGTCGGTGACCTCCTACGCCTCGGGGCTCGAAGCCTTCTCCTCCGCCGGCATCGGCCGCGTCTACTTCTCCTGCCGTCCCGAGGCGACCGCCCACACCATCGTCGTCGGGACGACCGCCTGGGGCCCGGCGGGCGTTCCGGACACGGACCTGGACCAGCGGACGCGGCTGGTCACCCTCGCCAACGCGGCGGCCCGGGACGTCGCCGCCGAGCTGGGGTGCACCGACACGGGGCTCGTCGAGGGCGTGCCCGCGAAGACGCGGCCGTGAGTACGCCGTGCCGCCGGCCGTGAGGTCGCCGTGCCGGTGGACTACACCCCGAACACCGGCATCGCGGCGATCCGGCCGCCCCGGGCGATGAAGACGCGGTTGC
This sequence comes from Streptomyces wedmorensis, assembly GCF_000716445.1. GTDB lineage: Bacteria > Actinomycetota > Actinomycetes > Streptomycetales > Streptomycetaceae > Streptomyces > Streptomyces wedmorensis. The sequence continues at coordinate 22,534 of NZ_JNWK01000055.1, forward strand.
CGCCGCTCGCCAGCTGGTAGGTGCCCTCGCGTTTCATCGACGCGGTGAAGAGGTGGTCGTGGGTCGCCTTGTGGACCACGACGACGGAGCTGTTGTCGGGGGAGTGGAGCCAGACCGTCGCGCCGGCGACGGCCGGGGGGTTGACGGTGCCGGGGCCCGTGCCGTCCATGACCTGGTACCAGTCGGAGACGGGGAAGCGGACGTCGCGCATGGTCTTGTAGCGGTAGGCGTTGTAGCTGTTCATCGCGAAGACGAGGTCGCCGGAGGCGACGGGCGTGCCCCAGGGCACCGTGTCGCTGTTGGCGTCCTCCTCCCACAGGAAGTCGCCGCGGTCGAGGCGGCGGGCCGTCAGCTTGCGGCCGCCGAAGTAGGCGGCGTTGTTGGGGCCGAGGGCCGGGGCCTGGCCGTCCGTGCCCTGGTTGTCGAACTCCCAGTCCGTCTCGCCCGTCTCGGTGTAGAGGGCGGCGACGTGGCCGTCCCTGCCGTGGATCACGAGCCGCTTCCGGCCCACGGCCGCCTTGGCGGCGCCGTTGTGGGAGCGCGGGGAGGTCATCGGGCGGGTCCAGGTGGTGGCGAGCGTCCAGGCGTCGAGGGCCCGCAGCTCGTTGTCCTTCGTGACCAGGTAGACGTGGGTGTCGTCGGCCGCGAGGACGTCGTCGACGTCGGACTGGGACTGCCAGACGGGCTTGCCGGTGGAGGCGACGAAGGCGTTGAGGACGCCGTTCTCGTCGACGGCGACGACGAGCCGGTCGGCGACGGAGACGTAACCGGCGTCGGCGTCGATGTCCTTGGCCCGCCACCGCTCCTTGCCGTTCGTGACGGAAAGGGCGAGCAGGCCGCCCGTCTTCGCCTGGGTGATCAGCACGTCCCGTACCGGCAGCGGAAGTTCGCCCTCGGCCGCAACCACGTCGAGCGGGCCCCACAGGGGCTTCGGGACCTCGCCCGGCTTCGTGTCGACGGCCGAGACGAACGCGGCCTCCGGGGTCGCGACGGCGGGCGGCACGTCGGCCGTCGGCGACTTCGCCTCGCCGCGGCTCATCCACCAGGCACCCGTGCCGCCGCCGACGCCGAGGACGGCCACGCCCGCCGCGGCGCCGGTGAGGAACCGGCGGCGGGTCGGCGACGAGGAGGGCACGGCGGTGTCCTCGGGCGCCGCCAGGCGCTTCGTGGCCGTCTCACGCCGCTTGATGTCGTCGGCGAGCGGGCCCTTGCGCCAGGCACGGTCGGCGCCCTTCGGCGGGGCGAAGGCCTCCGCGATCCGCGGCGGAGCCGGACGGAACGCCGGGTCCTTCGTCAGACACGGGCCGATCAGCTCGCGGAGCTCCGCCGGCACCAGGCTCAGGTCCGGCGTCCCGTGCACCACCTCGTACTGCACCGCCGCCACGTGCCCGCCGTCGAAGGTGCGCCGGCCGCTCGCCGCGTACGCGAGGACCGCGCCGAGCGAGAAGACGTCCGAGGCCGGTCCGACGCGCTGCCCGAGGACCTGCTCGGGGGCGCCGTAGCCGGGGGTGACCGGGATCTGGCCCGTGGTCGTCAGGGTCAGGCCGTGCTCGGGGCGCGCGATGCCGAAGTCGATGATCCGCGGGCCGGTCGAGGTCAGCACGATGTTCGCCGGCTTCAGGTCACGGTGGACCAGACCCGCGGCGTGGATGTCGTGCAGGGTGCGGGCCAGCTGGGCGGCGAGCGCCCGGACCGCCGGCACCTCCATCGGCCCGTACGCGCGCACGGCCTCGTCGAGCGTCGGACCGGCCAGGAACTCCGCGGCGATCCAGGGCCTGCCGCCCTCGGTCTGCGCGCCCAGGACCCGCGCCACGCCCTTGCTCGTGACGGCCCGCGCCATGTCGGCCTCGCGGACGAACCGCTGCGCGAGATGCTGGTCATGGGCGAGCTCGGGGCGCAGGACCTTGACGGCGGCGGGCGCTCCCGCGCCGTCCCGGCCGACGTACACCTTGCCCATGCCGCCCTCGCCGAGGACGCCGAGCAGGCGGTACGGGCCGAGCCGGAGCGGGTCGCCGGTGGCGAGGGGCTGAGTGGTCACGGGGCTGCTTTCCGTTGGGTGGGGGGGGCGGAGGGCCGGGGACGAAGGTGCTCAGGCGAAGGGGATCGCGACGACGGACGTCTTGCCGGCGCCGACGATGCGGCTCCGTTCCTTGTCGACGACGAACCTGCTCGCCTCCGTCGGGAACACCCAGGCCGAGCGGTTGGTGACCAGATCGATCGCGCTCAGCCCGCCCTTCACGGGGGCGTACACGTACTTCTCGCCGACCACGGGAGCGGTGAAGAACTCGGGCGTCAGCGAGCGGCCGGAGTCCAACTCCGTCCAGCGCCTGACGCCGTAGTCGGCCGCCACGGCCACGAACCCGGGCGTGCTCCTGTTCTCCTGGGCGTAGACGAACCCGCCCGACACGGCCGGCACGCCGTAGGAGGTGGTGGCGGAGCCGGAGCCGAACTCCCAGGCGATCGAGCCGTCGGTGAGGCGGAGCGCCCGGAGACGGTCGCCGCCGAAGTAGGCGTGCCGCTCGTCGATCGCGAGCTGGCCGGGGATGAACGCCTCCGAGTCCTTCAGGGGAAGGCGTCGCTGCCACAGCTGGCGTCCGGTCTGCACCTCGCGCGCCTGGACGAGGAAGGTCTCCCGGTCACCGCTGTTCTTGCCGAGGATCAGCCGGCCCTCGGCCACCTGGGCGAGCCACGGGCGGACGCCGTCCCACGCGTACGCGTGGCGCCATGCTTCCTTGCCCGTGCGGAGGTTGACGGCGATCAGGTGCCAGCCCCGCTCGTTGGCATCCGAGTCGATCTCCTTCTTGCCCCGGCGCGAGGCGGCGAAGAGCATGCCGCCGGAGGCGGTGAGGAGTTCGGTGCCGGAGTTCGTGCCGTCGAAGCCCTTGAGGACGATCTTCGGGGCGGCTTCCTTGCCGGTACGGGGGTCGAGCGTACGGATGTTCAGCGTGCCTGGGCCGTCGTAGGCGCCGTCCGACGCGTAGAAGTACGTGCCGTCGGTGGTGACCTGGTACGGGTCCAGCGACTCGGACCACAGTTTCCGGCCGTCCTTCGGGTCCAGGACCCGGAAGTCGACGGTCTCCGCGAAGCCGACGACATCGCCGGCGAGCAGCTGCGTGGTCCGCTGCTCGCGGTCGAGGGACTCTCCCTGCCACAGCGCCACCGGCGATCCGTCGGAGGCCGTCTTGGCGGGTACGGCCGTCGGGCCCGTGGCGGCCGGGGCGCCCCCGGTGGCCTGCGAGGTGTCCCGCGAGCCCAGCCACGCCCACAGCCCGCCGCCCGCCGCCGCGAGGCCGAGCAGGGACCCGCCGCCCAGGCCGAGGGCGCGGCGGCGGGAGAACGGAGGGCTGGGGACGGTGTCGGCCACGGCCGAGGCGGCCGGCGCGGGCAGGCGGTGCGGGGTGTGCAGCCAGACGTCGGTGGCGCGGCGGGCGATGTCGGCGAGGACGAGTGGGGGGAGGTGGTCGGCGAAGTCGCCGCGGCCGTCGTGGAGATGGGCGGCGAGGGTGGCGGTGGTGGGCCGGGCGGCGGGGTCCTTGGAGAGGCAGGCGGTGAGGAGGGGGAGGAGGGGGTCGGGGACGCCGGTGAGGTCGGGGTCGGCGTAGCGGACGCGGTAGAGGAGGTCGGCGGGGGAGCCGGTGCCGAAGGGGCCGTGGCCGGTGGCGGCGAAGACGAGGACGCCCGCGAGCGCGAACACGTCGCCGGCCGGGGGGTGTTCCTCGCCGCTCGCCTGCTCGGGGGACATGAAGGCCGGGGTGCCGGCCGCCGCTCCCGTACGGGTCAGGTGGTCGTCGCCGGCGGCGCGGGCGATGCCGAAGTCGATGATCTTCGGGCCGTAGGCGGTGACCAGGACGTTCGAGGGCTTCAGGTCGCGGTGGACGACGTCCGACGAGTGCAGCTGCGCGAGTGCCCCGGCGAGTGCGGCGCCCAGGGCGCGGACGGTCGGCTCGGGAAGCGGGCCGCCGAGCGCGACGGCGTCGTCCAGCGGCGGCCCGAGGACGTACTCGGTGGCCAGCCACGGCGTCTCCGCCAGCGGATCGGCGTCGACGACCGCCGCGCCGTGTCGTGCCCCGATGATCCGCGCCGCGTCCGTCTCCAACCGGAACCTGGCCCGGAACGCGGGGTCGGTGGCGAGCCGCGCGTGCACGGTCTTGAGCGCGACCGTACGGCCGCCGGGGGTGCGCGCCAGATAGACCGTCCCCATGCCGCCGGAGCCGAGGCGGGCGAGGAGACGGTACGTGGCGACGGTGGCCGGGTCGTCGTGGGTCAGGGGCGACAGCATGAGGTGAGGTCCGTGTGATCCAGAGCGAGGGCGGGCGAGGGGCGGGCCGGGGTGGCGCGCCCCTCGTTTTCGGGGTGGAGGTCAGGGGTGTCGGGCACCCCGGCCGTCAGGTTCGTACGGTGGCGGGTTCGGGCGGTGCGGGCAGCGGGGGGAGTTCCGCGGCGAGGAGTTCGGCGGACTGGCGGGCGAGGGCGGCGATGACGCGGCCGGGGAGCCAGCCGGGCGTGAGGAGGGTGCCGGCCGAGTCGAGCACGGTCCGGTGGGTGGTCGGCGGGGCGAGCGCGGCCGTGAGGGCGGCGGCGGTGGGCCGATCGGCCGGGTCGCGGGCGAGGCAGGAGGAGATCACCGGGCGGAGCGCGGGCGGGAGTTCGTCGCGTTCGGGCACGGTGTGGCCGGTGGCGGCGTACGCGAGGACGGCGCCGAGCGCGAACACGTCACCCGGCGGGCGCGGGCGGCCGCCCGAGGCCTGTTCGGGGGCGAGCGCGCCCGGGTCGAGGCCGGGCAGGCCGGTGCGGGACTCGCCGTCGGGCCCCGCGGCCCGTACCGCGCCGAAGCAGCTCAGGCGGGGCCCGTCGGAGGTGAGCAGCACGGCGGCGGGCGAGACGCCGGCGTGCGTGAGGCCCTGGGCGTGCGCGCCGGCCAGCGCCTCGGCGAGGGTCGCGCCCACGGCCCGTACGGTCGCCTCGGGCAGCGGACCCCCGTGGACGGCGAGGGCGACCGGCAGCGGGAGGGCGGGGACGTACGGCGTCGCGTACCAGGGGGCCTCGCCGGCGCCGGCGAGGTCCGTCACCGGCGCCGTCCAGGGGCCGAGGAGGCGGCGGGCCGCGTCGGCCTCCGTGGCGAAGCGGGCGGGGTCCGCGCCGGGCAGCGGTGCGCTCAGCAGGACCGTGCGCTCGCCGTCCGTCGTACGGGCGACGAACCGGCGGCAGGGGACGGCCGAACCGGGCGCGTCGAGGCGGGTGATCAGCCGGTACGGGCCGATCCGGCGCGCCGATTCCTCGCGTGCGCGTGCCTGTTCCACGTGTGCGTCCCCCCGTCGTTCCGGCGCCCCGTGGCGACGGGGGCGGGTCGAGCCTATCGAGGCGGGGGCGCGGGGCCGTGGCCGGGAGTCGTGGGCGGCGGGTGGCCGGTGGCCGGTTCGGGGCGGGCCCCGGTGTCGCTCCGGTTGCGGCTGGGGTCGGTTTCGGGGCCGGTCACGGGCCGGTCGTGGGCGCCTGCGGTGGCGAGAACGCCCGGGCTGTCCGAGTTGCGAAGGTGAAGCGGGCCCGTGTGTGCGGTGTGGACGCCGGACTTGAGGACATTTCCCGGCGGGGAATGCTCGAACGGGCCTTCGGGGACTACGATCGCGATGTTTCCCTGGGCGTGGAACTTGCTGGGGCGAAGCAGGAACGAACACGATCAGACGGGTCACGGGAGCAGCGGGGGCGAGCATGTCGTTCGAAGAGGAGTGGGCGTCCGTACGTTCCACGTCCACGGCCAGCGTGAGCATGAGGCTGAATCAGGTCGCCCCCGAACCCGGCGGTGGTGGCGGTGGGAACGCCGACCTGAGCGTCGACCAGGACAAGCTCGGCGCCATCGGCGGCGCCGCGTACGCGCTGCACGGCCGGCTGGTCAAGGACGGCAACCACGCGCGTACGAGCACCACGGAAGCGGCGACGGGCCTGTCCAGCAACGGCTTCCTCACCGGGTCCGCCATGACGACCGTCCAGGAGACGTGGGGCTCGCAGCTGAACACGCTGCTCGACGCCTGCGCCAACATCTCCAACCACCTCGACTACAGCGCGGCCTCGCACGCCAAGGAAGAGGCGGACATCACGGCGGCCCTCTCGGCCTCCAAGATCAACGAGTACCTCAAGTAGGCGGGGGACCTGCTGTGCTGACCTTTGACAACGTGTACCACGCCCCGCTGGACCGGATGAAGGCCTCGGCCGACGACTGGGCCGCGATGAAGGGCAAGCTCGACACCCTCGCCCAGGACGCGCAGTCGACCATGGCCGCGAAGGCCAGGGACGACTACTGGCGCGGGGTGAACGCCGAGGTCACCAAGCCCTTCGTGGACAAGACGGCGAAGGAGTTCGCCGACGCCGCCAAGGCCGCCGACGGCATCCACAAGGTCCTGGAGGACGGCTACAACGCCTTCAAGAAGGCCAAGGACGACCTGAAGAAGATCGTCGACACGGAGGCCCCCGCGAAGGGCTTCGTGGTGAAGTCCGGCAAGGTCGAGGCCGTCGAGCCGCTGTCCCGGACGAAGGACCAGGGGATGCGCCACGACCCCGACTTCCAGGACATGGTCCGCAAGGAGCGCGCCGACATCGAGGCGATGCAGCGGCGCATCGACGCCATCGTCGAGACCTGCGACGACGCCGACGTCTCCTGCTCCAACGCCCTCAAGGCCAACATCACCGGCGACCAGCACAACTTCAGCGCCCCGAAGTACACCAGCCTCGACGCCGAGGAGGCCCAGCGGGCCGTCGACCTCGCCAAGAAGGGCCGCGACATCTCCCACGAGGAGCTGATGCGCCTCAACGAGCTGCTCAAGGACAACAGCGGTTCCAAGGAGTTCTCCCGCACCTTCTACGACGGCATGGGCCCCAAGGGCGCCCTGGAGTTCTTCGGCCAGCTGTCCACGGACACGTACGACTACACCAAGGTCGACAAGCAGCGCCTCGCCGACGTCCAGGACCTCCAGAAGAACCTCGGCCTCAACCTCGCGACCGCCACGCAGGGCGGCGACGCGTGGACCGAGAAGTGGTCCGCCGACATGCGCAAGCTCGGCACGGAGCGCATCCCCCTCGTCAAGTACGACAACAACCCCGCCTTCGGTTACCAGTTGCTCGGCGGCATCATGCGCTACGGCGACTACGACAAGAAGTTCCTCGTCCCGATCGCCGAGCACGTCACCCAGCTCCACGCGAAGGACCCGTACCTCTTCGCCAACAGCAAGCCCATGATCGGCGGCGGGCTCCAGAACCAGTACAACCCCTCCGGCGTCAACGGCTCCGGCTTCGACCCGATGATCTCCATGCTGGAGGCCCTCGGCCACAGCCCGGAGGCGTCGAAGGAGTTCTTCTCGAAGGAGCCTCTGACCTCGTACAAGGAGGACGGAAGCGTCGGCGGCGAGCTGAACCTCGGCAAGGACAAGGACGGCAAGGCGATCACCAACTACCTCGACTTCTTCGGCAACGAGAAGTACGAGCTCTTCCCCGACATCGACGGCCACGACCCCGACGCCGCCAAGAAGTCCGCCGACTACATGCCCGACGCCCTCGGCCACGCCCTGGAATCGGCGACCCTCGGCCACGCCTGGGACGACCCGACGCCGGAGCTGAAGCGCGACGAGGACACGGCCAAGATCATGTCGGACGTGGTGGCGAAGTACGGTGGCGACGCCGAGCTGCTCAAGAAGTGGCAGTCCCCGTTGGCGGACAGCCTCGGCAACATGGGCGCCGGCTACATCGACGACCTCAACTGGGCTCTGGACAAGAACACTCCGGAAAGTCCGTTCATGCCGTCGAAGGACGGGGCGGCTCATCCCGAATTCGGACGGGATGGCGCGGTCGCGTTCCTGAGTACCCTCGGCCAGCACCCGGACGCCTACGCCACGGTCTCCACTGCCGAGCGCCTCTACACCACGAGTGTTCTGGAGGCGCAGGTCGGCCCGGACGGCAAGATCGACGAAGGCAACGCGCGGGCCACCGTGTACACGGGCGCCACGCTTCAGGGCGTGCTCGACGAGTCCCGCGGCGCACAGGTCGAGGCCGAGGGCATGAAGAAGCACGAGGAGTACGAGAAGGCGCAGGCCGCCAAGGCCGGCTGGGTGGAGCTCGGTGCCACGGTGGGCATCGCCGCCGGTGTCGCCTTCCTTCCGGCCACTGCGGCCGTCGGCGCGGCGGCCGTCCTCGTACCGCTTGCCGTCGACACCGGCTCGGGGGTCATGGAGCAGCTTGCCGGGCAGGTCATCGGCGACTGGTCGGACAAGTCGGTAGAGGATCACAAGGACAAGACCGAGGACGAGATCCACGAGAACAACAAGGCCATGTACACGGCCGGCCGGTACAGCGCCGAGTCCCCGATGGAGCGGTTCCTGGCCGAACACCGCTCCCAGGTGAGCAGCGACTTCCGGCAGGACATGATCCAGTCCGTGAGTACCGGCTACGGGATGGGCAACGACCACGCGAGGCAGATCGGCAACGCCCCCGAGACCGGCTGAACCATCCGCCCCGACCTTCCGAGGAATCCCGAGGTACCCCGATGAGAAGAGCGTCCGCCTCCGTGTCGACCGTGCTTGCCCTCGGTCTGCTCCTTACCGCGTGTGGGAGCGAGGAGGAGCCGCCACGGGTCACCGCCGCCCAGCAGTGCGACGGCACCCTCTCGCCGTCGGCGGCCGCGGCCCTCGAGTCGGTGCTCGGCACGAAGACGTTCTCGGCGGCCGGGAGCGGTGGGCTGGAGCGGACCGTGAACGCGCTGATCGAGGATCAGGCGGGGGAGGGCAGGCCGCCGGGCCGTCCCCCTTTGTGCGAGGTCACTGCCGCCGCCACCCCGCAGCACGAGATCCGCATCAACTTCACGCTGCACGACCGTGGCGCCCTGTACGACGACGGCACCGCCAAGTGGTGGGATCACGGCCGGTACCTCTACGGCATGGGCCGGGAGGCGAGCGCGGACAACGAATCGGCTGCCCTCTTCGTCCAGTGCACCAGCCCGCGCCTGAAGGGGTCGGACAAGCAGCCGGCCCCCCTCGGGAGCGAGCTCAGGTTCGACAAGTCCTTGAAGGGTTCCTACCCCGCCAACACCCCCGCCACCCGCGAGGCCTACCTCACCGTCCTCCACTCCGTCACCCTGGCGGTCGTGAAGGAACTCGGCTGCGAGAACAACGCCGGACTTCCCGAGAAGCCTGTCTTCGAGGTCAAGAAGTGGCGCGGGGAGCAGTAGCGGTGGCGGCGGCCGCCTTGCTCCTGACCGGGTGCTCCGGCGGCGGCGGGGACGGCGAGGGCGACGGCGAGCGGGAGCCGCGTGCGGCCGCCGTGTCCGTGGCTGCCCTGAAGAACTGCGGGCGGGTGTTCGGGGAGCGGAACGTCGAGGCGCTCCGGACCGACCTCGGGGAGGGCTTCCGGCCGCATGACCGCTCGCTCACCGAGATGAAGGAGCGGATGCTCGCGGAGGCGCAGGTCTGGAATCCCGACACGGACAAGCTGTCGCGGACGACGTTCCGTCCCTGTCAGATCGAGGGCCGGGTCGACGGGAAGGAAGCCTGGGTCAACGCCACGGTCGGCTGGTCTATGTACGACGTGACCTTCATGACCGAAGGGAAGCACGCGCGCGACTTCCGTGAGGTGGCGAAGGGGGCCTATCTCGATCTCCGAGAGGTGTTCGGCGGCCGCCTGCTCGTCATGCCGTGCACGGTCCCCGGCACCCGGGCCGGACAGGGCGAGGAGTTGCCGCTCCAGGTTTCCGTGACCGACGCGGACCGCACGGACCGATCCGTGTCCACGGACCGGCTTCTGAAGGCGCTCGCGGAGAGCACCCGTGAGCTGCTCGGGTGTGCCGAGAAGGTCACCGTGCCGGAGCGGTTGCCGCCCCGCTGACCTCGCGGCTCAGTCCTCGGCCGTCTCCACGGCCGGGGACAGCTGGGACAGGAGCAGGAGCGTCGAGCGGGTGATGAGGGCGGCGAGGAGGATCGTGGTGAGGCCCTCGACGCGGAGTTCGGAGACCTTGGGGCCGAGCCAGGAGAGGAGCCACCAGATGAGGGCGTCCTGGACGAAGCCGGCGAGGCCGAAGGCGGCGAGGGCGGGGAGGGGGACGCGGCCGGAGGGGCCGATGTGGACGACCTGGGTGAGGACGACCGTCACGAGGGTGGCGGCGAGGACGGAGAGGATCACGTCCACGGTCTCGGTGCCCAGGGTGATGCCGGGGAGGAGGCCTCCGGCGAGGCCCACACCGGCGATGATGCCCAGCTTGCGTCTGCCTTGATCGTCCATGGGGGGACTGTGGCATAGCCGATGGGCGGATGTGAAGGTTCCGTAAGGAAGATCAATCAGAGACCGTGATCGGAATCGAACCGACGTAACTCGCTTTGCAGGCGAGTCCCTGAACCACTCGGGCACACGGTCGTGTTGTGCAGTGGTACGACCGTACGGGGCGGTCCGGAAGGGGCTCAAGGGTTCCGGGGGGCGTGCCATGTGACTGCCACACGGCCGCAACACTGCGTTCGTGGTCGTACGTCGAAGGGCCGAGGACGGTCGGGACTCCTGACAGGGGCCATCGGGTGCTTCACCTCTTACTCTGGGGGGATGAGCGCCCTTGAACCCCGCGATGCGGAGGCCGACGTCGACGTCGCGAGAAGAGCCGGCGGTGCGGCCGACGGGGACGTCGCCGCAAGTCCCGGAGCGGGTGTGCCGCAGGACGGCCCGCGGGGATCCGTGCTCGACGCGGCCCACCGGGCGCTCAGCATCGGCATCGTCTCCGTCGTCCTGCTGATCGCCTTCGAGGCGACGGCCGTGGGCACCGCCATGCCCGTCGCGGCCCGCGAGCTGAACGGCGTCTCCGTCTACGCCTTCGCCTTCTCCGCGTACTTCACGACCAGCCTCTTCGCCATGGTCCTGGCCGGTCAGTGGTCCGACCGCGGCGGGCCGCTGGGCTCGCTCACGGCCGGGATCACCGCGTTCTCCGCCGGGCTGCTCCTCTCGGGGACGGCCGGCGCCATGTGGCTGTTCATCCTCGGCCGGGCCGTGCAGGGACTGGGCGGCGGCCTCGTGATCGTCGCGCTGTACGTGGTCATCGGCCGGGCCTACGACGAGCACCTCAGGCCCGCGATCATGGCGGCCTTCGCCGCGTGCTGGGTCGTCCCCTCCGTCGTCGGACCGCTCGCCGCCGGAACGGTCACCGAGCACCTGGGCTGGCGCTGGGTCTTCGTCGGCATCCCCGTCCTCGTCGTCTTCCCGCTGGCCCTCGCGCTCCCCGCGATACGCCGCACCGCCTCCGGCCCCGCCGACCCGCAGGCGCCCGTGACCCCCTGGGACCGGCGGCGGATCCTGCTGGCCCTGGGCATCTCGGCCGGGGCGGGACTCCTGCAGTACGCGGGCCAGGAACTGCGCTGGCTCTCCCTCGTGCCGGCCGCCGCGGGCGCCGCGCTCCTCGTGCCCGCCGTCCGCGGCCTCCTGCCGCACGGCACCTGGCGCGCGGCGCGCGGCCTGCCCTCCGTCGTCCTGCTGCGGGGCATCGCCGCCGGGTCCTTCATCGCCGCCGAGTCCTTCGTTCCGCTGATGCTCGTCACCCAGCGCGGCCTGAGCCCCACCCTGGCCGGCTTCTCGCTCGCGGCGGGCGGCCTCACCTGGGCGCTCGGCTCCTGGATCCAGTCGCGGCCGTGGACGGAGCCGTACCGGGAGCGGCTCGTCACCCTCGGCATGATCCTCGTGGCCGTCTCGATCGCCGCCGCGCCGAGCGTCCTGATCGCCTCGGTGCCGGTCTGGACGCTCGCGGTCGTCTGGGCCTTCGGCTGCCTCGGCATGGGCGCCGTCATCGCCTCCACGAGCGTGCTCCTCATGAAGCTCTCCGCCCCCGAGGAGGTCGGCGCGAACTCCGCCGCCCTCCAGATCTCCGACGGCCTCTCCAACGTCCTCCTCCTCGCGGCCGGCGGTGCCGCCTTCGCCGCCCTCGGCGGCGGTGCCGTCGGCCACGCCGTGGCCGCCACCTCGACCGCCGGCTCCCATCCGGCCGCCTTCGCCGCCGTCTTCCTGCCGATGGCGGTGGTTGCGGCGGCGGGGGCGTGGGTGGCTACGCGGTTGCGGGCGGGCGGGCGCGGGTGAATCCATTCGGTATCAAAGTGACCCCATCTGCGGTACCGTCGAGGTATGGCAATGAACCTGCGTCTCCGCGACGACCAGCAAGAGGCCCTCAAGCTCCGCGCTGAGGAGGAGGGCCGCAGCATGCACGCCGTAGTGCTTCAGGCGATCGACCGCTACTTGGAGCAGGAGGCCGACCGGGGAGTCGTCCGCAAGCTCGGCGCCAAGTACGCCCTGCACCACGCCGACCTGCTGAAGCGCTTGGGGGAGTAGGTGAAGTACCTGACGGTCCAGGAGGTCCTGGAACTGGCGGAGTTCGCCTGCGCCGGTCAGCGGATCGCCGTCCGGGACCTCGGGCTCCTGAGCTCGGCGGCGCACCGCCCGCAGTCCCAGATGTTCGGTGTCGAGGCATACGGCGATCTCTTCGAGAAGGCCGCCGCGCTCCTGCAGTCACTCGCGGTGAACCATCCGCTGGTCGACGGCAACAAACGCATGGCGTGGATGTGCACCGTGGTCTTCCTCGACTTCAACGGCACCGAGATGGTCGGCGTGGACCAGGACGAGGCGTACAAGTTGGTCATCGACGTGGCCACCGGCGACCTGGAGGACGTCGCCCTGATCGCGCGACGTCTGCGGGGGCTGCACGAGGCCGCGTAAGCCGACGTGAGGTGAATCGCAACCGCCTCCTCCCCGACCCGTTTCATACGAGGTTCCGACCGGGCCGCCGGTAAGGTGGCCCGGTTGTCATATCTGGACGAGCGTCGAACCCGGAGATCGTGACTACTACCACCACCTCCTCGCATCATCTTTCTCCCGCCTTCCCCGGACGGGCCCCGTGGGGTACCGCCGGCAAGCTGCGTGCCTGGCAGCAGGGGGCGATGGACAGGTACATCCAGGAGCAGCCCCGTGACTTCCTCGCGGTCGCCACGCCCGGCGCCGGCAAGACGACCTTCGCGCTGACGCTGGCGTCGTGGCTGCTGCACCACCACGTGGTGCAGCAGATCACGGTCGTCGCGCCCACCGAGCACCTGAAGAAGCAGTGGGCGGCGGCCGCCGCCCGGATAGGGATCAAGCTCGACCCCGACTACAGCGCCGGGCCACTCAGCAAGGAGTACGACGGGGTCGCCATCACCTACGCCGGCGTCGGGGTCCGCCCGATGCTGCACCGCAACCGGTCCGAGCAGCGCAAGACCCTCGTCATCCTCGACGAGATCCACCACGCCGGTGACTCCAAGTCGTGGGGCGAGGCCTGCCTGGAGGCCTTCGAGCCCGCCACCAGGCGCCTCGCGCTGACCGGTACGCCGTTCCGGTCGGACACGAACCCGATCCCGTTCGTGACGTACGAGGAGGGGAACGACGGCATCCGGCGCTCCTCCGCGGACTACACGTACGGCTACGGCAACGCCCTCGGGGACGGCGTCGTCCGGCCGGTCATCTTCCTCTCCTACAGCGGCAACATGCGCTGGCGCACCAAGGCCGGCGACGAGATCGCCGCCCGCCTCGGCGAGCCGATGACCAAGGACGCGATCTCGCAGGCCTGGCGGACCGCGCTCGACGCCAAGGGCGACTGGATGCCGAACGTCCTGCGCGCCGCCGACCAGCGGCTCACCGAGGTCCGGAAGTCCATCCCCGACGCCGGCGGCCTCGTCATCGCGTCCGACCAGGACTCGGCCCGCTCGTACGCCAAGCTGATCCGCGAGATCACCGGCACCAAGGCCACCGTCGTCCTCTCCGACGACACCGGCGCGTCGAACCGCATCGACGAGTTCAGCGAGAACACCGACCGGTGGATGGTCGCCGTCCGCATGGTGTCCGAAGGCGTCGACGTACCCCGCCTCGCGGTCGGCGTGTACGCGACGACCATCTCGACGCCGCTGTTCTTCGCGCAGGCCGTCGGACGTTTCGTGCGTTCCCGCAGGCGCGGCGAGACCGCGTCCGTGTTCCTTCCCACGATCCCCAGCCTCCTCGGCTTCGCCAACGAGATGGAGGTCGAGCGCGACCACGTCCTCGACAAGCCCAAGAAGGCGGGCGAGGACGACCCCTACGCCGAGTCCGAGAAGGAACTCGCCGAGGCCGAGCGCCAGCAGGACGAGGACACCGGCGAGCAGGACATGCTGCCCTTCGAGGCCCTGGAGTCCGACGCCGTCTTCGACCGCGTGCTCTACAACAGCGCCGAGTTCGGCATGCAGGCCCACCCCGGCAGCGCCGAGGAGCAGGACTACCTCGGCATCCCCGGCCTCCTCGAACCCGACCAGGTGCAGCTGCTCCTCCAGAAGCGGCAGGCCCGGCAGATCGCGCACAGCCGCAAGAAGCCGGACACCGAGGCCGACCTCCTGGAGCTCCCGGCGGAACGGCGGCCCGTCGTTTCCCACAAGGAGCTCCTCGAGCTGCGGAAACAGCTCAACACGATGGTGGGCGCGTACGTCCACCAGACCGGCAAGCCGCACGGCGTGATCCACACCGAGCTCCGCCGGGTGTGCGGCGGCCCGCCGAGCGCCGAGGCCACCGCCGGGCAGATCCGGGAACGGATCAAGAAGGTGCAGGAGTGGGCCACCCGGATGCGGTGACCCCGGCAGGTCCCCGGAACGCGGCTGAGGCCCGTACGACGTCGTCCGTACGGGCCTCACTCGTCCCGCGGCGGCGGGACGGGACCGGGGACCGGCCCCCACGGTCGGTCTCCGGGCGGCTTCCACGCTACGTGCACGACAAAGCCGATCTTGTCCGCCAAAGTCCCCAGTCCGACCGACGAAGGTCCCGAACCGTCTCTATCCGGTCGGTGGCGCCCGGATTCTGGACGAGGTCTTCCGCTGAGCGGAGCGGGTCGCTACTGTCCCGGCTCAAAAGCAATCGCCCCGTGGCAGCGCCGCCGCGGAGCGCAGCCGGTGTACCCCTTCCTGCCGGCGGCCTCTGACGTGCGTCGCCGACGGGACCGGCGTCGTAATCCCGTGAGAGCCGTCGCCACTCACTCCGAAGGAGAGGGCGTCGTGACCGCGGAGACCTCCCAGACGCTCGACCGGGGACTCAGAGTCCTCAAACTGCTCGCCGACACCGACCACGGCCTGACCGTCACCGAGTTGTCCAACAAACTCGGCGTCAACCGGACCGTGGTCTACCGTCTGCTGGCCACCCTCGAACAGCACGCCCTCGTCCGCCGCGACCTCGGCGGGCGCGCCCGCGTCGGCCTCGGCGTGCTGCGGCTCGGCCGCCAGGTCCACCCCCTGGTGCGCGAGGCCGCCCTGCCCGCGCTGCGCTCGCTCGCCGAGGACATAGGGGCCACGGCCCACCTGACCCTGGTCGACGGGGCCGAGGCGCTCGCCGTCGCGGTCGTCGAACCGACCTGGACCGACTACCACGTCGCCTACCGGGCCGGCTTCCGCCACCCGCTCGACCGGGGCGCCGCCGGGCGCGCGATCCTCGCCGCCCGTCAGGGCTCCCTGATCGAACCCGGCTTCACCCTCACCCACGGCGAGCTCGAAGCCGGTGCCAGCGGCGCCGCGGCCCCGCTCGTCGGCGTCACCGGCGTCGAAGGCAGCGTCGGCGTCGTCATGCTCGCCGACGCGGTGCCCGAGCGCGTCGGCCCCCGCGTCGTCGACGCGGCCCGAGAGGTCGCCGACGCGCTGCGCTAGAAGACAGCCCCAGGCCGCCCTGTCCGGAAAGCAGAGCCAGGCGGGCGGGACGGCCCTCCAAGGCCTGCCCGCCCCCGTGGGGCCTTGCCCGGCCCCCCAAGGCCTGCCCCGCCCCCGTGGGGCCGGATCGGCGCCTCAGGAGGGGTCGCCGGCGACGAGAGTGCCCAAGGGCGTGCGCTCGTGGTGGACCGACCTGCCGGTCCTGGTCGTCGTGATCAGGCCCGCCGCGCGGAGGGCCTGGGCGTGTGCCGAGGCCGTCGCGTTGCTGACGCCGAGGCGGCGGGCCAGGCCCGTCGTCGTCAGCGCCTCGTCCAGGGCGTGAAGCAGCGAGGCCCGGGTCCTGCCGAGGACCCCCGTGAGGGCCTCCTCACGGGTGCCGCCGCCGTCCGGGGCGAGCGGCAGCCCCGGGCCCGCCGGGTAGGCCAGGACCACGGGGCGCCCCGGCAGGTCCTGCACGAGCGGCCCGCCACGCCAGTGGAAGGTGGGCAGCAGCACGAGCCCTCGGCCGTCGAGCCGCAGGTCCCGGACGGCCGGGACGCCGGGCCACTCCCAGACCCCGTCCCGCAGCCGTGAGCCCGGGGCCGAGGCCGTCAGCGCGGCGCCGAGACCCCGTTCCGCGAGGATCAGCGCGTGCCGGGTGAACTCCGCCCGGTGCAGGTCCTGGACCAGCGGCCACACCGGCGCCAGGACGGTCTCGTACGCCGCCCGCTGCGCGTGGTCGAGGGTGCGCCACGCCCCGGCCTCCCCGCCGTGCAGGGCGCGGATCCACGGCGGCACCGGGCCCCCGCCCGCGTACACCCGCTCCAGCTCGGACCGGACGAACTCCGGCCGGCTCGCGCGGATCAGCGCGAAGCCCTCCTCCCGCGTCCCGCCGAGGACGTCGAGGAAGTACGGGGCCGCGCCGCCCGGCACCAGGTCCGCGAGCGGCCCGGCCGCCGCCGGCAGGGCGCGCGACAGCCTGCCCCGCCAGCGCCCGAAGAACAGCTCCTCGTGCGGTGCGCCGAGCATCATGAGGGCGGCGTGGAGTTCGGGGACGGGGGAGGGCCGGGGAGCGAACCGTACGCGGGTGAGGTCGTCCGGGGTGAAGTGGATGCGCAGCACTCGTGGCCTCCCGCCGGCCTTTCGGGTGGGGCCTGAACCTTCGCGTGCGGGCCCGCCGCGACCAAGGATGCCGTGCATGACACGACACCCCGCACCCAGCCGCCGTACCGTCGCCAAGGGCGCCCTGCTCACGGCCGCCGCCACCCTGTTCGCCGCCGCCCCGGCGCGGGCGGCCGCGGGACCGGCCGCGCTCCGGCTGCCCGCGCCGACCGGGCCCCATCCGGTGGGCGTACGGACCTTCGCCCTGACGGACACCTCGCGCGACGACCCCTGGGAGCCCGGCGCGGGGGTACGGGAAGTGATGATCAGCGTCCTGTACCCGGCCCGTACCGTCCGCGGTCGCTCCCGCGCCCCGCAGCTGACGGCGGCCGAGGCGAAGGAGTTCGCGGGCCTGGCGCCCATGGTGCGCCCGGGGCTGCCGGCGGCAGGCGTCGACTGGGGCGCGGTGCTCACGCACGGGCACGTGGACGCGCCCCCGCTGCCGGGACGGCGTCCGGTGCTGCTGTACAGCCCGGGGGGCGGCGACTGCCGCACGCTGGGCTCGACCCTGGCCGAGGACCTGGCGAGCCACGGCCGGGTCGTCGTCCTCGTCGACCATCCCGGGGACGCGAGCCAGGTGGAGCTGCCCAGCGGGATGCGGTGGACGGTGCTGCGCGGGGAACCGGACCCGCAGACCTTCCGCACCATGATCGACACGCGGGTCGCGGACCTCCGCTTCGTCCTGGACCGGCTCGGGGACCTGCTCCTCGCCCCGGTCATGGACCCGGGCCGGATCGGGGTCTACGGGCACTCGGCGGGCGGCACCGCGGCCGTGCACGCGCTGGCCTCCGACGGCCGGATCGCCGCGGGCGTGAACCTGGAGGGCCACCTCGACCTGGACCCGGCGCTGGTGGCGGGCCTCGACCGGCCGCTGCTCATGTTCCGCACGGACGGGTTCGAGGGCGCCGCCCGCCTCGAACGCTCGTGGGCCGGGCTGCCGGCCCGCCGCGTCCTGCTGCCCGACAGCGCCCACTGGGTCCTCAGCGACTACGCCTTCCTCGTCCCGCAGCTCCAGGCGGCCGGCCTCGTCACCGCCGGAACCAGGGCCGCGCTCGTGGGAGCCGGCGACCCGTACGCCGCGACGGCGGTCGTACGGCGAGGGGTGGGGGCCTTCTTCGCCCGGCGGCTGCCGGTGGCCGCGCCCCCGGCCCGGTGGTGTGGCGCGTCCCAGTAGATTGGGGGCGTGCTCTCCAGTCTGTCTCGTCCTCGTGCCCTCGCGCTGTGCGCGCTGCCCGTCGCCGCGCTGTTCGCCGTCGTCGGGCTCGCGCCGCTGCCGTACGCGATCGCGCAGCCCGGGACGACCGTCGACGTGCTCGGGAAGGACGACGGGCAGGAGATCATCGCGATCACCGGCGCGCCCGTGCGGCCGACGACCGGGCAGCTGCGGATGACGACGATCGTGGCGACGGGACCGTCGACGGACGTCGACCTCGGGGACGTCACCGACGCCTGGTTCCGGACCGACCGGGCCGTGCTGCCGCACGACTCCGTCTACCCGTCGGGGAAGTCCGACGCCGAGATCGAGAAGCACAACCTCGGGCAGATGAAGGAGTCGCAGGACGCGGCGACCCTCGCCGCCCTCGGCTATCTGAAGATGGACCCCGCGAAGGTGAAGGTGACCCTGCACCTCTCCGACATCGGCGGGCCCAGCGCCGGTCTGCTCTTCTCCCTCGGCATCGTCGAGAAGCTCGACGGCGACGGCGACGGCGGCGACCTCACCGGCGGGAACTCCGTCGCCGGTACGGGCACGATCGAGGCGGACGGCACCGTCGGCGCGGTCGGCGGGGTCTCCCTCAAGACGCAGGCCGCCGCGCGGGACGGGTCCACCGTCTTCCTCGTACCGAAGGCGGAGTGCTCGGACGCCGAGGCCGAGCTGCCCGAGGGCATGCGGCTCGTCCCCGTCACCGCGCTCAGCGACGCGGTGGCGTCCCTGCGGGCCCTGGAGCAGGGGCAGGAGAAGCAGGTTCCGTCCTGCTGAGCCCCGGCCCGCCGGACCCCTTCGCGGGGCGCGGCGCGTCCATGCCGCGCCAGGAGGGGAAGACCACCGGGCAGAGCGCGGCGAGGAAGTACAGGCCGCCGACGGTGAGCAGCGCCGTGGTGATGCCGGTCCGTTCGACCAGGAAGCCGGCGGCGAGCCCGCCGAGCGGGGTGGTCAGCAGCACGCTCGCGGTACTGGCGCTGCCGGCGCGGCTGCGCAGTTCCTCGGGCACCGTTTCGTAGAAGACCGCGCCGAGGATCGGGTTGAGCACCCCGGCGCCGAGCCCGCCGAGAGCCATCGCCACGAGCAGGGGCGTGGTGGTGTCGGTGAGGGCCGCCGTCACGTACACGGGCGCTCCGGCGAGCAGGAAGCCGACCGTGACGACCGGGCGGCGC
Source organism: Streptomyces wedmorensis (assembly GCF_000716445.1). Taxonomy (GTDB): domain Bacteria; phylum Actinomycetota; class Actinomycetes; order Streptomycetales; family Streptomycetaceae; genus Streptomyces; species Streptomyces wedmorensis. Next base: position 41,733 of record NZ_JNWK01000055.1, read on the forward strand.
GGGAAGCGGTGGCCGACCGCCGCGTAGAGCAGGGCGCCGGCGAGGGCGCAGCCGCCGAAGACGGCGACGAGCAGGCCGAGCGCCGTCGATCCGCCGAGCTCCTCGCGGGCGTGCACCGGCAGGAGGACCGTGCTCCAGCTCTGGGCCAGGCCGTTGGTGACCATCACCATGAGGTTGACGCCGAGGATCAGCGGGGTGCGCAGCAGGAACGCGTAGCCCTCGCGCAGGTCGGCCCGGTAGACGGCGACGGACAACGGCGGTGCCCCGCGCGCGGGTTCGGCGGACGGGATGCCGCGCAGGCCCACGAGGGCGAGGGCGGCGGAGACGGTGAAGGTGGCCGCGTCGACGTACAGCACGGTGTCGGCGCCCATGAGGGCGACCAGGAGGCCCGCCAGGGCGGCTCCGGTCATCCGGGCGCCGCGTGAGACGGCGTCGTAGAAGCTGGTGGCGCGGGAGAGCGGCATGCCGGCCCGCTCGGCCAGGTCGGGCGTGAGGACGTTGCGCGCGGTCTCGCCGGGTGCGTGGAAGAAGCCGGTGACGGCCATCAGCGCGCACAGCATCCAGAACCGGAGCACCCCGGCGTGGTTGAGCAGGGGGATGGCGGCGAGCGCGAGGGCGCAGACGAGGTCGGAGGCGACGGAGACCCGGCGGCGGCCGATCCGGTCGATGACGGGGCCTCCGACGATGGCGGAGGCGATGACGGGCAGCGCGGCGCAGAAGGCGACGACGCCCGCCTTGCCGGGGCTGCCGGTGGTCTCCAGGGCGAACCATGGGACCGCGATGAGGGTGAGCGAGTTGCCGCTGATGGAGATGGCGTTGGCGGCCAGTACGGTCGCCAGCGGTGTGCGCGGGTGCACGGTGTTTCCCCCCGGTCTGGTCGGCTCCCTCAGGCTGCCGTCGTGAAGTGGTCGGCGGCGGGGCGGTTCGTGGCGAGTCTGAGCCCGAACTCGACGAGCTTCCAACCGATTTGAACGCGCAGGGCGGGCGCGGGGGCGTGCGTTCCCCGGGTGGCGGCGGCGGTGGTGGCCGTGGCCGTGGCCGTGGCGGTGGCGGTGGCCTCGCGGTGGAGTTCGGTGGCGTGGAGGCGGTGCAGCTGGAGGTGGATGTCGGCGTGCATGGCTCCGGGATTTCCTTCCGTCGGTGGTCGTGCCGCGGGGGTGGTGCGGGAGAGCGCGGTGCGTCGTGCCGCGGGGTGGTGCGGCAGGGCGTGGTGCGTCGTGCCGCGGGACGGCGCGGCACGGCGAGGTGTGTGCGGGAGGGTGCTGCGGGAGGCGTGTCAGCTCTCGCGCTGCGGGAACGCGTGGAGGTGGATGCGTACGCGCTCGGCGCCCGGGGCGTCCGCCTCCTCGATGTCGCGGTACGACTCGATGAGGGCGTGCATCCTCTCGTCGAGCTCGCGGAGCTTGTCGGCGGGCAGGCGCAGGGTGAAGTCGCTCATGTCGGAGGCGCCGAGCCAGCTCTCGTCCCAGTCGTTCCGGGTGCCGAGGTAGGTGCCCAGCTCCTGGGTGTGGATGGTCGCGATCTCGTGGGAGTAGATGTCGAGGGCGCCCTGGACCTCGGGGTCCGGGTTCTTGTAGAGCTCCTCGTCGACCCTCGTGCCCTGCTGGCCGGCCTTCCACCACCGCTCGCGTCCCTTGCCGCGCGTCGGGTCGTCCTCCACGAAGCCGTGGGCCGCGAGCTGGCGCAGGTGGTAGCTGGTGGCGCCGCTGGACTCGCCTAGCAGCTCGGCCAGTTGGGAGGCGGTGGCGGGTCCGTGGCGGCGCAGGGCCCGCAGCAGCTGGATGCGGAGCGGGTGGGCGAGTCCGCGCAGGGAGCGCGGGTCCAGCTGGCGGTTCTGGTGTTCCTCGGGCTCGGGCATGCCCTGAGCGTAGACATGCAAAGAACCAGTTGCAAGGGATTCTTTGCAACTGGTTCTTTGGAACTCGCTCCGCCCTGAACGGCGCGTCACCCGCCGGCCCGGCGAGGGGCCTCGCCCTACAGCGGCGCGTCGCCCGCCGCCTGCTCCACCAACGGGATGATCCGCAGCGGCACCGGGTTCTCCATCACGATCGCCGTGGACGCCCGGACGATCCCCTCGAAGCCGACGACGCGGTCGATCACCCGCTGGAGGTCCGCGTTGGAACGGGCCACGAGGCGGCACAGCATGTCCCCGTGACCCGTCGTGGTGTGCAGTTCGAGGACCTCGGGAACCGTCGCCAGATGGTTGCGCACGTCCGCGCCCTGGCCCTGCTTGATCTCCAGCGTCGCGAAGGCCGTCACCGGGTAGCCCAGCGCCGCCGGGTCCACCTGCGGCCCGAAGCCCCTGATCACGCCGCTGTCCTGCAGGCGGTCGAGGCGCGCCTGCACCGTGCCGCGCGCCACGCCGAGGCGCCGGGACGCCTCCAGGACCCCGATGCGCGGCTCGCGCGCGAGAAGCGCGATCAGCCGGCCGTCCAAATGATCGATCGCCACAGCGGTCCCCTCATGGTCAGGATGTACAAGTCGCACGGCCATACTCGCCGGTCGCTGTACAACTTGACCAGCAGATCAACGAACTCTTGCGCACCTTGCCGAACGGCGGGACATTGCTGCCATGACTGAGACCATCGATCACACCCCTTCCACCGCGCGCAAGGCCGATCCCTTCCCGGTCAAGGGAATGGACGCGGTCGTCTTCGCCGTCGGCAACGCCAAGCAGGCCGCGCACTACTACTCCACGGCCTTCGGCATGAAGCTGGTCGCCTACTCCGGACCGGAGAACGGCAGCCGCGAGACCGCCAGTTACGTCCTCACCAACGGCGCCGCCCGCTTCGTGTTCACCTCCGTCATCAAGGTCTCCACCGACCGGGGCCGCTTCCTCGCCGACCACGTCGCCGAGCACGGCGACGGCGTCGTCGACCTGGCGATCGAGGTGCCCGACGCGCGAGCCGCGTACGCCTACGCCGTCGAACACGGCGCCACCGGCCTCACCGAGCCGCACGAGGTGAAGGACGAGAACGGCACCGTCGTCCTCGCCGCCATCGCCACCTACGGCAAGACCCGCCACACCCTCGTCGAGCGCTCCGGCTACGACGGCCCCTACCTGCCGGGCTTCGTCCCCGCCAACCCCATCGTCGAGCCGCCGGCCAAGCGCACCTTCCAGGCCATCGACCACTGCGTCGGCAACGTCGAACTCGGCAAGATGAACGACTGGGTCGGCTTCTACAACAAGGTCATGGGCTTCACGAACATGAAGGAGTTCGTGGGCGACGACATCGCGACCGAATACTCGGCGCTGATGTCGAAGGTCGTCGCGGACGGCACCCTCAAGGTCAAGTTCCCGATCAACGAGCCGGCGATCGCGAAGAAGAAGTCGCAGATCGACGAGTACCTGGAGTTCTACGGCGGCGCCGGCGTCCAGCACATCGCCCTCGCCACCAACGACATCGTCGCCACGGTCCGCTCGATGCGGGCGGCGGGCGTCTCCTTCCTCGACACCCCCGACTCGTACTACGACACCCTCGGCGAGTGGGCGGGTGAGACCCGCGTGCCCGTCGAGACCCTGCGCGAGCTGAAGATCCTCGTCGACCGCGACGAGGACGGCTACCTGCTGCAGATCTTCACCAAGCCGGTCCAGGACCGCCCGACCGTCTTCTTCGAGATGATCGAGCGCCACGGGTCCATGGGCTTCGGAAAGGGCAACTTCAAGGCCCTCTTCGAGGCGATCGAGCGCGAGCAGGAAAAGCGCGGCAACCTCTGACCCCACCCCAAGGGGGCCCGGCACCCCCGGGCCCCCTTGGCCTGCGCCCCCGCCCCTCCGTCGTGGGCATTCGTTCCGCTGCGGCGGTGCCGACCCGCAACCCCCGGCCCCGCCCGTTGTGGGCATTCGTTCCGCTGGGTCGGTGCCCACCCGCGACCCCCGGCCCCGCCCGTTGTGGGCATTCGTTCCGCTGGGGCGGTGCCCACCCGCAACCCCGCCCACCCCGTTGTGGGCAATCGTTCCGCTGGGGCGGAACGGGTGGGCACAACGGACGGCGCCCC
>NZ_JNWK01000056.1 GCF_000716445.1 Streptomyces wedmorensis
CGGGGCGGGCAGGAGCGACGGGTCATCCGGCAGGTGCTGCATCCCAGCATCCTTGCAGAACCCCTAGGGCCGGCCTTGATCGGCCGGACAGGACCTAGTCGCTCACCCGTAACCGCCTCAACTCGACGACGTGTCCCTGGCGTTGGCCGGGGGCTTCGTCATGTCGGCAGTTTGTATTTGCCTCGTCGCGCCGTGTTACCGTGAAGCCCTGCACGACTGACTCCTCTGGAGGGTCGTAGGGCGCGCGATCGTAGCCGGCGCGTCTGGTCCGACAGCAGAACTGGAGCCCCGTAAGGGGCGACCGAAGCCGCCACACCGAGTCCTGTCATGGCTACGAGACAGGCTCGACCGAGGTGTCCGCCCAGTCCGCCACTGGGCGGGATGCCTCTCACCACCTGTTGTTGCTTGGGTGGTTGGTCGAGTCTGTCGTGATTCACCGGCCACCCTCTGAAGAGGGGTTTGAGTAGGTGAACGTCAGTCGTCCGGTCGCCATCGTCATGTGTTTCATGGTCTCCGTCATCGCGGGTTTCGTCTCCGGAGTCGTCGCGGCCTTTCTGGGGGTAGGCGTACCGACCAGTGTTGCGTGGGGAGGCGGGGGCTTCATCGGCTTCGCCACCCTCGGCCTCATGGCGCTCACGTACCTCTCCGCCGACCGGGAGGCGAGCGGCCCCCCGGCCGGTGAGAGCCAGGGGGCCGGGGGTGCGCGTTCGCGGCCGGTCAGGCAGCGGGGGTGAGGACGACGAGCAGTGGCCCTGCGGCCTTACTCCACTGCCGCCCCGCCCTCATGGCGTCACTGCCTTCGATCGCGATGCTCTTGAGGAGGGGCACGATGAACGTTGTGCGGAAGTGCTCCTGCGCCTCGCTGGACATGCCGCTCGCGGCGACCGCTGCGCCGACGCGATCTCGGAGGGTCCTGCCCGCCTCGCTTCACCGTCACGCTCAAGGAGCTCCAGGGAGCGCAGAAGGAGGCGAAGGCCGTCGCACGCATCCTGCGTGACGCGCACACCCAGCTCACCGACCTGCAGGGCCGGCTCAAGGCGATTCGTGACGACGCCGTCAAGGCGGGCATGCGTGTCTCCGACCAGGGCGCGGTCGCCTTCGACACGGAGCGGCTCACCCAGGACGAGCGCACGGCCTATGTCCACGACCCCGACTTCCAGCAGACCGCCCGCACCCGGGCGAACGAGTGGGCCGAAAAGCTCGTCCAAGCGGTCAAGGCGGTCACCGACGCCGACGACGGCATCCGCATGGCCCTCGATGCCGTCGTTCTCGACTCCGACCCCATGGACGGGACCTTCAACGGCTTCAACCGGAACCCCCAGGCCAGTCCCTACCCGTCCCTGGAGGAGGCCGGCAAGGCCGCCGACATGCCCAAGGACCGCAAGGACGTCCCCGCCTGGTGGCAGAGCCTCGACCCGGTCACCCGCGGCATCCTGCTGGAGCGCTGCCGGAGAGAACGCGGCCTCCCGCAACATGCTGCACTACCTACACGCCTCTGGTGAACCACTGAACCTCGACGTGGACCGAATCCTGCACGACGACCCCCGCTTCAGGGCTGAGATCGAAGCGAACCACATCGCCGACAACCAGGAGGCGTGGCGCAAGCAGGCGCTCGACGCGTTCGCGAAGGCCGGGGGCGACAAGACGGTCGTCATCCCGGTGGAGAGTGACCACGAGGGAAAGGACTTCAAGAACGACGAGTGGTACCACGCGGTCGGCGCACACGAACAGAACATCTCCGGCATGGTCACGGTCAGCCCAGGCGCGGACGGCAAGCCCATGGTCTCCCTCGACTACCAGGTCAACGTCTGGGACCGCTACAACTGGGACAAGGGCAAGTCGACGCCCTTCCCCGGCGGCATCGTGATCCCGGACGACGAGATGGGCCGACTGCACAAGGTGGGCTTCGCTCAGGAGTTCGACATGCGAGGCAGTAGCTCGACTTTCAACCACGATATGAACAGCGACACACCGCCTGCGGTGAACCCCTCGGACCCCGGACGCGACGGCGGTCGCGGGGACGTCTCGCGGGGCGATGAAGAGAACAGGTGACCATGCCGCACAAGATCACTCGACGTCTGCTGATGGTGTTGGCCGCCTCGTTGCTCGCGAGTTCCTGCTCCGCATCAGACGGGGACCGCGGCACGCGCGATCCCTACCCGTACTGGGAGAAGGGAGCCGGCGCACCCGAGGTCGCCGACTTCATGAAGGTCGACGTGCCGGCGGGCGCGACGGAGGTGAAGGGCGCGGTTCAGGCCAACCCGCAGGAAGATGTCTACCTCCTCTCCTTCGTCACAGGAGCGGAGCAGGCTGTTCAGATCGCGGAAGACCTTCGCTCCGAGAAGCCGCTCCGCACCAGGGCGGTCGACCTCCCTCCCGACCAGGAACTCTTCGGGCACTTGGGACTGCCGGAGCCGCAAACGCTGAAGGGTGCCCGGTGGGCAGGAGTGTGCCCGCCGTGCGTGAAGGACCACCGCCGTGGCAACGTCCAGTGGATCGACGTCTACGTGTACGACATGGCAGGCGGCAAGGCCCGGGTGTACCTCCACGCCTTCTGATCGCCCTCCCGGCCCGCGGCACTCGGCGCGCCGGCGGAGGCGTCCGGTACTGCTGGGACCAGACGTCGGACTCGGCCTGTTCCTCGGCCCGCTTGGCCTTCAACCAGGCGGCCTTGTCCTGCGCGTTGACCTCTTTGGAAGCGCGCCGGCAGTCGGCGCATTCCTGAGTGGCGAGCCACTCGGCGAAGCCCGCGCGACGGACGTCTTGTTATGCAGCCATCGAAGTGAGAAGGGCCCTCGCACAGGTACCGCCTGGTCGGGGGCCCTTCCTCGTGCCGTCGTCAGGGGCGGGGGCGCCTGACCTCGAACTGGAAGCAGCCGTACTCGACGGCGCGGACGTGCACGAGGGCGACGGCGGGGTCGGCGAAGGCGTCCGCGAAGGCGAGGTCGAGGGCTTCGCCGGCCGCCTCGGGGAGCTCCAGGAGACGGCCGCCGACGATGCGGCCGGCCGCGTCGTAGCGGCGCAGGGCGCGCAGGGCGCCGGGGCGGGCGAAGGGGTACGTCTCCGAGGGCGAGGGGCCGCCGCAGTCCTCGGCGTGGATGAAGACGGGGCCCTGTTCGTCGTACGCGCCCGGCTCGGCCCCGCCCGCAGCCGCCCAGCGGCGCAGCGGCGCGTACGACACGAGGGCGATCCGTTCGCCGGGGACGGCCTGGCGCAGGCAGCAGCGGAGGGGTTCGCCGTCTCCGGTGGCGGGGTGCGGCACCAGGGCCCGGCCGGCGTCGTCGGCGAGGCGCAGCTGGGCGAGGGCGTCGGGCGCGATGGGGAGTGCGGTGTAGGTCGCCGTGTCGGTGTTCATACGGCCAGCGTCGTGGGGGAGCGGCCGCGGCGCTGGCGGCATTCGGACGGCGCGTTCCCGCGGGACGCGACCGCGCGGGGGAGAGGCCCGGCCGGCCCGGGTCCTGGACGGCTGTCGGGGGGACCTCCCGGCCGGGGCGTACGGGCCGGAAGGCCCCGCGGGTGTACGGGTGGAGCATGACGATTCCCGTGAACCAGCTCAGTGACCCCGCCGTGCGCGCCTTCGTCACTGCCCTCAACGCCAACGACCAGGAGGCCTTCCGGGACGCGCTCGCGCCCGGCGCGACGATGTCCGACGACGGGTCCGAGCGGGACCTGGACGCGTGGACGGAGAAGGAGGTGTTCTCCTCGCGGGGGCACATGGAGATCGAGTCCGAGAAGGGCGACGGACGCGTGCTCGTCGCCCGCTACCGCAACGACACCTGGGGCGAGATGCGCACCAAGTGGCAGTTCACCGTCGACGGCGGCAAGGTCTCCCGCTTCGAGACCGGCCAGGCGTAACGGCCCGGAGCGCCGGCCGGGGACGGTCCCGGCCGGCGCCGAGCACGGCGGGCGGGAGCCGAGGCCTTCCCTCGGATCGGGGCCGGGCAGGCGCCGGGGGCGTCGATCCGGGGGCCTGAGCCGGGCCGTCGGGTCGGTCCCTAACCCCGGCCGATGTAGGGCATGGCCGTCGCCATGACCGTCGCGAACTGGACGTTGGCCTCCAGGGGGAGCGCCGCCATGTGCACCACGGTCGTCGCCACGTCCGCCGCGTCCATCACCGGTTCCGTCGCGAGCTGCCCGTTGGCCTGGAGGATGCCGGTCTGCATGCGGGCCGTCATCTCGGTCGCCGCGTTGCCGATGTCGAGCTGGCCGCAGGCGATGCGGTACGGGCGTCCGTCGAGGGACAGGGACTTGGTCAGGCCCGTCATGGCGTGCTTCGTCGCCGTGTACGCGATGGAGTGCGGGCGCGGCACGTGGGCGGAGACGGAGCCGTTGTTGATGATGCGGCCGCCCTGCGGGGTCTGGTCCTTCATGGCCCGGAAGGCGGCCTGGGCGCAGAGGAACGCGCCGGTGAGGTTGACGTCGACGACCGCGCGCCAGGTGTCGGGGTCCAGGTCCTCGACGGGCACACCGCCGCCCGCGAACGTGCCGGCGTTGTTGAAGAGCAGGTCGACGCGGCCGTAGCGGTCCCGTACCGCCGCGAAGAGGGCTGTGACCTCATCGGCCGAGGTCACGTCCGTGGGGACGGGCAGGAAGTCGCCGGACGGCAGGGCCGCGGCCGTCTCCGCCAGGGCGTCCGCGCGGCGGCCCGCGAGGGCCACCGACCAGCCGGCTTCCGCGAGGGCCAGCGCCACGCTCCGGCCGATGCCCGATCCCGCTCCCGTCACCACTGCGATGCTCATGGGCGCGCAGCGTACGCGAGACGTGTGCCCCATGAACTCATCCGTCCGACACGTGGATGTTCTGTACTCGACAAGGGCGCGTCGCCCCGCCCCCCTCGAATGACGGACGGACAGCATCCGTCTGGGGAGGGGCACATGGACCACGTACACGGACATTCCGAGGAACTCCGCGCCGCCGCACGCCACTTCGGCCGCCGCCGGTTCCTCACCACCACCGGCGCGGCCGCCGCGCTGGCCTTCGCCACCCAGCTGCCGGCGGCCGGCGCCGCGGCCGCCGCCGAGCTCGACGGCCGGCGTGTCACCGAGGACCCGTTCACCCTGGGGGTGGCGTCGGGAGATCCGCTGCCCGGCTCCGTACTGCTGTGGACCCGGCTCGCGCCCCGCCCCTTCGAACCCGACGGCGGACTGCCCGCGCGGCGCGTCCCCGTCCACTGGGAGCTCGCCCGCGACGACCGCTTCACCCGGACCGTGCGGCGCGGCACGGCCACCGCGCACCCCGAGTTCCGGCACACCGTCCACGTCGCGGTCGACCACCTCGACCCCGACCGGGTCCTCTACTACCGCTTCCGCGTCGGCGACTGGACCAGCCCCGTCGGCCGCACCCGCACCGCCCCCGCGGCCCACGCCCACAACGCGGCGCTCAAGCTCGCGGCCGTCTCCTGCCAGGCGTACCACGACGGCTACTTCACGGCCTACCGGCACCTGGCGGACGAGGACGTCGACGTCGTCTTCCACCTCGGGGACTACCTGTACGAGTACGCCGTCAACGCCACGGGCGGCGCACGCGCCTACACCGACCGCACCCTCCCGGCGGTGTTCGCCCGCGAGACGCTCACGCTGGAGGACTACCGGCTCCGCTACGCGCTCTACAAGTCGGACCCCGACCTGCGCGCCGCGCACGCCGCCCACCCGTTCGTCGTCACCTGGGACGACCACGAGACCGAGAACAACTACGCGGGCGGCGTCCCGGAGAACGGCGTCCCGCCGGAGGAGTTCCTGCTCCGACGGGCCGCCGCCTACCGCGCCTACTGGGAGCACCAGCCGCTGCGCGCGCCCCAGCGGCCCGACGGCCCGGACATGAGGCTGTACCGGCGGCTGCGCTTCGGGAGCCTCGCCCAGTTCGACATCCTCGACACCCGCCAGTACCGCTCCGACCAGGCGTACGGCGACGGCTGGCAGGTCCCGGGGCCCGAGTCGGAGGACCCGGCGCGCACCCTGACCGGCGCGGCGCAGGAGCGCTGGCTGCTCGACGGCTGGCAGGCCTCCCGCGCCGCCCGGTGGAACGTCCTGCCGCAGCAGGTCGTCTTCGCCGAGCGGCGCGACCGCGCCACCGCCGACTTCAAGCTCTCGATGGACTCCTGGGACGGCTACCCGGCCTCCCGGGCGCGGATCCTCGCGGGGGCGGAGGCCGCGGGGGTGGAGAACCTGATGGTGCTCACCGGGGACGTCCACGTCGGCTACGGCTTCGACCTGAAGGCCGACTTCCGCGACCCGTCCTCCCGGACCGTCGGCACCGAGATCGTGGCCACCTCGATCGCGAGCGGCAAGGACGGCGCCGACCGGCCGTCGAACCACGACCGGCTGACGGCGGCCAACCCGCACCTGAGGTTCGTCAACGGGCGGCGCGGCTACGTGACGGTCGCGCTGGGCAGGGAGAGCGCCCGCGCCGACTTCCGCACGGTGCCGTACGTGACGAAGCCGGGCGCGCCCGTCACGACCGCCGCCTCCTACGTCACGGAGGCGGGCCGCCCGGGCCTCACGCCCGCGTAGCCCGGAGGTCTCGACCATGCCGGGCGAGCTGAGAGCATAGGCAGGGTTTCGAACGAGAGGGAGCAGGCGATGCCTGAGAGCGGACAGAGGACGACAGAAGGGCACATAACCGGAGCGGTCCCCGCCGCCCCGGCCGCCCGGCGCGCGGGGCTGCTCCTCGTGCTCGTCCTGGGCGGCCTCACCGCCCTGCCCCCGCTCTCCATGGACATGTACCTGCCGGCTCTGCCGGAGGTCACCGGCGCGCTGCACGCGCCCGCCGCCACCGTCCAGCTCACCCTGACCGCCTGCCTCGCCGGCATGGCCCTCGGCCAGCTCGTCGTCGGCCCCATGAGCGACAAGTGGGGACGCCGCCGCCCGCTGCTCGCCGGCATGGTCGTGTACGTCCTGGCCACCGCCGTCTGCGCCTTCGCGCCCACCGCCGAACTCCTCATCGGATTCCGGCTGCTCCAGGGCCTCGCCGGCGCCGCCGGCATCGTCATCGCCCGCGCCGTCGTCCGCGACCTGTACGACGGCGTCGAGATGGCCCGCTTCTTCTCCACCCTCATGCTGGTCTCCGGCGCCGCGCCGATCGTCGCCCCGCTCATCGGCGGCCAGATCCTGCGGATCACCGACTGGCGGGGCGTCTTCCACGTCCTCGCCGTGATCGGCCTCCTGCTCACCGTCGTCGTCTGGCGGTCCCTCGAGGAGACGCTGCCGCCCGGGCGTCGGCAGCAGGGCGGCGTCGGCGCGGCCCTGCGCACCATGCGCGGCCTCGTCGCCGACCGGGTCTTCGCCGGGTACATGCTGGCCGGCGGCTTCGGCTTCGCGACGCTCTTCGCGTACATCTCGGCGTCGCCGTTCGTCGTCCAGGAGATCTACGGCGCCTCGCCGCAGACCTTCAGCCTGCTCTTCGGCCTCAACTCCGTCGGCCTCGTCGTCCTCGGCCAGATCAACGGCAAGCTCCTCGTCGGCCGCGTCAGCCTCGACAAGGTGCTCGCCTGGGGCCTCGGGACGATCCTCCTCTCCTCGCTCGCGCTGCTCCTCATGACCAGCGGCGTCTTCGGCGAGGTCGGCCTCTTCCCGATCGCCGCCGGCCTGTTCGTCCTGATGTCCGCGATGGGCGTCGCCCTGCCGAACACCAACGCGCTGGCCCTGATGCGCACCCCGCACGCCGCCGGATCGGCCTCCGCCCTCCTCGGCACCACCTCGTTCCTCGTCGGCGCCGTCGCCTCCCCCCTCGTCGGCATCGCCGGCGAGCACACCGCCGTCCCCATGGCCGTCGTCCAGGTCGCCTGCGGCACCCTGGCACTGGCCTGCTTCCTGGGCCTCTGCCGCCCGTGGCGGACCTCCCGCGCGGAGGGCTGACCGAGGACCGGCGCGGGCGGTGTGGCACCGGCCGCGCGCCCGTCCGTGATGTGACGATCTGCGGCATGTGCCACTACTGCGGATGCCGTGAGATCCCCCTGATCAAGGAGTTCATCGCCGAGCACGAGGCGATCACCGACCTCGCCGGGGACGCGGTCCGCGCGCTCGACGCGGGGGACCCGGAGCGGGCGCGGACGCTCGTGGAACGGATGGCCGTGCTGCTCCTGGCCCACTGGGCCGGCGAGGAGCGCGGCCTGTTCGCCGTCATGCGCGAGAACGACGAGTACACGGCGTACGTCGACGCCCTCGCCCGCGAGCACCGGGAGCTCGCCGCCTTCCTCGCCGCCCTCGACCTCGACTCGGCCGACCAGCGGGCCCGGTTCCTCCGTGCCGTCGACGAGCTCCACGACCACATCGCCAAGGAGGAGGACGGCCTCTTCCCGGCCTCCCTGACCGAACTCACCGGCGAGCAGTGGGACCGCTCCATCGACGCCTGGAAGGCGGTTCACGCCGGCTGACCCCGGGCCGCGGGGAGCCGCCGGGGCCGGAAGGCCCACCGGGTCCCGCCGCCCAGGGGCTGCCTTTCGGATCATGCCGGGCTCGCGGGGCCCGGTGCGCACGCTCGCCGCGTTGTCGTCGGTCCACAACGCTCCGCGTTGCCTCCCTCCTCCGCCCTGCGATCGCACGCACCGGGCCCCGCTCCCTGATCCGGCCTGGCCCGAATGGCAGCCCCTAGACTGTCTCGGTGAACGTCTCCGCTCCCTCCGCCGAGTCCCTGCGCGCCGCCCTCGCCGGGCTCCTCGACGGGCTGCCGCCCAGCCAGGCGGCCAAGGCCGTCGAGCGGCTGATCGCCAACTACCGGGGGACCACCCCGACGGACACCCCCGTGCTCCGCGACCGCTCCGACGTCGCCGCGTACGCCGCGTACCGGATGCCGGCGACGTTCGAGGCGGTACGGGGCGCCCTGGACGCCCTGCGGGAGGCGGCGCCCGACTGGGAGCCGCGTACGCACACCGACGTGGGCGGCGGCACCGGGGCGGCGAGCTGGGCCGTCGCCGAGGCGTGGCAGGAGCAGCCGCCCCGCACCACCGTCCTCGACTGGGCGGAGCCCGCCCTCGCCCTCGGACGGGAGCTGGCGGCCGGAGTGCTGGACGCCGAATGGCGAGGGGAGCGGATCGGCTCGGCCCTGCGCCTCCCCGACTCGGACCTGGTCACCGTCTCGTACGTCCTCAAGGAGCTGACCGAAGCCGACCGGACGGCGCTCGTGACCGAGGCGGCGCGGGCGGCGCGGACCGTCGTGATCGTCGAGCCCGGCACCCCCGACGGCTACGAGCGGATCATCGCGGCCCGCACCCTGCTCGTCGACGCCGGGTTCACCGTCGCCGCGCCCTGCCCGCACAGCGGGGCCTGTCCGATCGTGCCGGGCACGGACTGGTGCCACTTCTCCGCCCGGGTCAGCCGCTCCTCGCTGCACCGGCGGGTGAAGGGCGGCTCGCTGCCGTACGAGGACGAGAAGTACAGCTACGTCGCCGCGACCAGGTTCCCGGTGACCCCGGCCGTCTCCCGCGTCACCCGCAGGCCCCAGATCCGCAAGGGCCAGGTGCTGCTCGACCTCTGCGGCCCCGACGGGCTGGTCCGGGACACCGTCACCAAGCGGCACGGGCCCCTGTACAAGCAGGCCCGTGACGCCGAGTGGGGCGACCCGTGGCCGCCGGAGGACGCCGGCTAGGGACTCTCCGGACCGGCCCTAGGGGCGCAGCTCCTGGGTGCAGCACTTCACGCTGCCGCCGCCCTTGAGGAGTTCGCCCAGGTCCATGCCGACCGGTTCGAAGCCGCGCCGGCGCAGCGGTTCGAAGAGGCCGACCGCCGCCTGCGGCAGGAGGACGTGGCGGCCGTCGCTGACGGCGTTGAGGCCGAGGGCCGCCGCGTCCTCGGCCGTCGCGATCAGGGCGTCGGGGAAGAGCCGGGCGAGCACCGCGCGACTGCCGGGGGAGAAGGCGTCCGGGTGGTACATGATCTCGTCGCGCGCGTCGTCCAGGACGCACAGCGCCGTGTCCAGGTGGTAGTAGCGCGGGTCCACCAGTTCCAGGCCGATCACCGGGCGGCCGAAGAACTCCTGCGCCTCGTCGTGGGAGAGCGGGCTGGAGCGGAAGCCGCGGCCGGCCAGGATCCAGGAGGCGGTGACGGCGAAGTCGCCCTCGCCCTCGTTCACGTGCTCCGGCACCCGGACGGCGTCGTCCGCCCAACCGTTCCTGCGGAACCACGCCACGTGCGCGTCGGCCTCGCGCGCCCGCTCCGGATGGGCGAACTTGGCGCCGAGGACCCGGCCTTCGACCACCGTGGCGCCGTTCGCGGCGAAGACCATGTCCGGCAGCGCCGGGTCGGGCTCCAGGAGCTCCACCGTGTGGCCGAGCGAGCGGTAGCGGTCGCGCAGGTCCTCCCACTGGGCGAGGGCGAGCGGCAGGTCGACCGGTTTGGTGGGGTCCATCCATGGGTTGATGGAGTACGTCACCGTGAAGTGCGCGGGTGGGCACATCAGATAACGGCGGGGCGAGGACGTGCGCGGAGTGGGGCGCAATGAGGGCTCCTCACGGACGGGTGGACGGAAGAACCGAAGATCGGTGGACCCCATGGTCCGCCCTCGGCGCCCTTCGCGCAGTGGACCGTTCGGGTGGTTCGGCACCGTCCACGCGTACGATTCCCGGCGAGACGTCTCGTCTCGTACGCTGCTAGATTGGGGCCATGTCCGAGCCCAGGCCCACCAAGGCCGCCCCCGACGCCTCCCGGCGCAGCGAACGCTCCCGCCGCGCCATCTTCGACGCCGCCCTCGCCCTCGTCTCCGAGACCGGCTACGCGAAGACCACGATCGAGGGCATCGCAGCCCGCGCCGGAGTCGGCAAGCAGACCATCTACCGCTGGTGGCCCTCCAAGGCGGCCGTCCTCCTCGACGCCTTCCTCGACCTCGCCGCCCGCGCCAACGAGGCCCTCGGCGGGGACGCCCGGAGTGAGATCCCCGACACCGGGGACCTCGCCGCCGACCTCAAGTACGTCCTGCGCGCCACCGTCGACGAGATGAACGACCCCGCCTTCGACGCCCCCACCCGCGCCCTCGCCGCCGAGGGGATCGTCGACCCCGAACTCGGCGCCCGCTTCACCGAGGCCCTGCTCGAACCGCAGCTCGGCTACTACGTCCGCCGCATCCAGGCCGCCCAGGCCGCGGGCGACGTCGATCCCGACGCCGATCCCCGCCTCGCCCTCGAACTCCTCGTCGGCCCCCTCCACCACCGCTGGCTGCACCGCACCCTGCCGCTCACCCACGCCTACGCCGACGACCTCGTCGACCTGGTCCTGCGCGGCCTCGCACCGCGGGCCTGACGCCTCCGGGACATCCCGCGGGCACCCCGGTTCCGCACTCCGGTCACCCGGGGCGCAGGATGGTGGGACCATGGGCAGAGCCGAACGGGCGAGCATGAGGTGTGAGGGGATAGATGGGCGACGGCATCGGCCGCTACCGCGGCACGGAGAGCAGACTCGCACAGTGGCTGCGCAGGCGCCCCAAACGCACCGCGGCCGACGACGAGAACGGCCGCGAGAAGCTGCTCCTGGCCACCGCCGCCGCCGGGCTGCCCCTGGCCCCCGCCGCGTACCCCGTGGGCTACAGCTGTTCCTGTGAGCGGATCGGCTGTCCGACCCCGGCCCGGCATCCCGTCTCCTTCGCCTGGCAGACGCAGTCGACCACCGACCGCGCCCAGATCGAGCGCTGGGCCAGGAACGAGCCCGAGGCGAACTTCGTCACCGCCACCGGCATGGTCCACGACGTCCTCGACGTGCCGCTGGCCGCCGGCCGCGCCGCCCTGGAGCGCCTCCTCGCGGAGGGCGTCGAGGTCGGCCCGGTCGCCGAGTCCGCCGACGTCGACACCGTCGGCGGACGCATGCTCTTCTTCACCGCCACCCGCGGCACCCCCGAGGACGAGGACGAGTGGTGGCCGTGTGAGCTCGACTGCCACCCGGAGACCATGGACGAGCACCCGGGGCTGCGCTGGCACTGCCGCGGCAGCTACGTGCTCGTACCGCCGGCCCGGCTCCCCGGGGACGAGGACGCCCATCCGGTCGTCGCCTGGGTCCGCGGCCCCGAGCACCCGCTGCCCGACCCGCTGAACCTCCTGGAGACCCTCCAGGACGCCTGCGCCCGCCACGCGGCCGAGCGCGAGGCGGACGGGGACGGCGAGCACACCGCCCACGAGATCGCCTGGCCGCTGACCCGCTGACCCGCTGACCCGCTGACCCGCTGACCCGCTGAGCCGCTGAGCCCCGGCCGGGGCGGGGGGCTACGAGCCCACCGCGCCCACCACGCCCTGGAGCCGGCTCGTGACCGTGACGGTGTCCCGGTCCGTGCCCGCCGGCTTCACCAGGACCGTCTGACTGGACACCCACTCCCGGGTGACCGTGTTCTTGATCTCGCCGGTCAGCAGCGCCTTGACGTCGGGGCCGACCTTGGGCCGGTAGCCCTGCGCCGTCGTCTGCCGCTCGAAGTACCGCGTCGCGAAGAAGACGAGCGCGCCGCCGTCCCGCGTCCGCAGCCCCAGCGGCGCGAAGTCGCCCTGGTCGGTGGTCCGGTCGACGTACTGGGTGGCGAGCCCCGGCCGCTTGGCGGCCTTCTCCCGCTGCGCCCGCCACTCCGTGGTGTGCGCGCCCGGCGCGAACGGGCCCTGCCCGTCCTTCAGGTAGGAGACGTACTCCTTGCCGAGGCCGCGGGGCGCGACCGCGAGCGCGGCGTCGTCCGCGGCGACCGGCACCGCGTACCCGGCCTCCTCCGCGAACTCGGGCACCGCGTCCTCGCCGAGGATGCCGAGGTAGGCGACCTCCCACAGCTGCTGGGGCCCGTTGCGCACGAAGACCAGGAGCCAGCGCTGGTCGGCGGAGCCCCCGTCGACGTCCCGGTTGGAGTCGGTGTCCGCGACGAACCAGCGCGGCCAGCCGGCCTTCCGGGGCAGCACGAACCGGGTGTCCGTGAGTTCGAGGGGCTTGTGCTCCTTGTTGCCGCCCGGGGTGTTGATCGACCGCGCGCGCAGACCCGCCTGGTTGATCTCCCCGAGCGGACCGGTGACCCGGCCCGCGTCCAGGGCCGGGTCGTACGCCTTGTCGGCGCGGTTGTACGCGGCGGTGAAGTCCGCGACGGCCTGCGCCGCCTCGGCCTTCGTCGCCGGCGGCAGCAGTGCCGTCTCGCCGTGCACCGTCACACAGCCGCTCGCGGTCAGCGCCAGGACGGTCGCCGCCGCCGTCGCCGTCAGTAGCTCAACCGGCCGTCTCGGCGCTCGCCGCAGCCTCAGCCTTCTCATCGGTCGCCTTCTGCTTCTTCACCCGCACGGACGGACCCGACCCTATCGGGGCCAGGAACAGCGCGAGCGTCGGGATCAGATACAGCGCCCACACCGTGACCTGAAGGACCGTCGGATCCGGCTGGAAGTTGAAGACGCCCTTCAGGAGGGTGCCGTACCAGCTGTCCGGCGGGACCGTCGCCGAGACGTCGAAGGCCTTGTCCGCGAGGCCGCCGAGGAAGCGCGCCTCCTGGAGGTCGTGCACGCCGTACGCGAGGACGCCCGCCGCCACCACGACCAGCATGCCGCCGGTCCAGGTGAAGAACTTCGCCAGGTTGATCCGCAGCGCGCCCCGGTAGAACAGCCAGCCGAGGAGGACCGCGGTCAGCAGGCCGAGGACGACGCCGGCCAGCGGCTCGTACGTGCCGTCCGACGAGGCCCGGACCGACGCCCACACGAAGAGCGCCGTCTCCAGGCCCTCGCGGCCCACCGCCAGGAACGCGGTGGCCACCAGCGCGCCCGTGCCCATCTGCAGGGCCGCGTCCAGCTTGCCGTGCAGCTCGGCCTTGAGGTGCCGGGCCGTGCGCCGCATCCAGAAGACCATCCAGGTCACCAGGATCACGGCGACGATGGACAGCGAGCCGCCGAGCAGCTCCTGCGCCTCGAAGGTCAGCTCCTGGGAGCCGAACTCGAGCCCGGCGCCGAAGGCCAGGGCGACGGTGACGGCCACGCCGATGCCGATCCAGATCGGCTTCAGCGCGTCACGGCGACCGGTCTTCACCAGGTACGCGATGAGGATGCAGACGACCAGGCTGGCCTCGAGGCCCTCGCGCAGGCCGATCAGATAGTTACCGAACACGTCGGTGCTCCTTCTCCGTCAGCTCCGTCAGGAGAACAACGTCCGGCCCCACCAGTCGTCCTTGTCGCGGACGCCCGGCGGGATCGCGAACAGCGCCGAACCCACGTGCTGGATGTATTCGTTGAGGACGTCGGAGGCGAGCGAGGTCTGCACCGGGATGAAGCCGGTGCGGACGTCCTTCTGGTACGCCAGGAAGAACAGGCCCGCCTCCAGACGGCCGAGGCCGTCCGTGCCGTCCGTGAACGAGTAGCCGCGGCGCAGCAGCGTCGCCCCGTTGTTGCTGTCCGGGTGCGCGAGCCGGACGTGCGAGTCCGGCTTCATCGCCTTCAGGAACGGCTCGTCGTGCTCCTTGGCCTTGCCGACCGGGGCGCCCTCGCGCTTGTCGCGGCCGAAGATGTCCTCCTGCTCGGCGAGCGGGGTGCGGTCCCAGGTCTCGACGTTCATGCGGATGCGGCGGGCGACGAGGTACGAGCCGCCGTCCATCCAGGCGGCGCCGCCCTCGGCGTCCCTGCCGGAGACCCACACGTGCTTGGCGAGCCGCTCGGTGTCGGTGCCGGCGATGTTGCGGGTGCCGTCCTTGAAGCCGAAGAGGTTGCGCGGTGTCTGGGCGTCCGGGGTCGTCGAGGACGTCTTGCCGAAGCCGAGCTGCGACCAGCGCACCGCGACCTTGCCGAAGCCGATCCGCGCGAGGTTCCGGATGGCGTGCACGGCGACCTGGGGGTCGTCCGCGCAGGCCTGCACGCAGATGTCGCCGCCGCTGCGCGCCGGGTCCAGGTTGTCGCCCGGGAACTTGGGAAGCTCCACCAAGGCCCCGGGCCGCTTGTCCTTCAGCCCGAAACGCCCGTCGAAGAGCGAGGGGCCGAAGCCGATCGTGAGCGTGAGGCGGGAGGGCTTGAGACCGAGGGCCTCGCCCGTGTCGTCCGGCGGCGCCTCCGGCAGACCGCCGTACGCGCCCTCGCCTACCTCGGCGCCGGCCGTCATCCGCTCGGCGGCCCGCGTCCAGTCCTTCAGGAGCTGGACCAGCTCGGCGCGGTCCTTCGTCTTCACGTCGAAGGAGGCGAAGTGCAGCCGGTCCTGTACGGCGGTGGCGATGCCGGCCTGGTGCGCGCCGTGGAACGGGACGGCCGCGCCGCTCTCGGCGACGGGCACGGCGGTGTCGCCGTCACGGGTCAGCGCGACGGCGCCGCCGGCCGCGGCGGCACCGAGCGCGAGCCCGGCACCGCCCCAGCCGATGACCTTGCGGCGGGAGGGCGCGGCGGGCTCGGCCGCCGTCTGCTCCTGGGTTTCCTCGGACATGTCCCTGTTCCCGTCCCTCTTGGTCCGACGACTACTTGACGACCGCGGCGGCGAGCTTGGAGAGCGGCTCGGCCAGCGCGTTGACGCCGTCGGAGAGCTCCTTGCGCTCGGCCTTGCCGACCTTGTCGTACGAGGTGAAGACGTAGCTGTTCTTGTCCGCGCGGTACTTGTCGAGCAGCGTGTTCAGCGCGGCGAACTGCTTGTCGAGTTCGGCGACGAGCTTCGGGTCGTTCTTCGCGGCGACCGGCTTGAGCAGCTCGAAGGACTTCTGCGCGCCCTCGACGTTCGCCTTGAAGTCGACGAGGTCGGTGTGCGAGTAGCGCTCCTCCTCGCCGGTGACCTTGCCGCTGGCGACCTCGTCGAGGAGCTCCTTGGCGCCGTTGGCCATCGAGGTCGGGGTGATCTCGGCCTTGCCGACGCGCTTCACCCAGTCCGCGAGGTCCTTGTCGAGGGTGTCGGCGAGGGTCTTCTCGGTCGCGCCGATCTTCTTGTCCTGCCAGAGGGCCTTCTCCAGGCGGTGCCAGCCGGTCCAGTCCTTGGCCGGGTCCTGGCCCTCCTCCAGGCCGTCCTCGCGGACGTCGACCTTCGGGTCGATGTCGCCGAAGGACTCGGCGACCGGCTCGGTGCGCTCCCAGCCGATGCGGGACTCGGCGTACGCCTTCTTCGCGGCCTCGACGTCACCGGCGCGGACGGCGTCGGTGAAGACCTTCACCTTGGGGAGGGTGGCGTCGGCCTGCGCCTGGACGTACTGGCGGTAGGCGGCGACGGCCGCGTCCATCTCGGGGGAGCGCTTGGCGGTCGTGGTGTCCTTGCCGGTCGCCTTGACCTGCTGGCGGATGCCGTCGCCCTTCATGCCGGGCTTGCAGGCGATGGCGTAGTCGCCGGCCTTGATCTCGGCGGTGATGGTCGCCTTGGTGCCGGGGCCGATGTTCTCGCGCTCGGTGACGATCCGGTCGTCCGGGAAGAGGACGTAGACCTCGGTGACCTTGGAGCCGCGGTTCTCGACGGCCAGCTTCACGTGACCGGCGGGGAACTCCTTCTTGGAGACCTCGCAGGAGTCGTCCTTGGCGACGACGGTGACGGTGCCGTCGTCGGCCTTGGAGTCGCTTTTCTCGGCGCAGCCCGTGACGGCGGTCAGAGCGGCCGCCGTCGCGGCGGCGGTGACGACGGAGAGGCGAACGGCTCGCATGAGGGCTCCAGGAACGGGGGGACGTGGGTGAGGCGGACCTAACTTAACCGAGGCTTACCTCAGCGATACCCACCCGTCCAGTGATTCAGCTCTCAGGCCCGGTGAACTGGACACAGCCGGGTCACAGGGTCCTCACGGGGCTTTCAACACTTGGTCAAGGACAGGTCAAGCGGGGGGAATTGCCTCGATTTGCCCTACTCCTCGGTACGCTCCGGCATCACCGGCCGGGCACGGTCCGGTGCGGCGGCGCCGGTGCGCTCCGGGACCACCAGCGGAACGCCCGTCCGCGGATGCGGGAACACCTCCACCGGCTGCCGGTGGACCCGGCTCGGCAACTCCGCGCCGAGCACCTCCGAAGGAGGGCCGTCCGCCGCGATCCGCCCGTCGTGCAGCACCGCGACCCGGTCCGCGTGGGCGGCGGCGAGCCCCAGGCCGTGCAGGACCACCACCGCGTCACCGGCCGTCGCGCGTTCCCGGCCCATCCGCACCACCTCGGCCACGGGAACGGGAAGGAGAGCGCGGCGGCCTGCGGCAGCACCGCACGCCGCAGGACGAGTTCGCCGGCCGACCAGTCACCGGCCCCCCGGCCCCCGGCCCCCGATCCCCACCCCGTCGAGCACCGTCCGGCCGCCACGGGCGATCCGCAGCCCGACGGCCTCGGCGACGAGCGCGCGGGGCGCGGCGGGGGAGGGGAGCGTCCGCGCGCGCCGGTGCGCGAGCAGTCGACCGAACCGTACGGACGTCATGCCCAACCACCTTGCCTGCGACGGGTCCTGCGCGGCAGCCAGAAGAAGGGGCGGCCGAGGAGGGCGGTGAGGACGCCCGGGGGGAGTTCGGCCGGGGCCGCGACCGTACGGGCCGCCACTCGCGGGCGGCACCACGTCGAACGGCGCCACGGCGGGCGACGGGACCTTCGACGGGACCTTCGGCGGGACCTTCGGCGGGACCTTCGGCGGGACCTTCGGCGGGACCTTCGGCGGGACCTTCGGCGGTGCCGGATCGGTCGGCTCGCCCGACGGCGCCGCCGCCCTCGCCGCCACCGGCTCCGACGCCCCGACCGGCCTCCTCCTCGCCGCCTCCGGCCTGACCGCCGGTGCGGGCGCGGCCGTCGTCACCGCCGTACGCCGCCACGCCCTGGGCTCCTGACCAGCCACCCTCCCGCAGACAGGGCCGCCCCCGATCACCGGATGCGGCCCTGCCGCCGTACCCGCGGGTGGTTGAATTCCGCCATGAACACGACCGCCACTGACATCGACGTCCTCCGCGTCTTCTGTACGGGCGACGGCCGGCACGGCAACGCCCTCGGAGTCGTACGGGACGCCCGCACCCACCCCGACGAGGCCGCCCGGCAGGCGCTCGCCAAGGAACTCGGCTTCAGCGAGACGGTGTTCGTCGACGACCCGGAGCGCGGGATCGTCGACATCTACACGCCCAGCGTGCGGTTGCCGTTCGCCGGATACCCGCTCATCGGCGCCGCCTGGCTGCTCGACCTGGAGGTCGTCCGCCCGTCGGCCGGCGAGGTGTGGGTGCGCGGGGACGGGGAGTTCACCTGGATCGAGGCGCGCGCCGACTGGGCACCGCCCCGGACGCTGCGCCAGTACGGCTCCGCCGCCGAGGTGGAGGCGCTCGACGTGCCCGAGCCGGGCGAGTGGATCTACGCCTGGGCCTGGGAGGAGGAGGCCGCGGGCCGGATCAGGGCGCGGGGCTTCCCTGGGCGCGGCGACGGCATCGACGAGGACGAGGCGACCGGCGCGGCCGCGCTGCTCCTCACGGCCGAGCTGGGACGGGCCCTGAACATCACGCAGGGCCGGGGTTCGCAGCTGCTCACCGCGCCCGGCCCTGACGGCATCGTGGAGTTGGGCGGACGGGTCCGCCTGGAGGGAACGCTCACGCGCTGAACGCCGGGCGGCCGGCGCCCGGCCGCCGACCGCTCATGCGCCGACCGCTCGCGCCGAGGGCGCGGCCCGCCGCGCGCCGGCGCGAACCGACCGCCCGCGCCGAACGGTCAGGGCGCCGAGTCGTGTCAGGCGCTGAGCGGGAACTCGCCGCCCAGCTGGTGGAAGACCGCGCTGTTGAAGTCGAAGGCGCGCTTGCACTCGTCGACGATCCGCTGCTTCTCCAGGTCGTCGGCGTTCACCCCGTCGAGCAGCTCCCGGTACGTCCGCTTGAACGCGGCCGGGTTGGAGATCTCCTCGAAGACGTAGAACCGCACGCCGTCGCCCTTGCGCGCGAAGCCCCAGGTCCGCTCCGCCTTGTCACGGATGATCTGACCGCCCGACAGGTCGCCCAGGTAGCGCGTGTAGTGGTGGGCCACGTAACCGGCCGGCCAGTCACGGGCGCACTCGGCGACCCGCTCGGCGTACGCCACGGTGGCGGGCAGCGCGGTGAGCCCGGCACGCCACTCGGGGCCGCGCAGATGGGCGAGGTCCTGCTCCAGGGCGGCCGTGCGGAACAGCTCGGGCTGTATGAAGGGCCCGGCGACCGGGTCGTCGCGGAGCGCCTCCGCCCCCTCCTCCAGGGCCTGGTACACGAACCAGAGCTGCTCGGTGTACCGCGCGTAGGCGTCGACCGCCAGGCGTCCGCCCAGCAGGTCTCCCATGAAGGACGACGTCTCCGCCTCCGTGTGCTGCTCGTGCGAGGCCGTACGGATCAGGGTGGAGAAGGGCGTGTCCAAGGCGTGCCTCCGAGACCGATGGGACGGGAACCAGTGACGATCCTGCCGAGTTAGGCTTACCTAAGTCAACTGGTTCCCGACGTCCTGTCGGTAAAAACGTACCCCTTCGCGCGGTCAGGGCAACGTAAGGATTTCGGCCCCGTTCTCGGTCACGACGAGCGTGTGCTCGAACTGCGCGGTCCGCTTCCGGTCCTTGGTCACCACGGTCCAGCCGTCGTCCCACATGTCGTAGTCGTGGGTGCCGAGCGTCAGCATCGGCTCGATCGTGAAGGTCATGCCGGTCTTGATCTCGGTGGTGTGGTGGGGGGAGTCGTAGTGCGGGACGATCAGGCCGGAGTGGAACGACGAGTTGATGCCGTGCCCGGTGAAGTCACGGACGACGCCGTAGCCGAAGCGCTTGGCGTACGACTCGATCACCCGCCCGATGATGTTGATCTGACGGCCCGGCTTGACCGCCTTGATCGCCCGGTTCAGGGACTCCCGGGTCCGCTCGACGAGCAGCCGCGACTCCTCGTCGACGTCACCGCACAGGTAGGTGGCGTTGTTGTCGCCGTGGACGCCGTTGATGTACGCCGTCACGTCGAGGTTCACGATGTCGCCGTCCCGCAGCACCGTGGAGTCCGGGATGCCGTGACAGATGACCTCGTTGATCGAGGCGCACAGCGACTTCGGGAAGCCGCGGTAGCCGAGGGTCGAGGGGTAGGCGCCGTGGTCGCACATGTACTCGTGGGCGACCCGGTCGAGCTCGTCGGTGGTGACACCCGGAGCGATGTGCTTGGCGGCCTCCTCCATCGCCTGGGCGGCGATGCGGCCGGCGATCCGCATCCGTTCGATGGTGTCGGAATCCTGCACCTCGGGCCCGGTGTACGGCGCGGGTGCGGGCTTCCCGACGTACTCGGGGCGGCGGATGGAGCCCGGAACGGAGCGGTGGGGGGAGAGCTCCCCCGGTACGAGAAGCGACTGGCCAGACATGCCAGCGAGTCTAACGACCGGGTGTGGGGCAGCATGGTCTCGGAGGAAGGAGCCGACGACGATGGCCCTGTTCAAGAAGCGCACCGTGGGCAAGCCGGGCGAGTGGTACTACTGCCTGGAGCACAAGAAGGTCGAGGAGGGCCCCGAGTGCCCCGCCAAGAACCGGTTCGGCCCGTACGCCAGCCGTGAGGAGGCCGCCCACGCCATGGAGACCGCCCGCGAGCGGAACCTGGAGTGGGAGACCGACCCGCGCTGGCACGACGAGGCCGGGAAGGACCGGACGCCGGACGAGTGACCGCGCCCGGGCCGCCGGGACCGCTCAGACGGTCCCGGCGGCCCCCTGCCGGGCCTCTTCCTGTTCCTGCTGGGCCTTGCGGCGCAGCGAGTCCTCGTCCGTGTCGGAGTCGTACGTCAGCAGCTTCGGCAGCGCCAGGCAGAGCAGCCCCACCGAGGCGACGCAGGCCACGCCGCCCGTCCAGACCGCCGCACGGGTGCCGGTCCAGCCGGCCATCACGCCCGCCCTGACCTGACCCAGCTGCGGGCCGACGCTGTAGGAGAGCACCTCGATGCCGGCGAGCCGGCCGCGCAGCTCCTCGGGGATCGTCTGGTTCCAGATCGTGGCCCGGCCGAGCCCGCTCAGCATGTCGCCCGCGCCGGCGAAGGCCAGGCAGAGCAGCACCAGCCAGACGTTGCCGAACCAGCCGGCCGCCGCGATCGCCAGACCCCAGCCGGCCGCGCCCCCGACCACGAGCAGCCCGTGCCGCCGCACCTTCGAGGTCCAGCCGCTGGTCAGCCCGAGCACCAGCGAGCCGACCGAGCCCGCCGCGTACATCAGACCGAGGGACCAGTCGGCGTCCAGCTCGTCCGTGAGGAACGGGAAGATCGTGTTCGGGAAGGCGAAGAACATCGCCGCCAGGTCGATCGCGTACGTGCCGAGCAGCACCGGCCGCGACCAGGCGTACCGTGCCCCCTCCGCGATGCCCCGCAGCGAGGGCTTCTCCGCGTCGTGCGCGGCGGGCGCGGGGGTCAGACGGCGGCACAGCAGGACCGAGACCGCGAAGCCGGCGATCGTCACCCCGTACGCGGGCGCGTGCCCCGCGTACGCCACGACGAGCCCCGCGATCGCCGGACCCGCGATCGAGCCCATCTGCCAGCGCAGCGAGTTCAGCGCGGCCGCCGCCGTCTGCTGCTCGTGCGGCACGATCCGGGCGAGCAGCGAGTCCAGCGCCGGACGCTGGAGCCCCGCGAGTGCCGAGACCCCGGCGGCCACCACGTACAGCGGCCACAGCATCGGCTCCGGCAGCAGCGCGTTGACCAGCAGCAGACCGGCCAGGACACCGAGCCCCGCCTCCGTCCCCAGGATCACCTTCCGCCGGTCCACCGCGTCCGCGAGCGCCCCGCCGTACAGGCCGAACACCACCAGCGGCACCAGCTCGACCGCGCCCATCGCGCCGACCGCGAGCGGCGAACCCGTCAGCTCCTTGATCTGCAGCGGCAGGGCGATCATCGCCATCGCGCTGCTGAAGTACGTCACGAGCCCCTGCACCCACAGCAGCCGGAAGTCGGGGGACGACCGCCACGGCGCCAGATCGGGCAGCAGGCCGGAGAGCTTGGAGAACACGGGGGAGGACACGAGGGGCCATGCTCCGGCCGCCGCCTGCCGGGGGCAACCGAATTACGGCCCCGCCGCCGGCCCGCCGGCAGCCGCCGCGAGCCCGCCGGCAGCGCGGGCACCCGGTCCGGCCCGCGGGCGTGCCGGCGCTACCAGCGGGCCGGCGGCGGGGCCGTCAGGCGGTCCGCGAGGTCGGAGAGGCGGTCACGGAGGCGGCGGCCGCCACGGGGCGACGGCAGGCTGTTCTCACCGGCCGCGGCGCTCACCAGGTGCTGCACCGTGTCCAGGTCCACACCCGCGTCCTCCGCCACCGTGAGCGCCTCGTGGGCGAGCCCCCGCACCTCCGCGTCGCCGCCGTCGAGGGAGAGCACCGTCGCCCCCGCCCGACGGGCGTCGTGCACCCGCTGGAGCAGGCCCGCGTCCGGCCGTTCCGGCGCCACCATCAGCAGCGTCGCCCCGCGGCCCGCCGCCTCCAGACGACCGAGCCCGACCGCCAGGTGCGCCGGATCGCCGGGCCGCACCCGGTGCCGCACCAGAGTCGGCGCCAGCTCGGGGAGCCCCGACCAGGCGGCCTCGTCGACCAGGTGCGCCGCCAGGTGCCAGGGCTCGTACTCCTCCGTGCCCACCAGGAGCAGCCCGCCCCGGTGCGGGACGAGCGACGACCGGAGCGACCCCGCGAACCGGCGGGCCGCCCCCGGCCACTCCGTCCCGGCGAGCACTTCCCGCAGCAACGCGACCCGTACGGCATCCATGGGCCCGCATCCTGCCCCAGCCACGCCCGGCGCGCGGCCGGTTGCCGACGTTCCACCCGTACGGGAGCCCCCGGACCCGACCGGTCGGTAATGTCGAGGCCATGACTACGACTGACAGCAAGCCCGCCCCGAAGGACCCCTGGGACCTCCCCGACGTCTCCGGTCTCGTCGTCGGCGTGCTCGGCGGCACCGGCGACCAGGGCCGCGGCCTCGCCTACCGGCTCGCCAAGGCCGGCCAGCGGGTGCTCATCGGCTCCCGGGCCGCCGACCGGGCCCGCGACGTGGCCGCGGAGATCGGCCACGGCGTCGAGGGCGCCGACAACGCGGAGGTCGCCCGCCGCAGCGACGTCGTGATCGTCGCCGTGCCGTGGGACGGGCACGCCAAGACCCTGGAGTCCCTGCGCGAGGAGCTCGTCGGCAAGCTCGTCGTCGACTGCGTCAACCCGCTCGGCTTCGACAAGAAGGGCGCCTACGCCCTGAAGCCCGAGGAGGGCTCCGCCGCCGAGCAGGCCGCCGCGCTGCTCCCGGACTCCCGGGTCACCGCCGCCTTCCACCACCTCTCCGCCGTCCTCCTCCAGGACGCCTCCCTGGAGGAGATCGACACGGACGTGATGGTCCTCGGCGAGGAGCGCGCCGACGTCGAGATCGTCCAGGCCCTCGCCGGCCGCATCGCCGGCATGCGCGGCGTCTTCGCCGGGCGGCTGCGCAACGCCC
This sequence comes from Streptomyces wedmorensis, assembly GCF_000716445.1. Classification (GTDB taxonomy): domain Bacteria; phylum Actinomycetota; class Actinomycetes; order Streptomycetales; family Streptomycetaceae; genus Streptomyces; species Streptomyces wedmorensis. The sequence continues at coordinate 23,240 of NZ_JNWK01000056.1, forward strand.
ACCAGGTCGAGTCGCTCGTCGCGAACCTCATCTCGGTCAACCGCCGCTACAAGGCCCACGCCGGGCTGCGGGTCACCGACATCTGAGCCGCCCCCGCCGGGCGCGGAGCCGGAGACCGGACGCTTCCGGGCATGGGGGACACTGGACGGGCACCATCAGCCGTACCCGGACAGGAGCCGTCCCCCATGCCCCGCCTCGCCCTCTACGCCCTCGTGGTCTGCGCCCTGGCCGTCGCCGCGGCCGTCGTCTCCTTCGTCCAGGGCAACTTCCTGGGCGTGATCTGGGTCCTCCTCGCGGGCCTGTCCTCCAACATGGCCTGGTACTACATCCGCCGCGCCAAGGCCGAGAAGGCCGCCGAGGCCACCGACGCCTAGGCGGTCCGGCGGATCCCGGACGAGCGGTCCGGTGGACCCCGGACCGGGCCCAGGACGCGGCTTCGAACCGGTCGTGAACCACGGCCGGAGCCGGCTGTGGTTCACGACCGGACCCGGCCCGGACCCGGCTCAGACCTGGCAGGACTCCGGGGTCTCCTCCCAGAACCGGAAGAGCTGCGAACCGCAGTAGCGGCTCAGCTCCGGCACCCCGAGCGAGCGCATCAGCGCGTCGATCGCGTCGAAGAACGCGTCGTTGACCGCCGGCACGAACAGCAGCGCGATCACGATGAAGAAGCCGTACGGGGCGTACGGCTCGATCTGCCGCTTCACCTTGTACGACAGCCAGGGCTCCAGCACCCCGTAGCCGTCGAGCCCCGGCACCGGCAGCAGGTTCAGGAGCGCCGCGGTCACCTGGAGGAACGCCAGGAAGGCCAGCGCGAACCGGAACGCGAGCGGGACGCCGTCGAGGGCGTCCAGCCAGAACGGGGCCGTGCACACCAGCGCGAACAGCACGTTCGCGAGCGGGCCCGCCGCCGAGATCAGGCTGTGCTTCCAGCGGCCCTTGATCCGGCCCTGCTCGATGAAGACCGCCCCGCCCGGCAGACCGATGCCGCCCATGATCACGAAAAGCACCGGCAGGACGACGCTCAGCACCGCGTGCGTGTAGGCGAGCGGGTTGAGCGTCAGGTAGCCCTTCGCGCCCACCGTGATGTCCCCGCCGTGCAGCGCCGTGCGGGCGTGCGCGTACTCGTGGAGACAGAGGGACACCACCCACGCCGAGGTCACGAAGAGGAAGACCGCCAGGCCGGGCAAGGCGGCGAAGTCCGTCCACACCGCCCAGCCGGTCACGGCCATGACGGCGAGGATCGCCAGGAAGACGGGGCTGATCCGCCGTTCGTGGCGCCGGGTGGTGGCCGTGGTCATCGCGGGAACTCCCAGGGACGGAGGGCTGGTCTGCGGGGGAAACGTACCGGGTGACGGGGCGAGTTCCTCGGCCGGGGACCGTCTCACGGAGAATGGGGCCCGTGCGCTACTCCGTGCTCGGCCCCACCCTCGCCCACGCGCCCGACGGCGCCGACGTCACCGTCGGCGGCCCGCGGGTCCGCGCGTTGCTGACCGTCCTCGTCCTGCGGGCCGGCCGGACGGTGCCCGTGCCGGACCTCGTCGACGAGGTGTGGCACGGCGACGAGCCGCCCGCCGACGCCGTCGCCGCGCTCCAGGCCCTCGTCGGGCGGCTGCGCAAGGCCGTCGGCCGGGACGGCGTGGTCTCCGCCGAGGGCGGCTACCGGCTCGACGCCCGCCCCGAGGACGTGGACGCCCGCCGCTTCGAACGCCTCGCCGCCGAAGGCGTCGCCGCACTCGGCGCCGGCGACCCGGCCCGGGCCGCCACCGTCCTCGACGAGGCCCTGGGGCTCTGGCGCGGGCCCGCCTTCGCCGACCTGCCGGACCGCGAGGCCGAGGCCACCCGCTGGGAGGCCCGCAGGCTCGACGCCCGCCGCGCCCGGCTCGACGCGGCCCTCGCCCTCGGCGGGGCGTCCGCCGCCCTTCCCGAACTGACCGCCCTGTGCACGGCCCACCCCCTGGACGAGCTCCTCCAGGCCCTGCGGATCCGCGCCCTCAGGGACACCGGGCGGGCCGCCGAGGCGCTCGCCGCGTACGAGTCGGTCCGCCGCGCCCTCGCCACCCGCCTCGGCACGGACCCCTCGCCGGCCCTGCGCGCCCTCCACGCGGAACTGTTGGCCCCGGTGCCGCACCCGGCACCGGAGACCGCGCCGGCCCCCGAGGCGGGTCCGGCGCGGCAGGCCGCCGCCCACGCCCCCGGACCGTCCGGTTCCGGCGCCGCTTCCGCCCCCGCGGGCCCGCGGGCCGCCGGCCGTCCCGGGAACCTCCGGGCCCGGCTGACCAGCTTCGTCGGGCGCGACGAGGAGATCGCCGCGCTCCGGGAGGACCTGCGCGGAGCGCGGCTCGTCACCCTGCTCGGGACCGGCGGGGCCGGGAAGACGCGGCTGTCGCAGGAGGCGGCCGAACGGGGGGCCGAGGCGTGGCCGGACGGGATCTGGGTGGCCGAACTCGCGGCCGTCCGCGATCCGGAGGCCGTGCCCGAGGCCGTCCTCGCGGCCGTGGGCGCCCGCGAGACCGTCCTGCGCGGCGCCGGAGCCGAGGAACTGCGCGCCGGGGACGACCCGCTCGCCCGGCTCGTCGAGCACTGCGCCGGGCGCCGGATGCTGCTGCTCCTCGACAACTGCGAGCATCTCGTCGGGGCCGCCGCCGGCCTGGCCGAGACCCTGCTCGCCCGCTGCCCCGGACTCCGGGTCCTGGCGACGAGTCGGGAGCCGCTGGGGGTGCCGGGGGAGGTGCTGCGCCCGCTGGGGCCGCTGCCGGCCGAGACCGCGCTGCGACTGTTCGGGGAGCGGGGCGCGGCGGTCCGCGCCGGCTTCCGGACCGAGGAGGACCCGGAGGCGGCGGCCGAGATCGTCCGGCGTCTCGACGGGCTGCCGCTGGCGATCGAGCTGGCCGCGGCCCGGCTGCGGATGCTGACCCTGCGCCAGATCGCTGACCGGCTCGACGACCGCTTCCGGCTGCTGACCTCCGGCGCCCGGACCGTGCTGCCCCGCCAGCAGACCCTGCGCGCGGTCGTCGACTGGTCCTGGGACCTCCTCGACGCGCCCGAACGGGCCGTCCTGCGCCGCCTGTCGGTGTTCACCGGCGGCAGCGAACTGGAGGCCGCGGAAGCGGTCTGCGGAGCCCCCGACGCCGGTGCCGAAGCCGAAGCCGAAGCCGAAGCCGAAGCCGCAGCGGCGGGCGCCGGCGCCCGCACCGAAACCGGCGCCCATGCCCGTACCTCCCTCCCCGCCCCCGCCGACGTCCTCGACCTGCTCGGCTCCCTCGTCGACAAGTCGCTCGTGGTCGCCGTGCCGGGTGAGGCCGGCATGCGGTACCGGCTCCTGGAGACCGTCGCGGAGTACGCCGGGGAGCGGCTCGACGAGGCGGGGGAGCGGGCCGCGACCGAGCACCGCCACCTCACGTACTACCGCGAGCTGGCCCGCCGTACCGACCCTGAACTGCGCGGTGCCGGACAGGTCGAGGCCATCGCCCGCTTCGGGGCCGAGTACGGCAACATCCGCACCGCGCTGTGTCGCGCCGTCGCCGCCCACGACGAGGACGAGGCGCTCGTCCTCGTCCACGCGCTGCTCTGGTACTGGCAGATGCGCGACCTGCGCGCCGACGCCCTGCACTGGGCGCGGGCCGCCGCCGCAATGGGGCCCGACCCGTTCGCGCCGCCCGCCGCCGCCGTCGTACCCCTGCACGAGCCGTGCACGGCCCTGCCGCCGCCGCTCTCCGACGAGCAGCGCTGGGAGGCGAGGCGCGGGGTGCGGCTGGTGGAACTCCTCAACATGGACCACGAGACCGGGCGCTGGACCACCCCCGAAGGGGTGCGGCGGCTGCGGGAGATGACCGCCGTCTACGAGCCGGGCCTGCCCCAGACCTGTCGGCTGCCCGGTTCCTTCGGGGTCTTCGCGGTCCTCATCATCGGCGAGGCCGGCCGGTTGCGGGAGCTCCTCGACGCGACCGTCGACGCCTGCCGCCGGCACGGCTACGACTGGGAGCTGGCCAACGCCCTCCAGATGCGCGCCAACATGTTCGCCAACCGGTCCGACTGGGCCGACAAGGCGGGCGCCGACGCCGAGGAGAGCCTGGAGATCTTCGTCCGTCTCGGCGACGCCTGGGGCGCGGCCGAGGCGCTGTCCTCCCGCGCCGAGGCCCGCGAGCGACGGCTCGAATTCGCGGGCGCGGCCGAGGACTTCGCCGCCGCCATCGGCTACGCGGAGCGGATCGGCGCCCAGTCGCAGATGGCGCTGCTGCGGGCCCGGTACGCGGGCACCCTCGTCGAGACCGGGCGGCTCGAGGAGGGCGAGGCGATCCTGCGCGGGATCCTGGACGGCAGCCACGGATGGGGCCACGAACCCGTGCTGGGTGCCCGGTTGTTCCTCGCCCTGGCGCTCGGCCGCACCGGCCGGACCGCCGAGGCCCGGGAGCACCTCCACCTGCTGCGGCGCGAGTTCGACTCCGCGACCCTCGCCATCTTCGAGGGCTTCGCGATCGGCGGCCTGGGCTGGCTGGACAACCTGGACGGGCGGTACGGGCCGGGGCTCGACCTCGCCGCGCGGGCGTACGAGCGTTCCCTCAGTCCGCTGTCGATGATGGTCGCCCCGCAGATGCCGGCGGTCCATCTGGTCAGCGCCGCCTGGGCGCTGGCGGGGCTGGGCGAGCCGGGGACGGCGCGGACCGGGGCGGTGCTGCTCGGCGCCCGGGACGGTCTGGTGCCGCCGGAGCACCTGCCGCCGCCGCTGGAGCGGGAGAACCTGGAGCAGGCGACCGAACTGGTCAGGTCCGTGATCGGCGAGGCCGAGTTCGCCGTGGCGCACGCCGAAGGCGGCGGCCTCTCCTTGGAGGAGGCCGCCGCCCTGCTCGGTCGCGCCGCCGACGCGATCAGAGAGCGCGCCGAGTCCTGAGCCCCCGCTCCGGTGTCAGGTCTTCTTGCGGAACTTGGAGACCGCCAGCGGCGCCGTGACGACGGTGATGGCCAGGGCCCAGCCGAGGGTCATCCACACCGAGTGGGCGACCGGGCCGCCGTTCATGAGGCCACGGGCGGCGTCGGCCAGGTTGGACAGCGGGTTGTAGTCGGTGAAGGTCTCCAGCCAGCCGGGCATCGAGGTCGGCGGGGCGAAGATCGAGGAGCCGAACTGGAGCGGCATCAGGACGAGCATGGCCATGCCCTGGACGGCCTGGGCCGTCTTCATGGTGAGGCCGAGCAGGATGAAGATCCACATCAGCGAGGCGCCGAACACCACCGACAGGCCGATCGCGGCGAGCAGCTCGACGAACGAGGTCTTGATCTCCAGGCCGAGCAGGAAGCCGGTGCCGAGCAGGATCGCGGTGGCGATCATCATCCGGCCGACCTCTACGACGATCTTGGCGATGAGGACGGAGGAGCGGGCGATCGGCATCGTCCGGAACCGGTCCATCACCCCCTTCTTGAAGTCGTCGTTGATGCCGACTCCGACGCCCATGGCGATGTTCATGCCCATCATCGCCATCAGGCCCGGGGTCACGTAGTTCACGTACGCGTCGTTGTTGCCCTTGCCGGCGATCGCGCCGCCGAAGACGTACACGAACAGCAGGATGAAGATGATCGGCATCAGGACGGCGTCGAACATCGACTCCGGGTCCTGCTTGATCTGGAGGGCGTTGCGCCGGGCCAGCGCGCCGATGTGGCGGAGGTTGGCCCGCAGGCCGATCCGGCCCTCGCCGGAGGTCTTGCGCGCCGGGGCCGGGCCGGGCCCGGGGGTGCCGACGGGGGACTTGGACAGCTGGGTGGTGGTCGTGGTGGCGCTCATGCGGCGACCTCCTCGGGAAGCGCGTCGGACACGGTCGACTTCTGGCCGGTGATCGCGAGGAACACCTCGTCCAGGCTGGGCAGGTGGGTGCCGATGTGGGCGATGCCGAAGCCGCGCGCGCCGAGCAGGCCCACGACGGCGGTCAGCTGCTGGTCGGTGAGGATCGGCACGTACAGCGCCTCCTCGTCGGGCACCACGGTCGAACCGGCGACGCCGTCGAGCCCGGTCTCGCGCAGCGCGGCCGCCATGGAGCCGAGGTCGGCCGGGTCCACGGCGCGGATCTTCAGGGTGCGGCCGCCGACCTTGGCCTTCAGCTCGTCGACCTTGCCGTTGGCGATGACCCGGCCGCGGTCGATGACGGTCAGCTCGTTCGCGAGCTGCTCCGCCTCCTCCATGTACTGGGTGGTGAGGAGGACGGTGACGCCCTCGGAGACCATCCGCTGGACCTCGTCCCAGACCTCGTTGCGGGTCCGCGGGTCGAGGCCGGTCGTCGGCTCGTCCAGGTAGAGGACGGCGGGCTTCCCGATCATCGACGCGGCGAGGTCGAGCCGGCGCCGCATGCCGCCGGAGTAGGTCATCGCGGCCCGCTTGGCGGCCTCGGTGAGGGAGAAGCGCTCCAGGAGCTCGTCGGCGCGGCTCCGGGCGTCCTTGCGGGAGAGGTCGAGCAGCCGCCCGATCATGTAGAGGTTCTCGAAGCCGGACAGCTTCTCGTCGACCGAGGCGTACTGGCCGGTGAGGCCGATGGTGCGGCGGAGCTGGCGGGGCTGCCGCACCACGTCGTAGCCGGCGACGGTGGCGGTCCCGGAGTCGGGGGCGAGCAGGGTCGACAGGCAGCGGACGAGGGTGGTCTTCCCCGCGCCGTTCGGGCCGAGGACGCCGAGGACCGTACCCTCCCGTACGTCGAGGTCGACCCCGTCGAGGGCCTTCGTCTCGCCGAAGTGCTTCACGAGGCCCCGGACCTCGACGGCGTTGGTGTGTGATCGCGTCATGGTCGTTACTAGACCAGGTGCCACCGACAGTCTTCCTACAGAAGGCCTACAGCCCGCCGATGGGGGATGTCGGCGGGCTGTAGGTGGTGCCGCGATGGCTCGGGCCGGTCCGTCCGGACGCGCGCTACCGGACCGGACGGACCGGGGGAGTGCTAGTGGAAGGTGTGCTCCTCGGCGGGGAACGCCCCGCCGGAGACGTCCTCGGCGAAGGCGCGCGCGGCGTCGCCGAGCGTCTCGCGGAGGTTCGCGTACTGCTTGGTGAAGCGCGGGACCTTGCCGCCGGTCAGGCCGGCCATGTCGGTCCAGACGAGGACCTGGGCGTCGGTGCCGGAGCCGGCGCCGATCCCGATGGTCGGGATGTGCAGCGAGCGGGTGACCTCGGCGGCCAGTTCGGCCGGTACGAGCTCCAGGACGACGGCGAACGCGCCCGCGTCCTGCGCCGCCTTGGCGTCGCTGAGCAGCCGGTGGGCGGCCTCGTCGCTGCGGCCCTGCACCCGGTAGCCCATGGTGTTCACGGACTGCGGGGTCAGGCCCAGGTGGGACATGACGGGGATGCCGGCCTGGACGAGCAGCTCGGTCTGGGCCAGCGAGCGCTCGCCGCCCTCCAGCTTGACCGCGTGGACGCCCGCGTCCTTGATCAGCCGGGTGGCGCTGCGCAGGGCCTGGACGGGCCCTTCCTGGTACGAGCCGAAGGGGAGGTCGCCGACGACGAGGGCGCGCTTGGTGCCCCGGACGACGGCCGCGGAGAGGATCGTCATCTCGTCCATCGTGACGGGCACGGTGGTGTCGTAGCCGAGGTGACAGTTGCCCATGGAGTCCCCGACGAGGATCACCGGGATGCCGGCCTCGTCGAAGACGGAGGCGGTCATGGCGTCGTAGGCGGTGAGCATGGGCCACTTCTCGCCGCGGACCTTGGCGGCGGCGATGTCGTGGACGGTGATGCGGCGCGAGCCCTTGCCGCCGTACAGCGCCTTGCTGCTGTCGGCGGGCGTCTTCTGGGCAGCCTGAAGCGTCATGGTGAACGGCTCCTTGTTGTGTCATCTCGAGGCGCCCTCACGGCGTCCCCGGACCACATCCATGGTGGCACCTCGCCGGGCGGCCGGGGAAGTGGGCGCGAGTGGCGCTGTTCACACCGGCGCAACGTAAAGCCTCGGTCAGGAATTTCGATACGAGACGGTCTCGTATCGAAATTACCCTAGGGTGGTGGGCATGTCACCGCAGCCCGCCCCGTCCCGCGTGCCCGAGGCCGTCCACCGGCGCCGCTGGGCCGTCCTCGGCGTCCTCATGCTCAGCCTGCTCATCGTCGTCCTCGACAACTCGATCCTGAACGTGGCGGTCAGGACGATCGCCGCCCCCGCGCCCACCGGCATCGGCGCCACCCAGAGCGAGCTGGAGTGGTCGATCAACTCCTACACGCTGGTCTTCGCCGGACTCCTCTTCACCTCCGGCCTGCTCGGCGACCGCCTCGGCCGCAAGAAGGTGCTGCTCTTCGGCATCACCGTCTTCGGCATCGGCTCCGCCCTCGCCGCCTTCTCGGGCACCCCGGGCGAGCTCGTCGCCTACCGGGCCGTGATGGGCCTCGGCGCCGCGTTCGTCATGCCGGCCACCCTCGCCGTCCTCATGAACGTCTTCGAGCGCGACGAGCAGCCCAAGGCCATCGGCATCTGGGCCGGCAGCGTCGGCCTCGCCATCGCGATCGGCCCCATCACCGGCGGCGTCCTCCTCGAACACTTCTGGTGGGGATCGATCTTCCTCGTCAACGTGCCCGTCGTCGTCCTGGCCCTCGCGCTGATGCTCTGGCTCGTCCCCGACTCCCGGGACCCCGCGCCCGGCCGGATCGACATACCGGGCGTGCTGCTCTCCGTCGTCGGCCTCGTCCTCCTGGTGTACGGCATCATCCGCGGCGGCGAGCTGGCCGACTTCACCGACGTCACCGTCCTCGCCCCGGCCCTCGGCGGCCTCGCGGTCCTCGCCGGGTTCGTGCTGTACGAGAAGCGCAGCGACCACCCGGCCATCGACATGAGCCACTTCCGGAAGCCCGCGTTCTCCGCGGCCGTCGCCGCGATCGCGCTCGTCTTCTTCGCCCTCATGGGCGTCACTTTCTTCTCCGCCTTCTACCTGCAGAGCGTCCGCGGCTACAGCGCCCTGCAGTCCGGGCTGCTCATCCTGCCGCTCGCCGTCGCGCAGATGGTCTTCGCGCCCCGGGCCCGGCTCGTCGTCGAACGCTTCGGCGCCAAGGCGGTGTGCACCGGAGGCATGCTGCTCGTCGCCCTCGGCCTCGCCGCCTTCGCCGTCTTCGACGCCTCGACTCCGGTCTGGGTCCTGGAGGTCGTGTTCTTCCTCCAGGGCGCGGGCATGGCCCACATCATGCCGCCGGTCACCGTCTCGATCATGCAGGCGCTGCCCCGCGAGAAGGCGGGCTCCGGCTCGGCGATCAACAACACCTTCCGGCAGGTCGGCGGCGCGCTCGGCGTGGCCGTCCTCGGCTCGGTGCTCTCCTCCACCTACCGAGGCGAGATCGAGGGGCACCTCGGCGCCGTCCCGGCCGCCCTGCGCGCCACGGCCGGCGAGTCCGTCGAGGCCACGCTCGCCGTCGCGGAGAAGCTCGGCCCGGCGGGCCGTGACCTGGTCGCCCCCGCGTACGACGCCTTCCTCGACGCCATGCACGTCACCGCGATCGCCTCGACCGTGATCGCCCTGGCCGGCGCCGCCGTGGTCGCCGCCTTCCTCCCGGGCCGTAAGCCGACGGGCTCCGCCACGACGCCCGGAGCCGGCGACACCGGGCGGGCCTCGGTATCCGGGCCCGGCGGCGAGGCGGGAGAATCGGCCCGACGGTAACCACCGGGCCACCACCCCGGACGAGAGGCGGAGCGCACGTGTCGCTGCAGGACGGCGGGACCCAGGACCCCCGCGACGAGGGGCAGCCGCCCGCGCCCGCCTCCGCCGAGCCCGGGCCCGCCCGCCGGGGGCGGCCCCGGAGCGAGGCGGTGGAGCAGGCCATCTTCGACGCGGCGGCCGGACTCCTGGACGAGGGCGTTCCGCTCGCCGACCTGTCCGTCGAGCGGATCGCCCGCACCGCCGGCGTCGGCAAGGCCACCATCTACCGCCGGTGGGCCGGCAAGGAGGAGCTCTTCGTCGACCTGGTCCGCTCGGTGGAGCCCCCGGACCCGGTGCTGCCCGGCACCTCGGTGCGGGACGACCTCGTCGCGCTCCTGGAGTCGCTGCGGCAGCGCGGCCTCGCCAAGCGGAGCTCCGCCGTCCTGCACCGCGTGTTCTCGCAGATGCAGGGCTACCCCAAGCTCTGGGACGCGTACCAGAACACCGTCATCGAACCGCGCCGCAAGCTCGGCCTGGACGCCGTGCGGCGCGGCATGGAGCAGGGGGAGATCCGCGACGACCTCGACGTCGAGTTCGTCAACGACCTCCTCACCGGCCCCCTGCTGCTGCGCACCGTCATCCGCCCCGGCGCCACCCTGGACCCGGACCTCGCCGAACGCGTCGTCGACGCGGTGATGGAGGGCCTGCGCCCCCGTGCCTGATCAGAAGCGGTACGAAGGTGCCGACCGGCGCGAAGGTGCCGAGCCGCGCGAATGTGCGCGTTCTGTCACAGGGGCGGCGCCCGCGCCACCTGCAGGAACCCGCCACGCCCCTGTGTCGTCCCTGGGGGAGTACGACGGACCCGGGATCGCCTAGTGTCGACACGGGTCACGCAAGACGGCAAGGCAGCAGTGAGGACAGTGCGATGGCGCGGGTGGACATGACGGAGACCGAGCACGGCGACGCCGGGAACGGGCGCTCCGGGTCCCGCTTCGGGGCCGCGTTCGACCGGCTGCGCCGCGATCCCGGCATCTGGCGCCGCGGCATCCTGCTCGCCCTCGCGGCGGTGGCCCTCACCCTCCTGATGGTGTTCCACTCCGACATCCCCAACAAGATCGGCAACCTGGGCAGCCTCACCGAGACCTTCCTGCCCTGGCTCGGCCTCTTCCTGCCGCTGCTGCTCGTCCTCGCCCTGGTACGCCGCTCCGCCACCGCCCTGATCGCCCTGCTGCTGCCGGCCGTGGTGTGGCTCAACCTCTTCGGCGGCCTCGTCGCCGACAAGTCGACCCCCGGTGGCGACCTGACCGTCGCCACCCACAACGTGAACGCCGACAACCCGGACCCCGAGGGCACCGCCCGCGAGCTCGCCGGCTCCGGCGCCGACGTGCTGGCCCTGGAGGAACTCAAGGGCGACATGGTCCCGACGTACGAGCGCGGCCTCGCGGAGGCGTACCCGTACCACTCCGTGCAGGGCACGGTCGGGCTCTGGAGCAAGCTGCCGCTGCGCGCCGCGCAGCCCGTCGACATCCGGATGGGCTGGACCCGCGCGATGCGGGCCACCGTCGTCACCCCGCAGGGCGAGGTCGCCGTGTACGTCGCCCACCTGCCGTCCGTGCGGGTCAAGATGAACGCCGGCTTCACCGCCAACCAGCGCGACAGCAGCGCCAACGCGCTCGGCGAGGCCATCGCCGACGACCGGCACGAGCGGATCGTCCTCCTCGGCGACCTCAACGGCACCATGAACGACCGCGCCCTCAACGCCGTCACCTCGCAGCTGCGCTCCACCCAGGGCGCGGCCGGCGACGGCTTCGGCTTCAGCTGGCCGGCCTCGTTCCCGATGGCCCGGATCGACCAGATCATGGTCAAGGGCGTCGAGCCGGTGTCCTCCTGGGCCCTGCCGCGGACGATGAGCGACCACCTGCCGATCGCCGCCCGCGTGAAGCTCTGAAACCTCCGCTTCACGTTCCGGACGCCGACGGGAAGAAACCATCTGAGAGGCTTTGTTCCGTCGAAGAACTATCTTCCGGAAAGGCCTTCCCCATGCCCCTGGCGCTGCTCGCGCTCGCCGTCTCCGCCTTCGGCATCGGCACCACCGAATTCGTGATGATGGGCCTGCTCCCGCAGGTCGCCGACGACCTCGGCACCTCCGTCCCCACCGCCGGACACCTCGTCTCGGCCTACGCGATCGGGGTCGTCGTCGGCGCCCCGCTGCTCACCGCGCTCGGCTCGCGGATCCCCCGCAAGCGGATGCTGCTCCTGCTGATGGCCCTCTTCACCGTCGGCAACCTGGCCTCCGCGCTCGCCCCCGGCTTCGGCTGGCTCGTCGCCGGCAGGGCCCTCGCCGGGCTCCCGCACGGCGCGTTCTTCGGCCTCGGCGCGGTCGTCGCCGCCCGGCTCGTGCGCGAGGACCGGCAGGCGCGTGCCGTCGCCACGATGTTCCTCGGCCTCACCGTCGCCAACATCCTCGGCGTACCGGCCGCGACGCTGCTCGGCCAGCACCTCGGCTGGCGGGCCACCTTCCTCGTGGTCTCCGTGATCGGCCTGCTCGCCATGGCCGCACTCGCCCGCCTCGTCCCGCACGTACCCGTCGACGAACGGCAGGGCCTCGGCCGTGAACTGCGCGCCCTCGGCCGGCCGCAGGTGCTGCTCGGCCTGCTCACCGCCGTCTTCGGCTTCGCGGGCGTCTTCGCCGTCTACTCCTACCTGGCGTCGATGACGACCGAGGTGATGGGCTTCGGCGACTCCACCGTCACGGTCGTCCTCGCCCTCTTCGGCCTGGGCATGACCGGCGGCGCGCTCGCCGCTGGCCCGCTGACCGACCGGGCGCTCCGCCCGACGCTGTACGGCTCGCTCACGGCCCTCGTCCTCGCCCTGGTCGCCTTCCGCTTCACCGTCCACGTGCCCTGGCTGGCGCTGGTCACCGTCGTCGTGCTCGGCGCGGTCGGCTTCATGACCACCACCCCGCTCCAGATGCTGGTCATGAACAAGGCGAAGGACGCCCCGACGCTCGCCTCCGCGTCCAACCACTCCGCCTTCAACCTCGCCAACGCGGGCGGCGCCTGGGCGGGCGGGGCCGCGGTCGCCGCCGGATGGGGCTGGACCTCGCCCGCCCTGGTCGGCGCGGGCCTCACCGTCGTCGGCCTGGTGATCGCGGCGGTGGCGGGCCTCCTCGACCGCACAGGTACGGGGAAGGGGGCCTCCCGCGTCGTCGCGGGAAGCCCCCTCACGGCGGACGGGCCGGCGGTCAGCCGGTCGTCGTCTCCCGCCAGCGGTTCGTGATGGGCAGCCGGCGGTCCTTGCCGAAGCCCTTCGCCGAGATCTTGGTGCCCGGCGGGTACTGGCGCCGCTTGTACTCCGCCGTGTCCACCAGCCGCAGCGTCCGCGTCACCAGCTCCTCGTCGAACCCGGCGGCCACGATCTCGTCCCTGCCCCGGTCCCGGTCCACGTACAGCGCGAGGATCGCGTCGAGGACCTCGTAGTCCGGCAGCGAGTCCGTGTCGACCTGGCCGGGGCGCAGCTCGGCGCTGGGCGGCTTGGTGATCGAGCTCTCCGGGATCGGCGGCGTCTGGCCGCGGTCCTCGGCCGCCCGGTTGCGCCAGCGCGCCAGCCGGAAGACGTCCGACTTGTACACGTCCTTGATGGGCCCGAACGCGCCGACCGAGTCGCCGTACAGCGTCGAGTAACCCACCGCCAGCTCGGACTTGTTGCCGGGCGCGAGGACGATGTGGCCCTCCTGGTTGGAGAGCGCCATCAGGGTCGTGCCGCGCAGCCGGGACTGGAGGTTCTCCTCCGCGAGGCCGGTGAGGCCGAGCGACCCCATGTACGCGTCGAACATCGGCTCGATCGACACCGTCCGGTAGTTGAGCCCGGTGCGGCGGGCCAGCTCGGCCGCGTCGCCGCGCGAGTGGTCGGAGGAGTACTTCGAGGGCATCGACACCCCGTACACGTTCTCCGCGCCGAGCGCGTCGCAGGCGATCGCGGCCACGAGCGCCGAGTCGATGCCGCCGGACAGGCCGATCAGGACGGAACGGAAACCGTTCTTCGCGGCGTACGCGCGGACCCCGATGACCAGCGCCGAGTACACCTCCTCGTCGTCCTCGAGCCGGTGCGCGTACCCGCCCGTCAACTCCGGCTCGTACGCCGGGAGCGGCTCGTCGGACAGCACCACCCGGTCGATCCGCAGCCCGTCGTCCACCAGCCCCTCGGGCGCGTCGGCCTCGGCCGCCGGCAGCTCCAGGTCGAGGATCACGCTGCCCTCGACGAACTGCGGGGCCCGCGCGATCACCTCCCCGGCAGCGTCCACGACGATCGAGTCGCCGTCGAACACCAGCTCGTCCTGGCCGCCGGTCATCGCCAGGTACGCGGTGACGCACCCGGCCTCCTGGGCCCGCTTGCGGACCAGTTCGAGCCGGGTGTCGTCCTTGTCCCGCTCGTACGGCGAGGCGTTCACCGACAGCAGCAGCCCGGCCCGCGCCGAGCGCGCCGCCGGCACCCGGCCGCCCTCCTGCCAGAGGTCCTCGCAGATCGCCAGGGCCACGTCGACGCCGTGGACGCGGACGACCGGCAGGGTGTCGCCCGGCACGAAGTAGCGGTACTCGTCGAAGACGCCGTAGTTCGGCAGGTGGTGCTTGGCGAACCGCAGCGCCACCTCGCCGCGGTACAGCACGGCGGCGGCGTTCTCCGGCGACCCGGCCGGCCGGCCCAGCCGCGGCTGGGCCCGCTCCGAGCGGTCCAGGTAGCCGACCACCACCGGCAGCTCCCCGAACCCCTCGTCGGCGAGGCGCCGGGCCAGCCCGCGCAGGGCCTCCCGGGACGCCTCCACGAAGGAGGAGCGCAGCGCGAGGTCCTCCACGGGGTATCCGGTCAGCGCCATCTCGGGGAACGCCACGAGATGCGCGCCCTGCCCGGCGGCGTGCCGGGTCCAGTGCACGATCGCCTCGGCGTTCCCGGCGAGGTCTCCGACAGTCGAGTCGATCTGATTCAGGGCGAGGCGTAGTTGAGGCACCCGCCCAGTGTAATCGTCAGACCGACGCTATGTCCTGGGATCCGGCCCGGGCCGGGCCGATCCGGGACTACTTCACCGGACCGGTCCAGATCGTCGGCTCGTACACGAGGAGCTGCGGCGCCAGTTCCAGCCGCACCTCGCCGTCCGCGCCGGCCGACAGGGCGAAGGCGAAACCGGCCTTGACCCGCTTGCCCGGCAGCACCTTCCCCCGGAACATCTCGGTCGCCCTGCTGCCGTCGAAGACCGCGCTCGCCTGCGCGCCCTCCGCGTCGCGCACGTCCGGAAGCGCGGTGGTGACGTCGATGGCCTTCCCGCTGCCGTTGACGATCGTGATCGTCACCCGCACCGCCGTGTCGCCCTTCTCGTACCCCGCGGCGAACGCGTCGGGCCGGTAGGGCGCGGGCTTGGAGACGGTGACCTTCACCCCGTCCTCGTACGTGTGGGTCGCGCCGAACGCCAGGACCGCCGGTTCGGCCTCCGTCGGCTCCGGCTCCGGCGGGATCCCGGGCGGGGTCTCGCCGCCGGCCGTGGCGCCCGGCTCGTCCGGTGCGGCGGAGACCGCCTCCTGATCGCGCGTCGCCTCGTCCGTGCGCTCGACCACCCGCGCCGCCACCACGAGGACGACCAGCCACGTCACCGACACGGCGATCGTCACGGCACCGAGCGCGATCCCGGCGACCGCCTGCCCCCGGTCGGTCGCCCCGCCCCGTCGGGCAGGCCCGGCCGCGGCGGACCCCAGGGGTTCGAGTCGGGTGCGTCCGTGGGCGTGGTCATGCGAGGTCCTTCGAGTCGATACGGGACATCGACGTCAGACCGGCGGTCGACTCCGCCGACATGCGGGGCCGCCGGGCCCCGTTGATCATGGGCCCATGACGACCACTGACGACCCGGCAGAGTCGGCACCCTCCACCACGACCGACGGGGGAGTCGTCCAGGACGACGGCACGAAGCGCCAGTTCATCTCCTGGCTGACCCTCGCCTTCATGACCACCGCGTCCGTCGCGAGCCTGCGGCCCTCGCCGTCCATGGCCATCTACGGACTCGCCGCGATCTTCCTCTACCTGCTCCCCGCCCTCGTGTTCCTGCTGCCGACCGCCCTGGTCGGCGCCGAACTCGCCTCGGGCTGGAGCGGCGGCATCTACCGCTGGGTCAGCGAGGCGCTCGGCAAGCCGCTGGGCTTCCTCGCGGTCTGGTGCCAGTTCGCCATGACCATCGCGTACTACCCGAGCCTGCTCGCGTACGTCGCCTCGACGTTCGCGTACGTCATCGACCCCTCCCTCGCCGAGAACGGCCTGTACGTCGCGATCGTCATCGTCGTCATCTACTGGAGCGGCGTCTGGATCTCCTCGCGCGGCACCAGGACGATCGCCGGCCTCTCCTCCTTCGGCCTGATCATCGGCACCCTCATCCCCGGCGTGCTGCTCGTCGCCCTCGGCATCGCCTTCCTCGCCCAGGGCAACCCGTCCGCGCAGCCCATGAGCGCCGACCACTGGCTGCCGCCGTGGACCGGCCTCGCGAGCCTGGTCCTCATCGTCAACAACTTCCTGTCCTACGCGGGCATGGAGATGAACGGCGTCCACGTCTCCTCGCTGCGCGAGCCCCGGCGCGAATACCCCAAGTCGATGTTCCTGGCGACCGGCCTGGTCCTGCTGATCTTCATCCTTCCGGCCCTCGCCATCGCCTGGGTCATGCCCGCGGAGCAGCTCAGCCTCACCGCCGGTCTGATGCAGGCCTTCCAGGCCTTCTTCGACCACTTCTCCATCGGCTGGATGACCAAGGTCGTCGGCCTCATGCTGGTCTGCGCCGCCCTCGGCGGCATGCTCACCTGGCTCGCCGGACCCGCCAAGGGCCTCGTCCTGCTCTCCCGGCAGGAGGGCTATCTGCCGCCCTCGCTGCAGAAGTTCAACAAGGACGGCGCCCCGCAGAACATCATGATCGCGCAGGGCGTCATCACCACCCTGATCGGCGTCCTCTACGCCTTCAGCGACGACGTCTCCAGCGCGTACTGGATGTTCTCCGTCATCACCGTGCAGATCTACCTGATCGCCTACCTGCTGATGTTCGTGGCCGTCGTCAAGCTCCGCAGGACCCGGCCGGACGTCGAACGCGGCTTCCGCGTCCCCGCCGTCGAGTGGGTCGCCGGCATCGGCTTCGTCGCCTCGGTCGCCGCCCTCGTCATCGGCTTCGTCCCGCCGGACCAGTTCGGCGACCAGCCGCTCTGGCGCTACCTGCTGATCGTCGGCGGCGGCCTGCTGCTCCTCGGCATCGTGATCCCGGCGGCGTTCCTCAAGTACCGCAAACCCGGCTGGGTCCACCCCGACCACCGGGAACCTTCCTCCACGCCCTAGCGTTCGACCCACCATGCCCCGGAGTGTCACGCGCGCGGCCGCCGTCCTGCTGGCCCTCGGCGCGCTCGCGTACACCGCCTGGGTCCTCGAAGTCCTCGTGCGGACCGGGCTCGACCCGGTCCGCACGTACGTCTCCGAACTCGCCGCCGCCGACCAGCCGCTCGGCGGCCTCTTCCGCGCCACCGACCTGACGGCCGGCCTCCTGGTCCTGGCGGGGGCGGCCACCGGACTCGCCGCCGCGGTCAGGCGCGGACCCGCCCCCGCCCCGGAGGGGACCCGGCCCGGCCGGCGGCCCCGCGCGCGGGGCCGCTGGGCCCTCGGCGGCTGGGTCGCGCTCGCCGTCTTCGGGGCCGCGACCGTCGCCGACTCGCGGCTGCCGCTCAGCTGCACCCCCACCGCGGACCCGGAGTGCGCGGCCCGCGAGACCGCCGGGCTCGTGCCCGCCACCCATACGGCCCATGCCGTCAGTTCGAGCCTCGCCATGACCGGCGCCCTCGCCGCGATGGTCGCCCTGACCGTGGCCGCCCGCCGCTACGGCCACTGGCGGCCGCTGGCCCGCACCGGTCCCGCCCTCGTCGTCCTGGAGCTGGCCGCCACCGCGTGGACGCTCGCCGCCGTCGCCGCCTTCGAGGCCGGCAAGGGCGTCTGGTCGCTCGGCGCCGGCCAGCGGCTCCAGGTCCTCCTGGTGGCCGTCTGGCTCGCCGTCCTCGCGTACTCCCTCGCCCGGGAGGAACGATGACCTTCGTACGGATCGGGGGAGCGGCCCACCACGTCGTCGTCGAGGGCTCCGGCCCCGTCTGCGTCCTGAGCGCCGGCCTCGGCCTGAGCTGGTTCGACTGGGACCCGGTCGTCCCGCTCCTCGCCCCGCACCGCACCGTCGTCCGCTTCGACCGCCCCGGCCACGGCCTCTCCGCCCCGGCGACGGACCCGCCGACCGCCGCGGGCGAGGCGCACCGGATCGCGGCGGTCCTCGACGGCCTCGGCCACCCCGGCCCCGTCACCGTCGTCGGCCACTCCATCGCCGGGTTCCACGCGGAGGCCTTCGCCCGGCTCCACCCGGACCGCACGGCCGCCGTCGTCCTCGTCGACGCCTCGGTGGAGGAACACCCCCGCCCCTCCCGTACGGCCGCCGTGTCCCGAGCCGTCGGCGCCGTCCTCTGCGCCGCCGGGGTCCCCGCCGCGCTCGGCCCGGCCGTCCGCCGGCTGGCCGTCCGCCGGGACCCGACGCCCACCGCGCTGATCCGCCGCGTCTACGGCACCTCGCGCGTGCTGCGCGGCGCCCTCCTGGAGAACGCCCACTACGGCGCCGTCGCCGCCGGGCTCCTCGCCCTCAGGGAGAGCCGGCCCCTCCCGCCGGACGTCCCCGTCACCGTCCTCGCGGCCCCCGACGGCTCCGCCCGCTGGGAGCGCCGCCAACGCGCACTGGCCCGGGAGCTCGGCGCCCGCTACGAGGCGGCCGAACCCTCGGGCCATCTGGTCATGCGGGACCGCCCGGACGCGGTCGCCCGGGCGGTCCTCGGGACGGTTCAGGAAGCGGCGTAGACGCTCGCGCAGAACGCCTTGAGCTCCTCGTCCGACAGGTGCTGGGCCAGGTCGGCCTCGCTGATCATGCCGACGAGCCGCTTGTCCTCGATGACGGGCAGGCGCCGGATCTGGTGGCTCTGCATCTCCTCGAGGACGGCGCCCACGTCCGCGCCGGAGTCGATCCAGCGCGGCGTGCCCTGGGTGATCTCACCACAGGTGATCCTCGACGGGTCGTGGCCCATGGCCACGCAGCGGACCACGATGTCCCGGTCCGTGACGATGCCGCAGAGGCGTTCGTTCGCGTCGGCGACGGGGAGCGCGCCCACGTTCAGGTCCCGCATCAACTGCGCCGCCCGGTCGAGCGTCTCGTGTTCCGGGATCCAGCGGGCCCCGGTGTGCATGATGTCCTTCGCCGTGGTCATGGGGTGTGAACCTTTCGTCGAACTTCGTCGTACGAACTCCCCGAGCCCACTCATTGTCTGCGCGGGGCCCGACGCCCGCGACTTGTCGGCGTACGCCCCCGACCGCGGCGGCCCCCGGGTACGCACGGCCCCCGCGACCACCAGGGGTCACGGGGGCCGTGCGGGGCCGCGCGAGGCCCTGCCGGGCCGTCCGGTGCCGCCCGGGGTCAGGCCCCGCGCTTCCTCAGCATGTCCGCCATCAGGGCGATCTCGGACTGCTGGGCGTCGACCATGCCCTGCGCGAGGTTCCGCTCGATGTCCACCGAGCACTTCGAGACGCAGCCCTCGGCCATGTGGACCCCGCCCCGGTGGTGCTCGGTCATGAGCTTCAGGTACAGGACCTCGGCCTCCCGCCCACTGGCCTTGCGCAACTCGTCCAGCTGGGCGTTGGTCGCCATGCCGGGCATCAGCGCCCCGTCCAGCGGACCGGTGTCACCGGAACCGCCCATGCCCATCCAGGTCATCGGCTCGACCCCGGACTGGACCTTGGGCAGCCCCCACATGTCCAGCCAGCCGAGCATCATGCCCCGCTGGTTGGCCTGCGTGTTGGCGATGTCGTACGCCAGCCTGCGGACCTCCTCGTCCTTCGTCCGGTCCCGGACGATGAACGACATCTCGACGGCCTGCTGGTGGTGGACCGCCATGTCCCGCGCGAAACCCGCGTCCGCCGAGGCGGAGTCGGGGGTGCGCGACTCCTCCTCGCGGTCGGCGGAGGCGACGGTCACCGCGCCCCCGGCGAAGAGCAGCGCGAGGGCGACGGCGGTGACCGCCGCCCCCTGCGTACGGTTGAGCCTCACTGGCCCATCCCCGAACCGCCCGCGCCGTCCGCACCGATCCCGCCGGTGCAGGCGGCGCCCGGCTCCGGGGTCTGCGGACCCTGCACGTACTTCGTGAAGAACGCGTCGACCCGCGGGTCGTCGGCGCCGTCCACGGTCACCTGCTTGCCCCAGGCGGACAGCATGATCGCCCCGGCCTGGTCGTCCACGGGGCTCATCAGCGTGTACTTCGTCTTGCCGACCTTGTCGGCCAACTGCTTCACGTCGGCCTGGGAGGCCGACTTGTTGTACGTCACCCAGACGGCGCCGTGCTCCAGCGAGTGCACGGCGTTCACCTCGGCGATCTTCTCCTTGTAGACCACGCCGTCGCAGTTCATCCAGACCGGGTGGTGGTCGCCGCCGACCGGCGGCTTCATGTCGTACTTCACGGCCGTCTCGACGTGGTTGCGGCCGAGCTTCTTCGCGTCCCAGGACTTCTCGGCCGTGATGGGGGCCTTGGCGGCGGCCTCCTTCGCGTCCTGCTCGTCGGACTTCTTCATCAGCACGACGGTGCCGAAGCCGACGAGGCCCAGGACGACGACCCCGGAGACGCCGATGGTGATCAGACGGTTGCGGCGCTCACGGGCCTGCTCGGCGCGGCGCATCTCCTCTATTCGGGCGCGGCGGTCGGCGTTGGCGGAGCGGGTGGCGGCCATGGTGATGTCGTCCTTCTTCAGGGGGGGTGGGGTGGAGTTCGGGGTGGACGTGCGGGGGCGGTGCGCCCGCCGCCGTCACGTCCGGAGAACTTGAAGGACGTGCAGGTCCGGAGCGCGCGGCTGGGCGCCGGAGCGGCGCGCCGGGCCGTCGCCCGGGGGCGCCGCGAGCCGCGGGGGTCCGCCCGCCGCGTCCAGCGGCGGGTCGAGCGGGGGCGCGCTGAGCACCGCGGGGGAGAGGGAGGGGAAGAGCGAGCAGCCACCGCGGTCGTACGGGCAGACGTACTCGCCCACCACCGTCACCGCCCGCAGGCTCTCGCCCGGCTCGTGATGGGGATCCTGCCGGTCCGGCCCCGCGCCCAGACAGAGGAAGAGCGCGGCGAGGAGCGTCGCCACGGCACTCGCCAGTGCCATGGGACGCGCGTCTCCGGACAGGCGTACGAGCCGTGGGGCCCCCATGGGCGCAGATCGTAGTGGGCGCGGGGCCCCTATGGGCCGAACGGGGTACCACCGGGTGGCCGGAGCGCAGGCGCCGGACGGGCGAACAAGCACCCGGAATCAGCCGTTCCGCGTTACCTGTGTCACACCCGAGCAGGCACTATGGGTGTGCAACGTGCGCGAAACCATGTGGTGGGATGCTCAGGTGCCCCCCGATGTACCCGAGGCGGTGGGAGCAGGCGGCCTGACCAGCGAGGATGGGTGTGGAAATGGACAAGCAGCAGGAATTCGTGCTCCGTACGCTCGAGGAGCGTGACATCCGCTTCGTGCGCCTGTGGTTCACCGACGTGCTCGGCTTCCTGAAGTCGGTCGCGGTGGCCCCCGCCGAGCTGGAGCAGGCCTTCGACGAGGGCATCGGCTTCGACGGCTCCGCGATCGAGGGCTTCGCACGCGTCTACGAATCGGACATGATCGCCAAGCCGGACCCGGGCACCTTCCAGATCCTGCCCTGGCGCGCCGAGGCCCCGGGCACGGCCCGGATGTTCTGCGACATCCTCATGCCGGACGGCTCGCCGTCCTTCGCCGACCCGCGCTACGTCCTCAAGCGCGCCCTGGCCAAGACCTCCGACCTCGGCTTCACCTTCTACACCCACCCCGAGATCGAGTTCTTCCTCCTGAAGGACAAGCCGCTCGACGGCACCCGGCCCACCCCGGCCGACAACTCGGGCTACTTCGACCACACCCCGCAGAACGTCGGCATGGACTTCCGCCGCCAGGCCATCACCATGCTCGAATCGATGGGCATCTCGGTGGAGTTCTCCCACCACGAGGGCGCGCCCGGCCAGCAGGAGATCGACCTCCGCTACGCCGACGCGCTCTCCACCGCCGACAACATCATGACCTTCCGCCTGGTCATGAAGCAGGTGGCCCTGGAGCAGGGCGTGCAGGCCACGTTCATGCCGAAGCCGTTCTCCGACTACCCCGGCTCGGGCATGCACACCCACCTCTCGCTCTTCGAGGGCGACCGGAACGCCTTCTACGAGTCGGGCGCCGAGTACCAGCTCTCCAAGGTCGGCCGCTCCTTCATCGCGGGCCTCCTCCGGCACGCCGGCGAGACCTCCGCCGTCACCAACCAGTGGGTCAACTCGTACAAGCGCATCTGGGGCGGCTCCTCGCGCACGGCCGGCTCCGGCGGCGAGGCCCCCTCCTACATCTGCTGGGGCCACAACAACCGCTCCGCCCTCATCCGCGTCCCCATGTACAAGCCCGGCAAGACCGGTTCCTCCCGCGTCGAGGTCCGCTCCATCGACTCCGGCGCCAACCCCTACCTCACCTACGCCGTCCTCCTCGCCGCCGGCCTCAAGGGCATCGAGGAGGGCTACGAGCTCCCCGCCGGCGCCGACGACGACGTCTGGGCCCTCTCCGACTCCGAGCGCCGCGCGATGGGCATCGAGCCCCTCCCGCAGAACCTCGGCGAGGCCATCGCCCTCATGGAGAAGAGCGAACTGGTCGCCGAGACCCTCGGCGAGCACGTCTTCGACTTCTTCCTCCGCAACAAGAAGCAGGAGTGGGAGGAGTACCGCTCCGAGGTCACCGCCTTCGAACTCCGCAAGAACCTGCCGGTGCTGTAGGGGAGGTGGCCGTTCCCCGACGTCCCGCCGGTACGGAACTCGTGCCCGCGCCCGTCAACCGGGTGGCCAACACGGTGCCCGGTCTCGCGGCCGGGCTCGGCTGTGTCGCGTACGGGGCGGGGGGCGGGGACCGGGTGGGAGCGGGCGGCGGCGGTGGCCGTCCTCCTCGGGTGCGCCGCGCTCGCCCGGCGCGGGTACCGCGCGGGGGTTCGCTGCGAGGCCGAGCGGCTCGTCGTCCGCGGGTACCTGTGGACGCGGGTGATACCGCGGACGGCCGTCACGGGCGTCACGGACCTCCCGGCCGTGCGGTGGACCTCGCCCGGAGGACGGCGCAGGTGGACGCCGGTCACGGCGTTCGCGGCGGCCTCCGGGGAGATCGGCGCGACCCGAGCGCGCAAGCGGGAGGGGACGGCGCGGCTGCGGCGCTGGGCGGCGCGCCGGTAGCGCCGCGCCGGACCGCGGAGAAATCCGTTGCCCGGGGCGCGGGGCAGGGCCGAGACTGCGGCGGTGAAGATCGATACCGTCGCCACCGCGCGGCTCACGCTGCATCCCCTGACCGTCGAGAAGGCCGAACGCGTCATCGGCCGGGAGCCCGGTCCTGACGACCTGTGGGGTGAGGGCTACCCCGGCGCCGGCGACGTCCGCGCGGCCGACGGTTTCCTGCGCGGGGTCGTCGAGCGGGGCGATCCCGGGGTGTTCCGCACCTACGAGGTACGGCTCGACGGCGTCACCGTCGGCGGCATCGGGTTCCACGGCCCGCCGGACGAGATCGGGGTCGCGACCGTCGGATACGGGCTGCTGCCCCACGTCCGCGGGAACGGCTACGCCTCCGAGGCGCTGCGGGCCCTCATCGAGGTGGCCCGCACGGCCGGCGCCGCCGGGGTCAAGGGCGGCGCCGACCTGGACAACCCTGCCTCGCACCGGGTGATGGAGGCCGCCGGGATGCGCTGCGTGGCGGAGGACGAGAAGCTCCGCCACTTCTACCTGGCGCTCTAGTCTTCTGAGTCAGGAATTCTGTTCAGATGTATAGGCTTGCCCTATGGCACGTACGGGGCGGCCGAAGGCCGAGTTGATCCTGTCGGATAAGGAAC
>NZ_JNWK01000057.1 GCF_000716445.1 Streptomyces wedmorensis
ATCGGCTCCAGACCGCGCAGCTCGGTGTCGGCCCAGCCGGACTTCATGTTCTCGGCCAGCTCGTCGGAGACGCCCGGGTACAGGCCGTTCTTCCGCTGCCGGACCGGCTCCCCGGATGAGGGCACACCGCTCTTCGGAACCGGAGGGAGAGCATTCTTCTGCATCTCGTCCGAGACGCGCGTGTGCGAGTGGGTCATGGAGATCCTTCCATCCTTCATGAGCACGCCGCTTCCCTGTGAGCGCCGCTTCGGCCGCACACGATGTCCCATGCCATGGGCTGCTCCGCTGTGCCACATGCACAGCGGAGCGCGGCGAGCGGTGCGCCGGGCACGACGCGTGGAAGCCCCGCGACTCCGGCGATCACCCGAAGGCAGGGATCGTCGTGATCGGGTCGGTCCTGGGCGTTCGGCCCGGTCGCATGCGGCTCGCCTGTGCGCGGTGCACATGGCCGCCTCCCGGCTGCTTCCTAGAGTGCCGCCACCCCTCAGTCAGGAGGGACAGGGCCGATGATGAGGCATGGAGGGCAGTCGATGAGTGCCGTGCACGAGGCGAGACCAGGGGCAGTGGAGCAGGCGGGGGCGGCGCAGCCGCTTCCGGTCGGGCATTGGTTCGAGGACATGCCGCTCCGGCGCGCGCACCTCCTCGCGGCGTTCGCGCTCTTCATGGCGTTCGTCATCGAGTCGTGGGAACAGCTGGCCCTGGTCTACGTCTCCGGGGACCTCGGTACCGCCTTTGGTATCGGCGAGGGCCGGATCGGCTGGGCCCTGTCGGCGGTGGCGCTGGGGATGATCCCCGGCTGCCTGGTCTGGGGACCCGTCTCCGACCGGATCGGCCGCCGCGGCGTGTGCCTGTGGTCGCTGGCCGCATACGGCGTCTTCGCCCTGGCCAGCGGGCTCTCGCCGAGCTTCACCGTGCTCATGGTGACGAGGTTCCTGTCGGGCCTCGCCCTCGCGGGCATCTACACCGTCACGTTTCCCTATTTCCTGGAGCTGCTCCCGTCCCGGCTGCGGGGCCGGGCCGCCGTCTATCTGTCTATCGGATGGCCCGTCGGTGTGCTGCTTGCCGTGGGGGCCACGCAGCTTCTCGGTGGGCTGGGCTGGCACGTGGTCGCCCTCGCGAGCGGTCTCGCCGGGGTCTGGGTCATCGCGATCCGCGCCTGGGTGCCCGAGTCCCCGTACTGGCTGGCGGAACGCGGCCGCCATGCCGAGGCAGCCGCCGTGCTGCGCCGGCTCGGAGCCGACGTGCCCGAGGGGACGGTCTTCGCCTCCGGCGGTGACGACTCGGGCGGGCAGCGGCGTTCGGGGCGGACGACCGACCTCTTCCGCGGTCGGCTGCTGCGCCTGACGCTCCTGATGCTCGTCGTGAACTTCAGCTTCAACTGGGGCTACTGGGGCCTGCAGACCTGGCTGCCCACCCTTCTGCAGGACAAGGGGCTGAGCATGTCCGCCAGCCTCGGTTTCGTCGCCCTGAGCGCGGTGTGCATGATCCCCGGCTATGTGTCGGCGTCGCTGCTGACGGGCCGGTTCGGACGCAGGAAGGTCTTCCTGCCGTACGTCGCGCTGGCTGCCCTCTCCGGCGTGGCCTTCGCCTACGCGGACACCCTCACCGAGATGTACGTCGCCAACTTCGCCCTGTCCTTCTTCTGCCTGGGGGCATGGGGCGTGTGGAACACCTGGAACGGCGAGTTCTACCCGACGTCGCTGCGAGCGACGGGATACGCGTGGGCCACGGCCGCGCAGCTGGGCGCCACCTCACTCGCCCCGTCCGTGGTCGGCTACCTCCTCGGCCGGGCAACGGGCTACTCGTCGACGATCCTGTTCATCATGGCCTTCCTGGCCGTGGCCCTGCTGTGCGCGATGCCGCTGCCGGAGACCGAGGGCAAGGACCTGGAGTAGTGCGAGACGTCCAGGGCCCGCTGCGTGGATCGGTGGGTCCTGGACGTCGGTGGAAGGATGGTGGCGTGAGACTTGCCATCGACCTGGGGCGGGCCACCTGCGTGGCGGTTCTCGTCGACCGCGACGGGCGGACCGTGGCGGAGGCTGTCGTGGACAGCAGGCCCGGGGTGGCGGAGTCGGTACGGGGCGTCCTCGCGGAGCTGGGCCCCCTCGCCCCGGCGGCGGAGTCGGTCGTCCTCGTCACCGATCTCGCCCGGCGGTCCCCCCGTCCGCGGCGGGTCGCCCTGTTGCGCATCGCGCCCACCAGTCACCCGGCCCTCGCCCCGCTCGCCGACTGGCCCGCGTCGGCACGGGCCGCCGTCGACGCGCTGACCGCCCAAGTCCCCGGGGGCGCCACGCTGACCGGACGGCCGCCGGCGCCCCTGGACAGGGACGCTGTCGCCGCCTTCGCACGGCGCGCCCGGGAAGCGGAGATCTCGGCTTTCGCCGTCTGCGCGGCCGGGGCGCCCGCGGAGCCAGGGCCCGAGCTGGACGCCGCGGCCGCCCTCGCCGACACCGTGCCGGGCGCTGCCATCAGCCTCTCGCACGAGATCGGCTCCGTGGGCCTGCGGGAACGCGAGAACGCCACGGTCGTCAACGCGGCACTCGGCGGCTGGGCTACGGAGCTGGCCGTCGAGGCCACCCGGGCACTGCGCTCGGCCGGGCTGACGGCGCCCTTGTACTTCGCCAGGGACGACGGGGGTCTGATCTCCGCCGAATACTTCCGGCGCCATCCGGTGATCGCCACCGCTCCCGCCACGACCTGCGCCGCCCGTGGGGCCGCCGCCCGCGCGGGCGTCGCCGACGCGGTCGTGGTCGACGCCGGCGCCCGCTCAGTCCGCTGTCTCACCCTCGGTGACGGCCACCCGGAGCGCTCCGTGCGGCCCGGGCAAGGCCCGCTGGGCGTTCCCGTGCACCTCGGGTCCCCGGTGATCCATGAGGTGGGGCCGGGTGTCCGTGACACGCTGCCGGCCGACCCGAACGCCATCGCCCGCATCGCCGCGCGGCAGCTGGAGCGCGTCGCGGGTGCCGTACTCCTGCATACCGGCGGGGGAGCGGGTGACATGGGGGCCCCGCCCGCCGCAGCCGAAGTGCGCGCTCGGCTGACCGACGCCGCCCGGTTCGCCGCCACCTCGGTGTGCCGTATCGCGTCCGAGCGGCTCGTCACGGCGGCCGGACGCGCAGAGTTCGAACTGATGCTCGCCACGGCATGCGACCGTGCCCTGTCCCGCGTGGTGGCTGCGGGCGCGGCTCCCGCCACGGCCCGCATCGAGAGCGTCAGCCACGCGCCGGTGGCCTACCTGCCGGCCGGAGTGCACCGCGTGACGGTGCACGCGGTGGGGCAGCCGGCAGCGGGAGTGCCCGCATGAACGTCGCCCGGCCAGAGGCTCCCTCGCTGCCGATGCTGACCAGCACTGATCTGGGGCGGCTGGCGGTGGGGGCACGGGTGCTCGCCGCAGGCACGGAGGAATCCGCCTACCGAGTCGCCCTGGACTGGGCGGGCGCCGAACTCGCCGCACACGGTCCGGTGCCACTGCTGCCGCCCGAGCGGCTCGGCGGGGTCGGACTGTGTGTCTGCGTGACGCTGGTCGGCGCCTCGGCAGCCCTCGCCGAGCACCTCCCCACGGGCGTGGAGCCGCTCAAGGCCGTCGCCGCGGTCGAACGCGTCGTCGGGCGTCCCGTGGAGGCGGTCGTGGCCCTCAACACCGCCGCCGAGAACGCCCTGATCGCCCTGGCGACGGCCGCCCGGTGTCGGCTCCCACTCGTCGACGGGGACGGCTGCGGGCGCGTACTGCCCCTGCTGGAGCAGACCGTCTTCACCCTCGCGGGGGTGGCCCCGGCCCCGCTCGCCCTCGCCACCTGCGACGGGGACGTGATCACGATCGAGTCGGCGGGGAGTCGCGTGGAGGAACTGGTACGCCCTCTGGTGCTGGCCGTCGGCGGCTGGGCCGTTGCCGCCGCCTACCCCATGGACGGCACCGCCCTGGCCGGCTGCCTGGTGCCGTCCACCGTCAGCCGTGCCCTCGCGGCGGGCTCGGCGACCGAGCGTGAGCGGTTCGCACCGTGGCGGCCGAAGAGGCTGTGCCGAGGCCGGATCACCGCCGTGGAGCAGGCTCCGGACACCATGCACGACGAGGGATCCGGCGCGGCCCGCGGCTTCCTGGACGCCGCCGCACTGCCCTCCCGGCCGACCAGTGTGGTGATCTCCGAGGCCGAGGGGCTGCGTCGCCGGTTCCGACTGGAGGCCCACAACGAGGTGCTCCTGGCCCTCGGTGACGGCGCCGTCGTGGCCGCGGCTCCCGACCAGATCCTCATCCTGTCCGCCGCGGACGGAAGCGTCGTGGACGTCGAGCGTGCGGTCCCCGGAGCAGAGGTCGAGGTGGTCGTCATCGAGGCGGCGCCGCCCTGGCACACGCGTGACGGCCGGGCCTTGGCCCGGATGGGCGTACCGGCGCTGATGGAGCGGAACGGAGGTGGCCCATGGTGAGGGAACCGGTTGCCGCGGACCGCTACCTGACCCTCGCCGAGCTCGTCCAGCACGGGCCTCTCGCCGGTGTCACCGTGTACGGGCCGGCCGATCGCGCGGTCGACGTGCGGGCCGTACGCATCGCCGACCACCTCGACGCGCTGGACGAGCTGCAGCCGCACACCGCCGTCGTCCTGACCAGCCTCGCCGCGTCGGCGGCGTGGACCATCGAGATGGCCCTGCGCAAGGCGTGGGAGCACGCCGCGGCCTGCGTGGTCGTCGCTCGAGGCGCTGGCAACGCGGAATCCGCCGCGGATCTGGCCGAGCGGCTCGGTGTGCCGCTGCTCGTGGTGGCGGGCAGTGCCCTGGACGCCGCCGTGCGGATCGCCTCGGCCGTGGCCCAGCCCGAGGCGGGCCGCACGGCACTGCTGGCGACGGCGGCCCGGCGCATCACCGCGGCCGGACCGCGCCCGGTGCGCATCGTCTCGGCCCTGCACGCAGTGCTGCCGTCGACCGATGTCGCGCTCGTCGCGCCGTCCGGCGAGGTGATCGCGGGCCGGTCCGCCGCGCTCGACACGCCCGTCGGCGCGGTGGGCGTGCGGGTGGAGGTACCCGACCCTGAAGGCGGTCCGCTCGCCGTGCTGGCCGCGTCTTCCCGGTCCCGCGTCGCGGGCTGGGAGTCGACGGTCCGAGAGGTTCTGGGGCTGGCCGTCGCTCCGCTGACGGCCTGGGCGGCGCGGGAGCGCCTGACCTCGGAGCGCCTGGGCCTGCACGCGTCGGGACTCCTCGTGGAGCTCGTGGACCGGGGAGGGGCCGCGCCGACGCCACAGGACCATGAGCAAGGCCAGGATCAGGGCCGGCACTCGGCCCAGGAGCAGGAGCCGGGACCGGCCGAAGAGCGCGACCCGCTGCTCGTGCAGGCCGTGGCGCTGGGCTGGCCCGTGCGCGGTCCCTTCGTGGTGTATGTCGTACGGTCCGCAGAACAGGACCGCGGCGGCGCGCTGCTGGCCTCCTGGTGGAGCCGGACGGGCCCGGGCGGGCCGCTCGTGGCCTACGAAGGGTGCTGGGTGGCCTGGGAGCAGCAGGATGACCTGCCGCCGGCGCGGGACCCCCTCGCCCGTGCCGGCGACAAGTTGCGGGCCGCGCTGGTCCATCCGTCCCTGCTGGTGCCGCTGGCCGGGGCGGTGGCCGGTCCGGCCACGGACCTCGCGGGCCTCGGGCCGGTGTTCGCCGACGCGGTGGCCGCCGTGAGCGTCACGCGACCCGGCACGGTCGTGCGGGCCGACCGGACGGGCCCGGAGCAGCTCCTGGCCGCTGTGCCGCGTGACGTGCTGCGCGGCCCGGCCGAGTCACTGCTCGCCGCGCTGCTGGAGGCCGACAGGGACGGCAGTCTGCTGCGCACCCTCGCCGTGGTCCTCGACGTCGCCACCCCGTCGGCGGCCGCGGCCAGGCTGGGGGTGCACCGCAATACGGTCACCGCCCGCGTGGAGCGGCTGCGGGCCCTCGGCTGCGACCCCGAGGACCCGAGCCTGAGGCTGGCCCTGCACCTGGCCTGCCGCGTTCTGCTCGACGATCCTTCTGGCGGACCGTCAACGAGCTGACAGGTAGTCGGCCTCTGCCCGTACCGCGCTGAGCAGCCCCTGACGGATGTCATCGGCGACCGCTTCGACCGTGCGCTCCGACGCCGGACCGAAGCCGCCGCCCCCGCCGCTCTCGCAGCGCAGCACATCGCCTTCCCGAACCGGGAGGGCATTGGTCTTCAGCAGGGAACGCTCGTCGCCCCGGCCGGGGTTGAGCGTGACCCTGGGCGGGGCGCCCGCCTCGCCGCCGAAGAGGCCCCATGCCGGGGTCACCGACCGTTCCCACCACAGCGACAGGTCCTGGTCCGCGGTGAACCGGTACTGGCGTACGACGCCGTTGCCACCACGAGTGCGGCCCGCTCCCGCCGAGTCGACGCGGACGGCGTACTCCTCCACCCGCACCGGGAAGAGTGTCTCCAGGACCTCGACCGGCATGTCGCGCAGGGAGCCGTTGACGTTGTTGATCAGGCACGTCTCGCCGTCGCCGGTCTGCCAGGCGCCCCAGCCGCCGACGGTGGCCTCCTGGGAGACGAACAGCTTGTCGGTGCGCGGGTCGACCCCGGTGAACTGCACGATCATCGAGTCGCCGTACGAGGCCGCCGCCGCCTTCTCCGGCAGCGCGGGCGCGAGGGCCCTGACCACCAGGTCGATGACGAGGCCCAGGTGCGAGTAGTAGTACTGGCACGCCGCCGGCTCCACCGCGGCGAGCATCGAACCCGGCCGGGTAAGGACGTCGAGTGGCTTGAACGAGCCGCCGTTCAGCGGGACCTCGCCGCTGACCAGCAGCTTGTAACCGACCCGGCAGGCGGCGACGGTCTGTGCGGCGCCGCAGTTGACCGGCCCGGTGGCCTGGTCGGCGCAGTCGGTGACGTCCATGGTCATTCGGTCGCCGTCCACAGTGACCCGGACGGTGACATGCAGGGGCGTGCCGAGGTCGATGCCGTCGTTGTCGAGCTGCCCCGTGGCCTCGTACACGCCGTCCGGGATCGCGGCGATCTGCTCGCGCTCCAGGCGCTCGGTCTGCTCGAAGATCGCGTCACGCGCTGCCAGCAGGGTGTCCGTGCCCCAGCGCTCCACGATCTCCCCCAGGCGTCGGCCGCCGGTGAGCGCACAGGCGACCTGGGCGCGCATGTCGCCGAGCGTGGGCTGCGGGAAGCGGACCTGCCGGGCGATCAGATCCTGCGTCAGCACGCAGGGCACGCCGCGCTCGTAGATCTTCAACGGCCCCATGCGCAGGCCCTCTTGGTAGATCGTCGTGGAGTCCATGGACCCGCCGGGGTCCTTCGACCCCATGTCGATCCAGTGCGCCCGGGACGCCGCGAAGCCGACCAGCTCGCCGCCGACGTGGATGGGCGCGTAGACGGTGACGTCGTTGAGGTGGGTGCCGCCGATGTAGGAGTCGTTGAGCACCCAGACATCGCCCTCCTGCCACACCTCCCGGCCGTACATGCGCTCCGTCGCGCGCGTGCACTCCTCCAGGTTGCCGAGGAAGATCGGCAGTCCGGACGACTGGCCCAGCACGTGGTGATCCCGGTCGAGGAGCGCGACCGCGCAGTCCTTGGCCTCGTAGATCGTGGGTGTGTAGGCCGACCTGATCAGAGTCGTGTTCATGTCCTCGGCGGCCTGGAGCAGGGCGCAGCGGATGATCTCGGTGGTGACCGGATCGATCACGGGGGTAGGGGCGTTCACGCGTTGCCTCCGAGCTTGACGACGAGAAAGCCGTGCGGGTCGACGGCGACGGTCGCGTCCGGTGGGACGACCGTGGTGGAGGTGGCTTCGACGACGACTGCGGGACCGGCGAACTGATCGCCCGCCGCGAGGTGTTCCCGCCGGAGCACGGGCGTCTCGTACGCCCGGCCGCCGAACACGACGGGCTTGGTGCGGCCGACCCAGGGGTCTTGGCCGTCCTGCGGCCCGTACACGGTGGGCTCGGTCTCGGGCAGGGCGCCGAGCCCCGTCGTCCGCAGCGTGACGAACTCGACCGGGGCATCGGGGGTCGCGTGCCCGTAGCGGCGCTCGTGCAGCGCGGCGAACCTGGCCGCGGCGCGCGCGAGGAAGTCCTCGTGCAGGGGTTCCTCGGCGGCGTCGAGCGGAACGGTCAGGGTGTAGTCCTGGCCTTCGTACCGCATGTCGGCGGCGTGCTCGACCCGGCTGCGCCCGGCGGGCACACCCTGCTCGGCCAGCGCGGCCAGGGCCTGCGCCTGCAACTCGCCGAGGGCTTGCGCCATCGAGGCGCCGTCGAGGACGTCACCCGGGGTGAAGAACTGGCGGGTGAGGTCGCGACGCACCTCGGTGCCGAGCATGCCCCAGGCGGAGAAGGCGCCCGGGAAGCGGGGGACGACCACCTCTTCGACGCCCAGTTCACGAGCGATCTCCACGGCGTGCATGGGTCCCGCGCCGCCGAACGCGAGGAGCGCGAACTCCCCGGGCTCCAGGCCGTGCTCGACCGTCAGCGTGCGAATGGCCTGGGCCATCTTCGCGTTGGCGACCTCGCAGATCCCGCCTGCCAGCTCCACGGGTTCGATGCCCAGCTGTCCGGCCAGCTCACCGACGGCTCGGTGGGCCGCCTCGACGTCGAGCGTCATGTGCCCGCCCGCGAACCACTCCGGATCCACCCGGCCCAGTACGGCGTTGGCGTCCGTCACCGTGGCGCGGGTGCCGCCCCGCCCGTAGCAGGCCGGTCCCGGAACCGCTCCGGCCGACTCGGGCCCCACCCGCAGCCCGCCCGCCTCCATGTACGCGATCGAGCCGCCTCCCGCGCCGATGGTGTGCAGGTTGACCAGCGGCATGAGCACCGGAAAGCCGTCCGCCGAGCCCTCGTTGGAGATGTCGGGCCGCCCTTCGAGCACCAGCGACACGTCGAACGACGTACCCCCCATGTCGACACAGATGGCGTTCGGCCTGCCGAGGAGCGCCGCCGCGGCCACGCCTCCCATGGTGCCCCCGACCGGTCCTGACAGAAGGGTCTGCAGTGGGTTGCGGCGCGCGAAGTCGGCGTTGACCACTCCACCCGACGACTGCATCACCTGGACGGGCACCCCCAGCCCACGCTCGGTGAACCGCTCCTCGATCCGCCCGAGGTAGCGCCGCACGACGGGCCCCGTGTACGCGTCCAGGACGGCGGACGAGGTGCGCTCGTACTCACGCCATTCACTGGCCACCTGGTGTGAGAGGACGATCATGACGTCCTCGTCCTTCAGCTCCTCGGCGAGGATCTCGCCGGCCCGTACCTCGTGAGCCGGGTTGACGTAGCTGAACAGGAAGGAGACCGCGACCGCGGTGTAGCCCTCGGCGCGGATCCGCCGTGCTGTCGCCCGTACCGCGTCCTCGTCCAGCGGACACAGCTCCTCACCGCGCCAGTCGAGCCGTCCGCCGGCCTCGGCGGTGGCCCGGCGCTCCACCAGGGGCACGGGCTTGCGGTAGTGCAGGTCGAACATGCGGTCCCGGTTGCCGCGCGCTATGTGGTAGATGTCGCGCATGCCCGCGGACATGAGGAGCAGGACGCGGGCGCCCTTGCGTTCCAGCAGCGCGTTCAGCCCCTGAGTGGTGCCGTGCACGAAGAACGAGATCGCGGCGGGATCGTCCACCACCCTCCCGAGCGCGGCGAAGACCCCCTCGGCCAGATCACCTGGCGTCGTCGGGGCTTTCGCCGCGATGTACGTGCCGCGCGTCTCGTCGTACGCGACGACATCCGTGAAGGTGCCACCGATGTCCATGGCCACCCTGTACGTCATTTCTGCCTCCCTGCTGTCCGGAGAATGGACGGACGTTAACCAGGGCGGCCCGGGACGCGAGTGTGCGGCGTGCACGGATGGAGGGGGTCGGTCAGGCGCGCCGCACAGGCGGCGTCAGACGTCGACTGCGGGTACCCCGCCCGGCTGCAGGACGTCTTCATGGAGATGCACGATGAGCCAGCCGCCGTCGGCGTCCCTGCGCAGCACCGCCGTGTTGCGCACCAGCTCGGGACGTGTGGCGGCTCCGTCCGGTCCCGGGGCGAAGTCGACGCGCAGCCAGTAGCGCAGCAGGGCCGTATCGCCGAATACGTCGACGACCGGGTCGTAGGCGACGAGACCGGTCTCCACCGGACCGCTTCCAGGCCCCGGCCGCTCGTCGCGCAGCCGCTCCAGGTCAGCCCTGCCGAGGAGCAGCGGATCGGCTGCGGAATCCCAGACCGTCGCCTCCGGGTCGAGCCGCGCGTCGACGGCCGTCCGGTCCCCGGCCATGTATGCCTCGTACATTCCGTTGATCACCCCCCAGACAGCGTCGGCGTCCGAAGCGGAGGCGCCGGGGCGTGCGAGCGGGCCGGACGGGGTGCGTGACGACATGGGACGGCCTCCGAGAGCTGCTGTGTCGAGTGGGGCGCCACTGTAGCCAGGCACCGCCCCACCGCCGGCCGTGGCTCGGGACGCCGCGTACCCGGCTCCTCAGGGCCCGGGTCACAGAAGGCCGCGACCCCCGACCGCACCTGGCGATGTGTCGGAGGAGTCAGCAGCGGGTCAGCGTGAGGTCTGCAACACCTGGGGGCAGCTGACCGGATATGTGAATCGCTGTAGGCTCCGGAGACCGCCCTTGACCTGCGGGAAGCAGGCAGGGAGCAGACATTTCGGGAGTTTCTTCATGCTTCGTACCATGTTCAAGTCCAAGATCTGACTGTTTGGCGTCGCCGCAGGTCAGGGGCATCATGTGCCCCCCTCAGGTCAGCAAACGGTCAGCATGCGTCCGGATGGTGTCCCCGCTTGCTGACCTCCGACCTGCGATGCGGTGCCTGAGCATGATTCTTGGGCTGGAACGGATGGTGCGTGACATGGCCCGACAGCTCGCCCGCGGCATGGGGTCCTTCTTCAAGGACTGCGGCGGCGCGAAGCCCACCCGCTGCCCTCACCCGTACTTGATTCGTTTCCGCGACGCGCTCGGCAGGCAGCGCGAGGAGTCCGGATATGGCACGCAGGGCGATGCGATCGAGCGCCTCACGCAGCTGTATGCGGAGAAGAAGACCACGGCGCCGTCCGTGGCGGCGGCCCGCTGGGAGCTGGGTCAGCTGACGGTCGGGGAGTACGCGAAGCAGTGGCGGCCCCGGCAGCGCAGGATGACGGATTACTCCACGGGTGAGCACGTCGACAGCTCGATCAACGTCCACATCGTCCCGCGTCTGGGAGTGCGGAAGCTGAACTCGGTCACGCCGATGGTCGTGGAACGCTTCCTGGACGAGATGGAGGGCGACGGGGTCGGCCGGGGGAACCAGGTGAACATCTTCCGGGTGCTGAAGACCATCCTGCGGGATGCGTATGCCAAGGGGGCGATGGTGGACGACCCGGTGAAGGGAGTCCAGGAACCGGAATACGTGCGGGGAACGGTCGCCATCCCATCCCTCGCCTATGTGAAAAAGGCGCTGAAGGTTGCCGACGAGGACCTTGCGCTGGAGATCGTCATGATGACGGGATGCGGCCTGCGGAACGGCGAGGCGCGGGCGGTGAACGTCGACAACGTCGTGGCGCAGGACGTGTACCGGGTGTGCGAGCAGATCCATTCCAGCACGCTGAAGCCGGCGAAGCTGAAGCACCGCAAGGCGGGGGAGTTCCGGGAGGTGCCTCTGCCGCGATCGGTCCGGGAGGCGATCGAGCGGTACGCGGAGAAGAACGGCACCACGGCGGACGGCTACCTGCTGCGCGGCCCAGGCGGCTACTGCACCGAAGGCATGGAGCGGCGCCGCGTGAGGAGGCTCTTCGCGGACCTCCCGCCGGAGGAGGGCGTGGGGATGTACGGCTTCCGGCACTACTTCGCCTCGAATGCCCTGGGGAACGGGATCCCGATCACCGATGTGGCGGAGTGGATGGGCCACAAGTCCATCGAGGAGACCTACCGGACCTACCGGCACCTGATGCCGGGCAGCATCACCACGGCCGCCCGGATCCTCGATGTGGGCCTTTGGGAAGCCGCCTGAGGGCGAGAAGGGCGACGCCTGGCCTTCAAGGTGGGCGAGGATATCTTCTTGAAGTCCTTGCCCTCGGGGCGCTGACCTGCGCAGATCGGGGGCGGGTTGACCCGGGAGTTTGCAGCTTTCCGGGGCCTTCATGGTGACGCGGTTTTACGCAGTCGACTCTCCCCAGCCGCTCCCCAGAACGGCCCGTTCTCCCCAGCCACAGCTGGTCTGAGGGGCGGATCGCGGCTGGTCAGGAGTGGGTCCGGCGTCCCGCTCACGTTGCGCAGCGTAGCGAGTCCACAGGTCTGCGGGTGGAGCCCAGGGGCGGCCGCCGCGACCGTCCGAGCGTCGGATTCCGCCGAGACGTCTGAGTCCGGCGGCCTCGCCCCGAAGCGTGACCCCTGCCCGATCTCGGCGAGCTGCTTCTCGAAGAAGCGTTCGGAGGTGTCGCGCCATTCGCTCGCCCAGTGCGGCCGGCTGCCGCTGAGGGCGAAGCGGAGGCGTTCGAACGGGGCGTAGTCGAAGCTGGGGATCCTGATCCAGGAGTTCTTCTTCGTCTCGACGAGTTCCTTCTCGGTGGCAAGGTGTGCAGTTCGGTCCTGTTCCTGAAGGACGAGGGACTCCGCGGTCTGCCCTGTGCGGTGATGCTGAAGTGGGCAGACGCCCTGCGGAGGCGGTGGGGCGGGGGTGCGGAGCCGGTCTGTCCCGCCGAACTGGAGTGTCCTGAGGCCTCGGCAGCGGTGATCAGCGCCTGGATAGGCCTGAGGGTGAGTCCTTGGACCAGCTTGGTCAGGCCCAGCGGCTGGGGGTTCGTTCTGCATGGCCCGGACCACGCTTTGCGGCCGTGTGAGTCGTGAGGGCACAGGACGGGTTTGAGGATCCCCAGGCGCCAGGCGGGGATGTCGACGAGTTTGCTCTTGTACCCGCCACGGCGCCAGCCCCCGCACCACCGCATGGTGAAGTTCTGCCCTGGCAGCGGGCCTGGCTATCAGGCCGTTCCCGTGTGCCCTGGAGCGCTTCCGTCCCTTCGCTGTGGCGGACTCGACGCGCGACGTCCGGTGTTCTCGACGCGTGACCGCAGCTCTTCGGGAGGCAGTACTGACGCGTCCCGTAGCTGACGGCGAGAGGAGACCCCCAGCTTCCGGAAGATGTTCCGCAGGTGGGCGTCGATGGTCCGCGGGGACAGAACCAGCGCTGTGGCCACCTCCTTGGTCGTCGCCCCGCCCGCCACCGCACGTGCGATGCGCTCCTCCTGCGCGGTCAGCGCCGCCCTGGTGCCTGACACGCCCGATTCGGGGAGGAAGCCCGCGGCGGCCAGTTCACCCGCCGCGCGCTCGGCGAAGGCACGTGCGCCCGCACCCAAGAACGTCTCATGGGCTGCGCGTAGCGGTATTCGGGCCAGCACCGTCCGGCCGTTGCGCCGTAGCCACTCGCCCCACAGCAGCCGCGTCCGCGCCGCTTGCAGTTCAGCCCCGGCGACGTCCAGACGCTCGGCCGAGCAGCGGTAGAGCGCGTCAGCACGTGTGTCGTCGGCAAGTAGGGCGAGGGCCCGCAGGTGGATTCCGCGCGCCCAGTCGGTGTCGGTCAGCCGCGCGCAGGTGGCCAGCCGTTCGGCGACGGCTTCGGCCTCCTGCACGTGGCCGGTGCGCGCTGCGGCCTCCAGCCGTTCCGGCAGCAGCCAGGGCCGAAAGGCGGGCTCATCCAGAGCCATGGCGGTGCCGGTGAGTTCGAAGGCACGCGGGTAATCGCCGAGAGCATTGTGCAAGACGGCCTGGGCGTACTCCACGGTGCTCAGCAGGCGGCCCTCGCCGCGCGCCTCGGCATCTCGCCGGCAGGCGGCGGCGAGGGCCTCGGTGCGGTCCCGGTCGCCGCGCCAGGCGGTCAGAGTGAGCACGGCGTGACCCGGTGACACGGCGCCGATGGTCGCGCTGATCGCCTCGGCCTCGGAGACCCGGGCAGCTGCCACGTCCAGCCGGCCGCGGTGGAGGTCTGCGAACGCCTGGTGGACCAGTGCCGCCGGAAGCACGCTGGTTGCTCCCGTCGCGCGGGCGGCGGCCACGGTCCACTCGGTGATGGTCTCCCATGCCGCCGCATCCCATAGGTCGACTGCCGCGTGGCACAGCAGCCAGTTCCCGTTCGTATCGGGGTACGGCTGTGACGGGTGACCCGCCGCGAGGTGCGCATCGACGGCGCGGCGCAGCAGGGGGACCGCCGGGCCGTATCCGTGCCGAGTCCGCGTGTGCAGGGCCTGGAGCAGCAGGGCGCGCGTCTCGGGCAACTGCGGGCCGCAGGACTCCGTACGCATTCCCGCCGCCCCTGCCACTGCCTCCTGTGGTGGGTGCAGGCGGCCGGCGAAGATCTGGGCGGTCAGTGCGTCCAGCGCGGATACGTCGCGAATGTGCCGGTGGCCGGATACGGCTGCGTGGCGGGCGGCTTCGTTCAGCGAGCGCACCGCAGCGGTGTCGCGGTGCACGCCGTACCGGGTCTGGGCGAGCAGGATGGCGGCCTGGGCCCGTTCAAGGGCCGGGAGGGGAGCGGTATGCACGTCGGCCAGTAGGTGCAGGGCCTGCCGCAGCGAACCGGTGCGGTGCCGGACGCGGGCGCCGGCAAGCAATCGCAATGCGCGCGTCTGCCGGTCGGGCGTCAGGGAGGCGGCCAGCTCCCACAGAGCGGCCGTCGTGGCTCCGGCGGCCAGGCCGTCTGTCAGCTCCGCCGCATCCTGCAGCTGGGTTGCCACTGCCTCGTCCAAGGTGACCGCGGCCTGTCCGCGGTGCCAGGCCCGCCGTTCGGGGGAGTCCTCTTCGGTAGGCATACCGCCCGCGAGGGCGGCGTGGATTCGGCGCCGCTGCGCCACCGCAGCCCGTGCGTAGACGGCTGTGCGCAGCAGCGGGGTGGCGAAGCGCACGTGGGGGGTCAGAGCGAGGAGCCCGGTGGCCTCGATCTCATCGACGGCGTCCCGGCCGATGCCCAGGCGCTCGGCGGCCCGCAGCACGGTCACCGACTCTCCGAAGGGCTCGGCGGCTGCGAGTACGAGCAGGTCCCGGGCCGACGCGCCGAGCCCGTGCAGCGCGGTATTCAAGGCCCTCTCCCAGTCGGCGGAAAGGGAAAGCCGAGGCTCGTCGGGCGTGCAGAACGCCATTTCGGTCGGCCCGATCGAGCGGGCCGCGTCGAGCAGCGCCCGGGGATTGCCGCGCGCCTCGGCCACCATGCGGTCGCGGACGCGGGGATCGAGCGGGGCGTGCAGACGCGTCGCGAGCAGGGCATGGGCTTCCGGGGCCGAGAGGCCCAGCACGGTCAGCCGCTCAAACCGCTGCAGCTCACCGAAACGGGCGGCGTCGGGCAGCGCGAACACGAAGGCGGTCTCGCCGTTGCCGCACCGCCGTGCGGCAACGGCGAGACTCGTGCGGGAAGCACGGTCCATCAGATGCGCGTCGTCGAGCAGGCACATCATCGCTCCCGCGCCGCCTACACGGGCGAGCAGCCCGGCCACGGCCGTGCCGACGTGCACCGGGGAGGGCACGGGCCCGTCACGCAGACCCAGGACGACGGCCAGCGCGTCGCGGTAGGCGGGTGGCAGGTGGCCGAGCTTGCCATATAGGGGCGCGCACAGCCGCTGGACAGCGGCGAACGGCAGCTCGGTCTCGCCGGCCACTCCGTTCACGCGCAGGATCCGCATGCCCCCGCCCCGTTCCTCGAGGTGGTCGAGAAGTCGGCTCTTGCCCGTCCCGGATTCCCCGTGCAGCACCAGCGACCGCCCGCGGCCCGCCCGGACGTCCGCCACCAGGGCGTCGAGCACGCGGGTCTCGGCCGCGCTGCCGCGCAGGTCAGCGTCCTCACTTCTCTTCTGC
Organism: Streptomyces wedmorensis; assembly: GCF_000716445.1. Taxonomy (GTDB): domain Bacteria; phylum Actinomycetota; class Actinomycetes; order Streptomycetales; family Streptomycetaceae; genus Streptomyces; species Streptomyces wedmorensis. The sequence goes on from NZ_JNWK01000057.1 coordinate 15,750, forward strand.
GGGACCACAACGACGGTGTCCATGTCCGCTTCCCCCTGCTGACCACGGCCGCGCATCCTGCTCCGGTCCTCTGTCCTGCCTCCCATGGTGTCCCGTGGCTGTCTACGAATCGTCAACACCGCGTCTACGTCTGCCGTGGTTTCACGTCCTTCACGGCGCGGTCCCGGTCTGTTCGCGCCCATGAGGTGTACGGACGACCTGGTGGGACCGGTCGGCGAGGACTTGAGCGTCGTTTCTCATGGCGGCTTCCGGCGCCGGTGAGGTTCCCCCTTTCCAGCAGTGACGGCATGCCAGTGGGCCGGACGATCGTGGAGTGGATCTGCACCAGCCAGTCGGTGTCGCCGCCCGCATCCGCACGGGTCTGGATCTGCTGCCGGCCTGCCGCTCCGGCGGGCCCGAGGGGCGGTGCCCCTGCCCGACGGGGGCCGCGTCCGAGTGTGGGCGCCGGACGCCGTGCCTCCTGTCGGACGGGCATCGGGCGGTGCGGCCCGGCGCGCGCCGCCGGGGGAGAGGAGATCGTGCCGGGGCCGAAGCAGGGAATCCGCGGCCTTCGGCACCGGGCGATCGCGCCAGGACGGGGTTGCCGGCACCGTCCCTGCACCCCGTCGTCGCCGCCCCGAGGCCGCGCTCTGGCGGGGCGAGTCGCAGCGCGGGCACTGGTGCGGCGTCATGGCTCCATGAGTCCCCGGCCGGACCTGCGACGCGGGGCTCTCCCCCTGCAGCATGGTCACGCCGATTCCGCCGCCACGCGGTCACACCGCAGCGATCCGCATCGTCGTCGATCGTGCCTCGGCGCCCGTCATGATCCGGACGGGACCGGGCCAGCCTGGGCCGTACTTGACCCGGTAGGCCTCGGACACCCGGTCCTCGAGCGCGCTGTCGAGGACGGGTTCCAGCCGGACGGGGAACAGCCCCCAGGGCGCCTCGACGCGCATGGGCGCGCCACTCAGTGCACTGCGCAGCCACTGGCTGCGCCTTCCGAAGGCGGCGCGCACGTACCCCTCGCCGTCCACGCCGACGATCCACAACGGGCGACTCGTCCAGGAGCCGTCGTCCACCCGCGTGCGGAGTTCGATCTCCCTCAGCCGGTGCAGTCCTGCTCGGTCGTCCATGACGCAACCTTTCCGGCGACAGGGTGGGTGACGATGACTGCCGGACTGGCTCCTGCCGCCGGCGGCACGTACAGGCTCTTCGAAGGCGAGTGACCTTCCTCAGCATGCGTCCGGAACCCGAGCGTTCGCGTCGGTCGTTGTCACCTAGGCCGGTCGGTCCGGATCCCTTCCACCGGCCGAGGTTGTCGAGGTGCCTGACAGCGGCACCGCGACGGGACCGCAGTGGATCCGCCTCCCCGAGAAGTGCGGACGGGCCGTCGATGAACCCGAAAGCGGGTGTTCTTCGCTGCACCGGTCGGACAGCAGACACCGACGACGACCTCAACTGTGCTGTCCCGGAACACTCCACCATCGTGCGCGCGCACACCAGCATGCGGCTGGGCCGGCGAAGAGGCCGCTGGACAGGCGCACCGGCAGGTCACGCCATCGGTCGGACCTGGAGCGGACTGACCGCGAAGACACACGCTCAACGCAGGCCACCGGCCCTCGTGTCCACCGCGGGCCGGGCCGGTGACACACCTGCCTTCGCGAACCGGACTCGGACGAAATCGCCTGGACCCCGACCACATCTGCCGTACAGGAGAGCGCGCCCTTCGCAGCGGGCGGGCTTCGCGTACAGGTTCTAGGCGTCACGTTAGGCCCCGGCCGCCGAGACGAGGAGCTGTGCCCCTGCGCCAGAGTGATGTGCGTCAGCAGTCCGCATCGAGGGGAACGTTATGAGCAGCCAGGCAGGCGAGACACCGACGACTGCGCAAGCGGAACGGGCGGTGTCCGCGGAGGGCATTGGCGCCATGAGGCGGAAAGTGCGCACCGTCATCCTGACGGCGCAGGACCCCGTCGCCGTCGAATCGATCCTCGAGTATTCCCGGCACGACCCTCTGGTCGTCACCTTCGTCCTGTGCCTGCCGGGCAGCGGGAACGACAGACGCTGGGCCCTCGCGCGGGATCTCCTCGCCGAAGGCCTGCGTTCCGCAGCCGGGTTGAGCGACGTGCAGGTCTGTTCCGTCGCCCCCGAGCAGGTACTGATCGAGCTGTCCAACCGGAGCGGCTATGTGGCCTTGGCCCTGCACAGCGCGGATGTGCGCGCCTTCCTGGACCAATGTGACCTGATGGTCCCGGACGGCCGGGAAATCGTCCGGCAGAGCCTCGACGACTTCCTCGCCACTCTGCTGCCGTAGGTGTGCGGTGCCGCCTCGGACGCCGACGAGCAGTCGGCGACCGCTGACAAGCCCTCGACAGCGCCGAGGTCGCGTCGGCCGAGGCAGCCGTCGGCCCGCCGGACGCGAGAGCGTCGTCCCGGGACCGGTGAGATCGGCGCCCCTCTTCTGCGACGCGCCGGTACGCCGGACGCTGTACACCGTTTCCGATCGAGGGAGGTCATGGAATCTCTGGTGAACGTGGCCGTCATCTCCTACGCGGTCCCCGGCAACGACTTCGAGTCGGTCTAGGCCGTGGCCGTGAGGGCGGAGAAGGCCGACGCTGACGTACGGCTCCGTACGGTGCACGAACCGGCCCCGCCGATGCGCTTGCCTCGATCGAGGGTTGGCCCGACGACACCACCACCCCTGGGCATCGGCCCCATCCGGTTCCGGGTGGGTGACCCCTACGGCACGAGCCACGTGTCCAGGGCGGCGAAGCTTCCCCGGCGGGACGAAACTCGCGACTGCCTGGCCCGCGGACCGTGCGGATCACCATGCAGCTCCAGCATGGCCGGCTCCAGCGCACGCATGCGGCCGTCGCTCGCCACTCCCGCTGCGAAAGCGGGCGGTGACGCCGTCACAGGCGGCTCATCGTGTCGGGGCCGGGCAGGACACCAGGCTCGCCGAGGGCTGGAAGGTCCCGCAACTGCTTGCGCGAGCGAATACCGAGCTTTCGATAGACGTTCCGCAGGTGTGCCTCGACCGTACGAGGGCTCAGGAACATTCGTTCGCCCACCTCGCGGGAGGTGGCGCCCGTGGCGACCAGCCGTGCGATGACAACCTCCTGCGCGGTGAGCAGACCGGCCGCCGACGCGGTCGGGTGGCGGACAGGCTGTTCGCCCGTCGCGCGCAGTTCCCGCGCGGCGCGTTCAGCGAACGCCTCCGCGCCGAACGACCGTAGCGTCTCGTGAGCCGTCCGCAGCTGGGCCTGCGCCTCACGGCTGCGTCCCTCGCGCCGCAGCCACTCACCGTGCAGCAGCCGGGCGCGCGCGGCGTGCACACGCCCCTCGCTGCGGTCGAGCCGGGCGACCGCCTCGCCGAACAGCTCGTCAGCCTCCGCCCCGTGACTCAGCAGGGCCTGGGACCGCAGCCTCATGCCCACACCCCAGTCGGTGGGACTCGACCGGGTCCGCTCGGTCAGCCGCTCGAGCATGCGCTCCGCCTCCTCGCGGCGGCCGCAGTGCACCGCCGCCTCCACGAACTCCGCCGGCACCCAGGCGTGGAAGCCCATCTCGTCCAGTTCGCAGACAGACCGGCACGCCGTCAGCGCGGCCTCGTACCGCCCGAGGCCGTTGCACAGCACGGCCTGCGCGTATTCGACGGCGGTGGCCAGCCGTCCCTCGCCCCGCTCTGCGGCATCCGACATGGCCGCACTGCTCAGTTCATCGGTGCGAGTCTCGTCACCACGCCAGGCGGCAAGGGAGACGTCCACGTAGACCAGGCCCGGGGCGCCGACCTCCGCAGCGATCGCATAGGACTCCGCCACGAGCGCTGCCGCGTCGCTGAACTCCCCGGCGTGGATGTGGGCAAGGGCCCGGTAGCTCAACGTCATGGGCAGGGCCGCCAGAGCACCCGCTTCACGGGAGGAACGAATCTGCTCGTCGGCCAGCATGCGCCAGGCCATGTCGTCCCACAGATCCATGGCCGCGCTGCACGCCATCCACAGTTCGCCGGGGGAGTGGGCGCTGTCGCCCGGACGCCGCAGGTACTGGTCGACCACTCCCCGGAGCAGTGGGGCAGCCGCCTCGAACCCATCACGCACCTGGGTGGCGAGACCATCCAGCAGCAGGTCGAGCGGCCGGGCCGGCGAGGGCGCGGGCGGCATCGCGAGGGCGGCCTGTGCCGCTTCACGCAGGCGCGGACCCTCCGCGAACCGGCCGACGAAGACTGCCGCGGCGAGTGTCTCCAGGATGATCTCCCGGGCTGCGGACGTATCGAGGGGCGCCGTCGACTGCGCCGCACGCTGCAGCTCGGCGACCGAGGCGTCGTTGCGGTGTCGATCGAAGGCGATTCGCGCGCGCAGCGTCTGGGCACGCGCACGCGCAAGATCACCCAATGGTTGCGCATCGGCCACCGCGAGCAGTTCCAGTGCCGCATCCGAGGCGCCGACGTCGCGCTTCGCGGAGGCCGCCGCGAGTGCGCGCTCGGCACGGTGTCCCGCGTCGGGTGTCAGCTTCGTCGCCGCTTCCAAAAACGCCGCGGCCGCTGCCGCACCCCCGCGCGACTGTGCCCGGTCGGCGGAGCGCTCCAGAGCCCTGGCCACTTCCTCGTCCGGGCCCGCGGCCGCCTGGGCACGGTGCCAGGCCCGCCGGTCGGGCTCGTCGGCCTCGTTCATCACGTCGGCCAACGCGCGGTGCACCGACCGGCGCTCGGCCGGCGACGCGTCCCCGTACACGGTGGAGCGCACCAGGGGATGACGGAAGCGCACCCACAACCCGATCGACAGCAGTTCCGCGTCCAGCGCCGGCGTGGCGGCCGCGGCGTCGATGTCCAACAGATGTGCCGCGCGCCAGAGCACCACCGGGTCGCCTGTCGGCTCGGCGGCGGCGATCAGCAGCAGCTGCCGGGTGTCGGGCGGCAGCGCGGTGACGCGTGCCCGAAAGCTTGCCACCACCTTGGCCGACGCGGTGGTCGGGTCGGTGCCGCTTGCTCCCCTGGCGCCGTTCGTCCCGCTGTTGGTCATCCGAGGGGCGTTCTGCTCCGGGAGGGCGAAGCCGCCCGCCAGGTCGATGGTCCGCGGCAGTTCCAGCAGCGCCAGGGGATTACCCCGTGCCTCGACCACGATGCGGTCGCGCACCGGGGAGTCGAGAGGGGCCCGGACCCGCGCGGCGAGCAGGGCGCGTGCCTCGTCGTCCGGAAGGCCGCCCACGGCCATGCCGGGCAGCCCCGCCAGGTCCTGGCAGCCGCTGATCTCCCGCACCGCGAACAGGAAGAGCACCGGCTCTGTCTGCGCACGCCGCGCGGCGAAGGACAGTGCCTGGGCCGATGCCTGGTCGAGCCACTGCGCGTCGTCCACGACGCACACCAGTGGTCGCTCCGCAGCGGCCCGGGACAGAAGGCCCAGGACTGCCAGGCCCACCAGGAAGCGGTCGGGGACGTTGCGGGTGCCGAGCCCGAAGGCCGCTTCCAGAGCGTGCCGCTGGGGCATCGGCAGCTTGCTGAGCCGATTCATCACCGGTGCGCACAGCTGATGAAGTGCGGAGAAGGCGAGGTCCGTCTCGAACTCGACTCCGGCGACCCGCAGGACGCGCACCCCGCTCAGTGTGTGGACCGAGTCGAGCAGCGCGGTCTTGCCAATGCCGGCTTCCCCGCTCAGCACCAGCGCGCCGCCCCGGCCTTTTCCGGCGGCGCTGAGCAGCAGGGCGAGTTCCTCGCGCTCCTGCCGTCTGCCGATGAGCTCCGTTGCTTTCCCCGGGTCACGGCTGATCCGCACCGCGTCCCACCTCTCCGCATTCCCGCGATTTCCCACCAAGTCCTCCGGCCGGCATCCGAGATGGAGTCGGCCCGAGGCCAGAGCGAGCCCGTCCGGTGGAAAGGCCGCCGCGCGGTCCGGCGGCGACTGCTTGCACGCCCGACGGTGGATTCCAACCCCTTTGATACCAACATCATCGCATGCCCGCGGTATCGCGCTTTTTTCCTGCTCCGGCCAGCGAGGCGGTCGCTCTCCGTGAAGCCGGTGGGGAGAACCCACCGGCGCACGCCTCTGCGAGCTGTCACTGCCGATGTCGAAGTCCTTTGCCTCCTGCCACTTTACCCACGTGCTGCACCTTGCCTTCCGGGGTCCCCGGGCTGGTGGGGCAGGGCCTCCAGGCGTCTCGTGCCTCCGCCTGCGCGGCAACGCCGGGGACCGAGCGGCCGACCCCGCCCCCCCGCCCCAACTCCCCTACCGGGGGTCAATCCGGGCCGTATCCACCAGCGCCGAACCGGTCAGGCCGCTCATGGCCAGGGCGGCGGCACGCGCCGTGAGGAGATCGGTCGGCCGTGAAGCCGCGAGCTCTTGGCGCGCTCGCGAGCCCCCTGACCATGCTCGAAGAAGCTCCCGGACCGCATGCGTGCCGCCATCGGTGAAACACACCTAATCGACAGTGCCCACAGAGGAGTGCGTCCCTCTCGGCGAAAGGCGCTGGGATTCACCATTTCAGCAGGTCAAAAGCCCTTTCGGTCCATCTGGAAGAGGGTGACCGGTCACCCTCTTCATCGCTGACGTACAAGAGGGCCGCGGATAGAGTCGGATCGCCGACCCGGCAGCTTGAGTCGACGACGGCCGGGAGGGGGCCACCCCACAACGGCCCACCGCCCAGAGCAGCCGACCCGGCTCCACGATGAGTCATGAGCTGTGCACCACGAGGTCAGCACGTGCCACCGATCCCCACGCATATCACGGTGGTAGCCGCTGTTGTTGCCGCGCACCGACGCCTGCGCGCGGGTCAGCAACCTGAAGAAAGGGGAGCGATGATCACGCCGTCAGCGGCCGAAGCATCTTCCAGACTGCTTGGTAGGGGCAGGGAGACCGCAGCCCTCAGGCGCCTGCTCGGAGCGGCCCGGCGGGGCAACGGCGGCGCCCTTGTCCTGCGCGGAGAGCCTGGTATCGGCAAGTCGGCTCTGCTGCACCAGCTACTGGAGCACGCGGAGGGATTCTCGGTCCTGCGCGTGGAGGGCTACGAGTTCGAGACGGATCTGGCGTTCGCGGCTCTGCACCAGCTCTGCCGTCCACTGATCGACGGCATCGCCCAGCTACCCGGCGCGCAGCGCACCGCGCTGGAGGCGGCGCTCGCCCTGAGCGAGGAGAGCGCCCCGCACCGCTTTCGGGCGGCCTTGGCCGTACTGAGTCTGCTCGCCGAGGCGGCCGCCGAACAGCCTGTTCTGTGCCTCGTGGACGACGCCCAGTGGCTGGACGAGGAGACCCTGCACACCCTGTGCTTCGTCGCGCGCCGCCTCGGCAGCGAGCGCGTCGCCTTGGTGATCGCCGCCCGGGAGACCGACAGAGCAGCAGTACTGGCTCCCCTGCCCTCCCTCACCGTTGCCGGCTTGGACGACTCCACTGCCCGGGCCCTCCTGTCCTCCCACGTGCTGGGCCCGCTCGACCCACGGGTGAGCGACCGCATCGTCGTGGAGGCGCGCGGCAACCCACTGGCTCTGCTGGACCTCTCACACAGCACCACCCCCGAGCGGCTGGCCGGCGGGTTCGCCATACCGCCGATGCGCTCCGTGACGATGACGCTGCAGGACGACTACCACAAGCGGTTGGACGTCCTGCCCCTCGATACCCAGTTGCTGCTCCTGGCCGCCGCCGCCGAACCCACGGGGGACAGCAGCCTCCTGTGGCGAGTGATCCATCGGCTGGGCATCAACCCCTCGGCCGCGGAAGCGGCCCAGGAAACCGGGCTCGTCACGATCGACACCCGGGTGCGCTTCCGCCACCCGCTGGTGCGGTCCGCCGCCTACACGTCCCTCTCCGGGCGGGAACGCAGACAGGTGCACCAGGCCTTGGCCGACGAGACGTCCGCCGCCGTCGACCCCGACCGCCGGGCCTGGCACCGCGGCCAGGCCGCCCTAGCACCCGATGAGGCCATTGCCGCCGATCTCCACGCCGCCGCAAACCGGTCCCGTGCCCGAGGCGGTGCCGCTGCCGCGGCCGCCTTCCTCACCCTCGCCGCCACTCTGACGCCGGACCCGGACCGCCGGGCAGCGCGCATGCTTGAGGCCGCCCAAGCCAAACACGACGCCGGTTCGCCGTCTGTGGCCCTCGACCTGCTGCGCTCCCTGACCGTCCCCGCCGGTGCTCCCTTCCTGGCCGCCCGTGCCCAAAGCCTGCGCGCCCAGATCGCCTTCGACAGCCGACGGGACGACCCGTCAACGCAGCTCCTGCTGCGCGCGGCCCACACCATGGCCCGCCTCGACGGCGAGGCCGCAGCCCGCACCCTGGTCGAAGCACTCGCGGGAATGATCTTCGTCGGCCGATTCACTCCCGCCGAACGCAAGCAAGACATCGCCCGCGCAGCCGCGGCATTGCCCCCGGGGACAGTGCCGCAAGGAGCGCTCGACACGCTGTTCCGCGGGACGATCACCCGCCTGCTGGACGGACACGTCGCCGCCGCGCCGCTGCTGCGCCAAGCAGTACGGGACTACGGCCGAGACTCCGAACACCAGCACAACGTGGGCTGGCTGTGGATCGTCGGTAGCGCGGCCATGGACCTGTGCGACGAAGAGGCCTGGGCGGCTCTCATCGACCGTCACGTGCAACTGGCCCGCCGGGCCGGTGCCCTCACCGCGCTCCACGTCGGGCTGAGGTACCAGACGCTGGTTCACCTGCACGCGGGCGCCTTCGATCAAGCCTCCGCATGTGCCGACGAGGCCGCCCTCATCGCCGAGACCATCGACAGCCCACCGCTGTCCGCGTCGGACCTCACCCTGGCCGCCTGGCGCGGTACGGAGGAGCACCTGAGCACCCGGCTGAACCTGCGGCTCATGGAAGCCGAGACAGCACGCGAGGGCCGACTGGTGACGGTCGGCCACTACGCGCGGGCTGTGTACCTCAACAGCATCGGCCACCACGGGGAGGCGCTCCGCTCTGCCGAATCGGCGGCCGCTCACGACGAGATGGGCTTCCACACGTGGATCACCCCCGAACTCGTCGAGGCGGCCGCCGCGACCGGCCAACCGGAGCGGGCACAGTCCGTCATCGCGGACCTCCACGAGCGCACGGTGGCCAACGACACCGACTGGGCCCGGGGCCTGGAACTGCGATGCCGGGCTCTCCTCGCGGACGGGGCGGAGGCCGACGCCATGTTCCGTGAGGCCCTCGCCCACCTCTCACGCAGTGCGGCGCGCGCCCAGTGCGCCCGCACCCACCTGCTCTACGGCGAATGGCTGAGCCGTCGCGTCCACCGCCGCACCGAGGCCGGCACCCACCTGCACACCGCCCACGCCCTACTGACCTCCATGGGCGCCCACGGCTTCGCCGCCCGAGCCAAGAAGGCGCTCAAGGCCGTCGGCGAACAGCCCCACGCCGTCGCTGCGCCGACAGTCGACCACCTGACTCCGCAGGAGCGGCACGTCGCCCGCCTCGTGGCCACCGGCCTGACCACCAAGGAGGCCGCCGCCGAACTGTTCGTCAGCCCTCGCACCATCGATGCCCACCTGCGGAACATCTTCCGCAAGCTGGGCATCGAATCCCGACGGCAACTCAGAGGTGTGGCCGGGCTGGTGCCCCGGCTGCCCGTCTGACCGCCGCCGACGTCATCGCGACCAGAGCGGCGAGTTGCCGCTGCACGCACACCCGACGGCTGGAACCCGCTCGGTCGACCTGTACCGGGGACGCAGACCGTACGCGCCGGGCGGTCATCCACTCGGCGCGAGCCGGACCGGGTGACCCGCGCCTCCCGCGGGTCACCCGCTCGGCAGCTGCGTGTGCTGCGGATCCCCCTGCTGCGCCGCCAAGTCACGCAGCTGCCGACGGGAGGTGATGCCCAGCTTGCGGAAAATGCTGCGCAGATGCGCGTCGACCGTGCGGGGACTCAGATGCAGATGCATTCCGATCTCCTTGGACGTGCTGCCGTTTCCCGCCAGCTGAGCAACGCGGGCTTCTTGGTGCGTGAGCTGATCCGGGCAGTCGCCCGGAGCGCGCCGCACTGCCAAGGCCCCGGTGGCGCGAAGCTCCGCCGTCGCCTGGGACGCGAACGCGCCGGCACCAGCGGCAGAGAACATTCGCGAGGCCGTGCTCAAGTGCGCCCGGGCGTCCTGCCGCCGTCCCTGGCGCCGCAACCACGCGCCGTATTGCAGGTGCGCTCGGGCTGTGGGCACGACCGCGCTCGTCCGTGTCAGCGAGGCCAGAGCCTCCTCGTAGTGCTGCTCCGCCCCTGTGCCGTCTGCGACCAGCGCCCGTACGGCGTGTCCGATCCCTTGGCCGATCGGTGTGACCGCAACCGCGGTCCGCGCGGTCAACTGCGCCACGGCCGCCTCCGCCTCGTCCGGGGCGCCGCACCGTACCGCCGCCTCGACCAGTTCCGTCAGGGCGAGACAGGTGATGCCCGGTTCGCCGGCTGTGACAGCGGTGCGGGCAGCCGTCAGAGCGGCGGCGTAATCACCCGTGCTGTTGTGCAGCAGCGCCGTGCACCACCAGGCGGTGGCGTACAGCAGACCTTCGCCCGCTTCGTGCGCCTGGTCGGCAGCCGCGGTGAGCAGGTCGCCCGCGCCGGGCCCACCCTCGAGGGCCGTCAGGTACAGCCGTGCGTGCGGCAGTGGGGCCGTTCCTGTGGCCTCGGCGAGGGCCTCGGTCTCACGGACGAGTTCCGCTGCCGCCTTGGTGTCCCCAGCGAGGGCCGTGGCCAAGGCCAACACGGTGAGGGCCTGGGACAGCCCGGTGAAGGGGCCGTACCGCCGCGCCGTCACGACATGCTGCCGTGCCGCGCCGAGCAGGGCCTCCCACTCCCACGACTCCGTCCACACCAGTGCGGACAGCACAGGGTGTCGGACGCCGATGCGAGGATCACGTCGGAGCGCGTGCAAGGCTTCTCGCAAGTCCGGCGTATCACCGCGAAGCCAAGCGGTCAGGCGGTCGAGGAAGGTATCGGCGGCCGAAACAGCGACCGTGGGCTGCGGTGCAGACATGGTGGCGAGTGTCTGTCGCATGGCCTCGCTGCCTCGACCAGCCAGCACGGCCATCCCGAGCGCATCGAGACGGGCTTCGCTCGCCAGGTGCGGCGCCGTAGCCTCGGTCCGGTGGGCGACCCGCACCAAGTGCAGCACAGCCTCGTGCTTCGAGCACAGCACGGCGGCGATGCGGGCGCGGGCCAAGTGAGCCCGCGCCCGCTGCCGGGCATCGAGAGGACCGGCCTCGGCGGTGGCGAGCAGGTCGAGCGCCGTGTCGCGCTCGTCGGCAGCGGTCTTCTCCTCGGCGGCCGCCAAGGCGCGTTCGGCCTTCCGTGCCGGGTCGGGACTGAGCGCGGCGGACCGTTCCAGGAACGCGCCTGCGGCGGCGACGCCGGCACGTTGCCGGGCCAGGTTCGCCGCTTGCTCCAAGGCGGCGGCCAGTCCCTCATCGGGTTCGGTGGCTGCCTGAGCTCGGTGCCATGCGATCCGGTCGGAATCCGATGCGGAGTCCATCACGTCTGCCAGCGCCAGGTGTACACGTCGGCGGTCCTCCGCGTGGGCAGCTCGGTACACGGCTGATCGCACCAGCGGATGGCGGAAGCGCACATGTCCGCCCACGTCCAGGAACTCCGCCATGGTCAGCGCCTGGACCGCACTGTCATGGTCGACTCCCAGCTCGACGGCTGCCCGCCGCAGCAATTCCGGATCCCCCGACGGGTCAGTGGCTGCCGCGAGGAGGAGCGACCGGGCCGGCTGCGTGAGGAGTGCGGCCCGTTCCTGCACGCTCCCCTCGATCCGGGCAGACAGAACAGTACGGGCGTCGGGGCGCTCCGTGAGGTCGGCGTACTCGACACTGCGCGGCAGTTCCAGCAGGGCGAGCGGATTGCCGCGGGCCTCGGCCAGGACCCGCTCGTGCACCCGCTCGTCGAGGGGAGCGCGGAACTCCGTCCGCAGCAGGGCACGGGCGTCCCGCTCAGGGAGACCGGTGAGCGTCAGGCGCGGCAGAGCCGCGAGGAAAGCTGCCTCGTCCGAGTCACGAGCGACGAGCACCAGCACGAACCCGTCCGCCTCGGCACGGGAGGCGGCGATCTTCAGGACGTGTGTGGAGGCCGGATCCGCCCACTGGACATCGTCCACCACGCACACCAGGGGCCCACGCGCTGAGCCGGCGGCCGCGAGCGAGGCGAACGCCGACGCCAGCCCCACCGCGTCGGGTGCCGTACCGTCCCGAAAGCCGAACGCCCTCTGCAGGACGATCAGATGGCGGCTGGCTTCGTCATCTGACGGGACCAGCAGCGGTCCGCACAGCTGATGCAGAGTCGCGTAGGCGAAGTCGGTTTCCCACTGTGAGCCGCTCGCCCACAACACCTCAACGGGTTTCGAGACGGTGGCCAGGGCGTGCTTCAGGAGCGTGGTCTTGCCGATGCCGGGCTCGCCGCGGACGGTCAGCGCGCCGCCGTGCCCGGCTTGGGCCCTCGCGAACAGCGTGTGCAAGAAAGTCAGTTCCTCGTCACGGCCGTAGAACCTTGCCACGAGCCACTCCGCTTCCCCGGGGCCTGATCCGTCTGCGTCACTCCGGGCCGTGGCGCGGTCGCCTCCGGCCCCGGCAGGTCATCCGCCCCGGCGGCCCGCGTTTCAGCATGTCAGTGGCGGTTGGCGGCAGCATCGGCAATACCTACGTAGAACGTGGGCGTGACGTGCCTCGTACCGTCGCCTGCAGAGCTGCCGTGTCACGACCTGGTCTGCGTGAGCACACCGACAGGTGCGCGGGGCGACGGATGATCCCGCAGACAGCCAGGCCCCGGGCTCCTTCAGCGCGCGCGACGCGATCCCCGCTCCAGCCGGGGCAGCGGCGCGGGGGCCGGCACGCCGCTGACCAGAGCGCTGAACACCTGGGCGTCGCGCCGGCGCCCGGCGCTTATCTGCACCGTCGCAGCGGTGGCGGCCACGACCGACTCCGCCGTACCACTCTCGGTCGAGGGAGACCGACGGAAACGAGCCGATGGTCGCGCCGAAGGGGTGAGTGTGTTCTTCACACTTCGAGCTCAGACCGTCTCATTGTGCTCAACGGACACGGCCTCGGGCCTTGAGCTGTGCCTCAGGCAGTTCCGGAGCGGGCGTGGGGGCGCCGTCGAAGCCGTGGACGGTGCCGAAACCCTGTCCGGCGTTCCAGTCCGTGCGGGCCCGGGCGATCTCCTCGCCGGTTCGGCCGATGAAGTTCCACCACATGATGATCTTCTCGTCGAACGGCTCGCCACCCAGCAACAGCAGGCCGCTGTCCGTGGACGCCTGCAACGGTAGCTCCCGGCGGCCGCACCCCAGGTACAGCATGGATCCGGGCTCCAGCGGGACGTCGTCCACGTGGCAGGACCCGGACATGGTCAGCACCGCGTACTCGAAGTCGGGCTCCAGCGGAAGTCTCACGGAGGCGCCTTCAGTGAGGGAGAGATCCACTCCCACCAGGGGCGAGTAGGTGGTCCCGGGGGAGGCGGCACCGTCGACCTCGCCGAGGATGACCGTTCCCCGCAGTCCGGAGCGCGCCGTGATCCGGGGCAGATCGGTGTGGTGCTCGAAGGCGGGGGAGACGTGGCGATGGGCGTCCGGAAGGGCGATCCACAGTTGAGCCCCGTGCAGGAGCGGTGCGTGCGCGCGGGGAGACTGCTCAGCGTGGGCGATGGCCCGGCCCGCCGTCATGAGCCCCAGCTCGCGGGCGCGGATGGTCTGCAGACTGCCGACGCTGTCGCGGTGCAGGACGTCACCCTCGTGCAGCCAGCTGACCGTCTGCAGACCGGTGTGCGGATGGGGAGGGACCCACATTCCGGGTTCGTCGGCGATGTCGTCAGGGCCGTAGTGGTCCACGAAGCACCAGGCTCCCACCATCCTGCGCCCGAGGTTCGGCAGGAGCCTGCGGACGACGGTGCTTTCCCCGAGGGGAGTGGTCCTCGGCTCCAGCAGCTCGTGGACGGGGCGGGCGGAGACCTCTTCCCGGCCTCCTCGCGTGTGGACGGCCGGTGCCGTTTCGAGGTTGCTCACGAGGTCACAGCCCGAACCGGGCGCGGTCGTCCTGCGGGACCAGGTCCGTGTACTCCGGGTGCTTGGTGATGTACCCGCGCACGAAGGGGCAGTAGGGCAGTACCTTCAGGTGGCGTTCTCTTGCCGTGTCGAGAGCGGTTCCGATGAGCCGGCCGGCGAGACCTCGGCCGCCGAACTGCTTGCCGATCTCGGTGTGCAGGAAGGCGATCTCGTCCTTGAAAGCGTGGTACTCCGCGAAGCCGGCCAGCTTCTCGTCCTCGTGCAGTTCGAAGCGCGATTCCGACTGGTTGTCGATCACGACGGCGGTCATGGGGGTCTCCTGGTACGAGAGGGTTGTGAGGTCTTCGGCAGCGCGTTCGACGTTCGGTTCCGTGGAGGTCCCCTGTCCGCGCTGTACCGCTAGTGAGCGCTGTTGATCCGGCGCATCCCGAGTCCGATCAGCCAGGCGTTCAGCAGAGCGCAGGCGATGACGATCAGCGGAAGAGCCCGTCCCGAGAGGGCGTCGATCCACAACAGTGCGACGCTCACCGGGGCGGTGGCGATGATGGCGTAGATGCCGACGAATGATGCGTCGGCCTGAGCCACGAAGGCCGCGTCCACATAGGACCAGGCCAGCAGGACGGCTACGACAGCCAGGTAGACGCGTGAGACCCAGTTGCCAGTGGCTGTTGTGAGCAGCGACCGGAAAGGGGGGGTGAGGCTCATGATGTCCTTCGGTGTGCGAGGCGTGCAGATGTTCTGAGTGGTGCCGTAGGGGCATCCCGCATCGACACTTGCACGGCGCCGCATCCGGCCGCGTCGGCGGCAACCGCCTAGTTCCCGGGTCCGGCCGGTCAGGGCATTTCCTGGGTGTTCGACACCCGTGCGGTACATGCCGGACCGATCATTTCGGTGACATGTCAACAATATGGTACGCTTCCGTCATGACCGAACCGCAATGGCTGAACGCGGAAGAAGCCGATGTGTGGGCGAAGTACCGGCGCCTGCGCCGCGACCTGCACAAGGCTCAGGAACAGCAGCTCTTGCGTGATTCCGGGCTCTCCGCAGCCGACTACGCGCTGCTCGCCCCGCTGTCCGAAGCCCCCGAGGGCCTGCTGCGGGCCCGGGATCTGGGGGCTGAGGTCGATTGGGAGCGCAGCCGCCTGTCCCACCAGGTGAGCCGTATGGAAAAGCGGGGCCTCGTAGCGCGTGAAGCATGCGCCGACGACGCACGCGGCTCCATGGTCCGTCTCACCCCCGCCGGACGAAAGGCCATCGAGGAGGCCGCTCCCCGCCACGCGCAGACCGTGCGGCGCCTCTTCTTCGATCCGCTCGACGCCGAAGAGGTCCGCCTCCTCGGTCAGTTCCTCGACCGCATCCTTGCCGCGGTCGAGGCCGAAGCAGGGGAATCCTTGTAATCCGTGCGGACGCCGGCCTGCCGGCGAGCACGGAAGTGGGTGGGGCACACCCAGGATAGGCGCGGCCTGGTACGCCGCAGCGGTGCGGGACACCGTGGACGTCATGGACACCAACGACACTCCCGCCACCACTCCGCACCCCTTCGTCGGCATGTGGGTGACCGCGGACGGCCATATCCGTCAGGAGCTGCTCCCCGACGGGCGCTACGACGAGGCGCGCGGCACCCGTCAGAGCGCCTACATCGGCAGGTACACCGTCACCGGCAACCACATCGACTACGTCGACGACACCGACTTCACCGCGACCGGCGACGTCCGTGACGGCGTTCTCTACCACGAGCACCTGGTCCTGTACCGGGAGGACCCCGCGCCCGCCCGCGACGACCGCTGACCGGGGTGTCCTGCCATGACAGTGGCAGGACACCCCTCCTCCGGTGTCGGTGGAGGCGGCCGTGAAGAGCAATGGACTCGTCGCCCGGGGCGGCCATGGCGTCGGTCGGTACGTCGCCGAGGGGCTGCTGGAGCGTGACGCCGTCGAGGCGTACGCGACGGCGCGCCACCCCGAACTGGTCGACGTGCCTGGCACCGTGGTCCTGTGCATGGGTAGGCCTGGGGCCGGTCTGGAGTCAGCAGGTCGGGGGTGCCGTCGCTGGCCTGTATCGGGCCGAGGGCCTGGCTGGCGAAAACGGTTCCGGGGCCGAGGTGGCCCTGTCTGCTGATTCCGGTGGCCTGTACTCGCAGGTCGTGTCGGCCGTCTGGCGAGATGGAGCGTCAGTTCGATTGCTCCGCAGTGAAGTTGCTCGACGTTGCGACGCGTCATTTGTTGACGCATCAACAGAAGTGGGTTAGATTTCAACTACATCGAGGCGGGGGAGGCCCGGAATCCTCCTGGACCGCCCGCCTCGGACGTTGACTGGAGAATCGTCATGAACAAGCAGTCCCTCATGCCGCGCGTCGCTGTCGTGCTCGCCGCCCTGGGAGCCGTCATCGCCGGCACCGTCTTGTCGGCCCACGCCGTGACCCCGCAGCCCCAGGCCCATGCCGTCTCCACGGTCGCCCAGGCCCAGGGCGAACTCTTCCCCGAGCTGAACGGTCTGCGGATCAAGGCGGTCAACACCGGTGACGTGTACCTCGTCCTCGACGGCAAGCGGCACCTGATCCCCAGCACCGTCACCTACAACGCCCTCTTCCGCACCACCGACGGCGTACGTCTCGTCCTCACCACCGCGAACATCACCGACGGCGGGCCGCTCACCGCCTACGCCTACCTCGCCCGCAGCATCGACGACACCACCGTCTACCTGGTCTCCAACGGCTCCAAACGCGAGATCACGCCCGCCGCCCTCGACAAGTTCGGCTTCAACACAGCCGCGGTCCGTACGACCTACCCGTCCGTTCTGGCCGCCCTCCCCACCGCCGCCCCGCTCACCTGACCGTCACGGTGGCGGCCCGTCCCTGCCCGGTCGCCCACGAACACCGGAGGAGCGGGTGGACACCACGGCCCGTCAACGCACCGACGGTGCCCACTCGCTTCTCCCCGCCGTTCACCGCTCCTCCTGGGGGGGGGCAACCGGTTGCTGTCCGCTGGGAGAGGGGCGTCCCGATCCTTCTTCGGAAGCCGGCGGCCGCCCCGCAGGTTCGGCGCGGCGCGCGAGTTCCACCTTGGTCAGGCGGCGTAGTCGCTCCCGGGCCCGGGAAAGCCGGGAGCGCGCGGTGCTCACGGGCACGCCGAGGGCCGTGGCGGCGGCCGCGTAGCTCAGATCCGACCAGACGCACAGGACGAAGACCTCCCGCTCGCGCGGGCGTAGCTTGTCCAGTGCGGCCCGGGCTGCCGCGAGTCGTTCGGCGTCCTCCATACGACCCGCCAGCACTTCGGCCCAGTCCGGTGTCGTTGCCTCGCCGCCTCTGGTCAAGAGAATGTTCCACGCTCGACCCTGTCCGCCTGCTCCTTTGCGTTCCGATGGTGACCGTCACATCGGTGAAGGCTCACACCAGGAGAGAGACCGGGGACTCGATGCCGACGGCAAGCCGGCCGTAGTCCTCGCGCGTGATGAACGGGTTGAACTGCACGTGACGGCTTCCGGTCTCCATGTCCCGCCAGTACCGCTGCAGCGGATGCGACTCGGAGAAGCCTGAACTGCCGTTCAGGTCGAGCAGTCTGCTCATGGCGGCGCGGGCATCCTCGATCGCCGCGACCATGTCCATCCGCAGCGCGGACCGCTCCCGCAAGGACAGCGGACCGCCCGCCATCGCGGCATCGGCGGCATCGGCGACCGACCGGGTGAGCCGGACCGCGCGAGCTGTCAGATGGTCCGCCTCACCCAGCCACATCCGCGCGGCGGGGGAGTCGGTGGTGTGCCGGTAGACGGAGGCGATGACTCCCCGCCCGGAGCCCAGGACCTCGCGTACGGTGTCCAGTCCGCCGAGCGCCGCACCGATCACCGGTGCCAGCAGGTTCAGTGTCGCCCCGATCTTCAGGGCCGCCGGAAATCCGGCACCCGCGCCGCCGCTCGGTGTGACGGCCGCGCTGATGACACGGTGCTCCGGGACCCGGACGGCGTCGGCCACCAGACTCTGGCTCCCCGTCCCCCGCATCCCCGCGACGTGCCACGTGTCCTTCACCTCCAGGTCGTCCAGCGGAACGAGAACGGTCGCCGCGGAGGGCGGACCGCCCGCGGTGCCCGGCAGGGGGATGCCGAGCAGGGCCCAGCGTGCGTCCTCACACCCGGAAGCGGCAGCCCAGGTCCCGGAGAACCGCACACCGCTCTTTGTGCGGACCGCCTCCCCGTGCACGCTCGCCACGGAGCACACCGTCACGTCGGGGCCCTCGCGGTAGAACTCCTCACGCGCGGCATCCGAGAGCATCAGAGTCATCGGCCTCACGCCGTTGAAGATGCCGGCGACCCACGCGGTGGAAGGACAGCCGCGCCCCAGCGTCAGACCCACCTCCACCTGCGTACGGATGGACGCCCCGAAACCGTCGAGCGTGGTCGGCGCCGTCAGCCGGAGCAAGCCGGAACCGCGCAGCCCTTCGAGATTCTCCGGCGCGACGCGGCGCTCCCGCTCCGTCCGTTCCGCGTTCGCCCGCAGAACGGGAACGAGGGCCGAGGCCCGGGCGGCCAGTTCTGCGTCCGACGGGACGGTGCCGGAAGCATGCGAAGCCTCGGCCGATTGCTGGAACGACGACACGGAGACAATCTCCCTCAGTGATCAAGCCCGTTCACGGCGCCCGGGGGAAGGCGTACACCGCTTCCGCGCAAGGCGCCGTGCGCTCGCGCAGGACAGGAAGGGCGCGCGCAGCGTGCCCTCCACGCTCACAGCGCGAGCGGGCCCTCGCATCGGCAGCCGGTGCCTATACCCCCGCCCGGACGGCCGCCGCCCTGCCTCTAACGCGAGGCCGACGAGAGCCTGCTGAAGCTTAAGAAACCGCAGCTCAGGAGGGTTTCGGCGAATATCATGCAGTAGGTTCTGCGAAGTCACCACCTGATCGGTTCCGCGACCGCGGAGCCGGACAGTTCCCGAGCATGATGAGGTTCACCATGGAGGCAACGGGGATACCGGGCACCCACTTCTCGGTGCTCGGCCCGCTTCGGGCGCGCCGAGGCGATACCGAACTGGATCTCGGTTCGCCCCAGCAGCGGGCCGTGGCCGCCGTCCTCGTACTGCGGCACGGTCGTGCGGTGAGCGTGGACGACCTCGTGGGCGCCCTGTGGGAGTCTCCGCCGCGGCGTCCGGAAGCCGTCGTACGTACCTATGTCTGGCGGTTGCGGCATCTGCTGGAGCCCACGCACGTGCAGGGTGAGCCGTGGCGTCTGCTGCAGTCCGTGCCCGGCGGATACTCGCTCCGCCTGGCCGACGGCGCCCTGGACTGGGAGTTGTTCGAGCAGCGTGTCGCCGAGGCCCGGGCCCGCAAGGCGGCCGGCGAGACGGCGGCGGCCCGTCAGCTCTTCGACCAGGCCCTGGCCCTGTGGCGGGAGACGACCCTGAGAAGCGTGCCCGGCCCGTTCGCCGACGCTGAGCGCTCCCGGCTGGAGGAGCGCCGTCTGGACGTGGTCGAGGCACGGCTGGAGACGATGGTGGAACTCGGTGACTACGCGGACGCGGCCACCGACCTCGCCACCCTTGTCGAGACGCACCCGCTGCGCGAGGGCCTGCACTACCTGCTGATGCTGGCCCTCCACGAGACCGGCCGGCAGGGCGAGGCACTGGCCGCCTACCGTCGCGTGCACCGACTCCTGGCGCAGGAGCTTGGCATAGAGCCCAACGCCCGTCTGCAGCAGTTGCACGCCGACATCCTGCGCCACACCGCGCCGTCCGTCAGTCGTCCCGAGGTCCTCACCCGCCAGGAACGAGCGCCCCGCCAGATCCCGAACGCGGTGCCCGACTTCACCGGCCGCACCGAAGAGACCGAACGCATCCGGGACACCTTGCTGCACCCCTCGCCGGAAGCGGTGCCCATCGTGCTGGTCACCGGCATGGGCGGCACCGGAAAGACCTCTCTGGTCATGCACAGTGTGCAGACCGTGCTCTCCGCGTACCCCGACGGGCAGCTCTACGTCGACCTCCGGGGAGCAGACGGGTCTCCCGCCGACCCCGCCTCCGTCCTGGCGTCCTTCCTCCGCACCCTGGGCGAACACGACGCCTACATTCCGACTGATATCGCCGAACGCGCGGCGCTCTACCGCTCCCGGCTCGCCCAGCAGCGCGTACTGATCGTCCTCGACAACGCCGCCGACATGCACCAGGTGATGCCCCTGCTGCCCGGCGCCCCGACCTGCGCGGTGGTCATCACCAGCCGGAACGGCCTGGCGACCCTTCCGGTGAGTCTGCGCGTCGTTCTCGGCGCCATGTCCGATGAAGTGGCGATGAGACTGTTCACCCGGCTGATAGGAGCCGCCCGTGCCGATGCGGAACCACACACGGCTCACCGCATCCTCACGGCCTGCGGCGGCCTGCCGCTGGCGGTGCGCATCGTCGGGTCCCGTCTTGCCGCGCGTCCCGAGTGGTCACTGGCCGACCTGGCCGGGCGCCTCGCGGACGAACGGCATCGGCTGTCGGAACTGACCGTGGACTCCGTCACCGTGGAGGCCAGCTTCGCACTGGGGTATGGCCAGTTGGACCCGCACACGCGCCAGACTTTGAGACTGCTCGCGCTGCCGGCTCACGGTGTGTACGACCTGCCCACGGCGAGCGCTGTGCTCGACATCCCGAACGAGAACGCGAAGAACCTCCTGGAACGGCTGGTCGCCGTCGGACTCCTGGAGTCACCCGCTCTGGACCGGTACCGATACCACGACCTGGTCCGCCTGTTCGCCCGTCGGCTGGCTCTGGGGACGGACAACGACCGGACCCGTCACGCGGTTCTGGGCCGCCTCCTCGACCAGCACCTGGTCGCTGCGGCCGAGTCCTACCGTGTCATCCGTCCTGGGCACACGGTCGCACGGACGCTGCTGCCCCAAGTGCCGGGAGCGAGACGCTTCGACAGCGTCAACGAGGCTCTCGCCTGGAGTTCGTCCAGTCTCGACGACATCCTGATGCTTCTGACGCAGACGGCTTCCTCGCACACCGATCGTGCCGCGACACTCCTCCTCCTGCTCGACGCCGTCCTGATGAGTTCCCATCTGTGGCACCAGGTCATTCCCGTCGCCACCCTGGTCGCCGACGCGGCCTCTCGCGCCCGCGACCCCCGCTCGGAGGGTCGCGCCCGCTACATCCTCAGCGGCGCGCTGGCGCAAGTCGGCCGCCTGGACGAGGCGGAGGACCAGGTGAACCGAGCACTGGAAGCCTCACGCGACATCGAGACGGATGTCCACGCCCTGTCGCTGAACGTCAAGGCCTTCACTGTCGGGTACCGCGACCCGGCTGCTGCTCTTCAGTTGCTCAGAGAGGCCGCAGCTCTGGCGCTGGCGCTGGGCAACCTCTCTCTTGAGGCGATGTTGCTGGGAAACGGCGTCCAGACTCGACTGCGCAGTGAAGGCATTGACGAACAGACGGTATGCGATTCGGTGCGCCAAGTGCGGTTGTTCCGTCAGCTTGGCGATCGGCAGGGGGAAGCGTTCGCTCGGTACCGCCACGGTCAAGTCCTGGCACGCCAAGGATTGTTGGATGAGGCGGTGTCCGGCTATCGGCAGGCCCTGGACATGCTTCAGGAGGGAGAACAGGACTTTACTCGGGCCGCCTGCTTGATTCGCCTCAGCGAGGCCTACGGGCAGCTGGATAGATATCGATCAGCGAAGGATTGCGCCGATGCAGGTTTGCTCCTCGCCAGAGCAGTCAGGCATGAGCAACTGGAGGGACTGGCACTGCGCGCTCAAGGCGACGCTTTGTTCGCGACGGGCCGAGTGGAGGAAGCAGCGCATCATTGGCGCAAGGCGCTGGCCATTTTCCAGTACCTCGGGGCCCAGGCTGATGCCGGCAGCGTGGAGAAACGTATCGCCGACGGTTCTCCCCGGCGTGACACCGCTTCGGACTGAAGCCGACACCGTGCGATGCTCTGATACATGATCAGCCAGCCCCACACACCAAACGGCCTCCTGGCGCGCGAACGGGAAGTGGAGAAGATCCGGACCACGTTGGCCGCCGCTCACGAGGGCGACGGCAGCGCCCTGGTGCTCGAAGGCGACCCCGGCATCGGCAAGACCGCTCTCCTGTAGTTCGTGTGCGACACCCTGTAGGGCGAGCGTCTCCTGAGGGTCACCGGGCTGGAGTTCGAGGCAACGTTCAGCTACGCCGCGCTGCACACGCTCTGCGCTCCGCTGATGTCCGGCCTGGAGCGGCTCCCAGAGCCGCAACGAGAAGCCCTGCGCGTGGTTTTCGGGCTGGCCGAGGGCGAGGCGCCGAGTCGTTTCCTGGTCGGCCTCGCGGTGCTGGGGCTGCTCTCCGACGCGGCCGAGGAGCAGGCCGTGCCGTGCGTGATCGACGATGCCCAGTGGCTGGACCCCGCGTCCGCGCAGACGCTCGGGTTCGTCGCGCACCGGCTGGACGATGAGCGGATCACCATGGTGTTCGCGCTCAGGGAGCCGGGCAGCGTACCTGAGCTCGTGGACTCCCGGGC
The DNA here is from genome assembly GCF_000716445.1 of Streptomyces wedmorensis. Classification (GTDB taxonomy): domain Bacteria; phylum Actinomycetota; class Actinomycetes; order Streptomycetales; family Streptomycetaceae; genus Streptomyces; species Streptomyces wedmorensis. The sequence goes on from NZ_JNWK01000057.1 coordinate 38,137, forward strand.
CTGTGCTTGACCGGCCTGCCGCACGGAGCGGCCCGCACTCTCCTCACGTCGGAGTTCCGCGCGCCCCTGGACGAGCGGGTCCGCGAGCGGATCCTCGCGGAGGCGCAGGGAAATCCCCTGGCACTTCTTGAACTGCCGACGACGGTCGGCCCCGGTCGGGCGGCGGGGGGCTTCGGACGTCCCCAGGCGGTGCCGCTGTCCCACCGCATCGAGGAGAGCTTCGAACGGCGCTTGCGTCCCCTGCCGGAACCGCCCCGCACGCTGCTGCTGATCACCGCCATCGAAGCGACGGGTGACGCGGCGCTGGTCTGGGCCGCCGCCGACCGCATGGGGGTGAGCACCGACGCGCTCGCCGCGGCCGGTCTGACCGCCACGGACGGCACCGTCCGCTTCCATCAGTTCGCACAGGCTGGCTTAGCGCGCTCCCCGACAGCTTCCGGCTGCGGCCGCTCCTGTCCCCAGGGCGGCTGATTCCTGGGTGTGGCGCTCCCAGGTGAATGGCGGCCTGTTCCTGTGCTGCGGCAACGAGGAACGTGGTACGTGGCACCGGCCGGACAGACGGTCGGTGGTGTCGCCGCTATTGGATTGTGGTTGTGCGTCATGTACGTCGAGGGTGCGGTTCGTGCGGGTCTGCTGGAACGGCTTCGGGCGTCGGCCGGTGACCGCGGCCGCAAGGTGCTGCTGACCGGCGCGACGGTGGTGACGATGGACCCCGCGTCGGGGGTCCTCGACAAAGGGGACGTCCTGATCGAGGGCGACAGGATCGCCGCGGTGGGCGCGGACCTGGGAGCGCAGGGCGCCGAGTCGGGCGCGGTGGTGATCGACGCGACGGGATGCATCGTCGCGCCGGGTTTCGTGGACACGCACCGGCACGCCTGGGAGGCGCAGCTGCGCAGAATCATGCCGGACGTGGATGACCTGGCCGGTTACGTGACGACGACGCTTCTGGGATACGCGCCGGTGTACCGGCCGCAGGACATGTACGTGGGGACCCGGCTGGCGGCGCTGACGGCGATCGACAGCGGGATCACGACCATGCTGGACTTCTCGCACAACTCGCGGACGGCCGCGCACTCGGACGCCGCGGTCCGGGCACTCGTCGACACGGGGATCCGGGGCGTGCACGCGGCGATGGCGCCGCACTTCGGGGACTGGGACAAGCAGTGGCCGGGGGACGTGGCACGACTGCGGAAGGAGTACGGCAGCGACCTGCTGTCCTTCCGCATCGCCGCGCTGGCCACCGGGGAGATCGCGGGGCCGGAGCGCGAGTTCGGGCCGGCGCTGGCGGCCGCGGCGCGCGAGCTGGGAGTGGGGGTCAGCGTGGACGCGGTGTTCGGGGAGGCGTCTTCGCAGGCGATCCTGGAATGGGAGCGGCAGGGGCTCCTGGGACCGGATCTGACGCTGATCCACTCGACTGGTCTGACGCGTCAGGCGTGGCGGGCGATCGGGGAGAGCGGTACGACGATCGCACTGGCGCCGACCTCGGACGCGCAGATCGGGCTGGAGTCGGCGATTCCCGCGGTGGACGAGGCGCTGGCTGTCGGGGTACGGCCGGGACTGAGCATTGATGTGGAGGTGGCTCTCGCCAGCGACATGTTCACTCAGATGCGGGCGCTGCACGCCATCCAGCGGATGAGGGCGGTGAACGCCGTCTACGGCACGGACGCCGAGCCGCAGCGCATCAGTACGGTCGACGTCCTGGACTTCGCCACGGTGCAGGGGGCGCGGACGAACGGGCTGGGAGACGTGACGGGTTCGCTGACCCCGGGCAAGCAGGCCGACCTGCTGGTGGTGCGGGCCGAGGACATCAACAACATGCCGCTGAACGACGCGGTGGGCACGCTGGTGCTGGGTAGCGACGCTCGCGACGTGGACACCGTGTTCATCGCCGGGCAGGTCCGCAAGTGGGACGGTCGTCTCCTGGACGTCGACCTGGCCGCCCTGCGTGACGAGGTCGCCGCCTCCCGCGACCACATCCTCACCACGCACGCCGGCGCCTGAGCCTCGACGGCTCGTGAAGCGGAGAACGCGGCGTCGCCCCCTCCGGGGCGGCGCCGCGTTCTCCGATGCTGCTCAGGCCTTGTGCTCCCTGACGACGCGGAGCGTGGCCCCGCGTGCTTCGGGGGCGATGATGAATCCGACCGGGCCCGGCCAGCCGAGACCGTACTTATCTTCGTAGGCGGTGTCGATCCGGTCGAGCAGGGCGGTCTCCTCGACGGGTTCGAAGCGTGCCCGGACGATGCCCTCCGCGCACCACAACTGGGCGGTGGTCATGGTGACCTGTTGATACCACCACGAGTCAATCCCGGACAGTGCGCGGAGATAGGCGTGGTCGTCCACGCGGACGATCCACAGTTCGAAGGTACGTGTCCGCTCGCCCGTTCCCTCGACGTACAGGGTGACCTGTGTCTGGTGTCCCAGGTGAACCGCCGGTTCCACGCGCGCCCTCCTCACGCCCCGTCCGGTGACCGGGCGGATGCCCGGTGGGGTGGCCGGAACGCGCGGCGCGGCGGGAGGGGCGAGCCTGCGGGATCGCGGACTCGTCCCCCTTCCGCCGTAATGCGCACGGGCTGCCACTGTGACGTGGCACAGGGGGCCGTCGCTTCGGTGATTCTCACCTAGCGGCGGTCATCCCTCGTCCTGCCGGGGCGGTGTGGGGTGCCGGTCAGACGGAGTCGACCACGAGCGCGCTGGCGGTGGCGAAGGTGTGCCGGAACTCCTTGAGGGGCTTGTAGTCCTCGGAGTTGTAGAAGTCCAGCACGGCCTGCTTGTCAGGGAACTCCAGGATCACTCCGATGCCGGGGCGCTGGTCGGCCTCCAGGACGAGGCAGTCGGCGTCGCGGGCTATGGGCTTGCCTCCGTGACGCGAGACCACCTCGAGTGTCCTGGACTCGTAGTCCCGCATCTTCTCGTCGTCCTGGGGGGAGACGCTGATGACCATGTAGGCGCTCACTGACACTCCTGTTAGTTCGTTAGTTCGTTAGTTCGTTAGTTCGTTAGTTCGCGAGTACGTGAACTATTGAACTGCGAGGGCCGGTCGAACGCAAATCCCCGGGGTGCGAGCCGCGACATGATCCTTCGATCCTTCGTCAACACGCGTACAATCGAAGTGTGAAAGCACTGACACATCCCACCCGCGCCGACCTGCGCATCGAGTCCGTGCTCGACGCCATGGCCAATCCCACCCGGCTGAAGATCATCGAGCGTCTCGCCGACGGTGAGGAACTCACCTGCTCGACCACGCTGCCGGATGTGTCCCCCTCGACAGCCAGTCGGCACTGGAACGTCCTGCGTGAGGCCGGCATCCTGCGCGCCCGCCGGGAAGGCCGCATCATCCTGCACAGCCTGCGCCGCGACGATCTCGAGCAGCGCTTCCCCGGACTGCTCGACAGCGTACTGAGAGCCGTCAGGGATGCCCCGCCCGCGCAGCTGGCCGGCTCAAGCCCTCACTGACGCTGGTCCCCGGTCGCCGGGGCTGAACAGCCTGCGGCGAGAGCCAGGACGTCGCCGGTGTAGACGGGCGCTTCGAGACTGTAGGTCCCGCGGGCGAGTCGCATAGTGACCTCGTCGTTGCCGGCCTGCGGCATCTCGAACACGTCGTTGTCCAGCCCGACCACTGTGGCTCCGGCCGCGGCCGGAGCACCGTCGGCGTCGACGAACCTCATGGTCACGTCGTAGGACTCGGCCTCACGGTTCACGACCAGCGCAGTGCGGACGGACCGGTCGCCCGCGGTGGCCACGACGACACCGCCATAGACGCCGTCCGGCATCTCGGCCGACGTGTCGACGGCGGCGGCCACTTCGGTCGTACCGCGGGCCGGAACGGTCACCTGTCGGGCGTCCAGGCTGAACAGGCCTGCGGGCACGGCCTCGCCGTCTGGCCCCGTCGCCTCCACGGCCAGATCGAGGGTGACCGGAGCGTCCGACAGGTTCCGGTAGGTGAGGCGCCTGACCTCGACCTGGTCGTCGTCGTGCGGCCACCGCTGGAGACCGAAGTCCAGGGAACCCTGATCGCCGACGACGGTCTGGTCGACGGCCCGCGCCACGTCCAGCCGACCGCTGCCCTGAAGGAACGGCCCGGCATTCCGGCCGGCTGCGGCCGACGAGGTCAGTGCCTGCTTGATCCGGCGGCCGCTCCAGTCCGGGTGCTGCTGAGCCAGAAGAGCCGCCGCGCCGGCGACGTGCGGGGTGGCCATGGACGTTCCCGACATGGAGACGTAGCCATCCTCGGCCGGGTCCCCCTGATAGCCTTCCGTCGCCTTCGCCGCGACGATCTCCACACCCGGCGCGGCGATGTCCGGCTTCAGCGCCCCGTCGGCCGTCGGGCCCGTGCCCGAGAAGCCTGCGACGGCGTCCACACGGTCCACGGCACCCACCGTCAGCGCCTCCCCGGCACTGCCCGGAGAGTCGAGCGTGCCCGCGCCCGGTCCGCTGTTGCCCGCCGCGACGGCGAAGAGCACCCCCTCTTCCTCGCTGTAGCGATTGATGGCCAGCTCCAGCGGATCCAGCCCCGGAGCGTCCGGCGCGCCCAGGCTCATGTTGACGACACGGGCGCCCTCGGCGACAGCCCAGTCGATGCCAGCGAGAATGCCCGAGTCGTAGCCCGTCCCGTAATCGTCCAGGACTTTGCCGTCGAGAATCTCGGCGTCGGGCGCCACACCCCGAAAGCGGCCCCCGGAGCGGGCACCAGACCCGGTGATGACGGATGCCACATGGGTGCCGTGGCCGGCCCGGTCCACGCTGTCGGGGGACTCCGAGAAGTTCTTCTCCGCCACCTCCGCATCCGCCAGGTCCGAATGGGTCTGATCCACGCCGGTGTCCAGTACCGCGACCCGGACACCCTTGCCCGACCAGCCCGCCTGCCAGGCCTGCGGCGCGCCGATCTGCGCGGTGCTCCGATCCAGGCTCGCCCGGCGTACGCCGTCGAGCCAGATCGCGCGGACGCCGGAGGTCCGGCCGCGCTGACCGGCTCCCGAGCTGTCGGTCAGGGCATTCCATGCCTGTGTCGCGGATTCCTTCTGGACGCTCAGGGACGCGCCGTCGATGGCCGGCAGAGCCCGCGTGACGGTCACGCCGACGTCGGTCAGCGCCGACCTCGTCCGGCTCGCCGACGGAGCGTAGGACACGATCAGCGGGAGCGTGTCCCGGTGCGTGTCGTCGTAGCCGGACTCGACCAGCTCCGTGACGTTGAAGAGCCGACGGTCCAGTGTCCCGGAGCCCAGCAGCCGCGAGGCGTCGAGCGGCACCACATAGGTGTGCCCCTGCACGATCCTCCGTGAGATCGGTATCCCCTGACGCCCTTTGCCCGGAGTGACGCCGGTGACCCGCCCCCGGGCATCGACGTGCGCCCGGTCACCCGTGATCAGGGCGACCGTACGGGAGACCGTGCTCGACGCCCCCGCCGTTCCACTGGTCCAAGACGCGGACGGAACGGTGGGCGCGCTGTGCGAGCCGTGGGCCGAGCCCAGCGTCAGCACTGCCGCCAGTGCCAAGGTCAGGCCGGTGGCTCTTCTGAAGACGGAACGAGACAACTTTTCCCCTCCCACGAACGGCGGGGAAACCGGGTCGGGCGTACGCGCGGCGAAAACCTGCGGCGTGCGTCGACACTGGCGACCCTCCCGCGCCTCTTACGGGTCCACGCTGACAGCACGCGCCGGCCGTTCTCATCGGCGATCACCGCCTACGTGAGGTGCGACTCTTCGGAGCTCGTCGGGAAACGCCTGGCGTTTCGGCCGGTGCGCTCCCATGCTGTCCCGGACCGTTCGCGAAAGACCTGACCACCCCGGGAGCCCAAGGTGTTCTCCGTACGACCCGCCTCTCCGGACGACGTGCCGGCCCTCACCGACCTGATCGTGAGGAGGGCCGCGTGGATGCGTGAAAGGAAGCTGGAGGACTGGGAAGGGTGGTCGAGCAGCGCCGGCCTGATGGCGGCGCGTGCCGCCCGCCCTCGGTCACCCGCGTGGGTGCTGGAGCATGACGGGGGCGCCGTCGTCGGGTGCACCATCGTGTCGGACAGGCCTCTGGACGAAGGATGGACGGACCCCGAGCGCGGCGAAGCCGCCCTGTATCTGAACACCACGGTCACCGACCCCGCATGGCGCCGTCACCGGCCCGGGGCGCTGCTCGCCGCGTGGACCCTGCACCGGGCGGCCACCACGGGGAAGTCATGGGTACGGCGGGGTTGCGCCAACGACGGACTGCTGCGCTACTACCGGGACGTTCAGGGATTCAGCCTCGTACGGACGGTGCGCGGTGAGCACGCGGTGACGCACCTGCTGGCCCGGCAGGCCAAGGAGTCGGACGAGTCCGACCCGCGGGGGCGAGAAGCGGGGTCCCGGGAAGCCTGAGTTGCTTTGTTTGCAGCAGTTGCAGCAGTTGCAGCAGTTCATGACGACCTCGACGTGGCAGGTGGGTCGACACCGAGCCGTTCAGCCATCGGCTGCATCGACTTCCTGCGGCCGTCCAGCAGCAGCCCCCGCAGATACAACGCGCCCTTCGCCCGCTGGTCCCGACGCACCGACGGCGCGAACACCTCCGTCGCGAACTCCTCCAACCGGCCCCGCATCGCAGCAAGCTCCCCAGCCCTCATACAGCCAGCGAACTACCAACTACCCACCACGACAAGACCACCTAACAAAGCACTACTAGGTCCTGTCCGGCCGATCAAGGCCGGCCCTAGGGGTTCTGCAAGGATGCTGGGATGCAGCACCTGCCGGATGACCCGTCGCTCCTGCCCGCCCCG
>NZ_JNWK01000058.1 GCF_000716445.1 Streptomyces wedmorensis
AGCACGGCCCACTGCTCGTCAGAAAGATCCCCTCGCCCCACACCGCGATCATCACGGCACAGGGCGAGCGGCGAAACCTACTTCCAAAACACGCCCTAGCCGACCGCGAGCAGGATCGCGAGCAGGACGAGTCCGGCCACGGAGGGGCCGATGATCTCGTACGCCCAGCGCACCTGCGGCTCGCCCTGGGCGCCCGGGCTCGCGGCGCGGGCCTCGGCGAGTTCGCGGAGGTCGGCGACGGTCTGGTCGCCGGCCGCCATCCGGGAGGCGGAGTCGCGCACGTCGGCGGTGACGGAGGTGCGGCCGTGCGGGTCGTCCTGGGAGGCGCGGGCGGCGCGACGGGCCGCCCGCTTCCGCTGGCGCAGCGAGATGGGGACGGCCCACAGCTGGTACTTGGCGCCGTCCTGGGTGAAGACCTCGCTGGAGTAGCCGGCGCGGACGTCGGCGACCGAGGCCCAGGGCAGCGTGATCGACCGGAAGGGGTTGCGGATCCGGAGCCGGTCCTCGTTGGCGTACACCGCGGGGCGGATCGTGAAGGCGACGATCAGCGGGACGGCGAGGACGAGGCACGCGAGCGCGACCCACGGGGTCCCGCCCTCGCCGCGGATCACCGCGTCGACTCCGAACATGCCCGCGAGGAGCAGCAGGAACACCCCGCTCGCGATCCCGAGGGGCGACCGGAAGACACGGTCGGCGGGCGGCTGTGCGGGGGTCGACTCGCGGCTGGGCTCGTGACTCGGCTCGGGGGTCGGCTCGGGGGTCGTCATGCCGCCGATTGTGCCTCAGCGGGGCGCCGGCGGCTCAGGCGGCCCGCGTGGCCACCAGATCCGCGTACAGGATGATGTTGTCGGGGCGGTGGCCGTCGACCAGTTCGCCGCCGCAGGTGACGATCCGCAGCTCAGGGCGCTTGGTGTCCCCGTAGACCCTGGCGGTCGGGAAGGCGTCCTTGTCGACCTGCTCCAGTTCCCTGACCCGGAACACCGCGGCCTTTCCGTCGGCACGCTCCACGGTGATCTCGTCGCCGACCCGGACGCGCGCGACGTCCTTCAGGACGGCGGGGCCGCGGGCCGTGTCGAAGTGCCCGATGAGCACGGCGGGCCCGGTCTCCCCGGGCGTCACGCCCTTCTCGTACCAGCCGATGCGCTCCGCCTGCTCCACCGACGGCACCTGCACGGACCCGTCGGCGTTCAGCCCCAGGCGGAGGACGGACCCGCCGGCCCCGGTGTCGACCCCGGCCGCGGGCACCCGCACCCGCACGGGCAGAGAACGGCCCAGCGGACGGACGGGCGCGACGCTCGCGGCCGGCACGGGCGCGGTGGCCTCGACGACGTGCGCGGGCGGGGTGGCGGTGGTCCCGCCGCCCGCCGAACAGCCGGTGAGGGCGGCGAGCGCGGCCACGAGGACGACGGAGGCGGTACGGGTACGGGCGGGGCGGCGGTTCACGGGACGGCTCCGGACGCGGTGCGACCGGTCGCCGCGTGGGGCGCGGCGACCGGTCAGGGGTGGGTGCTCCTGGCTCGGGTCAGGGTCGAGGAGCGGTGGTCGGGGTGCGGGGCGGGCCGATCAGAGCGGCGGCGCCCCCGGGCGCGATCCGGAAGGGCGTCGGGCCTGTTCCGGATCCGCGCGGGAGAGGGCCGGGGCGCGGTCCGGAGGGCGTGACGCCTTCCTCCGGATCACGCCCGGCGGGCGGTTCAGCCGCGGGAACCGACGCGGCGGCGCAGGACGACGAAGCCGAGGCCCGCGGCGGCGAGGGAGGCCGCTCCCGCGCCGGCGGCGACGAGCGCGGTGGAGTCGCCCCCGGTGCCGAGCTCGGCACCGGCCGCGACGCCGCCCTGCGGGATGACGGAGGTCTGGCCGGCGTTGTTGGCGGTGACGCCCGTGTTGCCGGTGGTGCCCTGCCCGGAGGTGGCGCCCTTGACCGGGTTGAGCGCGCAGCCCTTCGGCAGCTTCGGGAAGGCGTGCGAGCCGCCCTTGCTGCCGACGCCGCCCTCGACCTTGGTGTACAGCGACGGCGTGGCGCTGAACGGGTTGTCGATGCGGGCGACGATGCCGGCGCTCTGCGGCAGCGACGGGTGGTTGCGGTCGAGCGTCGCGAAGACCTTTCCGCTGCCGATGTCCTGGAGCTCGGCCTTCGGCCCGTTCGGGCTCATGGTCAGCTCGGCCTCGGAGCCGGCGCCGATGCCGACGGTGGTGACGACGGTGCACTGCTCGTCGCGGGTGACCGGCTTCGGGGCGGCCTGCTTGGCCGAGCCGTGGATGTAGGCGGCGAACCCGCCGTCTTGCTCCAGGACGACGGTGGCGTTGTTGAAGCCGAAGACCTGGCGGGGCTCGGTCAGGTAGGTGAAGCCGGTGCCGTGGGTGCCCCAGCGCAGCTGCTGGATGCCGTAGCGGCCGTTCTTCTTGGCGATCTCCAGCGTGGTGCCGTCGGCGAGCTTGTACACGCCGGGCTTGGCGCCCGGGAGGTAGTTGCCGGTCCAGTTGTCGGTGGTGCCGTCCGCGTGGAGGACGAAGAAGGTGCCGTTGTCGTTGCCGGCGACCGATCGGTGGTCGGCGTCGAACGTGTCGGTCTGCCGGCCCTCGTAGGAGACCTCGGCGCGGTGGTGGGACTCGCCGGCCTTGAAGATCTTGGCCTCGTAGCCCCGCAGCAGCTTCTCGGTGCGGACGTAGCCGGCCGCCTCGATCGGCTGCGGGGCGGCCTGCTTGGCGGAGCCGGGGACGTAGGCGGAGAACTGGCCGTCCTGCTCCAGGACGACGACGGCCTTGCCGAAGTTCCAGACGACGCGCACGCCGTTCACGTAGGTGTAGCCGCGGCCCTTGCCGTTCTCGATCAGCTGGAGGCCGTAGCGGCCGTCCTTCCGCGCCAGCTGGAGGACGGTGCCGTCGACGAGCCGGTAGAGGCCGGGCTTATTGGGGGCGACGTTGCCGACCCAGTCGTGGGTGGTGCCGTCCGGGTTCAGGACGAAGAAGTGGCCGTTGTCCTGGCCGGCGGCGGAACGGCCGGCGGCCTCGATGGTGCCGACGGCCTGGCCCTCCTTGTACAGGTAGGCGCGGTAGTGGAGCGCGCCCGCCTTGACGATCTTGGCGACGGTGCCGCCCCGCAGGACCTCGTCGCGGACGAAGGTCTCGCCCGGCTTGGCCTTCCAGTTCTCGATCCAGCCGTCACCGGTGCGGGCGGGCGTCGTGTTCTGGGCGGCGGCCGGGGCGGCGGGCTTGACCGGCGTGGACGCGGTCTCGGTCTCGGTGGAAGCAGTCGGGGCCTGGGCGGCGGGGGCGGCCTGGCCGGCCTGGACGGCGACGGGGCCGTCGGCGGCGAAGGCGGCGCCCGCGGTGAGGGCGGGGGTGCCGACCGCGACGCCCGCGACGAGGGCGGTGGCGATGGCGGTGCGAAGGGCGGTGCGCATAACGACTCCTGTGATTCAGGTAGGTGGCTGGGGTGAGTCGCATGCCGCTTTTTCTCTTCCGACTGTTTCCGGTGAGGTCCGGCTGGCTGCTGACAAGAATCTATTGATCTTGTATGGGGGAGCGGTCCGCTCCACGTCACGGGCGTGTGACAGGAGTCACCACGCCGTCGGACCCCCTGTGACCTCGCGCTCCCCGAAGCAGTCCCCCTGTACAGGTCGCTACGCGCGTAGATATGCTCGACTGGTGACCATGCCCACCACTGCATCCGCAGCATCCGCATTCGCCGACGTGACCGCGTCCGACGGTGCGCTGCGCCGCTTCCTCCACGGGCTGCCCGGCGTCGACGCCGTCGGCCTGGAGGCGCGCGCCGCGTCCCTCGGCACCCGCTCGATCAAGACCACGGCCAAGGCTTACGCCATCGACCTGGCCATTTCCATGATCGACTTGACGACGCTCGAAGGCGCGGACACCCCGGGCAAGGTCCGGGCGCTCGCCGCCAAGGCCGTCAACCCCGATCCGACCGACCGCACGACCCCGACGACCGCCGCCGTCTGCGTCTACCCGGACATGGTGGCCACCGCCAAGGCCGCCGTCGCGGGCACCGGCGTCAAGGTCGCCTCGGTCGCCACCGCGTTCCCCGCCGGGCGCGCCGCGCTCCCCGTGAAGCTCGCCGACACGGCCGACGCGATCGCCGCCGGCGCCGACGAGATCGACATGGTCATCGACCGTGGCGCCTTCCTCGCCGGCCACTATCTGAAGGTCTACGAGCAGATCGCCGCGATCAAGGCGGAGTGCGGCGACCGCGCGCGCCTCAAGGTGATCTTCGAGACCGGCGAGCTGTCCACGTACGACAACATCCGCCGCGCCTCCTGGCTCGGCATGATGGCCGGCGCGGACTTCATCAAGACCTCGACCGGCAAGGTCGCGGTCAACGCCACCCCCGCCAACACCCTCCTCATGCTGGAGGCCGTGCGCGACTTCCGCGCCCAGACCGGCGTGCAGATCGGTGTGAAGCCGGCCGGCGGCATCCGCAACACCAAGGAAGCGATCAAGTTCCTGGTGCTCGTCAACGAGACCGTGGGCGAGGAGTGGCTGGACAACCACTGGTTCCGCTTCGGCGCTTCCAGCCTGCTCAACGACCTGCTGATGCAGCGCCAGAAGCTGGCGACCGGCCGTTACTCCGGCCCCGATTACGTGACGGTGGACTGATCAACATGGCATCTGCATTCGAGTACGCACCGGCGCCCGAGTCCCGGTCCGTCGTCGACATCGCCCCCTCGTACGGCCTCTTCATCGACGGCGAGTTCGTCGAGGCGGCCGACGGCAAGGTCTTCAAGACCGTCTCCCCCTCCTCCGAGGAGGTCCTCTCCGAGATCGCCCAGGCGGGCGCCGAGGACGTGGACCGCGCGGTGAAGGCGGCCCGCAAGGCGTTCGAGAAGTGGTCGGCGCTGCCCGGCTCCGAGCGCGCCAAGTACCTCTTCCGGATCGCCCGGATCATCCAGGAGCGCAGCCGCGAGCTGGCCGTCCTGGAGACCCTGGACAACGGCAAGCCGATCAAGGAGACCCGCGACGCGGACCTCCCCCTGGTCGCCGCGCACTTCTTCTACTACGCGGGCTGGGCCGACAAGCTCGACCACGCGGGCTACGGCGCGAACCCCCGCCCGCTGGGCGTGGCCGGCCAGGTCATCCCGTGGAACTTCCCGCTGCTCATGCTGGCGTGGAAGATCGCCCCGGCGCTGGCGACCGGCAACACGGTCGTCCTGAAGCCGGCCGAGACGACCCCGCTCTCCGCCCTGTTCTTCGCGGACATCTGCCGCCAGGCCGGGCTGCCGAAGGGCGTCGTCAACATCCTTCCCGGATACGGGGAGACGGGCGCCGCGCTGGTCGCGCACCCGGACGTCAACAAGGTCGCCTTCACCGGTTCGACCGCGGTCGGCAAGGCCATCGCGCGTTCCGTCGCGGGCACCGACAAGAAGGTGACCCTGGAGCTGGGCGGCAAGGGCGCCAACATCGTCTTCGACGACGCCCCGATCGACCAGGCCGTCGAGGGCATCGTCAACGGCATCTTCTTCAACCAGGGGCAGGTCTGCTGCGCCGGCTCGCGCCTCCTGGTGCAGGAGTCGATCCAGGACGAGCTGCTCGACTCGCTCAAGCGCCGCCTGAACACGCTGCGCCTCGGCGACCCGCTCGACAAGAACACCGACATCGGCGCCATCAACTCCTCGGAGCAGCTGGCCCGCATCACCTCGCTGGTGGAGCAGGGCGAGGCGGAGGGCGCCGAGCGCTGGACCGCCTCCTGCGAGATCCCGTCGGCCGGTTACTGGTTCGCCCCGACGCTCTTCACGAACGTCACGCAGGCGCACCGGATCGCCCGCGACGAGATCTTCGGCCCGGTCCTGTCGGTGCTGTCCTTCCGCACCCCCGACGAGGCCGTCGCGAAGGCCAACAACAGCCAGTACGGCCTGTCCGCCGGCATCTGGACGGAGAAGGGCTCGCGCATCCTGGCCGTCGCGTCCAAGCTCCGGGCCGGTGTCGTCTGGGCCAACACGTTCAACAAGTTCGACCCGACCTCGCCGTTCGGCGGCTACAAGGAGTCGGGCTTCGGCCGCGAGGGCGGCCGTCACGGTCTGGAGGCCTACCTCGATGTCTGAGTCGGCGACGCGGCTGAGCGTCTTCAAGACCTACAAGCTGTACGTCGGGGGCAAGTTCCCCCGCTCCGAGAGCGGCCGGGTGTACGAGGTGACGGACTCGAAGGGCAAGTGGCTGGCGAACGCGCCGCTCTCCTCCCGCAAGGACGCCCGTGACGCGGTCGTCGCCGCCCGCAAGGCCTTCGGCGGCTGGGCGGGCGCGACCGCGTACAACCGCGGCCAGATCCTCTACCGCGTCGCGGAGATGCTGGAGGGCCGCAAGGGTCAGTTCGTGCACGAGGTCGCGGACGCGGAGGGCCTGTCGAAGTCGAAGGCGGCCGCGGTCGTCGACGCGGCGATCGACCGCTGGGTCTGGTACGCGGGCTGGACCGACAAGATCGCCCAGGTCGTCGGCGGCGCCAACCCGGTCGCCGGCCCGTACTTCAACCTCTCCTCGCCCGAGCCGACCGGTGTCGTCACGGTCGTGGCGCCGCAGGACTCGTCCTTCCTGGGCCTGGTCTCGGTGATCGCCCCGGTGATCGCGACGGGCAACACGGCGGTGGTCATCGCCAGCGAGAAGTCCCCGCTGCCGGCCCTCTCCCTGGGCGAGGTCCTGGCCACCTCCGACCTCCCGGGCGGCGTGGTCAACATCCTCTCCGGCAAGGCGGCCGAGATGGGCCCGCACCTCGCGGCCCACCAGGACGTCAACGCGATCGACCTGACGGGCGCGACCGAGGGCGACCTCGCGCGCGAGCTGGAGATCGCGGCGGCGGACAACCTCAAGCGCGTGCTGCGCCCCCGCCCCGAGGACTTCAACGAGTCCCCCGGCACGGACCGCATGACCGCCTTCCTGGAGACCAAGACGGTCTGGCACCCCACGGGTTCGCTGGGCGCGAGCGGCTCCTCGTACTAGTCGGATCAGTTCCCCTCGCAAGGCCCCCGGGTGTCCGCACCCGGGGGCCTTGCGCATGTCCCCCCGTCGCGCGCAAGATCCGGACATGCTGAGGGGATTGATCAAGGGAGACAACACCTTCGTCCCGACGGCGGCGCTGCGCGTCGCCGTCCGGAGCGGCGTGGACGTGGCGGCGCTGCTCGTGACGGAGCGGGGCAGGGTCCGGGGGGACTCCGACATCGTGTTCGACGGCGCTCCGGCACACCCGTCGGGCGCGGTGCGGCTCACCGGGGCCGAGGACGGCACGGTGTGGCTCGACGCCGACCTCACGGGCGCGGAGGAGGCCGTCACCCGCGTCCTCCTCGTCGTGTCGACGGAGGAGGGCGCTCTGCGCGACGCCCACGGGCTCTCCGTGGAGGTCTTCGGGCCCGACGGGGCGACCGTCGTGGCGTACGAGGTGACCGACGCGGGCGACGAGACGGCGATGGTCCTCGCGGAGCTGTACCGCCGGTCGGGCGGCTGGAAGTTCCGGGCGGTCGGCCAAGGGTACGTCGACGGGCTGACCGGCCTGGCGGTGGACCACGGGGTGGACGTGAGCGAGGAACCGCGCGAGACACCGGCCCGGGCTCCGGTCGCGGAACCGGCCCAGGCACCGGCCCAGATTCGGCGCCCGACGCGGGATGAGCTCCTGGACATGACCCCGGACCAGATCCGGGCCCTGCGCGAGGAGCTGACCCGGGCGCAGACGTCGGCCACGGAGGCCACCCAGGACCCTGCCCGGGCCCAGGCGCCCCTGACGGCCTCTCCCCCGCCCGTTCCGCGGCCCGACCCGTCGGTCTGGACGTACGGGCCCGTCTTCGAGCAGCGCACCGTCACCGGCCGGCACAGCGACGTGATCACCGTGAAGGATCTGCCACCCGGCCCTGTCATGGTGGAAGTGACGCTGGAGGGCGACGGACACCAGGCCATGTGGCCCCTCGACGCGTCCAACACCAAGGGGCGTTACCTCATCAACCACGGCGAGAAGGGTTTCCGGGGCCGGATGCTCACCACCGTCCCCGCCAACGGGACTCTGCGCCTGCAGCTGCAGGCGAGCGACTCCTGGCAGGTGCGAGTCCTGCCGCTGGCGGAGGCCCGGCGTCTGACGGAGGACACCCTGGAGTGCGAGGGCCCCGAGCTCCTGCTCCACACCGGCGGGATCGCCGACGCCACCTTCCGCTACCGCGGCAAGAGCAATTTCGTCGTCTTCCTGTACCGCCTGGCGGGGCACACGGACTCCACCACGCTGCCGAAGCACGGAACCGCCGCCATCAACGAGATCGGCGCACGCCGGGACACCGTGCCGCTGCCCGAGGGCCCGGTCCTCGTCCAGGTGTCCATGGCGGAAGGCCCCTGGAGCGTGCGACTGAAGGACGTACAGCCGCACGGCAGCGGCCGGGACGGCGACAGCCCGGTGAAGCTGCCCGCGCCGGGCCTGCCCGAGCCCCGCAGGGCACTGGGCTGGCTGCGCCGGGCGAGGCACTGAACGGACAGGGCCGGCAAGACACCCCCTACGGAAGCAGCGACTGCGTCAGCGGACCGGCCACCGGCAGATCGGCCAGTGCCCCGCCCTTCGTGAGGTGGCCGGTGACCAGATCGGTGCCGACCGGCTTGAAGTCGGCGACCTGGGTGCCGAGCCCGTTGTCGAGCGGGTCGACACCGGTGTTGGCCAGCGGGTCGAGCTGGAGGCGGGTGAGCGGCCCCAGGCCGTGGGTGACGCCGGCCAGCGCGCCCTCCCCGGCCGCGGCGGCGTCCGTCCTGGTGAGCGAGTCGACGGGCAGCGGCACCGGGGTGGCGGCCTGGGCCGCCGCGCCCGCACCGACCAGGGCGGCGCCCGCCGCCGTGACGGTGAGGCCGGCCTTGAGCAGGGCGCTGCGACGGGAGGTGCGGGGTTCTGCGTGACGCGCCATCATGATCCTTCCAAGGGGTGACCGGGCGGCCACCGACAGTAGTCGAGGTGTGATGCTCGATACCAACGGCCTTCCTCGGGGGTCCCCTGCACGGGGGAATGCTTCACACTGGTGTCCCGTGAGTTCCCAACCGATCCCGACCCGTGTCGTCCTGCTCGCGGGCCCCTCCGGCTCCGGCAAGTCGTCCCTCGCCGCCGTCACCGGCCTTCCGGTCCTGCGCCTCGACGACTTCTACAAGGAGGCGGACGATCCGACGCTCCCGCTCGTCGACGGCAGCGCGGACATCGACTGGGACTCCCCGCGGTCCTGGGACGCCGACGCGGCCGTCGCCGCCATCGTCGAACTGTGCCGCACCGGACGGACCGACGTCCCCGTGTACGACCTCTCGACCAGCTCCCGCGTCGGCCGCGAGCGGCTCGACATCGAGCGGACCCCGCTCTTCGTGGCCGAGGGCATCTTCGCGGCCGAGATCGTCTCCCGCTGCCGCGAGCTCGACGTCCTCGCCGACGCGCTCTGCCTGCGCGGCCGGCCCTCGACCACCTTCCGCCGCCGCCTCGCCCGCGACCTCCGCGAGGGCCGCAAGTCCGTGCCCTTCCTGCTCCGCCGCGGCTGGCGCCTGATGCGCGCCGAGCGCGCCATCGTCGCCCGCCAGGCCTCCCTCGGCGCCCACCCCTGCGCCAAGCCCGAGGCCCTCGGCCGCCTCGCCGCCGCCGCGGCCGGCCGCCACCGCACTCCGGCGGCGAGCTGACACACTCCGGGCGCCCCGGCGCCACGCACGAAGCGGGCCGTACGAGACCCCCCGGACTCGTACGACCCGCTTCGCTTTCCCCCGCACCCCCGTACGGTCCCCCCGTGTTTTCCCCGTATCCCGAAAGCCCCGTTCCCCCGTGGCTCCCGGGGGTCGTCCCCCCTGCCTTCAGGCCACCAGCTCGCCGAAGGACTCCTCCTCGTCACGGCCGAAGCTGAGGACCTCGTCCTCGCGCAGCCGGCGCAGCGAGCGCCAGATGCTCGACTTGACCGTGCCGACACTGATGTCGAGGATCTCCGCGATCTCGGGATCGGTGCGGCCCTCGTAGTAGCGCAGCACCAGCATGGTGCGCTGGAGTTCGGGCAGCCGGGCGAGCGCCTGCCACAGGACGGCGCGCAGCTCGGTGCCGCGCATCGCGTCCGTCTCGCCGACCGTCTCCGGCAGCTCCTCGGTGGGGTACTCGTTGAGCTTGCGCCGGCGCCAGGCGCTGATGTGCAGGTTCGTCATGGTGCGACGGAGGTATCCGCCGACGGCGGCCTTGTCGCTGATCCGGTCCCAGGCGCGGTACGTGGAGAACAGCGCGCTCTGGAGCAGGTCCTCGGCCTCGAAACGGTCACCGGTGAGGTGGTAGGCGGTGGCGTACAGGGAGGCACGACGCTCCTGCACGTAAGCCGTGAACTCGGCTTCCGAGCAGCTCGTGCGCTCCCCCGTGACCTCCCCGTACGCCGCTCCCCCGTCAGCGACGGCGACCATGTAAGGCGCCTTGCGCTGACGCCCGACGCTGCGAACGCACCCCCGCCCGTTCGTGACAGCGCCGGACTTCTCGGTGCTCCGAACGACGTCGTGGAGACGCGTGACAACTGCGCTTGAGGTGGTGCCGTGCAGTGCGTTCATCTTGCGCCCCCCGTCGGTTGGAGTGTGTTTCGGTCCGTGTGCCAAGAAGCTTGCCCTCGGGACTTCATGGCGTTGTCCGCCGACTGTCACAGCCGTGTCACAGGGGACGGGACAGAAGCGAGTCGGCGAGCGGTCGAACTCGGACGGCCCAATGCGACAGAATGACGGCGTGCCTTTTCTGTTGCTGATCGAGGACGACGACGCCATCCGCACGGCCCTCGAACTCTCCCTGTCCCGGCAGGGCCACCGGGTGGCCACCGCCGCGACGGGCGAGGACGGCCTCCAGCTGCTGCGCGAGCAGCGGCCGGACCTGGTCGTGCTCGACGTCATGCTGCCCGGCATCGACGGCTTCGAGGTCTGTCGGCGGATCCGCCGCACCGACCAGCTGCCGATCATCCTGCTGACCGCGCGCAGCGACGACATCGACGTGGTCGTGGGCCTGGAGTCCGGTGCCGACGACTACGTCGTGAAGCCGGTGCAGGGCCGCGTCCTGGACGCCCGCATCCGGGCCGTACTGCGGCGCGGCGAGCGGGAGTCGACGGACTCCGCGACCTACGGGTCCCTCGTGATCGACCGGTCCGCGATGACGGTCACCAAGAACGGCGAGGACCTCCAGCTCACCCCGACCGAGCTGCGGCTGCTCCTGGAGCTGAGCCGGCGGCCCGGACAGGCGCTGTCCCGGCAGCAGTTGCTGCGGCTCGTGTGGGAGCACGACTACCTGGGCGACTCCCGGCTCGTCGACGCCTGTGTGCAGCGGCTGCGCGCGAAGGTGGAGGACGTGCCGTCCTCTCCGACGCTCATCCGTACCGTGCGGGGCGTCGGCTACCGACTGGACGTTCCTGCGTGAGCAAGGGGATCCTCGCGCGGCCGCGGCTCTCCAGCCTGCGGCTGCGGCTCGTCGTCGTCTTCGCCCTGGTCGCGCTGACCGCGGCCGTCGCCGCCTCCGGCATCGCGTACTGGCTCAACCGCGAGGCCGTGCTGACGCGTACCCAGGACGGGGCGCTCAACGACTTCCGGCAGGAGATGCAGAACCGGGCGGCCACGCTGCCGCTCCGGCCCACCCAGGACGACCTGCGGCGGACCGCCGAGCAGATGGCGAGCGGCGGCGCCGCCGACTACCAGGTGCTGCTGCTCGGCGAGCGGGACGCGGGCAAGCCGATCGTCGGCGCCTCCGACCCGGACGACTTCACCCTCGCCGACGTGCCGCGCTCGCTGCGGGACGCGGTGGACACCGAACGGCCGGTGACGGAGGCCAACCCGTACAAGTACCACCTGTTCTGGCAGCGTACGGAGCGGGGCGGGACGCCGTACCTGGTCGGCGGGACGCGGATCGACGGCGGCGGGCCGGCCGGCTACATGTTCAAGTCGCTGGCCGCGGAGAAGGCCGACTTGAACTCGCTCGCCTGGTCGCTGGGGATCGCGACCGCGCTCGCGGTCGTCGGCTCGGTGCTGCTCGCGCAGGTCGCGGCGACGACCGTGCTGCGCCCGGTGCACCGCCTCGGCGAGGCGGCCCGGCAGCTCGGCGAGGGCAAGCTCGACACCCGGCTGCGGGTCAGCGGGGCGGACGAACTGGCCGATCTGTCCCGTACGTTCAACAGCGCGGCCGAGTCCCTGCAGAAGAAGGTCGCGGACATGAGCGCGCGGGAGGAGTCCAGCCGCCGTTTCGTCGCCGACATGTCGCACGAGCTGCGCACCCCGCTGACCGCCCTCACGGCCGTCACCGAGGTCCTGGAGGACGAGCAGGACACCCTGGACCCGATGATCGCGCCGGCGGTGGCGCTGGTGGTGAGCGAGACGCGGCGCCTGAACGACCTGGTGGAGAACCTGATGGAGGTGACCCGCTTCGACGCGGGCACCGCCCGGCTCGTCCTCGACGACGTGGACATCGCCGACCAGATCACCGCCTGCATCGACGCCCGGGCCTGGCTGGACGCGGTCGACCTCGACGCCGAGCGCGGGATCGTGGCGCCGCTCGACCCGCGCCGCCTCGACGTGATCCTCGCGAACCTGATCGGCAACGCTCTGAAGCACGGCGGTTCGCCGGTCCGGGTCTCCGTGCGCACGGAGGACGAGGAGCTGGTCATCGCGGTGCGCGACCACGGCCCCGGCATCCCCGAGGAGGTGCTGCCGCACGTGTTCGACCGCTTCTACAAGGCGAGCGCGTCCCGGCCGCGGTCCGAGGGCAGCGGTCTCGGCCTGTCGATCGCCATGGAGAACGCGCTGATCCACGGCGGATCGATCACGGCCTCCAACTCGGTCGGCGAGGACGGGACGGTGGACGGCGCGGTGTTCGTGCTGCGCCTGCCCCTGGACGCGTCGGGGATCACGCGCGAGGTACAGACCCGCAGCAGCCAGGGCGAGGTGGAGGAAGCGTGAGGCGCCGCACCTTCGGGCGTACGACGGGAGCGGGCGCCCTGCTCGCCGCCACGCTGACGGTGTTCGTCACCGGCTGCGGGATCAGGACCACGTCCGTGCCGGTCGACGCGGGCGCGGCCCCGTCCCGCGTCCCGTGCAGCGTGACCGACGAGAGCGCGTCGGCGACGACCGCGCAGGGCATGCCGGTCCGGGTGTACCTGGTCTGCGGCTCGCAGCTCGACCCGGTCGACCGCCGGTCGCCGCTGCCGGAGGAGAAGGCGGGCGGCGACCCCGTGCGTACGGCCACGGGGCTGCTCGCGCAGCTGCTCGCCGCGCCGTCGGACGACGAGCGGGAGGCCGGCTTCACGACCGCCGTACGCAGTCCGCTGGCGGTCACCGGCGGGCACCCCGGCGACGCGGCGGGCACCCTGCGGCTGAGCCGACAGCCGGAGGACCTGGCGCCGACCGCCCTGTCGCAGATCGTCTGCACCTTCGCGGCGAGCTCCGCGGGCGCGGGCGACCACACCGTCCTGCTCGGCGGCCCGGGCTCCTACCCGCCCAAGCGCTACCGCTGCACGACGGAACTGCGCGAACGCCCGGAGTCCACCCCCCCGACCGCCCCGATCCCGATCCCTTCCTCCAGCTGACCCCCGGCCCCGCGCCACCCGCCGTGTGGGCGCCCGTTCCGCCCTCGCGGAGCAGTCGCCCGCAACCGGGCCGGCCGACAAAGGGCGGAACCGATTCCGCTGTCAGGGGCGTCTTGGGGGGCGTGCAGCGTCAAGGTTCGGGCGGTGGTGCCGCCGTGGTCGTCCGCGTGGTGGGGTTCGTACTCCTCCTCGCGCATCTGCTGCTCGTCGCGTGGGTCAGTCTGCGCCCACGCGACGTGGCCTGGGTGACCGCGCCGAACACGATCCCACTGCACGGCCTGCGGGCCGACCTGGCGCTCGGCGCCACCGCGGCGGCCCGGCTGATCGGCGAGGGGCTGCTGCTCCTGGCCCCGCTCGGGGTACTGCTCCCGATGGCCGACGGGAGGCTCGACGTCTCCCGGTGGGCTTCCCTCGCCCGTACGACCGCCGCGGGCGCGCTGGTGTCGCTGGCCGTGGAGCTGTTGCAGACGGCCGTGCCGGGTCAGGTCGTCGACGTGGACTCGGTGCTGCTGAACACGGCGGGGGTCGCGCTCGCGCACCTGCTGTTCGTCCCGGTCGGCCGCGGCTGGCTGCGCCGCAGGGCGGAGGCGGGGCCGCGGGTCTCGCCCGGGGACGGCGGGTCCGGAGGGCCGGGTAGGGGTTCCCCCCTCCTGCGGAACGAGTCGGGTCAGGGTTCGACCCCGACGATTCCCAGGGTCCCGATCGCCCGGTAGACCGACGCTCCGACACCCCTCCCGGCGGCAGTATGGAGTCATCGGGAGCCCGACGGAGCGGCTCCCGGACCGACACCGAAGGAGCCCACCATGGCCGCTCTCATCCGCCCCCGTGACGGACGCGTGATCGGCGGAGTGTGCGCGGCGCTGGCACGGCGCTTCGGCACCTCCGCGTGGACGATGCGTCTGATCTTCCTGGTCTCGTGCCTGCTGCCCGGCCCGCAGTTCCTGCTGTACCTGGCGCTCTGGGTCTTCCTGCCCTCCGAGAAGAACGCGACCGCGGCCTGGTAGCCGCGTGACCCCTGGTCACCCGCACGCCGAAGGGGCGCGTGCCCGGATTCCCGGGTGCGCGCCCCTTCGGCGTGTGCGGCGGGTGTCAGCCGATCGGGAGGCCGGTGGCGCCCAGCGGCAGGCCGCCGAGGAGGCCGCCGAGCGGGGTGGAGCCGAGGGCGCCGGTCGCGGCACCGAGCGGAGCGTTCTGGGTGGCCTGGCCGGCGGCGGCCGGGAGGGTCTTCACCCCCTGGTCGAGGCCCTGGCCGAGGGCGCCCTGCCCGGCACCGAGGGACTCGGCGGCGCCGTCGGGGAGCTCGGTGAGGCCATCGCCCAGCGGAACGGCCTGGGTCACCGTGCCCAGCGCGTCGGCGCCGAGCGGCAGGGACGGCGCGGCGGAGGCCGTGCCGGCGGCGGAGGCGGCGAAAGCGGCACCGAGAGCGGCGACACCGAGCTTCTTGGCGGCAGACTGCTTCATCTGAAAATCTTCCTTGGGGAATCCGGGGGCTTCGAGGAAAGCCGGGAGGGGAAATCCTGGGAATGCAGAGCGACTCTGCAACCTAACCAGCGATCAACCCCTCCGCAAACACCGGAAAGCGGCCGGGTGTCGCACCGACCCGGCCGCTCTCGATCCCCGGACGGGGCGGTTCTCAGCCCGCCACGGAGGAAGATCCGCTGGTCGCGGCAGTCTGCTGGAACAGCCATTCGGACTTGAGCTCGGAGTATCCGGGCTTGATGACCTCATTGATCATGGCCAGGCGTTCATCGAAAGGAATGAACGCTGATTTCATCGCATTGACCGTGAACCACTGCATGTCGTCGAGCGTGTAATCGAACGTGTCGTTCAGCAGCTCGAATTCACGGCTCATGGTCGTGCCGCTCATCAGCCGGTTGTCGGTGTTGACCGTGGCCCTGAAGTGCAGGGTGCGGAGCAGGCCGATGGGGTGCTCCGCGAACGAGGCGGCCGCGCCGGTCTGGAGGTTGGAGGACGGGCACATCTCCAGCGGGATGCGCTTGTCGCGGACGTACGAGGCGAGCCGGCCGAGGCGGACGGAGCCGTCGTCGGCGACCTCGATGTCGTCGATGATCCGGACGCCGTGCCCGAGCCGGTCGGCTCCGCACCACTGGAGTGCCTGCCAGATGGAGGGCAGCCCGAAGGCCTCGCCCGCGTGGATCGTGAAGTGGTTGTTCTCCCGCTTGAGGTACTCGAAGGCGTCGAGGTGACGGGTGGGCGGATAGCCGGCCTCGGCGCCCGCGATGTCGAAGCCGACGACGCCGGAGTCGCGGTAGCGGTTGGCGAGTTCGGCGATCTCCAGGGCGCGCGCCGCGTGCCGCATGGCGGTGAGCAGGGCGCCGATCCGGATGCGGTACCCGTCGGCCCTGGCCTGGCGCTCGCCTTCCCTGAAGCCCTCGTTGACCGCCTCCACGACCTCTTCGAGGGTCAGGCCGCGCTCCAGGTGCTGCTCGGGGGCGTAGCGCACCTCCGCGTACACGACGCCGTCCTCGGCGAGGTCGACGGCGCACTCGCGGGCCACGCGGACGAGGGCCTCCCGGGTCTGCATGACGGCGCAGGTGTGCGCGAAGGTCTCCAGGTACCGCTCCAGGGAGCCGGAGTCGGCCGCCTCGCGGAACCAGATGCCGAGCTTGTCGGGCTCCGCCTCGGGGAGCCGGTCGTAGCCCTGCTCACGGGCGAGTTCGATGATCGTGCCGGGGCGCAGTCCGCCGTCGAGGTGGTCGTGGAGCAGCACCTTCGGGGCACGGCGGATCTGGTCCGCGGTGGGGACGTTGGGGGTCTGGCTCGTCATTTCCGCACTGTAGCCCCTACGCGCGTAGAACGCTCCCCGTCGGCGCCGTATCCGCGCCCGGATTCCTCGCGCGCGACATGCCCGACGTCACGTCGACAGTACGGCGGGGAAGGGGGAACGCGTTCGGACCTGCGCGTATACGACTTATTGAGCCGCTGAGACGACATCGCGTCCCCCGTTCACGCCCTGTCCCGTCCGCCCACGGTTTCGTGGTGCCCTCACGGCGGGAGCAGAGGCCCGCCGACATCAAGGAAGGACGTGGCATGCGAACCATCCGTGGACTGCTCGTCGCGGTCTCGGCGGGCGCCATGACGCTCGGCATGGCCGGCGCCTCGCACGCCCTCGGCGACCCCGTCGTCGACAACTCGCAGCACAGCCTCGACCACAGCTGTGTGGGCGGCACGTTCGGCTCCTGCACGCAGTCGGCGAGCTTCGCTCCGGAGCTCCTGGGCGATGTCTCGCTCACCGGCCCGTCCGGACTCCTCGGCCCGAACGGGCTCCTCGGCCCGTCCGGACTCCTGGGCCCGATCGGTCAGACGACCACCACCACCGGCACCACCAGCACCACCAGCACCACCAGCACCAAGGGAACCACCGGCACGACGGGCACCCCCGCCCGGTGATGCCCGCCCGGGCGACGACACACCCCCTGAACTGATCGAACGCGCGGCGGCCCGGAGGACGGGCCGCCTTCCGAAGGCAGGTGGTGCACCCGGAGGACCGGCCGCGCCGCTGTACGGACGCAAGGGGTTCGAGGCCGTCGGGACCGTGCCCGATTTCGAACGGGTACAGGGGAAACGGCCGTTCGTCCGGAGGGCGATACGTAACAGAGACCGCGTGTACCCGTTGCGTACACCTCGGCTTCTGAGACTGTTCCGCCATGGCGCACTACGCACTCGTGGGACCGCCCGAGGCCCGGAGACCCCGGCTCGGACGGCCTGTTGGAGGTTCCCGGACGTCGGTGGCGGTGGGCGGCGTGGTGCTGCTCCTGCCGGACGGTGAGCCGGTGTCGAGACGGCGCGCCTCCGCGCGGGCGCACGCGGCGATGCTGCCGCTCGGGCGGGGGCTGGTGCGGGCGGGCCGGGCGGAGGGCCTCGTGGCCCACGTGGTGCGCTACCGGGGGCGCGGCTGGAACGGCGCCGGCGCGGAGCTCGCGGCGGACGCGTCCTGGGCGGTGGCGGAGGCGGTACGGCGCTACGGCGACGTCCCGGTCGCCCTCGTCGGGCACGGCCTCGGCGGGCGCGCGGCGCTGCACGCGGGCGGGCACGAGGCGGTCGGCGCGGTCCTCGCGCTGGCCCCGTGGCTGCCGGAGGACGACGTGGCCGCGGAGCCGGAGCCGGTGCGGCAGCTGGTGGGGCGCCGGGTGCTGCTCGCGCACGGCACGAACGACGCCGTGACCGACCCGGAGCTGTCGTTCCGCTTCGCCGAGCGGGCGAAGAAGGCCAACCGCGACACCTGCCGCTTCGAGGTCCACTCGGACGGCCACGCGCTGCGCCAGTACGCGGCCGAGGTCCGCAACCTCGCCGCCGACTTCGTCCTCGGCACCCTCTTCGCCCGGCCCTTCGCCCGCCCGGTGACGGACGCGATGGCGGCGCCCCCGCCCCTGGGCCTGCGGATGCCACTGGCGGCGGGCTTCGGGAACTCGGCGCGCCGGTGAGGGCCCGGCGGGCCCGGACGGCCGGCTGACGCCGGGGGTACGGGCCCCTGTGAGGGCCCCAAGGGCTCGGACGGCCGGGTCATGGGGGGTCTCCCAAGGGCCCGGACGGCCGGCTCATGGGGGTGTCTCCCAAGGGCCCGGACGGCCGGGTCACGCCGGAGGTGAGGGCTCCTTCGGGAGCAGGTGGCCCCGGCGGCCGAGGAGGAACTTCTTGAAGGCGGCCACCGGGGCCGTGTCCGGGTGGCCGTCGAGCCAGGCGACGCCGATCTCGCGGACCGCGCGGGGCGCGGTGACGGCGAGTTCGACGACGCCGGGGCGGGGGACGGCGGGCGGGGGCAGCAGGGCGACGCCGAGGCCCGCGGCGACCAGGCCGCGGAGGGTCTCGGCCTCCTCGCCCTCGAACGCGATCCGGGGCTTGAAGCCGGCCTCCGCGCACAGGTCGTCCGTGATGCGGCGGAGCCCGTACCCCGGTTCGAGGGTCACGAAGGTCTCGTCGGCGGCCTCGGCGAGGCGGACGCGGCGGCGGCCCGCGAGCCGGTGGTCGTCGGGGACGACGAGCCGCAGCCGCTGTTCGTCGAGGCGCCGGGCCACCAGGTCGGGGGCGTCCGGGACCGGGGACGTCAGGCAGAGGTCGAGGTCGCCGGCCCGGAGCCGTTCGATCATCGCCTCGCCGTAGTTCTGGACGAGGGTGAACCGGATCCCGGGGTGGTCGACGCGGAAGGCGCGGATGAGGCCGGGGACGGTCTCGGAGCCCATGGTGTGCAGGAAGCCGAAGGCGACCCGTCCGGCGGTCGGGTCGGCGTCGGCCCGTACGGTGTCGGCGGCCCGCTCCACCTCGGCGAGGGCCCGCTCGGCGGCGGTGAGGAAGCGGCGGCCGGCCGGGGTGAGCGAGACCGTGCGGCCGCGGCGGGCGAAGAGCGAGACGCCGAGGTCCTGTTCGAGCCGGACCATGGCCCGCGAGAGCGTCGACTGGGGCACGCCCATCTCGGCCGCGGCGCGGGTCACGTGCTCGTGCCGGGCGACGGCGGCGAAGTACGCGAGCCGCGGGGCAAGGAGCAGTCCCATGTCTTCTTCGTTACTGTTCGGTGACAGGCGAGGCTGTGACCTGTACTCATGCAGCATGGGAACGATTACAGCAGTTCCGTGCATTGGACGCATGAACCGGACCGTCCTACGTTCGTGACATGCCTCCTGCCAGTACCAAGGCGGCCGCCACCAGCGCGTCCGCCGACACCCGCCTCGCCCCCGGCGCCCCCGGCTACCGCCGGCTGAGCCTCGCGCTCTTCGCCGCCGGACTGGCCACCTTCGCCCTCCTCTACTCCACGCAGGCCCTCCTCCCGGCCGTCTCGGCCGAGTTCGGCGCCACCGCGTCGGCCGCCTCCTGGACGGTCTCCGCCGCCACCGGCGCCCTCGCCCTGTGCGTGCTGCCGCTCAGCGCCCTCTCGGAGCGCTTCGGCCGGCGGTCGATGATGACCGCCTCCCTGACGGTCGCGGTCGCCGTCGCGCTCCTGGTGCCGCTCGCCCCGAACCTGGAGTCCCTGATCGCGCTGCGCGCCCTCCAGGGCGCCGCGCTCGCCGGACTCCCCGCCTCCGCGATGGCGTACCTCGCCGAGGAGGTGCGGCCCAAGGCGCTGGTCGCCGCGATCGGCCTCTTCGTGGCGGGCAACTCGATCGGCGGCATGAGCGGCCGGCTGGTGACCGGCTGGGTCGCCCAGATGTGGGGCTGGCGGGCGGGTCTGGCCGCCGTCGGCCTGACCTCGCTGCTGTGCGCGATCGCCTTCCGGGCGCTGCTGCCGAAGGCGCGGCACTTCACGCCGGGCACGCTGAACCCGAAGGCGCTGGCGCGCACCGTCCGCGGCCATCTGTCCGACCCGCTTCTCGTGCGCCTGTACGTGATCGGCGCGCTGTTCATGACGGTCTTCGGCGCGGTGTACACGGTGATCGGCTACCGGCTCGTCGAGGCCCCGTTCTCCCTTCCCCAGGGCGTGATCGGCTCGATCTTCCTGGTCTACCTGGTCGGCACGGTCTCCTCGGCCGCCGCCGGGAAGCTCGTCGGGCGTCTCGGCCGGCGCGGGGCGCTCTACCTGGCGGTCTCCACCACCGCCGCGGGCCTGCTGCTCTCGCTCGCCGACTCCCTCGCCGCGGTGCTGGCCGGGCTGGTCCTGATCACGGCCGGATTCTTCGCGGGCCACGCGGTCGCCTCCTCCTCGGTGAGCCGTACGGCGAAGACGGGCCGCGCGCAGGCCTCGGCGCTCTACCAGTCCGCGTACTACCTCGGCAGCAGCGCGGGCGGCACGCTCGGCGCGATCGCCTTCCACGCGGGCGGCTGGGCGGGCACGGTCCTCATCGGTCTGGTCGCGGTCCTCGGCGTCGTCTCGGTGACGCTGTACGGCTCGCACAGCGCGCGCCTCGAGGCGCGGCGCCCGCACCCGGCCGCCGCCTGAGGCACGACCCGGAGGCGCACGCGGATTCCCTTCGGGGGCCGCAACCGTTCACACTCCCCCGTACGTCCTCAAGTTCAGGGACCCGAGGGGGAGTTGACGATCATGAAAAGAATCGCACAGCGCATAGGCAGAAGAGCGGGCATCGCCGCCGGGATCACGTCGCTCGTGGTGCCGGCGACGATCGCGCTCGGCGCGGCGCCGGCGCAGGCGGCGTCCTGCAACGTGACGACGGGGCCGTACCAGAAGCAGGTGGAGAAGTTCCTCGGCCGGACGGTCGACGGCCGCCAGTCGCTCGGCGACTGTCAGGCCATCCAGGCCTTCCAGCGCAAGCACGGCATCACCCCGTCCATGGGGTACGCGGGCCCGCTCACCTGGCGCACGATGAACACGATGCTCCAGCAGAAGGCCGCCGGCACCAACCCCAACCGCTCGGGCGCCTGCCCGACCAACCGGGGCCGGATCGCCTGCGTCGACCTGACGCGCCAGCTCAGCTGGATCCAGGACGGGGCGCGGCTGAAGTACGGCCCGGTGCCGGTGCGCACCGGCCGGGACGGCGCCGAGACCCGTACCGGCTCCAAGAAGATCTACTGGCGGAACATCAACCACTGGTCGACGCTCTACCACGTCTCCATGCCGTACTCGCAGTTCTTCGACGGCGGCCAGGCATTCCACTCGACCACCAAGTCCATGTGGAACCCGCCGGGTTCGGGCGGCTGCGTCAACATGCGCTCGGCGGACGCGAAGGCGTACTGGAACCTCCTCAGGAACGGCGACGACGTCTTCGTCTACGGCCGCAAGCCGGGAACCTGACCCCGGCTGTCAGTCGCCTGCGGTAGCTTCCCTCTCACCGGCCCCGGACGGGGCCGGTGAGGGGTGAGTGGGGTGTGGACCCGATGAGTGATGCCGCGACCGCGACGACCGACGAACTCGACAAGTACCGCAGGGAGCTGACCGGTTACTGCTACCGGATGCTCGGATCCTCCTTCGAGGCGGAGGACGCGGTGCAGGACACGATGGTCCGGGCCTGGAAGGCCATCGACTCCTTCGAGGGCCGCTCGTCACTGCGGTCCTGGCTCTACCGGATCGCGACCAACGTCTGCCTGGACGCGCTGAACGCGGGCAACAAGAGGGCGCGGCCGATGGACCTCACCTCCCCGACGCCGGTGGCGCAGGCGAAGCTCGTCCAGCAGCCGGAGATCACCTGGCTTGAGCCGGTTCCGGACGGACGGGTGCTGCCCACGGTCGCCGACCCCGCGGAGACCGCCGTGCACCGGGAGACCGTGCGGCTCGCGTTCGTGGCCGCGCTCCAGCACCTGCCGCCGAAGCAGCGCGCGGTGCTCATCCTGCGCGAGGTGCTCGCCTGGAAGGCGAGCGAGGTCGCCGAGCTCCTCGACACCTCCGTCGCCTCGGTCAACAGCGCACTCCAGCGGGCCCGCGCGACCCTCGCCGAGCAGGCGCCCGCCGCCTCCGACACGGCGAACCCGCTGGACGAGGAGCAGAAGGCGCTCCTGGAGCGGTACGTCGCCGCCTTCGAGGGCTACGACATGAAGGCGCTCACCGCGCTCCTCCACGAGGACGCGACCATGTCCATGCCTCCGTACGACCTCTGGCTCCAGGGCCACGACGACATCGTCGGCTGGATGCTGGGCGTCGGCGAGGTCTGCTCCGGCTCGAAGCTGGTGCCGACCGTGGCGAACGGCTCCCCCGCCTTCGCCCAGTACCACCCGGACCCGGCGGGCGGCTTCAGCCCGTGGGCGCTGATCGTCCTGGAGCTGCGCGACGGCAAGGTCGGCGGCATGGACTTCTTCCTCGACACCGAGCGCTGGTTCCCGCTCTTCGACCTGCCTGCCCGGCTAGAGGCCTAGGGCCTGTCTGACGATTCGCGTCGGATCAGGCCGGGTCGTTCGGTGCGTGCGATCGGCGTGCGGCCGGGGCGCCCTCGTAGCGGAGCTACTGGGGCGTTTCGGCCGTGCGGCGTGCTCCGTGGAAGCGGATGCGGTGGCCCCGGCGGGCGGCGGCCAGCTTGAGGCGGGCCAGGGCGTCGACGGCCGCGAGGTCGGCGTGGGTGAGTGCGCCGACCTCGCAGACGACGTCGCCGGGCGGGGCCGCGCCGAGCTCGGCGCAGAGCAGCGCCACCTCGCCGTGGCCGAGGCGGGCGGGCAGGGTCAGGACGAGCGGTCGACTGGTGTCCACATCCCGTACGACCGCCCGGGCGCCCGGAACTCATCGGAAAAAGCCCGCGGGGCACCCCCGAGGCACCGCCTAGGCTCTCGATCATGACTCACGAGCCTGTCGAACTGGTGATCTTCGACTGTGACGGCGTTCTGGTGGACAGCGAGCGGATCTACTGCCGCGTGGACCGGGAGGTGTTCGCGTCCCTGGGGGCGGAGTTCACCGAGACGGAGGTCGCCGACTACTTCGTCGGCTCCTCGCACGAGATGCTCACCGCGATCGTGGAGGAGCGCAGGGGCAGCCCGCTCGAACCCGGCTGGCAGGCTCCGTTCAAGCAGCGGTACGAGGACGCGCTGGACGCCGAGCTGACGGCCGTGGAGGGCGTCGCCGGAGTCCTGGACGCGCTGGCCGTCCCGTACTGCCTCGCGTCCAACGGCAGCCACGCCGGCATCCGCAAGAACCTGGGCCGCGTCGGGCTGATCGACCGCTTCGAGGGCCGGATCTTCAGCGCCCGCGACGTCGCCCGCGGCAAGCCCGCCCCGGACCTCTTCCTGCACGCGGCGGCCACGATGGGCGTCCCGCCCGAGCGCTGCGCCGTCGTCGAGGACAGCCCGTACGGCGTCCAGGCCGCCCGCGCGGCCGGGATGCGGGCCTTCGGCTACTGCGGCGGCCTGACCCGCGCCGACCGCCTGATGGGCCCCCGGACGGTGGTCTTCGACTCCATGCGGGAGCTGCCGGGGCTGCTCGGCGCGGCGGCTCTCTGACCGGAGACCGTACGGGACCGGTGGACCCCCACCGGTCCCGTACGGCCGAAGGCGTCGGCGGCTCGGGCCTCAGGCGATGCGGTCCAGGACGATCGGGTTCGGGGTGAACGCGGTGCCCGGGGCGGCGATGTCCCAGGCCGATCCCAGGGACTTCAGCGCGTACTCGAACTTCTCCGGGGTGTCCGTGTGGAGGGTGAGCAGCGGCTGGCCCTCCGTCACCGTGTCGCCGGGCTTGGCGTGCAGCTCGACGCCCGCGCCCGCCTGCACCGGGTCCTCCTTGCGGGCGCGGCCGGCGCCGAGGCGCCAGGCGGCGATGCCGATGTCGTAGGCGTCGAGGCGGGTGAGGACGCCGGTCGACGGGGCCGTGATGACGTGCTGCTCGCGGGCGACCGGGAGGGTGGCGTCCGGGTCGCCGCCCTGGGCGGAGATCATGCGGCGCCAGACGTCCATCGCGGAGCCGTCGGCGAGGGCCTTGGCCGGGTCGGCGTCCTTGACGCCGGCCGCGTCGAGCATCTCGCGGGCGAGGGCGATCGTCAGCTCGACGACGTCGGCGGGGCCGCCGCCGGCGAGGACCTCGACGGACTCGCGGACCTCCAGGGCGTTGCCCGCGGTGAGGCCGAGCGGGGTGGACATGTCGGTGAGCAGCGCGACGGTCTTCACGCCGCTGTCGGTGCCGAGGCCGACCATCGTCCGCGCCAGCTCGCGCGCGTCCTCGATGTTCTTCATGAAGGCGCCGGTGCCGACCTTGACGTCCAGGACGAGCGAGCCGGTGCCCTCGGCGATCTTCTTGGACATGATCGAGGAGGCGATCAGCGGGATGGCCTCGACCGTGCCGGTGACGTCGCGGAGCGCGTAGAGCTTCTTGTCGGCGGGGGCGAGGCCGTCGCCGGCGGCGCAGATGACGGCGCCGGTGGTGTCGAGGACGTGCAGCATCTCCTCGTTGGAGAGCAGGGCGCGCCAGCCGGGGATGGACTCCAGCTTGTCGAGGGTGCCGCCGGTGTGGCCGAGGCCCCGGCCGGAGAGCTGCGGCACGGCCGCGCCGCAGGCGGCGACGAGCGGGGCGAGCGGGAGGGTGATCTTGTCGCCGACGCCGCCGGTGGAGTGCTTGTCGGCGGTCGGGCGGGAGAGGGCGTCGAAGTTCATGCGCTCGCCGGACGCGATCATCGCGGCGGTCCAGCGGGCGATCTCCGCGCGGTTCATGCCGTTCAGCAGGATGGCCATCGCCAGGGCCGACATCTGCTCGTCGGCGACCACGCCGCGGGTGTAGGCGTCGATGACCCAGTCGATCTGCTCCGGGCTCAGCTCGCCCTTGTCCCGCTTCGTGCGGATGACGGAGATGACGTCCATGGTGGTGCCTCTTTCTACGCGCATAGAGGGGAAAGGGGGGAGCGACCCTTCCCATCGTGCCGGAAGGGTCGCTCCGAGGTGCTACTTGGCGAGGTGGTCCGGGCCGAAGGCCTGCGGGAGCATCTCGGCCAGGGTCAGGAACCCCTGCGGGGTCTCCAGGACGAGCTCGGGGCCGCCGAACTCGTACAGGAGCTGGCGGCAGCGGCCGCACGGGACCAGGGACTCGCCCCGGCCGTCCACGCAGACGAAGTGGGTCAGCCGGCCGCCTCCGGTCGCCTGCAGCTGGGAGACCAGCCCGCACTCGGCGCACAGGCCGAGCCCGAACGAGGCGTTCTCCACGTTGCAGCCGGAGACCGTCCGCCCGTCGTCCACGAGGGCCGCCGCGCCGACCGGGTAGCCGGAGTACGGGGCATAGGCGCGGGACATCGCCTCGCGAGCCGTGACCCGCAGGGCCTCCCAGTCGGGCGCGGTCGTCACTTGCCCTGGCCCTTCCGGTACGGCAGGCCGTCCGCCTTGGGCATCCGCAGGCGCTGGG
Organism: Streptomyces wedmorensis; assembly: GCF_000716445.1. Taxonomy (GTDB): domain Bacteria; phylum Actinomycetota; class Actinomycetes; order Streptomycetales; family Streptomycetaceae; genus Streptomyces; species Streptomyces wedmorensis. The sequence goes on from NZ_JNWK01000058.1 coordinate 25,222, forward strand.
CCGAGAGGGCCAGCACGAGCAGGGTGGTGATGTACGGGGCGGCGTCGACGAACTGGCTCGGGACCTCGTCGGTGAGGACGTACCAGAGGAAGAAGCCGACGGCGAAGATCGCGCCGATCGCCGCCACGACCCACTTCTTGCGGTACATCTGCCACAGCGCGGCGATCACCAGGAGCAGCGCGACGAGCAGCAGCAGCGCGTGGACGTTCTCGGCGCCACCGCGCAGCTTGAGGCTGTCGGTGAAGCCGAAGAGGCCGGCGCCGAGCGCCATGCCGCCGGGCATCCAGTTGCCGAAGATCATCGCGGCGAGACCGATGTAGCCGCGGCCGCCGGTCTGGCCCTCCTGGTAGATGCCGGTGGCGACGATCGCGAGGAACGCGCCGCCGAGGCCCGCGAGGGCGCCGGAGACGGTGACGGCGATGTACTTGTACTTGTAGACGTTCACGCCGAGGGACTCGGCCGCGACCGGGTTCTCACCGCAGGAGCGCAGCCGCAGGCCGAAGGCCGTGCGCCACAGCACCCACCAGGTGGCCGGGATCAGCAGGATGGCGACGACGGTCAGCAGCGACAGGTTGGTGACCAGGCCGCCGAGGATGCCGGCGAGGTCCGAGATCAGGAACCAGTGCTTCTGCTGGAGGTCCATCAGCCAGTCGGAGAGCCCTGGGATGGTGATGTCGGTGATCGGGTCGATGCGCGGGGACTGCTTGGAGGAGCCGCCCTCGGCCTCGGCGAACGTGAAGTTCGACAGGTACTGGGTGAAGCCCACCGCGAGGATGTTGATCGCCACACCGGAGACGATGTGGTTCACGTTGAACGTCACGGTGATGATCGCGTGCAGCAGGCCGCCCAGCGCGCCGCCGAGCAGGCCGAACAGGACGCCCACCCAGGGGCCCCACTGGTAGCCGGCCCAGGCACCGAACCAGGTGCCGAGGATCATCATGCCTTCGAGGCCGATGTTGACGACGCCCGCGCGCTCGGCCCACAGACCGCCGAGACCGGCGAGGCCGATCGGGACGGCGAGCTGGAGCGCGCCGGAGACCTGGCCCACGGAGGTGAGGTCGTTGGCCCCGGAGACGGCCCGGACCAGCGAGAAGAGCACGAGGCCGGCCGCGACGATCAGCAGGATCCACGGCCAGGTGAGCTTGCGGCTGCCGCCGCCCTTGGGCGCGGCGCTCGGCTTGGAGACGGTGGTGCTGCTCATGCCGCGACCTCCTTGTCGGTCTTGAGGGCACCGCCGGCGGCGAGTTCCTCGCCGACCTTCTGCTGCTGGCGGCGAATGCCGTAACGGCGGACGAGCTCGTACGAGACCACGACGGCGATCACGATGATGCCCTGCATGATCACGGTGATCTCCTTCGGGTAACCGAAGGTGTCGAGCGTCGAGGACGCCTTGTCGAGGAACGCGAAGAGGAGCGCGGCGAAGAAGATGCCGACCGGGTGGTTGCGGCCGAGCAGCGCGATGGTGATGGCGGTGAAGCCGACACCGGTCGGGAAGTCGAGGCTGTACGTGTGGGACTCGCCCAGCAGCGTCGGCATGCCGGAGAGGCCGGCCAGCGCGCCCGAGATCAGCATCGAGGTGAGGATCATCTTCTTGGCGTCGACGCCGCTGGCCTGCGCGGCGGACTCGCTGGCGCCGGTGGCACGCAGGTCGAAGCCGAAGCGGGTGCGGTTGAGGACGAACCAGTAGACGACGCCGAGGGCGAACGCGACGAACGTGAAGCCGTAGATGACCCCGTTGCCCTCGCCCATGTCGATGCCGGGGAACCAGCCCGACTCGGAGATCTCGCCGGTGGTGAGGTTGTTGGAGCCCGCGGGCTGGACGCCGAAGTTCTTCGGCAGGATCAGCCAGGCCACCAGCGAGGTCGCGATGGCGTTCAGCATGATCGTCGAGACGACTTCGGAGACGCCGCGGGCGGTCTTCAGGATGCCGGCGATGCCGGCCCAGAAGGCACCCGTCAGCATCGCGACGAGCACGATCAGCAGGATGTGCAGCGGGCCGGGCAGCTCGACGGAGGCGCCGACCAGGGCGGCGACCATCGCGGCGAGGCGGTACTGGCCGTCGACACCGATGTTGAACAGGTTCATCCGGAAACCGATGGCCACGGCCAGGGCTGCCAGGTAGTAGATGCCGGTCTGGTTGACGATCAGGACCTGGATGTCCGAGTAACCGGCGTTCTCGATCATGAGCCGGATCGGCTCGATCGGGTCGAGGCCCGTCGCGAGCAGCACCAGGACGGTGAGCACGAACGAGGTGAGGAGGGCGAGCACCGGGCCGGCGGCGCCGATGATCAGCTTGTCCTTGTCGAGTTTCATCATCGGGCGTCACCGTCTTCGGACTGCGCTTCGGTGCCCTCCAGGCGGCCGGTGGCCGCGCCGGTCATGGCGGAGCCCAGCTCCTCGGGCGTGATGGTGGCGGGGTCGGCGTCCGCGACGAGCTTGCCGCGGTACATGACCCGGAGGGTGTCGGAGAGGCCGATCAGCTCGTCGAGGTCGGCGGAGATCAGCAGCACCGCCAGGCCCTCGCGGCGGGCGTCACGGATCGCGTCCCAGATCTGCGCCTGGGCGCCGACGTCCACACCGCGGGTGGGGTGGGCGGCGATCAGGAACTTGGGCGCGTGGCTCATCTCGCGGCCGACGATCAGCTTCTGCTGGTTGCCGCCGGAGAGGGAGGACGCGGTGACGTCGATGCCGGGGGTGCGGACGTCGTACTCGCGCACGATCCGCTCGGTGTCCTTGCGGGCCGCCTTCGGGTCGAGGACGCCGCGCTTGGAGTTGGGGGCCTCGGTGACGTGGCCGAGGATGCGGTTCTCCCAGAGGGGGGCCTCCAGGAGCAGGCCGTGGCGGTGCCGGTCCTCGGGGATGTAGCCGATGCCGCCCTCGCGGCGCTTGCGCACCGAGACGTTGGAGATGTCCTCGCCGTCGAGGGTGATGACGCCCGCGTCGGGGCTGTTCATGCCCATGAGGGCCTCGATGAGCTCGGTCTGGCCGTTGCCCTCGACGCCGGCGATGCCCAGGATCTCGCCCTTGTGGATGGTCAGGGAGATGTCGTCGAGGAGCTTGCGGCCCTCGCCGATCTCCTGGAGCCCGACCGCGCCGGACGGGTCCGGCGGGGCCGCGGTGGTGAGCGGGGCGGCGGACGCGGCACCCGCCTCGGTGAGCGTCAGCTCCTTGACCTGGAGCATCGGCACGTCGGTGACGGTCGACTCGCGGGTCTCCGGCGAGGGCAGCTCGGTGCCGACCATCAGCTCGGCGAGCTGCTTGGTGGTGGCCGTCTTCGGGTCGGCGGTGCCGACCGTGGTGCCCCGGCGGATGACGGTGATGTCGTCGGCGACCTTCAGGACCTCGCCCAGCTTGTGCGAGATGAAGATGACGGTCAGGCCCTCGGACTTGAGCTCGCGCAGGTTGTCGAAGAGCGCGTCGACCTCCTGCGGGACGAGCACGGCGGTCGGCTCGTCGAGGATGAGGATCTTGGCGCCGCGGTAGAGGACCTTGAGGATCTCCACGCGCTGCCGGTCGGCGACGCCGAGGTCCTCGACCAGCACGTCGGGGCGGACGCCGAGGCCGTACGCGTCGGAGATCTCCTGGATCTTCTTGCGGGCCTTGGCGCCGATGCCGTAGAGCTTCTCGCCGCCGAGGACGACGTTCTCCAGGACGGTGAGGTTGTCGGCGAGCATGAAGTGCTGGTGCACCATGCCGATGCCGCGCGCGATGGCGTCACCGGGGCTGGAGAAGGTGACCTGCTCGCCGTCGACGGCGATGGTGCCCTCGTCCGGCTTCTGCATGCCGTAGAGGATCTTCATGAGGGTCGACTTGCCGGCGCCGTTCTCGCCGATGAGGGCGTGCACGGTGCCCTTGCGGACCGTGATGGCGATGTCCTTGTTGGCGACGACGCCGGGGAACCGCTTGGTGATGCCGTGAAGTTCTACGGCAGGGGGGCTGGACGCGTTGATGACGCACTCTCCTTGGCCGGAAGGAGTGGGAGCGGGAGGGCAGGGCGGGGCGAAGTTATCGTGCCAGGGAGACATCTACACGCGTAGCGCTGCCGAAAAATGAAAACCCGTACGGGAATGGGGCCGGGGCCCGGGTCCGGTGGGGGTGCCACCGGACGCCGGGCCCGGGCTCAGGTCGTGACCTGGGTGTCCTTACGGAGCGGTCTTGACCGTGATCTTGCCGTCGATGATGTCCTGCTTCGCCTTCGCCACGGCGGCGGTGACGTCGGTCATCTTGACGTACGCCGGGTTGGAGTCGGCCAGGCCGACGCCGTCCGTGGCGAGGCCGTAGCGGACCTCGCCGGACTGCGGCTTGCCGTCCTTGACCGACTTGATCACGTTGAAGACCGAGTCGGAGACGTCCTTGGTGACCGAGGTCAGGATGTGGTCCTTGTAGGAGGCCAGACCCGCCTGGTTGTACTGGTCGGAGTCGACGCCGATGGCCCACTTGCCCGCGGTCGCGGCGGCCTCGATCGAGCCGGAGCCGGCCAGACCGGCGGCGGCGTAGATCACGTCGGCGCCCTTGTCGAGCTGGCCCTGCGCGGCGGCCTTGCCGAGGTCGGGCTTCGAGAAGCCGTCGAAGTTCGGCGGCTGGGTCAGGTACTGGACGAGGACCTTCGCCTTGGGGTTGGTGTCCTTGACGCCCTGCGCGAAGCCCGCCTCGAACTTCTTGATCAGCGGGACCTCGACGCCGCCGATGAAGCCGACCGTGCCGGTCTTCGACGCCTTGGCGGCGGCGACGCCGGCCAGGTAGGAGCCCTGCTCCTCGTTGAAGACGAGGTTGGCGATGTTCGGGGCGGTGACCGACGTGTCGTCGATGAGGCCGAACGTGGTCTTCGGGTAGGCCTTGGCGACCTTCTCGATGGCCGGGGCGTACGCGAAGCCGACGCCGATGACCGGGTTGTTGCCGGCGCGGGCCAGCGCGGTGAGGCGCGCGACCTTGTCGGCGTCGCCCTCTCCGGACGACGGCTCGGCCTCGGCGCCCTTGACGCCGAGCTCGTCCTCGGCCTTCTTGAGGCCCGCGTAGGCGGCGTCGTTGAACGACTGGTCGCCGCGGCCGCCGATGTCGTACGCGATGGCGGCCTTGGTCGCCTTCGAGTCCGAGGCGGTGCTGGAGCTGCCCGAGTCGGTCGACGACTTGCCACAGGCGGTGACGGACAGGGCGAGCGCCGCGGAGGCGATGCCCACGGTCGTGATCCTGGTGATCCGGCGCAAGAGGAGGGTCCCTTCAAGACTGACCGAAAGCGCCTCTTCCGGCGCTGGTTTCGCGGCGATCGTAACGCGCGTAGATGTCAGTTAAAGACCCGTTCATGAGTCGTTATCGGATCGTCGCGAACCGGCCAGCCGAGGCGACCGGGGGCGTTCGGCCCGGTACCGCCGGTTATACAGCCCGGTAAGGGCGTTGGGGAGACCGTGGAACGGAGACACGCCGGACGGTGGGCCGGACGGCCGAGTGGAGGGTGCGGCCGGATTTCAACGGGTCAGGCGTGGCGTTGATCACCGCCGGGGCGTGTTGTTGATCACCGGACGGCGAAGCCCGGCGGGAGTCCCGCCGGGCCCCGGGGGCGTCCGTCAGGGCCTCGGGGCGGCGTCCAGGAGGGCCGCGGCGGTGAAGAGCTCGACGCCGGCTTCGATGCACCGCTCGTCCACGTCGAAGTCCCCGGCGTGCAGGTCGCGGACCCGCGGGTCGCCGGGGGTGCGGACGCCGAGCCGGGCCATGGCACCGGGGACGTGCTCCAGGTACCAGGAGAAGTCCTCGCCGCCGAGGCTCTGCTCGGTGTCCTCGATGGCGTGCGGTCCGCGGCGGGCGGCCATGGCGTCGTGGAGCAGCTCGGTGACGGCCGCGTCGTTGACGACCGGGGGGACGCCCCGCACGTAGGTCACGGTCGACTTGGCCCGGTGCAGGGTCGCGACCTCGTCGACCGCCGCGTGCACCAGGTCGGGCGCCTCCCGCCAGGCCGGCAGGTCGAGGCAGCGGACGGTGCCGGAGAGCTCGGCGTGCTGCGGGATGACGTTGGGGGCGTGACCGGCCTCGATGCGGCCCCAGGTGACCGAGAGCCCGGAGCGGGCGTCGACGCGGCGGGCCAGGACGGCGGGGACGTCGGTGGCGACCCGGGCGGCGGCGGTGACGAGGTCGGTGGTGAGGTGCGGCCGGGCGGTGTGGCCGCCGGGGCCGTCGAGGGTGATCTCCAGGCGGTCGCAGGCGGAGGTGATGGGGCCGACCCGGAGCCCGATCTTGCCGGCGTCGACGCGGGGGTCGCAGTGGACGGCGATGATCCGGCCGACGCCGTCCAGGACGCCTGCCTCCACGGCGTCGGCCGCGCCTCCGGGGAGGACCTCCTCGGCGGGCTGGAAGATCAGCCGCACGGCGTTGGGGAGGAGGCCCTGCCGGTCGAGCTCGGCGAGGACGAGGCCGGCGCCGAGGGCGGTGGTGGTGTGGACGTCGTGTCCGCAGGCGTGGGCGCGGTTGGCCACGGTGGAGCGGTAGGCGACGGTCTTGACGTCGGGGATGGGCAGCGCGTCGAGGTCGGCGCGGATCGCCAGCATGGGGCGGTCGCGGTCCCGCGTGCCGATGTCACAGACGAGCCCCGTGCCGGCCGGGAGGACCTTCGGCGCGAGGCCGGCCGCCTCCAGGCGGGCCTTGAGCGCGGCGGTCGTACGGAACTCCTGGTTCCCGAGCTCGGGGTGCATGTGCAAGTCCCTGCGGAAGTCGATCAGTTCGGCGCGCAGGGTTGCGGACAGCGTTCCGGGCAGGGTGACGGAGCCTGGCTCACGGGACTTCAACTGGTTCACCCTTTGAAGGGTAGGCCCGTGGGGAGGTCAACTGCCCGTTGATCACGAAAAGTTCAGCCCGTTAGGGGAAAGAATATCGGTTTGCCCGGCATGAAGACCGTTCCATGTGGGTACGCTCAGCCGAATTCGAGCCGGTCGGCGGGGGACACGGCCCGCGCGGTCAGCCGGTCGACCTCGTGGGCGGCCGTGCCCGTCACCACGGACAGGAAGCCCTGCGCCCGCGGTGAGGCGCTCTTCCGCAGCCACTCGGGCGCGATCTCGCAGACGGCGACCTTCACCCCCGTGCCGGCCAGGGCCAGCGGCAGGGTGTGCACCACGGTGGAGGGGAAGCTGACGACCGTACGCCCGATGGGGCCGCGCCGGGCGATCAGCTCCAGGGGCAGGTCGGGCCGGACCACCTGGAGGCCCGTCTCGACCGCGATCCGGTGCAGCTTCTCGGCGCTCTCCCTGCGGTGCGCGAAGTAGCGGGTGGCGCCGTGGGTGCCGGCCAGCTCGCCCACCACCCGGGAGTAGTGGTCGGCGTCGACCACACCCGTCTCGACCAGCGAGGTGCCCACCAGGTCGGCGCCGCGGGTGAGCAGCGGCGGGCCGAAGCGGGTCCGGGTCCAGGCGAACGCGTTCTCGGTGACCGTGAGGCCGTCCGGGGCCTCGACGGGCAGCGAGGTGAAGATCTCGACGGTACGGCCGCGGGCCGGGGCGAGCCGTCGGCGGGCCAGCGAGGTCACCGGGGCGAGCACCAGCTCGCGCGGGCCCAGGCTGCCCTTGCGGTGCCAGCGCACCAGGCGCTCGCCCCGGCCGAGCTGGGCGGCGAACTCCATGGTGGCGGTGCCGTCGTCGACCACCGTCAGCCGGCGGGGGGAGAAGAGGGACAGGAGCAGCTGGACGTACCGCGAGAACGGGTCCCCGATGATCACCCGCTCCGCCGCGCGCAGCGGGCCGGCGAGCTCCCGCAGGGTGCGCACGAGCGCCCCGCGGCCGCCGCGGGCCTCCTGCCACCTGACGGTGAGCCCCTCGTCCCGGGCCAGCTGCGCCATCCTGCGCAGCTGGCCGCGTGACATGGGGTCGGTCGGCGAGAGGACGACGACCGTGAGGGGTGCGGCGGCGTCCGCCGGATCACCGGCGGGCGTGCGGGTGTGCGCCCATTCCAGGACGTTGAGGAGCTGGACCGGGCTCTCGACGAACGCCAGCTGCCCGGTCATGCGGCGACGAGCCCCTGGACCCGGCGGAGCTTCTTCATCGGGCCGAGCTCGGACTCGTAGACCTTCTTGACGCCGTCGCCGAGGGCCGTCTCGATGGTGCGGATGTCGCGGACCAGGCGCTGGAGGCCCTGCGGCTCGACGGAGGCGGCCTGGTCGGATCCCCACATGGCACGGTCGAGGGTGATGTGGCGCTCGACGAAGGTGGCGCCGAGGGCGACGGCGGCGAGGGTGGTCTGGAGGCCGGTCTCGTGGCCGGAGTAGCCGATCGGGACGTTCGGGTACTCCTCCTGGAGCGTCTGGATGACGCGGAGGTTGAGCTCCTCGGCCTTGGCCGGGTAGGTCGAGGTGGCGTGGCAGAGCAGGATGTTGTCCGAGCCGAGGACCTCGACGGCGTGCCGGATCTGCTTCGGGGTGGACATTCCGGTGGAGAGGATGACGGTGCGGCCGGTGGCGCGCAGCTCGCGGAGCAGCTCGTCGTCGGTGAGGGAGGCCGAGGCGACCTTGTGGGCGGGGACGTCGAACTTCTCCAGGAAGGCGACGGCCTCGGTGTCCCACGGGGAGGCGAACCAGTCGATGCCGCGCTTGCGGCAGTGCTCGTCGATGGCGCGGTACTCGTCCTCGCCGAACTCCACGCGGTGGCGGTAGTCGATGTACGTCATGCGGCCCCAGGGGGTGTCCCGCTCGATGTCCCACTGGTCGCGCGGGGTGCAGATCTCCGGGGTGCGCTTCTGGAACTTGACGGCGTCGCAGCCGGCGTCGGCGGCGACGTCGACGAGCGCGAGGGCGTTCTCCAGCTCACCGTTGTGGTTGATGCCGATCTCGCCGGTGACGTACACGGAGTGGCCGGGGCCGGCGGTCTTCTCGCCGAAGGTGCGCAGACGGGTGTTCACGGTGTGGTTCCTTACGCGTCGGTGGTGGTGCGTGCGGGGGTGTCGAGCTCGGGTCCGAGGAGCCATGCGGCGATCTCGCGGATCGCTCCGGAGCCGCCGGGGGTGACGGTGACCGCGCGGGCCGCGGCCCGTACGGAGTCGTGGGCGCTGCTCACCGCGACGGGCCAGCCGACGAGGTGGAAGCAGGGCAGGTCGTTGACGTCGTTGCCGGCGTAGAGGACGCGCTGCGGGTCGATGCCCTCGGCGTCGCACCACTCTTTGAGGGCCCGGTCCTTGCGGTCGATGCCGTGGAGGATGGGGATCCTGAGCTTGCGTGCGCGGGCGGCGACGACGGCGTTCTGTTCGGTGGAGAGGATGAGGACGGGGAGTCCGGCGCGGCGCAGGGCGGCGATGCCGAGGCCGTCGCCGCGGTGCGCGGAGACGAATTCGCGCCCCTCGGCGTCGAGGTGGACCCGGTCGTCGGTCTGGGTGCCGTCGAAGTCGAGGACGACGGCGTCGACGTCGGCGAGGCCCGGGGTGACGGGCTCGTCGAGGAGCGGCGCGAGGGCCTTGGCGCGGGCCAGGTCGTGCGGGTCGTCGATCTCCAGGACCCGCGCGGGGTCGGTGACGACGAGCGCGGTGCGGCCGAAGAAGCGGTGCCCGTGGGTGCGGAAGCCGGTCGCGTCCATCGCGTAGACGGCGCCGGTCTCCAGGTACTCGGGCTCGCGGTCCTGGCGGCGGGGCCGGTGCGCCTTGTCGTGGTTGACGCCGGTGGCCCCTCCGGGGGTCTCGCGCCAGAGGAAGCCGTGCGTGGGGGCGGCCGTGAAGGCGGTGTCGGCGGCGCCCGAGGTGATCCGGGCGACGGTGTCGGCGACCTCGGCCGAGGTGAGGAAGGGGCTGGTGCACTGGACGAGGAGGACGACGTCGGCGGCACGGCCGTGGGTGGCCTCGAAGGCGTCCATGGCGTGCAGGACGGCAGCCTCGCTGGTGGCGGTGTCGCCCGCGAGTCCGGCGGGCCGGTGCACGGCCTCGGCGCCGGCGGTGCGGGCCGCCGTCGCGATGGCGGCGTCGTCCGTGGAGACCACGACGTGGCTGACCGGGCGGGCGCCGAGGCAGGCGCGGACGGCGCGGGCCACCAGCGGGACGCCGGCCACCGGGGCGAGGTTCTTGGCGGGCACGCCCTTGGAGCCGCCCCGGGCGGGGATGACGGCGAGCACGGTGGGGGCGGGTTCCGCGGCGGGGGTGGCACCCGGGTGCGTGGCGGGGGCCGTGGTCGGGTCGGCGGGGGCGGCACCCGGGTGCGCGGCGGGGGCCGTGGTCGGGTCGGCGGTGGGGGTGGCGCTCATCAGAGTTCTCCCAGGCGGCGGATGGCGGGGGCGACGCGCTGCACGCCGTGGCGGTACGCGCCTCGCGCCGCCTCCCGGACGATCCGGCGCAGGCCGCTCTCGCGGGGTTCCGGCGCGGTGACGTCCAGGCGGTGGCGGGCGAGGATCCCGGGCAGGTATCCGGGGGCCGACTCCGCGGTGTAGTAGGGGGTGACGGGGGGCGGCGCGGGGAGCGCCAGGAGTTCGGCGACCCGCTCGCGGGCCGCGTCGAAGGCCTGCTCGTACGGACGGTCGGACGCCACACCCTGCCGGGCGAGCCAGGTCTCGTCGGGTGCCGGGGCGAGGCCCTTGTCGAGCCGGTCGAAGGAGGTCAGCAGGCCGGAGCCGACGAAGTGGTGGTTGCCGAGCGCCTCGCGGACCCCGAGGTCGGTGAGGACCGCGGTGGGGATCCGCCGGTGGAGGGCTTCGAGCGCGGCCGTGGAGGAGACGGTGACCAGGAGGTCGGTTCGGTCGAGGACCTCGCCCATGTGCCCGTACACGAGGCGGAAGTTGGCGGGCGGGTCGAGTTCGCGGACCAGCTTCTGGAAGGGGAACTCCTCCAGGTGCGTGGTGTGTTCGCCCGGCTTGGAGCGGAGCTTGAGGAGCACCTCGCGGCCGGGGTGGAGCCGGGCGTGGGCGATCAACCGCCTCAGTACGTAGGAGCGTTCGGCCCGGGTGGCGGGGACGGACGGCTGGGCGGCGAAGACCAGGGTGTCGCGGCCCGCCTCGGGCGTGTAGGGGGAGCCGCCGAGGAAGGGCAGCGCGGCCTCGACGACCGGGTCGGTTCCGGCGCCCACGCCCGCGTAGACGGCGCGGAAACGCTCGGCGTCGTGGCGGGAGTTGGCGAGGACGACGTCGGCGCCGTGACGCAGCAGGAGGCCGTCGGTCAGCTTCTCGTAGACGACGCCGACGTAGCCGGTGACGATCACCGGGCGCCGCTCCAGGCGCAGGTCGGCGAGGCCCTGGAGGACGGCCCGGACGGTGCCGCCGACGAGCGCGAGGACGACGAGGTCGTATCCCTCGCCGCGCGCCTCCGCGTCCCGTACCGCGCGCAGGAACTCCGCGCCCGTCACCTCGCGCGGGGCGGCCTCGGACACCCCGGTCTCGGCGAGCTGGCGCGCGGTGGGCGTGGCCCGTCCGCGCAGGACGAAACCGGTGGGTTCGGCTGTCGCCGTCGTGAGGCGGCGCGCGGTGAGGGCGCCCCATTTCCACCGGGTGTCGGAGTCGGCGAGCACGGCGACCCGTACCGCTTCTCGGTTGCTTCCTTGCACGCCGAGGACGCTAGAAGGGCATTCCGCTTTCCGTCCCAACTGAGCCGCAACAAAGGGTGAACAGAGCCGCTCGGAATTCTGAAGGAGACCGATTTCCGGACGCCTCGGGGCCGTAATCCACTGTCGGTAAAGGCGGTTAATCCGTCCGCCGCCCGGTGTTCACCGGACATCCGCCCGCCGGTCGGTGGGAATGCCGGGGCGGCGCCTAACGTCGGCCGCGTGGTCAAGCTCTCCGTCGTCGTGCCGTTCTTCAACGTGCAGACATACGCCCCCGACACCCTCACGAGCCTGCGGGCCAACGCGCGGGAGGACTTCGAGTTCCTGCTCGTCGACGACTGTTCGTCGGACGGGACCCCGGAGCTCCTCGAACGGGCCGCGCGCGACCTGCCGGGCGCCGTCCTGATCCGGCACGAGCGGAACGAGGGCCTCGCCACCGCGCGCAACACCGGCCTCGACGCGGCCCGCGGCCGGTACGTCGCCTTCCTCGACGGGGACGACTGGCTGGCCCCCGGCCACTACGGCCGCCTGGTCGCCGCCGCCGAGGAACTGGACTGCGACTTCCTCCGCACCGACCACGTCTCCGTCACCGGGCGCGACCGCGCGGTGCGGCGGGCGCCGGTCCCCCGGCGCGGCGAGGTCCTCGACCCGCGGGCGGCGATCCTGCCGGCCCACCGGACGACCTCCGTCGACTACCCCTACGCCTGGGCCGGGATCTACCACCGGCGGCTCCTCGACCGGGGCCTGCTGCATTTCACGCACGGGCTGCGGACGGCCGAGGACCGGCCGTGGATCTGGCGGCTGCACCGCGAGGCGGAATCGTTCGCCGCGATCAGCGAACTCGGCGTTTTCTATCGGCGCGGTGTTTCGACGTCTCTCACCCAGATCGGTGACGTACGCCAATTGGATTTCATTCGCGCATTCGACCAGGTGATCGAGGAAACGGCGAAGGACCGGGACGCCGCCCGCCTTCTCCCGAAAGCCGTCCGCACGTATTGCGCGGTGATCTCCCACCACATCGGCTCGATCGAACGGTTCGAGCCGGAGGTGGCGCGGCAGCTGAAGGCGATGAGCGCCGGCGCGCTCCGGCGGATGCCGCAGGACGTCCTGGACGACGTCCTGCCCGCGATGGGTCCCGACCGTGCCGCGACCCTGCGCAGACTGCGCCGCCGCCGTCCGGGCCCGCCCCCTGCGGGCTCCGCTGCGGGTTCCGCGTCCGCGGAGGTGGCGGCATGAGCGGGCGGACGAGCGAGCGGGGCGCGACGCGCCCGACCACGCAGATCTTCTGCGCCTCCACGCTGTACGGGGCGGTGACGCTCGCCGCCGCGCTCGACAGCGGCCGCTTCGGGCCCGCCCACCGCCGGATCCTCCTCGTCACCAACAACGCGGCCGTGCCGGAGACGACCCCCGCGCTGGACGAGGCCGAGGGCTTCGCGCGGCTGCGCGGCCGCTTCGACGAGGTCCTCTCCTGGAACGAGACGATCTCCCCGCTCCACCCCGCCGGCTGGACCCCCCGCGCGAGCGACCTCCCGCTCCTCCAGCGCCATCTGCGGCGGATCTGGGCACTCGGCGACGACCGGGTCGAACTCGCCCTGGAGTCCCTCCAGGTGACGCCGGCGCTCGCCATCGCGCAGCTGCTGCCCGACGCGCCGATCACCGTGTACGCGGACGGCCTGATGAGCTACGGACCGACCCGCAACAAGATCGACCCGCTGATCGGCGGGCGGGTCGGCCGGCTGCTCCACCTGGACCTCGTGCCGGGGCTCGCGCCGCTGCTGCTCGCCGAGTTCGGCGCGGTGGCGGAGGCCGTACCGACGGAGGCGTTCCTCCGGTGCGTCGAGGAGCTCGCGGGGACGGACCCGGAGGCGGCGCGGGGAGCCGCGCCGGAAGCGTCGGAACCCGCACCGGAGGACGGGCCCGCGGCCGCCGGCGGTGCCCGGCCGGAGGGACCTGCGCTGCTCCTCGGCCAGTACCTCGCGGCGCTCGACCTGCTGTCCGTCGCCGAGGAGGAGGAGCTGCACCTGCGGATGGTGCGGGGCGCGGTCGCCCGCGGGCACCGGCGGCTGGTCTTCAAGCCGCATCCGACGGCCCCGGACGCCCGGTCGAGGGCGCTGGTGCGCGAGGCGGAGGCGCTCGGCGCCGAGCTGACCGTGGAGGACCGGCCGGTGCTCGCCGAGGTGCTCTACCGCTCCCTGCGGCCCGCCCTCGTCGTCGGCTGCTTCTCCACCGCGCTCCTGACCGCGCACACCTTCTACGGGCTGCCGGTCGCGAGGGTGGGCACGCGCGCCCTGCTCGAACGGCTCGCCCCGTACCAGAACAGCAACCGGGTCCCCCTGACGGTGGTGGACACGGTCGTCCCGCCCCTGGACGAGGACGGCGGCGGCGCCGGCCTCGGTACGGAGCAGCTGAACGACCTGGTCGCGGCGGTCGGTTTCGCGATGCAGCCGAAGATCAGGCCCGAGCTGCGGGAGGCGGCGGTACGGCACCTGTCGGGCCCGCTCGCAGCGCACACCCGGCACCACTTCACCCGCCGCCGCCTCACCGTCCTGGGCCTCCCCGGCGGCCTCCCCCTCCCCCGCCACCCGAAGGTCCGCCGGCTCGCCCGCCGCGCGCTGCGGCTGCGCAAGGCGCTGAAGCGGTAGGACCGGGCCCGGGACCCGTGGGGCGGGGGTCCCGGGGCCCGGGGAACCGCTCAGGCGCGGACGATCGCCTCCTGGATCTCCGTCACCCACTGCGAACGGTCCTCCGGGCACTCCAGGTACAGCTCCCGGGCATGGTGCCGCGACCGGTAGCCGTTGGCCTCGATCCACAGGGCGAGGGTCTGCGCGGTCGGCAGGACGGCGTCCATCGAGCCCCGGTGCACGACGGTCGCGGCCTCCTCGATGCCGGGCAGGACGTGCACCTCGACGCCCTCCACGACAGTCCCCTCGGGCACGGTCATGGCCGCGTGCACGACGACCGAGCCGTCGCCCTTGCCCGCGTCCTCGTAGTACGCGATCCCCGGGCCGAACCCGGTGAGCCCGGCGGCCTCCAGGCGACCGCACAGCTCCTCGTACAGGGGTCCGATGACCGGGCTGATGTCGTGCGGCCCGAAGCTCGCGGCGACGGCGCTCAGCTCGGCGACGCGGACGGCGGGGATCTTCTTGACGACGACGTCCTGGGTGGACATGCGTCCCTCGCTCTCGATGGCTCGGAGCCGCGCGCCGACCTGGGCGAGCCGTGCCCGCGCTGCTTCCAGGGCCGCTTCCAGCTCGGCCTGGCGCAACCGCAGCATCCCCCGCAGCTCCTCCGCGTCGATCGTCTCGTCGAGGATGGCCCCCACCTGTTCGAGGGTGAAGCCGAGGTCCTTGAGGGCGATGACGCGGTTGAGCCGGGCGAGCTGGTCCGCCGCGTAGAAGCGGTAGCCGGTGTGCGGGTCGACCCGGGCCGGGTGCAGCAGTCCGATGGCGTCGTAGTGGCGCAGCATCCGGACCGACACCCGCCCGTGCCGGGCGAAGTCTCCGATGGTGAACATGACGACTCCTACGGAACGCCCTCACACGGTGTCAGGGTCAAACGTCAGACGGCGCTGCTGAGCGAGAGCTTCGCGGCGAAGCCGAGGAAGAGGGCGCCGGCCGCCGAGGTCGCGCCCGCGGAGAGGCGCTTGCGGCGGCGGAAGACGGCCGCGAGCCGGGTGCCGCCGAAGATGAGGGCCGTCAGGTAGAGGAAGCTGCCGATCTGCAGGATCGTGCCGAGGACGAGGAACGAGAGCGCCGGGTAGGCGTAGCCGGGGTCCACGAACTGCACGAAGAAGGAGATCAGGAAGAGGATCGCCTTCGGGTTGAAGATGCTGATGAGCAGCGCGCGGCGGTACGGGTTCTCGCCGGCGGCGGCCGGGGTCTCCTCGGGCTCGGCGAGGGCCGTCTCTCCGCGGGACCGCCACGTGCTCCACGCGGCGCGCAGCATGCCGATCGCCATCCAGGTGAGGTAGCCCGCGCCCGCGTACTTGACGATGGTGAAGAGGAGCGGGGTCGTCTGGAGCAGCGAGGCGGCGCCGAGCGCGGCCAGCGTCATGAGTATCGCGTCGCCGGTGAACACCCCCGCGGCGGCCTTGTATCCGGTGCGGGTGCCCTTGCGGGCGGCCACGGACAGCACGTAGAGCGAGTTCGGCCCCGGGAGGAGGACGATGAGGACGACGCCCGCGAGATAGGTCGACAGATCGGTGACACCCAGCATGAGGCGGAGTGTCGCATACGAGTACGACACTCCGCTGTGACCTGCGTCTATGGGCTCCCGTGCGGGCTCAGAACGCGTTGACGGGGACGTAGGTGCCCCAGACGCCTCGGAGTGCGTCGCAGACCTCTCCGACGGTGGCGCGGGCCTTGAGGGCGTCCTTCATCGGGTAGAGGACGTTGTCCGTGCCTTCCGCGGCCTTCCTCAGCGCGGCGAGTGCCGCGTGGACGGCGGCCTGGTCGCGTTCGGCGCGGAGCCTGCCGAGCCGGTCGGCCTGCTGGGCCTCGATGGCGGGGTCGACGCGCAGCGGCTCGTAGGGTTCCTCGACGTCGATCGTGTAGCGGTTGACGCCGACCACGACCCGCTCGCCGCTGTCGGTCTCCTGGGCGATCCGGTAGGCGGAGCGCTCGATCTCGTCCTTCTGGAAGCCGCGCTCGATCGCGGCGACCGCGCCGCCCATGTCCTCGACGCGGGCCATCAGTTCCAGGGCGGCCGCCTCGACGCCGTCGGTCATCTTCTCGACCACGTACGAACCGGCGAACGGGTCCACCGTGGCCGTCACGTCCGTCTCGTAGGCCAGGACCTGCTGGGTGCGCAGGGCGAGGCGGGCGGACTTGTCCGTCGGCAGGGCGATGGCCTCGTCGAAGGAGTTGGTGTGCAGCGACTGGGTGCCGCCGAGGACGGCCGCCAGGCCCTGGACGGCGACCCGCACGAGGTTGACCTCGGGCTGCTGGGCGGTGAGCTGCACGCCCGCGGTCTGGGTGTGGAAGCGGAGCATCAGCGACTTGGGGTCCTTCGCGCCGAACTCCTCCCTCATCACCCGCGCCCAGATCCGGCGGGCGGCGCGGAACTTGGCGACCTCCTCCAGGATCGTGGTGCGGGCCACGAAGAAGAAGGAGAGCCGCGGGGCGAAGTCGTCGACGTCCATGCCGGCGGCGACGGCGGTGCGGACGTACTCGATGCCGTCGGCGAGGGTGAAGGCGATCTCCTGCGCGGGCGAGGCTCCGGCCTCGGCCATGTGGTAGCCGGAGATGGAGATGGTGTTCCACTTCGGGATCTCGGCCCGGCAGTACTTGAAGATGTCCGCGATCAGCCGCAGCGACGGCTTCGGCGGGAAGATGTAGGTGCCCCGGGCGATGTACTCCTTGAGCACGTCGTTCTGGATCGTGCCGGTCAGCTTGTCCGCCGGGACGCCCTGCTCCTCGCCGACGAGCTGGTAGAGCAGCAGCAGGAGGGCGGCGGGGGCGTTGATCGTCATCGACGTGGAGACCTTGTCCAGCGGGATCCCGTCGAACAGGACGCGCATGTCGTCGATCGAGTCGATGGCGACGCCGACCTTGCCGACCTCGCCGTGCGCGATCGGGGCGTCGGAGTCGTGGCCCATCTGGGTCGGCAGGTCGAAGGCGACGGACAGGCCCGTGGTGCCGTTGGCGATCAGCTGCTGGTAGCGGGCGTTGGACTCGACGGCGGTGCCGAAGCCGGCGTACTGCCGCATGGTCCAGGGCCGGCCGGTGTACATCGACGGGTACACGCCACGGGTGAAGGGGTACGCGCCGGGCTCGCCCAGCTTCTGGTCGGGATCCCATCCGTCCAGGGCGTCCGGTCCGTAGACCGGCTCGATCGGCAGCCCCGACTCAGATTCGCGCGCCATGCGTTGTGCCTTCCGGTAGCCCCCTGCTTCCCACCAGCATGTGCGGTTCGTGGCCCCGGTGCGCAACCGCACACGCGTGGGAAGCATCCCTACGTACATACGACTCGTCCCGGGGGGCAACGATGAAGCGGTCTTCGACCGTCATACGCAGGATGGCCACGCGCGGAACCGGCATGCGCGGAACCGTCCTGCGCAGGGTGGCGCTGGCGACGGTGGCGGTGGCACTCGCCGCGGGCTGTACGCCCGACGCGGCGGGTCCCGGCACCGGTACCGCCGGCCCGACGAAGGCCCCCGCGCCCGCCTCGTCGGTGCCGGGGACCGCGACGCCGACGTCCGGTGCGACCCCGGACGACAAGCCGCCGTCCCCCTCCGCGACCTCCCCGTCCGCCTCGCCCTCCACCGGGACGCCCGCGCCGAAGCCCCTCATGGGCGACGGCGACGAGAGCGAGCAGGTCCGCGAGCTCCAGGCGCGGCTGCGGCAGCTGGACCACTTCGACCGGGCGCCGACCGGTTTCTACGGGACGATGACGGCGGGCGCGGTCAAGAAGTTCCAGAAGCGCCGGGACCTGCCGGTGACCGGCTCGGTCGACGAGGCGACCTGGCAGCGGCTGCTCTCCGTGTCCCGGAAGCCGACCGCCGACGAGCTGAAGCCCTCCACCACCAACAAGCTGGACACCCCCGACCCGCGGTGCATGACGGGCCGGGTGCTGTGCATCAGCAAGGAGAGCCGGACCCTCGCCTGGATGATCGACGGCAAGGTCGTCTCGTCCCTGGACGTCCGCTTCGGCTCGGAGAACACGCCGACCCGCGAGGGCACCTTCAGCATCGGCTGGAAGGCCCGGAAGTGGACGTCGACGATCTACCACACGCCCATGCCGTACGCGATGTTCTTCAGCGGCGGCCAGGCCGTGCACTACTCGGCGGACTTCGCGGCCCGCGGCTACAACGGCGCCTCGCACGGCTGCGTCAACGTCCGGGACAAGGCGAAGCTCTCGGCCCTCTTCGACCAGGTGAAGGTCGGGGACAAGGTCGTCGTCCACTGGTGACGCCAGGGGGCATCCGCTGGTGACGCCAGGGGGAGAAGGAAGGGGCGCGGGTGGGACCGGGGGAACGTGTCCCACCCGCGCCGGGTGCGCGGAGCCGTAGGTACGGGGGGAACCCCGGCTCACTGCGCGGCCGATGACCAGTCGGCACATTCCATACTGCGCCGACGGGCCGAGAAGTGTTACACCGGCAGCGGGACGGGTGCCTCGGCGATGGTTCCGGGGACCGTTCCGGAGGTCGTTCCGGACGTGCTCCCGGTGACGACGGCAGCCGTGGAACGGGTGCCGCCGCGGGGGTCGCCGCCGCTGCTCCGGGCGTCGCCGGACCCGGCGGCGTCGTTCCCTGCGCTGTCCCGGCGGTCGCCGCCGGAAGCGCCTCGGTCCTCGTCCTTCGCGTCGCCGTCGGAGCCCTCGCCGGTGCCGCCGCCGGACGCGTCGGTACCGCCGGAAGCGCCGGTGCCGCCCGCGAGGACGCGGTCGCAGTAGCGGCGGAGGGTGTCGCCGGTGCGCAGGTTGCGGGTGAGCTGCTCCCGGCCGGCCGAGTCGAGCCGTCCGGCCCGGTAGTCCTGGCAGGCCTTGAGCATCTTGGTGCGGAGGTCGGTGCCGGAGGTGCCGTCCTTGCCGCCTGTGTCGTCCTTGCCGCCGATACCCGTATCCGTACCCGTGTCCGGAGTGGTCCTCCCCGGCGTCGGAGTGGACGCGCCGTCTCCGTCCGGACCCCGGGTGGCCGGCGCCGTGGTGGCGGCGTCGGCGGAGGGGGACGAGCCGGACGTGCCGTCGGAGCCGCCCGGTCCCTGCGGGGGCGTCTCGGGATCCCGGCTCATGCCGGGCTCCTTCGAGACGAGCGGATCGGGGGACTCCCCCGCCGTCACGGAGCTGGCGGGCGCGGGGCCCCCGATCGACAGGACGCCGGTGCCGGCGGCGACGGCGACCCCGCCGACCGTGACGGCGGCGACCGCGGCGGCCAGCCCGTACCGCAGGGAGCGTCCCCAGCGGCGCGCCGGGGCGGTGACGGGGGCGAGCCGCACCCGGCCGAGGTCGGCGCGGTCGTCCGCGCCGGCCGTGACGGCGGCGGCGCGGGCCGCGGTGGCGGCGCGGAAGGCGGCGAGGGCCGCGGCCTCGCCGGGGAGTTCGGCGTCCGCGGCCGGGAAGGCGGCCGGGGTGCGGGCCGCGCCGAGGGCTTCGGAGAGACGTTCCGCCTGGCCGCGCACATGGTCGTCGGCGGCATCGACCGGCTCGCCGCGGAGCAGTCGCTCCGCGGCCTCCTGGTCGAGCCACTGGTACCGCTCGTCGGCCATCACATGTCCTTCTGCGTACGCGGCCGTGATTGCGTCACACCGCCGGGAGCCACGGGCCCCGGTCCACGGCCGCGTTGCGGAGGCACACCGTCCAGGGGGACGACCGTCCCGCCCGCCTCTTCCGCCCCGCCCGCCTCGCCGTCGACGCCGAGGAGCTCGGCGAGTTTCTTGAGGCCGCGGTGCGCCGCAGTGCGGACCGCGCCGGGGCGTTTGCCCAGCGTGTCAGCGGCGGTCTTGGCGTCCAGGCCGACGACGACGCGCAGGACGACGGCCTCGGCCTGGTCCTGCGGGAGCTGGGCGATCAGTCGCATGGTGTGGCCGGTGGCCAGGGACTCCAGGGCCTCGCTCGCGGTGTCGGAGTCGGCGGGCTTGTCGGTCAGTTCGGTCTCGTCGCCACCGGACGCGGGACGCCTGCCCCGCATCCTGATGTGGTCGAGGGCGCGGTTGCGGGCGATCCGGGCCGCCCAGCCGCGAAAGCGGTCGGCGTCGCCCGCGAACCGGTCGAGGTCGCGTGCGATCTGGAGCCACGACTCCGAGGCGACGTCCTCGGCGTCGGCCTCGCCGACCAGTGTCCGTATGTAGCCGAGCAACCGAGGATGCACGGCGCGATACACAGTCCGGAACGCGTTCTCGTTCCCGTCCTGCGCAGCGAGCACCGCGGCCGTCAGCTCCGCGTCGTCCCCCAGCACTCCCCAAACCCTGTTCGTCGGTCGCGTCGGTCGCGGCGCCGCGGCTGGTCACGACCGCCACGCTGCCTCGCGCACCTGCACGCTACGTCGTGTCGCGGCGTCCCGTCCACGCGGTCCGGGGTCTTTGTACAACTTGCAACCTTCGGGGACCTCTCGCGGCGCATGTGCCGGTGCGCGCGCGGGTGTGACACAAACCGCACCCTCGGCGCTGTATGGAGTACGGAGCCGTGCTGCGGCTCCGTGGATGACGACCGGGGCCTCTCCTGTGGGGGGTGGCGGCCCCGGTCGTCTCCCTTTTCCCTCCTTTTCCCTCCCTTTTTCCGGCTCGTTTCCGCCCCTGGGCGCACTGCGACCTCTTCACCGTCAACCCGACGTTGACAGTGGGTGAGTGTCAACCTAGGGTTGCCTCATGACGAATCCAGTCGGTCTGAATGTCCCTGTCCGTCTCGACGAGCTCATCGACGCGATCAAGAAGGTCCACCCCGACGCGCTGGAGCAGCTCTCCGGCGCCGTCATCGCGGCGGACCACCTCGGCGACGTCGCCGACCACCTCATCGGCCACTTCGTGGACCAGGCCCGGCGCTCCGGCGCCTCCTGGACCGACATCGGCCGCAGCATGGGCGTCACCCGCCAGGCGGCCCAGAAGCGCTTCGTCCCCAAGGAACCGGACGCGGAGAAGATGGACCCGAACGCCGGGTTCAGCCGCTTCACCCCCCGGGCGCGGAACGTCGTCATGGCCGCCCAGAACGAGGCCACGGCCGCCCGCAACGACGAGACCCTCCCGGCTCACCTGGCGCTCGGCCTGCTCGCCGAACCCGAGGGGCTCGCGGCGCACTGGATCGCCTCGAAGGGCGTGACCCTCGACCGGGTCCGCGAGGCCGTCACGGCGACCCTGCCGCCGGCCGCCGACGAGGTGCCCGCGCTCATCCCGTACGACGCGGCGGCGAAGAAGGTCCTGGAGCTGACGTTCCGCGAGGCCCTGCGCCTCGGCCACAACTACGTCGGCACCGAGCACATCCTGCTGGCCCTCCTGGAGCACGAGGACGGCGACGGCGTGCTGAGCGGGCTGGGCCTCGACAAGGCCACGGCCGAGCGGGAGATCGCGGAGGCGATCGCCTCCATCGCGATCCAGCCCCCGGAGGCATAGGGCTTGTCCGGAGAGTCCAGCCCGGCGCTGCCGGCCCCGTAGGGGAGGCCGGCCCTCATCGGGGGCCGGCCTCTTCCGTGTCGGTCAGGCCGTGCGGGCGCGGCGGGAGACGACGGCGCGCAGGACCCGGCCGCCCTCGACGGAGAGTTCGCGGGCGCGGCGGAGGCCGGTCGGGCCGTGGGCGACCGATTCGAGGACGGTCTGCTGGCGGCGGAGTTCCCCGGCGAGCAGCGGGCCCGCACCGTCGGCGTCCCCGGCCCGGCAGCGCTCGACGAGACCGTCGGGCACGCCGGCGGCGTCGTACCGGCCGTGCAGGGCGAGGGCGGTGACGGAGCATGCGGCGGCCCAGCCGCGCAGGGCCTCGGACGTCCAGGCGTCCGGGGCCTCCGCCAGCATGGCGCGTACGGCCCCGGCGTCCTCCGTGCCGTCCACGTCGAGGTCCACGCGGGCCTTGGCGACGGCCTCGCCCCATGCCTCTCCGTCGCCGCGGGCGACGGCCGCCCACACCGGCCGCAGGGCGTCGCCCCGGTCGGGGGCGAGCAGCGGCAGACAGCGGTCGAGGCAGGCGAGACCGGCCGCGGCCAGACCTCGCTCGTCGGCCCCGTCGATCAGTTCCAGCAGGCTCCGGCCGTTCCCCGACGTCATGGACGCCTCCTCGCCACCCGATGCGGACGCAGTACTTCCACTACTGCGCCGAGTGGCGCCTTTTCGTCACTGCGCGGCCGGAATCATGCCAGTGGCCTTGCTGTGCTGCATAGAGGTCAGACGCCGGACGAAGCGGATCGCGAGGACGGCGGCGACGGCGTCGAGGGCGTAGCCGACGAGGGACCACTGGGTCGCCATGACCCAGGTCTCGGTGGACTCCGACGTCTTGTACATCTGTCCGGAGATCCAGTTCACCAGCGTGCCGACGACCCAGCACGTCCACCAGACGTTGAGCGGTCGCAGCTCCCCCTTGCCGTCGGCGGCGTACGGCTCCCAGCGGCTGGCACGCCAGATCTCGACGGCGATGGACCGCGGGATCCAGAGGTTGCCGAACGGGATGAACCAGCAGCCGATGGCGTAGCCCGGCGTGCGGGTCTGCAGGTCGCGAGCCCAGACCTCGGCGTTGCCCCGCAGTCGGCGGAACCAGAGTATGAACGTGATCCCGGTCGCCAGGAACACCATGAAGGACAGGCCGTAGGTGATCACCCAGTCGAACGGCCCGAGGCTCTCCGGGTCGACGGGGCCCGACTCGCCGGCCAGCAGATCGCGGGCGTCGAACGCGCCGAGCAGGACGTCGAAGACGATGTTTCCGGCGAGCAGGACGACGACCGCCTTCGCGATGCCGTTCGGATCCTTGAGCATGAACATGCGGTTCCCCCCAGGAACGTGCGGCGGCCGAGCGGCCGCCGCCGGGGGAACGTACGCGATCCTGATCGGCCGCGTCCACGATGATCGTCAGCGCACCTTCGCCGCCAGCGCCTTGAACTGTTCCCAGGTCAGGGCCGGTTTCTCCGCATCCCACACCTTCTGGGCGAAGGCTGCCAGCGGCGTGCGGATGCCGGCCGCCACCTGCGCCTGGGTCTGGGCCCCGGACAGGTCGCACCAGACCGCGAAGCGGCCACCGAGGATCTGGGCGTCGTACTTCGCCGGCACGGCGGTGGAGCCGCGCAGGACGCGCGGGGTCCACTGCTCGTAGATCCGGCGCCCGGTGGGGTACGCGAAGTCGTTGGGCTCGCCCAGGACGTAGTAGAGGTAGTCGTCGTTGAGGTTGACCAGCTTGCGGCCCGCGCTCAGGTACGAGACGGGCTGCCGGGCGCCGATCTCCCGGCCCGTCCAGTACTCGACCTCGATGTCCTTCGCCGCGCTGACCACGCCGCCCGTGAAGAAGCCGTCGTTCCAGGCCTTGAGGGTCTTGCCGGTGGGCCGGACGACGGCCGCCCGGTCGTTGAGCCAGCCGGTGGCCAGGTCCTGGACGCGGCCGGACGCCCCGTACTTCGCGCGCGCGGCGCGGGCCAGCTGCGGGTAGCTCGCCTCGGGGTTCTGGGACATGAGGGCGACGTACTCGTCGGCGCCGAGGTGCCAGTACGCCCCCGGGAAGAGCCCGGTGTACTCGCGCAGCAGGTCGTCGACGATCCTCGCCGAGTCCGGGTCGGAGATGTCGACGGCTCCGCGCGGGGTCCGGCCGCTCGCGCTGACGAGCTGGAGGTCCGGGTGGGCGGCGATGACGGCGCCGAGGTGCCCCGGCGAGTCGATCTCGGGGACCACCGTGATGTGGCGGCTCGCCGCGAGGGCGAGGATCCGCCGCACCTCGGCCTTGGTGAGGTGCTGGGCGGAGACGACCTCGGGATGGCTCGAGGACTCGATCCGGAAGCCCTGGTCGTCGGAGAAGTGCAGACCGAGCTGGTTGAGCTTGAGGTCGCCCATCTCCCGGACGCGGTCCTCCAGCCAGGCGGCCGTGAAGTGCTTGCGGGCTATGTCCACCATGAACCCGCGCTGCGGCTTCGCGGGCCGGTCGGTGACGGTCCCCTCGGGCATGGCGCCGGTGGCCTTCACCGACTGCTTGAGCGTGCGGGTGCCGTAGAAGACCCCGGCCTCGTCGGGTCCGCTGATCCGCACCCGGCCGTCGTCGACGGTCAGGGTGTACGACTCCGGGGCCCCGTCCCCGCCCAGGGCCAGCTCGACGTCCCCGGGTCCGGCGGCGACGGCACCGCGGTACGGGATGCCGAGCTCCCCGGCTATCAGCTTCCCCTCGTCGGCGAGGCCCGCGCTGTCCGCGCCGAGGACGACCCCGCCGGCGGGCGAGGGCTTCCAGCCGGGACCGCGGGCGGGCACGTGGTCGGCGACGGCCGGAACGGTCCGGGGCGCGGTCGACAGCGGGTAGGTCCGGGTCGGCGTGGGGGTCGGTGTCGGGGAGGGCGGTGGCGCGCTGGTGGGCGCGGCGCTCACCGACGTACCGCCGGGGGGCGAGGGGGCACCGGACGGAGATCCGTTCGAGCAGGCCGCCACGGTGGCCAGTGCCACCGCGGTCGCCATCAGGGCGGGGCCCCGCCGGGGCCTCCGAATGGAGTACCGCATCATTCGGAATCCTCCCGTACGGAAGACGGTCCGGCCAATCGGTCGGTGGAGCGGTGGCGCGATTCCGGGCCCAGGGGGCGTCCGGACACCCTTGGTGGAACCCGAGCGTCCATCACATGTTCCGAAACTCTCCCTTCCGGGTGAAATTCGCGCATCCGTCGGACACTTCCCTCATCCCGTCGATAACGTTGCGTCACGCCCACCCCACCCGTCCCGGAGTACCGGAGCCCACGCTGACCAGCGACACCCACGCCCCCTGCCGGAAGCCGGGCTCCACGGACACGCCTGCCATACCCGCCCAGCAGGCCCACCCCCGGCACACCGGCGGCCTCGTCGCGTTCAACGCGGCCACGCCCGCCGAGGCCGAGGCCCTGCTGCTGTCCTGCTGCCACAGTCGCCGCTGGGCCGAACGGGTGGCCGCGCACCGTCCGTACCCGACGGTGGACGCCCTGCTCGCCGCCGCCGACGAGGCCGGGTACGACCTGTCACGGGCCGAGCTCGACACGGCCCTGGCCGCCGAGTCCTCCGTCCTGCCGCACCCCGGGGCCCCGCCGGCCGCGCTGACGGCACTGCGGGCCGCCCACGCCGCGTACGAGAGCGGCTTCGGGCACGCCTTCGTGATCAGCCTCGACGGAGTGCGGCCCGGGGAGCGGCTCGACCAGGTCCTGGCCGGCATCCGGTCACGTCTCTGCAACGAACCGGAGGAGGAGCGGGTGATCGCCGCCGACGAACTGCGCCGGCTCGCCCGCGCCCGGCTCGCCTTCCGGCTGGCCGAGGGGCTCACACCCCGACACTCCGAACCGTGAATTCGTCCGGAATGCGGCGATTCCGGCCTGCGCGATAGCCCGTCCGTGCCTGTTTGATCACACCGATGGACCCCGCGCGAGCGAACCGACAAGTCGTCGCTACGATGACCGGGGCCGGTGGACCGTACCCGGCCGGGTCTGACCGACAGAGAAGCCGGCCGGCCCTGATCCCCGCTCCCGGAGGGTTTTTCCGTGCCGGCTGGAACGCTGTACCGCGGCCGGGAAGGAATGTGGAGCTGGGTGGCTCATCGAGTCACCGGCGTCCTCATCTTCTTCTTCCTGTTCGTACACGTGCTGGACACCGCTCTCGTCCGCGTCTCCCCCGAGGCGTACGACGAGGTGGTCGCGACCTACAAGACGCCGATCGTCGCTCTTCTGGAGTACGGCCTCGTCGCCGCCATCCTCTTCCACGCGCTGAACGGCCTCCGGGTCATCGCCGTGGACTTCTGGTCCAAGGGCCCGCGCTACCAGAAGCAGATGCTCTGGACCGTCGTGGGCATCTGGGTCGTGCTGATGGCGGGCTCGCTGTACCCCGTCCTCGGCCACGCCGCACGTGAACTGTTCGGGAGCTGACGCCACTCATGTCCGCTGACACCTCCGCCGCGATCGGCCCCGTCGAGGGCGGCTCCCACTACGACGTGGAGAACCCCGCGCCGTACATCGAGGCCCCCCGCAAGCGCACGGGCAAGACCCCGCGCGCGACCCGCGGCAACTTCGAGATGGCCGCGTGGCTCTTCATGCGCCTCTCGGGCGTGGTCCTCGTCGTCCTGGTCCTCGGTCACCTGCTGATCCAGCTCTTCCTGGACGGCGGCGTCTCCAAGATCGGCTTCGCCTTCGTGGCCGGCCGCTGGGCGTCCCCGTTCTGGCAGGTCTGGGACCTCCTGATGCTCTGGCTCGCCATGCTGCACGGCGCCAACGGCCTCCGTACCGTCATCAACGACTACGCGGAGCGGGCCAACACGCGCCTGTGGCTCAAGGGCCTGCTGTACACCGCCACGGTGTTCACCATCCTTCTGGGCACGCTGGTGATCTTCACCTTCGACCCGAACATCCGCTAGGCACGGGGCTGAGGTAATCCACGTCATGAAGATCCACAAGTACGACACCGTCATCGTCGGCGCCGGTGGCGCCGGCATGCGCGCCGCCATCGAGTCGACGAAGCGCAGCCGCACCGCCGTCCTGACGAAGCTCTACCCCACCCGCTCCCACACGGGCGCCGCGCAGGGCGGCATGGCCGCCGCGCTGGCGAACGTGGAAGAGGACAACTGGGAGTGGCACACCTTCGACACGGTCAAGGGCGGTGACTACCTGGTCGACCAGGACGCCGCCGAGATCCTGGCGAAGGAGGCCATCGACGCCGTCCTCGACCTGGAGAAGATGGGCCTGCCGTTCAACCGCACCCCGAACGGCACCATCGACCAGCGCCGCTTCGGCGGTCACTCCCGCAACCACGGCGAGGCCCCGGTCCGCCGGTCCTGCTACGCCGCGGACCGCACCGGCCACATGATCCTCCAGACGCTGTACCAGAACTGCGTCAAGGAGGGCGTGGAGTTCTTCAACGAGTTCTACGTCCTGGACCAGCTGATCACCGAGATCGACGGTGTGAAGCACTCCGCGGGCGTCGTCGCCTACGAGCTGGCCACCGGCGAGATCCACATCTTCCAGGCCAAGGCCGTGATCTACGCGTCCGGCGGCACCGGCAAGTTCTTCAAGGTGACCTCCAACGCGCACACCCTGACCGGTGACGGCCAGGCCGCCTGCTACCGCCGCGGCCTGCCCCTGGAGGACATGGAGTTCTTCCAGTTCCACCCGACGGGCATCTGGCGCATGGGCATCCTGCTGACGGAGGGCGCCCGCGGTGAGGGCGGCATCCTCCGCAACAAGGACGGCGAGCGCTTCATGGAGAAGTACGCGCCGGTCATGAAGGACCTCGCGTCCCGTGACGTCGTCTCCCGCTCCATCTACACGGAGATCCGCGAGGGCCGCGGCTGCGGTCCCGAGGGCGACCACGTCTACCTCGACCTGACGCACCTCCCGCCGGAGCAGCTCGACGCCAAGCTCCCGGACATCACCGAGTTCGCCCGTACGTACCTCGGCATCGAGCCGTACACGGACCCGATCCCGATCCAGCCCACCGCGCACTACGCCATGGGCGGCATCCCGACGAACGTCGAGGGTGAGGTCCTCTCGGACAACACCACCGTCGTCCCGGGCCTGTACGCGGCCGGCGAGGTCGCCTGCGTGTCGGTGCACGGCGCCAACCGCCTCGGCACCAACTCGCTGCTCGACATCAACGTCTTCGGCAAGCGCTCCGGCATCGCCGCCGCCGAGTACTCCGCCAAGCACGACTTCGTCGAGCTGCCGGAGAACCCGGAGTCCCTCGTCGTCGCGCAGATCGAGAAGCTGCGCAACTCCACGGGCAACGAGCGGGTCGCCGACCTGCGCCGTGAGCTCCAGGAGACGATGGACGCCAACGTGATGGTCTTCCGCACGGAGCAGACCATCAAGACGGCCGTCGAGAAGATCGCCGAGCTGCGCGAGCGCTACGAGAACGTGTCCATCCAGGACAAGGGCAAGCGCTTCAACACGGACCTCCTGGAGGCCATCGAGCTGGGCAACCTGCTCGAACTGGCCGAGGTCATGGCCGTATCGGCCCTGGCGCGCAAGGAGTCCCGCGGCGGTCACTACCGCGAGGACTACCCCAACCGCGACGACGTCAACTTCATGCGCCACACCATGGCGTACCGCGAGGTCGGCGAGGACGGCTCCGAGACCGTCCGTCTCGACTACAAGCCGGTCGTCCAGACCCGCTACCAGCCGATGGAGCGTAAGTACTGATGGCTACCCCCGTACTGGACAAGGTCGAGGCGGAGTCCGCCGCCTCCCCGTACATCACGGTCACGATGCGGATCCGCCGCTTCAACCCCGAGGTGTCGGACGCGTCGGTCTGGGAGGACTTCCAGATCGAGATCGACCCGAAGGAGCGTGTGCTCGACGCCCTCCACAAGATCAAGTGGGACGTCGACGGCACGCTGACCTTCCGTCGCTCGTGCGCGCACGGCATCTGCGGCTCGGACGCGATGCGGATCAACGGCAAGAACAGGCTCGCCTGCAAGACGCTGATCAAGGACATCAACCCCGAGAAGCCGATCACGGTCGAGGCCATCAAGGGCCTGACGGTGCTCAAGGACCTCGTGGTCGACATGGAGCCGTTCTTCCAGGCGTACCGGGACGTCATGCCGTTCCTGGTCACCAAGGGCAACGAGCCGACCCGCGAGCGTCTGCAGTCCGCCGAGGACCGCGAGCGCTTCGACGACACCACCAAGTGCATCCTGTGCGCCGCGTGCACGTCGTCCTGCCCGGTCTTCTGGAACGACGGCCAGTACTTCGGTCCGGCCGCGATCGTCAACGCGCACCGCTTCATCTTCGACTCGCGTGACGAGGCGGGCGAGCAGCGCCTGGAGATCCTGAACGACAAGGACGGCGTGTGGCGCTGCCGCACGACGTTCAACTGCACGGACGCGTGCCCCCGTGGCATCGAGGTCACCAAGGCCATCCAGGAAGTGAAGCGCGCGCTCATCACGCGCCGTTTCTGACCTCTGGGTTCGGTGCTTCGGCCCGCTTCTGTACGCTGCGGCGTGCAGGAGCGGGCTTTTTCTTTGTGGAGGACGGGGACTGATGAGCGAGCCGAATCCTTACGCGGACGGTGAGTACAAGTGGGGGCCGGGGCAGCAGGGCGGGGCGTCCGGCGGCACTCCCGCCTACGGGTATCCGCAGGACGCGCCCGGATACGGCTACCCGCAGGCCGGGTCCACCCCCGCGGCCGGCGTGCCGTACCAGCCGACCCTGCCGGGCGGGGTGCCGATCCCGCCGCCGCACGCGCCGGCCGGCTCGGGGGCGCCGCTGCTGAGCCTCGGTGACATCACCGTCGTCGGCGACCAGATCATCACGCCGGCCGGGTCGATGCCGCTGAAGGGCGCCGTGTGGAACGCGATGGACATGTCGCGGACCGAGGAGAAGCTGCCCACCGTGGCGATCGTGCTCGCGATCGTCTTCTTCATCTTCTGCCTGCTCGGCCTGCTGTTCCTGCTGATGAAGGAGAAGACCACGACCGGCTTCATCCAGGTCACGGTGACCAGCGGTGGCCGGCACCACGCGACGATGATCCCGGCGACCGGCCCGGACACCATCCACTGGGTCATGGGGCAGCTCAACTACGCCCGCTCGCTGAGCGTCTGACCGCCGGTCGGGGTGTCGGCCGGCGTTCCGAGCCGCGCGTCGAGGCGTCGGCCGGGGTGTCGGGTCGGTACTTCGGGGCGTCGGCCGGGGTGTCGGGTCGGTACTTCGGGGCGTCGGTCGGGGTGTCCCGGTCGGCGCGTCGGGGTGATCCCTGAGGGGCGTACCCGGGTCGGACCAGGGTCGTCCCCGATGGTCCGCGGGTCCGCGGCGCGGGAACCTTGATCCATGACGAACTCCACGAACTCCTGGATGCGCAAGACTCGTTGGTCGGTCACCGCCGCGGCGGCCGCACTGGTGGTGGCGGGCACGGCGGTGGCGCCCGCGGCGGCGTCGGCTCCCGTGCGGCCCGCGGCCGCGGTCGCTCAGCGGGGCCACGTCGACTCCGCGGCTCTGCTGAAGGCGCTGGAAGGGCTGCCCGACGACTACGTGCGGGGCGCGATGGTGCGGGTCACGGGGCAGGAGGGGCGGTGGAGAGGGACGGCCGGGGAGTGGACGGCGCCGGTCGATTCGGAGTTCGCGATCGGCAGCATCACGAAGCTCTTCACCTCCGCGATGGCGCTCCAGCTCGTCGGCGAGGGCCGGCTCTCCCTGGACGACACGGTCCAGGAGCTGCTGCCCGGCCTGTTGCCCGCCTCCTACGAACCCATCACCGTCGGGCAGTTGCTCAGCCACACCAGCGGCCTCCAGAAGCCGCGCTGCGCGCGGCCGGGCACCCCGGTGGAGGTCGTGACCTCCGCGGTCTCCTGCGACGCCCCCGCGGCCCCCGGAACGGTCGTGCGGTACAACGGCATCAACACCTTCATCGTCGGTCTCGTGATCGAGGAGGTGACGGGCCGGTCGTACGGCGAGGAGCTCCGCGACCGGATCGTGCGGCCGCTGGGGCTGCGCCACACCTCCCTGCCGGCCGATGACTGGGCGTGGGCGGAGGGCGGGATCGTCTCCCGCGCCTCCGACCTGGAGCGCTTCTTCACCGCACTGACGCGGGGCCGACTGCTGCGGCCCGCCGAGCGGGGCCTGCTGTTCACGACGCCGGCGATACCGGGTGCGGACTTCAGCTACGGAGGCCTCATGCGGTGGGAGGTGCCCGGAGGCGGCCCGGTGGTCTGGGGCAAGACGGGCTCGAACCGCGGGTACACGAGCGGCATCTTCGCCACGCCCGACCTGCGGCGGGTCGTCGTGTACTCGACGCTCCCCACCGGCGCGGACGCGAAGGAGGAGACCATACGGGTCAAGCAGATCGCGAGCGCCGGCTTCGCGGGCGCCTGACCGGCGGCGGGGTCAGCCGTGCCAGCCGCCGGTGGGGTCGGTGGACTCGGCCTCGACCATGATCCGGCGGAGCATGTCGTTGAGGAGGGCGCGTTCGGCGGGGTCGAGGACGCCGAGGAGGCGGTACTCCTCGTGGCCGAGGACGTCCATGGCGCCGAGCCAGGTCTCGCGGCCGGAGGCGGTGAGTTCGACGACGACCCGGCGCCGGTCGGTCGTGGACTGGGTGCGGCGGACGAACCCGCGCTTCTCCAGGGCGTCGAGGCGGCCGGAGACGGAGGCGGGGGCGAGGTCGAGGTCCTGGGCGAGTTCGGAGGGCGCGGCGCTGCCGCCTCGGCCGGCGAGCTTGTGGAGGGTGTCGAACTCGTGGCGTTCCAGGTCGAAGTCGACGAGGGACTGCTCCCTGACCCGGCGGAAGTGGACGGAGAGCTTCTTCATACGGGTGACGGCGCCTTCGACGACGGGGTCGAGCGCGGGCAGGACGGGCTGCCAGCGGGCGACGTGCTCGTCGGTCCAGTCCCGCGGCTCGGGTGCGCGTGGGGCGGGTGGTTCCTCGGGAAGCGCCATGAGGTGATCGTACGTCGGCGGGTGGCCCGGCTCACGGGAAAGTGTTTCGTTGACGAATTATTCGGAACCGAAATACTCTGCGGCGCATGGCTGCCACTCCCGAGGACACCGTCGCACCCGCAACACTCCCGCACCCCCTCCGCACCCGCTCCTTCCGCCTGCTCTTCACCGGCCGCGTCCTCTCCCTCCTGGGCGACGCCGCCATCCCCGCGGCCCTCGCCCTCGCCGTCCTGGAGGCCACCGGCTCGACCGCCGCGCTCGCCCTCGTCCTCGGCTGCGCGATGGTCCCCAAGCTGCTCCTGCTGCCCCTGGGAGGGGTGGTCGGCGACCGCTTCGACGCCCGCACGGTCGCGCTGACCACGGACCTCGTCCGCTGCGCCACACAGCTCCTCGTCGGGGTCCAGCTGCTCGGCGGCAACCCGAGCCTGGCGGTCCTCGCGGTCGCCGAGGCGCTCGGCGGCGCGGCCGGGGCCTTCGCGATGCCGACCGTGTCACCGCTGGTGAAGGGCACGGTGGAGGCCGCGTCGCTGCACCGCGCCAACGCGGCGATGGGAGTCGCCCAGAGCGCCACCCGGCTCGGCGGGCCGGCGCTCGCGGGCACCCTGGTGCTGACCGTGGGACCGGGGTGGGCGTTCGTCCTGGACGCGGCCACGTTCGCCGTCAGCGCCCTGCTCCTGACGGCCGTGCGGGTCGAGCGGGTGCCGATCCCGCGCCGCTCCCTGCGTGCCGACCTGGCGGAGGGATGGCAGGAGGTCCGGTCCCGGGACTGGTACTGGACGAGCCTGATCGGGCACAGCGCCTGGAACGGGGCCGCGGCCGTCCTGATGACCCTCGGGCCCGCCATCGCGGTGCACCGGCTCGGCGGGGCCGCCACCTGGGTCATCCTGCTCCAGGTGGGTGCCGTCGGCCTCCTCCTCGGGGCGCTGCTCGCCGGCCGGGTCCGCCCCCGGCGCCCGGTCCTGACCGCGAACCTCGGGCTCGCCACGTACGCGCTGCCGCTGGTCCTGCTCGCCGCCGCCGCGCCCGCGCCGGTGACGATCGCCGCCTACGGCCTGGCGCAGGCGGGGCTCGGATTCCTCTCCCCCGTGTGGCAGACCGCCGTCCAGCGGGCGATGCCCGCCCACGCGCTCGCCCGGGTCACCTCGTACGACTGGCTGCTCTCGCTCGCCGCGATGCCCCTCGGGTACGCGCTCGCGCCGCTCGCCGCCTCCGCCTGGGGGCCCGAAGTGCCCCTGGTCGCCGCCGCGGTGGTGGTCGGCGGCTGCTGCCTGGGCACGGCGTTCGTACCGGGGGTGCGCAGGCTCACGTAACGGGCGGGGTGTCAGTGGGGTCCTCTACCGTCGTGCGCATGGTGGTTCGGACGGCGGGGAAGACGGGTCTGCGCGACAGGCTGGACGAGGCGCTGGCGCGCGAGCTCACCGAAGGGCCCGGAGCGGTCGGCGAGTTGCTCGGGTCCCTGGAAGCGGCAGGGCGCCGGGAATGCGCGCTCGCGCTCCAGCTGAAGGCGTGCCGCGGCACGCCGCACCGGACTGCGCCGGCCCTCGCCGACCTGGCCGGGCAGGAACTGGGCTGGAGCACCGAGGAGTCGGACCTGCTGCTGGCCCGGCTCGTCGGGAAGGACGCGAGGGTCGCCCCGCACGAGCTCCAGGGCGCGTTCGGGACGCTGGTGCCGATCGCCCTGTCGGCGGCCGAGCAGGCCGGGGAGTTCGACCGGGCCCGGGTGCGGGCCCTGCGGCGGACGGTCGACGCCCTGGACGGCCTCGGGGGAGCCGAGTTCGCGCCGGTCCGGGACCGGATGGACGCCCTGCTGCGGCGCGAGCCGCCGACCGTGCCCGGTCGGCTCCCCCACCACCTCCTCGACGGTCTCGACGACTTCGGACCCGCGATGCGCGCCGCGCACGGGGAGCTGCTCGCGGGGGCGGGCGTGACGGCCTTCCTGGACCACTGCGCCCTCCTGGACAGACCCCGGGCGACACGCGCCTGGCGCCGGACGGCTTCGGCGCTGCTCGTGGAGGCCGAGCGGGGGCCGGAACTGGTGCGGCGGCTCCTGGAGGGGATCGCCGCGCAGCCCGAGCACCGGATCAGCGACCTCGGCCCCTGGGCCCTGAACGTCCGGGGCATCGCCGGCGACACCAACACCCCGCTGGTGAGGGGACTGCTGTGGGCGTCGCTCGACATCTCCGCCGACTGGGCGGTACCGCTGGTGGCGGCCGTGGCGCTGAACGCGGGCACGGGCCTCGGCGGCTCCGGAAGCACCTGTCGCAGTCGACCGCTGGCCACGACGGCCGTCGCGGTGCTCGGCGAATGCGCGGGCGCACGGGGCGAGGAGGCCGCACGGTGGCTCGCACGGCTGTCGGGGACGGTGGTCAACCGCACGGTCGCCAAGGGGATCACCGCGGCCCTCGACGCCGTCGCCGCGCGTGCGTGCGTGAGTGACACCGTCGCCGCGCGTGCGTGAGTGACACCGTCCGCCGTCCGCAGTCCGCGGTCCGCGGTCCGCGGTCCGCGAGCGTCACGCCGAGGGTGGCGGGGAGGGCCGGGCCCTCGACGGCTGAGCCTGTCGACGGCTGAGCCTGTCGACGGGTGCGCCGTCCACCGCGGGCGGCCCGGTCACCGGCCCGGTCGTCGCCGCGCGGATGCGCCGGGCCAGGTCACCGACGCGGGCGTCGCCGCGCGGATGCGCCGGGGTCGAGCCCGGGCACGCCCACAGGCGTGCCCATGGCGCCGGTCATCCGGCCACGGCCTCCTGGGCCGCGTTCTCGGGCGCCTGCGTGGTCTCCGCCAGGAAGGCGATGAGCAGGCGGGCGGTCTCCTCCGGGCGTTCCAGGGAGGGAAGGTGGCCGGCCCAGTCGAGGTCGAGGGCGCGGGCGGCGGGGAGGAGGCGGACGAGTTCGGCGGCGACGGCCCGGAAGTCGGGGACGTCGTGGGCGCCGGCGGCCACGAGGGCGGGCACCCGGATGCCGGCGATCTCCTCCTTGGTCACCCCGGGGTTGACGGGGTGGTTCTCCTCGGGGGCGGCGAGCTGGACGTCGAAGATGTGCCGCTGCGCTTCGCGGACGAGGGCGCGGTCGGCCGGTCCGGCCTCGGGGCCGAGCCAGGTGTCGACGTTGAGTTCGACGGCCGCGTCGAGGTCGCCCGCCTCGATGAGGGCGTCCTCGCGGGCGCCCCAGGCCCGCAGTTCCTCGCTCGGCTCCATGCCGGGGATGCCGGAGGCGAGCAGCGCGAGCGTGCTGACGCGGTCGGGGTGGCGGACGGCGAACTCCAGGGCGACCCGGCCGCCGAAGGAGGATCCGACGACGGCGGCGCGGTCGATCCCGAGGTGGTCGAGGAGGTCGCGCACGTCGTCGGCGTGGGTGTGCGCGGCGTCCATCGGGCTGTCGCCGAAGCCTCGGAGGTCGCAGCGGACGACCCGGTGTCCGGCCGCGGCGAGCGCGGAGAACTGTCCGTCCCACATCCGGCGGTCGCAGACCCCGGAGTGCAGCAGGACGACGGTCGAGGGGCCGTGGCCGGCCTGGTCATGAGAGAGCGTCATTGGGCCGACCCTATGCGTCGGATGAGCCTTTGGCCATCGCTATTCCCCGGACGACTTGAACACGTTCAAAGATGGGTCTACAGTCATGCCCGTCAGCTTTTGAACGTGTTCAAGGGAGGGTGGGGCATGGACCTCACTGTCGTCGCGTACATCACCTATCTGCTGATCAGCGTGGCCCTCACGATCTGGGTCGCGCGGACGCTGAGCCGCAACGGGAAGGTCTTCCTCGCGGACGTCCTGCACGGCAACGAGAAGCTCGCCGACGCGGTCAACCACCTCCTGGTGGTCGGCTTCTACCTCGTCAACTTCGGCTTCGTCGCCCTCTACCTCGGCCAGGACGACGCCGTCCTCGACGCCCGGGCGCTCTTCGAGGCCCTCTCCGTCAAGCTCGGAGTCGTCCTCCTCGTCCTCGGCTTCATGCACCTCGCGAACGTGTACGTGCTCAACAAGATCCGCCGACGCGGCGTCATGGAGCGCGAACAGGTGCCCCCGGTCCGCCCGCAGGGCTGGACCGCGACCCCCAAGGGCGGCCCCTGGGCCCCTCCGGCACCCCAGCGCTGAGCGGGCACACCGTGCCGACACCGGACGCGCCGACGACCCCCGTCGGGCACCTGACCGTGCTGTACGACGCCGAGTGCCCGCTCTGCGTGCACCTCAGGCACTGGCTGCTGCGCCAACGGCAGCTCGTCCCGCTCGAACTCGTACCCGCCGGGTCTCGGGAGGCGACGCGCCGCTTCCCGGAACTCGACCACGCCGCCACCCTGCGGGAGATCACCGTCGTCGGGGACCGGGGCCAGGTCTACCGGGAGACCGCCGCCTGGATCGTCTGCCTCTGGGCGCTCGCCGACCACCGGGCCACGGCCCACTGGCTGGCGACCCCCGCCGGGTGGCCCTTCGCCCGGGGGACGGTCCTGGCGGCCGCGAAGTGGCGCGCCGCCCTGAAGGGGCCGTCCTGCGCGGACGGCCACTGCGAAGTGCCCGGTACGCCCGGCTAGGCTCGGCCCCGTGAAGGACGTGAACGAAGAGAAGAAGGCCGACGACAAGAAGGCCCCCAAGAGCGAGCAGACCCGCACGCTCATCCTCGAGACCGCGCTCCGGCTGTTCAAGGAGCGCGGTTACGACAAGACGACGATGCGGGCCATCGCCCAGGAGGCCGGGGTCTCCGTCGGCAACGCGTACTACTACTTCTCGTCCAAGGAGCACCTCGTCCAGGGCTTCTACGACCGGATCGCCGAGGAGCACCAGGCGGCCGTCGAGCCCATCCTGACCGGCGCGGAGAAGGACCTCACGGCACGGATCCGCGGGGTCTACCTCGGCTGGCTGGACATCGCGGAGCCGTACCACGAGTTCGCGTCCCAGTTCTTCAAGAACGCCGCCGACCCGGACAGCCCGCTCAGCCCGTTCTCTCCCGAGTCGGAGGGCCCGCGCGAGGCCGCGATCGAGGTGCACCGGCGGGTCATCTCCGGCGCCTCGGTGAAGGTCGACCCCGAACTGAAGGAGGCGCTCCCCCAGTTGCTGTGGCTCCAGCAGATGGGCCTGGTGCTGTTCTGGGTGTACGACCGCTCGGAGGGCGCGGCGAACAGCCGGCGCCTGGTGGAGCGCCTCGCGCCGGTCACCGCCCGCGCGATCTCGCTCTCCCGCTTCCGCATCCTGCGCCCGCTGGTCAAGGAGACGCACGAGCTGCTCTCCGACTTCATGCCCACGGCAGCCGGAATGGCGGCCTCGGGCAAGCCCAAGCGGGCCACCGCGAAGCCGCCGAACGCATAGGCCCGCCCCGGGGGGCGGGCCCTGAGCGCGGTCCGCTAGATCCAGGCGAGTTCCCACAGGCGCCAGATGCCGGTGCCGTCCGTGAGGTACTGGGAGCCGGCGACGGCCTCCGTGGAGAGGACGTAGTCCTTCTTCTGCCACAGCGGGATGAGCGGGACGTCGGTGGCGACCATGCTCTGGATCTCCCGGAAGTCCGTGGTGGCGCGGGAGCGGTCGCTGTACTGCTGCGTCGAGGAGATCAGCGTGTCGATCCGCTTGCTGGAGAAGCCGTTGTGCAGCGTGTTCTGCGTGCCGACCAGCGGCGCGGTGAAGCTGTCGGAGTCGGGGAAGTCGGGGAGCCAGCCGACGGTGTACGCGTCGTAGGCGCCGCGCGCGTACCCCTTCTGGAAGTTCTGCCAGTCCGCCTCGACGACCTCGACCTCGAAGAGGCCGGTCTCCTCCAGCTGCTTCTTGATCTCGGCGGTCTCGGCCGCGTAGGTGGCGTCCTTGCGGAACCCGAAGGTGAACTTCACCGGCGTGCTGACGCCGGCCGCCCGCAGGAGCCGCTTCGCCTTCTGGGCGTCGGGCGCCGGGTCGACGTCGTAGAACGCGGTGCTGTGGCCGACGAACCCCTGCGGGATGAGGGAGTACAGCGGCTCGACCGTGCCCTTGTAGGCGCTGGTGGTGATCGCCGGGCGGTCGATGACGGCGGCGACGGCCTGCCGCACCGCCCTGCTCGCCATCGGCGAACCGGGCCGCACGTTGAAGTTGATGTTGCGGATCTCGGCGCTCTCCGCCTCGGTGACCCGGGTCCCGTCGCCCGTCTCCAGGGTCGACAGGTAGTCCGGCGGGAGCTGCCGGTGCGTGACCTGGACCTCCTTCGCCTTCCACGCGGCGGAGAGCTCCGCGGACTGGCCGAAGTACTTCACGAGGACCGGGCCGCCGGTCTTGGTGACGGCGCCCTTGTAGTTCGGGTTGGGCTCCAGGCGGGCGGACTCGCCCTCCTTGTACTCCTTGAGGACGTACGGGCCGGAGCCGTCGACCGCGTTGCCGGCCCGCAGGCTGTCGGCCGGGTACTTGCTGCTGTCGACGATCGAGCCGGCGCCCGTGGCCACCTTCAGCGGGAACGTGGCGTCCCGGCCGCTCAGGTGGAAGGTGACGGTGCGCCCGTCGGCAGTGACGCTCTTCAGCGTCGGGAACAGCGGCTGCGGACCGACGTCCGTCTTGATCCGCAGCATGCGCTCGAAGGAGTACTTGACGTCCTCGGCGGTGATCTTGCGACCGCTGGAGAAGCTCAGGTCGTCGCGGAGCGTGCACTGGTACGTCGTGAGCTTGGTGCCCACGAACTTGCAGCTCTCGGCGGCGTCGGGGACCGGCGCGCTGAAGCCCGGCTTGAACGTCAGCAGCGACTGGAAGACGTTGCTGTACATGGCCCAGGAGCCGGCGTCGTAGGCGCCGGCCGGGTCCAGTGAAGTGACCTCGTCGGTCGTGCCGACAGTGATCGGATCGGTCCGGCCGTCGTCGGAGGGCAGGAGTTGCCAGCCCCCCACTCCGGCGGCCACCAGTACTCCACAAGTGATGAGGATCCGTAGACGGACCGTCGACCGCATTGCCGTGCTTCCTTCATTTGGTGCCACCCCAGAAGCGACGAACCCCCCGATCACGCCGCGATGGCGTCATCCCATCACACCGCTTTCACAAGTGGAAGAGAAAACTTTCACACCACAGGTATATGTCCGGGATATGGGAATTTAAGTCGATGAGCAGCACGTATCGACCTCGACGCAGGGAGTGACCCTGTGCCGATTAGGCCTGTTTCGAGGCGAGTTCGACGATCGTGATGTCGGACGGCGCCCCGACCCGGACCGGCGGCCCCCAGGCGCCCGCGCCCCGCGAGACGTACAGCTGGGTGTCGCCGTACCGTTCGAGCCCCGCGACGGTCGGGTTGGCCAGTTCGGCGAGGAAGCCGCCGGGCCAGAGCTGGCCGCCGTGGGTGTGGCCGGAGAGCTGGAGGTCCACGCCGTGGCGCACCGCGTCGTGGACGACGATCGGCTGGTGCGCCAGGAGGACCGAGGCACGTGCGCGGTCGCGGTCGCCGAGCGCCCGTACGAAGTCGGGTCCCCGGCCCTCGCTCTCGCCGGCGACGTCGTCGACGCCCGCGAGGTCGAAGCCGGCCGCGATCTCCACGCGCTCGTTGCGCAGCGGGCGCAGACCGAGTTCGCGTACGTGGTCGACCCAGGCGTCGGCGCCCGAGAAGTACTCGTGGTTGCCCGTCACGAAGAACGAGCCGTGGCGGGCGCGGAGGCGGGCGAGGGGCTCCGCGGCGGTGCCGAGGTTCTCGACGGTGCCGTCGACGAGGTCGCCGACGACGGCGATCAGGTCGGGCTGGGCGGAGTTGATCGTGTCCACGATCCGCTGGGTGTGCGCGCGGCCCAGGATCGGCCCGAGGTGGATGTCGGAGACGACCGCGATCCGGTAGCCGTGCGCGGCGCGCGGCACCTTGGCCAGCGGGACGGTGACCCGCTTGAGCTTCGGGCCGCGCAGCACGCCGTACGTGCCGTACCCGACCGTCCCGACCGCGACGGCGGCCGCCGAACCGGCGACGACCCGCGAGACGAACAGCCGACGGGAGAGGTCGGAGGAGACGGGCTCCGCCGAGGCCGGGTCCGGGGTCGGGGTCGGGTCCGGGGTCGGGGTCGGGGTCGGGTCCGTGGCCGGGGCTGCCGCCGGGGCCGGGGCCGGGCCGTGCGGCGCAGGCCGCCCCGCCGCCGCGGGGGCCTCCGCCGGCACCGCGACGGGAGCGGAGGAGCGTACGGGCTCCGCCGGGGCGGCGGCCGCCGCGCGGCGGGCGAGCCAGGCGCGCAGGACGGGACGGACCGCCTCGCCGACGGCCAGCGCGAGGGTCACGTAGAGGAGCAGGGCCAGCCACAGGAACCCGGGCCAGGCGACGGCCCGCTGGAGCGCGAAGGGGGCGTCCGCGCGGCCGGAGACCAGGGCGGCGAGCGAGAGCAGCGGCAGGGCCACCAGGGCGGCCGTGCCGAGGCGGCGGGGGACGCTCCCGGGCGTCGTCACGTCCCGCACGAGCCGCTGCCACACGTACCGGTGGACCGCGCCGAGCAGCGCGAGGACCACGACCAGGACCAGCAGGAAGGCGACCACGCCCGAACTCCCTCTTCCGTTCTCCGGCTAGGCGCTGTGACCGTCGTCGCGGCGCCCGGCGCGCACACCGCGCAACCCGATCGCCCCGATCACCGTCCCCAGGACAAAGGACGTGACGGCGAGCAGCAGATGGACCCAGAAGTAGGCCGTCGGGTCGCCCGCGTCGTCGAACGCGAGGCCGCTCCCGTCCTTCCAGAGGTTCTTGACGAAGGTGATCCATCCGTAACTAACCACTAGCGTACAGAGGGCCGGCTCCAACGCGCCACGAGGGCGGTTCGATACTGGCAGGGAACGACATGCCCACCCTGAAGGACTGCCCATGAAGCTCAGCCGCCGTGTCTCCTGGTTCCTGCTCGCGTTCGGGGTCTGGTCTTGGGTGATCTGGGTGACCTTCGCGAAGAACCTTTGGAAGGACGGGAGCGGTCTCGCCTTCGACGACGCCGGAGACCCTACTGCGTACTTCTGGGTCCACCTCGCGCTCGCGATCACGTCGTTCATCCTAGGGACGGTCGTCGGCGTGATCGGCCTGCGGGGGCTGCGGGCTAGCAAGTAAAGAGCCCCGACCGCCCTCTACGGGGAAGAGGACGATCGGGGCAGTCGTAGAGCTAGTGCCTCCGCCAACGGGTGGGGGCGCGAGTGGCGCGAGTGCGGTAGCTCCAGAGTCCGTCACAGCCGGGCTGCCGCAGCCCGAAG
This sequence comes from Streptomyces wedmorensis, assembly GCF_000716445.1. Lineage (GTDB taxonomy): Bacteria > Actinomycetota > Actinomycetes > Streptomycetales > Streptomycetaceae > Streptomyces > Streptomyces wedmorensis. Next base: position 65,809 of record NZ_JNWK01000058.1, read on the forward strand.
AAGTCTCCGCACGCGGCACACCACGGCGCCCCCGACACAGGGTCCTGTAGGCCCGGCTGGCTGCATCGGGGGCACTGTGGCATGGCAGCCTCTCAGATGGTCAGGTCGTATTCGCCGGCCTTCACGGCGTCCGTCAGCGTCGTCCAGTCCTCCACGGACAGCGCGAGAACGTGGTCCGGCGTCTTACTGTCCCGGATGGCTACGACCCCCGGGATGTTGGTCGCCACCTCCGGGCAGTTGCTTACCTGCGGGTCTCGGCACGACTGGGCCTTGACGAACTCGAACTCCGGCCGCTTGGCCATTACGGGTTCCCTTCTCGTCGCTGCGTTGGAGGATGCACGGGCGGGGGTTCAGCCGACCTCAATGGCGTACCCCCGCCCGCTCCCGGCGCGGGCGCTCGCGAGACGCACCGCGCGGGTCTGGCTCCGCTCCCCGGTTCGGGACGGTCCCCGCAGACGAGGCCTTACCGGGGAGCGGAAATCTAGAGTCGTGTCACTTGTCGCGCGTCACGACGGCTATGTCCTCGTACTTCCGGCCGAAAATCGCGTGTCCGGTCTCGCCGGTATGCGCCATGCAGTCGACGTCAGCGCGCTCCACATCCGACGTCGGGGCGACGGACCAGCCACACCCGGACCGAAGGCACTGTGCCGTTACAGTCGGCTCACAGTCGGGGTGCCTGGAGATTCGGTGCGTGACGAAACGCAGTGCGCTCTTGACCGCGCTCACGACGTTGCCCCCTGCACCGGGTGGTGAACACCTGGATCCCCTGCATCTCCTCTTGCGTCGGCGGGCGCAGTTCCTGAGGCGGGGCGGACCACTCGCGGCCACCTCCCGGCGGACGGAGGTAGACACTCCCCTCGTACCGATCGACGACGCAGCCGATACGTCCCTCCGCGTCGACCGCATACCGGCTCTTCGTCGGCTGCCACTGCTCTTCAGGCATTGCTCACCGTCCCTGACGTCGCGTCACCTAGTGAGCGTCGGCCCCTCAGCCCTGCCCAGCTAAGGGTCTGCCGATCATCAAGGTGTTGCTTTCAAAGCTGGGGCTCGTTGGTGTCGTATGCGCATCCCGGACGAGACTCGTGATCAACTTGCCGTGAAGTTCGCGG
>NZ_JNWK01000059.1 GCF_000716445.1 Streptomyces wedmorensis
TACCCCGTGGAGCGCATGATGCGCGACGCCAAGATCACCCAGATCTACGAGGGAACCAACCAGGTTCAGCGCATCGTGATGGCCCGCAACCTCCCGTAACCCCCCGCCTCTCGAAAGGAGACAGGCCGTGACCCTGAAGATCGCTGTCTGTGTGAAGTACGTCCCCGACGCGACCGGCGACCGCGGTTTCGCCGACGACCTGACGACCGACCGCGAGGCCGTCGACGGGCTGCTGTCGGAGCTGGACGAGTACGCCGTCGAGCAGGCCCTGCGCATCTCGGAGGAGTCCGACGACGCCGAGGTCACCGTCGTGACCGTGGGCCCCGACGACGCCAAGGACGCGCTGCGCAAGGCGCTCTCCATGGGTGCCGACAAGGCCGTCCACGTCAACGACGAGGACATCCACGGCTCCGACGTCATCGCCACCTCCGCGATCCTGGCCAAGGCCCTGGAGAAGACCGGCTTCGACCTGGTCGTCTGCGGCATGGCCTCGACCGACGGCACGATGGGCGTGCTCCCCGCGCTGCTCGCCGAGCGCCTGAGCCTGCCGCAGGTCACCCTGCTCTCCGAGCTCTCCGTCGAGGACGGCCTCGTGAAGGGCCGCCGCGACGGCGACGCCGCCACGGAGCTCCTGGAGGCCCCGCTGCCCGCCGTCGTGTCGGTCACCGACCAGTCCGGCGAGGCCCGTTACCCCTCCTTCAAGGGGATCATGGCCGCCAAGAAGAAGCCGGTCGCCGAGCTGGACCTCGACGACCTGGACATCGACGCGGACGAGGTGGGTCTCGGCGGGTCCTGGACCCTGGTCGACGCCGTCGCCGCGCGTCCGGCCCGTACGCAGGGCACGATCGTCACCGACGAGGGCGACGGCGGCAAGCAGCTCGCCGCCTTCCTCGCCACCCAGAAGTTCATCTGACCCGCCGTCGGTCAACCACCCACACAGGAGCTACGAATCATGGCTGAGATCCTGGTTCTCGTGGACCACGCCGACGGTGCGGTCCGCAAGCCGGCCCTCGAACTGCTCACCCTGGCCCGCCGCATCGGCGAGCCCACGGCGGTCGTCCTCGGCGCCGGCGAGGCCGCCGCCTCGATCGCCGCCACGGCCGGCGAGTACGGCGCGGCCACCGTGTACGTCGCGGACGGCGCCGAGTTCACCGAGCAGCTCGTCGTGCCGAAGGTCGACGCGCTCACCCAGCTCGCCAAGGAGAAGGAGGTGGCCGCCGTCCTGGTGACCTCCTCCGGCGAGGGCAAGGAGATCGCGGCCCGCGTCGCGCTCCGCCTCGGCTCCGGCCTGATCACCGACGCCGTGGAGCTGGAGGCCGGCGAGAACGGCCCGGTCGCCACCCAGTCCGTCTTCGCCGCCTCGTACCAGGTGAAGTCGACGGTCTCGCACGGCGTCCCGGTCATCACGGTCAAGCCGAACTCCGCCGCCCCGGAGGCCGCCCCGGCCGCCGGCACGGTCGAGAACGTGACCGTCGCCTTCACCGGCAACGCCGCGAAGGTCGTCTCGCGCACCCCGCGCGTCGCCACCGGCCGCCCCGAGCTGACCGAGTCCGCGATCGTGGTCTCCGGCGGCCGCGGTGTCGGCGCCGCCGAGGGCTTCGCGGTCGTCGAGAAGCTGGCCGACTCGCTCGGCGCGGCCGTCGGCGCCTCCCGCGCCGCCGTGGACGCCGGCTGGTACCCGCACTCCAACCAGGTCGGCCAGACGGGCAAGCAGGTCTCGCCGCAGCTGTACGTCGCGGCGGGCATCTCCGGCGCGATCCAGCACCGGGCCGGCATGCAGACGTCGAAGACGATCGTCGCGGTCAACAAGGACCCCGAGGCCCCGATCTTCGACCTGGTGGACTACGGCGTGGTCGGCGACCTCTTCGAGGTGCTGCCGCAGCTGACGGACGAGATCGGCGCCCGCTGACCGTCCGGTCCCGCACACGAAAGGGGCGGTGGGTGGCACTCTGTGCCACCCACCGCCCCTTCGTCGTCGCTGACGGTCGTCAGAACCAGCCGTCGAGCGCGACCTCGTCGCAGAGCCGGACCACCGGCCTGCGCCCGGTCTCCCCGACGCCGGAGGAGAGCTTGACCCGCACCCCGGGGCGCACCGCGTGGAGCGGCCCGTCGACCCGGCAGCGGACCACGAAGCCCTCCGTCATGTGCACCGGCCAGAGGTCCGCGTCGGCCGCGGCGACCCCGCGGCGTACGGATATCACGCCCTCGCCGTCGCTGAGTTCGGGCGCGAGGTCGGTCGACCCGCAGGTCGGACAGAGCAGGCGCTGGAACGTCGTGCTGTGGCACCAGCGGCAGCGCTGGAAATAGAGCTCGGAGTCCGGGGTCGACTCGTCGTCCTGGACGGCGGTCCCGCTCCTCAGTCCCGTGTGGAACACGATGCCTTCTCCTTGCACTCGGCGGCTCGACCGTGGCAAGGCAAAGATATGGCACTGAGTGCCATCAAATAAAGACCTGAGTTCCCTCAATCCTGGATACTGAGATCCCCGGCGGCCCTCAGCCCTCGCCGAGGCTCGACTCGACCTCGCGCACCACGCGCCACATCGGGGTGGACCGCTTGGTGATCACCACGACGACGTCCTCGGTCTCCTCGGCCGGCGCCTCCGACGCCGCGTCCGGGCTCCAGGTGGCGCGCACGAACTCCAGGGCCCGGTCGACCTCCGCCTGCGGGTCGCCCTCCCCGCCCGAGCGGAGCCAGTGGCGCAGGGCGTGGTTGTGGGCGGCGACGACGGCCGCCGCGACGACGTTGGCCCGCAGGGTGCCGTCCCTGCGGTCGGCCCAGCGGGTGCGGAGGTAGTCGCCGAGGGTCTTCTCGTACCGCCAGACGACCGAGAGTTCGTAGGTGCGCAGTCCGGCCACCTCTCGGGTGAGCCGGTAGCGCTGCACGGAGAAGGTCGGGTTCTCCGAGTACATCCGCATGACGAGCCGGGCGGCGTCGCAGACCCGCACGACGGGGTCGTCGGAGTCGGCGCTCGCCGCGAGGAACCGGGTCATGTCGGCGAGGCACTGCTCGTGGTCGGGGAAGACCACGTCCTCCTTCGACGGGAAGTACCGGAAGAAGGACCGCCGGCCGACCCCCGCGAGCGTGACGATGTCGTCGACGGTGGTCTGCTCGTAGCCCCGCTCCAGGAAGAGCTGAAAGGCGGCGGCGATGAGGGAGTCCCGCATCGCGGGCTTCGTGGAGTTCGTCGACGCAGTTCCCATGGCCCGAACCTAACACCCGAAACGGCCCCCCGCGGCACTTGGTGCCGGACGAATCCGGCACCGAGTGCTCTTACGAGGGTACGGAGGTTCAGCGGGGGGCCATGCGCAGGGCACCGTCCATCCGGATCGTCTCGCCGTTGAGGTAGTCGTGCTCGGCGATCATCGTGACCAGCCGGGCGTACTCCTCCGGGCGGGCGAGGCGCTGCGGGAAGGTCACGCTCGCGGCGAGCCCGGCCCTGACGTCCTCGCCGAATCCGGCCATCATCGGGGTGTCGACGATGCCGGGGGCGACGGTGACGACCCGGATGCCGAACTGCGCGAGGTCGCGGGCGGCGGTGACGGTCATCCCGGCGACGCCGGCCTTGGAGGCCGCGTACGCGATCTGGCCGACCTGGCCCTCGAACGCGGCGATCGAGGCCGTGTTCACGACGAGACCGCGCTGCCCGTGCTCGTCGGGCTCGTGGCGGGCGATGGCCTCGGCGGCGAGCCGCATCACGTTGAACGTGCCGAGCAGGTTGACCTCGAGCACCGTACGGAACAGGTCGAGGTCGTGCGGGCCCTTGCGGCCCAGGATGCGGGCGGAGGGGGCGATGCCGGCGCAGTTCACGGCGAGCCGCAGCTCGGCGCCGTCGGCGTCGATCGCGGCCAGGGCCTCGCGCACCTGCTCCTCGTCGGTGACGTCGGCGGCGAGCAGCCGGACGCCCTCCGGCAGCTGCCCCGCGGCGGCCACGGCCTTGCCGAGGTCCAGGCCGTAGACGGTGGCGCCGCGGGCGGCGAGCGCGGCGGCGGTGGCGGCCCCGAGACCGGAAGCGGCACCGGTGACGAGAGCGGCGGAGCCGGCGATGTCCATGGAACTCCTCGTTCGTGTCGTGCGGGTGCGACCCTGCCGCCGGGATGGCCGCCGGATCGGGCGCTTGCCCGCGGAGGACCGCGCGGTCCGCGCGATCTGCGCCGCCCACCATAGAACCGTGGGCCGCGCCCCCGGAAGCGGAGGCCGAGCGCTCGGCGAGGAAGTAGTCGACCGGTCGTAGACTCGGGCCATGGGGCGAACGAGTGACGCGCGGGAGCGCATCCTGAGCGCCGCGGAGACGCTGATGCTGTCCCGCGGCTACGCGGCCCTGGGCGTGGCCGAGATCTGTGCGGCGGCCGGCGTCCCGAAGGGGAGCTTCTACTACTTCTTCGCCTCCAAGGAGGAGCTGGCGCTCGCCGTCGTGGACGAGCACTGGACCGCTCGGCGCGCCGAGTGGGACCGCGCGCTGGCCCCGGACGTCCCGCCGCTCGCCCGGCTGCGGCGGCTGTACGAGTCCACCGGGGACGGGCTGCGCGCCGACCGGGAGAGCTGCGGCGTGGTCACCGGCTGCCTGCTCGGGAACCTGGCCCTGGAGATGAGCACCCGGACGGAGAGCGTCCGCGCGCGGCTGCGGGAGGTCTTCGACGAGCAGGTCTCCCTGGTGGAGGGGACCGTCGCCGAGGCCCGCGACCGCGGCGAGGTCACGGTCGCCGACGCCGGGGCCGCCGCGCGCGCCCTGGTCGCCCAGCTGGAGGGCCGGGTCCTCTTCGCCAAGCTGTACGACGACCCGGGCCGCCTCGACGTCCTGTGGGCGGACTCGCTCGCCCTGCTCGGTGCGGAGGCGGCCGCCGCGGCCGGCTGAGCCCGTCAGAAGGGCCTGGTCGGCAGGTACTTGCCGTCGAGCGTGATGACCGCGCGCTCGCCGCCCTCGGGGTCGGCAACCTTCTTCACGTCGAGCCTGAAGTTGATCGCGGAGATGATGCCGTCCCCGAACTGCTCGTGGACCAGGGCCTTGAGCGTGGTGCCGTAGACCTGGAGCATCTCGTGGAACCGGTAGATCGTGGGGTCGGTGGGGACGGCGCCGTCGAGGGAGCCGCGGGTGGGGATCGTGCGCAGCAGCCGCTCCGCGTCCTCGTCCAGGCCGAGGAGTCCGGCGACGGCCTTCGCGGCGGGCGCCGGCAGGGCGTGCTGGCCGAGTACGGCGGCGGTGGTGAAGGCGACGGAGAGACCGGCGGCGTCCGCGATCTCCTGCCAGGTCAGGTCCTTGCGGTCCTTGGCGTCGACGGCGGCGACGGCGAGGGCCTGGCGGGCGGTGGGGTCGAACTGGGCGTGCACCATGAGTGGTACGTCCTTCCTTCTCGGGCTTCGGTGTGTGCGGGGTGTCGGGTGGTCAGGCGGCGAACGAGGACCGCGCCGCGGTGGGGAGCTCCTCGACGGTGCCGTCGGCGATGTCGAAGACCCAGCCGTGCAGCCGTACGGCCCCTTCGGCCAGGGCGCGGGCCACCGAGGGGTGGGTGGCGAGGTTGGCCAGTTGGGCGGTGACGTTCTCCCGGACGAGGGCGGCCACGTCTCCCCGCCGTCCGGCCGCGGCGGTACGGGCCAGCGACGCGTCGGCGTGGCGCAGCCAGGCGGCGACGGCGGGTGCGCCGGTCAGGTCGTGGCCCTCGGCGAGCGCGGTCATGGCGCCGCAGGCGGAGTGTCCGCAGACGATGACGTCCCGGACGCCGAGGACGGCGACGGCGTACTCGACGGCGGCGGTCACCCCGTCGGTGCCCGGGGTGTGGGCGGGGACGAGGTTGCCGGCGGTGCGGACGACGAAGAGCTCGCCCGGGTCGGTCTGTGTGATCAGTTCGGGTACGACGCGGGCGTCCGAGCAGCCGATGAAGAGCGTTCCGGGGCGGTGGGCGGTGGCCAGGCGGGCGAAGAGCCCGGCCTTGGCAGGGAAGACCTCCCGCTGGAAGCGGGCGATTCCCTCGGCGAGATGAGGCATGTCCTCACCCTGCACGACCAGTGGCTATAGCGTCCAAGACCTGCTGTCGATCTCAGCTATAGATGCGATCTATAGTCGGTGTCATGCAGCCGGAACTCCGCCATCTCCGCTATCTGCTCGCCGTCGCCGAGCACGCGAACTTCACGCGGGCCGCCGAGGAGCTCCGCATCGCCCAGCCCACGCTGTCGCAGCAGATCCGGCAGCTGGAGAAGGCGCTGGGGACACGGCTCCTGGACCGCGGCGGCCGTGCGGTGCGGCTCACGGACGCCGGGGAGGCGTACGCCCGCTATGCCCGGCGGGCCCTGCGGGAGCTGGCGGCGGGCGAGCGGGCGGTGCTCGACGTGCACGACCTCTCCCGCGGTCACCTGCGCCTGGCCGTCACCCCCACCTTCACGGCCTATCTCACCGGCCCGCTGGTCGCCGGTTTCCACATCCGCCATCCGGGCATCGGCGTGGAGGTGCGGGAGCTGCCCCAGGACCGCATCGAGGCCGAACTCCTCGCCGACCGCCTCGATCTCGGCGTCGCCTTCCAGGGCGCCCACCTCCCGGGCATCGAGGCGACCGGGCTGTTCACCGAGACCCTCGGGCTCGTGGTGGGCCCCGGGCATCCCCTCGCGGGCCGCACCGATCCGGTCCCGGTCACGGAGTTGACCGAGCATCACCTCGCTTTGCTCAGCCGGGACTTCGCCACCCGGCTGCACATCGACGCGTACGTCTCCGAGCACCGCGTCCGGCCCCGGATCGCGGTGGAGACCGATTCCGTCAGCGCGCTGACGGAGGTCGTCCGCCGCACCGCCCTCGCCACCGTCCTGCCGGACGCGGTCACCCGGGACCAGCCCGGCCTCAGCCCCGTCCCGCTCTCCCCCGCCCTGCCGGCCCGCGGTGTCGTCCTCCTCCGGCGCGCGGCCGGCTACCGGAGCGCGGCCGCCGGCGCCTTCGCCGAACTGGCCGCGCGGTGGGGCGTCGAGGAGGCCGGGGGTCAGCCGATCGGATGACCCGGGGGTCCACCGTTGCGGGCGCCGGACGCAGCCGGGACGACGACGGACGGTGAGGGAACGGCCACCAGGATGGGAGACGGAGCGGGCCACGGCCTCCCGGCGGCCCGCGCGATCACCCGAGTCCACTGGAGCAGACCCCATGAAGCACGTGAAGAAGACCTCGCGCACCCGTGTCGTGACCGGTGGCGCGATCGTCGCCGCTCTCGCCCTCGGCGGCTTCGGTGCCTACTCCGCGAGCGCCACCGGCGAGGACACGGCGGCCGCCCCGGTCGCCGCCGTCGCCAAGGCCGACGCCAAGAACAAGAACACCACGCGGTCGACGCACCTGACGATCGAGGCCGCGACGAAGGCCGCGCAGGCCACCCTGGACGCCGCGGAGAAGGAGAACCAGCGCGTCTCCGTCGCCGTCGTCGACAGGCCGCGGCTGATGACGAGGCGCTGGATCTGGTTGGTGCCCTCGAAGATCTGCATGATCTTGGCCTCGCGCATGTAGCGCTCGACGGGGAACTCGCGGGTGTAGCCGTAGCCGCCGAGGACCTGGACGGCGTCCGTGGTGACCTTCATCGCGGTGTCGGTGGCGATGAGCTTGGCGGCGCTGGCCTGGCGGCTGAAGGGGCGGCCGAGGTCGCGGCGGCGGGCCGCGTCCAGGTAGGTGGCGCGGGCCGCGTCGACGGCGGCGGCCATGTCGGCGAGGAGGAAGCCGAGGCCCTGGTGGTCGACGATCCTGCGGCCGAAGGTGGTCCGCTCGTTGGCGTAGTCGACGGCCGCGTCGAGGGCGGCCTGGGCGAGGCCGGTGGCGCAGGCGGCGATGCCGAGGCGGCCGCTGTCCAGGGCGCTGAAGGCGATCTGGAGGCCCTGGCCCTCGTCCCCTATGAGCCGGTCGGCGTCGAGGAGGGCGCCGTCCCAGTAGGCGGAGGTGGTGGGGACGGCCTGGAGGCCCATCTTGCGCTCGGGCGCGCCGAAGCTCAGGCCCTCGGCGTCGCCGGGGGCGAGGAAGCAGGAGATGCCGTGGCTGCCGGGGGCGGTGCGGGCGAAGAGGGCGTAGAAGGCGGCCTTGCCGCCGTGCGTGATCCAGGCCTTGGTGCCGGTGATCCGGTAGCCGCTGCCGTCGTCCTGCCGCTCGGCCTTGCAGCTGAGCGCGGCGGCGTCGGAGCCCGCCTGCGGCTCGGAGAGGCTGTAGCCGCCGATGGTGCGGCCTTCCAGCATGGCGGGGAGCCAGCGCTCCTTCTGCTCCGCGGTGCCGAAGGTGTACAGGGGGTGGCAGGCCAGCGTGTGGACGCTGGTGGCGACGGCGACGGCCGCCCAGCGCGCGGCGAGTTCCTCGAGGACCTGGAGGTAGACCTCGTAGGGCTGGCCGCCGCCGCCGTACTCCTCGGGGTAGGCGAGGCCGAGCAGCCCGGCCTGGCCGAGGGTGGTGAAGAGACCTTCGGGATAGGTCTCGGCGGCCTCGTGCTCGTTCACCCGCGGAGAGAGCTCCTTGTCGGCGATCTCCCGGGTGAGGGCGATGAGGTCCGCTGCCTCGGGGGTGGGAAGCAGACGGTCGACATCCATGTGCGACTCCAGCGGCGCGCAAAGTGGTACTGGGGAAGGTACTGCAGTACCGTTGAGAGTAGCGCAGAAGGGTGCCGCCGTAACTCCCAGGAGGGCCGGCCTGGAATACTGGCCGGGTGATCGAGACCTCCGCCGCCGACGCCCCGAAACTCACGGGCCGGGGAGCGGCGCGCCGCTCCGCCCTCTTCGAGGACCTCGTCGCCCTCCTCGTCGGCGAGGGTTTCGCCCGGCTGACGCTCGACGACCTGGCCGCGCGCCTGCGCTGCTCGAAGCGGACCCTGTACGGCCTCGCGGACAGCAAGGAGCAGCTGGTCCGGGCGGCGGTCGTGCACTTCTTCCGGCGCGCCACGGCCCGCGTCGAGGCGGTCCTCGCCGCGGCGTCCGATCCCGCCGAGCGGCTCGCCGCCTACCTGCGGGCGGTGTCGGCCGAGCTCGCGCCGGTCTCCCCGCAGTTCTTCGACGACGTGGCCGCCTTCGAGCCGGCGGCCGAGGTGTACGAGCGCAACACCCGCGCGGCGGCGGGCCGGGTCCAGCAGCTCATCGAGGAGGGCGTGCGGGCCGGGGTCTTCCGTGAGGTGCACGTCACCTTCGCGGCCGACGTCATCTCCTCCGTGATGGTCCGCATCCAGCGGCGTCAGGTGGCCGCGGCCACCGGCCTCGCCGACGCGGAGGCGTACGAGCAACTGGCCGAGCTGCTCCTCAGCGGCCTCCGCAAGGCCTGAGCCCGGCGCGGAGCCGGGTCGCGCACCGCCCGGGTGTCTCCTTGGGGTCCCACCCCAGGCGGTACGTTTGAGGTGAGGACTACTTCACCAGGGGGCCCAGTGACCATGCGGAACGGCCGCACCGTGCGTGACCTGCGACGCGAGAACCGCACCGCCGTCCTCCAGAGCCTGTACTTCGACGGGCCGATGAGCCGTTTCGAACTGGGACCCGCGACCGGACTGAGCTCGGGCTCGGTCAGCAACGTGGTCGCGGAACTCGTCGCCGAGGGACTGGTCGAGGAGGCGGGCAGCGTCGACTCGGCCGGCGGACGCCCCCGCATCCTGCTCCGGGTCACCCCGGGCAGCGGCTGCATGATCGGCGTCGACGTCGGCGAGACCCGGGTCAGGATCGAGCTCTTCGACCTCACCCTCACCGAACTCGCCCGCGCCGAGCGCCCGTTGGCGGTGGACAGCACCCATCCGCACGACCGGTACGAGGTCGGGGTGGTGGTGGACCACATCCGCGAGGGCATCGCCGAGGTGCTGCGGTCCGCGGAGGTGCCGGCCGAGCGGCTGCTCGGCGTCGGGGTCGGCGTGCCCGGGATCGTGGCCTCGACCCCCGAGGACGGCGCGGTCGTGCACGGCCAGACCACCGGCTGGGACGCCGTCCCGCTGGAGCGGCTCCTGCGGGAGGCCGTCGACCTGCCGGCCTCGGTGCCGTACCGGATCGACAACGGTGCCAAGACCCTCGGCCAGGCCGAGATGTGGTTCGGCGCCGGGCGGGGCGCGAGCAGCGCGGTGGTCGTGCTCTTCGGCTCGGGGGTCGGCGCCTGCGTCGTGACGGACCCGATGGGTCCCGGCCGGGCGCTCGAATGGGGCCATCTGAAGGTGCGGGTCCGCGGGCGCCGCTGCCGCTGCGGCGCCCTGGGCTGCCTGGAGGCGTACGCGGGCGCGGAGGCCCTGCTCGAACGGTGGCGCGAGGCGGGCGGGAAGCCGCCGGCCGGCGCGGACGAGGAGACGGCCCTGACCTCGATGCTCGCCGCCGCGTATCCCGCCGATCCGGGGACGGAACCGGACGCCGCCGCGCTGGCCGTCCTGGAGGAGACCGCCGAGTACCTGGGCGCCGGCTTCGCCGACCTCGTGAACCTCTTCCAGCCCGAGCGGATCCTCGTGGGCGGCTGGGCCGGACTCCAGCTCGGCGCCCGCTTCCTGGAGACGGTCAAGGGGTACGTGGCGGAGTACGCCCTCGCGTACCCGGCGGCCCGGGTCGCCATCGGCATGGGAAGGCTGGGGCCCGACGCGGTCACGGTCGGCGCGGCGATCCTGCCGCTCGCCGACTTCTTCTCCCTCGGCGGCCGGCGGACCGAGGCCGGGGGCGAGGCCGCCGGGGAGCAGCCGGCGTGGGCGTCGACGGTACGGGACCGGGCGGCGCGCTGAGCGCACGCCGCCCGGCCCTGTCGGATCAGGGGTACGAGACCACCGTGGACGGCACGGTGGAGGTGCCCGAGGTCGGGGCGCCCACGTCGTTGATGACGTGCTCGTACTGTCCGTTGCCGCCGAGGGACACGACGAGCAGGTCGTGGAACCTGACGCCGGGCTTCACCGGGGCGCGGAAGCCGTGGTCCTGACGGATCGTCGGGTCGACGTTGTAGTAGCAGTAGCTGCCGAGTCCCCAGCCCTCGTGGGTGGTGACGGAGTCGTCGACGCGGTAGGCGGCGTATCCCTTGTGCGGTCCGTCCTGGACGGCCGCCTGGTTCGGCGCGTCGTAGGCCTTCTCGTTCTGGAAGAAGATCGTGCGGCCGCGGTCGCCGAACCACTCGACGTCGTACTTGTTGAAGTGCTCGACGAACAGGCCGGTGGCCAGGACGTCGTCGCCGTACACGCGGACGCCGTAGTCGGCGCGGTTGGTCTCCCAGCCGACGCCCTCGCCGTGGTCGGCGCGCCAGACCCAGGTGTGGTCGACGATGGTGTCGTCGCTGTGGACCGCCATGGCGACGGTGGCCTTGCCGGCGCCCGCTCCGCCGACGCGGAGGTACACGTCCTGGACGGTGGTGGGATCGGCGGCGTGGTCGGCGGCGGAGTTCTGCGCGCCGATCTCCAGCAGGACCGGGGAGTTGACCGGTCCCGCGTCGATGAGGAAGCCCGCGAGCCGGACGCCGTCGACGTCGGCGACCTTCATCGCCGTCACGCCGTTGTCGGGGATGATCGTGGCGAGGCCGAGGCCGAGGACGATCGTGCCGGGGCGGTCGACCTGGAGGGGCTGGTCGACGTGGTAGACGCCGGGGGTGAACAGCAGGTGGAGGCCCTGGCGGAGGGCGGCGTTCATGGTGGCGGCGGTGGTGCCGGGCTTGACCACGTAGAAGCCGCTCAGCGGGATGGACTGTCCCTGCGGGGTGCCCGAACCCCAGCTGGTTCCGCGGGCGTTGACCCGCTTGGCCGGGGCGAAGACCTTGTACTGGCCGCCTTCCCAGTACAGGAAGGGCTTCTCCCGGGAGACGGGGGTGGTGTCGAGCGTGGTGTAGCGGGGCTCGGGGAAGCTCTGCGCCGGGGCGCCCTCGACGCCGGAGAAGACCTGGTTCCACACGCTGTTGGACCAGCCGCCGATGGCGCTGTCGCGGGTGTACCACTGCTGCTGCGAGTAGTTTCCGACCTGGCCGTCGATCTTCGAGTCGGCGATGTAGCCGCCGCTGGCCCAGCCGTAGCCGTCGGGGGCGAGGTTGAGACCGCCCCTCACGTGCATGCGGCGGAACGAGGAGGCCTGTGAGACGGCCCATCGGTCGGTGCCGCTGACGGGGTTGAGGGCGAGGTTCTCGGCGGCGCGCCAGAAGTTCTGGGTGGCGTTGCCGTTGAACCAGCCGGCGTCGACGGTCACGTCGCCGTTGATCGTGGTGTCGTCGGGGCGCAGCCCGAGGCCGGCGATCTGGGTGTAGAAGCCGATCTGGGCGTTGAGGCCGTTGTACGTGCCCGGCTTGAAGAGGAAGGCGTGCCGTCCGTTGCCGAACTGGGCCGACTCCTGCTGGGTGAAGACCTCGTCCAGCTTGGCCTGGATGCCGGGCGTGGACGGGTCGAAGACGTGCACGTTCGGGCCGAGGTCGCCGCCGCCGGGCAGGACCGGGCCGCCGTCGGCGGAGCCGTACACCTGGAACTCCCAGAGCGAGTAGCCGTATCCGGTGGCGCGGGTGGTGCCGTACACCCGGACGTAGCGGGCGGTGCCGGTGACGGGGAGGGACTCGTTGCCGCCGGGGCCGGCGGCGGTGCTGTAGGCGCTCGTCCAGGTGGTGCCGTCGGTGGAGAGCTCGATGCGGTAGGCCTTGCCGTACGCGGTCTCCCAGCGCAGGTCGACCCTGCTGAGCGCGGCCGGGGATCCGAGGTCGACCTGGATCCACTGCGGGTCGGCGAAGGCGCTGGACCAGCGGGTGCCGGGGTCGCCGTCGACGGCGGCGGTGGCCGGGGTGCCGCCGTTCTCCTGGCTGGAGGCCGTGGCCGGCTTGCCCTGCGAGAGCAGGACGGGCGCCGCCGCGGCGGGGGGTGCGGCGACGAGCGCGAGCAGGCCGGCGAGGAGCGCCGTGACGAGTGCGGCTGCGGTGGTGCGGTGCCTGGGGCGTGGGGGTGGCGCGAGACGGATGCCGACTGCGGGCATGGCTCGAACTCCTGACGGGAGAGGGGAGGTTGGACGGGAGTGCGCGCGCTCCGCCACAGATGCTCATGGCTGGCCGGATCGGGGTCAAGGCATAGGACACCACTTTTCTTTTGAGTTGCATTAAGCATCGAAAGAGGAGCCCTCCCCCACGGAACGCCCCGGAGCCGGGTCGACGGCCCCGGGGCGCGGACCACCGGCCCTCAGGCGAGGTGCCAGTCGTAGACGATCTCGTACACCCCGCCGCACTGCTCGACCCGCAGGGTGAGCGGGCTGTTCACGGAGGGGGGTGGCGGGCGAAGTGCCCCGGGTCGTCGACCTGGAGGGTGCGGGGGATCGGGGTGAACGGCTCGCCGGCGAGACCCGACCTGACCGTGTCGTGGTGCCAGAAGGTGGACCAGACGTGGTGGTCGTGCCCCAGGACGAAGAGGTCGAGCTGATCGGAGCGGCGGGACACGGCCGCCACCCGCTGGGCCGGGTCGAAGACGGCCTGTCCGGGCACCGGGAACCAGTCGGCCGCCCAGCCCGCCCGGGCGCTCCAGAAGTGCGTCCACACACGCCGGTCGTTGCCCACGGCGAACAGGTCGAGATGGTCCCCGGAACGGGACACCGACGTGACCTGGCCACCCGGGTCGAAGGCGGCCGCGCCGGGAACGGTGAACCATTCGGCGTTGCGGAGCCGGGGCCCGCCCGACACGGTCCGAGGGACGGGTCTCAGGCGACGGAGCCTATCCGGCCGTCCGGCTCGCGGGGGCCGTCGTGGTGGATCGGGGTGTGGGCGCCGGTGAGGGAGCGGCCGCTGCCGCCCCGGCGGCTGGCGACGATCTCGGCACCGATCGAGAGGGCGGTCTCCTCGGGCGTACGGGCACCGAGGTCGAGGCCTATCGGCGAGCGCAGCCGGGCGAGTTCGAGTTCGGTGACGCCGACCTCGCGGAGCCGCTCGTTGCGGTCCTCGTGGGTGCGGCGGGAGCCCATCGCGCCGATGTACGCGACGGGAAGCCTGAGGGCGGCCTGGAGGAGGGGCACGTCGAACTTGGCGTCGTGGGTGAGCACGCACAGGACCGTGCGGCCGTCGACCTCCGTCGACTCCAGGTAGCGGTGGGGCCATTCGACGACGATCTCGTCGGCCTCGGGGAAGCGGGCCGGCGTCGCGAAGACGGGCCGCGCGTCGCAGACGGTGACGCGGTAGCCGAGGAACTTGCCGACCCGGACGAGGGCGGCGGCGAAGTCGATGGCACCGAAGACGATCATGCGGGGGGCGGGGACCGAGGACTCCACCAGCAGGGTCAGCGGCTGTCCGCAGCGGCTGCCGTCCTCGCCGATCTCCACGGTGCCGGTACGGCCCGCGTCGAGCATCGCGCGCGCCTCGCCCGCCGCGGTGCGGTCCAGTTCCGGGTGGCCGCCGAGCCTGCCCTCGTACGAGCCGTCGGGGCGGACCAGGAGGGCCGTGCCGTGCAGTTCGTCGGGTCCGTCGACGATGCGGGCCAGGGCCGCCGCCTCCCCCGTGGCGGCGGCCGCGACCGCGGCGGGGAAGACCCCGCCGCGGACCGGGGTGACGAGGATGTCGATGATGCCGCCGCAGGTCAGACCGACCGCGAAGGCGTCCTCGTCGCTGTATCCGAACTGCTCGACGACGGTCTTGCCGTCTTCGAGGGCCTGGACGCACAGGTCGTAGACCGCGCCCTCCACACACCCGCCGGAGACCGAGCCGATCGCCGTGCCCTCGCTGTCGACGGCGAGGGCGGCACCCGGCTGGCGGGGCGCGCTGCCGCCGACGGCCACCACGGTGGCGACGGCGAAGGCGCGTCCCTGCTCGACCCACCGGTGCAGCTCTTCGGCGATGTCCAGCATCTCGAACTCCTCGATATGTGTGTGGAGGGCGACGGTACGGGCGTCAGCTGACGCCCAGCCAGCTCTCGATCGGATGGATCGCGAAGAACACGATGAAGATCGCGGTCAGGCCCCACATGAAGGCGCCCACTTCGCGTGCCTTGCCCTGCGCCGTCTTGATGACGGCGTAGGAGATGACGCCGGCCGCGACACCCGTGGTGATGGTGTACGTGAACGGCATCAGGACCACGGTGAGGAACACCGGGATCGCGACGGAGCGGTCGCTCCAGTCGACGTGCTTGGCGTTCTGCATCATCATCGCGCCGATGACGACCAGGGCCGCGGAGGCCACCTCGGCCGGCACGATCGCGGTGATCGGGGTGAAGAAGAGGCAGGCCGCGAAGAACGCGCCGGTGACGACGGAGGACAGACCCGTGCGGGCGCCCTCGCCGACGCCGGTGGCGGACTCGACGAAGACGGTCTGGCCGGAGCCGCCGACGCCGCCGCCGATGACACCGCCCGCGCCGTCGATGAACAGCGCCTTGGAGAGGCCGGGCATCCGGCCCTGGGAGTCGGCGAGCTTGGCCTCGGAGCCGACGCCGATGATCGTGGCCATGGCGTCGAAGAAGCCGGCGAGCACCAGGGTGAAGATGATCATGGTGATCGTGATGTAGCCGACGTCGCCCCAGCCGCTGAACGACACCTCGCCGATGAGCGAGAAGTCCGGCGTGGAGACCGCGCTGCCGTTGAGCTCCGGCGGGCCGGAGAACCAGGCCTTGGCCGGCAGGTCGCCGACGGCGTTCACGACGGCGGCGATGACCGTGCCCGCCACGATGCCGATCAGGATGGCGCCGGGCACGTTGCGGGCCTGGAGCGCGAAGATCAGCAGCAGCGTGAAGGCGAAGATGAGGACCGGCCAGCCGGCCAGCTCACCGGCCGGGCCGAGGACGACCGGGCCACCACCGGGAGAGGGGTTCTCGTGGACGAAGCCCGCCTTGACGAAGCCGATCAGTGCGATGAAGAGGCCGATGCCTATGGTGATCGCGTGCTTGATCGCCAGCGGGATCGCATTCATGATCATCTCACGGAGGCCGGTGACCACCAGGAGACAGATCACCACACCGTAGGCCACACACATGGCCATGGCCTGCGGCCAGGTCATGACGGCGATGACCTGGGAGGACAGCACGCCGGAGACGCTGAGACCGGCTGCGAGGGCGAGCGGGACCTTGCCCCAGAAGCCCATCAGCAGGGTGGTCACGGCGGCGGCGAGCGCGGTCGCGGTGATGAGGGCGGGCTGGCTGAGGACGTTGCCGTCCACATCCTTGCCGCCGAGGATCAGGGGGTTGAGCAGGAGGATGTACGCCATCGCCATGAAGGTGGTGACGCCGCCGCGGATCTCCGTCGCGACGGTGGATCCTCTCTCCGAGATGTGAAAGTACCGGTCGAGCCAAGAACGGCCGGCGGGGACGTCGGAGCCGGAGCCCGCGTCCTCCGATGCGGTCTTGGGCTCCACAGACGACTGGGTCATGGGGCCTACTCCCAAGGTTCAAAGGGGCACCCGCATCAGACTTCGAAGGTTTCTGATCTGGTGAAGCTGCGGGATTTGGGATGCTGCGTGGGCTGCACGACCCGGGGGACGGCCCGAGGCGAACGGAGTGAATCGACACTGCGGGTGGAGCGGGTACTGCGGGTGAGCGGGTGGAGCGGGTGGTGCTGGGGGGTTACTCCGGGCGGTGCGGGCGGGGAAGTGTGACGTTCCTGGGAGGCACACACCGCCCGGAGAGTCCTACAGGGTGCCGGTGAGCGCCTCGGGGCGGACCGGCGTCTTGTTGAGCTCCAGGCCCGTCGCGGCCCGGATCGCCGCGAGGACGGCCGGGGTGGACGACAGGGTCGGGGCCTCGCCGATGCCCCGGACGCCGTACGGCGCGTTGGGGTCGGCCAGCTCGAGGTAGTCGACCGGGATGGTCGGCGTGTCGAGGATCGTCGGGATCAGGTAGTCCGTGAAGGAGGGGTTGCGCACCTTCGCGGTCTTCGGGTCGACGATGATCTCCTCCATCACCGCGACGCCCAGGCCCTGGGTGGTGCCACCCTGGATCTGGCCGATCACGGAGAGCGGGTTGACCGCCTTGCCGACGTCCTGGGCGCAGGCCAGCTCGATGACCTTGACCAGGCCGAGTTCGGTGTCCACCTCCACCACCGCGCGGTGCGCGGCGAAGGCGTACTGGACGTGCCCGTTGCCCTGGCCGGTGACGAGGTCGAAGGCCTGGGTGGGGCGGTGCCGCCACTCCTCCTCGACCTCCACGGCCTGGTCCTCCAGGACGTCCGCGATGCTGGCGAGGGCCTCGCCGTTGTCGGTGACGACCTTGCCGCCCTCCAGGAGGAGTTCGGCGTTGGCCCACGCCGGGTGGTACGAGCCGAACTTGCGCCGGCCGATCTCCAGGACCTTCTCGCGGACGATCTCGCAGGAGTTCTTGATGGCGCCGCCGGTCATGTACGTCTGGCGGCCCGCGGAGGTCGAACCGGCCGAGCCCACCTGGGTGTCGGCCGGGTGGATGGTGACCTGCTGGACACCGAGCTCGGTACGGGCGATCTGGGCGTGGATCGTGACGCCACCCTGGCCGACCTCGGCCATGGCGGTGTGGACCAGCGCGACCGGCTCACCGTTGATGACCTCGAGGCGGATCTTGGCGGTCGAGTAGTCGTCGAAGCCCTCGGAGAAGCCGACGTTCTTGATGCCGACCGCGTAGCCGACGCCCCGTACGACACCCTCGCCGTGCGAGGTGTTGGACAGGCCGCCCGGCAGCGCGCGGACGTCCGCGCCCTCGCCGGCGGTCTCCCACTGGCGCTCCGGCGGCATCGGGCGTGCCTTGACCATGCGGAGGAGCTCGGCGACCGGGGCCGGCGAGTCCACGACCTGGCCGGTCGGCATGATCGTGCCCTGCTCCATGGCGTTGAGCTGGCGCAGCTCGACCGGGTCCATGCCCAGCTTGGCCGCGAGCTTGTCCATCTGGGCCTCGTAGGCGAAGCAGGCCTGGACCGCGCCGAAGCCGCGCATGGCGCCGCAGGGCGGGTTGTTGGTGTAGAGGCCGATCGCCTCGATCTCCACGTCGTCGATGACGTACGGGCCGACCGAGAGGGAGGAGGCGTTGCCGACGACCGACGCCGTGGACGACGCGTAGGCGCCGCCGTCGAGCACGATCTTGCACTTCATGTGCGTGAGCTTGCCGTCCTTGGTGGCGCCGTGCTCGTAGTAGAGCTTCGCCGGGTGACGGTGGACGTGCCCGAAGAAGGACTCGTACCGGTTGTAGACCATCTTGACCGGCTTGCCGGTGCGCATGGCCAGCAGCGACGCGAGGATCTGCATCGAGATGTCCTCGCGGCCGCCGAAGGCGCCGCCGACGCCGGCCATCGTCATGCGGACCTTCTCCTCGGGCAGGCCGAGGCAGGGGGCGATCTGCTTGAGGTCCGAGTGCAGCCACTGGGTGGCGACGTAGAGGTCGACGCCGCCGTCCTCGGCCGGTACGGCGAGGCCGGACTCGGGGCCGAGGAAGGCCTGGTCCTGCATGCCGAAGGTGTACTCGCCCTTGACGATGACGTCGGCCCGCTTGGCGGCCTCGTCGGCGTTGCCGCGGATGATCGGCTGGCGGTGCACGATGTTGGGGTGCGGGACGTGACCGGAGTGGTGGTCGTCGCGGCCCTCGTGGACCAGGATCGCGTCCGGAGCGGTGGCCGAGGCCTCGTCCGTGATGACCGGGAGCTCCCGGTACTCGATGACGACCTTGGCGGCGGCGCGGCGGGCGGTCTCCGGGTGGTCGGCGGCCACAAGGACGACCGGCTCACCGTGGTGACGGACCTTGCCGTAGGCGAGGACCGGGGTGTCCTGGAACTCCATGCCGTAGTTCTTCGCGGCCGGCAGGTCCTCGTGCGTCATGACGGCGTAGACGCCGTCCATCGCGAGGGCCTCGGCGGTGTCGATGGACACGATCTCGGCGTGCGCGACGGTGGACCTGAGGACCTGCCCCCACAGCATGTCCTCGTGCCACATGTCCGAGGAGTAGGCGAACTCGCCGGTGACCTTCAGGGTGCCGTCGGGGCGGAGGGTGGACTCGCCGATGCCGCCCTTGACGTGGTTCTGGGTGACGTCGCGGGGGATGCCCGTGGTGGTGCCAGCCATGATCAGACCGCCTCTCCCTGACGGGCGGCCGCGAGGCGGACCGCGTCGAGGATCTTCTCGTAACCGGTGCAGCGGCAGAGGTTGCCGGAGAGCGCCTCGCGGATGTCCGCGTCCGTCGGGGACGGGTTGCGCTCCAGCATCTCGTCGGCCGCGACCAGCAGACCGGGGGTGCAGAAGCCGCACTGGACGGCGCCGGCGTCGATGAACGCCTGCTGGATCGGGGAGAGTTCGACGCCCTCGCCGGTCTGGGAGTCCTGACCGGGCTTGGCCTCCCACCTCTTGGCGGCGTCGAGCGAGGTGCCACAGGCGCCGGAGTCGCAACCGGCGTGCTCCGCACGCTCCTTGGCGAAGTCGGCGAGGCCCTCGACGGTGACGACCTCGCGGCCCTCGACCTGACCGGCGGCGACGAGGCACGAACAGACCGGCACGCCGTCGAGACGGACCGTGCAGGAACCGCACTCGCCCTGCTCGCAGGCGTTCTTGGAGCCGGGCAGACCCAGGCGCTCACGCAGGACGTAGAGGAGGGACTCGCCCTCCCAGACGTCGTCGGCTTCCTGCGGACGACCGTTGACCGTGAAATTGACGCGCATGGTTATGCAGCTCCCTCAAGCGTGCGACCGGTGCCCCGGTACTGCTCCCAGGTCCAGCCGAGCTGGCGGCGGGCCATGATTCCGACGGCGTGGCGGCGGTACTTGGCGGTGCCTCGGACGTCGTCGATCGGGTTGGCGGCGCCCGAGCAGAGGTCGGCGAACTGCTTCGCGATCGACGGGGTGATGATCTTGCCGTTGTCCCAGAAGCCGCCCTCTTCCAGAGCCGCGTTCAGGAAGGCCTCGGCCTCCTTGGCGCGGATCGGGGTCGGCGCGGCGGAGCCGATGCCGGTGCGGACGGTACGGGTCTCGGGGTGCAGGGCCAGGCCGAAGGCGCAGACGGCGATGACCATCGCGTTGCGGGTGCCGACCTTGGAGTACTGCTGGGGGCCGTCCGCCTTCTTGACGTGGACGGTCTTGATGAGTTCGTCGGGCGCGAGCGCGTTGCGCTTCACGCCGGTGTAGAACTCGTCGATCGGGATGAACCGGCTGCCGCGCACGGACTCGACCTCGACCTCGGCGCCCGCGGCGAGCAGGGCCGGGTGGGCGTCGCCGGCGGGCGAGGCGGTGCCGAGGTTGCCCCCGACGCCGCCGCGGTTGCGGATCTGCGGGGAGGCGACCGTGTGGGAGGCGAGCGCCAGACCCGGCAGTTCGGCCCGCAGGTTCTCCATGATCGTGGTGTACGGAACGGAGGCGCCGAGCCGGACGTTCTCCTCGCCGACCTCCCACTCGCGCAGCAGCTCGATACGGTTCAGGTCAAGGAGGTACTCGGGCCGCCGGTGGTCGAAGTTGATCTCGACCATGACGTCGGTGCCGCCTGCGATCGGCACGGCCGTGGGGTGCTCGGCCTTGGCGGCGAGCGCCTCCTCCCAGCTGGCGGGGCGAAGGAAGTCCATGGTGGCTCTCTTCTAGTGATTCTGGTGATCGGGGGTCGAACGGTGGGGCCCGGGGGGACGGCCGGCCCTCGACATCGTGTTCATGTGCTGTTCACGCGGTGTGTGGCCTAGTACACAAGCCCACGATCGCCCGGGTGCAGTCACCGAAAACATGAAGGAGTTGGCTGGCTCCCTTGGTCGTCTTGTAGATTCGAACGAAAGGCGGGGAACAGGAACCTCGCTGTTTTCCCCTGGAAACGTTGGCACCACGCCACCGTCGACAACGCGACACCCACCCTCACCCAACGAAGGAACGGCGGCGACACGATGCGGCTGCGCGCACTGCTGGAGAACGACGCGCTGGGGCTGCGCCTGCTCGGCGGCGAGGACGAACTGGACCGGACCGTCCGCGGCGTGATGACGACGGACCTCAAGGACCCCAGCCGGTACCTCTCGGGCGGCGAACTGGTCCTCACCGGCCTCGCCTGGCGGGCCGACCCGTCCGACGCCGAGCCCTTCGTCCGGATCCTGGCCTCCGCCGGGGTCGCCGCCCTGGCGGCCGGCGAGGCCGAGCTGGGCGACATCCCGGACGATCTCGTGGAGGCGTGTTCACGCCACCGGCTGCCGCTCTTCGCGGTCAACGAGTCCGTTGCGTTCGCGACGATCACCGAGCACGTTGTTCGACAGGTCTCCGGCGAGCGGGCCGGCGACCTGGCGGCCGTCGTGGACCGGCACCGGCGGCTGATGACCTCGGGACCGGCGGGCGGCGGCCCCGAGGTGGTCCTGGACCTCCTGGGCTCCGACCTGGATCTGCGGGCCTGGGTCCTGTCCCCCACCGGCCGCCAGATCGCGGGGGCGGGCGAACCCCTGGAGGCCGGTCTGGCGGCGACCCTGGCCGGGGAGCACCTGGCCGCCACCCGCACGGGCCGGCGCGGCCCGCACCGGCTGAGCGCCGCCGGGGCGACGTACTCGCTCTTCCCGATCCGCAACACCGGCCGCGGCGCCGCCCCGGCCTCCCGGGACGTGCGCGAGACGGTCCTCTCGGACTGGCTGCTCGCCGTCGAGGCGGACGCCGGCGACTGGCCGGCCGCCCGGCTCGACCTGCTCCAGGGCGTCACCCAGCTGATCGCGGTCGAGCGGGACCGGCGCGACGCGGCCCGCACGGTACGGCGACGGCTGGCCCAGGAGGTCCTGGAGCTGGTGCAGACGGGCGCCGCGCCCGCCGAGATCGCGGCCCGTCTCCGGGTCGCCGCCCCGGTGCTGCTGCCCGGCCTCGGCACGGCGCCGCACTGGCAGGTCGTCGTCGCCCGCGTGGAGTGGGACCAGGACGCCGGCCAGGGCTCCGCCGTGGACAGCGGGCCGGTCGCCCAGGCGCTGCTCGAGGAGATCCTCGTCGACCCGGCGACCGTCGGCGCCGAGTCCGCCGACCGGATCGCCGTCGCGCACAGCGGCGACGAGGCCATCGCCCTGGTCCCGCTGGCCGCGGGCCCGCTCCCGGACAGCGAGGACGAGGGCCCGGCGACCACGCTCGGCCTGCACGCGGACGCGCTGCTGGCGGCCGTACGAGCCCCGCTGTCGGCCGGTCTCGCGGACGACGGGCGCCTCACGCTCGGCGTCAGCGCGGCCGTGGCCTCCGCGGAGGGGCTCCGCGGCGCCCTGGAGGAGGCCCGGCACGCCCGCCGGGTCGCCGCCGCCCGCCCGGGCCGGGTCTGCGCCGCAGGGCACCACGAGCTGGCCTCGCACGTGCTGCTGCTGCCGTTCGTCCCGGACGACGTCCGCCGCGCCTTCACGGCCCGTCTGCTCGACCCGCTGCGCGACTACGACCGGCGCCACCGCGCGGAGCTCATCCCGACCCTGGAGGCCTTCCTGGACTGCGACGGCTCGTGGACGCGCTGTGCGACGCGGCTGCACCTGCACGTGAACACGCTGCGCTACCGGGTGGGCCGGATCGAGCAGCTCACCGGCCGTGACCTCTCCCGCCTGGAGGACAAGCTCGACTTCTTCCTGGCCCTGCGGATGAGCTGATCCACTCCGTGCGGATTCACTCTTTCGGTGGAGCCCGAAGGAGTGACGTCCGCGCTGGTGAG
Source organism: Streptomyces wedmorensis (assembly GCF_000716445.1). GTDB lineage: Bacteria > Actinomycetota > Actinomycetes > Streptomycetales > Streptomycetaceae > Streptomyces > Streptomyces wedmorensis. The sequence goes on from NZ_JNWK01000059.1 coordinate 22,425, forward strand.
GGCCCGTTGGCGGAAGCGGACGGCGGGCCGCGAGAGGGCTTGATCCCGGGCCCGGCGGCGATCTGACGGCCTGTCGACCGCGGCCCGGGCGACGGTGGGCGCACCGCCCGGACTCTTGTGAATTCTTTCACCTGACCCCTTGGCCAGGTGCTGCCCATGTGCTGAGATGCGGGTCTACTCAACAGCTCGATGGCGCGCTCGGGGAGGGCAATGTGGCGGATACCGCCATGTCTGGTTCCGAATCAAGGGGTGGCGAAGATCCGTCCCTCGCCTACGGCAAGGAGACGCCCGTGGAGACGGCCATATGGCGTCTCCGCTCCCGCGGGTGCTGGACGGACGCGGCCGCGCTGCTCGCACCGCACGCGACCGAACCCGCCGCCGCACTCCAACGGGCCGCGCTGCTCATCGAGCGCTGCCTCTACACCGAACAGGGCTGGGCCGACGCCGAGGATGCCCTGCGGGCCGCCGAGGCCGTCGCCCGCACCGACGAGGAACGCGGGGCCGCCGCCTGCGAACGCGGCTATCTCGCCTACGCCTCCACGCTGTTGGGGGTACGCGACCGGGCCGACGAGGCGCGGATGGCACTGGGCCGGGCGGCGGCGCTGATCGCTCCCGACGCGGAGGGCCGGCCGCTGCTCGACTTCCGGCGCGGGCTCGTCGCGCAGAACCTCGGCGACTCGCCGGAGGCGGCCCGCGCCGCGTACCGCAGGGCGCACGCCGGGGCCGCCGCCCGGGGGGACTCGCTGCTGCTGTCGTCCACCTGGCGCCACCTCGCCGGACTCGCCTTACGGGACGGCGAGTTGGCGGAGGCGCGGCACGGTTTCGCCGAATCGCTGCGGATCCGCGAGGAACTCGGCTACCTGGTCGGCACCGCCCCCGCGCTCACCGCCCTCGCCGACACCGAGACGGAACCGGAGGCCGGCCGGCTGCGGGCCGAGGCGCGGCGCCTCTTCCATCTCCTCGACGGGGTGCCCACCTGGCTGTCGGCCCAGCTGACACCGCGCACCGCCACCTGAAGTCCCGTACAGCACAGGCCCGGTGACCACCAGGGGAGGCCCCGCACGCGAGGCCTCCCCTCAACTCTGTCATCCGTTGCGGGACTTGGGTATGAGGCAGACGAGGCTCTCGTCGGTTCCGACGACCAGGGCGCCCGCCCCCGTGACAGCGACCGCGCGGACCGGGGGGCCCGGGCGGAAGGAGAGCTTCGGGCCGCCTTCGGGACGGTGGAGCTCGACGAGGCCGTCGGCCCAGGCGGCGGCGACCAGGGGCCCGTGCGGGGTCTCCGTCGCGTGCAGGGAGACGACCGGGGACGGGCGCTCGGCGAGGGGTTCGGGGCGCGGGTCGCGGCCCGGGGTCCAGAGCCGTACGGTGCCGTCCGCGCCGCCCGAGCAGACGAACGGGGTCTCGGAGTCCACCGCGGAGACCGCCGTGACCCGGCCGCTGTGCGAGGCCGCCTGGTGCAGGCCGGTCAGACCGAAGGCGTGGACGGAACCGAGCCGGTCCCCCACCACCACCGAGCCCGCGATCGCCGCGAGGGCCGTGCCCGGGTGCCGGGCCAGGGTCGCCGAGACGGCCTCGGTGAGGCGCTCCAGGTACGGGGCCCGGGGCGTGGTGCCGCGCACGGTGTGCAGCCGGCCCCGGTCGTCGAGCAGCAGCACCGTGCCGTCGGGTGCGGGCGCGAGCGCGGTGACCCGGCCGGGGACGGTGTGCGCGAGGCGCCCGCCAGGACTCGCGTCCGCCTCGTGGAGCAGCCGTACGGCCCCGGTGCGGTCGCCGACGAGCAGCGTCCCCTCCAGCGGTCCGCCGGCCGAGCCGAGGACGGTGACCGGACCCGGCCAGGGCGGGGTCAGATCGCCCCGGTGACGGGCCCACCGGAGCCTCCAGGGCGCACCCTGCGCGAGGTCGGCGAGGGCCGGTCGCAGCCGGGGGTCCGCTCCGTCGCCGAGTGCGGCAAGCAGTACCAACGCGCGTTCCGCCGGGGCCTGTTCGCGACAGAGGGACTGGCCGGCCCGCATCCAGGCGGCGCGCAGCCCGCCGTGGTCGTCCGCGGCTCCCTCGCCGGGGCGGGCGGGGGCCTCGGGGCCGTCCAGGGTGCCGGCCAGGCCGGCGGGCGCGGCCCCGGTGACGTACGCGGTGGTGACGAGCAGCGGGTCGGCCGCGCAGACCGCGACCGGGTCGGAGAGGTCCGGCAGCCGCCGTGGCGCGGGTGCCGAGGGGCCGGATCCACCGGGTACCGGGTCCCCCTCCAGGTCCACGAGCGCGACCCGGCGTTCGGCGCGGAGTACGGCCGGGGCCGGGCTGCCGCTCCTGGCCTCGACCACCAGGCGGATCCGGCCCACGCCGGCGAGTTCCCCGATCAGCCGGGTGAGCTCGGCCGGCTCGGCCGCCGCGTGCAGGTCCGTCAGGAGCAGCACGGCCCGACCCGCGGGCCGCGCCTCGCTGGTGGCGAGCGCGTGCACGAGGTCGCCGGGCGACTTCGCCACCACGCCGAGCCGGTCGGCGATCGTCCACGTCGCACCGAGCACGCTCTGCCCGGCCAGCGGCACGAGCACCCGGCCCGCCCGCCGGCGCGGCCGGCCGGCCCGTGGGCCGTAGGCGGCGAACCACCCGAGCAGGGCCGTCTTCCCGCTGCCCGCCGCACCGGTGACCACGCAGAGCCGCGGAGCCTCGGGGTCGGTCAGCCAGCCGAGCAGGGCCGCGGCCTCGGTTTCCGTGCCGGTGACGGGTCGGCGTCCGTCCCATGCCGAGGACGGGGTCACGGACGACGTCATGGGGCACCTCACGGGCACGACGGTGCGGGCGGCTGACGCCTCCGACTCTAGTCGCCCCGGGGGCCGCGGGTGCCTCGTCGACCGAGCCCGCCGCGGCGGCGGGCCTCCCGGGGAGTGCCTCAGCCCTCCGAGCCCGCGAAGTGCTCCCGCACCAGGGACTGGACGACGGTCAGGTCCTGGGCGATCAAGGCGGCGAGGAGGGCGGTGTGTTCGGCGGCGTCGGCGACGAGGTCGCCGTGCCGGAGGGCGGGGGCGCTGATCAGGGGCCACTGGGAGCGGCGGTGGAGGTCGTCGGCGACGGCGAGGAGCTGGGTGTTGCCGGCGAGGGAGAGGACCGCGCGGTGGAAGGCGCGGTCGGTCTCGGCGTAGTGGGCGCGGTCCCCCCGTGCGGCGGCCGCCGCGGTCGCCTCGGCGAGCGGCCGGAGCTCGGCCCAGCGCTCGGCAGGGACGGTGCGGGCGAGCCGCAGCATGACGGGCACCTCGATGAGCGCCCGGACCTCGGCGAGTTCGGCGAGCTCGCGCGGGGTCCGCTCGGTGACGCGGAAGCCGCGGTTCAGCACGACCTCGACGGCGCCCTCGACGGCCAGTCGCTGCATGGCCTCGCGCACGGGCGTCGCGGAGACCCCGAAGCGCTCGGCGAGGGCGGGCGCGGAGTACACCTCGCCGGGCACGAGCTCGCCGCCGACGAGAGCGGTGCGGAGGGCGTCCAGGACCTGCCCGCGCACGGAGTGCCGCCGCACCTCCCGGGGGGCGCGGGCCGCCGGCCCCCCGTGGGTGTGCTCGCCGCGGGCGACCGGGACGTCACCCGTCCGGGCGGGATCGGGGACGTACGCGGGACCTCGGGCGCCGTACCCGTCACGGCCGTCCTCCGCCACGGGGGCGCGGGCGCCGTACCCGTCACGGCCGTCCTCCGCCACGGGGCCGCGGCCGCCGTACCCGTCACGGCCGTCCTCCGCCACGGGGCCGCGGCCGCCGTACCCGTCACGGCCGTCCTCCGCCACGGGGGCGCCTGCCGTGCCGTCGGGGTGTCCGGGCTCGGCGGGACGGGCCTGTTCGGGCACCCGTGCGGCGTCGCCGAAGGGCGGGGACGGTCGGTCCGTCGCCCGCTCGCGCGCTGCGCTCTGCTCCACCCGGGTCCTCCTGGGGCCTCGTGCCGGGCCCGGCTCGCGTGGCCCGGGTCCTCTGTGCACCATAGGCGAACGGACCGGCGTGGCGGGGGCGAGGGGTGTCCCGGCGGATCGGGCGCGAGCCCGGCCGCGATCGGCCTGGGCAGGCCCCGCCGCCCGCCCCGCAGGTCGGGGCGGGCGGCGGTGTGAGAGATGATCCCGAATCGGGTAAGGTAAGGCTAACCTGCCTACGATCGCGATTCGGTGGTCCACATGACCGTCCCCGCCTTGTTGCCCGCTCCGCCCGCCTCGCCCGTCGCGGCCTCCTACGCGCGACTCGCCGAGGCCTTCTCCGGCCTGCGGATAGAGGAACCGGCCCGGGGCGAACGGCTGCCGCGCGGCGCCGGCTGGGTGGGCGCGGACGAGCTCGCGGCCGGGGGCCCCGCCCTCGACGCCTTCCTCGCCTGGGACAACGCGCAGGTGCTGCGCGACTACGGCACCCAGGCCCGGCCCGACGTCGTCGCGAGCTTCGGACTGCACCGCTACGCCTGGCCCGCCTGCCTCCTCGTCACCGTCCCGTGGTTCCTGCACCGGCGGGTGCCCCGGCTGCCCACCCGGAACGTCGCCTTCCAGCGCGCGCTGGGCCGGATGTCGGTCCGGGTGGACGAGTTCGCCTGCCTGCCGGGGGACCCCGCCGCCGCGCTCCCCGGCGCCCGGGTCGTCGCCGACGAGGAGGCGCTGCGGGCCGAGGTCCGCGCCTCCCTCGCCGAGCACTTCGAGGAGGTGCTCGGCGGCTTCGGGTCCCGGATGAAGCGCGGCCGCCGGGCCCTGTGGGGCATGGCCACGGACGAGATCGTCGAGGGTCTCTGGTACGTCGCCGCCCTGCTCGGCGAGGAGCGGCGGGCGATGACCGAGCTCGACCTCCTGATGCCGGGCACCGCCAAGCCGTACAAGCCGTACGCCGGCGCCGCGGGCTTCCGCGAGCTGGCCGGGGCCGAGGACGCCGACGGCACCCCGCGCGCCACCCGCGACCGGGCGACGTGCTGCTTCTTCTACACCCTGCGCCCCGAGGACACCTGCCTCACCTGCCCGCGCACCTGCGACGCCGAGCGGGTCCGCCGGCTGACCGCGACCGCCTGAGGCTCCCGGGTGATTACGCCACCCGCACGGGTGGCGTAAATCGAACTCAATTCCCGTCCCCTGCATGTGCGTTCGACCAGATCGCACCTATTCGTATGCCGTGGGCCCCCGATGGCGTGCTCTTGCCCCGAAACCCCTTGAGCACCGCACGGGGTCGGCCAGTATGGGCCGCCAAACGCCCTACTGCGATGCAAGGGACACCGCATGAGACTGACCGACATATCGCTGGACTGGCTGCTTCCGGGTGGCGTGATGGTGGCCGGAGTCCTGACGGCGGTGGCGGTGCTCGCGCGCGGGAAGCGCGCCGGTGACCAGGCCGCGGCCGAGGACTCCTGGGAACGCAGCGAGGAGCGCCGCAGACGCAAGGAGGCGGTCTACGGCACCGCGTCCTACGTCCTCCTCTTCTGCTGTGCCGCGGTCGCCGCGGCCCTCTCCTTCCACGGGCTCGTCGGCTTCGGCCGGCAGAACCTCAACCTCGCCGGGGGCTGGGAGTACCTCGTCCCGTTCGGCCTCGACGGCGCGGCCATGTTCTGTTCCGTACTCGCGGTCCGCGAGGCCAGCCACGGTGACGCGGCCCTCGGCTCGCGCCTCCTCGTCTGGCTGTTCGCGGGCGCGGCGGCCTGGTTCAACTGGGTCCACGCCCCGCGCGGCCTGGGCCACGACGGCGCCCCGCAGTTCTTCGCGGGCATGTCCCTCTCGGCGGCGGTCCTCTTCGACCGGGCCCTCAAGCAGACCCGCCGGGCGGCGCTGCGCGAACAGGGCCTGGTGCCCCGCCCGTTGCCGCAGATCCGGATCGTCCGGTGGCTGCGGGCTCCCCGGGAGACCTTCGCCGCATGGTCGCTGATGCTCCTGGAGGGCGTACGCACCCTCGACGAGGCGGTCGACGAGGTGCGCGAGGACCGGCGGGAGAAGGAGCAGAGCCGGATCCGGCGGCGCGACCAGGTCAAGCTCGACCGGGCGCGGCTCAAGGCGATCAACCGTCAGCACCGTGCCTTCGGGCTCGGCCGGGGCGGGGGCCGTCAGGTCGAGATGGCGGCGCTCAACGCCGCGGCCGGCTCGGGACCGGGTGCCGGTTCCGGGGCGGGCTCCGCGACGGCTGCCGTGCAGGCCGCCGTCGCGGAGCCCGCCATAGCGGACCCCGGACAGCTGCCGCTTCGACCCCGGCCCTCCCTGCAAGCCGTGAGGGGCGCTGAGTCCCGCTCGGCGGACTCCCGGATGGTGGACCTCACCGCCGAGGACGACACCCAGACGCTGCCCCGGCTCGACTCCCTGGAGCGCAAGCTCAAGGATCTGGAGCAGCAGTTCGGCTGAGCGGGGGATCGTGGAGATCCCGCAAACCGGTGGGGCCGCCTCTCAGGCGGCCCCACCGTTCAGTTCGAACCACACCACTTTGCCCACGCCGCTGTCCTCGACCCCCCACGAGTCGGCCAGGGCCTGGACGAGGACGAGTCCCCTGCCGTGCGTACCGTCGTCGGCGGGCGGTGCGTGCGGCGTCTCGAGGCCGGGGACGAAGTCCCGGACCTCGACCCTGAGCTGCTCGGGGACGACCGTCGCCGTGACGACGGCCCCGTGGTCGGTGTGGACCAGGGCGTTGGTCACCAGTTCGCTGGTGAGCAGTTCGGCCACGTCGGAGGCGCCCGGTCCGCCCCACTTCCGCAGCAGTTCGCGTAAGGCATGTCGTACCTCCGGCACCGCGGTGAGATCGGCGCATCCCACCTTCCTGAGCAGTTGAGTCGGCTGTCGCGCCTCCCCGGCCATAACCCCCACCCACACGTCGTCGAACAGGCTCACGGGGATGCATGCCCCACCGGGGCGCCCGCATTCCCTCAGGGGCGCGGCACGTTCCGGAGGTTGGAGCGGGCCATCTGGAGCATCCGGCCCACGCCGCCGTCGAGGACGATCTTGCCCGCGGAGAGGGCGAAGCCGGCCACCATGTCGGCGCTGATCTTCGGCGGGATGGAGAGCGCGTTGGGGTCGGTGACGATGTCGACCAGGGCCGGGCCCTTGTGCTTGAAGGCGTCCCTGAGGGCGCCCGCCAGCTGCTTGGGCTTCTCGACGCGGACGCCGTACGCACCGGCGGCGCGGGCGATGGCGGCGAAGTCGGGGTTCTTGTTCGTCGTTCCGTACGAGGGGAGCCCCGCGACGAGCATCTCCAGCTCGACCATGCCCAGCGAGGAGTTGTCGAAGACGATCACCTTCACGGGCAGGTCGTACTGGACGAGGGTGAGGAAGTCGCCCATGAGCATGGAGAACCCGCCGTCGCCGGAGAGCGAGACGACCTGCCGGTTCCGGTCGGTGAACTGGGCGCCGATGGCCTGCGGCAGGGCGTTCGCCATGGAGCCGTGGGTGAACGAGCCGATGATCCTGCGCCGCCCGTTGGGCGAGAGGTAGCGGGCCGCCCAGACGTTGCACATGCCGGTGTCGACGGTGAACACGGCGTCGTCGTCGGCGAGTTCGTCGATGACGGAGGCGGCGAACTCGGGGTGGACGGGGACGTGCTTCTCGACCTTGCGGGTGTAGGCCTTGACGACGCCCTCCAGGGCGTCGGCGTGCTTCTTGAGCATCTTGTCGAGGAAGCGTCGGTCCGTCTTGGCGCGGACGCGCGGGATGACGCAGCGCAGGGTCTCGCGGACGTCTCCCCAGACGGCGAGGTCGAGCCGGGAGCGGCGGCCGAGGCGTTCGGGCCGGACGTCCACCTGCACGATCTTGACGTCGTCGGGCAGGAAGGCGTTGTACGGGAAGTCGGTGCCGAGCAGGATCAGCAGGTCGCACTCGTGGGTGGCCTCGTAGGCGGCGCCGTACCCGAGCAGTCCGCTCATGCCGACGTCGTACGGATTGTCGTACTGGATCCACTCCTTGCCGCGCAGGGCGTGGCCGACGGGTGACTTGACCCGTTCGGCGAACTGCATCACCTCGGCGTGCGCCCCCGCGGTGCCGCTGCCGCAGAACAGCGTCACCCGGTCGGACGCGTCGATCATCCGGACCAGCGCCTCGATCTCGCCGTCGCCGGGCCGGACAGTGGGCCGGGTGGTGACGAGCGCGGTCCCCGACGTCTTCTCGGGGGCCGGCTGGGAGGCGATGTCGCCGGGCAGCGAGACGACGCTGACGCCGCCGCGCCCGACCGCGTGCTGGATCGCCGTGTGCAGCAGCCGGGGCATCTGCTCCGGGTTGGAGATGAGTTCGCTGTAGTGGCTGCACTCGCGGAACAGCTGGTCGGGGTGGGTCTCCTGGAAGTAGCCGAGGCCGATCTCGCTCGACGGGATGTGCGAGGCGAGGGCGAGCACCGGGGCCATGGAACGGTGGGCGTCGTACAGGCCGTTGATCAGATGCAGGTTGCCCGGTCCGCAGGAGCCCGCGCAGGCGGCGAGGCCACCGGTGATCTGGGCCTCGGCGCCCGCGGCGAAGGCCGCCACCTCCTCGTGCCGCACCTGGACCCAGTCGAGCTCCGGGGTGCGGCGGATGGCGTCGACGACCGGATTCAGGCTGTCGCCGACCACTCCGTACAAGCGGCGGACACCCGCGCGCACGAGGATGTCGACGAACTGCTCCGCCACGTTCTGTTTGGCCATGGCTCCATCAACACACGGCCCGGCGCGTTACGCCTCCCAGACGGCGACCCCCGTACGGTCGTCGGCGTAGCCGGTCACCCTCAGCTGGGTGTCCGCGAGGAAGGCGGCGAGGCCGGGGGGCTCCCGGTCGGCCCAGCGGTCCGCGAGCGCGCGGGCGAGGGCGGGTTCGCCGCGCATCGGCTCGGCGAGGCCCGGTGAGGCGAGGAGCAGGGTGTCGCCGGGGCGGGCGACGGAGGCGCGGAACCTGAACGGTTCGGGCGGCGCCGGTACGGGCTGCTCGATGAGCGGCCCTGGAGCGGTCGTGATGCCGAGGTCCATGGTGAGCCGGTCGCCCTCCTCGGTCGCCTCTTGTGCGGCGGGCGGCGAGCCGAAGCCGAGGACGGGTGCGCCGACGACGGCGGCCGGTTCGGGCAGGAGCGGCTCCAGGTCCTGCCAGGCGCCCTCGCGGAGCCGGAAGAGGCCTCCGCCGCCGATGCCGAAGAAGACCCGGGTGCGGCACTCGGGGTCGGCCGGCACGAGCAGGCAGCGCAGGGTCGCGGTGTACTCGTCGGGGGCGAGGCCGCGTTCGGAGGCGCGCGCCCTGAGCTTGCCGTACGTGCGGTCGGTGAGCCGGTGCAGACCGGACTTCAGGTCGCCGCGCCGGCCCGACCTGATGTCCTCGGAGAGCCGGGCGTGGCTGCGGCAGACGGCCTCGGCGATCCAGTGGCAGGCGTCGGCGGCGGCGAGGTGGGCGTCCTCGGCTGCGCGGGAGCCGGCGGCGACGGCGACGAGGACGAGCGCGGTCTCGTCGTGGCCGAAGCGGGCGGTGAGGAGGGCGTCGCGGCGGGGCTCGCCCCGGTAGCGGGCGGAGTCGCCGCGCACGGAGGCGGCGCGCAGGGTGCAGGTGCCGTAGCGGGCGCCGTCGAGGACGGTGTCGGGTACCAGGTCGGCGAGTTCGCCGGGGCGGGCGACGGGCAGGGCGGTGGGTTCCGCCTCGTAGGTGGGCGGTCTGCTGCCGACGAAGCCGGTCCGCGGCCGTGGCAGGTCGACGGGGACGGAGACCTCCACGGTGAGCTCGGTGTCGGTGCCGGGGTCGGCCGTGACGTCGGTCGCCGGTGCGGGTGCCGGCTGCTCGACCGCCGGCCCCTCGACCGCCGGCCCCTCGGTCGCCGGCCCCGGGAGCAGCGACACCTGGACGGTGGGCGTCTCGACGGGCGGGGCGGCCGGGGGCGGCGGCGGGAAGGTCCGGGGACCCGCCTCTGGCACCTCCCAGGGTGCCCGGCCGGGCACGGGGGGCGGCAGGGAAGGGAGCACCGCCGCCGGCGCGGGCGGCGGGTTCGGAGGCGGGGGCGTCCCGCCCGGTGGGCCGGTCGTGGCGCGGGGCGCCGTGTCGAAGTGGTCGTCGAGCGTGTCACCCGAGACCGTCGGGGCCGTGTCCGGCGCCGCGTCGTCGTAGAGCTTGTCCCACCAGTTGTCCCCCTGCTGAGTCATGCCCTTATTGTCCACCGCTCGCGGCGCCCGAAAACGGGACACCAGGAAAACCATTGCTGCAAACGGGTGGTCCGCACATGGGTGGTCCGCCGGGCGGCCCCACCCCCCACGGGAAGGACGCCCGGCGGACCGGCGTGATCAGCGCACGTCGTAAGCGCGGATCACGGTCTGGGTGACGGAGTTGCCGTTGGCGTCCGTCAGTTCGGTCCTCAGCGTGACCTGCTTGCCGGTCGCGCCCGCGTGGTCCACGGTCGCGGTCCAGCCGCCGCCTTGCCGAGAGACCCGCGCTTCGGTCCAGGTCGTGCCTCCGTCGTAGGAGTACGACAGCCTGGCCGAGGTGAGCGCTGCGGGGGTGTAGCCCGCGTGACCCGTCGCGGTGAGGCCGATCTGCTGGCCGTCGGTCGCGGCGAGGGTCTTGAGTCCGTCCTCCGGAAGGTTGTACCGGGGGAAGAGAATCGGGATGCCCTGAGAATAGACGGTCTCGTCGAGCTTGGAGGTGAATTCCCACACCGAGTTGACGGACGTGGAGCGGGCCCACACCTTGCTGCCGATCTTCATGGTGTTCTGTTCGAGCCTGTACGTCCCGGCTTCGGCCGGTACCTCGAAGACACCGAACGGCCAGCTGCTCCGGCCGAGCTCCTCGCCGTCGCGGCTCAGGCTCACGTTGCCGATGTCGCCGAAGGAGCCGGGCACGGCGTAGTGGGTGTTGTCGCCCCACATGGCGTTCGCGAAGCCGATCAGGTTGCCCTGGCGCTCGGCGACGAGGACCGGCTTCCCGGCGCCGTCCTGCGGGGCGGTGGGGGCGAGGACGCCGTCGTACCACTTCTCGGTGCGGTGTTCGCCCTCCGTGTACGCGTGCGGGGTGCCGACCATGATCTCGCCGAACGGGAAGCTGCTGCCGACCATCGGCTCCCAGGTGGTGTCGCCGGTCGAGTAGTACTCGGTGCGGGCGCCGGGAGCGGGGACCGCCTCCAGCGAGCCGAAGCCGACGCGGACGCCGTCCGGGCGGCGCGCCGCCGGGAAGTCCACGAAGTCGGTGGCGATGCCCGCCGACCCGTAGGTGGAGTCCGTGCGGCCGAGCTCGTGGTCGCGGACCCGGTACGCGCGGTCGTCGCGGATCGCTCCGGCCTCGGGGAAGGCGAGGTTGTACAGGTAGGGGCTCTTCGCGGTGGCCTTCCAGGCGAGGGTGACCTCGCCGGCCGCCAGCTCGCCGAGGAGCGCGGCGGCCTCGTCGGACGGGAGGGACAGGACGGGGAGACCCAGGCCCGCGAAGCCTCCGGCCGGGTACCAGCGGCCGGGGGCCGAGTGGTACGCGACGACGGCGACGGCACCGGCGGCCTTGGCGTTCCGGGCGAGGGCGCTCGCGGCGCTGGAGTCGTCCGGCAGCCGGACGAGGGCGATGCGGCCCTGGACCCCGGCGGCCTTGAGTTCGTCCGGCGTGCCCGTGCCGGCGTCGACGAGGCGGGCGGAGCCCGTGCCGTCGAGGTTGTCGGAGCCGATGGTGCCGGTGAGCGGGTGCAGGGTCAGGCCGTCGCCGGTGCGCAGCGAGGTGATCTGCGGTGCGGCGGCCCGCCAGTAGCTGCCGAACTCGAAGTCGCCCTCGTCGGCGCCACCTTCGACCGAGGCGTAGTAGCCGCGTATGGTGCGCGGCCCCGCGGCGGTCCCGGCGTGCAGCCAGAAGCCGTCCCAGGAACGGGCGAACGCCAGGGTGGCGCCGCGGAGTTCGGAGGCGCGGTCGGTCTTCACCGACAGCCGGTGCGCCGTGCGGGCGTCGAGGACGACGGTGGTGTCCCCCTTCAGCTCCAGCTGCGGGCGGCCGAGGTAGCTGAGCGAGTCGTTCAGCGTGGCGCCCTCTCCCGCGTCGGGCGTGGTGACGAAGGAGGAGAGGAAGTAGCTGCCGGGGCGCAGCCGGTAGACCTGGTCGGCGGCTCCGTCGTTGAAGCGCCGTTCGCCGGTGGCGTCGTCGGTGCCGATGACGTCGAGGGACGAGGCGCCGGCGGCGGGCTTGCCCTGACGGTCGATCAGCTTGACGCGCAGGGTGACCGTCTCGGGCTCCACGTACAGCGAGAACGGGGTGGAGACGTGGATGCCGCCGGGTCCGGTGGCGAGGACGCGGCCGGTGACGTCGCCGTACTGGGCGCGCTCCAGGCGTGCGTCGGGGTCGAGTTCGAGCGGGACCTGCACGGTGGCACCGGCGGGGACGGTGACGGTGCGGGCGCCGAGGCGGGCGACGGACGAGCGGACGGCGGAGCCGTCGTTGCCGGTGACCTTGTCGACGGCCAGCGTCAGGGTGACGGGTGCGCCGGAGCCGTTGGTGTACGGGACGGAGACCGTGGTCCGGTCGCTCCTGTCCTGCGGCCAGGCGAACGTGCCGCCCTGGACGGCGGGGGCGCCGAGGACCGTCTGGTCGATGGCGGCCTTCACGTCGAGCCGGCCGCCGCCGACCTCGCGGACGTCGCCGGGGAGGTCGCTGTCGGCGGAGGAGACGAGGGCCGCCTTGACCTGCCGGGCGGTCCAGTCGGGGTGGCGCTGCTTGACGATGGCGGCGGCGCCCGCGACGTGCGGGGCCGCCATCGACGTACCGGACATGGACTGGTAGGCGGAGACGCCCCGGCCGCCGGCCGCGGCGGCGGAGATGCCGACGCCGGGCGCCGCGATCTCGGGCTTGAGGGTGTGGTTCACGATCGTCGGGCCGCGGCTGGAGAACCACGCGGTGGAGTCGTCGCGGTCGGTGGCGCCGACGGTGAGCACGCCGGGCGCGCAGCCGGGCGAGGAGACGGTGTTGTGCGTCGGCCCGGAGTTGCCCGCGGCGATGACGAACAACGTGCCCTGGTTACGGGCGAGTTCCTCGGCCGCGACGCTCATCGGGTCGGTGCAGTCGGTGGGGACGGGGCTGCCGAGGCTCATGGAGACGACGTCGGCGCCCTGGGCGACGGCCCACTCCATGCCGGCGATGATCCAGGAGGCGGCACCGGAGCCGGAGTCGTTGAGGACCTTGCCGTTGAGGAGCTGGGCGCCGGGGGCGACGCCCTTCTTCCTGCCGCCGCTGGCGGCGCCGGAGCCGCCGACGGTGGAGATGGTGTGGGTGCCGTGACCCTGCCGGTCGTCGGCGCTGTCGGAGTCGGTGAAGTTCTCCGAGGCGGCGATGCGGCCCTTGAGGTCGGGGTGTTCGGCGTCGGCACCGGTGTCGAGGACGGCGACCTTGGTGCCGGTGCCGTCGTAGCCGGCCGCCCAGGCCTCGGGGGCGTGGACCTGCTTCGTCGACTCCTCCAGGGTGGCCTCGACCTTGCGGTCGAGCCAGAGCTTCTTCAGTCCGGCGGCGGAGCGGGCGCCGGGCGCCGTGACCTCGGCCCAGAAGGTGGCGGCCTGCTTCTTCTCCGCCGTCAGGGCGACGCCGTCGACGGCCTTGAGGACCTGGCCGCGCCGGGCGCCGCGGGGGGCGGCCGGGACGGAGCGGGCGACGTCGGAGCCGTAGACCGCGATGAGGGGCAGTGTCGTGGTGGCCGCGTCGTCGTAGCCCTGGCGGACGAGTCCGGTGACGTTGAACAGTTCCTCGTCGACGCGTCCGGCGGCGAGCGCCCGGGTGGCGCCCTCGGGGTAGACGTACAGGTCCTGGCCGGAGCGTCGGGTCTGGACGAAGGGGACGGTGCCGTCCTCGCCGGGCAGCGCCGTGGCCGCCGGGTCGCCCGCGGCGTCGCGGGTGACCAGGACGCGGTCGCCGGTGACCAGGGTCACCGTGGCGGTCCGGCTGCCGGCCGCTCCCCCGGCGCGGGCCGGGGCCTCGCTGCCGACCAGCGGTCGCTTGCCGGCCGTGCCGTCCTGTGGCTCGTCTGCCATGGACGGCGAGACCGCGGTGACGGCCAGGACGGCGGCGGTCGCCGCTCCCAGGGCCGTACGCGAAATCGGGCGCATCGCTCTCCCCATCTGAATTCGGAAAAAGGGAGCAAAGGTCCCGTATCCGAAGGCGGTTGGTGCTGCGGTGGCGCCACATTGGCAGAGGTGAGGGCGGTGCAGGGATGATGGGTGAGGCGGGAATGCGCCGTGGCCGTTTCCCGCCAGGTCACCAACGGAACGAATGCCTCCGGTGATGTCCCGGAAAGATCGGGAACGCCCGGAGGTAAGGCGAGGGGTGGGGCATCCATGCTGGGAGCGATAGGACTCGACGAGCGCCAGGAGTCCGCGTACCGGGCCCTGGTCGCGCTGGGCGCTGCCGAGGTCTCCGATCTCGCGCACCGGCTCGCCCTCCCCGAACGCGACACCGAGCGTGCCCTGCGCCGGCTCGAGTCACAGGGACTCGCCGCCCAGTCCTCCGCCCGCACCGGCCGGTGGGTGGCCGCGCCGCCCGGGGTGGCGCTCGGCGCGCTGCTCACCCAGCAGCGCCACGAACTGGAGCAGGCCGAACTGGCGGCGGCGCTGCTCGCCGAGGAGTACCGCGCCGAGGCCGAGGCCGTCGCCGTGCACGACATGGTGGAGGTGGTGACCGGCGCGAGCGCCGTCACCCACCGCTTCCTCCAGCTCCAGCTGGGCGCGACGGAGGAGGTCTGCGCGCTCGTCACCGGCAAGCCGATCGCCGTCACCGGCCTCGAGAACGACGCCGAGGAACAGGCGGCCGGCCGCGGGGTGCGCTACCGGGTGGTGATCGAGCGCGAGGTGCTCACCCTCCCGTCCGGGCTGCTGGAACTCTCCGCGGCGCTCGGCCGCGACGAGCTGATCCGGGTCGCCGACCGCGTCCCCACCAAACTGGTGGTCGCCGACCGGTCCCTCGCCATGGTCCCGCTGACCGGCCGGGGCGCCGAGCCCGCGGCCCTCGTCGTCCACGCGAGCGGACTCCTCGAATCGCTCATGGGCCTCTTCGAGTCGGTGTGGCGGGAGGCCCTGCCGCTGCGGCTCGGCGCCGGCGCGCAGATCGCCGAGGACGAGGCCCCGGGCCCGGACGTGATGGACCTGGAGATCCTGTCCCTGCTGCTCGCCGGCATGACCGACGCCAGCGTGGCCAAGCAGCTCGACCTGGGCCTGCGGACCGTCCAGCGGCGCGTCAAGGGCCTGATGGAACTGAGCGGAGTCACCACCCGCCTCCAGCTCGGCTGGCACGCCTACGAGAAGGGCTGGGTGGCCCGCGGCTGACCGGAACGGGGCCCGGGATCCTGGGGCCCGGGGAGACCCTGGCCGACGCGGGTGGCCCACGGCCGACCCGGGTGGCACCCGGGGGGCCAGGAGGACCTGGCCGACGCCGGTGGCACCTGGGGCTCGGGGCTCGGGGCTCGGCGAGAGCCTGGCCGACGCGGGTGGCCCACGGCCGACCCGGGCAGGGCCCGGGGGCCCGGGTGGACCCTGGCCGAAACCGGTGGGACCCAGGGGCCCGGGGCCCGGCGGGGCCCCGGGCGACGCCCGTGGCCCGCGGCCGCCGACACGGGTGGCGGCCGGGGCCTGGGTACCGCGGGTGGCCGGCCCCGTGCGTAGCCCGTCCGCCCCTCGCGACCTGCGGAGACCGGCGTCGTCCGGCACGCTGGGCATCGTGGGTGTGTGGCAGCTCCTGATGATCGCGACGGTGATGCTGCTCGGTCTGTTCGGGGTCCTGGCCCCGGGTGTGCCGGGGACGTGGCTGGTGTGGGCGGCGATGCTCTGGTGGTCGCTGCACGAGCGGACGGGCCTCGCCTGGATCCTGCTCGTCTCCTCGACCGGTCTGCTGCTCCTCACCCAGGTGATCGTCTGGCAACTGCCACCCCGCCGCTTCCGGGGCGTCGGCATCACCCGCCGGATCGTGGCGTACGCGGGGGTGGGCGCGCTCCTGGGCTTCGTCCTGGTCCCCGTGATCGGCGCGATCCCCGGCTTCGTCGGCGGGATCTACCTCGCCGAACGGCTCCGGCTCGGCGGCCACGGCCAGGCCCGCGCGGCCACCCGGACCGTCATGCGCGCCGCCGGCACCAGCGTCCTCGTCGAGCTCTTCGCCTGCCTGCTGATCGTGGGCGCCTGGGCGGGCGCGGTCATCTGGGGCTGAGCTCCGTCACCCGTTCGGTCTAGGGCCTGTCTGACAATTCGCGTCGGATCAGGCCGGGCCTCCGGGGCGGGCGTACAGCCGGGCGTACGAGCGCCAGGGTCGCCATTCCTCCGCGTCGGGGCCGTTCGCGGGCGGCACGTCGGGGTCGCCGAGGGCGCGCATGCGGATCAGGGCGGCGGTCTCGGCCGTGACGCCGGGGACGGCGAGCAGGGCGCGTACGGCGTCGTCGCGGTCGGCGCCGGGGTCGAGGCGGACGGTTCCGTCGGAGAGGGCGCGGGCGAGCGGCCCCGCGACCGGGTGACCGGCCAGGGCGGCCGGCTCGGGGAAGACATGGGTGAGGGTGCCGCAGGCCACGGCCAGCGGGGTGCCGTACGGCTCGACGACCCGGGCCGACTCCTCGGGCCCGAGGACCGTCCGCAGCGCGAACTCCTCGGGTTCGGCCGTGCCCGGGGAGCGGACGCCGGGCCGTGCGGCCACCTCGGCGGCGAGCGCGGGGGCGGCCCCGAGCCGTTCGGCGACGGCGTACGGGTCTGCGTCGAGGTCGAAGAGGCGGCGCAGCCGGTGCACGGCGGTCGTGAGGTCGCGCAGCTCGGTGAGGTGGATCCGGGCGTCGAGCCACCGTCCGGCGGAGCGTTCGTCGACGGAGACGACTCCGGTGCCGTACGGGAGGCGGAGCGTGCGCCGGTACGTGCGGGCGCCCGGGGCTCCGACGACCTCCTCGACGCGGGGCACGGCCTCGGCCGCGAGCAGGTCGAAGACCTCGCCGGCCGCGTAGGGACCCCGGTGGGCGAGCCGCAGCGGCACCCCGGCGGCGAGCGCGGTACGGGCCCCGGCGCCGCTGCCCGCCTCGGCACGGAGGGCGGTCGGGGTGCGGGCGTAGACGGCGCGGATGGTGTCGTTGAACTGGCGGACGCTGGCGAAGCCGGCCGCGAAGGCGATCTCGGTGACGGGCAGTCCCGTGGTCTGGAGCAGCAGCCGCGCGGTGTGCGCCCGCTGGGCGCGGGCGAGGGCGACGGGTCCGGCGCCGAGCTCGGCGGTGAGCTGGCGCTGGACCTGCCGGGTGCTGTAGCCGAGGCGTCCGGCGAGGCCGGGCACGCCCTCGCGGTCGACGACGCCGTCGCCGATCATCCGCATGGCGCGCCCGACGACGTCGGCCCGGACGTTCCATTCGGCCGAGCCGGGGACGGCGTCCGGCCGGCAGCGGCGGCAGGCCCGGAAGCCGTGGCCCTGGGCGGCGGCGGCCGTCGGGAAGAACGCGACGTTCTGCCGTTTGGGCGTGACGGCGGGGCAGCTGGGACGGCAGTAGATCCCGGTGGTCCGGACGGCGAAGAAGAACTCTCCGTCGAACCGCGCGTCCCTGCTGCTGACCGCCTCGTAGCGGGTGTCGTCGTCCCTCACGCCTCCCAGTGTGCGGCCCCCGGCCGACCGGGGCTCGCGGTTTTCGGACACCACGCTCCCCGGCGGCCGTGACGACCGCGACCCCGCGCGTACGCCACCACGGACGCCGGGGGCCGTACGGTCGCGACCCCGCGCGTGCACGCCACCACGGACGCCGGGGCCGTACGGTCGCGACCCCGTGCGTGCACGCCACCGCGGACGCCGGGGGGCCGTACGGTCGCGACCCCGCGCGCAGGTGCCGTCCGGGCCGCGCGACCGCGGCCCCGGACCTGCGCGCTGCCCGCGCTACCGCAGACGTCCGCTGCGCTTGAACTCTCCGGCGGCGCGGCCCGCGTCTCCCTTGCGCTTCCAGTCCTTGCGGATCTCGTTGCGCAGGCGGGCGTCGGTCTTGGCCACGAGGCGCTGGTTCTCGCGCAGGAGCTTGCGGAAGCTCTCCAGACGGCGCACGGGCAGGGTGCCGTCGTCGATGGCCGCGAGGACCGCGCAGCCGGGCTCCGCCTCGTGGGCGCAGTCGGGGAAGCGGCACTCGGCCGCGAGCTCCTCGATCTCCGAGAAGACCTGGCCGACGCCGGTCTCGGCGTCCCAGAGCCCGACGCCGCGGAGGCCGGGGGTGTCGATGAGGACGCCTCCGCCGGGCAGTACGAAGAGGTTGCGGGTGGTCGTGGTGTGGCGGCCCTTGCCGTCGATGTCGCGGGCGGCCTGGACGGTCATGACGTCCTGGCCGACCAGCACGTTGGCGAGGGTCGACTTCCCGGCGCCGGAGACGCCGAGGAGCACGGTCGTCCCGCCGGCGACGGTCGCGCTCAGCACGTCGAGGCCCTCTCCCGTCGTCGAACTGACGGGCAGCACCTGGACGCCGGGGGCCACCGTCTCCACGTCCTCGACGAGGTAGGAGAGCCCGACGGGGTCGGGCACGAGGTCCGCCTTGCTGAGGACGACGGTCGGCTGGGCGCCGGACTCCCACGCCAGGGCGAGGAAGCGCTCGATCCGGCCGAGGTCGAGCTCGACCGCGAGGGAGACGGTGATGACCGCGTGGTCGACGTTGGCGGCGAGGATCTGCCCCTCGGACCGCTTGGACGAGGTGGAGCGCGCGAAGGCCGTACGGCGCGGCAGGCACGCCCGTACGTACCGGGGGTCGCTGACCCCCTCGGGGTCGACGGCCGCCCAGTCACCGGTGCACACGACCCGCAGCGGGTCGTGCGGGGTCACGAACGCCGTGTCGGCGCGGACGATCCCTTCGGCGGTGGCGACGTCGCACTGGCCGCGGTCGACCCGGACGACCCGCCCGGGGATCAGCCCCTGGGCGGCGTAGGGCGCGAAGTCGGCGGCCCAGCCGGAGTCCCAGCCGTGGGCGTCGAGCAGAGAGGAGGAGTCAAGGGAAAGCGAGAAAGACAAGGGGGACCCTTCAAGGGGCGGCCCCGGCGCCGAGAGAAGGCAGAGTGGAGATCAGCCGGTGGCCGCGGAGGTGGTGTGGAGGAACATCCGCGTGTGGGCAAGGCCCTTCGTGACGGCAGCCATCGATCACACCTCCTGTGTCTTTCGCACGTGTCCTTCGCGATCACGTGTCGCACGGATCGCGTCGTACGCGATCACGCCCGGCGCGATCCCGTACGGCGTTCACCGTAGCCGGAAGGCTCCGGCAGGCGCCACGGGTTTTTCCGCGACGCGGGATTCAGTCCTTCTCCCAGCCGGAGTGGAGGCGGGACTTCACGTCGTCCGGGGGGAGGAACTTGGACCAGCGCTCGGGGAACTCGGACGGCATGTCGGGGTCGTCCTCGTCGACGTCCTCCGCCTCGGCGCGGACGCGGGCGACGAGTTCGGCGGCCTGGAGGGCGCGGGCGCGTTCGTTGGCCTCGCGGGCGGCGGCGGTGGCGACGGAGGGCCAGACGCGGTCGATGGCGGCGTTCACGGCGGCGCCGACGAGCACGGCGAAGGCGGAGATGCCGATCCAGAGGAGGACGGCGATGGGGGCGGCGAGGGAGCCGTAGATGGTGGGGCCCTCGACCTGGCTGGTCAGGTAGATCCGCAGCAGGAAGCTGCCCAGGGTCCACATGGCGAGCGCGACCAGGGCGCCGGGGATGTCCTCGATCCAGGGCGATCTGACGGGCACGGACACGTGGTAGAGCGTCGTCAGGAAGGCGACCGAGAGCAGGGTGACGGCCGGCCAGTAGAGGACGGCGACGACCTCCGTGCCCCAGGGGACGAGCTCGACGACGCGGTCGGGGCCGACGACGGCGAGCGGCAGGACGACCGCGCCGATGAGGAGGGCCACGATGTACAGGAGGAAGGCGAGGAGCCGGGTCTTCACGATGCCGCGGTGGCCGTCGAGTCCGTACATGACGGTGATGGTGTCGATGAAGACGTTCACGGCGCGCGAGCCGGACCAGAGGGCGATCGCGAAGCCGAGGGAGACCAGCTCGGGCCGTTTGCCCTGGGTGACGTCGTCCAGGAGCGGTTTGGCGATGTCGTGGACGCCCCGGTCGGAGAGGACCGTTCCGGCGGCGCGGAGGATGTTCTCCTCGATGCTCGCGACGGTGTCGGTGTTCGTCCAGTCGTCCGCGTACCCGAGGAGGGCGATGAGGCCGAGGAGCAGCGGCGGCAGGGACAGCAGCGTGAAGAACGCGGCCTCGGCGGCCAGACCCAGGATCCGGTACTCGATGCACGAGTTGACGGTGTCCTTGAGGAGCAGCCAGACCATCTTCCGCTTCGAGACGTTGCGGTAGAGGACGCGCGCGCGGTGGAGCCTGCTCCAGGGCCGCCGCTCCGGTCGTTCGGGTGTTTCGCTTGCTGCCTGCACCTGCTTACCGTATCGGCATGTCAGGGAGCACCCACACAGTGACCAACCAGGCTCCGCCCCTGGTCGGATACGACGTCTTCACGAGCGATCGGGCGCTGACGGAGGCGGTCGAGCGGCACCTCGCGCCGGAGCTCCTCGCGGAGGCGCGCGACGAGCTGGCCCTGCTGGGCCGGGCGTCCGGTTCGGAGCAGGTCAGGGAGTGGGGGGAGCTGGCGAACGCGTTCCCGCCGCGGCTGCGGACCCACGACCGGTACGGCGTCCGGATCGACGAGGTCCGGTTCCACCCGGCGTGGCACCGGCTCCTCGGCCGGTCCGTGAGCGCCGGGCTCACGGACGCGTGGGGCCGCCCGGGTGGTCATGTGCGGCGGGCCGCCGGCTTCGTGGTGGCGTCCCAGCCGGAGGCGGGTCACGGCTGCCCGCTGTCGATGACGCACGCGGCGGTGCCCGCCCTGCGCGTCGAGCCGGAGCTCGCGGCGGTCTGGGAGCCCGCGGCCACGTCGCACGTGTACGAGAAGGCGCTCGGCACGGTCGCGGAGAAGCCGGGCGTGCTGCTCGGCATGGCGATGACGGAGAAGCAGGGCGGCAGCGACGTACGGACGAACAGGACGGAGGCGCGGCCGCTGGCGGCCGACGGCGAGTACGTCCTGACGGGGCACAAGTGGTTCTGCTCGGCGCCGATGTCGGACGCCTTCCTGGTCCTGGCGCAGGCTCCGGCGGGGCTGACGTGCTTCCTGGTGCCGCGGGTGCTCGCGGACGGCTCGCGCAACCCGTTCGCGCTCCAGCGCCTGAAGGACAAGCTGGGCAACCGGTCGAACGCCTCGGCCGAGGTGGAGTTCGACGGGACGACGTGGGCGCGCCGGGTGGGCGAGGAGGGGCGCGGGATCCACACGATCATGGGCATGGTCGCGGCGACCCGGCTGGACTGCGTCCTCGGCTCGGCGGCGCTCATGCGGCAGGCGGTGGCGCAGGCCGTGCACCACTGCGCGTACCGCGAGGCCTTCGGCGGACCGCTCGTCGAGAAGCCGCTGATGCGCAACGTCCTGGCCGATCTGGCCTTGGAGTCGGAGGCCGCGACCGTCCTGGGGATGCGTCTCGCGGCGGCCTACGACGCCGTCGACGCCGACGGCGGTGACGCCGGGCGGGAGCGGGCCTTGCTCCGCATCGCCGTGCCGGCGGCGAAGTACTGGGTGACGAAGCGGTGTACGCCGATGGTGGCGGAGGCGCTGGAGTGCCTGGGCGGCAACGGGTACGTGGAGGAGTCCGGGATGCCCCGGCTGCTGCGCGAGTCGCCGCTCAACTCCGTCTGGGAGGGCTCGGGGAACGTCCAGGCGCTCGACGTCGTACGCGCGCTGCGGGCCGGCCCGGAGGTGCTCGACGCCTTCCTGAGGGAGGTGGGCGCGGCGCGGGGCGCGGATCACCGGCTGGACCGGGCGATCCGGGGCCTGCTCGTCGAACTGGCCGACCTGGAGGGGATCGAGGCGCGGGCGCGCCGCCTCGTGGAGCGGATGGCGCTGGTGCTGCAGGGTTCGCTGCTCGTCCGGTGGGCGCCGCCCGAGGTCGCCGACGCGTTCTGCGCGGGGCGGCTGGGCGGGGACGGCGGGTCGGCGTTCGGGACGCTGCCGCACACCCTGGACCTGCGGGCGCTGGTGGAGCGGGCGCGGGTGGCCGTCTGAGGATCCGTACGACGGGTGGGGCCGCGCGTGCCAGGGGTGGACCCGCGGACGGGTGGGGCCGCGCGTGCCAGGGGTGGACCCGCGGACGGGTCGGCACGCGCGGAAAAGCGGGGGTGGTGCTGCGCCGACACGGCACCACCCACCGCTCACATCAGCCTCGCCCGGGGGACCGGTCGATCGCCAGAGTTGCAAAGGGTTGCAGGATTGTGCGAACCGGGCCTCGCGGAGGTGTTCCGGACGGCACGATGGGCACCGACACTCCGGACATCTGCCCAGTGCAGAACCGATACAGCACCCCGGGGGGCTGGGAGAGACCGATGAAGAACACGCAGCTCGACATGAGGCGGCTGGCCTCCATGGACGCCGCCCAGGCCACCAGACTGCTGCACCGGGTCCGCGAGGAGACACTGGCGGGCCGTACGCCCCCGATCGCGCCCCGTGCCGTGATCGACGCGTCCTGGCAGCGGATGGCCCGGCTCGGTCTCGACCCGGACCGGGGCACGAGCAGCGTGCTGCTCCAGCGGGAGGAGCTGGAGGAGCGGCGCAGGACCACGCTCCTCTCCGAGGTGATGCGGACGCTGAGCGGCGGTCTCGCCGGCATCGCCGACGCCTCCCTCCAGATCATGGTGGTCACCGACGAGCACGGCCGGGTGCTCTGGCGGCAGGGGAACTCCGCCGTGCTGCGGCAGGCGAACGGCATCTGCCTGGAGGAGGGCGCGGCCTGGTCCGAGCACACCACCGGCACCAACGCGGTCGGCACGGCGCTCGCCATGGGGCGGGCCGTGCAGGTGCACTCCGCCGAGCACTACGTCCAGGCGCTGCACAACTGGACCTGCGCCGCGGCCCCCGTGCACGATCCGCGCGACCAGCGCCTGCTGGGCATCCTGGACGTCAGCGGACCGGCGTCCAGCTTCCACCCGGCGATGCTGGCGCTGGTCGGCTCGGTGGCGCAGCTCGCCGAAGCCGAGATGCGGGAGCGGCACCGCGGGTCGATCGAGCGGCTGCGGGCGGTGGCCGCGCCGATCCTGTGCCGGGTGGGCGGCCGGGCGGTCGCCGTGGACACCCACGGCTGGACGGCGGCGGTGACCGGGCTCGCGCCGGTCGACCGGATCCCGCTGCCCAAGTCCTTCCGGGCCGGCCGGGTCTGGCTGCCCTCGCTCGGGGTGTGCGCGGTGGAGCCGCTGCCGGGCGGCTGGCTGCTGCGGGTGGAAGAGGAGGCCCGGGCGGCGGAGCCCGGTGCGGAGGCCGCGAGCCGGGTGGTCCTCGACCTGAGCCGGCCGCGCCGCTGGACGGTGTCCGTCTCGGGGGCGGCGGGCAGCTGGCAGCAGGAACTCAGCCCCCGGCACGCGGAGCTCCTCTACGTCCTGGCGCTCCATCGCGACGGGCGGACGGCGGCGGAACTGGCCGACGACGTCTTCGGCGACCGTACGCGGACGGTCACCGTGCGTGCGGAGATGTCCCGGGTGCGCCGGAACCTGGCCGGGGTCCTGGCGCACCGCCCGTACCGCTTCCGCGAGGAGGTGGCGGTGGAGGTCCTGCGCCCCCGCCTCCCGGCGGACCTGCTGCCCCACTCGACGGCACCGGCGGTCCGGGCCGCGGCGAAGGCCTAGCAACAGTCCTGCGGGGTCCCGCGGGAACCCTGTCCACCATGCGGACACCCGCCTGCCGCCGGAGGCCCGGGGCCGGGGGCCCGGTCTGGGAATCCGGCGCTCCGCATGATGCGATGACCCCATGAGCATCACTCTCACCACCTGGTCCCTCGAACAGACCTCGCCGTCCGATCTGCGTCCCGCGACCCCGCCGGAGGGCGAGGACGTCACGATCCGGCGGGCCGAGGTGCCGTCGGCGGAGTTCAGCCGCTTCCTCTACACCGCGGTCGGCGGCGACATCCGCTGGTCCGACCGGCTGTCGCTGACGTTCAAGCAGTGGCAGGAGATCGTCGAGAAGCCGGGCGCCGAGATCTGGGTGGCGTACGACAAGGGGACGCCGGCCGGGTACGTGGAGCTGGACCCGCAGGACGACGGCGTGGTGGAGATCGTCTACTTCGGTCTGATCCCGGCCTTCCGGGGTCGCCGGATCGGCGGGCACCTCCTGTCGTACGGCACGGCGAGGGCCTGGGACCTGGCCGAGCGCTGGCCGGACCGCGAGGAGACGAAGCGGGTCTGGCTGCACACCTGCTCGCTCGACGGTCCGCACGCGATGGCCAACTACGAGCGGCGCGGCTTCCGGCTGTTCGACACCAAGGTCGAGGAGGCCGAGGAGGCCGAGACCCCCGGCCCGTGGCCCGGCGCCCACGCCTGAGCCGCACCGGAGGAACCGCCGAAGCACCACGAAGGGGGCCTGGCCAGGGCCCCCTTTCGCGTGACCCAGAGCACACCGTCCCGCCAAGCGAGACGACTACGTCCAAATGCTGGACGATGCTGGACTGGGTCCAAAGTCCCGTGACACGCTTCCGCCATGTCTGGAACTGGAATTGCCTTGGTGAGTCGGCGGCACGTCGACCTCGGCCGCATGTCCAGCGCCATCTGTCCGGCGCGCTGAGAGAACCAGCACCGCCGCGATTTCCTTACAGCCCGACTCTGCCCCACCCTGCTGCGCACTGACGCGCCACCCTCTGACCTGAGCGCGAGTGTGCAGGTCAGAGCCGCCCTCTCGCAGTCCCGAAGGACGAAACGCCATGGCCGCCACCCCGGAAAACCCCACCCCCGCCGCCGCCCGCCGCAAGGCCGGGCGCCACCGTGGCGAGGGTCAGTGGGCCGTGGGGCACTTCACCCCCCTGAACGGCAATGAGCAGTTCAAGAAGGACGACGACGGTCTCAATGTGCGGACACGCATTGAGACGGTCTACTCGAAGCGCGGCTTCGACTCCATCGACCCCAACGACCTGCGCGGACGCATGCGCTGGTGGGGCCTCTACACCCAGCGCAAGCAGGGCCTGGACGGCACCAAGACGGGTGTCCTGGAGCCGGAGGAGCTGGACGACGAGTACTTCATGCTCCGCGTCCGCATCGACGGTGGCCGGCTGACCACCGAGCAGCTCCGCGTCATCGGCGAGATCTCCGAGGAGTTCGCCCGCGGCACCGCCGACATCACGGACCGGCAGAACGTCCAGTACCACTGGATCCGCATCGAGGACGTCCCCGAGATCTGGAACCGCCTGGAGGCGGTCGGCCTGTCGACCACCGAGGCCTGCGGCGACACCCCGCGCGTCATCCTCGGCTCGCCCGTGGCCGGCATCGCCGCCGACGAGATCATCGACGGCACGCCCGCCATCGACGAGATCCACCGGCGGATCGTCGGCAACAAGGACTTCTCCAACCTGCCCCGCAAGTTCAAGTCCGCGGTCTCCGGCTCGCCGCTGCTCGACGTGGCGCACGAGATCAACGACATCGCCTTCGTCGGCGTGAACCACCCGGAGCACGGCCCCGGCTTCGACGTCTGGGTCGGCGGCGGCCTCTCCACCAACCCCAAGCTCGGCGTCCGCCTCGGCACCTGGGTCTCCCTCGACGAGGTCCCGGACGTCTACGAGGGCGTCATCTCGATCTTCCGCGACTACGGCTACCGCCGGCTGCGCAACCGCGCCCGCCTGAAGTTCCTCGTCGCCGACTGGGGCCCGGAGAAGTTCCGCCAGGTCCTGGAGGACGAGTACCTGAAGCGCAAGCTGACGGACGGCCCCGCGCCCGAGCAGCCCGCCGGCCAGTGGCGCGACCACGTCGGCGTCCACCGGCAGAACGACGGCCGCTTCTACGTCGGCTTCGCGCCGCGCGTCGGCCGGGTCGACGGCGCCACCCTGACGAAGATCGCCGAGATCGCCGAGACCCACGGCTCCGGCCGGGTCCGCACCACCGCCGAGCAGAAGATGCTCGTCCTCGACGTCGAGGAGGCGCAGGTCGACGGCATCGTCGCCGCGCTGGAGGCGCTGGACCTGCGCGTCACCCCCTCGCCGTTCCGGCGCGGCACGATGGCCTGCACCGGCATCGAGTTCTGCAAGCTCGCGATCGTCGAGACCAAGGGCCGCGGCTCCTCCCTCATCGACGAACTGGAGCGCCGCATCCCGGACTTCGACGAGCCGCTGACGATCAACATCAACGGCTGCCCGAACGCCTGCGCCCGCATCCAGGTCGCGGACATCGGCCTCAAGGGCCAGCTGGTCCTCGACGACGAGGGCAACCGCGTCGAGGGCTACCAGGTGCACCTGGGCGGCGCCCTCGGCCTGGAGGCCGGCTTCGGCCGCAAGGTCCGCGGCCTCAAGGTCACCGCGGCCGAGCTCCCCGACTACGTGGAGCGCGTCCTCAAGCGCTTCCAGGCGGAGCGCGAGACCGGCGAGCGCTTCGCGACCTGGACGGCCCGCGCCTCGGAGGAGTCCCTCTCATGAGCGAGCGAGCCGCCCCGTTCTTCTGCCCCTACTGCGGCGACGAGGACCTGCGTCCGAACGAGCAGGGTCACGGCGCCTGGGAATGCGCAGCGTGCAGCCGAGCCTTCCAGTTGAAGTTCCTGGGGCTGCTCGCCCCGGCGACTTCGGGCAACACCCCTGGGAGGGAAGAGATATGACGATCACTCAGCACGAAGAAGGCCAGGAAGCCACCACGTCCGACCTCAAGGCACTCGCCGAGCAGGCCGGCCGTGATCTGGAGGACGCCCCCGCCCTCGAGATCCTCCGGTGGGCCGTGGACACCTTCGGCGAGCGGTTCTGCGTCACCTCCTCCATGGAGGACGCGGTCGTCGCCCACCTCGCCTCCCGGGTCCGCCCCGGCGTGGACGTCGTCTTCCTCGACACGGGCTACCACTTCGAGGAGACCATCGGCACCCGCGACGCCGTGGACGCCGTGATGGACGTCAACGTCATCACGCTGACCCCGCGTCAGACCGTGGCCGAGCAGGACGCCGAGCACGGTCCCGGGCTGCACGACCGCAACCCCGACCTGTGCTGCGCTCTGCGCAAGGTCAAGCCGCTGGAGGAGGGCCTGACCGCGTACCGCGCCTGGGCCACCGGCCTGCGCCGCGACGAGTCCCCGACCCGGGCGAACACCCCGGTCGTCGGCTGGGACGAGAAGCGACAGAAGGTCAAGGTCTCCCCCATCGCCCGCTGGACGCAGGAAGACGTCGACGCGTACGTCATGGAGCACGGTGTCCTCACCAACCCGCTCCTGATGGACGGTTACGCCTCCGTCGGCTGCGCCCCCTGCACCCGCCGCGTCGTGGAGGGCGAGGACGCCCGCGCCGGACGCTGGGCGGGCCGCGCCAAGACCGAATGCGGGATCCACGGCTGATGACCACGACCCCTCAGACCTCCCAGACCTCCCAGGAGAACCACGTGACCGGTGCCACCATCTGGCTCACCGGCCTGCCGAGCGCCGGTAAGACGACCATCGCGTACGAGCTGGCCGGCCGGCTCCGCGACGAGGGCCACGGCGT
This sequence comes from Streptomyces wedmorensis, assembly GCF_000716445.1. Classification (GTDB taxonomy): domain Bacteria; phylum Actinomycetota; class Actinomycetes; order Streptomycetales; family Streptomycetaceae; genus Streptomyces; species Streptomyces wedmorensis. The sequence continues at coordinate 49,762 of NZ_JNWK01000059.1, forward strand.
CGAGATCCTCGACGGCGACGAGATCCGCGAGTTCCTCTCGGCGGGCCTCGGCTTCACCCGCGAGGACCGGCACACCAACGTGCAGCGCATCGGCTTCGTCGCCGAGCTGCTCGCCTCGCACGGCGTGAAGGTCCTGGTGCCGGTCATCGCCCCGTACGCCGACAGCCGCGAGGCGGTCCGCAAGCGCCACCAGGCCGAGGGCACCGCCTTCGTCGAGGTGCACGTCGCCACTCCGGTGGACGTCTGCTCGGTCCGTGACGTGAAGGGCCTGTACGCCAAGCAGGCCGCGGGCGAGATCTCCGGCCTCACCGGCGTCGACGACCCGTACGAGGCTCCCGAGGCCCCCGATCTGCGGATCGAGTCCCAGAACCAGACCGTGCAGGAGTCCGCGGCGCAGCTCCACGCGCTGCTCACCGAGAGGGGTCTGCTGTGACCACCGTTGCGCATGCTCACGACACCACGGACAGCCCGTTCGCGCTGTCGCACCTCGACTCCCTGGAGTCCGAGGCCGTCCACATCTTCCGTGAGGTGGCGGGCGAGTTCGAGCGGCCGGTGATCCTCTTCTCCGGCGGCAAGGACTCGATCGTCATGCTGCACCTGGCGCTGAAGGCCTTCGCCCCGGCGCCGGTCCCCTTCACGCTGCTGCACGTCGACACGGGGCACAACTTCCCCGAGGTCCTCGCCTACCGCGACCGGGTGGTGGCCGAGCACGGGCTGCGCCTGCACGTCGCCTCCGTCCAGGAGTACATCGACGCCGGCAAGCTGCGCGAGCGCCCGGACGGCACCCGCAACCCGCTGCAGACCGTCCCGCTGACCGAGGCGATCCAGCAGCACCGCTTCGACGCGGTCTTCGGCGGCGGCCGCCGCGACGAGGAGAAGGCCCGCGCCAAGGAGCGGGTGTTCTCGCTGCGCGACGAGTTCTCGCAGTGGGACCCGCGCCGCCAGCGCCCCGAGCTGTGGCAGCTCTACAACGGCCGCCACGCGCCCGGCGAGCACGTCCGCGTCTTCCCGCTGTCCAACTGGACCGAACTGGACGTCTGGCAGTACATCGCCCGCGAGGGCATCGAGCTGCCGGAGATCTACTTCGCCCACGAGCGCGAGGTCTTCGCCCGCAACGGCATGTGGCTGACGGCCGGCGAGTGGGGCGGCCCCAAGGACACCGAGACGGTCGAGAAGCGGCTCATCCGCTACCGCACCGTCGGCGACATGTCCTGCACGGGCGCCGTCGACTCCGACGCCACGACGCTCGACGCCGTCATCGCCGAGATCGCCGCCTCCCGCCTCACCGAGCGGGGCGCGACCCGCGCCGACGACAAGATGTCCGAGGCCGCGATGGAAGACCGCAAGCGCGAAGGGTACTTCTAATGAGCACGTCCACCGAGCAGTTCGCCGACGTCTCGGCCACCACCCTGCTGCGTTTCGCCACCGCCGGGTCCGTCGACGACGGCAAGTCCACCCTGGTGGGCCGTCTCCTGCACGACTCCAAGTCGGTCCTCACCGACCAGCTGGAGGCCGTCGAGGCCGCGTCCATCAAGCGCGGCCAGGAGGCGCCCGACCTGGCACTGCTCACCGACGGCCTGCGGGCCGAGCGCGAGCAGGGCATCACCATCGACGTGGCCTACCGCTACTT
>NZ_JNWK01000060.1 GCF_000716445.1 Streptomyces wedmorensis
ACACCGACCCCAAGCCCTACATATGGACCAAGACCGCAGACGAGATCCTCGAACGCCTCGCCTCATATCTGAACAGAATTCCTGACTCAGAAGACTAGGACCTGTCTGAAAATTCCCGTCGGGTCCGGCCAGGGGCGCGGCGCCGGGCGGAACCTCCGGGGTGGGCCCGGGGCGGCGTCAGCGTTCCGAGAGCTCCGACGGGGCCTCCTGGACGACCCAGCCGTTGCCGTCGGGGTCCTCGAAGGTCATGAAGGAGTTCCAGGTGTCGCCCTTGCCGTCCTCCCAGCCGGTCGCGCCGACGTGCATCACCGGGGAGACGTCGACGCCCCGCTCGACGAGCTCGGCCCGCGCGGCCTCGATGTCCGTCACGCAGACCTGGAGGCCGTGCAGCGTGCCGGGGGCCATCTCCTTGGTGCCGGGCATCGTCGGCATGCCGTCGAGCAGGGCGATCGAACAGCGGGAGCCGGGCGGCGTCGCCTGGATGATCCGCATGCCGGGAGCCACCTCGTCGTCCAGGTCGATCTTGAAGCCGCACCTGTCGCCGTAGAACTCCTTGGCCCGGTCCATGTCGGTGACGGGGACGGGGACCACTTCCAGTGTCCAGTTCATGGGGGCCACCCTCCCGTACGAACGGGCCTCGTGCACCCGGAACGGGTCAGCGGGCAGCGGGAGTCCAGTGCAGCCGGCCGTCGAGGCCGATCGCCGCGACCCCGTCGGTCCCCGCGTCCGGCGCGCCCGCGAAGAGGAACCTCTCCAGCGTCCACACCGGCGGCGCCCCGGCTGCCCGGCCGTGCGGCGCCGTCGCCAGGAAGCCCGTCCGGGACCGGACGGCGAGGAGGCCGTCGCCGCCGCTGACCGGGCCGAAGCCCGCCACGCCGGAGCCGGGCAGTTCGGTGACGGGGGAGACCGGGCCCGCGCCGGAGAAGTCGGCGCTCCGCAGGTCGCCGGAGGCCGGCTTGCGGAACCAGAGGCGTACCCCGTCGCCGTCCGGTGCCGGGCTCGCGCTCAGCGCCAGCGTGGTCGGCGGCAGACCGGTCCGCACCGGGCCGGCCAGCGGGCCGCCGGGACGCTGCTGGGCCCAGGTCAGGACGGTGCTCGGGGTGCTCGCGAAGACGTAGCCGCGGCCGGCGCCGTCGGTCGCCGCCACGGGGTCGCCGTACACGTCCTTGCCGCCGAGCGTCCGCCACGGCCCCCAGCCGCCGTCGGCGCGCTGCTCGCGGGCCGTGAGGCGGTGGCCGCTGTCCCGCAGGAGCACGGTCGCCAGGCCCGCGCGGTCCACGGTCACGGCGGGCGCGCTGATGTCCGAGGTGCCGTCGGCGTCGTCCCGCTCGGGGGTGCCGAGCGAACGCCACGGGCCGAAGGCGCCGCCGGGCGTGGTCTGCGTGGTGGTCACGACCTCGCGGCCGTACGCGGAGGCGCTGTCGCCGAGCGTCGTCCGCGTGCCGAAGACCGCCGTGCGGCCGTCGGGCAGCGCGACGGAGGTGACGCCGCTGTCGAGACCGCCGCCGGGCAGCAGCACGGGTCCCTGCCACGCTCCGGCGCCGGCGGGCTTGTGCCATGCGGCGAGCCGTCCGTCGAGGACGGAGAAGGCGTGGAGCCCGCCGTCCGGGTCGCGCTGGACCCAGGAGGTGGAGGTGGAGCGGGCGTACCTGACGGTCTGCGTCCAGCCCCGGCCGCCGGGCCGCGCGGCCACCTTCAGGTCGCCGCAGCCGGCGACGGTCCCGCAGTCGTTGACCCCGTCCGTCCAGGCGTACGTCTTCAGGGTCCGCAGCTTCGCGCCCGCCGTCTCGGGGTCGAGCGTGTGGGGCAGCGTGCTGGTCGGGTAGCCGAGGTAGTTCTGCACGCCGACGTGCGGATGCCCGGGCATGTCCGCGTACCGGGCCAGCGCGGCCTGGACGAACCGCGCCCCGTAGAGGTGGTCCTGATGGTCCCGGAGCTTCACCGCCCCGGCCCCCGACCCGGAGCCGGCCTTCGTCGCGGATCCCGCCCCGGCCTCCGTCCCGGCCTGGTGGTTCGTCTCCGAGCCGTGGTCCGGCCCGGCCTTGGTCGCGGATCCGGCCCCGGCCTCCGTCCCGGTCTCCGTCGTGGATCCCGCCCCGGCCTTCGTCCCGGCCTCCGTCCCGGCGTGGTGGTTCGTCTCCGCCCCGTGCTTCGTCTCCGGCCAGGTGCCCGGGGTCGGGTCCTGCATGCGGACGAAGGTCGGCCGGAAGCGGTCGAGGAGCCCGGTGAGGGTCGCGACGACCTGGTCTTTGGTGTAGGTGAAGTCGGCCGCGACGGGGGTGCCGGTGGCGCGCTGGGAGTCCAGCGCGTGGATCCGGTCGTGCCAGAGGCCGTTGAGGCTCTGCGGGCGGTCGCCGCTGATCGAGCCGGCCTCGCGCAGTTGCAGCCACACCAGCTTGATCTGGGGCTTCGCGCGCAGGGTGTCCATCTCGGCGGCGGCGCCGCCGGCCGTGGGTATCGACGTCCGGTCCCAGGTGCCGGTCCGGCTGCCGGTCGCCATCTCGGCGTACGCGGCGCGTATGCCGTTCTGGCGGGCCTCGGCGTAGCCGGCCTTGTCGGGCTCGGCGCCGGCGGCGTCGCCGGGGCGCGCGTTGACGCCGTCCGACTCGCCGGCGGTGAGGTACACGGAGGTCAGCGGGCTGCCGGAGCGCAGCGACTGGGAGACGTCCGGGTTCATGAAGAACAGGTCGTCGTCCGGGTGCGCCACGATCTGCATCACGGACGTGGCGGCCTGCGGGGCCCGCACGGGCTGCGCCGCCGTCTTCGCTGGGGCCTTCCCCGGGGCCTTCGCCTCGTGTGCCTGCGACGGCACGCGGGGCGTGTGCGGCTTCGCCGGCGTCACCGAGAGGAGCCCGGCGAAGGTGCCGCCGACCAGGGCGGTCGCGGCGGTCGCGGAAACGATTCTGCGACGAGAGGGACGGCGGAGACGGACAGGCATGTTCGGCGGCGCTTTCACTGACGGACGGACGGACGGACGGGGCGGGGCGGGGTCCTGCGGGGGGCGCCGCGGGGGTACGGCTGTGCCCGGCCCCACGGGAGCGCCGCAGGGCGGGGGTACGGCTCGGCGGGTCCTGCGGGAGTGCCTCAGGCGTCCGGATCTGCCGGGTCCCGCGGGCATGCCGCAGGGGTACGGCTCGGCGTACGGGGAAGTCCCCGCACGCGTGAACGAGCGGGTGCGTCCCAGTACATCAAGACGGATGTTCCAGATTTACGGTTCATTCGCCCCGAAAGGGATCTTTGTGCGGGATCTCACGCGCCAGGCACCGTGTGATGCGCCACGTACCCGCCGACCGGCCGTTCGTCCGGCACGACGTGACCGGCGGTCGGGGGAGCCCCCGGCCCCCGCGGCGGATAGGCTCGGCCCTTGGGGCTGACCTGCTCGGAGGGAGCTGTGGAATGACGGTGCCGGGACGCAGGAGCAGCACGTTCTCACGTCTGCTGCGGCACGGGTTCACCGACCCCTCGGGAGCCGAACAGCTCCTCGACGCGCCCGAGCTGTCCGCGCTGCGCGACGACTCCGTCCTCATGGACGCCCTGGGCGCCACCGCCGACCCCGACCTCGCCCTGCGCGGCCTGGTCCGGCTGGCCGAGGCGCAGCCCGAGACCGAGCGGCAGACGTTCACCGCCACGCTGCTCTCCGCCAAGCCGTTCCGGGACCGGCTCCTCGGGGTGCTCGGCGCCTCCGAGGCGCTCGCCGACCACCTGGCCCGGCACGCCCGCGACTGGGAGTCCCTCGTCACCTACGAGGCGGCCGACCTGCACCCGGGGGTCGCCGAGTTCGAGCGGGGCCTCGCCGAGGCCACCGACGCGGTCTCGCTGCGGGTCGCCTACCGCCGCTGCCTGCTCGCCATCGCGGCCCGTGACGTGTGCGGCACCACCGACGTCGCCCAGGCCGCCGCCGAGCTCGCCGACCTGGCGACGGCGACCCTGCGCGCCGCGCTCGCCATCGCCCGTACCGCCGAGCCCGCCGACGCCGCCCAGTGCCGGCTCGCCGTGATCGCGATGGGCAAGTGCGGCGGCAACGAGCTCAACTACGTCTCCGACGTGGACGTGATCTTCGTGGGGGAGCCGGTCGAGGGGGCCGACGAGGGCAAGGCGATCCAGGCGGCGACGAGGCTCGCCTCGCACCTCATGCGGATCTGCTCGGAGACCACCGTCGAGGGCACCATCTGGCCGGTCGACGCCAACCTCCGCCCCGAGGGCCGCAACGGCCCCCTCGTCCGCACCCTCTCCTCCCACCTCGCCTACTACCAGCGCTGGGCGAAGACCTGGGAGTTCCAGGCACTCCTCAAGGCCCGCGCGGTGGCCGGCGACCCGGAGCTCGGCGCGCAGTACATCGACGCCGTCTCCCCGCTCGTCTGGCAGGCCGCCGAGCGCGAGAACTTCGTCCCCGACGTCCAGAAGATGCGCCGCCGGGTCGTCGACAACATCCCCGCCGCCCAGGTCGAGCGCGAGCTCAAGCTCGGCCCCGGCGGACTGCGCGACGTCGAGTTCGCCGTCCAGCTCCTCCAGCTCGTGCACGGCCGCAGCGACGCGACCCTGCACAGCGGCACCACCCTCGACGCGCTGGCCGCGCTCGCCGCCGGCGGCTACGTCGGCCGGGCCGACGCCGCCCAGCTCGACGACGCCTACCGCTTCCTGCGGGCCATGGAGCACCGCATCCAGCTGTACCGGCTGCGCCGCACCCACCTCGTCCCCGAGGACGAGGAGGACCTGCGCCGCCTCGGCCGCTCGCTCGGCCTGCGCACCGACCCGGTGGCCGAACTCAACAAGGAGTGGAAGCGGCACGCGTCCGTCGTCCGCCGCCTGCACGAGAAGCTCTTCTACCGGCCGCTCCTCGACGCCGTCGCCCAGCTCGCCCCCGGCGAGATCCGGCTCAGCCCGAAGGCGGCCGGGCAGCGCCTGGAGGCGCTCGGGTACGACGACCCGGCCGCCGCCCTGCGCCACCTGGAGGCGCTGGCCTCCGGGGTGAGCCGCAAGGCCGCGATCCAGCGGACCCTGCTCCCGGTGCTGCTCGGCTGGTTCGCGGACTCGGCCGACCCGGACGCCGGCCTGCTCGGCTTCCGCAAGGTCTCGGACGCCCTCGGCAAGACCCCCTGGTACCTGCGGCTGCTCCGGGACGAGGGCGCCGCCGCCGAGAACCTCGCACGGGTCCTCTCCGCCGGACGCCTCGCCCCCGACCTGCTGCTCCGCGCCCCCGAGGCGGTCGCGCTCCTCGGCGACCCCGAGGGCCTGAAGCCGCGCGGCCGGGACCACCTGGAGCAGGAGGTCCTGGCGGCCGTGGGCCGTGCGGGAGACGCCGAGCAGGCGGTCGCGGCGGCCCGCGGGGTGCGCCGCAGGGAGCTGTTCCGCACCGCCGCGGCCGACCTCATCGGCTCGTACGGCACCGAGGACAATCCCCGCGAATCCGACCCGGGCGCCCTGGTCGACCGGGTCGGGGAGGCCGTCACCGACCTCAACGCGGCGACCATCGCCGGCGCCCTGCGGGCCGCCGTGCGCGCCGAGTGGGGCGACATGCTGCCCACCCGCTTCGCGGTCATCGGCATGGGCCGCTTCGGCGGTCACGAGCTGGGGTACGGCTCCGACGCCGACGTCCTGTTCGTGCACGAGCCGCGCGAGGGCGTCGACGAGCAGGAGGCCGCCCGCGCCGCGAACCGGGTGGTCGCCGAGATGCGCCGGCTCCTCCAGCTCCCCACCGCCGACCCGCCGCTGCTGATCGACGCGGACCTGCGGCCGGAGGGCAAGAGCGGCCCCCTGGTCCGCACCCTCAAGTCGTACGAGGCCTACTACCGCCGCTGGTCCCTGGTCTGGGAGAGCCAGGCACTGCTGCGCGCCGCACCCATGGCGGGCGACCGGGACCTGGCCGACCGGTTCATCGAACTCGTCGACCCGCTGCGCTACCCCGCCGAGGGCCTCGGCGACGACGCGGTCCGCGAGATCCGCCGGCTCAAGGCCCGCATGGAGTCCGAGCGGCTGCCGCGCGGCGCCGACCCGACGCTCCACGCCAAACTCGGCCGCGGCGGCCTCAGCGACGTCGAATGGACGGTCCAGCTCCTCCAGATGCGGCACGGCTGGGCGGAGCCGGGACTGCGGACGACCCGCACCCGCGAGGCGCTCGCCGCGGCGCACGCGGCCGGCCTGATCCCCACCGAGGAGGCCCAGACCCTGGACGAGGCCTGGGTCCTCGCCAGCCGCGTCCGCAACGCGGTGATGCTGGTGCGGGGCCGGGCCGGCGACACCTTCCCCTCCGACCCGCGCGAACTCGCCGCGGTCGGGCGGTACCTGGGCTACGGCCCCGGTCACGTCGGCGAGATGGTCGACGACTACCGCCGCATCACCCGCCGGGCCAGGGCCGTCGTGGAGGAGCTCTTCTACGGGGCGTAGCGACGTCCGGCGGCCCGCGTCAGCCCTTCAGATAGGGCTGGAGCAGGGTGCTCCACGCCTCGTCGATCTGTTGGAACTCCTCGGGGCACCGCTCGGCCCGGCTCGCGGGCAGCGGCCCGTCGGGGTTGGCCTCGGTCTGCACGGCGCCCTGGAAGGAGCTCGGGTCGGAGCCGTACAGCCAGCAGATGGCGTTGTAGTAGCGCTGCGCGTCGAGCGAGTGCTCGTCGGGGAGCTGCTCGTCGATGTCGCCCTGCTCCGCGGCGGCGGCGAGGGCTCCCCAGGCCTCGATGGCGCTCACCGCGTACTCCTGGTGCACGGTGTCGCCGGCGAGGAGCAGGGTGGCGAGCTGGTCGGCCGCGTCCTCCTCGCGGCCGGTGGCCGGCAGGTCGTAGATGTCGATGAGGGCGTGCGCGAGCTCGTGGAAGACGACGCTGTTGGAGATGCCGATGAGGTCGTCCTCGGTGGCCCGGTTCCGCTGAGCCTCGGTGCCGGTCGTGTTCAGCTGGTCGAAGACGCTCCGGTAGTACCCGACCAGCTCGTAGCAGTAGCCGATGCCCTGGCTCTCGGGATCCCAGAAGGCGTTGATCTCGCCGCAGCTCAGGGCCATCACCGGCACGTCCTGCGGAAGTCCGATCAGGGCGTTCGCGTGGGCGGCCGCACCTTCGAGGACCTCGTTCTGCTCCAGGAACGTCTGCTCGGTCAGGTCGTCGGCCGTCTCGGCGGGGGCGTACCCCGCGACGAGGACTCCGGGGCCGGGAGCGGCCGGTGCGGCGGTGACGGTGGAGGTGCCGAGCGCGAGGAGGGCCGCGGTGGTCAGGGCGGCGGCCCATTTCCGGTGGTATCGCATCCTGTGCCTCCCGCCTCGGGGTGAGGTGCGTGCGGGTGCCGCCGGAGCCGTGGGAAGCCCAAGGTCCACAGCCTCAGGATAGGCCCGCCCACCGGCCGGTTCACTTGGAGGAGCCGACCGGCCGTTCCACGTCGGTCTCGTGGTCGGCGTCCGCCTTCGCCTTCGCTCCGGCGGCCACGGGCGGGCCACCGCGTGCGACGGCGCCGGCGGGCTCGACCAGGCGGGGCAGCCGGTGCGGCCGGGAGCCGTACCAGCAGTAGGAGACGCCGAAGCCGAAGGCCAGGCAGATGATGCCGCCGACCGCGTCCAGCCAGAAGTGGTTGGCGGTGGCGACGATCACGACGAGGGTGGCCGTCGGGTAGAGCAGGCCGAGGATCTTCGCCCAGGGCGCCTTGGCCAGCAGGAAGATGGTCACCCCGCACCAGAGGGACCAGCCGATGTGCATCGACGGCATCGCCGCGTACTGGTTCGACACGTGCTTCAGGTTGCCCGAGGCCATCGAGCCCCAGGTGTGGTGGACCAGGACCGTGTCGATGAAGTCCTGGCCGTTCATGAGCCGAGGCGGCGCGAGCGGGTACAGGTAGTAACCGACCAGGGCCACAGCGGTGGTGGCGAACAGGACCGTGCGGAACGCCGCGTAACGGCCCGGGTGCCAGCGGTACAGCCACACCAGCACACCGATGGTCACGACGAAGTGCAGCGTCGCGTAGTAGTAGTTCATCGACACGATCAGCCACGTCACCGAGTTCACGGCGTGGTTCACGGCGTGCTCGAAGGCGAGCCCGAGGGACTCCTCGGCCTGCCAGATCCAGTCGGCGTTCTTGAGCGCCTGGGCCTTCTGCTCCGGCACCGCGTTGCGGATGAGGGAGTACGTCCAGTAGCTCACCGCGATGAGCAGGATCTCGAACCAGATCGTGGGGCGCCGGGGCGTGCGCGCACGCAGGCGCGACAACCTGCCGTCGGCCACTGTGGGTGACGACGGGGTCGTCCGGTCGTCCAAACTCTTCACGGTCGTTTCACCCATAGGGAGAGAGTCTGCCAGATCCCTACCCCCCGACCGATCATCCCCCGGTCGGGTTCGGGGCGCACCCCCTCCGTCTCAGGAAGGAGTGCGCGCGGGGGACGGCGCGGAAGCCGTCGAACCGCGAACGACCAGCTCAGGCATGAAGACGAACTCGGAGTGCGGCGCCGGGGTGCCCCCGACCTCCTCGAGCAGCGCGCGGACCGCCGCCTGCCCCATCGCCTGCACGGGCTGGCGGATGGTGGTCAACGGCGGGTCGGTGAACGCTATGAGCGGAGAGTCGTCGAAACCGACGACGGAGACGTCACGCGGCACGTCGAGGCCCTGCTGGCGGGCGGCCCGGATCGCGCCGAGCGCCATCATGTCGCTCGCGCACACGACGGCCGTGCAGCCGCGGGAGATCAGTGCCGAGGCCGCCGCCTGCCCGCCCTCCAGGGTGTACAGGGAGTGCTGGATCAGCTGCTCGGACTCCTCGGGAGCGAGACCGAGCCGCTCCTCCATGCCCTTCTGGAAGCCCTCTATCTTGCGCAGCACCGGCACGAACCGCTTCGGTCCGACGGCGAGGCCGATCCGGGTGTGGCCGAGCGCGGCCAGGTGCGTCACGGCCAGCACCATCGCCGCCCGGTCGTCGGGCGACACGAAGGGCGCCTGGACCTTGGGGGAGAAGCCGTTGAGGAGGACGTACGGGACGCCCTTGCCACGCAGCCGGTCGTAGCGCGACATGTCGGCGGTGGTGTCGGCGTGCAGCCCGGAGACGAAGATGATGCCGGCGACGCCGCGCTCCACCAGCATGTCGGTGAGCTCGTCCTCGGTGGACCCGCCGGGGGTCTGGGTCGCGAGGACCGGCGTGTACCCCTGCCGGGTCAGGGCCTGCCCGATGACCTGCGCGAGCGCGGGGAAGATCGGGTTGTCCAGTTCGGGGGTGATGAGGCCGACGAGACCCGCGCTGCGCTGGCGGAGGCGTACGGGACGCTCGTATCCGAGCACGTCGAGCGCGGCGAGGACGGACTCGCGGGTGGCCGTCGCCACGCCGGCCTTGCCGTTGAGCACGCGGCTGACTGTGGCTTCACTGACCCCCGCCTGGGCTGCGATGTCGGAGAGCCGCGCGGTCATGAGAAGGGACTGTACCGGTCACAGCGCGTATTTCCCACCGGTTCCCCCGCACCCGGACCGGACCGCAGGATTCGAGCCGTTTCGCAAGGCCTTGCAGTGCTTGCGGGGGTCTTTCGCAGGCGAGACGGGGGCCTGTGGGGCCGTTCGGGGTGCGAGATGCCCGATACGCGCCCCTGTCAAGCGGCCCATCGGCAACCTTAGGGACACGCGGATGTAACGATCGCCGGTCCTTGCAGAAAATCGCCGCAAGCTCTTTCGGCTCGTTTTCATCCCTGTTACGTTCCTGGCAACCCGGAGCGCCGCGAGGGAGCGGTCGCATGAGGAAGGTTCCAGCCCCTCGTCCCCCCGGGATCACTGAAGGAGTTCACATGCGGCGTGGCATAGCGGCCACCGCGCTGGTCGCGGCCCTGGGCGTGACCCTGGCGGCGTGCGGCGGAAGCGACAGCGGTTCCGACGGCGGCGCGAAGAGCTCGGGCGAGCTCTCCGGAACCGTGACCTGGTGGGACACCTCCACGGTCGGCTCCGAGGACAAGGTCTTCAAGAAGGTCGCCGAGGACTTCAAGAAGAAGCACCCCAAGGTCACGGTCAAGTACGTCAACGTGCCCTTCGGTGAGGCCCAGAACAAGTTCAAGAACGCCGCCCAGTCCGGCTCCGGTGCGCCCGACGTCATCCGCTCCGAGGTCGCCTGGACCCCCGAGTTCGCGGACCTCGGCTACCTCGCCCCCCTCGACGGCACCCCCGCCCTCAAGGACGCGGACGACTTCCTCAAGCAGGCGTCGGCCTCCACCCAGTACAAGGGCAAGACCTACGCCGTCCCGCAGGTCATCGACTCCATGGGCATCTTCTACAACAAGAAGATCTTCAAGGACGCCGGCGTCGAGGTCCCCAAGACCATCGACGAGCTCAAGACCGTCTCCGCCAAGATCAAGCAGAAGACCGGCAAGACCGGCCTCTACCTGCGCGGCGACGACGCCTACTGGTTCCTCTCCTTCCTGTACGGCGAGGGCGGCGACCTCGTCGACGCCGAGAAGAAGACGATCACCGTCGACAGCCCCGCGGGCGTGAAGGCCTTCAAGACCGTCAAGGACCTGGTGGACTCGGGCGCGGCCAAGACCGACGCGACCGACGGCTGGAACAACATGCAGACGGCCTTCAAGGACGGCAAGGTCGCCATGATGATCAACGGCCCGTGGGCGGTCGCCGACACCTACGCCGGCAAGGAGTTCACGGACAAGGCCAACCTGGGCATCGCCCCGGTCCCGGCCGGTTCCGCCGGCCAGGGCGCCCCGCAGGGCGGTCACAACCTCGCCGTCTACGCGGGCTCGAAGAACCTCGACGCCTCCTACGCCTTCGCCGAGTACATGACCTCGGCCGAGACCCAGGCGACGATCGCGAAGGAGCTCAGCCTCCTCCCGACCCGCCAGTCCGTCTACATCAAGTCGGACGTCGCGACCAACGAGATGATCACCTTCTTCAAGCCGGTCGTCGACAAGGCCGTCGAGCGCCCCTGGATCCCGGAGACCGGCAGCCTCTTCGCGCCGCTCGTCACCGAGTACACCAAGGTCCTCACCGGCCAGACCACCCCGGAGGCGGGAGCCAAGGCGACCGGTGACGGCTACCGCAAGCTCCTGAAGGACTGGAAGTAGCAGGAAGAGGAAGGAAGGCAGGCCGGCTGATGGCTGTGGACACCCCCAGCCAGTCGGTGGTGAAGGCCGCGGGCGAGAGCGCCCGCGGCCGGAGCCGCGGAACTGGCAAGCGTCGGGGCGCGCCGAAGCGCTCCTTCTCCACCCACTGGTACGCGTGGGCGATGGTCGCCCCGGTGACCGTCGTGATCGCCGTGATCATCGGCTATCCGCTGGTCCGCGGCATCTTCCTGTCGCTGACCGACGCCAACGAGCGGAACGTCGAGCGTTCCATCGGCGTCAACCACATCCCGGCCAGCTACGAGTTCGTCGGCCTGGACAACTACGCCGACGCGCTGACGGGCAGCCAGTTCCTCTCCACCCTGGGCTGGACGCTGGTGTGGACGGTGTCCTGTGTGTCGGTGACCTTCGCCCTCGGCCTGGCCCTCGCCAACATCCTCAACCGCAAGATCGCCGGACGCGGTGTCTACCGGCTGATGCTCATCCTGCCGTGGGCCGTGCCCGGCTTCGTCTCCGTCTTCGCCTGGCGCTTCCTCTACAACCAGGACAACGGCCTCCTCAACAAGATCCTCGCCGGCGGCGGCATCGACGCCGTGCCGTGGCTCAACGACCCCACCTGGGCCAAGGTCTCGGTCATCGCGACCAACGTCTGGCTCGGCGTGCCGTTCATGATGGTCGCCCTCCTCGGCGGGCTCCAGTCCATCCCCGGCGAGCTGTACGAGGCCGCCGAGATGGACGGCGCCAACGCCTGGCAGCGCTTCCGGCACATCACCATGCCCGGGCTCAGCTCGGTGTCGACGACGGTGATCCTGCTCTCCACCATCTGGACCTTCAACATGTTCCCGGTGATCTTCCTGCTCACCCGGGGCGGGCCCGGCGAGGCCACCCAGATCCTCGTCACCCAGGCCTACAAGTTCTCCTTCGAGGTCAGTCCGCGCGACTTCGCCCAGTCGTCCACCTGGGGCGTGCTCATCCTGGTCCTCCTGATGCTCTTCGCCGCGGTCTACCGGCGAGTCCTCCGCAAGCAGGGAGAAGTCTGGTGACCACCACGACCCCCACCCCCCAGGCCGTGACCAACACCCCGATGCGCGGCCGCCGCTCGCCGCTGGCCTCGGTCGCGCTGCACGTGACGCTGATCGTGGCGTCCGTGATCGCCGTCTTCCCGGTCCTCTGGGTGCTGCTGACCTCGCTGAAGCCCGCGAAGTACGCGATCACCACGGACTTCTTCAAGGAGACGACGCTCGAGAACTACACGAACCTGCTGAAGGACACCCCGTTCCTCACCTGGTTCGCCAACTCGCTGCTCGTCGCCGGCCTCACCACCGTCATCGGCGTGTTCATCTCCGCCACCACGGGCTACGCCGTCAGCCGCTTCCGCTTCCCCGGCAAGCGCGGACTGATGTGGACGCTGCTCATCACCCAGATGTTCCCGGTCGCCGTCCTCATCGTGCCGATCTACAACATCATGTCGTCGATGGGCCTGCTCAACCAGCCGGTCGGCCTGGTCATCACGTACCTGACCATCGCCGTCCCGTTCTGCGCGTGGATGATGAAGGGCTTCTTCGACACCATCCCGCGCGAGATCGACGAGTCGGGATACGTCGACGGCCTCACCCCCTTCGGCACCTTCTGGCGGCTGATCCTGCCGCTCGCCAAGCCGGGCATCGCCGTCACCGCCTTCTACTCCTTCATCACCGCCTGGGGCGAGGTCGCCTACGCCTCGGCCTTCATGGTCGGCGACGAGAACCTGACCCTCGCCGGCGGACTGCAGAAGTTCGTCAACCAGTACGGCGCGCAGTGGGGCCCGATGGCGGCGGCGTCCGTCCTGATCGCCGTCCCCGCCGCCCTGGTGTTCCTCTTCGCCCAGCGGCACCTGGTCACCGGCATGTCGGCCGGTGCCGTCAAGGGCTGACGGCCCTGAGCACCCCGCCCGAACGCACCTCCTTACCTTCCAGGGAAGACATGACCCAGCATCTCGCCACCCCGGCCGACGCCCCCACCACCGGCACGCACACGGGCTGGTGGAGAGACGCCGTGATCTACCAGGTCTACCCCCGCAGCTTCGCCGACGGCAACGGCGACGGCATGGGCGATCTGGAGGGCATCCGCAGCCGCCTGCCGTACCTCAGGGACCTCGGCGTCGACGCCGTCTGGCTCTCCCCGTTCTACGCCTCGCCGCAGGCCGACGCCGGCTACGACGTCGCCGACTACCGGGCCATCGACCCGATGTTCGGCTCGCTCCTCGACGCCGACGCGGTGATCCGCGAGGCCCACGAACTGGGTCTGCGGATCATCGTCGACCTGGTCCCCAACCACTCCTCCGACCAGCACGAGTGGTTCCAGCGCGCCCTGCGCGAGGGGCCCGGCTCCGTACTGCGCGAGCGCTACCACTTCCGCGCCGGCAAGGGCGAGAACGGCGAACTGCCGCCCAACGACTGGGAGTCCATCTTCGGCGGCCCCGCCTGGACCCGTACCGAGAACCCGGACGGCACCCCCGGCGACTGGTACCTGCACCTCTTCGCCCCGGAGCAGCCCGACTTCAACTGGGAACACCCGGCCGTCCGCGACGAGTTCCGCTCCATCCTGCGCTTCTGGCTGGACATGGGTGTCGACGGCTTCCGCGTCGACGTCGCCCACGGCCTGGTCAAGGCGGCGGGCCTGCCCGACATCGGCGCCCACGACCAGCTGAAGCTGCTCGGCAACGACGTGATGCCCTTCTTCGACCAGGACGGCGTCCACGAGATCTACCGGACCTGGCGCAAGGTCCTCGCCGAGTACGACGGAGAGCGCGTCCTCGTCGCCGAGGCCTGGACCCCGACCGTCGACCGCACCGCGAACTACGTGCGCCCCGACGAGATGCACCAGGCCTTCAACTTCCAGTACCTGGGCACCCACTGGGACGCGGCCGAGCTCCGCGCGGTGATCGACGCCTCGCTCGACGCGATGCGCCCGGTCGGCGCCCCCACCACCTGGGTGCTGTCCAACCACGACGTCACCCGGCACGCCACCCGCTTCGCCAACCCGGCGGGCCTCGGCACCCAGCTCCGCGAGGCCGGCGACCGCGAACTCGGCCTGCGCCGCGCCCGCGCCGCGACCCTGCTGATGCTGGCGCTGCCCGGCTCGGCGTACGTCTACCAGGGCGAGGAGCTCGGCCTGCCCGACGTCACCGACCTGCCCGACGAGGTCCGCCAGGACCCGTCGTTCTGGCGCGCCAGCGGCCAGGACGGCTTCCGCGACGGCTGCCGCGTGCCGATCCCGTGGACCGTCGAGGGCACGTCGTACGGCTTCGGGGCCGGCGGCTCCTGGCTGCCGCAGCCCGCGACCTGGAGCGGGCTGAGCGTCGAGGCGCAGACCGGCGACCCCGGCTCGACCCTGGAGCTGTACCGCAGCGCGCTCGCCGTACGCCGCGAGCGCCCCGAACTCGGTGCGGGCGAGGACGTCCAGTGGCTGGAGGCACCCGAGGGTGTGCTCTCCTTCCGCCGCGACGGCTTCGTCTGCACCGCCAACACCACCGGCCGGGCCATCTCCGTCCCGCTGCCCGGCCGGTACCTCCTTTCCAGCGAGGAGATCCGCGTCGTCGACGACGAAGCGGAGCTGCCCGCCGACACCACCGTCTGGTGGGCGGTGTGACGATCCCCCTGCCGCGGGGCGCCGGGAACGGCGCCCCGCGGCTCGCGGACATCGCGGCCCAGTCCGGCGTCAGCGAGGCCACCGTCAGCCGCGTCCTCAACGGCAAGGCGGGGGTGGCCGGCGCGACCCGGCACAAGGTGCTCGCGGCGCTCGACGTGCTCGGCTACGAGCGCCCCGTACGGCTCAAACGCCGCAGCGCGGGCCTCGTCGGGCTCGTCGTGCCCGAGCTGACCAACCCGATCTTCCCGGCCTTCGCGCAGGTCGTCGAACAGGTCCTCGCCGGGCACGGCTACACCCCGGTGCTCTGCACCCAGATGCCCGGCGGCGCCACCGAGGACGAGCTCGTCGAACAGCTGGTGGAGCGCGGGGTGGCCGGCATCGTCTTCCTCTCCGGGCTGCACGCGGACGCCAGCGCCGACCCGGCCCGCTACGCCCGGCTGAGCGCCCGGGGCGTGCCGTACGTCCTCATCAACGGCTACAACGAGCACATCGACGCCAACTTCGTCTCGCCCGACGACCGGGCCGCCGCCCGGATGGCCGTGCGCCACCTCGTCGAGCTGGGCCACGAACGGATCGGGCTCGCCATCGGCCCCACCCGCTACGTGCCCTCGCGCCGCAAGGCCGAGGGCTTCGCCGCCGAGCTGTACGAGCTCCTCGGCATCGAGCGGGCGGACGCCGAACGGTTCATCAGGCCCACGCTCTTCGGCGTCGAGGGCGGGCACGCGGCCGCCGACATCCTGCTCCGCGAGGGCTGCACCGGCATCGTCTGCGCCTCCGACCTGATGGCGCTCGGCGTGATCCGCGCGGTTCGCGCCCGTGGCCTGGAGGTGCCCGACGACGTCTCCGTCGTGGGCTTCGACGACTCCCCGCTGATCGCCTTCACCAGCCCGCCGCTGTCCACCGTGCGCCAGCCGGTGCAGGCGATGGCGACGGCCGCCGTCGGCGCGCTCCTGGAGGAGATCGAGGGGAACCCGGTGCAGCGCACGGAGTTCGTGTTCCAGCCCGAGCTGGTGGTACGCGGCTCCACGGCGCAGCCGCCCGGCAGGGAGCCGCAAGTCCTTTCGTAACAACTTGCGTTGCGGCGTCCGGAGGGTTGACCGGGCGCCGGGGCACTCGTACGGTCACGGCTGAAAACAGTTGCTGAAGTTTTCGGCAACTTCTTGCGACACCGATGTCGTACAGGAGGAAGCATGGCCAGAAGAACCGTGGCCGCTGCACTCGCCCTCGTGGCGGGAGCCGCCGCTGTGGCCGTCACGGGAAACGCCCCGGCGCAGGCAACCCCGCCCGGCGAGAAGGACGTCACCGCGGTGATGTTCGAATGGAACTTCGCCTCGGTCGCCCGCGAGTGCACCGACCGCCTCGGCCCCGCCGGATACGGATACGTCCAGGTCTCCCCGCCCCAGGAACACCTCCAGGGCGGCCAGTGGTGGACCTCGTACCAGCCGGTCAGCTACAAGATCGCCGGACGTCTCGGCGACCGCGCCGCCTTCAAGAACATGATCGACACCTGCCACGCGGCGGGCGTCAAGGTCGTCGCCGACTCCGTCATCAACCACATGGCGAACGGATCCGGCACCGGAACGGGCGGGACCCCGTTCTCCAAGTACGACTACCCGGGCCTCTACTCCGGCTCCGACATGGACGACTGCCGCTCCTCCATCTCCAACTACCAGGACCGCGGCAACGTCCAGAACTGCGAACTGGTCCAGCTCCCCGACCTCGACACCGGCGAGGACCACGTCCGCGGCAAGATAGCCGGCTACCTCAACGACCTGCTCTCGCTCGGCGTCGACGGCCTCCGCATCGACGCCGCCAAGCACATGCCGGCCGCCGACCTCGCGAACATCAAGTCCCGGCTGACCAACCCGAACGCCTACTGGAAGCAGGAGGCCATCTTCGGCGCCGGCGAGGCCGTCTCCCCGAGCGAGTACCTCGGCACCGGCGACGTCCAGGAGTTCCGCTACGCCCGCGACCTCAAGCGCGTCCTCCAGGGCGAGAAGCTCTCCTACCTCAAGAACTTCGGCGAGGCCTGGGGCCACATGCCCTCCGGCCAGTCCGGCGTCTTCGTCGACAACCACGACACCGAGCGCGGCGGCGACACCCTGTCCTACAAGGACGGCGCCGACTACACCCTCGCCTCCGTGTTCATGCTCGCCTGGCCCTACGGCTCCCCCGACGTCCACTCCGGCTACGAGTGGACCGACAAGGACGCCGGACCGCCCAACGGCGGCCAGGTGAACGCCTGCTACACCGACGGCTGGAAGTGCCAGCACGCCTGGCGCGAGATCTCCTCCATGGTCGCCTTCCGCAACACCGCCCGCGGCCAGGCCGTCACCGGCTGGTGGGACAACGGCAACAACGCGATCGCGTTCGGCCGCGGCTCCAAGGCCTACGTGGCGATCAACCACGAGTCCTCCGCGCTCACCCGCACCTTCCAGACCTCGCTGCCCGCCGGCTCCTACTGCGACGTGCAGCGCAACACGGCCGTGACGGTGAACGCCTCCGGCCAGTTCACGGCCACCCTCGCCGCCAACACCGCGGTCGCCCTCCACGTGAACGCCACCAACTGCGGCGGGGCCACCCCCACCACGCCGCCCACGACGACCCCGCCGCCCGCCACCGCGGGCGCCTCGTTCAACGTGAACGCCACCACGGTCGTCGGCCAGAACATCTACGTCACCGGCAACCGCGCCGAGCTCGGCAACTGGGCCCCGGCCTCCGCCCTCAAGCTCGACCCGGCCGCCTACCCCGTGTGGAAGCTGACCGTCTCCCTGCCCGCCGGAACGTCCTTCGAGTACAAGTACATCCGCAAGGACGCGGCCGGGAACGTCACCTGGGAATCCGGCGCCAACCGCACCGCGACCGTCCCCGCCTCGGGCCAGATCGTCCTGAACGACGCCTTCCGCAGCTAGGCCCTGTCCGAAAATTCCCGTCGGGTCCGGCCCGCCCGGCACGCACGCTCGCCGCACGGCCGAAACGCCCCAGTAGCTCCGCTACGAGGGCGCCCCGGCCGCACGCCGGGCGGCCCCCTCTTCCCGTACCTCCAGGGAGCACCCCGTGACACGCAAGAGAACGGCGGTCGCACTGGCCGCCGCCCTGTGCGCCGCCCTCGTGCCCGCCGTCCCCGCCGCCGCCGCGCCCCGGCCCCCCGCCCCGCCGTCCGACCGCTCGCTCGCGGCCCAGCCGTCCCGCCAGGACCTCACCCGCGAGCAGTTCTACTTCGTCCTGCCGGACCGCTTCGCCAACGGCGACGCCTCCAACGACCGCGGCGGCCTCACCGGCAGCCGGACGCAGACCGGCTTCGACCCCACCGACAAGGGCTTCTACCAGGGCGGCGACCTCAAGGGCCTCACCCAGCGCCTCGACTACATCAAGGGCCTCGGCACCACCGCCATCTGGATGGCGCCGATCTTCAAGAACCGGCCCGTGCAGGGCACCGGCAAGGACGCCAGCGCCGGCTACCACGGCTACTGGATCACCGACTTCACCCAGGTCGACCCGCACTTCGGGACGAACGAGGACCTGGAGAAGCTGATCGCCGCCGCCCACCGCAAGGGCATGAAGGTCTTCTTCGACGTCATCACCAACCACACCGCCGACACCGTCGACTACGCCGAGCAGAAGTACGGCTACCGCCCCAAGGGCGCCTACCCGTACCTCGACGAGGACGGCCGGCCCTTCGACGACCGGACCGCGATCGGAAAGGTCGACGCCGACTCCTTCCCGTACACCCCCGTCGAGAAGGCGAACGCCAAGGTCCCCTCCTGGCTCAACGACCCCACGATGTACCACAACCGGGGCGACTCCACCTGGGTCGGCGAGTCCGCCGAATACGGCGACTTCGTCGGCCTGGACGACCTGTGGACCGAGCGCCCCGAGGTCGTCGAGGGCATGAAGAGGATCTACGAGAAGTGGGTCCGCGACTTCGACATCGACGGCTTCCGCATCGACACCGTCAAGCACGTCGACCTGGACTTCTGGACCCAGTGGGCCACCGCCCTCGACGCGTACGCCAAGAAGCAGGGCCGCGAGGACTTCTTCATGTTCGGCGAGGTCTACTCCGCCGACACCACCGTCACCTCCCCGTACGTCACCCGGGGCCGGCTCGACGCCACCCTCGACTTCCCCTTCCAGGACGCCGCCCGCGCCTTCGCCTCCCAGGGCGCCGGAGCCGACCGCCTCGCCAGGGTCTTCGCCGACGACTACCGGTACACCACCGACAAGGCCAACGCCTACGAGCAGGTCACCTTCCTCGGCAACCACGACATGGGCCGCTTCGGCACCTTCCTCAAGCAGGACAACCCGAACGCCTCCGACGCCGAACTCGTCCAGCGGACCCGGCTCGCCAACGAGCTGATGTTCCTCTCCCGCGGCAACCCGGTGATCTACTCCGGCGACGAGCAGGGCTTCACCGGAGCCGGCGGCGACAAGGACGCCCGCCAGCCCCTCTTCGCCTCCCGGGCCGCCGACTACCTCGACGACGACCAGCTCGGCACCGACCGCACCCACGCCACCGACGCCTACGACACCGCCCACCCGGTGTACCGGTCGATCGCCGCGCTCTCGAAGCTGACCCGCGAGCACCCCGCCCTCCGCGACGGCGTCCAGCAGGAACGGTACGCCGAAGGCTCCGTCTACGCCTTCACCCGGACCGACGCCGACACCCGCACCGAGTACCTCGTCGCCACCAACGGCGCCACCACCGCGCGGACCGTCACCGTCCCCGTCGACTCCGCCGGCTTCCGTGCCCTGTACGGGGGTCAGGGCGCCGTCACCGCCGAGAACGGCAAGGTCACCGTCACCGTCCCCGCCCTCTCCTCCCTCGTCCTCAAGGCCGACCGCGCCCTCCCGGCACCGGCCGCCGCACCGGCCCTCGGCCTCAAGGCACCGGCCGCCGGATCCACCGGCACCGTCGAGCTCACCGCCGACGTCACCGGCGGACAGCTGAACCGGGTCGTCTTCGCCGCCCAGGTCGGCAACGGCCGCTGGCAGACCCTCGGCACCGCCGACCACGCCCCCTACAAGGTCACCCAGCACGTCACCGCCCCCGCCGGCACCCCCCTGCGCTACAAGGCCGTCGTCGTCGACGCCGCCGGACGCACCGCGAGCGCCACCGCCGCCACCACCGCCGGAGCGCCCCCGGCCCCCGAGAAGCCGGTCGCCGTCGAGCGGACCCACGCCGTCGTGCACTACCGCCGCGAGGACGGGAACTACGACGGCTGGAAGTTGAAGGCCGCCGGCCAGGAAGCCGCGTTCACCGGCCGCGACGCCCACGGCGCCTTCGCCTGGGTCAAGGTCCCCGAAGGCGCGTCCGCCCTCGCCTACACCGTCGAGAAGGACGGCACCGCCGACGGCCCGCAGCGCAGCATCGTCCTCGGCCGCACCGGCGAGGTCTGGATCACCCAGGGCCAGGACGGCCAGTCCGACACGAACCCGGCCCCCGCCCCGCAGGACAAGACCAAGGCCGTCATCCACTACCAGCGGCCCGACGGGAACTACGACGGCTGGGGCCTGCACACCTGGACCGGCGCCGCCCAGCCCACCGACTGGTCCCGGCCGCTCATGCCGGCCCGCTTCGACGCCTACGGCGCCGTGTACGAGGTGCCGCTCACCGAGGGCGCGACCTCCCTCTCGTACATCCTCCACAAGGGCGACCAGAAGGACCTCCCCACCGACCAGTCCCTCGACCTCGCCACCTACGGCCACCAGATCTGGGCGCTCTCCGGACAGCAGAAGTACCTGCTCCCGACCGTCGGTGGCACCCCCGCCCTCGACCTCGCCAAGGCCGAGGCCCAGTGGATCGACCGGAACACCGTCGTCTGGAAGGTGAAGACCACCGACGCCACCAGCCAGCAGCTGGTGTACGCGAAGGACGGCGGCATCACCGTCACCGACGGCGCCCTGAACACCGAGGGCCAGTGGCTCCGGCTCACCCCCTCCTCCCTGAGCGACGCCCAGAAGGCGAAGTACCCGCACCTCGCCGCGTACCCCGCCTTCACCGTCGACCCGCGCGACGCCGACCGCGTCCGCGACTCCCTCCGCGGTCAGCTCATCGCCACCCAGCGCGCCGCCAACGGCGCCCTCCTCGCCGCCACCGGCGTCCAGACCGCCGGCGTCCTCGACGACCTGTACGCGGCCAAGGCCACGAAGGCGAAGCTCGGCCCGGTCTTCCGCGACGGCCGCCCCACCCTCTCCCTCTGGGCCCCGACCGCCCGGACGGTCGCCCTCGAACTCGACGGGAAGACCGTGCCCATGCGGCGCGACGCCGGCTCCGGCGTCTGGTCCGTCACCGGCCCCCGCGACTGGGCGGGCAAGCCCTACCGGTACGTCGTCGAGGTCTGGGCACCCACCGTCCAGAAGATCGTGGAGAACAAGGTCACCGACCCCTACTCCACCGCCCTCACCACCGACTCGGCCCGCAGCCTCGCCGTCGACCTCACCGACTCCCGCCTCGCCCCCAAGGGCTGGAAGGAGCTGAAGAAGCCCGCCGCCGTACCGCTGCGGGACGCCCAGATCCAGGAACTCCACATCCGCGACTTCTCGATCGCGGACCCCACGGCGAACGCCGACCACCGTGGCACCTACCTCGCCTTCACCGACAAGGCCAGCGAAGGCTCCCGGCACCTGAAGGCGCTCGCCGCCTCCGGCACCTCCTACGTCCACCTCCTCCCGGCCTTCGACATCGGCACCATCCCCGAGAAGAAGTCCGCGCAGACCACCCCCGCCTGCGACCTGAAGGTCTACGCCCCCGACTCCGAGGAGCAGCAGGCCTGCGTCGCGGCCGCCGCGGCCAAGGACGCCTACAACTGGGGCTACGACCCGCTGCACTACACCGTCCCCGAGGGCTCCTACGCCACCGACCCCGAAGGCACCCGCCGCACGGTCGAGTTCCGGCAGATGGTCCAGGCCCTCAACGGCGACGGCCTGCGCACGGTCATGGACGTCGTCTACAACCACACCGTCGCCGCAGGACAGTCCGACAAGTCCGTCCTCGACAGGATCGTCCCCGGCTACTACCAGCGCCTCCAGGCCGACGGCTCCGTCGCCACCTCCACCTGCTGCGCCAACACGGCCACCGAGAACGCCATGATGGGCAAGCTCGTCGTCGACTCGGTCGTCACCTGGGCCAAGGACTACAAGGTGGACGGCTTCCGCTTCGACCTCATGGGCCACCACCCGAAGGAGAACATCCTCGCCGTCCGCAAGGCCCTCGACGCCCTGACCGTCGAGAAGGACGGCGTCGACGGCAAGGCGATCATCCTGTACGGCGAGGGCTGGAACTTCGGCGAAGTCGCCGACGACGCCCGCTTCGTCCAGGCCACCCAGAAGAACATGGCCGGCACCGGCATCGCCACCTTCTCCGACCGGGCCCGCGACGCCGTCCGCGGCGGCGGCCCCTTCGACGAGGACCCCGGCGTCCAGGGCTTCGCCTCCGGCCTCTACACCGACCCCAACACCTCCACCGCCAACGGCACCCCGGAACAGCAGAAGGCCCGCCTCCTGCACTACCAGGACCTCATCAAGGTCGGCCTGAGCGGCAACCTCGCCTCGTACACCTTCACCGACACCTCCGGGCGCACGGTCAAGGGCTCCGAGGTCGACTACAACGGCGCCCCGGCCGGCTACGCCGCCGCACCCGGCGAAGCCCTCGCCTACGCCGACGCCCACGACAACGAGTCCCTGTACGACGCGCTCGCCTTCAAGCTCCCGGCGGGCACCAGCCCCGCCGACCGCGCCCGCATGCAGGTCCTCGCCATGGCGACGGCCACCCTCTCGCAGGGACCGGCGCTCTCCCAGGCCGGCTCCGACCTGCTGCGGTCCAAGTCCCTCGACCGCAACTCCTTCGACAGCGGCGACTGGTTCAACGCCATCCACTGGGACTGCGGCGACGGCAACGGCTTCGGCCGCGGCCTGCCCCCGGCCGCCGACAACAAGGCCAAGTGGACCTACGGCAAGCCGCTGCTCGTCAACCCGAACCTCACGGTCGGCTGCGAGCAGATCGACGGCGCCTCCGCCGCCTACCAGGACCTGCAGAAGATCCGTACCACCGAGCCGGTGTTCTCCCTGGCCACGACCGACCGGGTCCAGGAAGCCCTGTCCTTCCCGCTCTCCGGCACCGCCGAGACCCCGGGCGTGATCACCATGCGCCTCGGCGACCTGGTCGTCGTCCTCAACGCGACGCCGGGCAGCACCTCGCAGCAGGTCGGCGACCTCGCCGGGAAGGGCTACCGCCTGCACCCGGTCCAGGCCGGCGGCTCCGACCCGGTCGTGAAGGCGGCCGCGTACGACCCGACGTCGGGCACCTTCACGGTCCCGGCCCGCACGGTCGCGGTCTTCAAGGCCTCCTAGAGCCCGAAGACCGCGGGCCCTGGCGTGACACCCGTCACGCCAGGGCCTTCTCCATCAGCGTCACCGTGTACCGCCGGCCGTCCGCGCCGACCTTCTCCAGGAGCGGGGCGAGCGCCGTGTACCCGGCGCCCTCGTAGTACGTCCCCAGGCGCGCGTTGCGCGTCTCGCGGTCCAGCCGGGCCAGCGTCCGGCCCGAGGCGGCGATCCGCCCCTCCGCGTGCGCGAGCAGCGCCCGCCCGGCACCGGCGGGAGCCGCCTCCCGGTCGGTCATCAGCCGGTGCACGTACCCCGCCACCGGCGGCTGCGGCCCCCAGACCTCCCGGTCCTCCCACCACAGCTCGTACGCGCCGACGACCCGGCCCCCGTGGGACGCCAGCCACACCTCGCCGCCCGCGATCCGCGCCCGGAAGTGCTCCGCGTCCTTACCACCCGGTTTCCACTGGTCGATCCCGTTCCGCGCCATCCAGCGCGCCGCCCCGTCGAACAGCCCCACCAGAACGTCCAGATCGCGCTCGTCCGCACGCCGGAAGGCCACTTGTGTCGTCACGGAGATCACCGTAAAGGTGTGGCCAGACATCCGTCCCACCAGGAGTGACCCCCATGCCGCAGATCACCGTCGACTACTCCGCGCCCCTCGACCGGCGAGGCTTCGCGCTGGCCCTGCACCCGCTCGTCGCCGAGACCGTCGACACCACGGTCGAGGCCTGCAAGACCCGCTTCCGGGAGGTCGAGGAGCTGGTCGTGGCCGACGGGGCGACCGACGACGTGCTCGTACACGTCGAGATCGCCCTGCTGCCCGGCCGTACGGACGAGGTGAAGGCGAAGCTCGCGGAGGCCGTCCTCGACCTGCTGCCCGCCTACCTCAAGGCGGCGGACGGAGTCCGTCTCACCGCCGAGATCCGGGACCTCGACCTGTCCTACCGCAAGCGCTGATCGGGCACGACGGGCGGCGTCGCCCCGACCGCGGGGACCAGCGCGGCCAGCCGCGCCACCAGGTCCGCGAAGGGGCCGTCGGCCGGCTCGTCGGCCAGGATCCCGACCAGGATCCCCGCCATGTCCGGGTCGTACGCGGCGCTCACCGCGGCGAGCGCCGCGAAGTCGTGCACGAGCTGCAACTCCAGCTCGGCGCGCGGGACGCGCCGGCCGTCCAGCCAGAGCAGCGCCGTCGACTCGGCGAGCGACACCCAGGAGCGGACGACCAACTCAAGGCGGGCCGAGGGCTTCTCGACCTCGAGGTGGGCGAGGATCTGTTCGTACGCGGCCTGCCGGACCTCGTCGATCATCGCGTTCGTCGTGGAGGAGCCCACCGCGGGCCCGCCGCGCATCAGCGCCGCGAATCCGGGCCCGTGGTCGTCGACGAAGTCGAAGAACCGGCCCATCACCCGCAGCAGCCGCGCCCCCAGCGGACCTTGCGGCGGTTCCACGAACCTGGCCGCCAGCTCGTCGGCCGCCCGCCTCAGCGCCGCCTCGTAGAGGCTCTGCTTGCCGGGGAAGTAGTGGTAGACCAGCGGCCGTGAGATCCCGGCGGCCGCGGCGATCTCGTCGATGGACACGTCGTCGGGAGAGCGGTGGCTGAAGAGTTCGAGGGCCACCCCGATCAGCTGCTGCTTGCGCTCCTCGACGCCCATCCTGCGGCGTACCCCGGTCGTCATACGAACAGCCTAACGGGGTCCGTTACGCTCCTGCTCCATGAGCGCTTCCGACCAGGACACCCCGGCAGCCGAGGCCCCCGCGGCCACGAAGACCGACGAGGCTCCCGAACCCGCCGAAACCGACGAGACCGGAGAGCTCGACGAGGCCGCCGAGGCCGCCGGGAACGGGGCGCTCGACGAGGGCGACGAAGACGACGAAGACGACGACGAGGACGACGAAGAGGCCGGCGAGGACGGAGAACTCGACGAGCTCGACGACGACTCCGCTTCGGGGCTCACCCCCAAGCAGGCGCGCCGCCTCCGCGTCGCCGCCGCCTCCGTCCTGCTCGTCACCCTCGCCGTGGTCCTGGTGATCCGCCTCGCGAGCCGTACGTCCGTCCTGGTCGTCGGCGTGTACGGCCTCGCGATGATCCTCTGCGGCGTCGTGATCGAACTGTCCCGCAACGGCCGTACACGGCTGGCCACATGGCTCCTGGTGGGAGGCCTGGCCGCCGCACTGGCCTTCGACTGGCTGATCCTGCCGTGACGCCCCGCTCAGAGGTCGAGGACGAGCCGCTTCCCCGCGCAGCGTGAGACGCAGATCAGCATCGAGTCGCCGCGTTCGGCATCGGTGAGCAGCTCGTCCCGGTGCTCGATCTCGCCTTCCAGTACCCGCTGTTGACAGGTGCCGCAGAAGCCCTGCCGGCAGGAGTACGTGATGCCCGGCAGCTCCTCGCGGACCGCTTCGAGCACCGACTGGTCGGCCGCCACCGCCACCGTCCGCCCGGACCGGCGCAGTTCGACCTCGAAGGCGGTGCCGCCGGTCGTGGCCGCGGCCGAGAACCGCTCGAAGCGCGCGGCCCTGCCCTCCGGCATCGCCGCGCCCACCGCGTCCATCAGCCCGTCGGGGCCGCAGCAGTAGACGACCGTCCCGTCCGGCAGTTCCCCGAGGAAGCCCAGATCGGGACGGCCGGACTCGTCCTCGGCGACGACCGTCACCCGGTCGCGGCCGAGCCGCTCGACCTCGTCCAGGTACGGCATGGTGGCCCGGCTCCGGCCGCAGTACACGAGCCGCCACTCCGCCCCGGCCGCCTCGGCGGCGCGCACCATCGGGAGGACCGGGGTGACGCCGATGCCGCCGGCGACGAACACGTACGCGGGGGAGTCGATCAGCGGGAAGCGGTTGCGGGGCCCCCGGATCTCGACCTCCACGCCGTCGTGGAGCTGCTCGTGGACCTCGCGCGAGCCGCCCCGGCCGCCCTGCTCCTCCTCGATGAGGCGGGTCGCCACCGTGTACGCACCGGTGTCGGCCGGGTCGCCGCAGAGCGAGTACTGCCGGACGAGGCCCGATGGCAGGACGAGGTCGATGTGGGCGCCCGGCTGCCAGGCGGGCAGTCCCGCACCTTCCAGGCGCAGTTCGACGACCCCCTCGGCGGGCGTGGCCCGGCCGGTCACGAGGACCTTGCGGGGGACGGTGCTGCCCCGGCCGTATCCGGAGACGGGCTCGTCGAGGGCGGGCATCGGCCAGAGCGGGGCCGTGGTCATCCGGCTGCGGACGGCACGGCGGACGAGCAGCGCGGCGCCGGCGGCGAGGGCGACGGTGGTGAACCGGGGCATCAGCGGCCTCCGTTGGCGCCGGGCGAGGAGGCCAGGTAGGCCATGGCCTGCGCGGTGTCGCCCTCCTGTGAGGGGTGGTAGGCGCGGGAGAGGTAGCGGGGTATCGAGCGCAGCATGTCCGGGGTCGACGGCAGTACGCCCTTGCGGCCCCTGCGTACGAAGTCCGCGAAGGAGGCCTTCGGGTCGAGCAGGCTCGGGTCGTTCTCCATGAAGAAGCGGATGCCCCGCTGCCACAGGAAGACCAGCGCGGAGAAGGCGAGCGCCCAGGTGCGGGCGCGGCGCCGGTAGCCGCCGTCGAGGTGCATGAACAGCTCGAAGGCGACCGAGCGGTGCTCGACCTCCTCCGCGCCGTGCCAGCGCAGCAGGTCCAGCATCGTCGGGTCGGCGCCGACCCGGTCGAGCTCGTCGGCGTTGAGCACCCAGTTGCCGAGGAAGGCGGTGTAGTGCTCGATCGCGGCGATCATCGCGACCCGTTCCATCAGCCACCAGCGGCGCGGTCGGCCCGGCGGCAGGGTCCTGTCCCCGAGGAGCTTCTCGAAGAACCAGTCGACCTGCGCGGTGTACGGCGTGGGGTCCAGGCCCAGCTTCCGCAGGTGGGGGAGGACGTCGTCGTGTGCCTGGGAGTGGATGGCCTCCTGCCCGATGAACCCGATGACGTCCTCGCGCAGCCGGTCGTCGGTGATGTGCGGCAGCGCCTGCTTGTAGACGTGCACGAACCAGCGCTCACCGGCCGGCAGCAGCAGGTGCAGCACGTTGATGGTGTGCGTGGTGAAGGGGTCGCCGGGGACCCAGTGGAGCGGGGTCTCCTCCCAGTCGAAGGAGACCTTCCGGGCCTTGAGCTCGACGTGTTCAGACGCCACCGGGGCAGGCTGCGTATTAGACATGACGTCAATGTACTGAGGGGTAGGGCTCGGCGACAGGCCCCTGCACCGCCTTTTTCCCGCCCGACCGCGCGGCGGCTCTCCGGCCCGGAACCCGCGCCTGCGTCGCCCCAACGGCCCTGGTCCCGGCGTGCCCTGACCCGGCCCGCCCCGGCCGGCCCGTGCGTCGTGCGCCGCGCCCGCGCTCCCCACGTCCGCCTCCCCCCGCCCCATGGCACGGTCACCGCAGGGCGCGCCGCCGGCTCCCGTCCTCGAGGGTGCCGTCCAGGTCCGCCCGCGCCCCCGCCTCCGCCCGTACGGCGAGGACCGGGCCGTGCGAACGGCCCTTCACCCCTCCCGAGACCTCCAGGGCCGTGAACTCCGGGCTGCCCGCGGCCAGGACGTACCAGCCGCCGCCCGGGGCCTGCCACAACACGCCCGCCAGAACCCGGGGATCCCGCACCCCGCACGCGGGCGAACCCTCGGAACGGGCCGCGAGCGCCGCCGGCACCTTCGCCGACGGGACCAGGAACTGGGCGAGGACCCGGCCGCCCGTACCCCGCCAGGTCTCCGCACGCGTGCACAGCCAGGTGCCGCGCCCGGCGCCCTCGGGCAGCTGCTGCCGCGCGAACCGCCAGGCGTTCACCGACCGCACCCCGTGCGCCCGTACCGCCGTCAGCCGGCACGCCGTACGCGCCCACGCCTCCCGCGCCTCATGCCCCGTCGCGTCCACCGGCGCCGCGGGCGAGCCCCACAGCAGCCGCGCGGGTGCCAGCTCGCCGAGGTCCGTGAGGAGCCGCAGCCCCGAACCGTCCCGCACCTGAAGGGTGTTCCAGCGGGCGCAGCCCTTCGCCTCCGCCGGACTCGGCAGCGGCTCCGTCACCCCGTACGCGTCCCGGGCCAGCGGCCACGGCTCCTTCGCGGGCGCCAGCAGGTCACGCACCGCCGCCTCCCGCACCCAGGGGGCCGTCAGATAGCGGACGTTGCCCGAGGCCCTGGACACCACCAGCGCCGCCGAACCGACCGTGTCGGCCCCGTCCGTCCGCGCGAAGTCCAGCGCCGCCCCCGCCGCGCCACCGGTCGGCTCCGCGTACCGCACCACCCGCAGGCCGTCGTGGAACAGCACCACCCGGGCCCCGTCCACCACCCCGGCGAACAGCAGCTGCGGCGGCCCCATCGGCGGCCCCACCGGCGTCCCCGGCGTCGCCGACGACCGCACCGAGAGCCCCGGCCGCGCCCACACGGCGAGCGCCCGCCGCAACAGCGTCCCGTCCCCGGTGAGGCCGCCGCGCGCGGGCCACACCGAGAAGTCCTGCCGCGTCGAACCCGGCCACGCCCCGGGCGGCACCCGCTTGACCGCTCCCGGGTCCAGCGCCGCCTCGGCCGCCGGATTGCGCGCGTACGACGGCGCAGCAGCACCGTTTCTTCCCCAGCCGTCCCCCGGCAGCCCGAGCAGCATCCCGCAGACCACGAGCGCCGCCACCGCCACCGCCGCCGCCCGCCCGTGCTGCCGCCGCCGCATCAGATCCGTCGGCCTCGCCTGCAACGCACACGGATCGAACTCGTCCGACTCCAGCAGCGCCGCCCCACTGACCCGCCCGGCACGACCGGCCCCCAGCGGGCCGTAACCGCCGCCGGCGCCGAGCGGCCCGGGGCCGCTGCCGGTGCTGAGCGGCCCGAGGCCGCTGCCGGTGCCGAGCGGCCCGAGGCCGCCGGTGGGGGAGTCCGCCGTCCCCGGGCCACCGGTGGGGACGTCCGCCGTCCCGGGCCCGTGCCCGCTGCCCCGGCCCCGTCCCGGACCGGCCTGCTCCCCGACCCGCTCGCCGGACCCGCCCGGGACGACCCTGGACGCGGGTCCCGTCGCGGAGTAGTCGCCGTCGGCCCCGGCGGCCGGACCGGCCAGGGCGGTCAGGGTGTCCAGGGCGTCCGCCTCGGCCAGGGCGGACGCGAGGTCGTCGACACCGGCGGCGGCGAGCACGCGAAGGACCTCGGGATCGCCCTGGCGCTCCAGGCCGCGCAGGACGTAGGCCGCGCGGCCGGGGCCCGAGAGCCGGGAAAGCTGCTGGTCCAGGGCGAGTTCGTCGGCGCCGCCGACCCGGGGGAAGAGCCGCAGGCCCCACACGTGCGGGAGCAGCGGCGGGAACTGCGCCCGCCGGGGCAGCGCGAACCGCCGCAGGGGCTGCCCGGCGACGAGAGCCTGCCGCAGCACCTCGCCCCGTACGTACGCGTACCCGGGATCGACCGCGTCCTCCGCGCGCCGCGGCTCCGGCACCGAGGGGCCCGGCACCCGGCGGCGCGGCAGCGAGCGCTGCACGAGCGCGTGCGCGGTCAGCACCCGCCGGTTGCGGCCGAGCGACGGCGGCAGCACGAGATAGGCGATGCGGACGAGACGCGGATAGCGCTCGACGAGCGCGGCCTCGGCCTGCTCGACGTCGACGGGACCCACGGGCGAGGGAACGAGATCCTGGGTGCTCACGTTCAGCAGAACGAGCGATTCTTCCGATGGTCACCCCGGCCCCGGGCGGTGCGGTGCGGGGGCGCCGGGCGCGGACTCAGGCCGGAGAGACCGTCAACCGCTCCCGGATCAGCTCCGTCACCTCGTCCGGGACGCCGAGCCCCTCCCGTACGTACTTCTCCATCGAACCGTGCCGCACCGCCACTTCGTCGAGCGCCGCGTCGAGGTACTCGGGCAGCACCCCGATCAGGTCGAGCGCCAGCTGCGGGTCGCCGCCCTGCGCGGTGAACCCCTCGACCATCGGCGCGAACGCCTGCCTCACCGCCGGGTTCACCGCGAGGTACTCGGCCCGCACCGTCTCCTCGTCCGCGCCGAGCAGCGACAGCACCACCGTCGCCGCCCAGCCCGTCCGGTCCTTGCCCGCCGAGCAGTGGAAGAGCAGCGGCCCGGCCCCCGGCGTGCCCAGCTCGCCCAGCAGAGCGCGGTACGAGGCGCGGGCGGAGTCCCCGGAGACGAAAGTCCGGTACGTCCGCTCGAAGGCCGCCCGCACCCGGCCCCCGCCCAGATGCTCCTCGGCCAGGGCCGGATCGGCCAGCAGCTTCTTCAGACGCGCGGCGGGCGGCAGCCCGCTGCCCGTCAGCTGGTCCGACAGCACGTCCGCGACGAGCAGCCGCGCGTCGGCGGGCAGCCGGTCCGGCCGCTCCGCCCGCTCCCTCTCCGTCCGCAGGTCGACCACCGTACGGATGCCCAGGGCCGCCACCGCCGGCTCGTCCGGATCCAGCCGGTCGAGCTGCGCCGAGCGCAGGACCCGCCCGGCGCGGACCTCCCGCCCGTCGCCGACCGGCAGTCCGCCGAGATCACGGAGGTTGGCTACGGAGGTGGCGGGGATGGCGGGCATGACATCGACTCCTCCGGTTCGCACACGTTCGTGTCGACCGTAGTGGATCGCCCCGATACGGGCAGATCGGAGCGGGTCCGTCCGAGCGGGCGGGTCACTCCCCGGACGCGGCCAGCTCCGCCAGGACCTTCGCCTCCCGTTCGGGCGAGAGGCCGACCGGCGGCCGGTCCGGGCGTTGGGGCGCGGTCCCGCCGACGGACCGCAGCCAGGCCCAGGTGTCGGCGACGGTCTCCGCCACCGGCCGGCAGCGCAGCCCGGTCGCGACCGCCCGGGAGACGTCCGCGGTGTGCATCGCGTCGTACATCTCGCCCGGCGGCAGCCACACGGGCAGCTCCGTCCAGGGCGCGACCCCGGCGGCGAGCAGCTCGTCCGGCGCGGCCCAGCGCAGTTCCGCGTCCGAGCCGGTGACGCGCACACAGGCGTCGAGGAGTTCGCCCATGGTCGCGTGCCCGCCCGGCGACACGAGGTTGTACGGCCCCGACAGCCCGGCCGCCACCGCGTCCAGCGTCCATTCGGCCAGGTCGCGGGCGTCGATGTACTGGCACGTCAGGGCGCGCGGCCCCGGAGCCAGGACCTGGCCTCCGCGCGCGATCCGGGTCAGCCACCAGGGCAGCCGGCCCACGTTCTCGTACGGGCCGAGGATCAGCCCCGCCCGGACGAGCAGCGTCCGTTCCGGTCCGAAGGCCGCCGTGGCGGCGAGCTCACCGCCCCGCTTGGCCTCCGCGTAGGGCACGTCCCCGTCGTCCGGCGAACCCTCCACCAGCGGCCCGTCCTCCGCGAGCCCGGCGGCCGCGGGCCACGCGTACACGGACCGGCTCGACACGTACGCGTACCGCCCGACCCGGTCCGCGAGCAGCCGGGCCGCGTCCCGTACCGCCGACGGCGCCGCCGACCAGGTGTCCACGACCACGTCCCACGAGCCGGTCCCGAGCGCGGCGAGGCCCTCCGGAGCGGTCCGGTCCCCGGTCAGCGACACCGCCCCCGCCGGGGGCTCGTGGCGTCCCCGGTGGAACACCGTCACCTCCCAACCCCGGCCCAGCGCCGCCTCGACGACCGCGCGGCCGACGAACTCCGTACCTCCGAGCATCAGCAATCTCATGCCCCGAAGCCTGCCCGGCCGCGCCGACCCAGACGAGAGGGTTCCGCTCCCGGAGGATTCCGCCACGGGAGGAACGCCGCCGACGGAACGCGCCTGGGGGAGCGCGCCGGGGGAACGACACCGGCGGAACGCGGTGGGGGAGCGCGGCCGGGGGGGCGACACCGGCGGAACGCCGCCGACGGAACGCGCCGGGGAAGCGAGGGCGACGGAACGCGCCGGGGAAACGACGCCGCCCGGACCGGCTCCCGAGGGCGCCGATCCGGCCATCCGGCCGGGATGGCACCATGGCGGACGATGACGGATGCCCGGTCGCCCCTGCGCGCCCTGCGAGCCGCACTTTTCGCGGTGGTGTGCGTCGCCTTGGCAGCTGTGGGGCATTCGTCCATGTCTGCCCACCACCTCCCGGCCTCCACCCTGCTCGCCGCCTTCGCCGCGACGACCGCCCTCGCCTGGGCCGCCGCCGGCCGCCGCAGGAGCACACCGGCCATCGCGGGCGCCCTCCTCGTCCTCCAGAGCGCCCTCCACCTGACCTTCTCCACCACCGGCGCCCACCCCGCGACCCGGCCCACGGACACGCCCCCCGACGGCCTCCCGCACGCGCACGCGATGCCCGGCATGGAGCACGCGCACGCGATGCCCGGCATGGAGCACGCGCACGCGATGGCCGCCATGGCCACCGATCACACGGCGTCCGCCGCCACGTCCGCCGCCGCCATGTCCGCCGCGTCCGAGACGGCCACCGCCCACCCGGCCTCCGGCGCCGGCATGCTCGCCGTCCACCTCCTCGCCGCACTCCTGTGCGGCCTCTGGCTGGCCCACGGCGAGGCCGCGTTCTTCACCCTCGCCCGAACCGCCCTCGCGTACGCCTTCACACCGCTGCGCCCGCTGTTCGCGCGCGTACGGGTGCCCGACGCCCCGCGTCGACCGATCCGGGGGCGGCGCCGCAACGCCCGCCGCCCGCACGCCGTGGTCCTCGCGCAGACCCTGTCCCGGCGCGGCCCGCCCCGGCTGTCCGCACCCCGCGCCACGGCCCTCGGAGCACACGTCTGACCGGGGGTCCCTTTCCCCTGTCTGCACC
The DNA here is from genome assembly GCF_000716445.1 of Streptomyces wedmorensis. Classification (GTDB taxonomy): domain Bacteria; phylum Actinomycetota; class Actinomycetes; order Streptomycetales; family Streptomycetaceae; genus Streptomyces; species Streptomyces wedmorensis. The sequence continues at coordinate 32,626 of NZ_JNWK01000060.1, forward strand.
CGACTCCTAGGACAGCCACGTCATGACCACCATCGACGATCCCGTGCGCCCGGACACCACCGACGCGCCACCGGCGGAGCCCACCCCCACCCCCCGTCGTTCCGGCGGCACCTGGAGCGCCCTGCGCCCCCTCGTGATGCGCCTCCACTTCTACGCGGGCGTCCTCATCGCCCCGTTCCTCCTCGTCGCCGCCGTCAGCGGCCTGCTCTACGCGCTCTCCTTCCAGGCCGAGAAGGTCTACTACGCCCACGAGCTGGAGGTCCCCGTCGGCGACGCCACCCTGCCGCTCTCGCGGCAGGTGGACATCGCCCGCGAGGCCAACCCGAACGGCACCGTCACCGCCGTCTGGCCCGGCGCTGAACCCGACGCGACGACCCGGGTCCTGATGGCCGACCCCGACGTCCCCGAAGGCACCTCGCTCGCCGTCTTCGTCGACCCGTACACCGGCGAGGTACGCGGACAGCTGCCCAGCTTCGGCAGTTCCGGCGCCCTCCCGCTGCGCACCTGGATCGACGGCCTCCACGCCGATCTGCACCTCGGCGAGTTCGGCCGCAACTACAGTGAGCTCGCCGCGAGCTGGCTGTGGGTGATCGCGCTCGGCGGCCTGCTGCTCTGGCTCGGCCGGCGCCGCGGCAACCGCCGCGCGCTCCTCCTGCCCGAGCGGGGCCCGAAGTCCCGCCGCCGCACCCTCTCCTGGCACGGTTCGGTCGGCCTGTGGGCGGTCACCGGCCTCGTCCTGCTGTCCGCCACGGGCCTGACCTGGTCGCGCTACGCGGGCGAGAACATCGGCACCGTGCAGGACGGTCTGGGCGGCGCGACGCCCACCCTGTCGGCGACCCTCGACGGCGCGGCCGGCGGCTCCTCGGAGCACGAGGGCCACGGCGCCGGCCACACCCCGGCCCCCACCGCTCCCGGCGCCGACATGGGCCTCGACAAGGCGGTGGCGGCGGCCCGCGCGGCCGGCATCGACAGCCCGCGGATCTCGGTCGTCCTGCCCGCCGAGGGCAAGGGGTACGTGGTCAAGGAGACCGACACCCAGTTCCCGCTCCAGCTGGACTCGGTGGCCGTGAACCCGGCGGACGGCACGGTCCTCGACCGCCTCGCCTTCGCCGACTACCCGCTCCTCGCGAAGCTCACCCGCATCGGCATCGACGCCCACACCGGCGTCTTCCTGGGCCTGTTCAACCAGCTGGCCCTCGCCGCCCTCGCGCTCGCCCTGATCCTGCTGATCCTCTGGGGCTACCGCATGTGGTGGCTGCGCCGCCCGGGCCGCCCGGTGGCGCGCGGCGCCTGGCGGAAGGTCCCGGTGACCCTGCTGCTGCCGCTCGCCGCGGCGACCGCCGTCGTCGGCTGGTTCGTCCCGCTGCTCGGCCTCAGCCTGCTGCTGTTCCTCGCGGTGGACCTCACCCTCGCCCTGGTGGCCAGGATGAAGGCGAGGTCCAGCCGAACCGCCTGATCAGGGCGTGTACTTGTAGCCGACCCGCCGCACGGTCTGGATCGTGTGGCGGTGCTCGGCCCCCAGCTTCCGCCGCAGCCGCGCCACGTGCACGTCGACCGTGCGCCCGTCGCCCACGTGCCCGTACCCCCACACCGTCGTGACCAACTGGTCCCGGGTGTGCACCCGGTGGGGATGCGCCACCAGATGGGCCAGCAGCTCGAACTCCAAGTACGTCAGGTCCAGCGCCTCCCCGTCCACGACGGCGATCCGCCGCACGTCGTCGATGCTCACCGGCCCCTCCTGCGCCGCCTCGCCGGCGGCCTGCGCGGGAACCGGCGCCACGGGCAACTGCGCCTGCTGGTCCGCCGGTACGAGCACCAGGTACCCGACCATCGGCGGCCGCCCCGGCAGCGTCGGCAGCGCGTGCTGCGGCGCCGGCAGCAGCGTCGCCCCCGGCGGCAGGAAACTCGCCACCTGCGACAGGTCGACGACCTCGTTCGGATCGACGGCCCGCAGTCGGTGCCGACCGGGCCGCACAGGGGTCAGAGAAGGAGCGGTGGAAGCGATCTGGGTGTGCACCATGGAGGTCTCAGCTCTTTCGCGCGAGAAGGGACGGACAGGCGTCGTACGTCAGTCGTCATGCGCGCGGGCCGAAGGCCGTGGATCGGACCGTACCGATCAGGGCTTTAGAGGGCCGACGCGTTCATCGCGCGGCAACACACCCGGTCGAAGTCGTCATGCTGCCGAGACGGCCAGAACGGCTCGAGGTCGTGACGACCCGTCGCGGTGTCGTTCTTCATGTTGGCCATATCCCTATTGAACCAGAAGGGAATGCCTCCGACGAGCCTTTCGACAGCGGACTCCGTGTCGGACGTCCCACATGACGGAAGGGGCGCCCACCGTGTGGAACGGTGGGCGCCCCTTCCGGAGTGCGTGGATCAGGGTCGGGTCAGGCGCGGATCAGGCCGCGGACCGGACCGGGGATCCGGGGAATCAGACCTGGCCGGCCTTGGCGAGGGCCTCGCAGCAGGTGTCGACGATGAGGCGGGTGACGACGTAGGGGTCGACGTTCGCGTTGGGGCGACGGTCCTCGATGTAGCCCTTCTGGTCCTGCTCGACCTGCCACGGGATGCGGACCGAGGCGCCGCGGTCCGAGACGCCGTAGGAGTACTGGTCCCACGGGGCGGTCTCGTGGAGGCCGGTGAGGCGCTCGTCGATGCCGGCGCCGTAGTTCTTGACGTGGTCCAGCGGCTTCGAGCCCTCGCCGAGGGACTCGCAGGCGGTGATGATGGCGTCGTAGCCCTCGCGCATCGCCTTGGTGGAGAAGTTGGTGTGCGCGCCGGCACCGTTCCAGTCGCCCTTGACCGGCTTCGGGTCGAGGGTCGCGGCGACGTTGAAGTCCTCGGCGGTGCGGTACAGCAGCCAGCGGGCGATCCACAGCTGGTCGGAGACCTCGAGCGGGGACAGCGGGCCGACCTGGAACTCCCACTGGCCGGGCATGACCTCGGCGTTGATGCCGGAGATGCCGAGACCCGCCTTGAGGCAGTTCTCGAGGTGCGCCTCGACGATCGGGCGGCCGTGGATCTCGTCCACGCCGACGCCGCAGTAGTAGCCGCCCTGCGGGGCCGGGAAGCCGTTGACCGGGAAGCCGAGCGGGCGGGTGCCGTCGAAGAAGGTGTACTCCTGCTCGATGCCGAAGATCGACTCCTGGGAGGCGTACTTCGCGGCGACCTCGGCCAGCGCGGCGCGGGTGTTGGACTCGTGCGGAGTCATGTCCGTGTTGAGGACCTCGCACAGCACCAGGACGTCGTTGCCGCCACGGATCGGGTCCGGGCAGACGAAGACGGGCTTGAGGACGCGGTCCGACGCGTGACCCTTGGCCTGGTTCGTGCTGGAACCGTCGAAGCCCCAGATCGGCAGCTCGTCGAGCGCGAGGCCCTCACCGGCGATGATCTTCGTCTTGGAACGAAGCTTCGCGGTCGGCTCGGTGCCGTCGATCCAGATGTACTCAGCCTTGAAGGTCACGGGTCTCATCCTTTGGCGTGCTGCTGCGGGGTTCCGTCGCGGCTCGCGGCACTGCGAGAAGCTGCGGTGTCTGCGCTGACTGCGCTGTTTGTGTTCGACCGCAGCTTCGCAACACGGGATTTCCCGTCGGTTGCCCGTTTGTGAACCCCGTGTTACTCAGCCTTCCTGATTTTCGCGGATCCGCTGTGCGACGACGTGCGCGTCCAGCAGCGAGCCCAGCCCCGCCGCCCGGATCCGCCGCACGACCTCCTCGTACGAGGTGCCGAGCGCCTCGGCCGTCCGCCCGAGGTGCCAGTCCTCGGCGGCGAGCCGCCGCAGCAGATGGCCCTTGCGGATCTGGTTCTCGGACAGCCGGAAGCTCTTCAGGTACGCCGTCCGCCCCTTGTGGTCGGTGATCAGCTCGCCGATGTGCTGCTCCTGCCCTCCCCGCAGGAACGGCGGCAGGAACCGGTACAGGTCGAACGACCCCATCCGGTACACCCGCTCGAAGGCGTACGGCGTCTCCAGCAGGTCCCGCGCCATCAGCCCGTCGTGCGCCACCGCCCAGGCCCGCTCCTGCTCACGCGCCGCCGCCCGCAGGTCCGCGAGGGTGCGGATGCCGCCGGCCCCGTCCCGGATCCGCGCGGTGAACTCGGGCACGGGGGCGCCGTAGTGCGCGTACTGGTGCACCAGCTCCCCGTACAGGTCCTCCACCAGCGTCGGGTGCAGCAGGCGGTAGTCCTCGGGGTGCGGCACCACGAAGGCCGCGGCCAGCGCGTCGGCCACGTACAGGAGCAGGCCGCACTGCCCCGGGTGGAGCTCGAAGATCCGCAGCGCCTCGGCGAGCCCCGGCACCGACCACCCCGCGTACGCCGCCTCCGCGCGCGGCGACAGACCGCGCCTCAGCGCCTCCCGCGACCAGTCGTCCCAGACCACCGAAGGCCCGCCGAAGTGCAGCGCCAGATATCCCTCGAGGGCGAGGTGCAGCGGCAGGAACCTCAGCCTCCGCTCGCCCCGGCGCCGCTTGGCCATCCGCTGCGGACGGCGCACGGCCATCCCCGGCGGCGCCCCCTCGCCGCCGAGCCGGGTCCCGTACGCGGCCCGCTCCTCCCCCGTCCCCGTCCAGTCGGCGACGAAGCCGTGCGGGATGTACGAGGTGTACGCGGTCCGGTCGCCGACGGCGACGGAGGCCTCGCCCCACCCCTCGTACACCTCCCGGCCCAGCCGCAGCCCCGCCACCGGCTCGGCCCGCACCAGCGGCACGAGCCGCACCCCGCCCCACACCTGCGCGGGACGCACGTCGAGGCCGGTCAGATCGATCCCCGTCACGCCCCGGCCTCCGTCAGGAAGTGCTCCACCCGCCGGTCCAGATACGCCCGCAGCTCCGTGAAGCCGGTCCGCCCCTCGGCGAACTGCGCGATCTCCACCAGCGCCGCCAGGTCCTCCGCGTCCCTCATCCCGGCCGTCGGCACACTCGCCGCGAGCCGGCGCACGTCGAAGCCGTCCGCGTCGTATACGGGGTTGAGGTGGACGACGCTCGTCCCCCGCCCCGGGTCGAGCCGCGCGCGCCAGACCCGCAGGACCTCGCCCGCGAGCCCCGGCGGCGCGTTGTCCCAGCCGTCCGAGACGATCACCAGCCGCTCCGGCTCCGTCTCCAGGGCGTCCAGGATCCGCGTCCCCAGCGGCGTCGGCCCGTACGGCCGGACCATCAGCGGATCGTCCCCGCCCGAGGTCCAGAGCGCCGTGTACGCCCCCGGTGCCGCGAGGGCCTCCAGAAGGAAGTGGCAGCCCAGCGCCACGGCCAGCGGCCGGCGCCGCTTCACCGCCGAACCGGACGAGGAGAAACTGTCGTCGAGCACCGCCGTCAACCGCCCCCAGCTCCCGGCGTACGGTCCCGCCGCCCGCCGCGCGGAGGCGCGCAGCGCAGCCGTGAGCTCCGCCCGGCGCTCGACCCGCTCGCCGAACGGCAGCGCGAGCACGTACAGCGCGAGCCGGGTCAGCGGCATCACGGCCAGCTCGGCCCCCGCGCCCGACGCCCGTTCCGTCCTGAGCCGTTCGAGCCGGGTCATCCGGGGCGCGATCCGCTCCAGGAACACCGCACGCGGCACCCCGTGCTTCGCCGCGAACCCCTCGGCGACCGTGAACGGGAGCTCGTACACCGCGGACTGCTCGTAGTGCGCCCGGCGGTACGCGTCCAGCAGGGCGTTGCCGTACCGCACGCGGCGGCCGGGAGCGAACAGGAAGTCACCGGTCTCCGGGTCGGTCGGCCGGCCGTGGACGTGCCGCACGGCGGCCTTCACCCCGGTCCGGTACTTCACCGCGTCCAGCGCCGGATCAGGGCGGGCCGCGAGCCACCCGCGCACGATCGCGCGCGTGCGCCGGTTGTTGACCCCGGCCGCCCGCAGCGCGCGGAACAGCCGGTAGACCCGCTGCGGCGGCAGCATCGCGAGCCGCGCCGCGATCAGCCGGCCCTCGGCCCGCTTCTCCTCCGCCCCGCCCGCCTCACCGGCGGTGCGCAGCAGCCCCTCGACGATCAGCGCGGCGTTGTGGTGGTTCACGTCCAGGGCCAGCGCGGCCGCGTACACGGGCCGGTAGTTGACCCGTACGTACTCGTGGAGGAACCCCAGCGAGAACCGCTGCTCCTCGGCGGACGAACGGAACTCCCGCTGACCCGTCGCCGTCACGGCGGCGTTCACGAAGAGCAGGACGTCCTCGGCGGCGACGAGCTCGGACACGGTGCTCCCCCTCTCCTGGACGCCGGCCGGGGAATGAGGGCGCGAACAGCGAAGACGTTGCTTCAGAGGCAGTTCCGGAAGTCGCACCGGAGTCCCGCGGCCGGCGGAGGAACGCTAACACCGGCGTGGGGGAGGGCCGCCATCGGATTTCGCCGAGGGGACGCGGCGGGAGGCTCGGTCCCGACCGGTCGTGCGGGGTGCCGGTCGGGTCGTACGGGGTGCCGGTCCCGTCGTACGGCGTCCCGACCCGGTCGTACGGGGTCCCGGTCCCGTCGTGCGGGGTGCCGGTCGGGTCGTACTGGGTCCCGACCCGGTCGTACGGGGTGCCGGTCCGGTTGTCGGTGGGGACCGGCAGACTGGGGCCATGGCGAAGAAGGTGGGCGCGAAGCCCCGTATCGGACTCCTCGGCACCGGCCCCTGGGCCGCCCGGACGCACGCGCCCGCGTTGGCCGGGCACGCGGGTGTCGAGTTCAGCGGGGTGTGGGGGAGACGCCCCGAGGCGGCGGCCGGGCTCGCGGCCGCGTCGGGCGTCCGCGCGTACGACGACGTGGACGCGCTCTTCGAGGCGAGCGACGCCGTGGCCCTGGCGCTTCCGCCGGATGTCCAGGCGCCGCTGGCGGTGCGGGCGGCGGAGGCCGGCTGTCATGTGCTCCTGGACAAGCCGGTCGCCACGACGGTGACCGGGGCCCGCGCGGTGACCGAGGCGGTCGAGGCGGCCGGGGTCGCCTCGGTGGTCTTCTGCACGCTGCGGTTCGCGGAGCCGACGGCCCGCTGGATCGAGGAGCGGGCGGCGGACGGCGGCTGGTTCCTGGGCGAGGCGCACTGGCTGGGCTCGCTCTACGGCCCGGGTTCCACGAGCGACTACGCGGCCTCCCCCTGGCGGCGGGAGAAGGGCGGCCTCTGGGACGTCGGCCCGCACGTCCTCTCGGTCTACCTGCCGATCCTCGGCGACGTCACGGACATCACGGCCGTCCCGGGCCCGGACGACACCCACCACCTGGTCCTGCGGCACGCGTCGGGCGCGAGCAGCACCGCCACGCTCACCCTCAGCGCCCCGCCGGAGGCGGCGGAGGCGGCCCTCACCCTGTACGGCACCGGAGGCCGCGCCGAACTGCCCCGCTGGGACGGCGCGGTGGGGGCCTTCGGCGCGGCCGTCGACGCCCTCGTCACCGCGGCCCGCACCGGGGAGCCGCACGCCTGTGACGCCCGCTTCGGCCTCCGGCTGACCGAGATTCTGACCGAGGCGGAGCACCGGGCCGCCACCCGCACCTGACCTCGCCGCCGCCGACCGCACATGACCGCGCCGCACCAGACCGCGCCGGTGCCACCCGCACCTGACCGCGCCGCCGCCCGCACCCGACCAAGCACCGTCGCTCGCACCTGACCGCGCCGCACTCGACCACCCCGCACCCGACCACGCCGCCGCCCCCCTCCGAGCCGACCTGCTCGACCCGTCACCCCCGAGGGCCGACGGCCTCCGCCAGCGCCGAGCAGAGGGCGTCCAGGGCCGCGCCGTAGAGACGTTCCGGTGGGGTGGCGTAGCCGACGACCAGGCCGTCCGGGTGGGTGGGGTCCGGGGTGTCGGGGTGGCGGTAGGAGGCCAGGCCTTCGACGGCGACCCCGTGCCGGGCCGCCGCGGCGAGCGCGGCGGTCTCGGTGCCGGCGGGCAGTTCCAGGACTGCGTGCAGTCCGGCGGCGATGCCTGTGACCCGTACCGAGGGCACCCGCTCGGAGAGCGCGGTCACGAGCCGGTCGCGGCGCTGCCGGTGCCGCTGCCGCATGCGGCGGACGTGGCGGTCGTACGCGCCGGAGTCGAGGAAGTCGGCGAGGGTGAGCTGCTCGACGGCGGAGGCGTACGGCTCGCGTTCGCCCTTCGCCGCGACGACACCGTCCACGAGGGCCGTCGGCAGGCACATCCAGCCGATCCGCAGCGCGGGGGAGAGGCTCTTGCTGACGGAGCCGAGGAACACGGTCCGCTCGGGGTCGAGCCCCTGGACGGCGCCCACCGGCCGCCGGTCGTAGCGGAACTCGCCGTCGTAGTCGTCCTCCACGACGATTCCGCCGGAGCGTCGCGCCCATTCCAGGACACCGGCCCGCCGCTCGGGGTGGAGCGGCCCTCCGGTGGGGAACTGGTGGGCGGGCGTGAGCAGTACCGCGCCCGCCCCGGCGGGGATCTCGCCGACCCGCGCCCCCTCGTCGTCCACCGGTACGGGCGGCGTGCTTACCCCGGCCTCGGCGAGGAGCCCCCGGTGGAACGGCAGCCCGTACTCCTCGACCGCCCATGTGCCCGTCCGCACGACGCGCGCGAGCAGCCGCAGCGCGTGCGCGGTGCCCGAGCAGACCACGATCCGCTCCGGCCCGGTCCGCACTCCCCGCGCCCGGGCGAGATAGGCCGACAGCGCGCTCCGCAGTTCGATCCGGCCGCGCGGATCGCCGACCCCGAGCGCCTCGTGCGGGGCCCTCGTCAACGCCTGCCGCGCCGACGCCAGCCATGCCCCGCGCGGAAAGGCGCCGGGGTCGGGTTTGCCCTGGACCAGGTCGTACGGCACCGCCGCCGGGGCGTCGGCTCGGAGCGTTCGGGTGTCGGCCGCGCCGGTTCCGGGGCGGTCCCGGCGGGCGGTGAGCCATGCTTCGGCGACCCCTTCGGCCACCCGGGTCCCCGATCCCTGGCGGGCGGTGAGCCATCCCTCGGCGACGAGCTCGGTGTAGGCGTCGGCGACGGTGTTGCGGGCGATGCCGAGGTCGGCGGCGAGGGAACGGTACGGCGGGAGCCGCGTCCCGGGGGCCAGCCGCCCGTCCCGTACGGCCTCGCGGAGCGCCCCGATGAGCGCCGCGCGGCGGCTCCCGGCGGCGGCGAGGTCCAGATGCAGATCGTTGCCGAGCACGACGTCGTGGTTCCGTGTCAGCGGGACAGCGCGTCCCGTACGGCGTCCTCGGTCCGGGCGACGACGGCCGTGCCGTCCTCGGCGGTGATGATGGGCCGCTGGATCAGCTTGGGGTGCGCGGACAGCGCCTCGATCCACCGGTCCCGGTCGGCCGCGTCCCGGGGCCATTCCTTCAGGCCGAGCTCCTTGGCGGCGGCCTCCTGCGTGCGCGTGATGTCCCAGGGTTCGAGCCCGAGCCGGTCGAGCACCCGCCGGATCTCGTCCGGCGAGGGGATGTCCTCCAGGTAGCGCCGGACGGTGTAGTCGGCGCCCTCGGCGTCGAGCAGGGTGAGGGCGCTGCGGCACTTGGAACAGGCGGGATTGATCCAGATCTCCATGCCCCACACGGTACCCCCCACGCCTCCCTCCACCACCCCCTAAACCCCATCTGGCCAGGGGCGATTGTCAGTGGGGGGCACTAAAATAAGGGGTGAAGGTGAGGGTCCCGGGGAGGGCCCCCATCCCACCGTTCGCCAGGAGGTAGCCCATGGCTCTCGCCGTGATCCGCACGCCGTCCATCGAACCCTGGAAGCCCCTCCAGCGGAAGCCCCTTCCCGCGGGCCGCCCCCGCGAGTGGTACGTCACGCACAACCGGCGCCTCAAGGCCATGCGCCTCGCCATCGCCCTCCTCGACGCGGGCGTCTACCTCCCGTCGAAGGCCACCGACACGACCATACGCACCACCGCCGAGACCATCGGCATCCACCCGCCCTCCGACACCACCTGCCGCATGGTCCGCGCCCTGATCCGCTACGGCCGCTGACCCCGGCCGCGCCCGGACCGACCGACGGCCGCCGCCCCCAAGAGGAGGGGGTGGCGGCCGTTGTCAGTGCCCCCTGTTAGCTTTCCGGGGTGTTGCCAAGGAGATCATTCCGCCACCCCCTCAGGCCCACACCTGTCAGGTACCTGACAGGTGTGCCGCGGCAGCCACCGATGTCCACGCACCAGACACGGAAACAAGGCAAGGAGCACCACTCCATGACCACCACCCGTATCCCCCGCCTCGCCCGCGCGGCGGCCGTCCTCACGGCGGCGGTGACCCTCGCGGTGACGGCGGCCCCGCTGACGGGCACGGCGCAGGCCCACGAGGCCGCGACCGGATCGCTCACCTTCTCCGGCGACCCCGGCGAGTACGTCTCCGACGGGCAGACCCGCACCCTCACCCCCGAGAACACCGACCTGTTCGACATCTCGGGCCCCACCTCCCAGTCCGGCGCCGGAGCCACGGTCATCACCCCCGAGGGCGAGCGCTGGTACCTCGCCATGTCGGCCCCGTACGGCCAGAAGCTCCAGGAGGGCTTCACGTACACCGACACCCGCAGCTGGCCCGAGGCCCGCCCGGAGGACCCGCAGCTCCAGTTCAGCGTGGGCGACCGCTACTGCGAGAGCGGCACCGGATCCTTCACCGTCTCCCACATCGAGTACGGCCCCTACGGCTACATCCGCGAGATCGACGCCACCTTCGAGCGCACCTGCGCGGGCGCCACCCTCCCCGTACGCGGCGAACTCCACGCCCGGATGCCCGAGCCGCCCCCGGTCCTCGCGGTCGACATCGCCCTGAACCCCGCCGGAACGGTCGACACCCGCACCGGCGAGATCACCGTCGGCGGCACGGTCACCTGCAACAAGACGGCCTACGTCACCTTCAACGTCAGCGCCCAGCAGACCCAGAAGAAAGCCGCCGCCACCGGCTCCCACGAGAACCTGATCGTCCCCTGCGGGCCGGGCGCCCCGGTCCCGTGGACCACGTCCTTCCCGAGCAACATCGACCCGACGGCCACCTTCCAGCCCGGGGCCGCGACCCTGAACACGTACAGCACCGTCGACGACCGCGACTACCCGGCCACCCTCACCCGGTACGACACGACCCCCCTCACCCTCACCCGAGGCTGAGAAGGGCGAAGGCCGCCACCCCGGAACTCCGGAGTGGCGGCCTTCACCGGCTCAGTGCTCGTCCCGTGCCTCCACAGGCTCCTCCGGTTCGGACCGGTCGGCAGTCGAACGGCCAGGGCGGCCGCGGCGCAGTTCGTTCTGGACCCGTCGCCAAGCGCGGATGATCGGAGGCACCTTCGACAGCACCTCGTTGATCTGTGTCAGCAGCAAGGTGGCGCAACCGAACGACGCGAGAACGATCAGGCTCACCCGATCCCAGCTCACCGCCCGACCTCCACGTTCCGTTCCATCCGCCGGCACGTCCGCTTGAGCGGCCGTGGGCCGCTACCCGAGGGGTGCATGACGGTCCAGCCATCCGAGGGCTTCCACTCCCAGCCGGTCAGGACCCTGGAGCAGCGCGGTTTCCACGGCGTGGAGATCGGCGAGCTCCTTGGGCGCGGCCTGCCGGTCCAGCGAGGCGAGACGCTCCATCGAGGCGCTGACGGCGGCGGGCCAGCCGGGCATGCCGAAACGGTGTGCGGCCATGGAGGAGGCCGAGAGTGCCCGATGCAGGAGGGCATCGCGCCAGCCCTGTCGACGTACCAGTTCCTCGGTCACCCAGACCTCTCTCTCGACGTTCCGGACGAACTCGCTCACGGGACCGGACGCGGACCGCAGGGTGAAACGGGAACCCCCGGCCCACGGGAGGTCCAGATCCGTGGCGACGGCGGTGAACGCGGCCAGCCGTGCGGGTCCGCCGTCGCGGGCGGCGACAAGGGCCTTGCGGGCCCGACGGTGCAAGTCGACGCTCTGCGCGAGGACATCGCCGGCGCCGGGGCCGCCGGGCGCCTCACGGATCGCGTCCAGCGGTCCGCTCGCCAGGACATCGGCGACCAGCCCGGCTGCCGCCGCGCTCAGGAGGGCCTCCGGATCGTCGGTATCGACTCCCAGTGCGGCGAGTGCCGGTCCGGCACGCTCCTCCAGCCCTGGAAGCAAGGGGGATTCCTTCTGGGGAGGTGGGGCGAAGAGCGCGGCAAGCCGGGGCGACAGGGGGCCCGGTCCCGGGGCATCGAGAGTGATGCCGTGCTCCTGGAGTTCTTCGAAGACGGCATCCGGCCCGCAGTCGATGTGCGAGGTGTCGTGCCGCCCGGTGCACTCCTCGGGGCACTCCATCTCCCCGCACATCTCCGGCTCGTCGGGCTGCGCCTCGTTGATCAGGTGATAGGCGAGCCTGTCGGCCGTGGCTTCGCGGACCGTGATCATGGCACTGCCCAACTGCAGTTCCGCGCTCGACAGCAGGCGGTCCTCCTGATCGACCGAGGGCGGCGACTCCGGGGCGTCGGGGATCCAGGCGCAGGCCGACTCCAGCGATATCATCAGCCATGCGAGCCGCAGCGGCGGGATCTCCTCGTTCCCGGCCAGTTCCGCGACCTCCTCCGCCGCCCGCCTGACCGCTTCGAGGCGGGCGATGTGATGCGCACGGGCGGATTCCCAGGCCTCGGCATCCTGACGGATCCGGTCGGCGTCCTGCGCGAGGGCCGCGTCCCTGGCCTCCCGGGCGCGGGTGACCAGCCGCCTCAGGCAGGGGCGGCATCCGGAGGGCCCGGACCCGGGGTCGGGGCCGAGGGGGACGGCCCCGAGGTCGCGGCCGAACGGAGCCCCGCACACGCAGCAGTCCAGGCTCTCCAACTGCCGGACCGTGGGCAGGGCGGGTACGGCGGCACGGATAGTGCCGTGTGCGTAGACAGGGATGTGCACGGGCGGTGAACTCCTCGGGTGTCGTCCTCGGGCCTTCCTTCCATGCTCACCTGGCCGTTCGGCCACTAGTCAGGAATACGCGGGCACGGTGCCAAACTTGACGGAAGCTGACTGCGCCGCACGGGGCGGCGGTGAAACTTGACACCGGCCGGCGCCTGCCGCCGGCTTCGATCAGGAGGACCCGAGTGGCGGGCACCCGAGACGAATCCCAGATGGCGGGCCATCACCAGGAGCTGGTCGACGCATTGCAGGAACTGCGCCGGGCGGCGGGCTGGCCGAGTTTCCGGACGGTGAGCTCGCTCATCCGCGAGCGGGAGGACGGGCGCTCAGGAGCCAGCCACGAGACCGTGCGGTCCACGCTCAACGGAAGGCAGATGCCCCGCTGGGAGACGGTGCACGACATCGTTCTGGTACTGGCGGGCTTGTGCACCCCTCCCCGGGACGAGGAGACGGAGACGGGGCGCTTCCTGCTGCTGTGGCGGGCGGCCGGTGAAGGGGAGAAGGGCGCCCTGAAGTCGTTCCAGGAACTGGCCAACAGCGGTTGGGGCGGCGAGGACGGCACGTGGACGCCCGAGATGGTCATGGGGATCCTGGTCAACCCGTTCAGCGCCATCGAGATCGCCCCCGCGCTCGCGGCCCCGCACGAACCGGCCATCTCCGAGGACATGTGGGTCCAGGCGATGGCCAGGTTCGTCGAGGAGCAGGGGGCCGAGCACGCGCTGAGGGTCCTGCTGCACACGCTGAAGGGCGACTACATCGGAGCCGCCGAGGGCGCCCCGTACGGCTACCGGGACATGGACCGGGAGGCGATGGACGCGCGCGGGGCCTTCCTCCACGGATGCCGGGAAGTCCGCCGCCGGCTCGGAAAGGAACCCAACCTCCTTGCCGAGTCGATCCGCGCGATGCGGGCCGACGACACGATGGACCGGCACGACAGGGCGGAGATGCTCGAGAATGAGTCGGACCTGAGCCTGATGAGAGAGGTCATGATCGTGTCGCCGGAGACCTGGGACGAGGTGTCCGAGGACGCCCACCACATGGTCTTCGGCTACCTGATCAAGCAGATCGGCCCACCCGGCCCGCTCGGCCTGCCGGACGCGGAGCGCTTCCCGATCGTCTGGCGGATCCCGGAACCTGTGGAGGGATAGCACGACGGAGGGGCAGGCCGGTGGATCACCGGCCTGCCCCTCCGTGTGAGCGGCTCGACCTGCTTACCCGCAGGTCGGATCTGCTTTAGAGGTCGAAGTAGAGCTCGAACTCGTGCGGGTGGGGGCGCAGCTGGATCGGGGCGATCTCGTTGGTGCGCTTGTAGTCGATCCAGGTCTCGATCAGGTCGGAGGTGAAGACGCCGCCGGCCTGGAGGTACTCGTTGTCGGCCTCGAGGGCGTTGAGGACGGCCTCCAGGTTGGTCGGGACCTGCTGGACGTTCGCGTGCTCCTCGGGAGCCAGCTCGTACAGGTCCTTGTCGATCGGCTCCGCCGGCTCGATCTTGTTCTTGACGCCGTCGAGGCCCGCGAGGAGCAGCGCCGAGAAGGCGAGGTACGGGTTCGAGGACGGGTCCGGCGCGCGGAACTCGACGCGCTTGGCCTTCGGGTTCGAGCCGGTGATCGGGATGCGCATGGCCGCGGAGCGGTTGCGCTGCGAGTACACCATGTTGACCGGCGCCTCGAAGCCCGGGACCAGGCGGTGGTACGAGTTCACGGTCGGGTTGGTGAAGGCGAGCAGCGACGGGGCGTGCTTGAGGATGCCGCCGATGTAGTAGCGGGCGGTGTCCGAGAGGCCCGCGTAGCCCGTCTCGTCGTAGAACAGCGGGTCGCCGTTCGCCCACAGCGACTGGTGGACGTGCATGCCCGAGCCGTTGTCGCCGAAGATCGGCTTCGGCATGAAGGTCGCGGTCTTGCCGTTGCGCCAGGCGACGTTCTTCACGATGTACTTGAAGAGCATCAGGTCGTCGGCCGCGGCGAGCAGCGTGTTGAACTTGTAGTTGATCTCGGCCTGGCCGGCGGTGCCGACCTCGTGGTGCTGGCGCTCGACCTGGAGGCCGACGTTCTCCAGCTCCAGGGAGATCTCGGAGCGCAGGTCGGCGAAGTGGTCGACCGGCGGGGCCGGGAAGTAGCCGCCCTTGTAGCGGACCTTGTAGCCGCGGTTGTTCTCCTCCGCACCGGTGTTCCAGGCGCCGGCCTCGGAGTCGATGTGGTAGAAGCCCTGGTTCGCGGAGGTCTCGAAGCGCACCGAGTCGAAGACGTAGAACTCCGCCTCGGGGCCGAAGTAGGCGGTGTCGGCGATGCCGGTGGAGGCGAGGTACGCCTCGGCCTTCTTCGCGATGTTGCGCGGGTCACGGCTGTACTGCTCGCCCGTGATCGGGTCGTGGATGAAGAAGTTGATGTTCAGCGTCTTGTCGCGGCGGAAGGGGTCCACGCGGGCCGTCGACAGGTCGGCGCGGAGCGCCATGTCGGACTCGTGGATCGCCTGGAAGCCGCGGATGGACGAGCCGTCGAACGCGAGCTCCTCGGACGGGTCGAAGGCCGTCGCGGGGATCGTGAAGTGCTGCATCACGCCCGGAAGGTCGCAGAAACGGACGTCGACCATCTTGACGTCGTTGTCCTTGATGAACTTCTGGACCTCGTCGGCGTTCTGGAACCCGTGCTTCTCGGACATCCAACTCCTCCTACTCCCGGCCCGGGGAGGGGCGGGGTTGCAGCTCGGTCGTGCGGCCAGTGCGGTGGCACACGCTGGACCCGACCATAGGCAGACGGGATTTCTCAAGCATGACCCATTTGTTTCGTCGAAGTTAACCGAGGTGGGTGCCGATGTGCGTGCCGCGGCCGTACGCGTACCCGGGCGGAAGTGATCGAAAACGGGCGCAGTACCGTGGTCGGGTGGACAACAGGCAAGCACTCGGATCTTGGCTCTCCGGCCCGCGCGCGGCGGCCGAGGACGCAGGCGTCGACTTCGGCTACCGCGGTCAGCAGCTGGGGCTGCCGGAGGAGGGCCCCGGTTCGATCGCCCGCCCCGGGCGGCGGATCGGCGCCCTGTCCGTCGACTGGGCCCTCTGCATGCTGATCGCATACGGCCTGGTCACCGACGGCTACAGCCAGGCGACGGGCAACTGGGCGCTCGGCATCCTCCTCGTGCTGAGCGTGCTGACGGTGGGCACGGTCGGCTCGACGCCGGGCAAGCGTCTCTTCGGCCTGAGGGTCGTCTCCGCGAGCGGCGGCCGGCTGGGTCCGGGGCGCGTGGCGGTCCGCTCCCTGCTCGTCTGCCTCGCCCTCCCGGCCCTCATCTGGGACCGCGACGGCCGCGGCCTCCACGACCGGCTCTCCGGCGCCGTCCAGGTCCGCATCTGAACCCACCCCGTCACGCCCATGAGGAAGGCCCCGGACCGCTCGGTCCGGGGCCTTCCTCATGGGATGGGTCGTGTCAGCGCATCTTTCCGCCGCGCGGCATCCGCATGCCCTTGGGCATCGGGCCCTTCGGCAGCGGCATGTTGCTCATCAGGTCGCCCATGGCCCGCAGCCGGTCGTTGGTGGAGGTCACCTGGGGGCCGGTGAGTACGCGGGGCATCTTGAGCATGGTCGTGCGGACCTTCTTCAGCGGCACCTGGCCTTCGCCGTCGCCGACGATGATGTCGTGCACCGGCACGTCCACCACGACGCGGTTCATCCGCTTCTTCTCGGCCGCCAGCAGGGTCTTGACCCGGTTCGGGTTGCCCTCGGCGACCAGCACGATGCCGGCCCGGCCGACCGCGCGGTGCACGACGTCCTGGCTGCGGTTCATCGCGACCGCGGGGGTCGTGGTCCAGCCGCGTCCGACGTTCTGGAGCACCGCCGCGGCCGCGCCCGGCTGGCCTTCCATCTGTCCGAAGGCGGCGCGCTCGGCGCGCCGTCCGAACACGATGGCCGCCGCCAGGAGCGCCAGGACGAAGCCCAGGATGCCCAGATAGACCGGATGACCGATGAGGAAGCCGATCCCGAGGAGGACACCGAGTACGACGATGCCCACGCCCGCGACGACCAGACCGACCTTGGGGTCGGCCTTCCGGGTCATCTGGTACGTGAGGGCGATCTGCTTCAGTCGCCCTGGAGTCGCAGCGTCAGCGCTGCCCGTGTTTGCCTTCCTCGCCATGTCCTGAAGTTTACGTGGCCCGGGAGGTGCGGCCCGACGCGGCCTCCATCACATGCTGGGCCTCGACCCGGTCCTTGGCGCGGCGGCGGTCCTCCAGGACGGAGTTCCAGGCGTTGCGCCGGGCGGTGCGCTGTCCGGCGCCGAGGAGCAGTGCCTCCACGGCCTTCAGGGCGTCGGTGACGGACGGGATCGCTGTGACGCGGACGTGCGTCGATGCGGCTGGCATGTCGGGGTCCTCTCTCGATGGCGGGTGAGACGAGGTGGGGGGATGCGAGGGGGTGGTGGCGGTGAGTGAATCCAGGCTCACAGATCGGTGTTACCAGGGCGTGACCCGGCGGTCAAACACTGATGAAACGTTGATGCGGCCGGATGGGTCACGGCGGGAACGCCGGTGCGGCCGGTACGCCCCCGCTGAGCTGCGGGGCCGTACCGGCCGCACCGGATTCGGCCACTACTGGCCAGTAACTACTTGTGCTCGGATTCACACGGTGCTCGGAAGGCCCGTGTGACGCCGGTGGCGTCGCGCCTGGCGCCTCAGACCGCCTGGGTGGCGTTGTCGACCGCGCCGCGCTTCTCGATCGCCTGCTGGAAGAGGCGTCCCGCGCGGTACGAGGAGCGGACCAGCGGGCCCGACATCACGCCGGAGAAGCCGATCTGGTCGGCCTCCTCCTTCAGCTCCACGAACTCCTGCGGCTTCACCCAGCGCTCGACGGGGTGGTGCCGGACGGAGGGGCGCAGGTACTGGGTGATCGTGATGAGCTCGCAGCCCGCGTCGTGCAGCTGGCGGAGCGCCTCGCTGACCTCCTCGCGGGTCTCGCCCATCCCGAGGATCAGGTTCGACTTCGTGACCAGACCGTAGTCGCGGGCCTGGGTGATGACGTCGAGGGAGCGCTCGTAGCGGAAGCCGGGGCGGATCCGCTTGAAGATCCGCGGGACCGTCTCCACGTTGTGCGCGAAGACCTCGGGGCGGGAGTCGAAGACCTCCTTGAGGAGCTCCGGCACCGCGTTGAAGTCGGGGGCGAGCAGCTCGACCTTGGTGCGGCCGTCGGCGCGCTCCGCGGTCTGCTGGTGGATCTGGCGCACGGTCTCCGCGTACAGCCAGGCGCCGCCGTCCTCCAGGTCGTCGCGCGCGACGCCGGTGATGGTGGCGTAGTTCAGGTCCATCGTGACGACCGACTCGCCCACGCGGCGCGGCTCGTCACGGTCCAGCGCCTCGGGCTTGCCGGTGTCGATCTGGCAGAAGTCGCAGCGCCGGGTGCACTGGTCACCGCCGATGAGGAAGGTGGCCTCGCGGTCCTCCCAGCACTCGAAGATGTTGGGACAGCCCGCCTCCTGGCAGACCGTGTGCAGGCCCTCGCTCTTCACGAGGCCCTGCATCTTCGTGTACTCCGGACCCATCTTCGCGCGGGTCTTGATCCACTCGGGCTTGCGCTCGATGGGGGTCTGGGCGTTCCGGACCTCCAGGCGCAGCATCTTGCGTCCGTCGGGGGCGACTGCGGACACATCGGCTCCTGTAGCTTCGATTCTTCGGCGCACACCAGGGTACGCCGTTGGTTCCCATGCCTTACTACGTCTGGCCAACCTCTGGCCAGGGCCCTGCATTCCTCCAGAGGGTCCGCCGGATTCCTCCCCGGGGGTCCTCGGGATTCCTCCCGGGGTCCTCAGGCCGAGGCCGGTTCCACGGGGCGCTCGATCTCGCGGGGCTTCAGCTCCGCGTGCTCCAGGACCTCCCGCAGGTGGCGCTCCACCACCGGCAGCACCTCCTCGATCGTGACGTCCCGGCCCAGCTCGTTGGCCAGCGAGGCCACGCCCGCGTCGCGGATGCCGCACGGGATGATGCGGTCGAACCAGGTGTTGTCCGGGTTCACGTTGAGGGCGAAGCCGTGCATGGTGACGCCCTTGGCGACCCGGATGCCGATGGCCGCGAGCTTGCGGTCCTCACGGCGCTGGCCGGCGTTGGACGGCGCGTACTCGGGGCCGTTCAGCCGCGGGTCGAACTCCTCGTCCGTCAGCCGGGGGTCGAAGTCGAGCGACAGCCCGCCGAACGACGGCCGCTGCTCGACCGGGTCGCCGAGGACCCAGACCCCGCTGCGCCCCTCGACCCGCGAGGTCTCCACGCCGAACTCGGCGGCCGTGCGGATCAGGGCCTCCTCCAGACGGCGGACGTGCGCGACGACGTCCACCGGGCGGGGCAGCTTCATGATCGGGTAGCCGACCAGCTGGCCGGGGCCGTGCCAGGTGATCTTGCCGCCGCGGTCCACGTCCACCACCGGCGTCCCGTCCAGCGGGCGCTCGCTCTCCGCCGTGCGCCGGCCGGCCGTGTAGACCGGCGGGTGCTCCAGGAGCAGACAGGTGTCGTCGATCTCGTCGGCGAACCGCGCGGCGTGCACCTCGCGCTGCTTGTCCCAGGCCACCTGGTACTCGACGGCTTCCGCGCCGAACCCAAGGCGGACGAATCGCAGCTCACTCACGGCCATGCCTCCTCCTGGGTGCCGCGGACCGGGGACCGGGGATCATCCCGGGCCGGAACGGCACCATGCGTCATTCGCGCCCATGCCACTGTACGGCGGCGACGCGGACACCCCTCCGCCAGGTGACCGGGGACACCTACGTCAGCGATGCCGTCAATCCTCACACGATCGGATGAATGTGGGGCGAAGGTGGCGGTACGGGCCGTGGAGACCGCTAAATTCGCGCCGTTCCATGAGGGTCCGACGGGGATGCCGCCCGGACCCGGAAGGCAGGAGACCGCACAGCTGATGACGGAACGACCACCGCAGCGCATCCCGAACCGCCAGCTCGCCTCGCTCATCGCCGAAGCCGGGTTCTCCAACGCGGGCCTCGCCAGACGGGTCGACCAGCTCGGTCTGGAACACGGCCTCGACCTGCGGTACGACAAGACCTCCGTGACCCGCTGGCTCCGCGGACAGCAGCCGCGCGGCACCACCCCCGCGCTCATCGCCGAGGTCTTCACCCGCCGCCTCGGCCGCCGGCTCTCCGCCCAGGACCTCGGCCTCGACGCCTGCGCGCCCGTCTACGCGGGCCTGGAGTTCGCCGCCACCCCCGAAGAAGCCGTCGACATCGTCAGCGGCCTCTGGCGCAAGGACTCCGGCAGCCACGCCGAACTCCGCAAGATCGCCTTCACCCCGGCGGGCCTCGTCGTCCCCAGCCGTGACTGGCTCATCGGCCGCGCCGACGACCGGGTGGCGCGCGGCGAACCCGCC
Source organism: Streptomyces wedmorensis (assembly GCF_000716445.1). Classification (GTDB taxonomy): domain Bacteria; phylum Actinomycetota; class Actinomycetes; order Streptomycetales; family Streptomycetaceae; genus Streptomyces; species Streptomyces wedmorensis. Next base: position 52,706 of record NZ_JNWK01000060.1, read on the forward strand.
CCGGCCGACCCCCGGCCCCCCGCCGCCACGCCCTCGAACGACCTCCGGGTCCCACCCCAGGGCCGCTTCTCCGTGCCCCGCCAGCGCGGTACGGACCGGGGCCCCGGTCAGCGGGTCTCCAGCGGCGACATCGCCGCGCTCCGCTCCGTCGCCGAGCTCTTCCGCACCCTCGACCACGCCTACGGCGGCGGCCACGCCCGCCAGGCACTCGTCCGCTACCTGGAACACGAGGCCGAGCCGATGCTGCGCGGCACCTACGGCGAGTCCGTCGGCCGCCGCCTCTTCGCCGCCGCCGCCGACCTCACCCGGCTCGCCGGCTGGACGTCGTACGACATCGCCGCCCACGGCCTCGCCCAGCGCTACTTCGTCCAGGCGCTGCGCCTCGCCCAGGCCGCCGGGGACCGGGCCTACGGCTCGTACGTGCTCCTCACCATGAGCTGCCAGGCCGTCTACCTCGGCCACGGGCGCGAGGCCGTGCAACTCGCCCGCGTCGCCCAGCAGGGCGTCGGCCCCGCCGCGCCACCCGTCGTCCAGGCCATGCTGAACGCCATCGAGGCGCGCGGACACGCGGTCCTCGGCGAAGCCCGCGCCTGCAGCGCCTCCCTCGTCCGGGCCGAGCGGGCCCTCGAAGCCTCCAGGCCCGGCGACGAGGTCCCCCACTGGGCCCGCATGTTCGACGAGGCCCAGCTCGCCGACGAACTCGGCCACTGCCACCGCGACCTCCAGCAGTACCGGCCCGCCGCACAGCACGCCGAACGCGCCCTCCAACTCCGCGCCCCCGGCTTCGCCCGCAGCCGCCTCTTCTGCCGGGTCGTCCTCGCCACCTCCCGGCTCGCCCTCGGCGAACTCGACCAAGCCTGCGCGCTCGGCGCCGAGGCCGCCCAACAGGCCTCCGAGATGCGTTCCGCCCGCGCCGTCGAATACGTCCGCGACTTCGAGCGCCGCCTCGAGCCCTACCGCGACGCCGCCGCCGCCCGCACCTACCGCGACCGAGTAGCCGCCCTGGGCTGACCCCCCACCCCGGCGCGGGCCGCGCCCCGGGGTGGTGCCCGCGCCCCCACCCACCCCCGCGTGAGCACGGGACGGCATCCCCACCCACCCCCGCGTGAGCACGGGACGGCGCCCCTTGGCGGCGCCTCCGCCCCTGTCGCCTTGACCCGCACCGGTCGGCGTCGCACCCCGGGTGCGGGTTCGGGCGCGGAAGCCTGGGCCCGGCAAGGGGCGCCGTCCGTTGTGCCCACCCGTTCCGCCCCGGCGGAACGATTGCCCACAACGAGGGCGGGCGGGGGGCGCGGGTGGGCACCGCCCCGGCGGAACGATTGCCCACAACGAGGGGCGCAGGCCACAACGCGGCGATCCCCCCCGGAGGGTCAGGCGGCTTCGGGGGTGTGGAGGGGGAGGCCGAGGTCGGTGAGGAGGGCGTGGGCGGCGCGGTGGGCGGAGGAGAGGGCGCCGCGGACGGTGCCGGCGGAGCGGTGGTCGCCGCAGACGTAGAGACCGGCGAGGAGGCGGACGGAGCGGCCGGTGTCGTGCGGCGGCGGCATCGCGGGGACGGCGTCGGGGGTGTGGCGGAGGGCGAGGAGCTCCCATTCGTCGGTGGAGGTGCCGTACAGCGTGGCGAGGTGTTTGCGGACCCGACGCTCGGTGTCGTCGGGGGGCGTGCCGAGCACCGTCGAGGTGACGAGGGCCCGCCCGGCCGGGGCGCGACCGGGGTCGACCGCGCTCATCACGGCGGTGTGGGCGACGGGTCCGCCGGGGTCGGATTCGAGGATCAGCGTGGGGTCGGAGGCGGGTGCCACCGGCGCGGTGTGGTGGAGGACCGTGACCGGGTGGAAGGCGGGGGTCCGAAGACCAGGCAGCAGTTCGGCGGCTGTGCGGGCGCCGGTCGCGAGGATCATCGAGCGGCAGCCGAACACTCCGTGTTCCGCGGTCGTGACCCGGGAGACGGACGCTTCGGTGACCCGGACGCCGGTACGGACCGTCCCGGGCGGCAGCGCGGCGGCGAGCCGCTCGGGGAGCGCCGCCGAACCGCCCTCGGGCGCGGAGAGCCGGCCGCGGGCGAAGGCGCGGAGCGCGAGGTCGGCCTGACGGCTGGACATGCCGAGGTCCGGGTCGGCGAGGAGCGCCGCGAGCAGGGGTCGCAGCACTCCCTGGACGGTCCGGGCGGGCAGTCGCGCGGTCAGTGCCTCGCGGGCGGTCCGGTCCGGGCGGGCGAGGAGCCGTTGCGTCGGGGTCGCGGCGAGCCGGACGAGGGACGCGCCGAGGCGCGCCTGGTCGAGCGAGGCGGCCGGATGCCGGGGGGCGCTCGCGAGGGCGCGCGCCACGCTGAACGCTCCCCCCACGCTCCGGTGGCCTCCGTTCCGGGCCCCGCCGGGGGTCCGGCGGGGGTGCGGCGCGCCCCATCGCGCGTAGCGGCCGTCGGTGTGCACGAGCACCCCGGGGCCGAAGGGGCGGAGTGCGAGGCCGTCGAGGCCCGGCATCGTCCGCAGTTCCTCGTAGGACAGGGTGAGCAGGGGGCCCACCCGGTCGAGCAGGAAGCCGTCGACGTCATCGGTCGCCAGCCGGCCTCCGATCCGCGGCTCGGCCTCCAGGACGGCGACGGAGAGTCCGGCGCCGGTCAGCCGGTGGGCGGCCGCGAGCCCCGCGATGCCGGCTCCCACGATCACGACGTCGACGGTCTCCACGACGTCCGTACGCTGTGCGGTCCTTGCACTGTCTGCGCTGCTGAGCACGTGCCCCTCCCCAGGTCGGCGCGGCCGGTGGGAGGCCTATGCCCCCAACGAGCCTCCGGAATGCCCGAGTTCGCCGTTCGGGTCGAGCCTAGGCAGCGCTCCCACGCGTGCCAGCCGCGCGCACCGGGGTGCCTGCGGCACGGGGGAGCACAGGGGCGTGCGGCCGAGGCGCACGCCGGCCGTTGCCAGGCCGCCGGGGCCTGCGGCCCCCAGGGCGCGCGGTCCCGGGGCCCACGGTGCCGTCGACGGCGGCGGAGTGCGGGCACGGCCCCCGCGCGCCCGGCCGGGGCCGTGGCCCACCCCCCCCCAGGTCAGCCGGTTGCCGCGCGGATGGAGTCGTCGATGGTGGGGAAGGCGAAGTCGAAGCCGGACTCCAACAGGCGTGCGGGGAGCACGCGCTGACTGCCCAGCACGTCCTGGGCGAAGTCGCCGAGGACGATCTTGAGGGCGGCGGCGGGGACGGTGCAGAAGGTCGGGCGGCGCAGGACGCGGCCCATCGCGGCGGTGACCTCGCGGTTGGTGACCGGTTCGGGGGCCGTGAGGTTCACCGGGCCGGTGACGGAGGGGGTGTCGACGAGGTGGCGGAGGGCGGCGACCTCGTCGTGGAGGGAGATGTGGGACCAGTACTGGCGGCCGTCGCCCATCCGCCCGCCGAGCCCGGCGCGGAAGACGGGGAAGAGCCGTCCCCACGCCCCGCCCTCGCGCGCCACGACCAGGCCCGTACGGGCGTACGTGACGCGGATGCCGGCTTCTTCGGCGGGGGCGGCCGCGGCTTCCCACTCGACGCACACCGAGGGCAGGAAGCCGGTGCCGGGGGGTGCGCTCTCGTCGACGGCGCGGTCGCCGGTGTCCCCGTACCAGCCGAGCGCCGTGCCGCAGACGAGGCTCTCCGGCGGGTTCGCGAGGGAGGCGAGGGCCTGGGAGATCGCCGTCGTGCCGAGCACGCGGCTGTCCCGGATCTCCTTCTTGTACGCCTCGTTCCAGCGGCGTTCGCCGACCCCGGCGCCGGCCAGGTGGACGACGGAGTCGACGCCGACGAGTCCGGCGGCGTCGACGTACAGCCGCTTCGGGTCCCATTCGACCTCGTCGGCGGTCTCGGCCGGGCGGCGGACGAGGCGGAGGACGTCGTGGCCGTCGGCGCGCAGGGAGCGGACGAGGGCGGAGCCGATGAGCCCGGAGGCGCCGGTGACGGCGACACGCTTGCGGGTTGCGGAACGCTGCATGGCCACCATCCTGCCCTTATCGCCCGCCGGGTGGCACAGTGGCCGTCATGATCGTGCCGGAGACGCAGATACGTACCGCAGGCCCCGACGACGAGGACGCCCTCGCCGCGCTCGACCGGGCGGCCTGGTCGACGCTCCACGCCGTGCAGCCCGCACCGGTGGAGCCGTACGCGCCCTTCTTCGACGAGCGTCACCCGCCGGGGGACTACCTGGTCGCGGTGCGCGGGGACGTGCTCGTCGGCTACGTGCGGGTGGTCGCGCCGACCCCGCTCGCCGTCAACGCCCACGTCCGGCAGGTCCAGGGCCTGGCCGTCGCAGGGTCCGCCCGGGGGCAGGGCGTCGCCAGGGCGCTGCTGCGGGCCGCCATGGACCGGGCGCGGGAGGAAGGCGCCACCCGGATCACGCTGCGCGTGCTCGGCCGCAACGCTCCGGCCCGCGCGCTCTACGCGGCCGAGGGCTTCGTCGTCGAGGGCGTGCTGCCGGGGGAGTTCCTCATCGACGGGGAGTACGTGGACGACGTCCTCATGGGCCGGTCCCTCATTCGCTGACGCCCGGGCCGAACAGCCGCATCCCGCCCGTCAGTTCGCGCAGGCACCGGACCGCGAGGGCGGCCGGCGACCCCTCGGCGTCCGGCCCGGTCGCCCCGGTCTCCGTCTCCGTTTCCGCCCAGCTCTCCAGCGCGATCCGGATGGCGTCCGTGGCCGCCGCGGCCGCGAGTCGTACCTCCAGCGGGTCGGCCCCGGGTCCGGCGAGCGCGGCGACGACCTCGCGGAGGCGTTCCTCGGACTCCTGGTTGACGCGGTACCAGACGGCGCGGAGGGCGGGGTCCTCGGCGGCGGCGCGCAGCAGTCCGCGCGTCCAGCGCAGGCCTTCGGCGCCCGCTTCGTCGGCGGGGGTGAGCGACGCGGCGATCGAGCGCTCCAGGAGCTGCGGGAGGCCGGTCCCGGGCTCGGGGCCGGCCGCCGCGAGCTGCTCGCGCCAGCGGTCGGCGCCGCCCGCGAGCAGCGGGGCCACGGCGTCCTGCTTGGAGCGGAAGTACCGGTAGAAGGTGCGCAGGGCGACCCCGGCCCGGTGGGCGATGTCCTCGGCCGTGGTGCCGTCGGGGCCGCGCTCGGTGAAGAGCTCGGCGGCGGCACGGGCGATGTCCAGCTGGGTGGCGGCCTTGCGGCGCTCCGTCAGCGACGGGGAGGGGGGCTTGGTGCTCACCGTACGAAGCGTACGCCCGCGGACGCCGGAAGTGCACGTTGTGCAGATGTGGCAAAACGTGCCACCCGGGCGTACGGTGGCAGCGTTCTTCCGCATGCTTGACATCGAGAGGTTGCCGCCATGAACCAGCTGACCCGTTACGAAGGACGCCGCGCCCTCATCACCGGCGGCGGCTCCGGCATCGGCCAGGCCACCGTCCTGCGCATGCTGGCGGAGGGCGGCCGGGTCGTCGCCGCCGACATCAGCGAGGACGGCCTCAAGGACACCCTCGCCAAGGCCGGCGACGCCGCCGACCGCCTCACCACCGTCGTCCTGAACGTCGCCGACGAGGACTCCGTACGGGCCGGCGTCGCCGCCGCCGTCGAGGCGCTCGGCGGCCTGGACGTCCTGGTCAACGCGGCCGGCATCCTGCGCTCCTCGCATACCCACGAGACGAGCCTCGACTCCTTCGAGCAGGTGATCCGGATCAACCTCACCGGCACCTTCCTCGTGATCCGCGAGGCGATCCCCGCCCTGCTCGCGGGCGAAGGCTCCGCCGTCGTGAACTTCTCGTCCACCTCCGCGATGTTCGCGCACCCCTACATGGCGGCCTACGCGGCCAGCAAGGGCGGCATCCAGTCCATGACCCACGCGCTGGCCGCCGAGTACGCCAAGCAGGGCATCCGCTTCACCGCCGTCCAGCCCGGCTCCATCTCCTCCGGCATGACCGACGGCACCGGCGCCAGCCGTCAGAGCGTCGGCCCCGGCCTGCCCGAGGACACCGACTTCTCCCTCTTCACCAAGCTCGCGCCCGCCCTCGGCCAGGGCTTCGCCGGCCCGGAGACCGTCGCCGGCGTCGTCGCGATGCTCGCGAGCGAGGACGGGAAGTTCATCACCGGCACCGAGGTCCGCATCGACGGCGGCACCCACTTCTGAGCCGGCCTCCGGCCCACGGACGCGGATCCCGGGACCCCCTCCTCCGGGATCCGCCCACGCCGTCCTGGATCCGCCCTCACACCGTCCCGAAGCGCTCCCACAGCCGGGGCAGGCGCTCCGCGAGCACGTCGTCGTCGAGCAGGTCCAGTGGCGCGCCCAGCGGCTCCTTGTCCGGCACGGGGATCCCCAGTTCCGGGGTCTCGGCGCCGGTCAGCGCCTCGTACGCCTCGTCCGCCGCGAAGCCGATCTCCTCGCCGTCCCCGTCGATCTCGACGTCGAAGTCGCCGAGCAGATCCGCGAGCGCGTCCGGATCGTGCACGGCACCCTCGTAGACCTCCCGGCCCTGGCCGATCAGCCAGCACCGGAACGAGTCGAACGTCTCGTCGCCCGCTCCGTCGAACAGCACGGCAGCCGCGCCCCACAGGTCCCAGAGGAACGCGCGGTTGAAGCGCGCCTCGAAATGGCGCGCGTAGTCGAGCACGGAGTCGGGGTCCAGCCGCGTCAGCCGTTCCACGAGCAGCTCGGCCTGCTCCTCGGGGTCGCCCTCGGCGGCCTCGCGGCTGGCGTCGATGATCTCCCAGAACTCGGTCTCGTCCATCACGGGACCAGCATCCTGCCCCGGCGAGTGCGACGCACCCGGAAAGTCCGAAATCAATCCGGACAGAAGATGTCGTCATTTCCTGTCAGCCTGGGCACCATGACGACTGACACCACACCACTGCGAGGACGGATCTGCCTGGTCGCGGGCGCCACCCGGGGGGCCGGACGGGCCATCGCCGTCCAGCTCGGGGCCGCCGGGGCCACCGTCTACGTCACGGGGCGCACCACCCGCGATCGGCTGAGCGAGGTCGGCCGGGCGACCGAGACCATCGAGGAGACCGCCGAACTGGTGACGGCGGCCGGCGGCGAGGGCATCGCCGTCCCCACCGACCACCTGGAGCCCGGGCAGGTCCAGGCCCTCATCGAGCGCGTCGACCGCGAGCAGGGACGCCTCGACGTCCTCGTCAACGACGTCTGGGGCGGCGAGCACCTGCTCTCCTTCGGCCGGAAGACCTGGGAGAACGACCTCACGGGCGGCCTCAGGATGCTCGAACTCGGCGTGCGGACGCACGCCATCACCTCCCACACGGCGCTGCCGCTGCTCATCCGTCACCGGGGCGGACTCGTCGTCGAGGTCACCGACGGCACCGCCGAGTACAACGGCACCCGCTTCCGCGAGAACCTCTTCTACGACCTCGCCAAGAACGCCCCGCTGCGGATGGCCTTCGGCCTCGGCAAGGAGCTGGAGGAGTACGGCGGCACGGCGGTCGCCCTCACCCCGGGGTGGCTCCGATCCGAGCAGATGCTGACAGCCTTCGGCGTCACCGAGGAGAACTGGCGCGACGCCCTCGCCGAGACCCCCGACTTCGCGATCTCCGAGTCCCCGGTCTACGTGGGCCGGGCCGTCGCCGCCCTCGCCGCCGACCCCGACAGGCACCGCTGGAACGGCCGGTCGACCTCCAGCGCGGAGCTCGCCCGCGAGTACGGCTTCACCGACGCGGACGGGTCACGGCCGGACGCCTGGGGCTTCATCATCGCCGGCGAGACGGGAAAGCCCGACGCCGCCGACTACCGCTAGGGCACTCCCTGTCGGCCTGTCGGCCCTGTCGGCCTGTCGGCCTGTCGCCCTGTCCGCCCTGGCGGCCCCCTCCGGCCCCCTCCGGCTCCTTCCCGTTCCGGCCCCTCCGGTCACCCGGCCCGACCGGCGGGCCCGTTCGTCCGGCGGGGCCCGTTCGTCCGGCGGCGCGGCGCCGGGTGTCAGCCGTACAGCGCGGCCAGTCCTCGCGCCGCCTCGGCGAAGCGCTCGCGCAGGGAGGCCGGGGACAGCACCTCGGCGTCCGGGCCGAGGGCGAGCAGCTGGGACAGGGCGACCTCCTCGCTCTCGACGGGGAGCGTCGCGGTCAACCGGCCCTCCGCGTCCCGCGTCCCGGCCGCCAGGGCCTCCTCGGCGGCCGCGCGATCGGTGACGTACGGCAGTCTGCGGGCCCCCGCGTCCGACAGCCGTACGACGACCTCGGCGCGCAGGATCGAGCGGGCGAACTCCGCGGCGCGCTCGGCCCAGAAGGCCGGCAGGTCGAAGGCCTCGTCGCGGACGAAGTGCTCCCCGGTGGGGGAGACGGCCGTGAAGCGGTCCATCCGGTAGGTGCGGAAGGCCGTTCCGGAGCGCGCGCACAGGTACCAGACGCCCGCCTTCAGGACGAGACCGTACGGGGCGAGGTCCCGCTCCACCTCCCGGTCGCCGCGCCGGTAGCGGGCGACGAGCATCCGGTCGTCCCAGACGGCCTCCGCGACCGCCGGCAGCAACTCCGGGGTCTCCGGCTCCTGGTACCAGCCCGGCGCGTCGAGCAGGAAGCGCTGCGCCGCGCTCGCGGGGGCGTCGCGCAGCGAGGGCAGCAGCGCCGCGGTGACCTTCAGGCGGGCCGCCGAGGCCGCGTCGTCCAGGCCCATGTCCCGCAGCGCGCCCGGCAGTCCGGACAGGAACAGCGCCTCGGCCTCGCCGCGCGCCAGGCCCGTCAGACGCGTGCGGTAGCCGCCGACCAGCCGGTACCCGCCGGCCCGGCCCCGGTCCGCGTACACCGGCACCCCGGCCTCGGACAGCGCCAGCGCGTCCCGCGTGACGGTGCGCTCCGACACCTCGAGCTCGGCGGCCAGCTCGGCCGCCGTCATCGACGGACGGGACTGGAGCAGCAGGACCAATTTGATGAGGCGGGGGGGGAGGGGCGCACGCTCACACCGTGCGACCGCCCCCCCCCGGGCGGGGGGGGGGGCAGAAGGGAGGAATCCGGCCCTCCCCCCCGCCTCATCAAATTGGTCCTGCTGCTCCAGTCCTGTAGTCGGAGACCGCCAGGACCGGCGAGTCGATGCCCTCCAGTGCCTTGCGGATGTACGGCACCCGCTCCTCGCCGCGCAGGAGCGCCGCGTCGGCCTCCAGGGCGTCGCGCCGCAGCTCCGTCCAGGAGGTCGCGGACCACACGTCGGCGGCCACGCCCCACTCGGCGGCGAGCAGCTTCTGCGCCTCCAGGGCCCAGTGGATGGCCGTGCCGGAGGAGAGGAGCTGGATGCGCGAGGCGTTCGCGGGCACGTCGATGCCGGCGGACTCGGCGGTGTTGAAGCGGTAGAGGCCCTTGACGATGCCCTCGTCGATCCCGGCCGGCTTGGCCGGCTGCGGCATCGGCTCGTTGTAGACGGTGAGGTAGTAGAAGACGTTCTGGTCCTCGCCCTCGGCGGCCTCGCCGTACATCCGGCGCAGACCCTCCTTGACGATGGCCGCGACCTCGTAGGCGAACGCCGGGTCGTAGGTCAGCGCCGCCGGGTTGGTGGCCGCGATGACGGGGGAGTGGCCGTCGGCGTGCTGGAGGCCCTCACCGGTCAGGGTGGTGCGGCCGGCGGTGGCGCCGACGAGGAAGCCGCGGCCGAGCTGGTCGCCGAGCTGCCACATCTGGTCGGCGGTCCGCTGCCAGCCGAACATCGAGTAGAAGATGTAGAAGGGGATCATCGCCTCACCGTGCGTGGAGTACGCGGTGGACGCGGCGATGAAGTCGGCCATCGAGCCGGCCTCGGTGATGCCCTCGTTGAGGATCTGGCCGTTCTTGGCTTCCTTGTAGTACATCAGCTGGTCGCGGTCGACCGGCTCGTACGTCTGGCCCTTCGGCGAGTAGATGCCGAGCGACGGGAAGAGCGACTCCATACCGAAGGTACGGGCCTCGTCTGGGACGATCGGGACCCAGCGCTTGCCGGTCTCCTTGTCGCGGACCAGGTCCTTGACGAGGCGTACGAACGCCATCGTCGTGGCCATCGACTGCGAGCCGGAGCCCTTGTCGAACGCGGCGAACGACTTGTCGGCCGGGGCCGGCAGCGGCGCGATCGCGTGGGTGCGGCGGGCCGGGGCGGGGCCGCCGAGCGCCGCGCGGCGCTCCTGGAGGTAGCGGACCTCGGGGGCGTCGGCACCCGGGTGGCCGTAGGGCACCTGGCCGTCGACGAACTGCGAGTCGGAGATCGGCAGCTCGAGGAGGTCACGCATGTTCTTGAACTCGTCGGTCGTGAGCTTCTTCATCTGGTGGTTCGCGTTCTTCGACGCGAAGCCCTCACCGAGGGTGAAGCCCTTGACGGTCTGCGCGAGGATGACCGTCGGCGCGCCCTTGAACTCCACGGCGGCCTTGTACGCGGCGTACACCTTGCGGGGCTCGTGGCCACCGCGGGAGAGGTGGAAGCACTCCAGGATCTTGTCGTCGCTCAGCAGCTGCGCCATCGCGACGAGCGCGGGGTCCTTGCCGAAGAAGTCCTGGCGGATGTAGGCGGCGTCGCGGGTCTGGTACGTCTGGACCTGCGCGTCCGGCACCTCGCGGAGGCGGCGGACGAGGGCGCCGGTGGTGTCGAGCGCGAACAGCTCGTCCCAGGCGTTGCCCCACAGCGACTTCACGACGTTCCAGCCGGCGCCGCGGAACTGGGCCTCCAGCTCCTGCACGATCTTGAAGTTGGCGCGGACCGGGCCGTCGAGGCGCTGCAGGTTGCAGTTGATGACGAAGGTCAGGTTGTCCAGGCCCTCGCGGGCGGCGAGCGCCAGCGCCGCGGTGGCCTCGGGCTCGTCCATCTCGCCGTCGCCGAGGAACGCCCACACGTGGGACGCGGAGACGTCCTTGATGGAGCGGTTCGTCAGGTAGCGGTTGAAGCGCGCCTGGTAGATCGCGGAGAGCGGGCCGAGGCCCATGGAGACGGTGGGGAACTCCCACAGCCAGGGGAGGCGCCGCGGGTGCGGGTAGGAGGGCAGGCCTTCGCCGCCGGACTCCTGCCGGAACTTGTCGAGGTGCGCCTCGGTGAGGCGGCCGTCGAGGAAGGCGCGGGCGTAGATGCCGGGGGAGGCGTGGCCCTGGATGAAGAGCTGGTCGCCGGAACCGTCGGCTTCCTTGCCCTTGAAGAAGTGGTTGAAGCCGGTCTCGTAGAGCCAGGCCGCCGAGGCGAAGGTGGCGATGTGGCCGCCGACGCCGTACTTGGAGCCGCGGGTGACCATCGCGGCCGCGTTCCAGCGGTTCCAGGCGGTGATCTTCCGCTCCATCTCCTCGTCGCCGCCGAACGCGCCGACCGAGGGCTCCGCGGAGGTGGGGATGGTGTTGACGTAGTCCGTCTCCAGCAACTTGGGCAGGGCGAGGCCCGCGCCCTCGGCGTGCTGGAGCGTACGGCGCATCAGGTAGGCGGCCCGGTGAGGGCCGGCGGCCTTGGTGACGGCGTCCAGGGAGGCCGCCCACTCGGCGGTCTCCTCGGTGTCACGGTCCGGGAGCTGGTCGAGCTCGCTCGGAATCTTGCCTACGGGATCGGTCATGATCGCCGCCTTCCGGACAGATGGGGGTGGAGATAAGGGGGCCTTGTCTGGCAGGACAGGGCGAAGGGCCGGGTGACGGCCCGCCGAAGACTGTAAACCGGCGATCGATGATCGATCAAAGGGTTGAAGGGGAAAACCTCTTCAGATCGAGAAAGTCGGCACAGGGTGCCAGGGGAAAGGGCACCCGGTGCCGCGATTTCGCCCCGTTTCCGCAGGTGAGAGCCGCTGTCTGAGGGGGTACTCGCACGAATGAGCGGGCCCATCGGCGGATGGACCCGCTCACTGTGCGCAAAACCGTGGGTCAGGCTCGCGGGGCGCAGCCCAGCACGTGTGCCTTCACCAGCGCCCCGATGTTCGGGTCGCCCCGCCGGAAGGCCTCCACGAGCTCCTGGTGCTCCTCCGCGTACGACTTCTGGACCGTGCCGAGCCAGCGGATCGACAGGGCCGTGAAGACCTCGATGCCGAGCGTCTCCCAGGTGTGCAGCAGGACGCCGTTCCCGGCCGCCTTCACCAACTCCCGGTGGAAGGCCACGGTGTGCCGCACCTGCGCCGTGCCGTCCGAGGTCGCGTCCGCCTCGTACAGCGCCGCCACGTGCGGCTCCAGGGCCGAGCAGTCGGTGGCGAGCCGGGTCGCGGCCAGCTCGGCCGCGATCTGCTCCAGACCGGCCCGCACCGGGTAACTCTCCTCCAGGTCCGCCGCGGTGAGGTTGCGGACCCGCACGCCCTTGTTGGGCGCCGACTCGATCAGCCGCAGCGACTCCAGCTCGCGCAGCGCCTCGCGGACCGGCGTCTGGCTGACCTCGAGCTCGGTCGCGATCCTGCGCTCCACGATCCGCTCGCCCGGCTTCCAGCGGCCGCTGACGATCCCCTCCACGATGTGCTCGCGGATCTGTTCGCGCAGCGAGTGGACGACGGGGACGGTCATGAAGGCTCCTCGGGGAGTGTTGACCCTTAGACAATACGGCGGCGCCCCCGCCCGGAAACACTTCCGGGCGGGGGCGCCGCAGGTGAGGCTCGTTACGTTGCGCCTCGGGGACTGACTGGGGCCGAGGCTCAGAGGCCGAGGTCGACCTCGAACTCGCCGGCCTCCAGGATCGCCTTGACGGCCGTCAGGTAGCGGGCGGCGTCCGCGCCGTCCACCAGACGGTGGTCGTAGGACAGCGCGACGTACGTCATGTCGCGGATCGCGATCGTCTCACCCAGGTCCGGGTGGTTGATGACGACCGGACGGCGCACGGTGGCGCCGATGCCCAGGATGGCGACCTGGTTCGGGGGCACGATGATCGTGTCGAACAGCGCGCCGCGCGAACCGGTGTTGGAGATGGTGAAGGTCGCACCGGCGAGGTCGTCCGGCGTGATCTTGCTGGCGCGCACGGCGCCGGCCAGCTCCGCGGTCTTCTTCGAGATGCCGGCGATGTTGAGGTCGCCCGCACCCTTGATGACCGGGGTCATCAGACCCTTCTCGGAGTCCACCGCGATACCGATGTTCTCGGTGTCGAAGTAGGTGATCGTGCCCTCGTCCTCGTTGATCCGGGCGTTGATGACCGGGAAGGCCTTCAGCGCCTGGGCCGCCGCCTTGACGAAGAACGGCATCGGGGACAGCTTGACGCCCTCACGGGCGGCGAAGGCGTCCTTGGCGCGGGCGCGCAGCTTCATCAGCTTGGTGATGTCGACCTCGACGACCGAGGTCAGCTGGGCCTGGCCGTGCAGCGCCTTCATCATGTTGTCGCCGATGACCTTGCGCATGCGGGTCATCTTGACGGTCTGACCGCGCAGCGGGGAGACCTCGAGGGCCGGGGCCTTCGACGCTGCGGCCGGAGCGGCGGCGGCGACGGGGGCCGGGGCGGCCTTCTTGGCCTCGGCGGCCGCGAGGACGTCCTGCTTGCGGATGCGACCGCCGACGCCCGAGCCCTTGACGGCCGCCAGGTCGACACCGTTCTCGGTGGCGAGCTTGCGGACCAGCGGGGTCACGTACGCGCCGTCCTCGGCCGGAGCCGGGGCGGGGGTCGCCGGGACCGGGGTCACGACGGCCGGAGCGATCGACGGAGCGGCGGCGACCGGGGCCGGAGCCGCGACCGGGGCGGCCGGAGCCACCGGGGCCGGGGCGACCGGAGCCGGGGCCGGGGCGGCCGGAGCCGGGGCCGCGGCGGGGGCGGCCGGGGCCGGGGCGGCGGCGGGAGCCGGAGCGGCACCCGCGGCGCCGATGACGGCCAGCTTGGCGCCGACCTCGGCGGACTCGTCCTCGGCGACGACGATCTCCAGGAGGACACCCGAGACCGGGGCCGGGATCTCGGTGTCGACCTTGTCCGTGGAGACCTCGAGCAGCGGCTCGTCGGCCTCGACGGTCTCGCCGACCGACTTCAGCCAGCGGGTGACGGTGCCCTCGGTGACGGACTCGCCCAGCGCGGGCAGCACGACGTCCGTGCCGGAGGCGCCGCCGGCCGGGGCGGCGGCCGGAGCCTCGGCCACGGGGGCCGGGGCGGCGGGGGCCTCGGCGACCGGCGCCGGGGCGGCGGCCGGAGCCGGAGCGGCCTCGGCGGCCGGAGCCGGAGCGGCGGCCGGGGCGCCCGTGCCGTCGTCGATGATGGCCAGCTCGGCGCCGACCTCGACCGTCTCGTCCTCGGCGACCTTGATGGAGGCCAGGATGCCCGAGGCGGGGGCGGGGATCTCGGTGTCGACCTTGTCGGTCGAGACCTCGAGCAGCGGCTCGTCGGCCTCGACACGCTCACCCTCGGCCTTGAGCCAGCGGGTGACGGTGCCCTCGGTGACGCTCTCGCCGAGCGCCGGCAGGGTTACGGAAACCGACATGGTTTCAGTTGCTCCTAACGAATTGCGGAAAGTGGTCGTCGCGCCCTGTGATGACGTGAGCGTCAGTCGTGGGAGTGCAGAGGCTTGCCGGCCAGGGCCAGGTGGGCCTCGCCGAGCGCCTCGTTCTGGGTCGGGTGGGCGTGGATGAGCTGCGCGACCTCGGCCGGCAGCGCCTCCCAGTTGTAGATCAGCTGTGCTTCGCCGACCTGCTCGCCCATGCGGTCACCGACCATGTGGACGCCGACCACGGCACCGTCCTTGACCTGGACGAGCTTGATCTCGCCCGCGGTCTTGAGGATCTTGCTCTTGCCGTTGCCCGCGAGGTTGTACTTCAGGGCGACGACCTTGTCCGCGCCGTAGATCTCCTTGGCCTTGGCCTCGGTGATGCCGACGGAGGCGACCTCGGGGTGGCAGTACGTCACCCGGGGCACGCCGTCGTAGTCGATCGGGACGGCCTTCAGGCCGGCCAGGCGCTCCGCGACGAGGATGCCCTCGGCGAAGCCGACGTGCGCGAGCTGGAGCGTCGGGACGAGGTCGCCCACGGCCGAGATCGTCGGCACGTTGGTGCGCATGTACTCGTCGACCAGGACGTAGCCGCGTTCCATCGCGACGCCCTGCTCCTCGTAACCGAGACCGGCGGAGACCGGGCCGCGGCCGATGGCGACCAGCAGCACCTCGGCCTCGAAGGTCTTGCCGTCGGCCAGGGTGACCTTGACGCCGTTGTCGGTGTACTCGGCGGACTGGAAGAAGGTGCCGAGGTTGAACTTGATGCCACGCTTGCGGAACGCGCGCTCAAGAAGCTTCGAGCTGTTCTCGTCCTCGACCGGGACGAGGTGCTTCAGGCCCTCGATGACCGTGACGTCGGTGCCGAAGGACTTCCACGCCGAGGCGAACTCGACGCCGATGACGCCGCCGCCCAGGATGATCGCGGACTCCGGGACCCGGTCCAGCGTCAGCGCGTGGTCCGAGGAGATGATCCGGTTGCCGTCGATCTCCAGACCGGGGAGCGACTTCGGCACGGAACCGGTGGCCAGGAGGACGTGACGACCCTCGACGCGACGGCCGTCCACGTCGACGGAGGTCGGGGAGGACAGGTGGCCGGTGCCCTCGATGTAGGTCACCTTGCGGGAGGCGACGAGACCCTGGAGGCCCTTGTACAGGCCCGAGATCACGTCGTCCTTGTACTTGTGCACGGCCTTGATGTCGATGCCCTCGAAAGAGGCCTTGACACCGAACTGCTCCGCCTCGCGCGCCTGGTCGGCGACCTCGCCGGCGTGGAGCAGGGCCTTCGTCGGGATGCAGCCGTTGTGCAGGCAGGTGCCGCCGAGCTTGTTCTTCTCGATCAGTGCGACGTCCAGGCCCAGCTGCGCTCCGCGCAGCGCCGCGGCGTAACCGCCGCTACCGCCGCCGAGGATCACTAGGTCGAAAACGGTGCTGGCGTCGTTCGCCACGTCACGTCCTCCATGCATGTGCGCTCGTCGCCGGTCTTCGATGACCGGGCGGCGGCTGGTGTTCGGCCGCTTTATTTCGGCCCTGTGGTGGGGGCCCTGTCCTGCCGAGAACCCATCTTCGCACTTGTTGGCGGGTGGCGGGACGCGGGGCCGTGCTCTGAGACGGCCGATCGTCCGTACGGCGGGGTCGGCACGGCGTACGAACCTACGGATTCCGTCGCGGGGGACCGTCGGCCGGGCAGGGTGACGGCCCCGGGCGCGGAGCCCGGGGCCGTCCCTGTCACGGGTGCGGTCAGAGCTCGCCGGCCGCCGTGCGCTCGGCCAGCTTCACCAGGGTGCGGACCGCGGAGCCGGTGCCGCCCTTGGGGGTGTAGCCGTACGGGGCGCCCTCGTGGAAGGCCGGGCCCGCGATGTCCAGGTGGGCCCACGGGATGCCCTCGCCCACGAACTCCTGCAGGAAGAGGCCGGCGACCAGGCCGCCGCCCATCCGGACGCCCATGTTGGCCATGTCGGCGCTGGGGGAGTCCATGGTCTTGCGCAGGTCCGCCGGGAGCGGCATCGGCCAGGACTGCTCGCCGACCTCCTCGGCGATCTCGTGGATCGCGGTGCGGTAGTCGTCGTCGTTCGCCATGATGCCGAAGGTGCGGTCGCCCAGGGCCAGGACCATCGCGCCGGTCAGGGTCGCCACGTCGACGATCGCGTCCGGGTGCTCCTCGGACGCCTTGGTCAGCGCGTCGGCGAGGACGAGCCGGCCCTCGGCGTCGGTGTTCAGGACCTCGACGGTCTTGCCGCTGTACATGTTCAGCACGTCACCCGGGCGGGTGGCGGAGCCGGACGGCATGTTCTCGGCGAGCGCCAGCCAGCCGGTGACGTTGACCTCGAGGCCGAGGCGGGCCGCGGCGACGACGGTGGACAGGACGGCGGCGGCGCCGGCCATGTCGCACTTCATCGTCTCGTTGTGGCCGGCCGGCTTCAGGGAGATGCCGCCCGAGTCGTAGGTGATGCCCTTGCCGACCAGGGCGAGGGTCTTCTCCGCCTTCGGGTGGGTGTAGGCGACGCGGACCAGGCGCGGCGGGTTCACCGAGCCGTTGCCGACGCCCAGGATGCCGCCGTAGCCGCCCTTGGCGAGCGCCTTCTCGTCGAGGACCTGGACCTTGAGGCCGTGCTCCTTGCCGGCGACCTGGGTGGCGGCGGCGAACGTGGCCGGGGTCAGCTCGTTGGGCGGCATGTTGACCAGGTCGCGAGCGCGGTTCATCTCCTCGGCGACGGCCAGGGCGCGCTCCGCGGCGGCCTTGTAGGCCTTGTCGCGGGGCTTGGCGCCGAGCAGGGCGACCTCGCCCAGCGGCTTCTTCGCGTCGGTGGTGTCCTGGAACGCGGTGTAGACGTACGCGCCGAGCAGCGCGCCCTCGCCGATGGCGGCGGCGTCCTCGGGAGCGGTGATCGGCAGCGCGAACGCGGCCTTCTTCACACCGGTCAGCGTGCGGGTCGCGGTGCCGGCGGCACGCCGCAGGACCTCGGAGCCGTACGCCTCGCCGTCCTCGGGGGCGGTGCCCAGGCCGACGGCCAGGACGACCGGGGCCTTCACGCCGGCGGGGGCGGGCAGCTTGGTCGCCTCACCCTCGGAGCCCGAGGCGCCCAGGGTCTCCAGGACGGCGGCGAGCCGGCCCTCGAAGGCCGTGTCGACGGCCTCGGCGCCCGGGGCGACGACGAGCGTCTTGCCGGACTTCGCGACACCGACGACGACAACGTCGGCGCGCAGCGTCGCCGCGCCGGCGGTGCTGAGAGTGAGAGCAGTCACGGTGGTGAAATCTCGCTTTCATTGAGTTCTGTGCTGGTCGAGGGATGGGCCGACCGTGCCCGCCTCATCGTATTTCGGCCCGAAGAGGGCCGAGAACGAGCCTACGCTCGCTCAGCCGGTTCGCTCACGGGGGCTGCGATTCACTCATCCGTGGTGTCTCTTTCATGTTTACCTTCCCGGCTCGGAGACCTGCTCCACACTCGCCTCATTCACGCAAGGACGACGCCGTCGCCTTTGCATCATCTGCATCATCTCCACAGGTCCCCCCGATCCCGCGACGGCTCCGGGCGGACCTGGCGAGGGGGGACACACTCGATGGAATCCGGCCGAATCCGTGCGCCCAGAACCGCTCACCGCGCCCGCACCGGCACACCCCGCGGCGCCCGTGTCGCGGTGCTCGCCGCGGCCGCGCTGCTCGCCACCGTCGTGCCGTCCGCGCAGGCGGTCGCCGCGACGGTGCCCCGCATCGACCTCACCGTCCTCGTCGTCGACGACGGCGGCAGCGCGGTCGAGGCGATCACCGCCGAGCTGAAGGGCTCCGGCGTCCCGTACCGCAGGATCGACCTCGACGACCCGAACCGGCCGGTCCTCGACGCGGCCTTCCTCAGCGACACGGTCGACGGCCGCCCCCGCGCCAAGTACCAGGGCGTGGTCCTGCCCCACGAGAGCGCCTTCGGCCCCGACTCCGCCGAGCACACCGCCCTCCAGGCGTACGAGCGGACCTTCGGCATCCCGCAGGTCGACGCCTACACCTGGTCGCACCCCGGCGTCGGCCTCGACTACACCGACCAGGGCGGCTACTCCGGCGTCCTCGACGGAGCCACCGCCGGTGTCACCGCCGCCGGAAAGGCCGGCCCCTTCCGCTACCTGGCAGGATCCCTCGCCTTCGAGGACAACGACCCCGCGATCGCCGAGAGTTACGGCTACGCGGGCCGCCCCCGGGCCGGCTACACCAGCTACGTCGACATCCCCGTCGACGGCGGCCGGGCCAGCCTCGTCGGCGAGTACGCCGCCGACGGCCGCCGCGAACTCGTCGTCACCTTCGCCTACAACCAGTACCAGCGACAGTTCCGGTCCCTCGCCCGCGGCATCGTCGAATGGCTCACCCAGGGCGTCCACCTCGGCCAGAGCCGCAACTACCTCTCCGTCCACGTCGACGACGTCTTCGCCCCCGACGCCCGCTGGGACGCCACGCTCAACTGCACCCCCGGCGACTTCGACTGCGTCGGCGACGACGGCGAGGGCGCGAACCCGATCCGCATGACCGTCGCCGACGCGCAGTACGCCGCCGCCTGGCAGAAGGCCTCCGGCTTCACCCTCGACATGGTCTACAACGGCGGCCAGGGCGAGCAGTGGAAGACCGAGCACGGCGGCACCGACCCGCTCACCGACCGGCTGGTCGCCGACCGCGCCCAGTACCGGTGGATCAATCACACCTACACCCACCCCTTCCTCGGATGCGTCCAGGACAACACCGTCGTCCCCTGGCAGTGCGCGAAGGACACCGCCGGGAACACCCTCTGGGTCAGCCGCTCCGAGCTCTCCGCCCAGATCCGCGACAACCACAACTGGGCCGTGAGCAAGGGGATCTCCGTCGACCGCGGCGAACTCGTCACCGGCGAGCACTCCGGCCTGAGGACCCTGCCCCAGCAGCCCGTCGACAACCCCAACCTCGCCGGCGCCCTCGCGGACAACGGCGTCAAGTGGACCGCGAGCGACAACTCCCGCGAACCGCAGCAGCGTGCGGTCGGCGCCGCGAAGACCGTGCCCCGCCACCCCATGAACGTGTACTACAACGTGGGCACCGCCGCCGAGATGGCCGACGAGTACAACTGGGTCTACACCTCGCGCGCCGACGGCGGCAGCGGCATCTGCGAGTCCAACCCGGCCTCCACCTGCCTGCCCGCCCCGCTCGACACCGCCACCGGCTACGCCGACCGGATCGTCCCGCAGGAGGCCCGCACCGCGCTCTCCCACGTCCTGGGCAACGACCCCCGCCCGCACTACGTGCACCAGTCCAACCTCGCCGAGGAACGACTCCTCTACCCCGTCCTCGACCGGGTGCTCGCCGACTACCGGGCCCTGTTCGCCGCCAACACGCCGCTGGTGAACCCGGCGCAGCGGGACGTGGGCACCGAACTGAGCCGCCGCACCGCGTGGGACCAGGCCCTCGCCGCCGGCAAGGTCACCGCCTACCGCATCGGCGGCACGGTCACGGTCAAGGCACCCGCCGGCGTCACCGCGCCCGTCACCGCCCCCGAGGGCACCCGCAAGCGGCTCCTCCTCGGCAGCGCCGTCTTCGGCTCGCCCTACGCCGGAACACGCTCCGCCTGGACCGCGCCCGAACTGCTCCAGAGCACCGTCACACTCACGCTGCCGACCGCCTGACCAGCACGTTCTGGGGGGAACCGTACATGCCGAGCCGTGGCCGCCACGTCACCATGCTCACCGAAGGCACCTACCCGCACGTCCACGGCGGCGTCAGCACCTGGTGCGACCAGCTCGTCCGCGGCATGCCCGAGGTCGACTTCGAGATCCTCGCCCTCACCGGCAGCGGCCGCGAACCCGTCACCTGGGAGCTGCCGTCCAACGTCACCCGGCACACCGCGTACCCCCTCTGGGGACTTCCGCAGGGACCGGCCGCGCCCGTACGCGCGCGCCGGCCCCTGCGGGGGCGCGAACGCCGCCGCTTCCTCGACGCGTACGAGGGGCTCCTGCTCGCCCTCCTCGACCCCGACTCGGACCGGGACTTCGGCACCGGCCTGTACGAACTGGCCGCACTCGCCCGGCAGGGGCGGCTGACCACCGCGCTCCGCTCCGAGCCCGCCCTGCGCTCCCTCATGTGGATCTGGACCATGCCGCACCTGCCGACGCTCGCGGCCCGGCCCACCGTCCACGACGCGCTCACCGCCACCGACCTGCTGGAACACGCCCTGCGGCCGCTCGCCGCCCGGATAGCCGACGGCAGCGTCGCCCACGCCGTCTCCAGCGGTCTCGCCACGCTGCCCGCACTCGCCGCGCAGCACTTCGAAGGGGTCCCCTTCCTGCTCACCGAACACGGCATCTACCTCCGCGAGCGCTACCTCGGCTACCGCACCGAAGCGCAACGCTGGCCCGTCAAGGCCCTCATGCTCGGCTTCTACCGCGAGCTCAACACCCTCGGATACGTCAAGGCCGACCTGATCACCCCCTGCAACCAGTACAACCGGCGCTGGGAGGAACGCGGCGGCGCCCCCACCGAGCGCATCCGCACCGTCTACAACGGAGTCGACCCCGCCCTCTTCCCCGAGGCCGGACCCGAACCCGAGACCCCCACCCTCAGCTGGTGCGGACGCGTCGACCCCATCAAGGACCTGGAGACCCTCGTCCGGGCGTACGCGATCTGCCGCGCCGAACTGCCCGAACTCCGGCTCCGGTTGTTCGGCCCGGTCCCCGCCGGCAACGAGGACTACCTGACCCGGCTGGAGAAGCTCGCCGCCGAACTGGGCGTCACCGACGGGGTGTCCTTCGAGGGCCGCGTCTCGGACGTCCCCTCCGCCTACGCCGCCGGCAGCGTCGTCATGCTCTCCTCCATCAGCGAGGGCTTCCCCTTCTCCCTCATCGAGGCCATGTCCTGCGGCCGCGCCACCGTCTCCACCGACGTCGGCGGCGTACGGGAGGCCGTCGGCGACACCGGCATCGTCGTGCCGCCCCGCGAACCGGCCGTCATGGCCGCCGCCGTCACCGAACTCCTCCGCGACGGCGCACGGCGCGCCGAACTCGGCCGCCTGGCCCGGCAACGCGTCATCGACCGGTTCACCCTCAACCGCTCGGTGGACGGCTTCCGCCAGATCTACCGCGAACTGGCCGGCGCCCGCACTCCGCGCCCCGCCCCGCCCCTCGCCCCCCTCCGCCTCAGCATCCCCGCCCCGCGCCGTGCCTCCGCGGCCCTCGTCCCCGGAGGCACCCCGGCATGAGCGGCTCCCTCTGGCTGAAACCCCCGACGACGGCCACCCCCCTCCCCGCCGTCCCCCGCCCCCGCCGGGAGCACCCGGCGACACGGGCCACACCCCCGCCGGCGGAAGGCCACGCCGACCCGTCCGCGGACCCCGGCCCCCCGCCCGCCGACGAGCGGCCCGCCGCCGATCCGATGGACGAACTCGCCGAACGGCTCGACGGGTTCGTCGCCGTCGCGGTGCACCCGGACGAGATCGCGGCGATCCTCGAGTCCGACGGGATGACCGACGACCACATCCGGCTCACCTACGGCAGGGCCGACTCCTTCGCGCTCGCCGAGGACCTCTACGCGCGCGTGGAGCGGCGCCACCCGGAGCCGACGGCGCTCCGGGACGGGCCGTGGCACTCGGAACTGGCGGGCTGCCTGCTGCGCGGGCTCGTCTTCGCGCTGCCGGGACTGGCGTACGTCCTGGCCGCGCCGCTCCTGGCCGGTGGGGGCGGCCGCGCCGGACTGCCCGGCGGAACGATCCCGCTCCTCGCCGGGGCCGTCACCGGATGGGTGTGGAACCAGGCGCTGTCGCACCGCGCGTACACCTGGCTGGGCCTCGGGGAGCGGGCCGCCGCCGCCCGCGCGCTGCTCGTCGGCGCACCGGCGGGAGCGCTCGCCGGGACGGCCGTCGCCCTCGCGGTCGCGGCGCCCGGCGAGACCCCGGCCGCCGTGTTCGCCGCGGGGCAGTCGCTGTACCTCGCCGCCGCGACCGTCCTCCTGGTGATGGGCCGCGAACGG
This sequence comes from Streptomyces wedmorensis, assembly GCF_000716445.1. GTDB lineage: Bacteria > Actinomycetota > Actinomycetes > Streptomycetales > Streptomycetaceae > Streptomyces > Streptomyces wedmorensis. The sequence goes on from NZ_JNWK01000060.1 coordinate 74,918, forward strand.
GCCCTGCTCCGCGCCCTCTCACCGCTGGCCGGTGCGTTCCCCGCGTTCCGCTGGGACCTGCCCGACGCGCTGCGCGCCGGGCTGCTCCTGGCCTCGCTGGCCGCGGCCGTCGCCTGCGCCGCGTTCGTGGTGAGGCCGGGCGCGCGGCGCGGCGCCAGGGGCCGCGGCGGGCCGGCGCCCGCCGCGTCCCTCCCGTACGGCCTGTTCGGCCTGGGGAGCGGCCTGCTGGTCCTCCACGCCGGCGTGGGCGACACGCTGGTGAGCGGGGCGGGGGCGGTCATCGCGCTGACCCTTTCGATGGGGCCCGCCGAGTGGCTGCTGTACCGCTTCCGGGGCGAGAGCCTGACCCGGCTGAGGACGCTCACCACCGCGCGGGAGTTCCGCCGGGCGGTCACCGGCACCCTCGTCCTCTGCCTCGGCGGCTACCTCACCGTCCTGCTCGCCCTCACGCTCGCCGCCACCCTGGTGTGGCCGGACGCGTCGTGGCCGACGCCGCCGCGGATCGCCACCCTGCTCCTGATCGGCACCGTGCTCTGGCTGGGCCTGCTGCTCCAGGCCTTCGGCGCGGTCCTCAGCGCGGCCGGCGTCTGCCTGCTCGCGGCGGCGGCCCAGACCGCGGTGCCGGCGGCGGGCCCGCTGGCGGCCGGGGGAGCGGCGGCGCTGCTGGCCGTCCTGAGCTGTGTTCTGCTGGTACGACCGACCGTCCACCGCGTCTAGGGGGCCCGGACCGTGACGACCCCTTCCCTCCTGGTGCCGTACTACGAGCACCCGGCCGAGCGCCCCGAGGCCTGGACGGCACTCGTCGACGCGGCGCCCTTCCTCTACGGCGTCGTCCTGAACCCGGCGAACGGCGCGGGCGAGGCGCGCGACCCGGCGTTCGCCGACGCGGCCGGGCGCCTGCGGGCGGCCGGCGTACGGGTCCTCGGCTACGCGGACACCGCCTACGGCCGTCGCCCGCACGGCGAGGTCGTCACCGACCTGCTCCGCCACCGCGACTGGTACGGCGCCGACGGGGCCTTCCTCGACCAGGTCGCGACCGCGCCCGGCGCGCTCGTCCACTACCGCAGGATCGCGGTCGCGGCGCGGGCCGCCGGGGCCGCCACCCTCGTCTTCAACCACGGCGCCCACCCGGACGCCGGATACGAGGCCCAGGCCGACCTCCTCGTCACCTTCGAGGGTCCCTGGGACACGTACCGCGCGCTCGACCTCCCGGTCGCCCCGCACTACTGCCACCTCGTCTACGCGGCCCCGCCCGGCGTCCGCCCGGCCACCCCGGTGCACTGCGCCGTGCCCGGCACCGGCGCCCACCCGTGGGGCACCCTTCCGCACCTCCTGGAGCCCGCCCGATGAGACGCGCGATCCCCCTGCTCGCCGGCCTCCTGCTGCTCGCCACGGCCTGTACGGCGAGCCCCGGGCCCGAGCCCGACCCGAAGCCGACGGACGGCGGGCGCTGGCGGCCGAAGCCCGGCCTCGCCTGGCAGTGGCAGCTCAGCGGCCGCCTCGACCCGGCGGTCGACGTACCCGTGTACGACATCGACGGCTTCGACCACTCCGCGTCCACCGTCGCGGACCTGCGGGCGCGCGGCCGGAAGGTCATCTGCTACCTCTCCACCGGCGCCTGGGAGGACTTCCGCCCCGACGCGGCGAAGTTCCCCGCCGCCCTGCTCGGCAAGGGCAACGGCTGGGACGGCGAGCGCTGGCTCGACATCCGCCGCACCGACGTCCTCGGACCCCTCATGGCGAAGCGCCTCGACATGTGCCGGGACAAGGGCTTCGACGCCGTCGAACCCGACAACATGGACGGCTACCGCAATCCCACCGGCTTCCCCCTCACCGCCGCCGACCAACTCCGCTACAACCGCCTCATCGCCCGCCTCGCCCACGACCGCGGGCTCGCCGTCGGCCTCAAGAACGACCTCGACCAGATCCCCCAGCTCCTGCCCGACTTCGACTTCGCCGTCAACGAGCAGTGCGCCGAATACGACGAATGCGGCCGCCTCACCCCGTTCGTCACCGCCGGCAAAGCCGTCTTCCACGTCGAATACGAGTTGGACACCGACGAGTTCTGCCCCCAGGCCCGCGCGCTGGGCCTCAGCTCCATGCTCAAGAAGTACGACCTCGGGGTGTGGCGCAAGCCCTGCTAGGAGTCGCCGCGCTTCGTGGTCACGTAGCAGGTCACCCCGTCCTTCCCGGGGTGCCCCTTGGGCGCGGGGGTCCACCAGGCCCAGATGTCGGTCGCCTTCGGCAGCCACACGGGCCTCCGCACGTCGTGGGCGAAGGCGCAGGCGGTGTCGGAGCGCTCCTGGGTGTCCTCCGGCGAAGTGCCCTCGCGCAGGGGGATCCGGGTGAAGACGCGGGCGTCGTACGGACCGGAGCAGTCCACGGTCACGACCATGTGCGCGAGGCGCTGACCGGAGTCGAAGTCGACGCAGCCGCCGTCCTTCACGTCCCACATGGCCAGGACGTTCCCGGCCGCCGTACGGACGGTCCCGGACGGGGTCATGGCCGGTGCCGAGGTGCCGTACCCGGTGAGGGTGAGGTCCGAGGTCAGGGTCGTGAACCCGGCGAAGGCGCCGTCCTTCCGGAGGAGCGTGGAGAGATCGGCCGTGGCGCGGGTGATCCGGCCCTCCTTGTCCACGGTGACCGTCAGCGGCACCCCCGGCTGCGCGTGGCCCGTGGACTCGTCGACGGTCAGCTCGTCGCCCAGGTCGGAGGGGAACACGGCCCGCAGCACGCTGAAGGGCATGGTCGCCCGGTACGTACGGCCTTCGGCCGCGGGGCTCTGCGCGGTCGCCTCCGCTCCGCCCACCCCTTCGAGGAGCGTGCCGCCGATGGGCGCCTCGGTGCCCCGCAGGTGGTCGAGGGCGTCGCTCGTCCTCGACCGGGTGGTGTCGCCGGAGGCGTAGCGGATCCAGTAGGCCGAGGAGGCGGCCCGGTAGTGGATCTGCTGACCGTCGACCAGATAGCCGACGGAGGCGGGTCCGTCCCCCCGTCCGGGCGTCCGGCCGAGCAGGACGCCCCGGGTTTCCCCGGACACCCCCTTGGGCACCTTCCAGACCACGTCGGCCTGGCCGCGCCCGCCGGTGAAGTCCATGCGCCCGGTCGTCGTCCGGACCGCGTCGCCCTTCGCCTTCGAGCCGAAGGACAGGGTCTGGACGAAGCGTGCGTTCCCCGCCTTCTGCGTCCGGCGCATCGCGTGGAACAGCTGGCGGTCCGGCTTCTGGTCGAAGACCGGATGCCCCGTGGGCGCGGCGGACGAGGGCTTGGCGTCGGGGGAGTCACCGCCCCCGCCGCAGGCGGTCAGGAGCAGGGACGCCGTGGCGAGGACGGCGGCGGTACGGGCGTGGCTTCTGATCATGGTCCTGTGACCCGCCGGCCGTCCCGATGGTTGCCCGTCCACCGGGTCACGGAACGGTCACCCCAGCGTCAGCGCCACCAGGGCCGTCGTCGCCGCCGTCTCCTCCACCGCGCCGAAGACGTCGCCCGTGACCCCGCCGAACCGCCGTACGCAGCGGCGGAGGAGGAGGGCGGCGGCGCAGAGGGCGGCGCCGGCGGCGAGGACGTCGCGGAGGGCGTCGTAGGGGGAGGAGAGGAGGCCGGCGGCGGCGCAGGAGGTGAGGACGAGGGCGGTGGCGAGGGTGGCGGAGCGGACCGGGACGGTCTCGGCGACGATCGCGCCGAGGCCCTCGGGGCGGGCGGCGGGGACGCCGTGGCGGGAGGCGTGGGTGAGGGCGAGGCGGGCGACGGTGGCGGCGAGCGCGACGGCGACGGTGCCGTGCGTCCAGCTCTGCTCGTACAGCCGGTGGAGCGCGGCGACCTGCGCGAGCAGGACGAGGACGAGGGCGATGACGCCGAACGGTCCGATGTCCGACTGCTTCATGATGCGCAGCGCGTCCTCGGCCGGCTTGGCGCTGCCGAGGCCGTCGGCCGTGTCGGCGAGGCCGTCGAGGTGGAGGCCCCGGGTGAGCACGGCGGGGACGGCGGTGGCGGCGACGGCCGCGAGCAGCGGGCCCGAACCGAGCAGCAGGAACGCGCCGCCGAGCGCGGCGGCGGAGAGCCCGACGGTCAGCCCGGCCACGGGGGCGCAGAGCATGCCGGCGCGCGCCGCGTCCCGGTCCCAGCGGGTGATGCGGGCGGGGAACACCGTGAGGGTGCCGAAGGCGAAACGCAGGCCGTCCATCCGGGCAGGGTAATCGCCGCCTCCGGACGGTAGATTGCGCATACCGCGCATATCGGAACGGGGTGGCATGGGTCACTGGTTCTCCCGCAACATCGTCGAGCCGGGCAAGGTCCCGATGCTGCTCGCTCTGACCTCCTTCGTCCTGACATTCCTGGTCACCCGCACCGTCACCCGGCTCATCCGGGCGGGGAAGGGCCCGTTCCGGAACGTCTCCTCCGGAGGGCTCCACATCCATCACGTCGTACCCGGCGTCGTCCTCACCGTCATCGGCGGATTCGGCGCGGTGGGCAGCGACCGGCACGGCGTGGGCGGCGCCGTCTTCGCCGTCGTCTTCGGGATCGGCGCCGGGCTCGTCCTCGACGAGTTCGCGCTCATCCTCCACCTGGACGACGTGTACTGGACGGACGAGGGCCGCAAGAGCGTCGAGGTGGTCGTCCTCACCGCGGCCCTGGTGGGACTCGCGCTCAGCGGCTTCTCACCGCTCGGCGTCAACGACATGACGGCGGACGAGCGGCAGGACCGGGCCACTTTCATCCTCACCCTCGTGCTCAACTTCGCCCTGGTCCTGGTCACCCTGGTGAAGGGGAAGGTCCGGCTCGCCGTGATCGGGACCCTGATCCCGTTCGTGGCGATCGTCGGCGCCGTCCGCCTGGCCCGCCCGGGCTCCTGGTGGTCCCGGCACCTCTACGCCCGCCGCCACAAGGCCAGGGCCCGGGCCGCGATCCGCGCGTACCGCCACGACAAACGGTGGACCAAGGTCCGCCGCCGCCTTCAGGACGTGATCGGCGGCTTCCAGGAGCGGGTGCCCGGGCGGGGCACGCCCCCGTCGTCCTGACCGCGCCCGCGCCAGGCCTGGACCCCGATCAGGACGAGGACGGCGGCGATCGCCGCGAGGTGCTCCTTGCCCGCCAGGTTCGGCTTGATCACCACCTCGACCACCATCGCCAGCACGACGAGCGCGCCCGTCCACCGGGCGCCGTACCGCCGGCAGACGTACACGGCGAGACCCACCACGGCCGCCGACGGGCCGGTGTCGACGACCTGCGCGTCGGTGGCGGGCAGCCCGAGCGGGCCGTCAGGGCCGAGCGCGATGCCCACGCGCGCGTAGAGCGTGCCGGCCAGCGTCGCCAGGTAGGCGACGCCGAGCGTCCGCCACCGCCCGATGCAGATCTCGGCGATCCCGAACACCAGCAGCACCTGGGCCAGGGCGCCCCACACGGGCAGGTCGAGCGCGGGGACGAAGAGCGACAGCGGAGTCCGCAGCAGCGCGAGCCACAGCGGGTCCTCGGCCCGTACGGAACCGATGTCCTGGACCGGCTGGTAGCCCCAGTCCTGGTTCTGCACGACCTGGAACCCGGCCGTCAGGCAGACGGCGGCCAGCGTCATCGGCACCGCACGCCACCCCGACGTGACGAGGGCGGCCCGTACGGTGCCGAACAGCGGCCCCCACTCGCGGCGGGCGAACCGGGCGAGGCCCCCGCTCAACGCCCGCTCTCCAGATGCCTGCGGTGCATCCACTTCGGCAGGCCCGGGGCCTCCAGGAAGCCCTCGGCCCGACCGGCCGCCAGGCCGATGCGCAGCAGGTCGGCACTCTTCTCGAAGAGCATGAATCGGGGCTCCCAGATGGGTCGGTACTTGGCGTTGGCGCGGTACAGCGACTCGATCTGCCACCAGCGGGAGAAGAAGCTGAGCAGCGAACGCCACATCCGCAGCACGGGTCCCGCCCCGAGCTTCGAGCCACGTTCGAAGACGGAGCGGAACATGGCGAAGTTCAGTGAGACCTGAGTGATCCCGATCTCCTTGGCCCGCTGGAGGAGTTCGATGACCATGAACTCCATCAGACCGTTCTCGGACTCCCGGTCACGGCGCATCAGGTCGAGCGAGAGCCCCTTGGGGCCCCAGGGCACGAAGGACAGCACGGCCCGCAGCTCACCCTGCTCGTCGGTGCACTCCAGCATCACGCAGCGGCCGTCGCTCGGATCGCCGAGCCGGCCCAGCGCCATCGAGAAGCCCCGTTCGGTGGCCCCGTCCCGCCAGTCGTCGGCCTTGCGCAGCAGCTCGGCCGTCTCGTCGGCCGGAATGTCCTCGTGGCGTCGGATCCGGACCTCGTACCCGGCCCGCTTGACCCGGTTGTACGCCTGCCGGACCGTCCGCATCGCCCGGCCGTCCAGGGTGAACTCGTCGGTCTCCACGATCGCCTCGTCGCCCAGCTCCAGGGCGTCCAGGCCGTGCCGGGCGTAGATGGTGCCGGCCTCCTCGCTCGCGCCCATCACCGCCGGGATCCAGCCGTGCTCGCGGGCCTCGGCCAGCCAGGGCTCGATGGCGCCGGGCCAGGCCTCGGGGTCGCCGATCGGGTCGCCGGAGGCGAGGGACACCCCGCCGACCACCCGGTAGGCGACGGCCGCCTTCTCGCTCGGCGACCACACGACGCTCTTCTCCCGGCGCAGCGAGAAGTAGCCGAGCGAGTCGCGGTCGCCGTGCTTGTCGAGCAGCGCCCGCAGCCGCTCCTCGTCCTCCTCCGTCAGCGGGTCGGTGGCCCGCCGGGAGCGGAACGCCGCGAAGAGGACGGCGAACAGGAGCAGCGTGGACATCACGTTGATGGTGACGTCGACCCAGCCGGGGGTGGAGATGCCGGGCATGCGGGAGTCGTCGGCGGCCAGGGTGATCAGCCGCAGCACGCCGTACCGCCAGCGCTCCAGGAAGGTGGAGTGGCCGGTGGAGGTGTTGGTGACGGTGACCAGGACGGCGGCGAGCAGCGAGGTGACGAGGAGTCCGCCGACCGCCACGGCCGCGGCCAGCCACGGGTTGGAACGGTCGCCCTTCGCGTAGAACTCCCTGCGGCCGAGCAGCAGCGCCACGACGAAGGCGGCGGTCAGGGTGAGCGAGATCCAGTTCTGGGCGTGCCGCCGGATCTCCGGGAAGACCATCACGAGCGCGAAGAGCAGCAGGAAGAGGCCGCCGAGCACCATGTTGAGGATCCACGCGGCCCGCTTGCGGCGCCGCATGGTGATCGCCAGGAACAGGGTGAAGACCCCCGAGGCGAAGCCCGCCGTGAGCATGTACGGCGTGAAGTAGTCGTCCTCGTTGTGCCGGCGCAGGTCCTGTCCGAACGAGACCCAGACGGCGCTCAGGAAATTGATGAACGTGACGACGCGCAGGTACCAGACGGCGAACGCTGCGCCGCGGCGCGAACGGACGGTGCTGCCCCGGGGCGCTGCTTCGGCGGACAAGCGGACCTCTCCCATGAAAAGCGATCATATGGGGCACCGCTCGCCGCGCCCGGGCGCCGGAGGCGGCCGCGCGCGTGGCGCGCCGCCGCTCCGGATCCGGGCGGTCCCTCTTCCCTCAGTGCTCCCCGTCGGAGTCGTCCGACGCGGCCGACGTGGCCGGATCCGGACGCTCGGGAAGCTCCGCGGCGAACGCCGCCGCGGCCTGGACGAGGGGAAGCGCGAGCAACGCCCCGGTTCCCTCACCCACATGGACGCCGTGGTCGAGCAGCGGGTTGAGCGCCATCCGGTCCAGCGCCTTCGCCTGCGCCGGCTCCCCGCTCACCTGGCCCGCGAGCCACCAGTCCGGCGCCCGGAACGCCGCCCGCTGCGCCACCAGCGCGCAGGCCGCACCCACCACACCGTCCAGGATCACCGGCATCCGCCGCACCGACGCCTGCAACAGGAAACCCGTCATCGCCGCCAGGTCCGCCCCGCCGACCGCCGCCAGCAGCTCCAGTTGGTCGCCGAGGACCGGCCGGGCCCGCCGCAGCGCGTCCCGGATCGCCGCGCACTTGCGCATCCACGCCAGATCGTCGATCCCGGCGCCGCCCCGGCCGGTCACCACCGAGGCGTCCGTCCCGCACAGCGCCGCGATCAGCGTCGACGCCGGCGTCGTCCCGCCGACGCTCAGGTCCCCGAGCACCACCAGATCGGTGCCCGAGTCCGCCTCCTCGTCGGCGATCGCGACGCCGAGCCGGACCGCGGCCTCCGTCTCCTCGACCGTCAGCGCGTTCTCCACGTCGATCCGGCCGCTGCCGCGCCGCACCCGGCGCCGCACCACCTCGGCGGGCAGCAGCTCCGGCTCGCAGTCCAGACCCGCGTCCACCACCCGCACCGGCACGTTCATCGAGCGGGCCAGCACGGCCAGCGGGCTCGCCCCGTCCAGGACCGCGCGCACCAGCTCGTGCGCGGTACCCGCGGCACGGCCCGACACGTCGAGCGAGGCCACCCCGTGGTCGCCCGCGAACAGCACCACCCGCGGCTGCTCGATCGCCCGCACCTTGACGGTCGCCTGCGCCGCCGCCAGCCACTCGCCCAGCTCGTCCAGGCGCCCCAGCGCGCCGGGCGGCACGATCAGCCGCTCCCGGCGCTCCTCCGCGTCACGGCGGATCCCGCCGTCGGGGCGCTCGATCAGATCGGAGAAGTCGTCCAGGTTCACGGGTTCCGCCTTGTGACAATCAGCTGGGGCCTGTCCGGTGGCCATCGGTGATCGCACCCTACCCGCGCAACACCAACGGCTGTCCGGCGACCACGAGGAGGACCTGCTCGCACTCGTCGGCGAAGGCCGCGTTCAGCCGGCCCAGCTCGTCCCGGAACCTGCGCCCCGCCGCCGTGCCCGGCACCACACCCGAGCCGACCTCGTTCGTCACCGCCACGACCGTACGGCCCGTGGCCCGCAGCGCCGCCACCAGCTCCGCCGTCCGCTCCCGCAGCGCCGTCTGCCCGCCCGCCGCCCACCGCTCGTCGTCCCACGCGCCCACCCGGTCCATGGCATCGGTCAGCCACAGCGACAGACAGTCGATCAGCAGCGCCGGACCGTCCCCGGCGAGCAGGGGCACGAGGTCGCAGGTCTCGGCGGTACGCCAGGAACCCGGCCGCCGCTCCCGGTGCAGGTCCACCCGCTGCGCCCACTCCGCGTCGCCCTCCCGGGTCCCGCCCGTCGCCACGTACAGCACGTCGGGGAAGGTCTCCAGGCGCCGCTCGGCCTCCACCGACTTCCCCGACCGGGCCCCGCCGGTCACCAGCGTCCGCCGCGGCACGTCCGGCACCTCGTGGTACTCGCCCACGTACAGCGTCGTCCCGTCCGGCACCGCCCGCGCGCCCGCCGCCGCCAGCCGCCGGTCCAGCTCGGCCCCCGTGGGCGCGTCGTGGTCCAGGTGCACCGCGATCACCTCGGTGGTCGTCCCGACCGCCCCCGTCGCCCGCAGCCGCGCCAGTCCGTCCGGCCGGCCCGTCACATCGGCGATCACCATGTCGTACGGCACCCCGTGGTCCTCCGGCAGCCCCGCCGGAGCGCCGCCCGGCGGCAGGTACAGCAGCCGCTCGCCGTCCGCCGACGTCACCTCGTACCCGGTGCCGGGGGAGTCCATCGACACCGCCCGCACCGTGTGCCCGCTGATCAGCGTCAGCTCCCGGCCGTCCGGCACCCGGCCCGCCGTCGGCAGCCCCGCCGGCACCTCCACCGCCGGCCCGTCGTGCGGATGCGTCAGCAGCACCTGCCGCACACCCACGAGCGAATGTCCCGAACGGGCCGCCGCCAGCGCGGCGCCCGGGGTCAGGTCCAGCAGCAGCGCACTGTCCACGAGCAGCGCGGTCGCGGCCCGCACCCGGGTACCGCGGGACAGCGCGCACACGGCGCAGGGGCAGTCGGGGCGGGGCAGGCCGAGCGGGGCTCCGGTGCCGAGCAGAGTCAGTTCCACCCTCAGATCCTCCCGCGCCACCGCGAGGCGTGCGCGCCCGGCTACGCTGCGGGCAGGAAACCGATCATCCGGTGAGCGCCAGGAGGCGGACATGGCATGGACGTGGCGGTTCGAGAAGTCCGACGGCACACAGGTCGAGCCGGTGGTGACCCCCGAGGAGTTCACCACCCAGGGCGACGCCGAAAGCTGGATCGGCGAGCACTGGCGTGACCTCCTCGGCGGCGGCGCCGACCAGGTCACCCTCTCCGAGGACGGCACCAAGATCTACGGCCCCATGCCCCTCAACGCCGAATCCTGACCCCGGTGGGCGCCCGCTCCACGGAGCGGACGCCCACCCCCGGGCCTGCGCCCCGCCTCGTTGTGGGCATTCGTTCCGCCGGGGCGGTGCCCACCCGCAACCCCCGGCCCCGCCCGTTGTGGGCATTCGTTCCGCTGGGGCGGTGCCCACCCGCAACCCCCGGCCCCGCCTCGTTGTGGGCAATCGTTCCGCCGGGGCGGAACGGGTGGGCACAACGGGCGGCGCCCCTTGCCGGGCCCAGGCTTCCGCGCCTGAACCCGCACCCGGTGCGCGCCGAGCAATGGGTGCGGGTCAGGGCTCAGGGGGCGGAGGCGCCGCGATACGGCTCCACCCGCCCCGCCCGATCCTCGGCGGAAAGCAGCCGTTCCAGTTCTTCGGCGGCCGGCAGCCCCGCCCCGGCGGGGACGCCGTCGGTGAAGACGCGTACCCCGTACCAGGCGTGCAGCGGCGCCGCGATGCCCGAGAGCGTCGCGGTGATCGCGTCGAGCCGGTCGGCGCGGACCTTCACGCCGTGGTCGTCGGTGTACACGTCGGAGTCGAAGGCCGTGAGCGCTCCTGACCAGTCGCCGGCGAGGCCGGGCCGCATGGCGAGCGCCTCGGCGTTTCGCACGACCAGGGAGAGCAGGCCGCCGGGGGCCAGCATCCGGGCGAGGCCGGCGAGCAGTGCGTCCGGTTCGTCCGCGTACATGAGGACGCCGTGGCAGAGGACCACGTCGAAGCTGCCGGGCAGGAAGTGGACGCCGGTCTCGCGTCCGTCGCCCTCGATCATCCGGACCCGCTCGCGGATTCCGGCGGGTTCGGTCGCCAGTGAGTCGCGCGCCGCTTTGAGGAGCTCGGGATCGGCCTCCAGGCCCGTCACGGTGTGACCGGCGCGGGCGAGGCGGAGCGTCTGCGCGCCCTGCCCCATGCCGGCGTCGAGGATCCGCAGCCGCTGCCCTACGGGGTAGCGGCTGGATATCTGCTCGTCGAGCTGGCGGGCGATGATCTCCTGGCGGATGGTGTCGCGCAGGCCGCCGGGACCGGCGGGCTGTGCGACGGCGGGCAGCACGGGGCCGCCCGCCTCCGAGGTGGCCGCGCCGAAAGCACCCTCGCCGAGGGTGTGTTCGCCGCTGTCCGAGCTGTCGGCGCTCAGGGCCGCTCTCCGCGCTTGACCTGCGGCTTCGGCAGTCGCAGTCGGCGCATCTGGAGCGTACGCATCAGGCCGTAGGCGATCGCACCGCGCTTCGGCTCGTTCGGGAAGCGCTCGTTCAGCTGCTTGCGCAGCCGGATCCAGATGCCGATCGAGTCGATGACGATCAGGATGATCACACCGAGCCAGAGCAGCAGGGAGATGTTCTGCAGGGCCCGGTTGGCGTTGCCGAACAGCGACAGCACGAGGATCACCACGGCCATCGGCAGGAAGAATTCGGCGATCGCGAACCGGGAGTCGACGAAGTCGCGCACGAAGCGGCGGACCGGACCCTTGTCGCGGGCGGGCAGGTAACGCTCGTCGCCACTGGCCAGCGCTTCGCGCTGACGGGCCAGATCGGAGCGGCGTGCCTCGCGCTGGCGCTTGGCGGCCTCCTTGCGGTCGGTCGGCACCGTCGCGGCACGCCGACGCTGGGTCTGCGCTTCACTCCGCTTCGGGGTCGGGCGGCCCTTGGGGGCCTCGGGGTCGCGGGGCTGCTTGGTGGAGAGGTCCGCCGTCACCTTGTCGGTGGGGGCCTTCTCGTCCTTCGAACGGCTACGGAACACAAAACCCAAGGGTACGGGGTGGTGGGCATGGACCCCAGCTCGGGCGGGAACGATCCGCTAACAGACTGCGTCCTGGGTGGTACGTGCAGGCGACGAGCCGGGACTCCCCCTAGACCCCTCTACACCCTGGGCCGGAGGGAGGACCGCGCGCAGTCGTCCTTGGGGAGGAGCGCATCCCGCTCCGAACAGTGCGGTAATGGAGACAGGGCCCGTAGTGTGGACCTGTTGGAGAGCTGGAGCCGAAGTCCGTCAGAAGGGGGCGCGCGAAGCCCATGAGCGGTGTCATGAAGCGTATGGGGATGATCTTCCGCGCGAAGGCGAACAAGGCCCTTGACCGGGCCGAGGATCCGCGCGAGACGCTCGATTACTCGTACCAGAAGCAGCTGGAGCTGCTGCAGAAGGTCCGTCGCGGTGTCGCCGACGTCGCGACCTCCCGCAAGCGGCTCGAACTCCAGCTGAACCAGCTGCAGGGCCAGTCCGCCAAGCTGGAGGACCAGGGCCGCAAGGCGCTGGCGCTCGGCCGCGAGGACCTGGCGCGCGAGGCGCTGTCCCGGCGGGCCGCCCTCCAGCAGCAGGTCAGCGACCTGGAGGTGCAGCACCAGACGCTGCAGGGCGAGGAGGAGAAGCTCACTCTCGCCGCCCAGCGTCTCCAGGCCAAGGTCGACGCCTTCCGCACCAAGAAGGAGACCATCAAGGCGACCTACACGGCGGCCCAGGCGCAGACCCGGATCGCCGAGTCCTTCTCCGGCATCTCGGAGGAGATGAGCGACGTCGGCCTCGCGATCCAGCGGGCCGAGGACAAGACCGCCCAGCTCCAGGCGCGCGCGGGCGCGATCGACGAGCTGCTCGCCTCGGGCGCCCTGGACGACCAGTCCGGGCTCGCGAAGGACGACATCCAGGCGGAGCTGGACCGGCTGTCCGGAGGTACGGACGTCGAGCTGGAGCTCCAGCGGATGAAGGCCGAGCTGGCCGGCGGGCCGTCGGCGCAGCAGCAGGCCATCGAGGGCGGTGGCGCGGCCGCGCCGCAGGACCGCACCCAGCAGTCCCACCCGCGTTTCGAGAAGTAGGCGACAGACAGGACGCGTCATGATCGTACGGATCATGGGGGAGGGCCAGCGGACGCTGGCCGACAGCCACGTCGTCGAGCTCAACCGGCTCGACGACGAGCTGCTCGCGGAGATGGAGTCGGGGGACGAGGACGGTTTCCGGCGCACGCTGGGTGACCTCCTCGACGCCGTCCGGCGACTCGGCGAGCCCCTCCCGGACGAGGCCCTGGAGCCCTCGGAGCTCATCCTCCCGGCTCCCGACGCGAGCCTCGACGAGGTCCGGGCCATGCTCTCCGGCGACGGCCTCATCCCGGGCTGACCCGCTTTCCCCGACGGTCCCGCCGCCCCCAGGGCGCCGGGACCGCCGCGCGTCGGGCGCCGCACGCCTGTCCGGTGCCGCACCGCACGCCTGTCCGGTGCCGCACCGCGCGTCTGACGCCGCACCGCGCGTCTGACGCCGCACCACGTGGCCGGCGCCGCACCACGTGGCCGGCGCCGCACCACGTGGCCGGCGCCGCACCACGTGGCCGGCGCCGCGCGGCCCGGGCCCGAGCGCGGTGCCCGATCGCGGCCCGCACTCCCGCCGCGTACTCCCGCGCCGCGCGGCCCGCGCCCGGTCGCGGCCCGCACCCCGCCCCGTACCCCCGCGGCGCGCCGCCCCGTACCGTTGTGCCCCGTGACCCCCACCGGCTCCTCCAACGGGACCCCGTACGTGCGTGTGCGTGACGGGTTCCGTGCCCACCCGCTGGCCTTCGACGCGGTGCTGGCGTTCGGCGTGCTCGTCTCCATGATCGCCGGGTCGTTCACCGACCCGCACGGGAGTCCGGACGGGCCGACGTTCGGCGACCACTCGCCGGACGTGTGGAGCGTGCTGATCATGGTCGCCGGGGCGGCCGCGCTGGTACTGCGAAGGCGCAACCCGTTCGCGGTGCTCTGCTTCACGGTGACGATCAGCCTCTTCGAACTGGTCAGCGACAACAGGCCGGCGCCGATCGCGATGAGCGCGGTCGTCGCGCTGTTCACGGTCGCCGCCCGCACCGACCGGCCCACCACCTGGCGGGTCGGCCTGGTCACGATGGCGGTGCTCACCGTCGCCGCCATGGCCTTCGGCCCGACGCACTGGTACGCGCAGGACAACCTCGGGGTGTTCGCCTGGACCGGCATGGCGGCCGCCGCGGGGGACGCCGTGCGCAGCCGCCGCGCGTTCGTCGACGCGATACGTGAACGGGCCGAGCGGGCCGAGCGCACCCGCGAGGAGGAGGCGGGCCGCCGGGTCGCCGAGGAGCGGCTGCGGATCGCCCGCGACCTCCACGACGTCGTCGCCCACCACATCGCGCTGGTCAACGTGCAGGCGGGCGTCGCCGCCCACGTCATGGACAAGCGCCCCGACCAGGCCAAGGAGGCCCTGTCGTACGTCCGTGAGGCGAGCCGCTCCGCGCTCGACGAGCTGCGCGCCACCGTCGGCCTGCTGCGCCAGTCCGGCGACCCCGAGGCGCCCACCGAACCCGCCCCGGGTCTCGCCGTCCTCGACGGACTGCTCGACAGCTTCCGGAAGGCCGGCCTCCCCGTCTCCGTCGCCGTGACCCGCGCCGACGGCGACAAGCCGCTGCCCGCGACCGTCGACCTGGCCGCGTACCGGATCGTGCAGGAGGCGCTCACCAACGTCCGCAAGCACGCGGGGCCGGACGCCGAGGCCGAGGTCAGCGTCGTCCGGGTCGGACGTACGGTCGAGATCACCGTCCTCGACAACGGCGCCCCGCGGACCGGCGCCGCGCAGCCCGAAGCCTCCGGCGGTCACGGCCTGCTCGGCATGCGCGAGCGGGTCGGCGCGCTCGGCGGCACCCTGACCGCCGCACCCCGGTACGGCGGAGGCTTCCGCGTCCAGGCGATACTGCCGGTGACGTCCCGCACGGGGGAGGACACATGACGATCCGGGTACTGCTCGCCGACGACCAGGCCCTGCTGCGCAGCGCGTTCAAGGTCCTGGTGGACTCCGAGCCGGACATGGAGGTCGTCGGGGAGGCCCCCGACGGCGCCGAGGCGGTCGCCCTCGCCCGCTCCGAGCGCCCCGACGTCGTCCTGATGGACATCCGCATGCCCGGCACGGACGGACTCGCCGCGACCCGCATGATCACCGCCGACCCTGAGCTCTCGGACGTGCGGATCGTCATGCTGACCACCTTCGAGGTCGACGAGTACGTCGTGCAGTCGCTGCGCGCCGGCGCCTCCGGTTTCCTCGGCAAGGGCGCCGAGCCGGACGAGCTGCTCGGCGCGATCCGGATCGCCCACGCCGGCGAGGCACTGCTCTCCCCGGCCGCCACCAAGGGCCTGATCGCCACCTTCCTCGCCCAGGGCGCGGGCGTGGACATCGGCGGCGAGGGCGGCAGGGCCCGCTCCGAACGCCTCGCCGCGCTGACCGCCCGCGAGCGCGAGGTCCTCGTCCTGGTCGCGGGCGGACTGTCGAACGACGAGATCGCCGAGCGGCTCGACGTCAGCCCCCTCACGGTGAAGACCCACGTCAACCGGACCATGGCGAAGCTGGGCGCCCGCGACCGGGCACAGCTGGTGGTCACCGCCTACGAATCGGGACTGGTACGGCCGCGGGTGGAGTGACCCGACACCACGGCGTACTCCAGACGCGGTACGCGCGGGATAAGGAAGTGCACCCGGGGGCCGAGGACTTCCGGCCTCCGATGGCCGATCGTGTAGGCGGGGGCGCCCCCGGCGGATCGAGCCGGGGTCCTGGCTGCTCCCGCCTGCCGACGAGTACGCCACAGAAGAGAGACCCCGCCATGTCCTGGCTGTCCAGATTCAGCCTCGCGCAACGGGCCCTGATCGGGCTGATGTCCATCGTCGCGATCGTGTTCGGGGCGATCGCGATCCCGCAGCTGAAGCAGCAACTGCTGCCCTCGATCGAGCTCCCCATGGTCTCGGTCCTCGCCCCGTACCAGGGCGCCTCTCCCGATGTGGTCGAGAAGCAGGTCGTCGAGCCGCTGGAGAACAACCTCGAGGCCGTCGACGGGCTCAAGTCGGTCACCTCCACCGCCTCCGAGGGCATGGCCGTCGTCATGGCCTCCTTCGACTACGGCGACGAGTCGACGAAGCAGCTCGTCGCCGACGTCCAGCAGGCCGTGAACCGCGCCCGCGCCCAGCTGCCCGACTCGGTCGACCCCCAGGTGATCGCGGGCTCGACGGACGACATGCCGACCGTCGTCCTCGCCGCCGCGTCCGACAAGGACCAGCAGGCCCTCGCCGACCAGCTGGAGCGGACCGTCGTGCCCGCCCTGGAGGGCATCGAGGGCGTCGGCCGGGTCGCCGTCAGCGGCGTCCAGGACCTCCAGGTCTCCGTCACCCCCGACGAGCGGAAGCTCGCCGCCGCCGGACTCACCACGATGAGGCTCGCCGAGGCCCTGCGCTCCGGCGCTGCCACGATGCCGGCGGGCGCCTTCTCGGAGGCCGGCAAGTCCCGCACGATCCGGATCGGCGGCGGCTACACCTCGCTGCGGCAGATCGAGGACCTGCGCATCCCGGCGGCCGTTCCCGGAAAGGGCAAGGCGGTCCGCCTCGGCGACGTCGCCACCGTGAAGCAGGAGGAGTCGCCGCGCGTCTCCCTCACCCGCACCAACGGCAAGCCCACCCTCGCCGTCATGGCCACCATGGACAAGGACGGCAGCGCCGTCGCCATCTCCGACGCGGTCGAGGAGAAGCTGCCCGAGCTGCGCCGCGACCTCGGCACGGGCGCCGAGCTCACCATCGTCTCCGACCAGGGACCGGCCGTCGCCAAGGCCGTCTCCGGGCTGACCACCGAGGGCGCGCTCGGCCTCGTCATGGCCGTCCTGGTGATCCTGGTCTTCCTCGCGTCGATCCGTTCGACCCTGGTGACCGCGGTATCCATCCCGCTCTCGGTCCTCCTCGCCCTCATCGTGCTGTGGACCCGCGACCTCTCGCTGAACATGCTGACGCTCGGCGCGCTCACCATCGCCATCGGCCGGGTCGTCGACGACTCGATCGTGGTCCTGGAGAACATCAAGCGTCACCTGGGCTACGGCGAGGAGCGCCAGAGCGCGATCCTCACCGCGGTCCGCGAGGTGGCGGGCGCCGTCACCTCCTCGACCCTCACCACCGTCGCCGTGTTCCTGCCGATCGGCCTGGTCGGCGGCATCGTCGGCGAGATGTTCGGCTCCTTCTCGCTGACGGTGACGGCGGCCCTGCTGGCCTCGCTGCTGGTCTCCCTGACCGTGGTCCCGGTCCTCTCGTACTGGTTCCTGCGCGCGCCCAAGGGCACGTCCGAGGACCCGGAGCAGGCCCGCCGCCTGGCCGAGGAGAAGGAGGAGAAGAGCCGTCTCCAGCGCGCGTACGTGCCGGTCCTGCGGTTCGCGACCAGGCGCCGGCTCACCAGCGTGGCCATCGCGCTCGCCGTGCTGGCCGGCACCGTCGGCATGGGCGGCCTCCTGAAGACGAACTTCTTCGAGCCCGGCGACCAGGAGGTGCTCAACATCCGGCAGGAGCTGGAGCCCGGCACCAGCCTGAGCGCCGCCGACGAGGCCGCGAAGAAGATCGAGAAGGTCCTCGCGGAGACCGACGGCGTCAAGGACTACCAGGTCACCGTCGGCTCCTCCGGCTTCATGGCGGCCTTCGGCGGCGCCACCGGCTCCCACCAGGCCTCCTACAAGGTCGGCCTGGAGGAGTCCGCCTCGTACGAGAAGACCCGTGACGCCATCGACACGGCGCTCGGCGCGCTCGACGGCATCGGCGACACCACGATCGCCGCGGGCGACGGCTTCGGCAACCAGGACCTGAGCGTGGTCGTGAAGGCCGCCGACCCGGAGGTCCTGAAGCAGGCCTCCGAGCAGGTCCGCACCGCGGTCGCCGAGCTGGCGGACGTCACCGACGTCCAGAGCGACCTCTCGCAGTCCGTCCCGCGCATCTCCGTGAAGGCGAACGACAAGGCCGCCGACTTCGGCCTCGACACCACCTCGCTCGGCGCGATCGTCGCCCAGGCCGTCCGCGGCACCCCGGCCGCCAAGGCGATCCTCGACGACAGCGAGCGCGACGTCCTCATCACCTCGGCGAAGCCGGCCACCACCCTGGCCGAGCTGAAGGCCCTGCCCGTCGGTCCGGCAAGGCTGGGCGACATCGCCTCCGTCGAGCTGGTCCCGGGCCCGGTCTCCATGACCCGGATCGACGGCGCCCGCTCCGCGACGGTCACGGCCAAGCCGACCGGTGACGACACCGGCGCGGTGGGCAACGCCCTCAAGCAGAGGATCGGCGAGCTCGACCTGCCGAAGGGCGCCACCGCCACCGTCGGCGGCGCCACGGAGGACCTGGAGGAGGCCCAGATCAACCTTCTCCTGGCGATGTTCGCGGCCGTCGCGATCGTCTTCATGCTGCTGGTGGCGACCTTCCGGTCGCTGATCCAGCCGCTGATCCTGCTGGTCTCGATCCCGTTCGCCGCGACGGGTGCCATCGGCCTGCTGGTGATCACCGGCACGGCGATGGGCGTCCCGGCGATGATCGGCATGCTGATGCTCATCGGCATCGTCGTCACCAACGCGATCGTCCTGATCGACCTGATCAACCAGTACCGGGCGCAGGGCCTGGGCGTCGTCGAAGCGGTGATCGAGGGCGGCCGCCACCGGCTCCGCCCGATCCTGATGACCGCCCTGGCGACGATCTTCGCCCTGCTGCCGATGGCCCTCGGCATCACCGGCGAGGGCGGTTTCATCGCCCAGCCGCTGGCCGTGGTGGTGATCGGCGGTCTGATCACGTCGACGCTGCTGACGCTGCTCCTCGTCCCGACGCTCTACGCGATGGTGGAGCTCCGCAAGGAGCGCCGTGCGAAGAAGAGGGCGGCGAAGAGGGGGGCCGAGAGCACCCTGACGAAGGGCGAGAAGGGCAAGAAGGGCGACGCGACGGACATCCCGGAGCAGCCGGACGTCACGCCGTTGGATGCCGGCCTGCTGGATCTCCTGGACTGAGTCCGGACGGCAGACGGAAGGGGCGCCCCGCGGGTCTTCGCGGGGCGCCCCTTCCGTCGTACGCGATGGAGAACCGTTACGGCAGAGCGAGCATCCGCTCCAGCGCGAGCTTCGCGAAGCTCTCCGTCTCCTTGTCGACCTGGATCTGGTTGACGAGGTTGCCCTCGGCGAGGGACTCCAGGGTCCACACCAGGTGCGGCAGGTCGATGCGGTTCATCGTCGAGCAGAAGCAGACCGTCTTGTCGAGGAAGACGATCTCCTTGCCCTGGTTGGCGTAACGGTTCGCCAGACGCCGGACCAGGTTCAGCTCCGTACCGATCGCCCACTTCGAGCCGGCCGGGGCCGCCTCCAGGGTGTTGATGATGTACTCGGTCGAGCCCACGTAGTCCGCGGCCGCGACGACCTCGTGCTTGCACTCGGGGTGGACGAGCACGTTCACGCCCGGGATGCGCTCGCGGACGTCGTTCACCGAGTCCAGCGAGAAGCGGCCGTGCACCGAGCAGTGGCCGCGCCACAGGATCATCTTGGCGGCACGCAGCTCCTCGACGGTCAGGCCGCCGTTCGGCTTGTGCGGGTTGTACAGCACGCAGTCGTCCAGGGACATGCCCATGTCGCGGACGGCGGTGTTGCGGCCCAGGTGCTGGTCCGGCAGGAACAGGACCTTCTCGCCCTGCTCGAAGGCCCAGTTCAGGGCCCGCTCGGCGTTGGACGAGGTGCAGATGGTGCCCCCGTGCTTGCCGGTGAAGGCCTTGATGTCGGCCGAGGAGTTCATGTACGAGACGGGCACGACCTGCTCGGCGACGCCGGCCTCGGTCAGCACGTCCCAGCACTCGGCGACCTGCTCGGCGGTGGCCATGTCGGCCATCGAGCAGCCGGCCGCCAGGTCGGGCAGCACGACCTTCTGGTCGTCGCCGGTGAGGATGTCCGCCGACTCCGCCATGAAGTGCACGCCGCAGAAGACGATGTACTCGGCCTCGGGCTTGGCCGCCGCGTCGCGGGCGAGCTTGAAGGAGTCGCCGGTGACGTCGGCGAACTGGATGACCTCGTCACGCTGGTAGTGGTGGCCGAGCACGAAGACCTTGTCCCCGAGCTTCTCCTTGGCCGCGCGGGCGCGCTCCACCAGGTCCGGGTCGGAGGGCGACGGCAGATCGCCGGGACACTCCACTCCGCGCTCGCTCTTCGGGTCGGCCTCGCGGCCGAGCAGGAGCAGGGCGAGCGGCGTCGGCTGCACATCCAGGGGCTGGGCGGTGGTCACGTCACGCACCCTTTCATTCGGGTCTTCGGGGAAACCTTTTCGTCTAAATGACGCTATCTATCATAACCGCTTCACGTCACGTTGACGATGTCCATAGTGTCGATGTGACGAATTCGCTGTCCGCGCTCCTGGACATGGTGTGCGAGCATGAAAGGAGAAACACCGCTCGCCCCGGAATGAATCCGGGACACCGCCGGTTGCAACCGTCGGCAAGCAGTCTCCGTACACACCGGGAGAGAAGCAGATGTCCGTATCGGACGAGAAGACCACTGTCAGCGACGGCATCCTCCTGTCCGACGCCGCCGCGGCCAAGGTCAAGGCCCTCCTCGACCAGGAAGGCCGCGAGGACCTGGCCCTGCGCGTCGCCGTTCAGCCCGGCGGCTGCTCCGGCCTGCGTTACCAGCTGTTCTTCGACGAGCGTTCGCTCGACGGCGATGTCGTGAAGGACTTCGACGGCGTCAAGGTCGTCACCGACCGCATGAGCGCCCCGTACCTCGGGGGTGCCTCGATCGACTTCGTCGACACGATCGAGAAGCAGGGCTTCACCATCGACAACCCGAACGCCACGGGCTCCTGCGCCTGCGGCGACTCGTTCAGCTAAGCCTGTACGCGCGTGAGGGCGGCGGCCCGGGACCTGGTCCCGGGCCGCCGCCCTCACGTGTGTTCCGGAGCCGTCAGCGGCGCGGCACCGGCTCCCCGCTCGCCGCGTCGATCACCGCCCGCGCGCCGAGCGGGTCCTCCAGCGCCACCGTCTTCGTGACCTCC
This sequence comes from Streptomyces wedmorensis, assembly GCF_000716445.1. Classification (GTDB taxonomy): domain Bacteria; phylum Actinomycetota; class Actinomycetes; order Streptomycetales; family Streptomycetaceae; genus Streptomyces; species Streptomyces wedmorensis. The sequence goes on from NZ_JNWK01000060.1 coordinate 95,863, forward strand.
ACCGCCATGGCGACGCACACCCGGTCGGGATCGGCCGGAGCCTCCGACACCCGGACCATGACGCGCTCAGGGGTCTGCTGCGCCGTGACCGTGTACGTACTGCACACCCCGCCCCAGAAGGTGACCGTCAGCTTCCGGCCGCTCTCCTCCGTCCGGTACGACTCGACCTGCCGGACCGGCGCCGTACCCTCGGCCGGCGGCGGCGCCGTCACCGGCGGCGCCAGGTGCTCCGGGGCCACCGCCGTCTCCACCACCGTGTACGGCGCGCCGTCCGCCGGGTCCGCGGTGAACAGCCACGCCGGTACGAGCACCCGCTCACCCGCCACGTCCTGCGCCGCCAGACCGAACACCGCACCCGTCACCGGGACCTGCGTCGGCGGCGCCATGTCCACGATCGACTGGCAGGGCGCGGTCGGCTGCTCCGCGGTGCCGCCCTCCTTCACGGCGCCGTCCGTGGCGGCCGGCGGGTCCGTCGCGCAGCCACCGATCCCCACCGGACCCGTGCCCTTCGACTTCTCGTTCAGCCCTGCGAGCGCCTTGGCCGCCCCGATCACCGGGTACGTGGCCCCCGCGGCCGGCTCCTCGAGCATCCCGCTGCCGGCGACCGCCCGCCCGTCCGGCCCGATGTGCAGCCCCGTCGACCAGCCGTAGGTCGGCAGCCCGCCGACCAGCGGCTCGGCGTTGACCACCCGCACCGAGCCGTCCATGACCTGCGTCGCGGTCACCTTCGCGTCGTCCTGACCGAGCACCTTCAGGATCGGGGCGGCCGCCGCCTTCGCCGCCGCCTCGCTCACCGGCGAACCGCCGCGCGACGGCTTCGCCTCACCCGGCGGCGGGCACGCCTTGCCCTTGAGGCAGGTGTCGCCGACCGGACCACCGTCGTACCAGGAATACGTCCAGTTCCCCGGTGCCTTCCGTGCCACGTCGAGCCGCGGCCCCGAGCCGTCCTTCTCCGGACGGATCGTCCAGACCTCGCCCTCCAGAGCGGGGCGGCCGGAGACGCCCAGCGCTTCGGCCAGCCTGGTCACCTCCGCCGAGGTGACCAGGCCCTCGGGCCGGTGGACCGCGGCCGAGGAGGGCCCTTGGGGGAGCGGACCCTTGGCTGTGTAGACGGTCCCGTTGGGACCGCCGCCCGGATCGGGTTCACCCGGCGCGATCCCGGGACCGCCGCCGCTACCGCCCTCCAGGCGCAGCGGCGGCGGGGGGCCGGCCGCGTCCGCGACCTTCGCGCCCGCCCCGGACGGAGTGGCCTCGCCGGACGCCGTCGCGGCGAGATAGACCCCGCCGCCCCCGGCCAGCAGCACTCCCGCCGCCACCGAGGCGGCCAGGACGTTCCGTCGCCTCCGCACGTTCTCCGTACCGCTCACCGCAACGCTCCCTCGTCTCGATCGGACAGGGGTGGGACGGAGCGGAGGCGCGGACGGTTCCGTCCGTCAGCCGCCGTACTCGGCGGTGGCGTCGATCAGCCGCGCCGAGGAAGCCGGCACGACCACCCCGTGGATCAGCGCGGGCGAGACCGGCGCGGGAGCGGGGGAGACCGGGGCGACCCAGTGCGGGGCCATCCGAGCGCCGTCGCCGCACAGCTGCGCGAGGCTGAACTCGGACTCGTGTCGCTCGCGGGGAGCGGGGTAGGTGGTCATGGGCGCACCGTATGCACCCCACCACTCCGGAGAAAAGCCCTACTCTGGGGTAGTTTCCACTGTTCGGCAGCGCACCGCCCAACGGGTAGCGTGAACTGTCATTACCGCCTTCCCGCAGGAGCACCCCACCGTGCGTATCGCAGTCACCGGCTCCATCGCCACCGACCACCTCATGACCTTCCCCGGCCGGTTCGCCGACCAGCTCGTGGCCGACCAGCTCCACACGGTGTCCCTGTCCTTCCTCGTCGACAACCTGGACGTGCGCAGGGGAGGCGTCGCCGCCAACATCTGCTTCGGCATGGGACAGCTCGGCAGCCGCCCGGTCCTCGTCGGTGCCGCGGGCTTCGACTTCGACGAGTACCGCGCCTGGCTCGACCGCCACGGCGTCGACACCGGATCGGTGCGCATCTCCGAAGTCCTGCACACCGCCCGCTTCGTCTGCACCACGGACAAGGACCACAACCAGATCGGCTCCTTCTACACGGGCGCGATGAGCGAGGCCCGGCAGATCGAGCTGAAGGCCGTCGCCGACCGCGTGGGCGGCCTCGACCTCGTCCTCATCGGCGCCGACGACCCCGAGGCCATGCTCCGCCACACCGAGGAGTGCAAGACCCGGGAGATCCCCTTCGCCGCCGACTTCTCGCAGCAGATCGCCCGCATGGACGGCGAGGAGATCCGCACCCTCCTGGACGGCGCCACCTACCTCTTCTCCAACGAGTACGAGAAGGGCCTCATCGAGTCCAAGACCGGCTGGACCGACGCCGAGATCCTCTCCCGCGTCGGCCACCGGATCACCACCCTCGGCTCCCGCGGCGTCCGCATCGAGCGCGTCGGCGAGACCCCGATCGAGGTCGCCTGCCCCGAGGAGAACGCCAAGGTCGACCCGACCGGCGTCGGCGACGCCTTCCGCGCCGGCTTCCTCACCGGGCTCGCCTGGGGCGTCGGGCTCGAGAGCGCGGCGCAGCTCGGATGCATGCTCGCGACGCTCGTCATCGAGACGCTGGGCACCCAGGAGTACACGCTCGCGCGTGCCAACTTCATGGACCGCTTCACCAAGGCCTACGGCCACGCCGCCGCCACCGCCCTCCACCCCCACCTCTCCTAACCCCCTCACGGGCTGCGCCCCGCCCGTCGTGGGCACCGTCCCGCCGGGGCGGTGCCCACCCGCGCCCCCGCCGCGGGTTGCGCCCGCCGTTGTGCCCACCCGTTCCGCTGGGGCGGTGCCCACCCCCGCGCCTGCGGCCCCGCCTCGTTGTGGGATGCGCCGTGCGCTGTGGGCCCGTGCGCCCGCCCGTTGTGGGCAT
>NZ_JNWK01000061.1 GCF_000716445.1 Streptomyces wedmorensis
CGGTGATGTTGAGGGCGCAGCCGCTGGCGCTCTTGAGGGTCTGGGCGCCCTGGGCGGTGGCGAGGTTGAGCTGCTCGAAGGACGTGCAGGTGGAGTTGTTCCGGTCGGAACAGTTTCCGGAGGACGACCAGGTGATCCCGGAAGCGCTGAACATCGACGTGGCGGTGGCGTGGCTGATCTTGGTGACGGCGTGGGCGTCGGTGGCGGCGGACAGGGCGCCGAAGCCGGGGGCGAACAGCGCGCCGGTGACGAGTGCCAGTGCGGTCATGACGGACCGGATCCTCATGCTTCATCTCCTGGGTGAGAGGTGGGTGGAAAGGGCCTTCGGCGCGGATGCCGCACATGAAGGACAGATGGGGGCCTGGCGAACCTGGCGAGGTGAGGGCACTGCCTGTGGGCCGTGGTGCCGTACAGGGAGGGGCGCGAACGTGGGCGGTGGGGATGGTGGGAGGGCGCCTTGCCCAGGGTCAGGGCGTAGGGCGTTCGTCTCCGTCGTTCGCGTAGACGCGCGGAACGCGCGTCCCGATCCGAGTGACGATTTCGTACACGAGGGTGCCGGCCGCCTCCGCCCAGTCCTGGGCCGTCGGTTCGCCCCGGCTGCCCTGCCCGAACAGGACGGCTTGCGTGCCCGGCTCCGGTTCGTCGCCGCCGAGGTCGACCATGAACTGGTCCATGGCGACCTGTCCGGCCACCCGGCGGACGCCGTCCCCGACGAGGACGGGCCCGCGACCCGAGGCGTGCCGGGGGATCCCGTCCGCGTACCCGAGGGGGACCAGCCCGATGGTCGTTTCGTCCTCGGTGACGTAGCGCTGTCCGTACGAGACGCCGTGGCCGCCCGGCAGGCGCTTCACCAGGGCCAGGCTCGCTTTCAGCGACATCACGGGTCGCAGGCCGAGTCGGGCCGGGGTGCCGATCTCGGGGCTCGGTGAGAGGCCGTACAGGGAGATTCCCGTCCGGACCAGGTCGAAGTGGGCCTCGGGGAGGGTGAGGGTCGCCGGCGAGTTGGCGATGTGCCGGACCTCGGGCTCGACCCCTGCTTTCTCCGCGTGCTCGACCATCGAGCGGAAGACGTCCACTTGCGTGGCGTTCAGGGGGTGGCCGGGTACGTCCGCGCAGGCCAGGTGCGACCAGAGGCCCGTGACCTCCACCAGGCCGTCCTTCTGCGCGTCCAGGGCCGCGCCGACGAGCCGGGGCCAATCGGCGGGCGGGCAGCCGTTGCGGCCCAGCCCCGTGTCCGCCTTGAGCTGGACGCGGGCGGTCTTCCCGGTGGACCGAGCGGCCGTGCGTACCTCGTCGAGGGCCCACATGTCGCTCACCGACATGTCGAGTCCGGCCTCGATGCCCCGGTCCCACGGATCGCCGGGGGTCCACAGCCAGCACAGGACCGGCACGTCGGTGATGCCGGCGGCCCGCAGCGCGAGTGCCTCGTGAGGCGTTGCCGTGCCCAACCAGGAGGCGCCCGCGGCGAGCGCCGCTCGGGCACAGCGGACGGCGCCGTGACCGTAGCCGTCGGCTTTGACCACTGCCATCAGCTGGACGTGGGGGGCGACGCGGGCGCGCAGCGCTCGGACGTTGTGCCGCAGCGCACCGAGGTCGATCTCCGCGGTGGCCCGGCGGGGTGGTGAGGGTTCCGTCGTCACTGACTCTTCCTTCAGGAGGCGTCCGGTGTGGACACGCCGAGGACGTGTCGGCAAGCGGACGTCCGGTACCCGCCCGGCCTGTCGGGGGCGGGGAGCAGGTGGGGCGCTCGCTTCCCCGCGGTCGTCCGCGGGGTCAGGAGGTGCAGCCGGAGGACGGAAGGATCCACGGGGACGGCGGAGCGAGACCGTCGTACAGGGCGATCAGCAGCTGCTGGGGGCAGACGGACGCGCCCTGCCGGAAGATGCCGAAGTGGAGGTGGGGGCCGGTGGAGTTGCCGGTGTTGCCGGTGCGGGCGACCAGCTGACCGGCGGTCACCCTGGTCCCGTCGGCCACGCTGCGGCTGTCGAGGTGGCAGTACTGGTAAACGATGCCGTCATCGCCGTCGATCGCCACGCCCAGACCGCAGGAGTCGTCGAGTCCGCCGTTGAGACGGGCGGTGCCGGAGGTGATGGCGTAGGCAGGGGTTCCGGTCTCGACCGCCATGTCGCCGGCCGGGTAGTCGTGGTGGGGCCACAGGAGGCTTTCGCGACCGTCGAAGACAGCCGTGCGGGGGATGATGAAGGCGTAGGTGCCCAGGGGGCCGGATCCGGGCGGTGAGCCGAGCAGGTGCTGCCAGGTCGTGGCGCCCACGGTCGTTCCACCGGTGAGCTGGTGCTGCGCCTTGTAGTCCTGGACGGCGTTGCTCGTCAGCTCCCCGAAGACTCCGTCGGCGACGATGGCGTATCCGTGCTTGCGGAGTTGGAACTGCAGGGCGCGAACGGCGTTCACCTGGGTGGAGCCGGGAGCCACGGAGACCACCAGCCTGCTCCAGGTGGCCGGCCCGACGATCCCGTCGGCCGCGAGCCCCTGGCTCTGCTGGTAGGAGATCACGGCGCTTCTGGTCTGTGCGTCGAACTCGGCGTTGGCCGTGACGCTTCCTCCCTGCTGGCGCAGGAGGAACTGCAGGCCGGCGACGTCGTTTCCGGTGGCCCCCTTCTGCAGCACGGGCCAGTTCGGAAGGGCCGCGTGGGCCGGGACCGCGGACAGCAACCCGAGGAGCAGCACCGAGACGAGCGCGGTGACCACTGCTCGCGTGCCTCGGGGAGGGGAACTGTGCGTGGCGGAGACGGCGGATGCTGAGACCATGGGCGGTCCTCTCTGCTCGTACGGTTGCCGACCTCGGTGACCTCGGGGGAGACGGGCCCCAGGAGGACGGGACAACGTGGCCGCTCACGGGGAGCGTGGCCGGCAGGCGTACGGTAAGAACCGGACCGACTGTCTTGAAATGGACGGGATGTCGATCCGTCCGCAGGGTGCTTGGACTGTTTAACCCTGGGTGGGAACGGTGTTCTTGTATCTCTGCTGATGGGGGAGGGGTGTTCCCACCGCGCGTGCCGTCAGCGCCAGCCAGAGGTCGACCCGGTCCTCGGCCCGATCCTGCTGTCGTCCCGTCAGTCTGGCCACCTTCTCGATGCGGTTCTGGACGGTGTGCCGGTGCAGTCCGAGCAGGGAGGAGGTCTCGGCCCAGGAGCCGTTCGTCTCGAGCCAGACCCGAAGGGTTTCGACGAGCTCCCCGCCGGGGTCGGCCGCGTCGAGGGGGGCCAGTACCGTGTCGGCGAAGGCCGCCAGCGTCGCGGGACTTCCGAGACTGAGCAGGAGCCTGACGGAACCGGCTTCGGACGCGCTGACGGGACGCCCCAGTTCGGCACTGGAGGACAGGAGGGCGATCGCCTGTCGCATGGAAAGGGCCGCGTGCTGGGGGGCGACCGCCGGGCCGATCCCCGCCGGCCGGCCCGGTGCGAAGCGGCGGAGCACGGCCGACGTGTCCAGATCCTCCGAGACGACCATCTCGACCCTGCCGCCGGTCACGCGGGCCAGTCCTCCCGGCACCGCCAGGGCGAGGTCCGCCGCGAGTTCGACCGGCTCGCCGGCGGCGAGCACCGCCACGGCCCGGATGGTGGAGGAGGGGACGCCGGCGGTCTGCAGCAGGCCCCGGGCCTGCTCGGCCGTGATGTCGCTCTGGAAGAGCCGGGCGAGGAGGGCCGCACGACGACGGCGTTGCGGCTCGTCCGCCAGATGGCGCCGCTCCAGTTCGACCGAGAGCAGGGACACCAGGACGCTGATGAGCAATCGCGCTTCCGGCGAGTCCGCGTTCAGGAGGATGAGGAAGCCGCGCAGCCTGGTGGTGCCCAGAGGCTGCACCACCAGCCTTCCGCACGGCAGGTCGGCGCCACCGCTTCCCCGCAGGCCGTGCAGGGCGACGGTCTCGATCACCGGGGCGGCGTTGGTCAGGAGCTCTTGTCCGTCGGTCCCGGCCGAGCTGATCAGGCGGCCTGAGGCATCGCAGACGGCGACGCCCGAGTGCACTGCCTGGAACCAGGACGAGAGCAGCCCCGTCAATCCGTCGCTGGAGGCCGCCGCGGAAGACAGGCGACGTTGGGTGCGAAGGGTTTTCTCCAGCAGGCGCCGTTCCTCGGCCGCGCGGGCCGCGAACACGGCTTTGGTGATGGAGGCGAAGGCGACGCTCGGCGGCGCCGCGAGCACGGGCATGCCGGCCTGCTCTGCCTGGTGGCTCAAGGCGGGCGGCACCGTCTGCAGGGGGAGGCCGGGGCCCACTCCCACGATGAGGGCGGCTGCCTTGCCGGCGCTGAGCTCTTCGACGTACGCCGCGTAGTCGCTCTCGTCGGCCGACAACAGCAGGCCGCTGGTCATCACCACTTCGGAGCCCTCGAGCCAGGAGGCGGGGCGGGTGTTCTCGGTGGCGTGCGCTGCCTCGATGACCCGGCCGAGGCCCGTACTCCCGGCCACCAGGCGGAGCCGAAGGGAGGGAATGGCCAACAGGTCGCGAACGGTGAGGGGCATGGGACGCATGGTCCACGAAGCGGTCCCGCCTGTCGACCGTATGTCCAGGGCCGGTTCGAAGATCGTCCGTGACGGCGCACCGGCATGCCCACCCGGCAGGGGCTGCGTCCGCGGGGGCCTTCTGAGGCGGTACGCGGGCGGGCGGGACGCGGACGGCGGCGCTGCTGGGGGGCCAAGGCCGCGGAGTGCACGGCGAGGGCCAGGCGTCACCGACCGCCCCTGGCCCAGGGACGGTCGGTGCTGACCGGAGAGGTCAGTGCGAGGGGCGTGACAGCTTGCCTTGACGCTGGACGCGGTCCACGGCTGCCACCGCGTACCAGCATCCCGCCGGAGCCTCGGCATCGCGGTAAGTGGTCCGTCTTCCCCCGGGGATCACCGCGATGGGGGTGGCGCGTCCGGCCTGGGGACGGTGGCCGGGGTCAGTCGGGAAGCGGTACACCGCGTAACGGAAAGGGCTGTGATCGCTGCCTTGCGCACCTGCGGAGATGTGCAGGACGGCAGCGCCGACGGAGGATTCCCGCTGGACCTTCACGACCGGCCTGAGCGGGCCGGGCCGCGTGTCCAAGCGGGTCGGGAGCGGGCCCAGAACGGGTTCCCGCCAGTGGGCCAGCCGCATGGCGGCGAAGTCTCCCACGCGGTCCGCCCGGACGTCCTTGGCGCTGAAGAACAGGTCACCACCGATCTCGGGAAGCGTGGCGTTCAGCGTCAGGTGGCGTGTGAGCTCCTTGCCGTCCTGCCAGGGCGCCGGCTGGCCGGCCGTCCCGGACTTGTAGACCGCCTGCCCGATCCACAGCTCGGTGTCCGTGTCCCTGACCACCTCGGCCCACCACGGCGCGAGGACGGCGTAGTCGGCAACCGGCAGTCCGATGTGCCAGTACACCTGGGGCGCGACGTAGTCGAGCCAACCCCGTTGCACCCAGCCCCGGGTGTCCGCGTGCAGGCCGTCGTAGGACTGGAAGGCGGCGGTTCGCGACCCGCGTGGATCCGTGGTGGCATTGCGCCAGACGCCGAAGGGACTGATGCCGAAGAGCGCGTTCGGCCTGACCGCGCGTACGGCGTCCCGCATCTCACGAACCATGAGGTCCACATTGGCGCGGCGCCACGCGGCCTTGTCCGCGTGGCCCGCCCCGTGGACCCGGAACGTCTCCTCGTCGGGGAAGTCCGAACCCGCCACCGGATACGGGTAGAAGTAGTCGTCGAAGTGGACGCCGTCGATGTCGTACCGCCGGACGGCGTCGAGCATGGCTTCTTGGCAGAAGCGCCGGGCGTCCGGCACGCCGGGGTCGTAGTAGAGCTTGCCGCCGTAGGAACGGATCCACTCCGGATGCGCGCGGGCCGGATGCCGGGGGTCCAGCCGGGACGGGTCGGCCTGCATCGAAACCCGGTAGGGGTTGAACCACCCGTGGAACGCGAGGCCCCGCTGGTGTGCCGTCTCGATCATGAACGCCAGCGGGTCGTACCCCGGATCCTGTCCCTGCGTACCGGTGAGCCACTGCGACCAGGGTTCGAGGGGCGAGGGCCAGAAGGCGTCGGCCGTCGGCCGGATCTGCACGAACAGGGCGTTGAACCCCAGGGCGAGGGCGTCGTCGGCCAGCCTCACGAACTCCGCGCGTTGTGCGGCGGGGTCCAGGCCGGTGCGTGACGGCCAGTCGATGTTGACCACGGAGGCGATCCACACCCCCCGCATCTGCCGCCCGATGGAAGGGACGGAGGGCGTGGCGGCATGAGCCGCGGCAGGGGGGAGTGCCGCAGCGCAGCCGGCCGCCGCGAGGGCTGCGAGCACCGCTCGGCGGTCGAGGGCGGGACGGAGCGATGAACCGATGGAGTCTTTCGACGGCACGGCTGCCTCCGGGGGGCAAGTGGCTTCGGCCTGTGAGAGAGGGACGGTGCTGGACCGGGTGTCGTGGGCGTCCAGAAGGTGGGGCAAGAAGCGCGCAGCCCTCCGCGGCAAGTAACAGGCGTAAGCCTGGCTGTTAGAAGGCTTCATATGTATCGTCTGTTTCGTCCTTCAGGAGTGTCGCGGCGCGATCGCAGGCCCCTTGTCGAGCACGCGGTGCGTGTCGTGCCTCCAGCGATCGAACGCCGGGTGGGCGTGACAGTCGCCGCGCACGGCCATGCTCCGCCCCGACGGCCGGGAGCCGGTAACGACCCGATGTCCACTGTGCTGGAGGGAGCTTGGACATTCCGTCGATCGTCTGCCCGTCGGCCGGATACCTACGGTGTCGCCCCGGCCCCACTCCACGAGCCGTCCGTCAGCTGCCCCGCTCGGGGCGGCGAACCGCCTTCCCGAAATGAGCACAGCGCACATGAACACCGCCCGCTCCACCGTCCTGGCGGCATCGGTCGCCCTCACCCTCACCCTGGTCGCCACGGCCTGCGGACCGGCAGAGTCGACGAAGGCGAACAACGCGTCCGACAAGCCCGGCGGCACCTACTCGGTAGCGCTGACGGAGCCCGACCACCTCCTGCCGGGTCGGACCACCAGCAGCTACTCCCTGCAGGTCCTGCAGGGACTCTTCGACCCGCCTGCCTCGCTCGACCCGAAGGACGGCACCGTCAAGCCGCTGGCCGCCCTCTCCTGGCTCACCGAGGACAACGTCGTCTGGACCGTCAAATTCAGATCAGGCACCACCTTCCACAACGGCGAGAAGGTCACGGCCGCCAGTTTCGCGGACGCGTGGAACGCCGCCGCCTACGGGCCGAACGGCTGGGACAGCAACTACTACTTCGCCCAGATCAAGGGATACGACGCGCTCAACCCGACGGAAGAGGGCGCCAAGCCGACCGCCCGGACCCTGTCGGGGCTCAAGGTCGTCGACGAGACGACCCTGCAGGTCACCCTGAAGGCCCCCTTCGGCCAGTTCCCCATGCTGCTGTCCTTCCCCGCTTTCGCCCCCCTCCCCAAGGCGGCCGTCGCCAAGCCGGACGCCTTCGATGTCGCGCCGATCGGCAACGGCCCCTACCAGCTCGACGGCCAGTGGGAGCGCAACCAGAAGATCAAGCTGAAGAAGTTCGCCGCCTACGGCGGACCCCGCGAAGCCATGGCCGATCGCATCGACTTCAAGATCTACACCAGCCGCGAGACCGCCTTCACCGAACTGCAGGCCGGAAACGTGGACGTCCTGACGACCGTGCCGGCCGCCAACTCGATGCAGGCCAAGCGCCTCTTCGGCGAGCGCTTCTCCATACGTCCCAGCGGAACCATGGACTACCTCGGTCTGCCCGTGAAGGACCCCCGCTTCGCGGATCCCCGGATCCGCAAGGCCATCTCCATGGCCATCGACCGCAAGGGCATCACCCAGGCCATCTACAACGGCGTCTACAAGCCCGCCACCTCGATCGTGGGCGACATGATCCCCGGATACCGTCCTGACGCGTGTGGCAAGACCTGCGCCTACGACCCTGCCGCCGCCAAGAAGCTGTTCGACGAGGCCGGCGGCTTCGACGGCCCGCTGGAGCTCTACTTCTCGAACTCCGATCCCACCTACGAGCAGTGGATGACCTCCGTCGCCAACCAGCTCAAGGACAACCTCGGCATCCAGGACGTCAAGTTCCGCAAGATGGCCCCCGCCGACCTGTCCTCACTGCTCAACGACGGCAAGAACAAAGGACCCTTCCGGCAGAACTGGGTGATCGACTACCCCAGCATCCAGAACTACCTGGACGGCCTCTACTACCCCGGCAACCGGTCGGGCTGGAGCAACCGCGAGTTCGACGCCCTCGTGGCGAAGGGCAACGCCGCCAAGGGAACCGAAGCCGTCGCGGCGTACCAGGACGCGGAGGACATCGCGCTGCGCGACCTGCCGTACATCCCGCTGTGGAACTGGCAGGACCAGTCCGCGTGGAGCGACCGGATCGGGAACGTCGTCATCGACTCCTACGCCGCCGGCCTCCACCTGGACCGCGTCACCGTCAACGACTGAGGCCGTCACCGACCCTCTGCCGGCGCTCCTTCGGGAGCGTCACGCAGACCGATTCCCTGGGGGCCGTCCGTCGTGTGGAGATTCGTCGCCCGTCGCCTGCTGCATGCCCTGCCCGTACTCCTCGGCACCACCTTCCTCATCTACACCCTCGTCTTCGTCCTGCCGGGCGACCCGATCCAGGGCCTCGCCGGCGACAAGCCCGTCCCACCGGCGGTCCTCGCCGAGCTCCACGCCCGCTACCACCTCGACGACCCGCTGTGGACGCAGTACGCGCACTACCTCGCCGGCCTCCTCACGGGGGACCTCGGAACCACCTTCACCGGCCGTGACGTGTCGGACCTGCTCGCCGACCGCTGGGCCGTCACCCTGCAGCTCGGCCTGACCGCCTGGGTGCTGGAGCTCGTCCTCGGCATGGCCCTCGGCGTGTGGGCAGGCCTGCGCAAAGGAAAGTGGGACGACAGCGCGGTGCTCTTCGGCACCACGCTGATCATCTCCGTCCCCGTCTTCGTGGTCGGGTACCTGGCCCAGCTCGTCTTCGGTGTGCGGCTCGGCTGGCTGCCGGTGGCGGGCACCGAGGGCGGCTGGCCCCTCGCCTTCCTCCTGCCCGGTCTCGTCCTGGCCTCCTTCGGGCTCGCCTACGTCGCCCGGCTGACGCGCAGTTCCCTCATCGAGAACCTCCGGGCCGACTACGTGCGCACCGCCCATTCGAAGGGGCTGAGCCGACGGCGCGTCGTGGTCAAACACACCCTGCGCAACTCCCTCATCCCGGTGGTCACCTTCCTCGGGCTGGAGCTGGGCGGTCTCATGGCCGGCGCCATCGTCACCGAGTACATCTTCAACCTGCCGGGCGTCGGCCAGCAGCTCTTCCAGTCCATCCAGCTCCGGGAAGGCCCTGTCGTCGTGGGCACCACCACGGCCCTCGTGCTCGTCTTCCTGCTCGCCAACCTGCTCGTGGACCTGCTCTACGGGCTGCTCGACCCGAGGATCCGTCATGACTGAGACCACCAGGACCCTGGAGGCCACGAGCGGCGCGGCCGAGGACACAGCCTCCGACACGACGCCCCCGCCGTCGCGGCAACGGGCCTCCCTCGGCAAGGACGCGTGGTTCGAACTACGACGGCGCCCCACGGTATGGGCCGCCCTGATCACCCTGCTCCTCATGACGGCCATGGCCCTGACGCCCGGCGCGTTCACGTCGCTGCTCACCGAAGCCGGAGACCGGTGCGACCTGGCCGACTCCAAGCTCGGCCCCTCCGCCGGCCACCCCTTCGGGTTCGACCTGCAAGGGTGCGACTACCTCGCCCAGGTCATCCGCGGAACCCGGCCCTCGCTGCTGGCCGGCCTCGCGGTCACCGCGGCCTCCCTGCTCATCGCCGTCGTCCTCGGCCTCCTGTGCGGCTTCTACGGAGGCCGGCTCGACGCACTCGTCTCCCGGATCACCGACATCTTCTTCGGCCTGCCCTTCGTGCTCGGAGCGACCGTCATCCTGGTCGCCTTCCCCGACCACGGTCTCGGCGCCATGATCCTGGTCCTCACCGTGCTGGGCTGGACGACCATGACACGCATCATGCGCTCCCAGGTCATCGCGCTGGCCGACGCCGACTACGTGAGAGCCGCCCGCATGCTCGGGGCACGGCCCGTGCGCCTCATGCTGCGTCACATCCTCCCCAACGCCGTCACCCCCGTCATCGTCGTCGCCATGCTCAACGTCGGAGCGGTCATCTCGGGCGAAGCGACGCTCGACTTCCTCGGAGTGGGCCTGCAGTACCCCCAAGTCTCCTGGGGACTGCAGCTGAACGCGGCACAGGCCTTCGTCCTCGACCATCCCCACCTGCTCCTCTTCCCGGCTCTCTTCCTGTCCGCGACCGTCCTGAGCTTCATCCTCCTCGGGGACGCCCTGCGCGACGCCTTCGACCCCCGGCTGAAATGAGCGCCCATGTCCGCCGACACCCCTCCGCTCCTGGAGGTCGACGACCTCTGCGTCGAATTCCGCACCCGACGCGGCACCATCCGCGCGGTGAACGGTCTGTCCTACACGCTCCACGAAGGCGAGACCCTGGCGCTGCTGGGCGAATCCGGATCCGGCAAGTCCGTCGCCGCGCAGGCCGTCATGGGGCTGCTCGACACCCCGCCGGCACACATCACCCGCGGCTCCGTCCGGCTCCGCGGCGAGGACCTGCTCTCCATGCCACCGGAGCACCGCCGGGCAGCGCGGGGCACACGCGTCTCCATGATCTTCCAGGACGCGCTCACCGCGCTCAATCCCGTCCTGACGGTGGGCGACCAACTGTCCGAGATGTTCAGGGTGCACCGCGGAGAGGGGCGCAAAGCGGCGCTCGCCCGGGCCGTCGCGCTCATGGACCGCGTCCGCATCCCGGCCGCCGCCCGCAGGGTCCACGACTACCCCCACCAGTTCTCCGGCGGCATGCGACAGCGCGTCATGATCGCGATGGCGCTCGCCCTGGACCCGGAAGTCGTCATCGCCGACGAACCCACCACCGCCCTCGACGTCACCGTCCAGGCCCAGATCATGCGGCTGCTCAAACAGCTCCAGGACGAAACCCGCATGGGCCTGCTGCTGATCACCCACGACCTCGGCGTCGTCGCGCAGGCCGCCGACCGCATCACCGTGATGTACGCCGGCCGCACCGTGGAGTCCGCGGGGGCGGAAGACCTCTACACCCGACCCGGCCACCCCTACACCCGGGGCCTCCTCGATTCGGTCCCCCGACTGGACCGCATGGGCAAGCCGCTCGTCCCCATCAACGGCGCCCCGCCGCTGCCCTCCTCCGTTCCCACCGGATGCGCCTTCCACCCCCGCTGCCCCCGCGCCGAGCCGCGCTGCGGCAGAGAAGCACCTCCCTACCACACCCTTTCGACCGCAGGACATCGCAGTGCCTGCCACTTCGCCGAAGAGGTTCACCGTGCCCCCGTTGGCTGAGGCCGCTCCGCCCCTCCTCCAGGCGACAGCGCTCACCCGTCACTTTCCGATCACGGAAGGCGTCCTGCTGAAACGCCGCACAGGAGCGGTCAGAGCGGTCGACGGCGTCGACCTGACCGTTCACCCGGCGGAGACGCTGGGCATCGTCGGCGAATCCGGGTGCGGCAAGTCGACCCTGGCCTCCCTCCTGATGGCCCTCGACCGTCCCACCTCGGGCAGCGTCGTGATCGACGGGCAGGATCCGTTCTCCCTGTCCTCCCGGGAACTCCGCACGGTCCGCCGCCGCGTCCAGATGGTGCTGCAGGACCCGTACACCTCCCTCAACCCGCGGATGACCGCCGGGCAGATCGTCGGAGAACCGTTCGCCATCCACCCCGAAGCCGTCCGCAAGGCCGACCGCGGGCGCCGTGTGGACGAACTCCTCGAAACGGTCGGCCTGGACCCCACCCACCGGGACCGCTACCCGCACCAGTTCTCCGGCGGACAGCGCCAGCGTCTCGGAATCGCACGCGCACTGGCCCTCGGGCCACGGCTGTTGCTGTGCGACGAGCCGGTGTCTGCCCTCGACGTCTCCGTCCAGGCACAGGTCCTCAACCTGCTGCAGGAACTCCGCCGCGATCTCCGCCTCGCCTGCGTGTTCATCTCGCACGACCTCGCGGTCGTACAGCACCTCTGCGACCGGATCGCGGTGATGTACCTGGGGAAGATCGTGGAGACCGGAACCCGGGAGCAGATCTACACGACCCCCCGCCACCCCTACACCCGCGCGCTCCTGGCCGCGGCACCCGTTCCGGACCCGAGACGCCGCGCGGCCGACGACGAGCACCTCCTGGAAGGGGACCTCCCTTCCCCGGCCTCGCCACCGTCCGGCTGTCGCTTCCGCACCCGCTGCCCCCACGCGCGCGAACAGTGCCTGGTGGAACCGGAACTGCGCACGCGTGACGGAGCCGATCACCCCACAGCCTGCCATTTCCCCATCACGAGGAGGAACGCATGACAAGACCCGTCCCGCGTCGACGAGTGGCCGGCGCAGCAGCCGTCGTGACGGTCCTGATGACCGCGGCACTCGCCACGCCCCCCGCGCAGGCGCGGTCGTCCGTGCCCACCGAGCGCGACACCGGCGCCGGGAAGTCGTCCCGCGCCGAACTCTTCCGCGAGGCCGGCGAGCGCCACCACGTGCCCGAGACGGTCCTGCTCGCGGTCTCGTACCTCCAGAGCCGATGGGACGACCACCGCGGCGCGCCCAGCGTCGACGCGGGCTTCGGCCCCATGCACCTGACCGACGCCCGGGCGGCGCTCGCCGAGACGCACCACCACTCGAGTGGTCACGAGGACCCACGGGGCGACGCGTCCCGGCCGCCCCTCGTACACCGTGAAGCGCCCGTCGACCAGGAACGGCTCCCCGCCTCACTGGAGACCCTGGGCCGGGCGGCGGCACTCACGGGACTGCCCGCCGGCCGCCTCCGCACCGACCCCGCGGCCAACATCGAGGGCGGCGCCGCGCTCCTTGCGGACCACCAGCGGTCCGCGGGACTGCCCCTGAGCGCCGACCCGGCCCAGTGGTACGCGGCGGTCGCCGCCTACTCGGGCGCCGGCGAGACGGGCGCGGCCCGCCGATTCGCCGACGACGTCTTCTCGCTGATCAACGCCGGAGAGTCGCGCCGCACCGACGACGGGACCGTCGTCACCCTTTCCCCCGTGCCCGTCCGGCCGGAGACCCGGCAGCTGGAAAGGCTCGGACTGAAGGCCACCGTGCCGGGCGCCGAGTGCCCCCGCGACCTGGGCTGTGACTGGACGCCGGCCCCGTACCGGATGCTCTCCGCGGAGCCGGGCGACTTCGGAAACCACGACCTCTCGGACCGCCCGCACAACCAGGCGATCGACTACATCGTCATCCATGACACCGAAGCCACCTGGGACACGACCCTCAAGCTGGTCCAAGACCCGACCTACGTGTCCTGGCACTACAGTCTCCGTTCCGCGGACGGCCACATCGCCAACCACCTGCGGGCCGAGGACGTCGGCTGGCACGCCGGCAACTGGTACGTGAACTCCAAGTCCATCGGTCTCGAACACGAGGGCTTCCTGGCCGAGGGCGGCCAGTGGTACACCGAAGCCATGTACCGGACGTCCGCCCGCCTCGTCCGCCATCTCGCCAAGACGTACGACGTCCCCCTGGACCGGGCCCACGTCATCGGCCACGACAACGTGCCGGGCACCGTGCCCGCCAACGTCGCCGGCATGCACCAGGACCCCGGCCCCTACTGGGACTGGGACCACTACTTCGACCTCCTGGGAAAGCCGTTCAAGGCCCACGGAAAGCCCACCTCGCCCCTGGTGACCATCCGCCCCGACTACGACTCGAACACGGAGCCGTACTACTGCGGAGCGACCCCGGCCGACCTCTGCCCGGTGCACGGTTCCGCCTCCATCACGCTGCGCAGCGAACCCCGTGACGACGCCCCGCTGGTCACCGACGTCGGCATCCGGCCGTCCCCCGGCACCTGGTCCGTCTACAACCACGCCGCGCGCGTGAGCACCGGGCAGAAGTACGTGGTGGCCGAGCACCGCGGCGACTGGACGGCCCTGTGGTACCTGGGACAGAAGGGTTGGTTCGAGAACGACCCCCGCCACCCGATGACGCTGCCCTCCAAGGGGCTGGTGGCGCGGCTGCGCCCCGGACTCGACGGCGCGCCGCTCTACGGCCGCGCCTACCCGGAGCCCGCCGCGTATCCCGCCGGCATTCCCGTCCAGCCCCTGGTGCCGCTGCAGTACACCCTCCGCCCGGGACAGTTCTACAGCGTCGGCCAGACGGTCAACGGCGAGTACTACCACTCCAAGACCTTCGAGCTCGCCGGCCACACCGTGGTCCGCGGCGCACTCAAGTACCACCAGGTGCAGTTCGGCCACCGCATCATGTTCGTCAAGGCGGACGACGTCGTCCTGACATCCGCCGCCGGACTGCCCCGCGTACCGAAGTAGGGCCTGATCCCTGAGACAGGCCCTGACCGTAGGCGGCATCCGGAGCGGCCTGGAACTCCTCATCGGGAAGTCCAGGCCGCTACCATGTGGGGCCCGCCCGCCACCAGCGACAGGCAGGGTCGTACCGGAGCTACGAGAGAGCGGCAGGCAGACCGTGACAGGCGAGAATCCTGGGCGAACGAACGACCCATTCAAGCCCCAGGCGGTGCTGCACCGCTGGTCAGAGGCACGTCACTTCTCCGACGCCACCTTCAAGGGCACGGCCTGGGTGGACGGGGCCCTGCGCCTGGAGAACGTCGGAGGGCAAGAGGCCTTCGTGGACCAGCACGGCCACGCCACCCTGGAATGGGATTACGCGACCTGCTCCACCGGCTGGCGTGAGCTGCCCTTCCCCGCCGAGGAGCTCATCCCCTCGTGGACGGCGCTCACCCCGGCGGGAACCCGGCTGATGGTGAGGCTCCGCGTACGCGACGCGCAGGGAGACACCTCCCCCTGGTACGTCATGGCGCACTGGACATCGGACGACGACGTGGTGCACCGCACCACCGTGCCCGGCCAGTCCGACCCCTTCGGCACGGCCGACGTCGACGTCTTCGTGGCGTCTCCCGGCCGACCCGTGCGCGCCTACGAACTCGAGGTCCGGCTGGCGCGCACCCGAGGCGCCTCCGAAGGACCCGTCGTGCAGGCCCTCTGCCTCGCCGCCTCGTCGACGCCTCCCGACCACCGCCAAGCGGTCAGCGCACCGGCCGGGGCATGGGGCAAGGTCCTCGACGTACCGCGCCGCTCGCAGGAAGTGCACACCGGCCACAGTCCGCAATGGGACGGAGGTGGAGAGGCGTGGTCGGCCCCCACCTGCACGGCGATGCTGGTCGAGTACTTCGGCCACGGCCCGGGCGATGACGAAACGGCGTGGATCGATCCCGCCGACACCGCCCCCCAGGTCGACTTCACGGCCCGCGCCGTGTACGACTACGCCTACAAGGGATGCGGCAACTGGGCCTTCAACGCCGCCTATCCCGCCCGCTACGGACTCAGGGGCCTGGTCACGCGTCTCCGTTCGCTGAGCGAGCTCGAACGCTTCATCTGCGCGGGCATTCCGATCGCCACGGCCCAGAGCTTCCGCATCGGCGAACTGGCGGGCGCGGGATACTCGCCGGCCGGCAGCATCAAGATCGTCTGTGGGTTCACGGACGACGGGGACGTCGTCGTCAACGACCCGCTCTCCGCCACCGACGAAGACGTACGAAGGGTCTACCCGCGCGGGGAGTTCGAACGAGTGTGGCTGTCGGCGTCCGGCGGCGGGGGAGTGGTCTACCTCCTGCACCCGCCCGAACTGCCCCTCCCCGCACCCGTGCCCGGTCTGGACCCCAACTGGTGACGCGTAAGGCACTTCCGGCCCCCGCCCCCTGGAACCGCTTGGCGGAGCGGACCGGCGCCCCAGGGCGAAGCACGGCACCGTGCTTCGCCCTGGGGCGCCGGTCGTCACGGGCCCGGTGCTCCCGAAGCCGCGACTCCCTCCTCCGCCTTACGGGGTGACCCCTCTCCCCGGACGGGCCGTGCCGCCCTCCGGAGCAAAGGCCGCGCCCCGAACGGGCCTTGCCTCCAGGACGGTCCCGAGGACCGACGAAACGTCGTGTGCCTCGTTCCGGGCCGGGACCTTTTGTTGATCGCTCGACCCCGCACCGCCTCTCTAACGTGTGGGTCATGAGAACGGCCCCGCCGCACGACCGCGGTTCGCGTGACGGCACGGTGCACCTCTGCCCGCCGCCATGAGGCACCCGGCGCCCGCGCGTCGGACACGCCCACGCGCAGGCCCGACGCGCCCCGGCCAGGGGCAGGCCCCGCTCGCCCGAACGACCCCCGCGGCCGGCAGCCGCCCGGACGTCCCCGCACGTACCCCCGCACGTGTGCTCCCTCGGCCCTGAGACCCGACCAGCGAAATGCCCGGCGCCCCCGGTTCGCTCGGCACCAGAAGGAACACACCGCCCACCGGCCCGGATCGTGTCCGATCCCGGCCACGAACCCTCCGTGACCGATCTTCGCGACGCCCATGAGCATGGGCACAAGGCGGTAACCCGATGAGTCACCCTTCCGCCGCCCGGACCACGCCGAGTGCTTTCCGGGCCTGGCCCTCCCCCATCACCGCCGCGGCCGTCGCCCGCCAGGACGGCACGCCCGGCTGGGTCTCCCTGGTCGGCGACGAAGTCTGGTGGGACGAACCGCGGCCCCACGAGGCCGGGCGCCGCTGCGTCGTACGCGCCAGACCGGACGGCGAGGTCGAGGACGTGCTCCCGGCCGGCTTCGACGCCCGGAACGGCCTTCACGAGTACGGCGGCCGGAGCTGGCGCCCTACCGGCGACGGTCTCGTCTTCACCCACTGGCACGACCAGCGCCTCTACGTCCACTGCCCGGACGGTCCCGACGCGCCCCGGCCCCTGACGCCCACGCGCAAGAACGTCACCTACGGCGATCTCTACCTTCCCCCGTCGCGCGATGAGGTCTGGGCGGTCCGCGAGACCCGTCTCGGCGGAGTGTGCGACGTCGAACGGGCCCTCGTGGCCGTCTCCCTCAGCACGGGCACCGAACGAACGATCGCCGCGACCCACCGGTTCATGACGTGCCCCCGCATGTCACCGGACGGCCGGCACCTGTCCTGGATCGGATGGAACCATCCGAACATGCCCTGGGACGGCACGGAGTTGTGCGTCGCGCCCTTGCGGGCCGACGGGACGGCCGGCGTCCACGCCCTCAGGGCGGGCGGTCCGAGGGAGTCCGTGGTCCAGGCCGAATGGAGGGACGCCGACAGCCTCTGGGCGGTCACCGACCCCGACGGCTGGTGGAACCTGCACCTCGTGCCCGCCCGGGGAGGCCCCGCACGGCCCGTCGCCGCCGCCGAGGAGGAGTTCGGCGGCGCCCTGTGGAAACCGGGCACCTCATGGTTCGCTCCCCTTCCCGACGGACGCGCGGTGGCCATCAACGGAACAGGCGCGGGACGACGGATCTCCCTGGTCGATCCGGACGCCGGACCCGGAACGCCCGCACTGACACATCTCGACCTGCCCTACACCGACTTCGTCCAGAGCATCGACGCCGACGCCGGCCGCCTGGTCGCGGCCGGAGCCGCCACGACCCTTCCCTACGCGGTCTTCACCGCCGCGGTCCCCGCCACCGGAGCCGTACCCGACCACGAGGTGAGGATCGTCTCCGGCTCGTTCGTCCCGGACGTCGACCCGGCCTGGCTGCCCCGCCCCACGGCACGCACCTTCCCGGCCGGCGCGACCGGGTCCGCCCGCGGCCGGACCGGCACCGACGACCTCCTGGTGCACGCCCACACCTACCCACCCGCCCACCCCCACCACACCACCCCCGACGGGGAACGCCCGCCCTGGGTGATCTTCGTGCACGGCGGTCCCACGGGCGACTACCCGATGGTGTACGACCTCGAGATCGCCTACTTCACCAGCCGTGGCATCGGAGTCGCGACCGTCGACTACGGCGGGGCCGTCGGCTACGGCCGCGCCTACCGGGAGCGCCTGAACGGCGCCTGGGGCATCGTCGACGTCCAGGACTGCGTGACCGTCGCGTGGGCCCTGGTCGCCGAAGGGCTCGCGGACCCCGACCGACTGGCGATCCGGGGCGGGAGCGCGGGCGGCTGGACCGCCCTTGCCGCCCTGACGCACACGGACGCCTTCGTCGGCGCGGTCTCCTTCTACGGCATCACCGACCCCGTCAGCTGGGCGGACACCACCCATGACTTCGAGTCCCGCTACCTGGACGGCCTGATCGGCCCCCTGCCGCAAAGCGCCGCGCTCTACGAACAACGCTCCCCGGTCCTCGCGGCATCCCACGCCAGTGGGCCCGCCCTGCTGCTCCACGGACTGGAGGACGTCATCGTGGACCCCGCCCAGTCCTCTGCCATGGCCCGTGCCCTGAGAGCGGCCGGCATCCCCTACGAGCACGCGGAGTTCCCGGGCGAACGGCACGGCTGGCGGCGCGCCGAGACCATCCGGGCGGCGCTCGAGGCCGAGATCCGTTTCTACGAGCGGATCTTCACCCCTCCCGAAGGACCTGCTGCGGGCCCTGACCGACCTGTGGGCTCCCCGCTCACGGCGGACCGGTCGTGACGGCCGGCACCGCGGGCGGTGCCTCGGCGGCAGACGCCGCGAGAAGGCCACGCCTGCTCCCTCCGCTGTTGCGACCCGGTGACACCGTGGCCCTCGTCGCACCGGCCGGTCCGGTGGACGCGACGGAGGCATCCGCTGCCCGGAGCCTGTTGGAGGGCTGGGACCTCACGGTGCGCTCCACTCGCCGGCTCCTCGCCGGCAGGCTCGGCTACCTGGCGGGCTCCGACGAAGAACGCCTCCAGGACTTCACCGAGGCATGGCTCGATCCCGAGGTCCGGGGGGTCGTCTGCGCGCGGGGCGGTTACGGAACCCAGCGCATGGCGGACCGTCTCGACTACCCGCGCCTCGCCGCCGCGGGCCCCAAGTTCCTCGTCGGATCCAGCGACGTCACGTGCCTCCACCAGGCCTTGGGCGACCGGCTCGGCCTGGTCACGCTCCACGGCCCCATGCCGGCCTGCCGGCCGCTTCACGACGACGAGGAAACCGCCCGTCACCTCCACGCCGCCCTGTTCGGACCGTCCGCGCCCTCGCTTCCCCTCAAGGGGCCCGTCCTCGTTCCGGGAAGGGCCGAGGGACCCCTCACCGGGGGCAACCTCTCCATGCTCGCCTCGTCGGTCGGAACCTCCACCGCACCCGACACCGCAGGCCGCATCCTCGTCCTCGAAGACGTCGGCGAGGACCCGTACCGCCTGGACCGGGCCCTGACGCAACTCAGACGCGCCGGCGCTCTGCACCGAACCGCCGGCATCGTCCTCGGTGACTTCTTCGCCTGCGGCCCCTCGAAGCAGGTGGAGGGCGTCCTGCGTGACCGCTTGTCCGATCTGGGCGTCCCCGTGGCAACCGGACTGCCCGCCGGTCACGGACCGCGGCAGTTGACCGTTCCCCTCGGCGCGGACGCGGTACTCGAGACCGCCCGGCACCGCATCGAACTTCCCCCGCGGAAAAGGACGTCCCGATGACACGCGTACTCATCTCCGCGGACATGGAGGGCGTCACCGGCGTCACGTGCCCGGACGACGTCGAACCCGGCACCGCCTCCTGGGAACGGTTGCGGCCCCTGTTCACCGGCGACGTCAACGCCGTCGTCGACGGACTTCTCGCCGGCGGCGCCGGCGAAGTCATCGTCAACGACGCCCACTACACCCAGCGCAACCTGCTCATAGAGGCCCTCGACCCCCGCGCCCGCCTCCTCACCGGCCGCCACAAGCCGCTGGGCATGATGGAGGGGATCGACCGGGCCGACGCGGTCGTCTTCCTCGGCTACCACACCGGCGCCGGACAGCAGGGCGTCCTGTCCCACACCTATCTCGGAACCGGCCTGACCGCCTTCAGGATCGACGGCGAGCCCGCCGACGAAGGGCGCATGAACGCCTTGATCGCCGAGGAACACGGCGTGCCCGTCCTTCTGGTCACCGGCGACGACCGCACCTGCGAGGCCGCCCGGGCCTGGGCCCCGGGCGCCCGCGTCGTCGCGGTCAAGGAATGCGTCAGCCGATACGCCGCGCTGTGCCTTCCTCCCGCCCGGAGCGCCGAGCTGCTGCGCGCGCAGGCCACGGAGGCCGCCCGCGCACACGGTGCTCACACCGGGCGCCCGGACGGACGGACACGACGCGCGCGCGGCGGTCCCGCACGCCCCCACCGCTTCGAGCTCGACTTCCACGCGCCCCATCTGGCCGCCGCGGTACTCGCCGTCCCGACCGTCGAGCACAACGGCCCGCGCGGCATCGCCTTCACGGCACCCGATGCCACCACGGCGGCCAGGACCTTCAAGGTGTGCACCTCCATCGCGGGCGCCGCGATGGAGGACCACTTCGACTGACCAGGCCCCCGACCCCTCCGTCCCGACTCTCCGCGGAGACCTCCGTGATCCTCGTACCACCGCACGGTCTGCACGACGGCTTCGCCACCGACGTCGCCCGGCTGTGCTCGGACCTTCTGCGCATCGACTCGACCAACGCCGGGGACGAAACAGGACCCGGCGAGCGACAGGCCGCCGAGTACGTGGCGGAAGCCCTCGACCAGGCCGGCGTCGCCGCGACCCTCACCGAACCCAGGCCCCGCCGTACCAGCGTCCTCGCCCGGGTCGCCGGGCAGGACCCGAACCTGCCTCCACTCCTGGTGCACGGGCACCTCGACACCGTGCCCGCCGAACCCCGCGACTGGGCCAGGCACCCCCTCTCCGGCGACCTCCACCACGGCTGTCTGTGGGGCCGGGGAGCGGTGGACATGAAGGGGACCGTGGCCATGACCCTCTCCCTCGTACGCGCCTGGGCGCGCACCGGCCACCGCCCCCGACGCGACCTGGTCCTCGCGTTCCTGGCGGACGAGGAGGCCACGGGGGAACACGGGTCCCGCCACGTCGTCACGACGCACAGGGACCACTTCGCCGGGGTGGAGGAGGCGATCAGCGAATCCGGCGGGTTCTCGATCACCACACGGCCGAGGCACGCCGGGACGGACGCACGGGTGTATCCCATCGCCGTCGGAGAGCGCGGCACCGCTTGGATGCGGCTCACCGCCCGGGGCACGGCCGGTCACGGATCGGGCCCCGGACAGGACAACGCCGTCGCGGAACTCGTCCACGCCCTCTCACGGCTCACCACCCACCGGTGGCCCACCGCCGTGTCGCCGGCGGTCGGCACCCTGCTGGACACCCTCGACCGGATACTGGGCATCCGCATCGACCGCACCCGACTGGAGGAGGAAGCCGACCGCCTCGGACAGCTGGGCGAACTGTTCGACTGCACCGTCCGCAACACGACCAACCCCACCGTGCTCCGAGCCGGCCGCAAGGTGAACGTCATCCCCTCCCGCGCCCGGGCCGAGGTGGACGGCAGGTTCCTTCCCGGCGCACAAGCCACCTTCCTGGAGACCGTCGACCGGCTCCTCGGCCCCACGGTGACGAGGGAGTTCATCAACTGCGAGGAGGCGGTCGCCGCCGACCACGAAGGGCCGGCCTTCGCCGCCATGGCCGACGCCCTCCGCAGCCAGGACCCGCACGCGCATCCGGTGCCCTTCATCCAGTCCGGCGGCACCGACGCCAAAGCCTTCGCGAAGATCGGGATCAGCACCTACGGGTTCACCCCCCTCCTGCTCGACCCCCACCTGCACTACTTCGGCATGTTCCACGGAGTGGACGAACGCGTGCCCGTGTCCGGCCTCGACTTCGGAGTCCGCGTCCTCCACCGGTTTCTGACCACCTACTGAACGCCCTTCGAAGGGGAACCACCGTGCACCCTCCTCAGCACCTGTGGCCCGTCACGACCACCCACGGCACCGAAGGCATGAAGATCGGCGGCCTGCTCCTGAGCGACCTCGCCGAAGAGTTCGGCACCCCCGCCTTCGTCCTGGACGAAGAGGACTTCCGCGGGCGCTGCCGATCCTGGCGTGACGCCTTCAGCGGCCACGGCGTCTACTACGCCGGCAAGGCGTTCCTCTGCCACCAGGTCGCCACGTGGCTCAAGCAGGAGGGCCTGGGAATCGACGTGTGCTCCGCCGGCGAGCTGCGCACGGCCCAGCGCGCGGGAGTGCCAGGCGCCTCGTTGATCTTCCACGGCAACAACAAGTCGGCGGACGAACTCGCGGAGGCCGTCTCCTACGGGGTGTCGCTCATCGTCGTCGACTCCGAAGACGAGATAGCGAGGCTCTCGGCCATCGCCAAGCTCCACGGCGTGCGCCAGCGGGTCCTCATCCGCGTGACTCCGGGCGTGGAGGCACACACGCACGCCCACATCACCACCGGTACCGACGACCAGAAGTTCGGCTTCTCGCTGT
Source organism: Streptomyces wedmorensis (assembly GCF_000716445.1). Taxonomy (GTDB): domain Bacteria; phylum Actinomycetota; class Actinomycetes; order Streptomycetales; family Streptomycetaceae; genus Streptomyces; species Streptomyces wedmorensis. The sequence goes on from NZ_JNWK01000061.1 coordinate 22,227, forward strand.
CCACCGGAAGCGCCCACCGCGCGATCTCCCACGTCCTCGGCGCACCAGGACTCGAACTCGTCGGCCTGCACAGCCACCTCGGCTCGCAGATCCTGCGCCCGGACGTCTTCGAACTCGCCTCCGACCGACTCGTCGGCCTCATGGCCGACACCGCCCGCACACACGGAGTCCTGCTGCGCCGACTCGACCTGGGAGGGGGACTGGGCATCGCCTATCTTCCCGACGAGAGGCCCCTGGACGTGCGGGACCTCGCCCCGGTCGTCATCGACCGGGTCCAGAAGGCGTGCGCTGAAGCGGGCCTCCCCATGCCGCGGCTGGCCGTCGAGCCCGGGCGGGCGATCGCGGGGCCCACCACGGTGACCCTCTACACCGTGGGCACGATCAAGCGCCAGCCCGGACTGCGCACGTGGGTGTCGGTGGACGGCGGTCTGAGCGACAACATGCGTCCCGCGCTGTACGACGCCTCCTACACGGTCGTCCGCGCGGGCCGCACCACGGGAAGGGCCGCCGAGGAAACGGTCACCGTCTGCGGCCGGCACTGCGAGTCCGGAGACGTCGTCGTGCACTCCGCCCCACTCCCGGCCGACCTCGCCATCGGCGATCTTCTGGCCGTGCCCGCCTCCGGCGCCTATCACCGCTCCATGGCGAACAACTACAACTGCCAGCCGCGCCCACCCGTCATCGCCGTCCGCAACAGCACGGCACGCGTCATCGTCCGGAGGGAGACCGTCGACGACGTGCTGCGCCTCGACGTCGAGTGAGCGACCTCCGGCGGACGGAGCGCGACGACGCCGCCACCGCTCGACGGGGCATCCGGCGCCCACCCCGGTACGGCCCTCATCCCTCACGTCCGCTCACCCGAGGCGACCGGGCACCGCACCCACTGGAAGCGAAGGGAAAGACGCACCATGCTGCACCAGGAAAAAGTTCAGGCCGCACTGCGAAAAGCAACGACGGAGGGCGTCCTGGGAGAGGGTCACCCCGTCGCCGGCTTCATCGACGTCCAGGGCGTACGTGACAGCGTCACCGCACTCCACGACGCGTTCGCCCACGTGCCGGACGTCCTGCACGCCTTCGCCGTCAAGGCGTGTCCGCTCGTTCCCGTCCTGCGGCTGTTGGCGGACGCCGGAATGGGATGCGAAGTGGCCAGCCCCGGCGAGACCCGCCTGGCCCTGGCCGCGGGATTCACCCCCGAGCGCATGGTCCTCGACTCGCCGGCCAAGACCCGAGCGGAGATCCGAGAAGCGCTCACGCTGGGAATCGCGCTGAACGCGGACAACCTCACCGAGCTCGACCGCGTCGACGCCCTGCGTCCCCAACATTCCCGATCCGTCATCGGCCTGCGCGTCAACCCGCAGGTCGGGGCCGGCACCATCGCGGCCATGAGCACGGCGACACACCACTCCAAGTTCGGAGTCGCCCTGGACGACCCCGGAGCCCGTGCACGCGTACTCGAAGCCTTCCTGCGGCGTCCTTGGCTCACCCGCCTCCACGCCCACGTCGGCTCGCAGGGTTGCCCCCTGCCTCTGATCGCGAAAGGACTCGCGGCGCTGCACCGACTCGCCGAGGACATCAACGCGTACGTCGGCAGACGCCAGGTCACCAGCCTGGACCTGGGCGGAGGGCTGCCGGTCAACTTCTCTGACGACACGACCATGCCGACGTTCAAGGACTACGTCCGCGTCCTGGCCGATGCCGAACCGGCCCTGCTCGACGGCCGCTACGAGCTGGTCACCGAATTCGGCCGTTCGCTGCTCGCCAAGAACGGCTTCACCGCGGCGGTGGTCGAGTACGTCAAGACCTCGGGCGGCCGGCGGATCGCGCTCACCCACGCGGGGGCGCAGGTCGCGACCCGTACAGTGTTCATGCCTGAGGCCTGGCCGGTCCGGATCACCGGTCACGCCCCGGACGGCGTGCTCAAGACGACTCCGGCGGTGCCCCAGGACGTCGCGGGGCCCCTGTGCTTCGCGGGGGACGTGGTGGCGCACGAGCGCCTGCTCCCCGAGCTCTCCGAAGGCGACCTCGTGGTGTTGCACGACACCGGGGCCTACTACTTCTCCGCGCCGTGGGCGTACAACAGCCTGCCGCGACCGGGGGTGTACGGAGTTCTCCACCGGGCCGGGGACACCGTGCTCGTCCCGGTGCGGTCGCCCCAGCCGGTGGAGGAGCTGGTGGAGGAGAGCGGCGGGTGTCATGCCGAAGCGTTGCTGGGGCCGTGACCGCGTAGGCGCACCGGCGTGGTCGTGTCAGGCAAGGCCGGCGTCGCGGGCCAGGAGCGCGGCCTGCACGCGGTTGGTGACGTCCAGAGCGGTGAGGATGCGGCTGACGTGGGCTTTGACCGTGCTTTCGCGCATGCCCAGGGAGCCGGCGATGTCCGCGTTGGTGTCCCCCTGTGCGAGCAGGGCCAGGACGTCGCGTTCGCGGGGCGTGAGCCGGTCGAGCCGGGCGCGGGCGTCGGCGGTCTGCGGCAGCCCGGACCGGTGGTAGCGGTCGATGAGACGGCGGGCGGCGGCGGGGTGGAGCATCGCGGAGCCGGTGGCGACCAGATGGACGGCGCGCAGGATCTCGGCCGGATCCGTGTCCTTCAGCAGGAAGCCGTCGGCTCCGGCGGCCAGGGCGTCGTAGACGTACTCGTCGAGGTCGAAGGTGGTCAGGGTGATGATCTTCGGCGGATGGGGCAGGGCGCGCAGGTGGGCGATGGCCGTGATGCCGTCCATGCGGGGCATCCGGACGTCGACCAGGGCCACGTCGACCCGGTGCGCGGTGGCCAGTTCGACCGCCCGCAGACCGTCGGGTGCCTGAGCGACGACGCTGATGTCCTCGTCGCCTTCCAGGAGGTCTGCCAGGCCGAGGCGGACCAGGGCGTCGTCGTCGGCGATCATGACGCGGATCATGGGCGGGAGCCGTTCTGTGCGGGGGGGGAGCGGTTCGGGGGATGCGGGCGGCGAGCCGCCAGGAGCCGGCTCCGTGGGGCCCTGCGTGCAGGTGCCCGCCGAGGGCGTGGACGCGCTCGGCCAAGCCCACCAGCCCGAAGCCGGACGGGGCGGTGTGCTCGGCCGTCTCGCCGGCGGTGTTGATGATCTCCACCACGGTGGCGGGCGCTCTGTATTCCAGACGAATGCGCACCGGTGCGCCGGCCGCGTGTTTGCGGGCGTTGGTCAGGCCTTCCTGGACGAGACGGTAGACCGCCAGCCGGTGAGCGGCCGGTGCCTGTTCGGCCTGGCCGTCGACCTCGAGTTCGACCTGTTGGCCGGCTTCTCGCGCCTGCTCGACGAGCTCCTGGACGTCGCGCAGGACGGGGGCGGGAGGAGTGCCACCGGTGGTGGGGCCGCGCTCGTGCAGGGCTCCCAGCACGTCGCGCAGGTCCGCCAGGGCTTCGGTGGAAGCGGTGCGCAGCAGCGTGAGGCGTTCGGCGACCGGGGCGGGCAGGGTGTCGGCGCGGGTGGCCAGTACCCCGGTGTGCAGGGCGATGAGGCTGAGGCGGTGGGCGAGGACGTCGTGCATCTCGGCGGCGATGCGGGAACGTTCCGCGGCCCGTGCCGTCTCCTCTCGGAGTTCTCGCTCGATGCGCAGATGCTCGACCTGGCTGCTCAGTGCCTGTAGCAGGCGGCGGCGGTTGCCCATCCACAGCCCGCCGACCACGGCCAGGAGCAAGAAGAGGCTGGCGCCGTACTGCTGGGGCCGCCACAGCGAGACCGTGGCCGGCGCCACGACGTTGGCGGCCAGGACGATTCCGCAACAGCCCGCGGCCACGGCGACGCGGCGACGGGCGGCCAAGTCGAACAGAGCCACCAGCAGCAGCGGCAATGTCAGCCACCCCCACAACGCCGTCGCTGCGGTGGTCAGCAGGGGAGCGACGAACCAGGGAAGCCGGGGCGTCACCAAAGCCGCCCCGCACAGGACGGGTGCGATGGCGCGGACCGTCAGGTAATGGCCCCCCTCGGCCACGGCGCTGCTCTGCACCGCGGCGGCCGTCAGCAGCAGTACCAGCCCGTAGCGTCCGTACACGGCCCACCCGGGTCCCTCTTTCCCGCTCATACCGGAAGCCTAAGAGCGCGGCGGGGAAGCCGTCCTCCGGCGATCTTCCCTCCCCGCCCCCTACTTTCGTAGGGGTAAGCCGTCGCACAACAGGGGATCTGTCAGCAAGGCGTTGTCCCTAGCGTCAAATCCATGGACAACTGGACTGCCTCACATGAACGTGTCATCGCGCAGCGCCATGCCGAGGGGTGGATGTTCCTCCTCGAGGCCGCTCGCGACATCCGTACGACCGGCGCCATCGCACCCAGCGGCCCCTCCTTGGCCCGTGCCCTGACCGACCCCGTGCGGGCCCGGGCGGACCGGCCCCTGAACATCCTGGAGGCGGGCGCGGGGACCGGGGCGGTGACCCGCGCGCTGATTCCCCGGCTGTCGCCCGGAAGCCGCCTGGACATCGCCGAGGCCAACCCGCGCTTCACCACCCGACTGCACCGTCTCGTGCACACGCACCCCCACCTCGCGGGTCGCGGTCAGCAGGTCCGTGTCCACTCCCGGCGCGTGGAGGACCTGGACGCCGATCAGCGCTACGACGTCATCCTCTCCGGCCTCCCCTTCGCCAACTTCACTCCCCTCCAGGTGGAGACGATCATGGACCGGTATCTCGAGCTGCTGCATCCCGGCGGCACCCTGACCTACTTCGCCTACCTCGGCACCCGCCTGGCCCGGTCCCTGCTCGTGTCCCGGGTGCAGGCGCGCCGCCACCAAGCAGTGGAAGAGGTGCTGCGCGGCTACCAGCACCGGTACGCCACGGGATGCTGGACGGTCTGGGCGAACCTTCCCCCCGCCCGGGTCTGGCAGCTCACGCTTCCGGCGCCCGCGATCCCCGGCCCTGAGCGCACCGCGTCCGGAGTCGACCGGTGAACACGCTGATCACCGCCCTCGGCCACGTCCCGCCGGCAGGGGCGTACGTGATCGTGGTCCTGGCGGTCCTGGCCGAGTCGGTCCTGCTCGTCGGGGCTTTCGTCCCCACCCTCACCCTGCTCCTCACGGCAGGCGCGCTGGCCCGTACGGGGCAGCTCAGCCTTCCGCTGCTGATCGCGACCGCCGCATGCGCGGTGGTCGCGGGTGACTTCCTCGGCCACCGCACGGGCCGGGCGCTCGGTCCCCGCCTGCGTACCGGCAGCCTGGGCCGCCGTCTGCCCGCCGCCGCATGGCAGCGCACCGAGGTGCTGATGGCCCGCCGCGGCGGCCAAGCCGTCCTGTTCTCCCGCTTCCTGCCGGTCATCCGCACCCTCGTTCCCCACCTCGCCGGTGCCACCCGCGTGCCCTACCACCGCATCGCCCCCTACAGCCTCGCCGCCGCTCCCCTGTGGGCCGCCCTCGAAGCGGGCACCGGATACGCGGCCACCGCATCCCTCCAACACGTCCTCACCCTCGGCGGCCCGGCCCTCGCCGCGGCCGCGGTCGCCCTGGCGGCGATCCTGGGAGGAGTGAAGCTGCGCCACCGCAGCCGGAGCCACGGGCTTTCACCGGCTGCGCGCCGATAGCGGACCGTGCTTTCCTCACTGGAGGGGAGCCAAGGCGCGCACGCAGGCCGAACAGCCATGACGAAGACGACTTTCGGACAGCCAGGGGACGTGAGGTCCCTCGGACTGGTCCGCCACGCGCTCCTGTCGGCGTACTCCACCATGGGTGCCATGCGTGCCCCACCACACCCGGGGAACATGACTGAGCGTTTCAGTCGGCCCCTGAGCGTTGCACTTGGCCGGTTGCGCCGGACGGTTGGCCCGGGCCGTTTCCTCGTTAGGCCGCCACGCCGACGCCGACGGCGCCCGCTCGACGTCACCTCCACCACGGGCCTGTTCCATGTCGAGGCCCGACGTACTTCGGCGTCCTCGGCTGCCCCGGGAGACGGACGCATGATGACCGGCCCGCACCACCGCGAGTGCGGGCCGGTCTTCACCGTGCCCGGGCCCTGCGGACGGGGGAGGCCGCGGGCCCTGAAGGAGCGGCCTGTTCTCCGCTCACGGTCCGTGTGCCCGCGAACCCGGCCCCCATGCGCGCCGTTTTGCGCCGTGATGCAGAGCACTCCTCGCCGGGGTGGGGAACCACCCACGAAAACTCAGCGGTACCCGCGCAGGGTGATGTACAGCCCCATCACCGGCTCTGGTGGTGTCTGAGCCATCCCAAGGCGGTGGTCGAGGGGGAGGAGCTGGTCGGGGACGTTCCGGACATCGGCCAGGGACAAGGTCGCGCGGGCGGCGAGGTGGTGGCCGGCAGGCAGGACGGCAACCTGTCCCTCGGTCGTCAGTGCCTCGCTGTCGAACCCGGCGAGGGAGTTCCACGGCGTGTGCACGAGCGCGACATCAGCGCGTCCGTCGCGCAGCAGCTCTTCCTGCTCGGAAATGCCGCACGGCAGCACCTCGATCTCGGCACTGTCGGGCTCGGCCGCGTACACGTCGAGAAGTTTCCGCAGCAGTTCGTGGGACGCGGCGGCCTTCACCGCGAGCACCAGCCGACCGCGGGGGCCGCCAGGGTTGTCGGCACCGCCGGCGCGCCGGGTGCGGCGAGCGGCGGCGGCGGTCGCGTCGAGGGCGGCCCGGCCCTCGTGCAACAGCACTTCCCCGGCACCGGTAAGACGGACGCCACGGCGGTTGCGCTGCAGCAGGCAGACCCGAGACGCCGTTCGAGTTGCTGGATCGCGCGCGACAGTGGCGGCTGGGCCATGCCGAGGCGCTCGGCGGCGCGCCCGAAGTGCAGCTCCTCGGCGACGGCCACGAAGTACCTCAGCTCGCGGGTCTCCAGGGTGTCCACGGCCGCAGCATGCGGGGTGATACCCGGCGGGTATGACAGGGCACCGCATCGGTGTTGGCCGCGCCACTCGTCCGCGAGCCGACATCATCGGCATGAGCGAAACGATGATCGCGTTGGTGACCGGCGGGAACAAAGGCATCGGGTACGAGATCGCGGCCGGGCTGGGCAGCCTCGGGTACCGCAACGCCCTCACCGTGCAGTACGCCCGGCAGTTCGCCGGTACGAACATCCTGATCAACGCCGCCTGCCCGGGTCTGGTCGCGACCGACTTCACGGGCTTCCGCGGGCCCCGCACCCCTGAACAGGGCGCGGCCACGGCGATCCGGCTCGCCACCCTGCCCGACGGCGGCCCGACCGGTTCGTTCTTCGAGGACGACGGTGTCGTCCCCTGGTGATCACGACCCACAGTGGATCCGCGGAAACCAGATGCGAGGGCACCAACTCCCGGAGTACCGAGGTCCGGCAAACTTGACGGCCTGGGCCATGTGCAGCGGGCACGTGGCCGACGACGTTCACGGGGTGCGTTGGTGGATCTCAGTTCGGTGGTCATCGCTGTCGCAGGTGTCGCAGGAACCCTGGGAGGTGCGCTACTCACCCAGCGCGGCTCCGAACGGGCGAAGCGCCGAGAGATAGAGATGGTGCGAGACCATGAGGAGGCCCGCGAGAACCGTTCGCTGCGACGCACCTGCTACGGAGAACTCAACCGAGATGCCCGGCAGTTCACCACCGCACTCAACCGCCACCTCCACGTCATGAGGGAACGCGGGGTGGAGGAGGCCGACAGCGGCGTACTCGAGGAGGCGAAGAACGCGCACCGCGATCGGTACTCCGAAGCCCAGATGATCGCCCCCGAAGAAGTGCTCCTGCGGGCGAGTGCCGTCAACCAAGCTCTGAACAAGGTCTACGGCCAGGTCAAGCGCCTCGAACGCGGTGCCCCCGAGCCGGGCGAAACGATGGAGACCGCGGCCCAGGCGCAGTACGAGGTCTGGGAGATGCTCCGAACCATGAGGACCGCTATGCGCCACGACCTCGGTGTGTCGCACGAAGACTGAGAGCTGGCACGTGACTCTCGCGGCAGGAACGCGGGCCTTCCGGTGGCGGGCCGGGGGCCCGCCACCGGAAGGGTGCGGTCAGGCGATGGCGTCGAAGGAGGGCAGGTAGCCGTACTGCTGGCCCTTGGTGTTGGGGTGGTAGCTCTCGTCGACGGGGATGCGCGTGCTGTGGAGCCACGCGTCGCCCGAGCAGATCTCGTGGCCGCTGAACGCGCCGCGTACGTCGATGAACCGGAACCCGGCTGCGGCCGCCCTCTGGCTGATGACGCTGTTCAGGGTGTCGGCGGCCTCGTCCAGGGCCCTGCGCTTGGTGTCACCGATGCCGACGACGCAACTGCCGAGCTTGTAGAGCCTGGGGTAGCCGAGCACCATGACGCGAGCCTGCGGCGAGCGCGACCTGATGTTCGAGTACAGCTGGTCGAGCTGGCCGGGCAGCTGGTTGCGGGCCTTGGACGTGCCCTCGTTGACCGCGTTGATACAGGCCTGGTCCGACTGCAGTACACAGACGCCCATGATGTCGGCGAACCCGATGTCATTGCCGCCGGCGCTCACGCTCACCAGGGACGTCGAGCTGTTCAGACTTCCGAGCTGGCTGTTCCTGACGGTCGTGCTGGTGGCTCCCGAACAGGCCGCGAAGCTGAACGAGGAGGGGGCGTTCGCCGCGCTCCACAGCGCCGGGTAGGAGCGGGAACTGCGCTTGCAGCTCCCGCTGTCGGAAAGGTAGGAACCCGCCCCGACGCCGGACGAGTAGGAGTCGCCCAGCGCGACGTAGCGTTCCCCTGCGGCCTGCGCCGAGCCGGCGCCGACCAGCAGTGCGGCGGCCGAGGCCAGCATGGTGAGGGAAGCGGACAACCTGCGGAATCTGCGCACTGCGTGCCTCCATGGGCGGAGTGGTCGTCCGGGACGGCCCTTCCGTCCCGGGGCGTCGGATGCCGACGGAGAACGGGACACGTTCTCCGGATTCGCGGGTTGTCGACGAGACGCCCCCTGCGGCCGACGCGGCTGAGCCGAGCGACCGCACAGTAACGTAATCGATTACGTCCGGGGAGGGGGCGCGCGCTGATTTCGTCTTGGCGCCCAAATCGCCCTGCTCATGGACCTCTTGAGGATGCCTCGGAGGTTCGGTCGCGCGCGGCGAGCGGTGGTCCGGGTCGACTGCGGCTCCGTTGGACGGGTCGCCCCGACTGATCGTCACGGCGTCGAGAGGCGTTGCCTGCCGTTTGCCCGGTCTGGGTTGCCGTCAGGCGGCTGATGACCGGTGATGCGTAATCGATTGCGCGTAACGAACGTGCCGCGTTGACCGGACTAACTTCCCTGGAAACAAGCAGGTCAATGGGTGTTCAGTCGGCCGATACGGGCAGTTCCCGTGGGTGGAAGGGGAGTTGAGGGCAGCGCCGTCTTCGCTGAAGGCATTGACTTTCCCTCGCCCCTGCTGTGTGGTGTGGCGACCGCTTGGTCGGAGCGGAACTCGGCGCAAGGAGCGACCTCATGGTGATGCGTGATCGCACTTCTCTGATCAGACGCTGCGTGCTCGGTGGAGTGGCCCTGTCCCTCACTGCCGTGACCGCCTGCGGTGGCGGGGGAGGCGAAAGCGACGGCGCGGCGAACGCGATATGCGAGCCCGCCGCCGGCAAGGTCACGCTGGACTACTGGTCCTGGGTGCCGGGCATGCAGAAGGCCGTCGACGTCTGGAACAGCGAGAACCCGGACATCCAGGTCAAGTTGAAGACGGTGCCATCGGGCAACGCCGGCACCTACCAGAACCTCTCCAATGCCCTCAAGGCCGGCAAGGCCCCCGACCTCGGCCAGATCGAGTACGACTCCCTGGCGAGCTTCCGCCTCAAGGAAGGACTGACGGACATCTCTCCCTGTCCCGGCGTCAAGGAGGCGGGCGGCAAGTTCGTCGACTGGACCTGGTCGCAGGTGGAGTTCGGTGCCGACGGCAAGGACGGCACGTGGGCGGTCCCTCAGGACACGGGCCCCATGGCCCTGTTCTACCGCAAGGACATCTACGACGGGCTGGGCATGAAGGCGCCCGTCACCTGGGACGAGTACGCGGAGCAGGCCCGCAGGCTCAAGGAGGAGGGCAAGTTCATCACCCACTTCTCCCAGACCGACCCGAACTGGTTCACCGGCCTGCTGTGGCAGAACAGGGCCACCATGTTCGAGCGCGACGGCGATTCCTGGAAGGTCACCGTCGACCGTCCCGAGAGCCGGAAGGTCGGCGACTACTGGCAGAAGATGATCGACGACAAGCTCGTCGCCACCGACCTGCAGGGTTTTTCGCCGGCGTTGTACAAGGCCTGGAACAGCGGTGAGGTCGTCACCTGGGTCAGCGCCGCCTGGGGCTACAGCACGATCCGCGACAACGCCAGTTCCACTGCGGGCAAATGGGCGGTCGCCCCCATGCCGCAGTGGAAGGCGGGCGACCGTCAGGCGGGCAACTGGGGCGGTTCCACCACGACGGTGATGGCCGGTGCCGAACACCCGGCGGAGGCCGCCAAGTTCGCCCTGTGGCTGAACACCGACTCCAAAGCGCTGGAGATCCTCAACCGGGAGGGCGGCCTCTACCCGGCGGCCAAGGCCGGCCTGGAAATGCCCGCGCTGCAGCAACCGGTGGACTTCTACGGCAAGCAGAAGATATTCGACGTCTTCGCGCAGGCGTCCGCCCAGGTCGACACCGGCTTCACCTGGGGTCCGACGATGACGGACACCTACCGCTTCCTCAGCGACGGCACGGCAAACACCATCGCCGGCAAGAGCACCCTCGGTGACGTGCTCAAGGACACCGGCACCCAGAGCGCCGACTCCCTCCGCAAGCAGTCGCTCGACGTCACCGAGTGACCTGCCCCCTCCTGCCCTCCCCGCCGCCTCCCGGCGGCGGGGGACAGCACCCCGAAGGTTGTCCGTGACATCCACCACCGCATCGGCGCGCAGCCGTCCACGCCGGACCCTCGCCCCCTACGCCTTCCTCGCCCCCTTCCTCATCCCGTTCGTCCTGTTCACCCTCGTCCCCGTCGGCTACGCCTTCTGGCAGAGCCTGCACAAGACCGCCCGCACCGGCGGCACCTTCGGCAAAACCCGGACGGTCTTCGCCTGGCTGGAACAGTACGGGCGAGTACTGGGGGAGGGCTATCTCGCCGACAGCCTGCTGCGCGTCCTCGGCTTCGCCCTCGTGCAGATCCCCGTGATGCTGCTGCTGGCCCTTGTCCTGGCCCTCCTCCTCGACTCGGCGGTCGCCCGCGCCAAGAGGTTCTTCCGGCTCGTGTACTTCGTCCCGTACGGCATTCCCGGCGTCGTGGCCGCCCTGATGTGGGCGTTCCTGTACGACCCGCGACTGTCGCCCGTGGTGGACCTCCTGCGGTCGGCCGGCATCCACGCCGACCTGCTCGGCCCGGACGTCATCCTGTGGTCCATCGCCAACGTCGTCACCTGGACGTACACCGGTTACAACATGCTGATCATCTACGCCGCCCTCCAGGCCGTGCCGGCCGACATAGGGGAAGCCGCCCGGATGGACGGGGCGAGCGGCTGGACCATCGCCCTGCGCGTCAAGATCCCCATCATCCGCCCGGCCCTCGTCCTGACCGGGGTGTTCTCCATCATCGGAAGCTTCCAGCTCTTCACCGAACCGCAAGTCCTCAGAAGCATCTCCACCAGCGTGACCAGCACCTACACCCCGAACATCGCGGCCTACTCGCTCGCCTCCGGCGACAGCTACAGCGAGGCCGCCGCCCTGTCGGTCGTCCTCGCGGTCGTCACGTTCGTCCTGTCGTCCGCGTTCCTGCGCTTCACCACCAGGAGTCAGGGATGAGCCTCCTCACCCGCACCGAGGGGGCCCACCACCCCGCCGCCCCGAACCGCCGGCGACGTGGCGCCGGCATCGCACCGACCGTCGCCGTCACGTTCATGGCCGCGGTCGCCTGCTACATGCTGCTGCCGGTCTACTGGCTGTTCGTTTCGTCCACCAAGAGCCAGGGCGACCTCGTCGCCACCCCCGGATTCGTCACGGCCGAATGGAACCTGGGCGACAACCTCTCCTCGCTCTTCGCCCAGCAGGACGGCATATACCTCCGCTGGCTCCTCAACAGCCTGCTGTACGCGGGCGCGGGGGCCGCCGTCGCCACCCTGCTGGCCGCCGCCGCCGGCTACGCGCTCGCCAAGTACGCCTTCCGCGGACGCGAAGCCGTCTTCTCCGTGGTCCTGGGCGGTGTCCTCGTGCCGGCCACCGCCCTCGCCCTGCCGCTGTTCCTGATGTTCGCCGAACTCGACGCCACCAACACGTTCTGGGCGGTGTTCCTGCCCAGCGTCGTGAGCCCGTTCGGCGTGTACCTCTCCCGCGTCTTCGCCGCCGCGTCCGTCCCGGACGAGGTGATGGAGGCCGCCCGCCTGGACGGGGCGGGCGAGTTCCGCATCTTCCGGACGATGGCGCTGCGCCTCATGGCGCCCGCCCTGGTGACCGTCTTCCTGTTCCAGTTCGTCGTCATCTGGAACAACTTCCTGCTGCCCCTGATCATGCTCCAGGACGAGCGCCTCTACCCCGTCACCCTGGGCCTGTTCACCTGGCAGACGCAGACGAGCCGCCTGCCCGAACTGCAGACCCTGACCATCGTGGGCGCCCTGGTCTCCGTCGTACCCATCGTGCTGACCTTCCTCCTCCTGCAGCGCCACTGGCGTGCGGGACTCGCCGCTGGAGCAGTGAAATCGTGAACCACCCCGCCCACCCCCTCACCGGCGTGACCCGCACCCTGGGCGGAATCGCCTACGGCGGCGACTACAACCCGGAACAGTGGCCCCGGGAGGTATGGCAGGAGGACGTACGTCTCATGCGCGAGGCGGGCGTCAACCTCGTCACCCTCGGCGTCTTCTCCTGGTCCCGCCTCGAGCCCCGCCCCGGCACCCACGACTGGAGCCTCCTCGACGAAGTGCTCGACCTGCTGTACGAGCACGGCGTCGCGGTGGACCTGGCCACCGCCACCGCCGCCCCGCCCCCGTGGTTCACCCGGCAGCACCCCGAAGCCCGCCCCGTCACCGCCTCGGGCACCCGCCTCGCCCACGGCAGCCGACAGGTCTTCTGCCCCAGCAGCCCCGCCTACGCCCGGTCCGCGGACGCCCTCGTCACAGCCATGGCGACCCGTTACGCAGGACACCCCGCCCTCGTCATGTGGCACGTCCACAACGAATGGGGCAACCACAACGCCCTGTGCTACTGCGACACCAGCGCGGACGCCTTCCGCACCTGGCTGCAGGAGCGGTACAAGACTCTCGACACGCTCAACGAGACCTGGGGCAGCGACTTCTGGAGCCAGCGCTACGGCGACTGGACCGAGATCGACCCGCCCCGTGACACCACGGCGTTCCGCAACCCCGGACAGGAACTCGACTACCACCGCTACTCCTCCGACGCGTTGCTCGCCCGCCACCACGCCGAGACCGCCATCCTGCGCCGAATCGCCCCCCACCTACCCGTGACCACCAACGTGATGGGCACCCTGGAGAAGAAGGTCGACGCACACGCCTTCGCCGCCGCGTGCGACCTGGTCTCCGTCGACCACTACCTCCCGGCCGCCGACCCGGACGGCCACGTCGACCTCGCGCTCAACGCCGACCTCGCCCGCGGCATGGCCGGCGGAAAACCCTGGATGCTCATGGAGCACTCGACCTCCGCCGTCAACTGGCAGCCGGTCAACGTCGCCAAGCAGCCCGGCGAAACCCGCCGCAACAGCCTCACCCACCTCGCCCGCGGCGCGGACGCGGTGATGTTCTTCCAATGGCGCCAGTCCCGCGCCGGCGCCGAGAAGTGGCACTCCGCGATGCTCCCGCACGCGGGCACCGAAGGCCGCGTCTGGAACGAGGTCAAGGCGCTCGGCGCCGAGCTCGCCGCCCTGAGCGAGGTGACCGGCAGCCGCGTCCGAAGCGACGTGGCCCTGCTGTTCGACTGGCACACCTGGTGGGCACTGGAACTCCAGGCCCGCCCCTCGGAACACATGCGCTACCTGGACGCGGTCCGGGACTGGTACGAAGCACTGTGGACCCTGAACGTCACCTGTGACCTCCTCCCGCCCGGTGCCGACCTGACCGGCTACCGCGCCGTCATCGCCCCCAACCTGTACCTGCTCTCAGACTCCGCCGCCGACAACCTCACCCGCTACGTCGACCAGGGCGGTCACCTCGCCGTCGGCTGCTTCAGCGGCGTCGTCGACGAGTACGACCGCGTCCGCCCCGGCGGGCACCCCGGGGCGCTGCGCGAGCTCCTCGGCCTCGTCATCGACGAGTACCTGCCACTGCGCGCACAGGACCACGCCCTGCTCGACGACGGCTCCCGCGCACACCAGTGGACGGAACGCGTCGAACCCCGCGGCTGCACCACCGTCACAAGCTTCGCCGACACAGCCGACGGCGGCCCGGCCCGCGGCGGCCCCGCCGTCACCCGGCACGCCTTCGGCCGGGGCACCGCCTGGTACACGGCCTGCCGCCTGCCGGCCACGGCCCTGCGCGAAACGATCCGCGTCCTGTGCGCCGAGGCCGGCGCCCTCCCCGTGGTCGAAGCCCCGGCCGGACTGGAGGCGGTGCGCCGCACCGGCGGTGATCACACGTACCTCTTCCTGATCAACCACACGCAGGACCCGGTGCGGATCGCCGTCACGGGGGTGGGCCTCGCCGGCGCCGAGGTCACCGACGGCCTGGCGTACGTACCGCCCGGTGGCGTCGTCGTCATCCGTGAGGACCCCACGACCGCCGCGTCCTGACCGTCGCACCCAAAGAACACAGGCGAGAGGACCACCCTCCGTGAGGACCAAGCCCACGCTGCCGGCCCCGCCGGCGCAGATCGACGAGGCGAGCGGCACCGTCCTGCTGCGCACCACCCGCAGCGCCTATGCGCTGCGGGTGGACCGGGCCGCCGGATCCGTGCTCCATCTTCACTGGGGCGCCGTGCTCCCGCAGGCCGACGCGATCGCGCTGCCGCTGTGGTCCGAGCACGACGACAGTTTCGCCGGCCGCTGGGACGGGGTGGAGGAGTACCCGGTCGACGGCGGAGCACGCTTCGGAGTGCCCGCCCTCGAGGTCCGGTTCGCCGACGGCTCCAGCCCCCTCGAACCCACCGTCCGCGAGACGGCCCTGGAGGCGGACGACCACCTCGTCATCCGCCTCCGGGACCGGACCCGGCCACTGGCCTGGGACCTGCACTACCACGTCCCCGCCGACAGCGACGTACTGGAACGCTGGACGGAGTTCCACCACACCGGCACCGCCGCCGACGGCGACATCCTGCTCCTGCGGTACGCGTCGGCGCACTGGCCGCTTCCGTCCCGCCCGGCCTGGCGAATCGGCTCCGTCCACGGCGGCTGGTCCCGCGAGGGCCACCTCCACAGGTCCGGACTGCCGGTGGGGGAGACGGTCCTGGGCAGCCGGCGCGGACACACCGGCCACCACGCCAACCCCTGGGCGACCCTCGACGCGCACGACGCGAGCGAAGAACACGGCGAGGTCTGGACCGTCGCACTCGCCGCGAGCGGCAGCTGGCGCCTCACCGCCCAGCACACCGCGGCCGGCCGAACCGGCATCGTGGCAGGCGAAGGCCACGAAGGCATCGAACTGCGCCTCGCCCCCGGCGGCAGCCACCGCACCGCGCGCAGCCTCGCGCTGTACACCGACCGCGGCTTCGGAGGCGCCTCCCGCGCCTTCCACCACCACCTGCGCACCCACGTCCTGCCCCACCCACGAGAACCGCGGCCCGTCCTCTACAACTCCTGGGAGGCGACGTCGTTCGCCGTCGACGAGGACAACCAGATCGCCCTCGCGCAACGTGCCGCCGACCTCGGGGCCGAGCTGTTCGTCCTCGATGACGGCTGGTTCCGCGGCCGCGACGACGACCGGGCCGGCCTCGGCGACTGGACCCCCGACCCCCGCCGCTTCCCCAGGGGACTGCGCCCGCTCGCCGACGAGGTCCACCGCCTCGGCATGGCCTTCGGCCTGTGGGTGGAACCCGAGATGGTCAACACCGACAGCGACCTCTACCGCCGGCACCCCGACTGGGTCCTGCACCTGCCCGATCGCACCGCGACGGAACTGCGCAACCAACTCGTCCTGGACTTCTCCCGCCCGGAAGTCACCAACTGGGCCCTCACCTGGCTGCGCGAGCTCGTCGCCCACCACTCGGTCGACTTCCTCAAATGGGACTTCAACCGGTCCTTCAGCGAAGCAGGCGTGCCAGGCCCCGCCCCCGACGCCAGGCGCGTCCACGTAGCACACGCCCGAGGCGTCCACCACGTGCTCGACCACCTGCGCGCCGAGTTCCCGCGACTGCGCGTCGAAGCATGCGCGGGCGGCGGTGGACGCCTCGACCCCGCCACCCTCGCGCGCACCGATCAGGCGTGGACCTCGGACAACACCGACGCGGTGGACCGCCTCACCATCCAGCACGGCTTCAGCCAGATGTACCCGGCGGGCGTCATGTCCGCATGGGTGACCGACAGCCCCAACCCGCTGACCGGCCGCGCGGTCCCGATGCCCTTCCGGTTCCACAGCGCCATGGCGGGCGTACTCGGAATCGGGGGCGACCTCACCCGCTGGACCGAAGCCGAACTCGCCGAGGCCGGCCGACTCGTCGAGGTCTACAAGGACATCCGCCCCGTCGTGCAACACGGGGAGCAGTTCCGCCTCCTGGCGCCGCGCGAGGGGCCCCTCACGGCCGTGCAGTACCTCGACGCGTCCGGCGAACGCGTGGTCGTGCTGATCTGGCGTCCCGGAACGGCCTTCGCGCCACCGCACCCGCCGCTGCGCTTGCGAGGGCTCGAACGGGAAAGCAGGTACCGCGACGAGGAGACGGGACGGGAGTGGTCCGGGGCCACTCTGACCGGGTTCGGCCTCCCGCTTCCCGACCTTTCCCCGGGCGACTGCGCCAGCGCTCTGGTACGGCTGCGTCGTGTCGACGGCCGGGAGCGGAGCGCCTGACGGCCCTCCGGAGAAGTGGGACCGGTACCCGCAGGCGGGCCCCCCGGACCTCGGACGCGAGCGCCTCCACGGCGCGACCGCACGTGGCATAGGGTGGCCGCAGAAGGGAGGGTGCGCTGTGCGCGAGCGGGTCACCATGGCGGATGTCGCCCGTGCGGCCGGAGTGTCGTCCGCGACGGTCTCCTACGTGCTCTCCGGCAAGCGACAGGTCGCCCCCGAGACCCGGGCCGCGGTGGAGGCGGCCATCGCCGAACTGGCCTTCACCGTCAACACCACGGCGCGCAGCCTGCGGACGGGACGGTCCAGCCTGGTGGCGCTGATCGTTCCCGACATCGCCAACCCCTTCTACGCGCAGCTCGCGGCCACCTTGCAGGAAGAACTGCGAGAGCGCGGACTGCACGTCGTCGTCTGCAACACGCGCGCCCGCCGGGACGAGGAGCAGGCGCTCTTGGCGGAGGCCGTACAGCAGCGATTCGCCGGTGTCGTCATCACTCCCTTTCGGCTCAAACCGCGCGATTTCGAGCCCCTGGCCGAGGCGGGCCTGCCCGTCGTCGTCAGCGCAGACGTCTCCTTCGGCCCGATCGACCAGGTGACGCCCGACGCCCGCGCGGCAACACGATCAGCACTGGAACAGGTGGCGGCGGCCCAACGACGACGCATAGCCATGATCGCGGGGCCCCGGGACGCCACGGGCGGCGACCCCCGCCTGGAACAGCTCAGAAGCCTGGCGCTCCAGCTCGGCATGGCGCTGCCCCACGAACTGGTCGTCCGGGGCGAGCACACGAGAGAAGCCGGAGCAGCCGGATTCGCCGAACTCATGAGCCGCCGCCACCGACCCGACGCCGTCTTCTGCGGCAATGACGTGATCGCCGTCGGGGCCATGGAAAAGGCGCACGAACTAGGATTTGAAATCCCCCAGGACGTCGCTCTGATCGGCCACGACGACGCTTCCTTCGCCTCCTTGGTGCGCCCCCGGCTGACCACTATCCGCTACCCGGCGGACCAGGTCGCGCGCGCCGCCGCCCGACTGCTCGCAGAACGCCTGGACGGCCGGAAGGTTCACAAGTCCGTGCACGTCAAAGCCGAGTTCGTCGCACGTGCCTCGGTCTGACGCGAGCCGTGCCGGCCGGTGAACGATATCGCCCCGAGCGCCTCCGACACCCACTTCGACGCCGGCTCTCCGCAGCCGCCGGTAACCCCGACCGCCCTCGCCCTCCCGTTCGATACGAACGGGAGCGAGACGGCCCCGCTCATATG
The DNA here is from genome assembly GCF_000716445.1 of Streptomyces wedmorensis. GTDB lineage: Bacteria > Actinomycetota > Actinomycetes > Streptomycetales > Streptomycetaceae > Streptomyces > Streptomyces wedmorensis. Next base: position 40,280 of record NZ_JNWK01000061.1, read on the forward strand.
CGCCGCGCAGCGTGAGCGCCTGCGCTGCGGCTTCAGGACCGACCGGACCGACGGAAAACCGGATGACCCACCCCGCCCCGTATCCCTGACCTGCCGCCATGAAAGACGGATCCACCCCTTCTGAACGTCATCGACGTCGAGGCCACCTGCTGGGAGGGGCAGCCCCGCCCGGCGCGGTGAGCGAGATCATCGAGATCGGGCTCACCGTCGTGGATCCGGCGGCCCGCCGACGCGTGGGGTGGCACCGGATCCTCGTACGGCCCCAACGCTCCGAGGTGAGCGGTTTCTGCACCCGGCTGACCGGGCTCACCCCAGCCGAGGTCGCCGGCGGCCTCGGCTTCGCCGAGGCGTGCCGCCTCCTCGCCGACGCCCATGACGCACGCGGCCGCCCCTGGGCGAACTGGGGAGACTGCGACCGCAAGCAGTTCGAACGGCAGTGCCGGGCGGCCGATACGCACTATCCGTTCGGCCGGCCGATCAGGGGCACACCAACGCCAAGGCCGTGTTCACCGAGGCGTAAGGCCTGCGCAAGCGCCCCGGCATGACAGGAGGCGCCCTGCAGCTCGCGGGGCTTCCGCTGGAGGGCCGCCACCACCGGGGCGAGGACGACATGTGGAACATCGCCGCTCTCGTCCTGGACCTGAGGAGCGTGGAGCCCGGACCACCTCGGGGACCGGTTCGCCGTCGACACCGTCATGAGGAAGCCCGTCCCCGGCAGCGAGCCGCCCGCCCTCCTGGCCCCGTAGGCCACCGGATCCCCGGAGACAGCCACGTCGCCGGAACCACCGGGCCCGGCCATCCCACCCCCGGCTGGTGCGACGCTTCGACGCCGGCAGCTACGTCGTACTCTGCGAGGTCAGGAGCAGCCACGACGTAGGCCGCGGCCGCGGCGGCACCCGGGCCGCCCTCAGCCGCGTCACCGCCCCCACCCTGGTGGCGGGCGTCGACACCGACAGGCTCTACCCCCTCAGCCAGCAAGCCGAACTGGCCGCCCTCGTACCGACCGCACACCACCTCAGAGTGGTCGAGTCCCCGCACGGACACGACGGATTCCTCACCGGGACGGAACAGGTCTCAGCCCTGGTGAAGGAAATCCTCACCACGACCCACCAACCCGTCCCTGACCGGCGCGGCCAGGGACGCCGCACGACGCGGACGCCGGCGGAAGCAGCGGACGAGAGCGGCTCGTCCCACGAGACGGCGCTCCTTACCGGTGTCGGCCCGCCCGGTTCTGGAGGACGCGTACCCCGCCCGCCCCGGGAAGGCCGGCCGCTCGGCCCGCCGGATCAGCCTGGCCGGTAGGTTCCCACGCTCCACTCGTGTCCCTCGGGGTCGAGGACCCGGGCGCGCCGCGTACCCCACTCGGTCGCCTCCGGCTCGATCACCGGGACACCGCCCGCGGAGACCGCGTGGAAGTACCACTGGTCCACCGCCGACGGGGAGGGGAGGCACAGGTACAGGCCGCTCCCCGTGCTGATGCCGTGGAGGGCGGGCCTGCTGTACTCGGCGTGCGCGCCGGCCACCATCAGGACCACGTCCCCGTACCGGATCTCGGCGTGGGCGAGTGAACCGTCCTCGGCGTCCTGGCGCCGCACGAGCTCGAATCCGATCTCCGAGAGCCAGGCCAGCGCGGCCTCGGTGTCTCTGTAGCTGAGATAGACGTGGAGGTCCGCGGCCACGTCACCGGGGCGCTCCGGATCCTTCACGACCCCGGCGCCCCTGGTCGCCCGCGCTGTGTTCGTCATGACGTCCTCCTTCGTCGCGGGCGGTCACCAGCCCCAGGTGCCGGGACCGCCCTTGAAAGGACCTTCGATCTCGTGCGTGATCCACCCGCCGTAGAAGTCGCCCTCCTGGGCTGCCACCACTTCGCCGTCGACCGTGCAGTGCACCGTGGACGGGATAGAAGGCCAGGTGGCCGCGGAGGGCCTCGTAGGGGCCGTGGGGCCGTTCGTAGCTCCAGGCGGCCCGCACCACCACGATGTCACCGACGACGACGTCCCGGTACGACGCCTCGCCCTTCCACTCGCAGTGGGTCCGGCCCGGCCGGGGGCGCAGGAACGATGTGCGCACGTCGCGCCGGGGCAGGTAGAAGACCGGCGGGTGGCTCGTCTCCAGGACCCGCAGGCTCGCGCGCGTGTCCGCCACGACCTGGGAGCCCACCGTGACCGTCACGGGGCGGTCGTCGCCCGTCAGCTCCGGGGGCCGCGGGTAGTCCCACACGGACTCCGTCGGTCGCGACCCGGAGAGTACGAGACCCCGGGTGCCGTCCGGTGCGCCGTCCGCCTCGTTCATGGGCCCCACTTCGCCGTTCGTTCGTACCCGTATTTCTCCCGCGGGCCGACCCGCGGATGCGCCGTTGCCTCCCGGACCGCAGGCGCCGCGGATGCGCCGGGCCGCCCGGGGAGCCGTCGGGCCTCCCCGGGCCTCCCGGGGGCTCGGCGGCGCCTGCGGCGCATCCCCGCTGGGGGCAGCCGGAAGGAAAGCGAGGCCGGGGCGTCCGTCGCACAGGATCATCGGGTCGTGGTCCACGGGCTGTCGGCTCCGGCCGCCGCCGGCCGCTCGGCCCTGGCCGGGCAGCAGCCGATCGGGCACAGGTCGTGGGAGGCGCCGAGGGCGCCGAGGGCGC
>NZ_JNWK01000062.1 GCF_000716445.1 Streptomyces wedmorensis
GACCTCCGTGAGGTGAGTTCCTAGACAGCTCCCACCACACCGGAGGTCTTCGCCATGTTCAAGACCAGACCAGTGTCAACAACGCTCGTGATCAATACATCTAGGGCCTGTCCGGCCCTGATCCGCCGGACAGGCCCTAGGGGAGCTGGGGGCGGTGCGGCATGACGGCGGCGCCGGGCTGCGGGTGGGCCATCACGGCGGCGCCCTGACCCATGCCGTTCGGGCTCAGGCCGCCAGGGCCCATGCCACCAGGGCCCATGCCACCAGGCCCCGGCCCCATGCCACCCGGCCCCATGCCCCCGGGACCCATGAGGCCCTGACCCATGCCTCCCTGGGGGCCGGCGACGGCGACCTGCCCGCCGACACCGGCGTGGGCGACGGGCGCCTGCGGCGCGGGAACGCCCTGCGGCGGCAGCTGGATGACCCGGCTCAGGTCCCGCAGAACCTCCTCGGCGACCTGGCGGACGTCACCCGGAACATCCCCCCGCTCCCGTATGAGCTCGGCGTAGATCGGTGCCGTGCCGTCCGCGTGGTTCATGGGGCTCGCTTCCTTCGACTGCGCCGGTTCCGTCACCGACGGGGCGACGGCGAGTCTACGGGGCATCACCGACACGCCCGGGATCGGGAGCCCGCCGTCCGGGCCCGAACGGGGTCCACGAAGGCCCCGCGCGCCGGATATTCGCTGTCCTCCCGGGACTGTTCGGCCCGAGAATGGATCACCGAACAACCGGGAGGGACCCCATGAGCCAGGCGACCCTGACTCTGCACGACCTGATGCCGTCCGACGAGCTGACCGACGCACTCGAGGAGGGGCACATCACACGGAAGCGCCACCCCGAGCTGCCGCTGTCGATCTACACGTACACGCGCGCGTGCCAGTACGCCCAGCACTGGAACCTGGCCACCACGCGCTGCCGCGGCCTCGTGGCCGACGACGCCACCGGCCGGATCGTCGCCCTCCCCCTCCCCAAGTTCTTCAACCTGTCCGAACACGCCACCGGCCGCCCCTACGCGCCGCCGCTGCCCGACGAACCCTTCGAGGTGTACGACAAGGTCGACGGCAGCCTCGGCGTGATCTTCCACTACGAGGACCGCTGGCACGCCGCCTCCAAGGGCTCCTTCACCAGCGCCCAGGCGGGCTGGGCGCAGCGCCACCTGGACGCCGCCGACACCTCGGGCCTGGCGCCGGGCGTCACGTACCTCGCCGAGATCCTCCACCCGCACAACCGGATCGTCGTGAACTACGGCGACCGGCGGGACCTGGTCCTGCTCGCCGCCTTCGACCGGGACGGCACGGAGATCGCGCTCGCCGAGGCGGCCGCCGCCTGGCGGCCCATCGGCTCGGTCGTGCGCACCTGGCCCGCCATGAGCGTCGCCGAACTCACCGCCCTGACGGAGTCCAACACCCTCCCCGGCGGCGTACCGGCCACCGGCACCGACGCCGAGGGCTTCGTGCTGCGCTTCGCCTCCGGCCTGCGCGCCAAGGCGAAGCTCACCGAGTACGTGCGCCTCCACAAGGTGCTCACCGGCGTCACCGAGCGGGACATCTGGCGCGGCCACGGCATCCAGCGCTTCGCCGCCGTGCCCGCGGCCCGGCTGGCCAACGGCATCGGCTGCGCCGTCGCCGACGTGGAGGCCTCCGGCGGAAAGCCCCTCGACGCCCTCCTCGAACAGGTCCCGGACGAGTTCGACGCCTGGGTGCGCGAGGTCGTCGCGCGCCTCGAAGAGGAGGCGGACCGGCGCGAGCGGGCCGTCGACGAGGCCTACACTCGCCTGGCGCACCTCGCCGGTGACCGGGCCGCCTTCGCCCGCGCCGCCGCGGGCGTGCCCGACCGGGGGCTCCGAGCAGCCCTCTTCCTGCGCCTCGACGGGCGCCCCACGGACCTCCTCGTGTGGCGTCAGCTCCGTCCCGACGCCACCGACCCCTTCACCCACGACGAGGAGAACTGACCGTGCCTGTCGTCCACGTCATGACCGGCCTCCCGGCCTCCGGGAAGACGACGGCCGCCCGCGCCCTCCAGGCCGCCGCCGAGGGACGCGTGCGCCGCGTCAACCTCGACGACCTGCGCTCCATGCTCGACCTCCCGGCGGCCGACCGCGGGCGCTCCCACGGGCACGAGCAGACCGTGCTGGGCATCCAGGACGCCGCCGTCCGCGCGGCCGTCGACGACGGCTTCGACGTCGTCGTCGACAACACCCACCTGACCCCGCACATCCCGAAGCGGCTCAAGGCAGCCCTCACCGGCCGGGCGGCCACCTTCGTCGTCCACGACTTCACGGACGTGCCCGTCGACGAGTGCGTCCGCCGCGACGCCGCCCGCGACCGGCCCGTCGGCGAGGAGATCATCCGCCTCCTCGCGGACAAGCACGCCAAGGCCACCCGCGGCGGCTGGCGCCTCACCGCGGACTGGCTCAACGACCGGCCCGCCGGCGTGCCCTACGTCGCCGACCCGTCGCTCCCGTCGGCCGTCATGTGCGACATCGACGGCACCCTCGCCCTGCGCGGCGACCGGGGCCCGTACGACTTCACGCGCTGCGACGAGGACCTCCTCAACCCCTCCGTACGGGACGCCCTGCGCGCCTTCCGGCACGCCGAGCGCGACCGGATCGTCCTGCTGTCCGGTCGCAGCGAGGACCACCGCCCCCTCACCGAGGCGTGGCTGGCCCGGCACGAGGTCCCGTACGACGAGCTGTGGATGCGGGCCTCGGGCGACGGCCGCAGCGACGACATCGTGAAGGCGGAGCTCTTCGACGCCCACGTGCGCCACCGGTACGCCGTCCGCGTCTCCCTCGACGACCGCGACCGCGTCGTCGCCCTCTGGCGCCGCATGGGCCTGCCCACCTGGCAGGTCAACTACGGCGCCTTCTGACCGGAGGCGGGCCGGAACGCTCCGGCAGGTCACGGGGGTGGGGCGGTCCACCCCCGTGACCATGTCAGGATCGTGGGATGGTGCAAAAGATCATCGCGGCGTGCGACGGCGCGTCGAAGGGAAACCCCGGCCCCGCGGCCTGGGCATGGGTCATCGGCCGCCCCGACGGCGGGATCGACCGCTGGGAGGCGGGGCCGCTGGGCCGGGCGACCAACAACGTGGCGGAACTCACGGCCCTGGAACGGCTCCTCGAAGCCCTCGACCCCGGAGTGCCGACCGAGGTCCGGATGGACTCGCAGTACGCCATGAAGGCCGTCACGACCTGGCTGCCCGGCTGGCGCCGCAAGGGCTGGAAGACCTCCTCGGGCAGCCCCGTCGCCAACAAGGAACTCGTCGTGCGCATCGACGAGCTGCTCACCGGCCGCGACGTGGCCTTCGTCTACGTCCCCGCCCACCAGGTCGACGGCGACCCCCTCAACGACGCCGCCGACCGCGCGGCCAGCCACACCGCCCGCACCCAGGAGCCCACGGGCTCCGAGACCGGCGCACCGCTGCCCCCGCCGGAAGCGCCCACGCGCGCCTTCGCGCCCCGGGCGCGCACCTCCGCTCCGGCCCGTTCCGCGTCGGGGTCGGCCTCGTCCTCCTCAGCCTCCTCCGCCCGCCGGAGTCGCCCGTCCGGCGGCACCCTCAAGGCGAAGTTTCCCGGCCGCTGCCGCTGCGGCAAGGCCTACGAAAAGGGCGAGACCATCGCCAGGAATCCCGACGGCTGGGGCCATCCCACCTGCGTCTGAAGGCGGGGGCCGTCCGACTGGCGGGCGGCCCCGTCCGGCTCGTGAGACCGCCGAAACGGGGTGTGCGGCAGGCTTCACCCACGTGTGGGCGCGGGTTCGTCCTGGGTTCTGTTCTCGGAGCGGTTGTGGCTGCATACTGTTCCTCCTCGCACCTGGTGACGAACCGTTTTACCTGCTCTTATGTCGCTCTCACGACGTGATCGGCACCCGGCGAGAACCTCCCTCCTGCTGCCGCCGCGGCCTCTCCGCTGCGGGAGCTTTCCCTGCCCGTGAAAGACCCGAGGTTCCGTGCCAGTACCTGTTCTCCTGACCGGGCGCTCCGTGCGCCTGGAGCCGCTGGCGATGCGGCACGCCGAAGCCCTCGCCCGGGCCGGCGGGGCGGACCGATCGGCCTACGCCTTCACCCCCGTACCCGACGGCTTCGAATCGGCCCTCGACTACATCGCCCGTGCCCTATCCGATCAGGCGGCAGGCCGGTGCCTGCCCTTCGCCCTGGTCAGTACGGCCGACGAACGAGTCATCGGTTCGACCCGATTCCTCGAACTCGACTACTGGCGGGGACCGCTCGTCTGGCCCCCCGTCCCGGGCATGCCCCACGGTGATCCGCTGACCGCGGTCCCCGACGCGGCCGAGATCGGGAACACGTGGATCTCCGGTGCCGCCCGGGGGACCGGCATCAACACCGAGGCCAAGTACCTCATGCTCCGGCACGCCTTCGAAGCCTGGGGTGTCCGCCGCATCACGCTGCGCGCCGACGCCCGCAACACCCGCTCACGCGTGGCGATCGAACGGCTCGGAGCCACCTGCGAAGGCGTCCGCCGGGCCCACTCGCGGGGCCTCGACGGAGCCGTCCGCGACACGGCCTTCTACTCGATCCTCGACGAGGAATGGCCCACGGTCCGGGACATCATCGAGCTCCGCATGTCCACCCCCCGCCAGGTGCGGATCCCCCAGGACCTGCTCCCGGCCTGACCCCCCCGCGGTGCTCCGTCGCCCCGCCCCGGCCGCCCGGCGTACCTCCGCCGCGCGGCCGGGGCGGAGCCGGTTCGTGCGGGCCCCGGCGGGCGCTAGCGCGCCCGTCGCACGGGTGGTTCCATGGAAGTGACGGGAAGGACTCGCGTGAGGATGCGGAGTAGCGGTCGCTACCAGGCCGTGCACCGTGCAATCAGGATCCGCGAGAAGCGGATGAGTCCTTCCCGCCCCTGACCCACCGGGCCGGCCGACCACGCCCGGCCCCCACCCGAGCCCGGCCCCGACCGCGGCTCGCCCCCTGCCAGAGCCTCCTCCGGAGCCCCCCGCCCGAACCCCGGCCCCCCTCACGCCCGGGTCGTGCCTCCCCACCGCTCCAGTGCGTTCTCCGGCCCCGGTCCGGCCGGTTCCCCGGCCGTTCCACGGCCCGCTCCCCGCCCCTTCCCGCGCCGACGGGCTCCGCCCGCTCCGTGCCCGGGGCCGCCCGGTACGGTGACCGGGACAGCGAGCAGCGCCACCCGAAAGGACCGAGTGATCGTGCCGACCGGAACCCCCGACGTACTCCTCCGGACGGAGGGCCGTGCCGGGTTCGTCACCCTGAACCGGCCCCGCGCCATCAACGCGCTCACCCACGCCATGGTCCTCGCCGTCGACGGCGCGCTCACGGAGTGGGAGCACGACCCCGAGATCACCACGGTCGTGATCGAAGGAGCGGGCGAGCGGGGCCTGTGCGCGGGCGGCGACATCCGGGCGATCCACGAGGACGCGCGCGCCGGAGGCTCGGCCTCCGCGGCCTTCTGGCGGGACGAGTACCGGCTCAACGCGCGGATCGCCCGCTATCCCAAGCCGTACGTGGCCCTCATGGACGGCATCGTCATGGGCGGCGGCGTCGGCGTCTCCGCGCACGGCTCCGTCCGCGTCGTCACCGAGCGCTCCAAGGTGGCCATGCCGGAGACCGGCATCGGCTTCGTCCCCGACGTCGGCGGTACGTACCTCCTCGGGCGCGCCCCCGGCGAGCTCGGCACCCATCTCGCCCTCACCGGAGGAGTCGTCGGCGCGGCCGACGCGCTCCTCACCGGTCTCGCCGACCACTTCGTCCCGTCCACCGAACTGACCGCCCTCGCCCGGGACCTGACGCTCCTGCCGGCCGCGGAGGCCGTCGCCCGCCACACGGCGACGCCCCCGCCCGGCGTCCTCGCCGAACAGCGGCAGTGGATCGACGCCTGCTACGGCGCCGAGGACGTGGAGACCGTCGTCGAGCGGCTCTTCGACATCGGCGACCCCGCCGCCAAGGAAGCCGCCACCACCCTGCTCGCGAAGTCCCCGACGGCCCTCAAGGCCACGCTCGCGGCCATCCGCCGCGCCCGCGGGCTCGGCACCCTGGAAGAGGTCCTGGACCTGGAGTTCCGGGCCTCCTGCGCCGCACTGACCACGCCCGACCTCGTCGAGGGCATCCGCGCCCAGGTCGTCGACAAGGACCGCGACCCGCGCTGGACCCCGCCCACGCTCGCCGAGGTCACCGCGGCGGACGTCGCCCGGTACTTCACGGCACCGCCCGGCGGCGACCTCGGCCTCGCGGCCACCGCGCCGGCGGACACCCTGCCGACGGCGGCGGACCGGGACGCCCGAGACCGGGCATGACCACGGACACCTCCTTCGGGCCCGTCCTCGACCGCATCGCCGAGGAGATCGCGGAACTCGCCGACCGGGGCACGCCCGCCGACTACATCCCGGCCCTCGCCGCGGGCGACCCGCACCGCTTCGGCATGGCCGTCGCCGAACTCGACGGCACCGTCTACGGGGTGGGGGACTGGCAGCACCCGTTCTCCACCCAGTCCGTCACCAAGGTCTTCACCCTCGCGCTCGCCCTCGCGGGGGAGGGCGACGACCTCTGGGCCCACGTCGGCAGGGAACCCTCCGGCGACCCCTTCAACTCCCTCGTGCAGCTGGAGTACGAACACGGCATCCCGCGCAACCCGTTCATCAACGCCGGCGCCCTCGTCGTCACCGACCGCCTGCACCGCCTCACCGGCGACGCCTCCGGCAGCCTGCTCGCCTTCCTCCGCGCGGAGAGCGGCAACCCCGACCTCGGCTTCGACCCCGGCGTCGCCGCGTCGGAGGCCGCGCACGGCGACCGCAACGCGGCCCTCGCCCACTTCATGGCCTCCTACGGCAACATCACGGGCCCCGTCCCCGACCTGCTGCGCGAGTACTTCCGGCAGTGCTCCCTCGAAGCCTCCTGCGCCGACCTCGCCCTCGCCACCGGCTTCCTCGCCCGGCACGGCCTCCGAGCCGACGGCACCCGCCTGCTGACCCGCAGTCAGGCCAAGCAGATCAACGCCGTCATGCTCACCTGCGGCACCTACGACGCCGCCGGCGACTTCGCCTACCGCGTCGGCCTCCCCGGCAAGAGCGGCGTCGGCGGAGCCGTCGTCGCCGTCGTCCCCGGCCGCTGCACCCTCTGCGTCTGGAGCCCCGGCCTCGACGCCCGCGGCAACTCGGTCGCCGGCGTCACCGCCCTCGACCGCTTCACGACCATCACCGGCCTGTCCGTCTTCTGACCCGGCCTCGGGAGCGGGCGGCCGGACCGGCCGTTCCCCGGCCTATGCGGCGTCGCCGAGCGCGGCCGGTTCGCCCAGGGCGCCGGCCGCCGTCCGCCAGGCCTCGGTGACGGCGCCGTGGGCGAGGAGGGTCGCGGCGGCGACGTCGTCGGGGAGGCGGAGCGGCGAGCCGATGTGGACGTGGAGGTCGGGTCTGCGGACGGGAGCCGTGAGGAGCCCGGCGATCTGCTTCGCGCGGCTGCCCGAGGTGATCCGCCGGGCGCCCGCCTGGCCGATCGGCACGACCTGCGCGCCGGTGGCGCGGGCGAGCCGGGCCAGTCCGGTACGGAACATCTCGGGCGGGTTCTCGGCGGCGTCACGGCGCGGCGGGATGCGCCCCTCGGCGTACAGCATCACGTGCCGGCCCGAGGCGAGCGCGACGGCGGCGGCGTCGAGTGCGGCGGCGGCCCGTGCCGAGTTCCGGTGGACCGGTACGTGTCCTTCGCGGGTCAGTGCCCTGCCGAGCACCGGGACGCGCCACAGCCCCGCCGTGGCGAGCACGACCGGCTCCACGGCCGGTCCCCTGCGGAGCGCGGCCAGGACGAGCGCGGGGTCGGCCGTCGACGTGTGGTTCGCGACCAGGATGCTGCCGGGCTCGATGCGGGCCCCCGCGTCGGCGGTGACGGTCAGCCGGCCGAACAACGGCACGACACGGGCGGCGATTCGACTGAGCACGGACGGCCCCTGACTACGGGAAGGATGCGCTGACCCGACCATCGTCGCCGCGCCGTGGGGGTCGGGGATGAGCACGCGTACTCACCCGCGTACCCAACCGCCCTGTGTACGGGGCCGGGTGCCCGGCCCCGGAGACCCCCGGTCTACGCTGAGCCGGACGGACGGCGGCACGACTGACCAGAGGGGGGGGAGGGGCGGGGCGGTGAAGCGTTCTCCACGATGGCTCGCGGCCCTCCTGCCCGCGCTGCTCTGGGCGATCTGGTCCCTCGTCCTGCTCGCACCGTCCGCCACGACGGCCGTCACGACGACGGCCGCGAGCGCGACGGCCCGCAGCGCCGCCGCAAGTACACCCGTCGTGAGCACACCGGTCGTGCGCACCCAGGCCGCGAGTGTCCAGGCCGCGGGCACGCCGACCGGCAGCACCCCGGCACCGAGCACCCAGGCCGCGGGCGCACCGACCGGCGGCACCCTGCCCGGAGGCGCAGCCGCAAGCGCGGCAACAGGCGCACCCACCGGCAGCACCCCGGCCGGAGGCGCGCCGGCCGTTCCGAAGGCGTCGGCAGCCCACCACCTCACACCGCTGGAGCCGCACGTCGGGGACACCGCCGTCGTACGGCTGTCGGCGGCCGTCGAGAACCCGCTGAGGTTCCCGCCGGCCCCCGCGACCCCGGCCGCCGTGCCCGTCGACGTTCCCGTACCCCCGCGCGGAGTCCTGGCGGGCGATCCGCGCCGCGAGCGGGCGCCGCCCGGCGGCCCCCGTGGGCCGCGGGATCCGCGCGGACCTCCCTCTCCCCGGCACGACTGACGTTCTCCCGCGTCGTCGTCCGGGGCATCGGCATGCCCTCGGACAGGTCGGCGGCGCGCATCCGACCGTACGTCCGGCACGGACGGCGCAGGCTCCCCCGCGGGGGCGCCCGCCGGATCCGTGCGCTGCCTGTGGAGTACCCATGACCGCTCGTTCCGCGCTCCGGCGCGCGCTCCTCGCGCTCGCCGTCGTCGCGCTCTCCCTCTGGATCGCCCTGACCACCGCACCCCGCCTCGGACTCGACCTCAGGGGCGGGACCCGCATCGTCCTCCAGACCGAGGACGGACCCACCACCCGCGCCGACGCCGCGGCCACCGACCGCGCCCTGGAGGTGCTGCGGAAGCGCGTCGACGGCCTGGGCGTCGCGGAGCCCTCGCTCGCCCGGGCGGGGGAGCGGCGCATCGTCGTCGAACTGCCCGGCCTCCGCGACCCGCGCGAGGCGGCCGAGGTGATCGGCCGTACCGCGCAGCTCACCTTCCACGCCGTCACCGGAGAGGCCGGGGGACCGGCCGGGCCGGCCGGCGCGGACGGGAAGCGCGTCCTGGCCGACCCCGACGCGCCGGGCCGCTTCCTCGCCCTGTCGGCGCCCGCGCTCACCGGCGACGGCGTCGAGAACGCCGAAGCCGTGCTCGACACGGCCAACGGGCGTGGCTGGACGGTCGACCTGTCCTTCCGTGACGGGGCGGCGGACGGCTGGGCGCGGCTGACCGGCGACGCCGCCTGCGCGCAGCCCGCCGACCCGGCCCGCAGGGTCGCGATCGTGCTGGACGACCGGATCGTCTCCGCCCCCGGCATGCAGGCCGGAGTCCCCTGCGGGGCGGGCATCGGAGGCGGCTCCGCGCAGATCACCGGCGGGTTCTCGGCGCAGGAGGCGCGTGACCTCGCGGCCCTCGTCCAGGGCGGCGCGCTGCCCGTGCCGGTGACGACGGTCGAACAGAGCACCGTGGGCCCGACGCTCGGCGCCGAGGCGATCAGGGCCAGCGCGCTGGCCGCGGCGATCGGCCTGGCCTGCACCGGGCTCTTCGTCATGGTGGTCTACCGCCTCCTCGGCGTGCTCGCCACCGTCGCCCTCCTGCTGTACGGGCTGATCTCGTACGCCGCCGTGGTCGCCCTGGGCGCCACCCTCACCCTGCCCGGGCTCGCCGGATTCGTCCTGGCCGTCGGCATCGCCGTGGACGCCAACGTGCTGGTCTTCGAACGGGCGAGGGAGGAGTACGCGGCCCTCGGCCGGGCCGCAGGACGCGACCTCCGACGCCCGGTGACGGTGGCGTTCGGCAAGGTGTGGAGCGCCGTCGCCGACTCCCACGTCACCACGTTGCTCGCGGCCGGCCTGCTGTTCGCCTTCGCCACGGGCCCGGTCAAGGGCTTCGGCGTGACGCTCGCGATCGGCGTCGTGACCTCGGTCCTCACCGCGATGGTGATCACCCGCCTGCTCGCCGACGCGGCCCTGCGCCTCCCGGCCGTGCGCCGACGCCCGGAGCTCACGGGCATCGCCTCGCCCGGTCGGCTGCGGACCCGGCTGTCCCGCCGGGCCCCGCGCGTGATGGCGCACCGCCGCCGCTGGCTCACCGGCTGCGCCGGGCTCCTCCTCGTGGCCCTCGCGGGAATCGGCGTCCGGGGCGTGGAGTTCGGCGTCGAGTTCACCGGTGGCCGCGTCGTGCAGTACGCGGCGGAACGACCGGTGGACGCCGACGCGGCCCGTACGGCGATCGCCGCCGCGGGCTTCCCCGACGCCGTCGTGCAGACGACCGGCGACGGCGACTCCGACGTGTCGGTCCGGGTCCGCGAGACCGGCGACGACGAGCAGCGGGACATCCGCGAGGCGCTCACCGGCGTCGCGGGCCCGGTGACCGTCGAGCGCGACGACCTGATCGGACCGAGCCTGGGCGGCGAGCTGCGCACCCATGCCCTGCTCGCCCTCGGCCTGGCCGTCGCGGCCCAACTCCTCTACCTGACCGTACGGTTCCGCTGGACGTACGCGACGGCGGCGGTGGCCGCGATGACCCAGGACGTCCTGCTCGTGGTCGGTCTGTTCGCCTGGCTGGGCAAACCGTTCGACAGCGTGTTCCTGGCCGCGCTGCTGACCGTCGTGGGCTACTCGGTCAACGATTCGGTCGTCGTCCTCGACAGGCTGCGGGAACTGCGCCGGCGCGGCGGCGGCGTCCCGCTCGCGGACCTCGCCGACCGTGCCGTGGCCCAGACCCTTCCCCGTACGGTCAACACCGGCATGGGGGCGCTCTTCGTCCTCGTGGCGCTCGCCGTCCTGGGCGGCGACTCGCTCACGGACTTCTCCGTCGCGCTGCTCGCCGGCGTCGTCCTCGGCATGGCGTCCACCGTCTTCACGGCGATGCCCCTCGCCGTCGTCCTGGAGGCACGCCACCCGGCCCCGGCACCCACCGCACCTCGCCGACGCGCGGGTGCCGTGGTCTGACCGCGCGGTGGGAGGCCCTAGGGGGTGCGTCTCGGACGCCCTCTGGGCGGCGGCCCGTCCTCTGCCCCGCGGAGCGACGGGCCGCCGCCCGGGCCGGGCCGGGCGTACCGCCTGTCGCCCAACTCTTGACGTGGGCCCGACAAGCCGCTGCACTGGTCGAGTGGTGTAGACCATTGGTCCATACCAGCACTTCTGCTCGTGGTGGGTCCCCTCCCTACTCCCATCGAGGTTCCGATGAGACTCCTGCGATTGTTGTCCTGTGGCGCGCCGGCCGCGCTTGTCGGTCTGGTCCTCGCCGTTTCGGTTTCGGCCGGACCGGTCGCCGCGCGGCAGGCGGCGAATCCGAAGCCCCTGACCATCCCCGCACTGCAGCAGTGGACCGGCGGTACCGGCTCGTTCACGTTCACGGGCGCCACGCGGATCGTGTCGTCGACCGCACACGCTCCGGCCCTGGCGTCGACCAGTGAGGTGTTCGCCGATGACCTGCGGGCCCTGTCCGGCCTTACGGTCGCCCGGTCGACCGGCACCGCCGCCGACCTGCGGACCGGCGACATCTTCCTGTCGCTCGGCTCGACCGACAGCCAGCTCGGCGCCGAGGGTTACGCGCTCTCCGTCACCGACAGGATCACTATCAGCGCTCGTGACGACCGGGGTGCGTTCTACGGCACCCGGACCGTGCTTCAACTGCTCAAGCAGGGGTCGTCGATCCCGCGGGGTACGGCGCGGGACTGGCCGCTCAAGCCGGAGCGCGGTCTGATGGTGGACAACGGACGCAAGTACTTCACGCCGCAGTGGCTGCGGGATCACGTGAAGGAACTGGCCTATCTGAAGATGAACTACTTCCACCTGCACCTGTCGGACGACAAGGGCTTCCGGATCGAGAGCGGCTCGCACCCGGAGATCGTGTCGGCGGAGCATCTGACGAAGCAGGAGGTGCGGGATCTCGTCGCGCTCGCCGCACGGTACAAGATCACGATCGTGCCGGAGATCGACGCGCCGGGCCACATGGCCCCGATCCTGGCCGCCCACCCCGAGCTGAAGCTGGTCAGCGACACGGGTGTGGTGCAGAACTCGTACATCGACCTGTCCAAGCCCGCGGCGTACGCGCTGATCAAGGACCTGTACGACGAGTACCTGCCGCTGTTCCCCGGCCCGTACTTCCACATCGGCGCCGACGAGTACCACATCGACTACAGTGCCCACCCGCAGCTGGAGCAGTATGCCAAGGCCGCCTACGGCGCCGATGCCATCGGCAAGGACGCCTATCTCGGCTTCGTCAACTGGGCCGACGGGATCGTCCGCGCGGCCGGCAAGACCGCCCGCGCCTGGAACGACGGCATCGGCGGTGGCGTCGCGGTCACCGTCGACACCGACGTCATCCTCGAGTTCTGGTACGACTACGGCAAATCGCCGCAGGCGCACATCGACGCCGGGCACCTGATCTCCAACGAGAGCTGGACCCCGACGTACTACGTGCTCCACGCCGGCGGCCCGGGCGGCCCGTCCAGCCAGTGGGGCTACGACACGTGGAACCCCGACCTGTTCCAGGGCGACCAGGCCATCACCAAGGCGTCGAAGTCCAAGAACCTCGGCTCGAAGATCCACGTCTGGTGCGACCACCCCGACGTGGCCACCGAGGAGCGCATCGCCTCCGACATCAAACAGGGGCTGCGGATGCTGGCCCAACAGACCTGGGGCTCGCCGAAGGCGGTGACTCCCTGGTCGAATTTCGTCCCGGTGATCAACACGATCGGCCGCAACCCCGCCTGGACGACGTCGGTCCAGGTCGGGAACCTCGCCGCGAACAAGCCGGTCACCGTCTCCAGCGCCGAGACGGCGAACCTGCTCGGCGTGAACGCGGTGGACGGCGACTACTTCTCACGCTGGTCCAGCGGCTACTCCGACAACGAGTGGATCACCGTGGATCTCGGAACGGCACGGCAGATCGGGCGCGTCAAGTTGTCCTGGGAGACGGCGTACGCCTCGGGCTACAGGATCCAGACGTCGAACGACGCCACCACATGGACGACCATCCACACCACCACCACAGGTGACGGCGGCACCGACGACCTGACCGGCCTCTCCGGCTCCGGCCGCTACGTCCGCATGCAGGGAACGGCGCGGGCCACCCAGTTCGGCTTCTCCCTGTACGAGTTCGAGGTCTACGCGCCGACCGAGGTCTAGCACCGGACGCGTGACGGTTCCCTCGGCGGCGGTGGGCCCTGGTGTTCAGGGCCTACCGCTCCGAGGCCCGGAGCGAGGGCGCGCCGAGTTCGGCCTCGACGAGGTCCGCGGCGCGGCGCGTGCCGCCCTCGCGGGCCATCGACTCCTGGATCTCCCGTGCGCGGCGGGCCACTTCGGGGTCGTCGACCAGGGCGAGCACCGCCTCGCGCAGCCGGGCGGGGCTCACCTCCTCCATGGGCAGGTGCCGGGCCACGCCGAGCGACTCCAGCATCGCGGCGTTCCCGAACTGGTCGACGGCCTGCGGCACCGCGACCATCGGGGTGGCGGTGGCGAGGCCCTCCTGGCTGCCGCCCGCGCCCGCGTGCGTGATGAACGCGTCGGCCTCGCGGAGGATCGCGAGCTGCGGCACCCAGGCGTGCGCCTCGACGTTGGCGGGCAGGTCGCCGAGCTCGGCCGGGTCGACGAACTTCCCGATCTGCAGGACGACATGCCAGTCCGGGAGGCCGCCGAACGCCTCGACGCAGTCGCGGTAGAAGCCGGGCTGCTTGGTGAAGGAGGACCCCAGCGAGACGAGGAGCACCTTCCCCGCGCCCGTCGGCCGCCGCCACTCGCCCTGGTCGGCCCGTGCGCCCTGGCAGGCGCCGACGAAGCGGTACACGGACTCGTCGACCCGGTCGGCGTGCGGCTGGAGGGCCTTCGGGATGAGCACGACGGCACGGCGGGGGCGGGCGACGAACCGGTCGGGGTGGGTGTCGATCCCGTGGCCGGCGAGCCACTCCTCGAACCTCGCGTAGTAGGCCTTGCCGCGCGGTGACGCCTTGAGCTCGGCGAACGTCGGTTCCGCGACCTCCTCCTCGTAGCCCTCCCACGGCACGAGGTTCGGCCACAGCGACAGTGCGGGCACTCCCCACGTGTGGGCCAGGACGGGCGCCGGGTACGACGTGATGTCGTGCAGGACGAGGTCGGGGCGGTCCCCGTCGAAGGCGTCCGCCAGCTGGGGGAGTGCCTGCACGGCGTCGGCCAGGAACGGTTCGAGGTTGTCGATCAGCTCCGTGCCCCAGGCGTCCGGGTCGTCGTCGGTCGGCAGTGTGGACGTGTAGACGACGGGGTCCGCCCCGGTCTCGGCGACCTTCTCCGCGAACGAGGCGGGGACGGCGTAACTGACCCGGTGGCCGCGGGCGACGAGCTCGCGGATGACCTCCAGGCTGGGGTTCACGTGGCCGTGTGCGGCGATGGAGAACATGGCGATGTGCGCGGGGGATGCGGTGGTCATGACGCCACCTTAAGCGAGACGGACCGTATCGTCTAGTCGGATCCACCGGGTGCCCCCGAACGCGGTGGGGCGCGTCCGGCGGTCGGGCGGGCGGCCGACGACCCCGTGTCGGCCCCGGATTGGTCCGGTGGGCCACGGGATGTGAACTGTGCATGCCAATATGGGCTGCCCGCACCATGCCTCCGACGCAAGGGGACGTAGTGAAGACACCGGCGTACGTCACCAGGGGCGCCCTCGCCCTCACCGGCGCCCTCGCCCTGCTCATCGCCCTTCCGACCAGCGCGCTCGCCGCCCCGCCCACCGCCCTGCCCGCCAACGCCGACGGCCTGGAGCAGACCTTCCAGCCGGCCTTCGACTACGACACGGACGGGTGCTACTCCACCCCCGCGATCGGGCCCGACGGAACGCTCAACGGCGGACTCAACCCGTCGGGCGCCCTCAACGGCCAGTGTCGCGACGCGTGGGACCTCACCAACACCAACGGCTACGCACGCTACAAGTGCAACAACGGCTGGTGCGCCATCCTCTACGGCCTGTACTTCGAGAAGGACCAGGCCGTGGCCGGCAGCGGCCTCGGCGGCCACCGCCACGACTGGGAACACGTCGTCGTGTGGGTGCAGAACAACCAGGCCCAGTACGTCTCCACCTCGGCCCACGGCGCCTTCGTGACCAACAGCAGGGACCGCATCCGCTGGGACGGCACCCACCCCAAGGTCGTCTACCACAAGGACGGCATCGGAACCCACTGCTTCCGGCCCGCCAACACCAACGACGAACCGCCCGAGAACCACCAGCACACCTGGCAGTACCCCAGCCTGGTCGGCTGGAACGGCTACTCCGCCGGCCTGCGCGACAAGCTGAGCCAGGCCGACTTCGGCAGCGCCGTCTTCGGCCTCAAGGACGGCAACTTCGCCGCCCACCTCGCCAAGGCCAAACCGTCCGGCATCGCCTTCGACCCGTACGCCTGACCACCGCTCGACCACTGATCACGAAGGGATGAACCTGCCGCGATGGCGCCCCGCCGGTCACGGCGGGACGCCACGCTGCTGACGTGCGCACAGAAGGCAACAGGGTGGTCCCGCCGCAGCGGACCGCCGCACAGGCAACCGGTACGGGCAAGGCCGTCACACCACCCGCACCCCACCGACGGCCCCCGTACCGGACCGACTCCGCCGAGGCGCGCCTCCGCTACTGGTTCGACACCGTCCTCACCCGCGGCACGCCCGCACTCGTCGGCTGGCTCGCCCTCGCCTGCCTCCTGCTCGTCGTCCCCGTCAGCGCCCTGCTGGTGTGGACCGACGACCACGCCCCCGCCTCCCTGAGCTCCCGCATCGCGGCGGTCTGGCGGAACACCGGACAGACCCTGCGCCTGGGCGGCGAGGTCGGCCCACCGCTGCGCGTCGCCCTCTCCGTCCTCCTCGCCCTCATCGCACTCCTGTACGTCTCCACCCTGGTCAGCCTCATCACCACCGGCATCACCGACAAGCTCATCGCCCTCAACCGCGGGCACTCCACCGTCCTGGAACGCGGCCACACCGTCGTACTCGGCTGGTCCGAGCAGATCCCCACCGTCATCACCGAACTGGTCACCGGTCAGGTCTCCGCGGCCCGCCGGAGCCGCGCCGTCGTCACGGTGCTCGCCGACCGGGTCAAGACCGCGATGGAGGAGGAGCTCCGCGCGGCCGTCGGCGGCACGGGCCGCACCCGGGTCATCTGCCGCACCGGCCGGCCGGCCGACCCCACCGCGCTCGCCCGCGTGAGCCCGGCGGCCGCCGAGTCCGTGCTCGTCCTGCCCCGGGACAGCCCCCGCGACGACGCCGAGACGGTCAAGACCCTGCTGTCCCTCACGGCCGCCGCCGGAGAGCACCACCCGGCGCGCGTCATCGCCGCCGTACGCGGCGACCGTCACCTCACCGCCGCCCGCCTCGCCGGCGGTCCCCGCGCCACCGTCCTGCACACGGACGACATCTCCGCGCGACTCCTCGCCCAGTACGCGCGCGCCCCCGGCCTCTCCCACGTCCACCAGGAACTGCTCGACTTCGCCGGCCACGAGTTCCACACCCTCCCCGCACCAGGACCGGCGGGCCTCACGTTCAAGAAGGCCTCCGCGAGATGCCCCGAGTCGTGCGGGGCCGGCCTGGTCCGCGGCGACGGGACCGTCCTGCTCAACCCGCCCGCCGACACCCGACTCGAACCCGGCGACCGTCTCGTCGTCGTCGCCGAGGACGACGACCCGACCCACCCCGCCGAGCCTCCGGTGCCGTACGACCCCACGGCCCTCGCGGTGGCGCCGCCCCCGGCGCCGACCCCTCCCGAGCGGTACCTCCTCCTGGGCTGGAACCGCCGGGCGCCCATGCTCGCGCACCGCCTGTCGCTGAGCACACCCCCCGGCACGACCCTCGACGTCGTCACCGAACCCACGGCGGCGACGCGCGCCGCCTTCCGCTCCGTCACCGACGCCGCGGGCCACCGCCTCACGCTCGTCCACCGCCCCGGCGACCCCACCCGGCCGGAGACGCCGGCCGCACGGGACCTCGCCTGCTACGACGCCGTCATCGTGCTCGGCCCCGACTCCCGCCGAGGTCACGAGGACCCGGACGACCGCACCCTCGTCACCCTCCTCCACCTCAGGGAGCTACAGCGCCGCGGCGGGCACCCCCTCCACGTGGTCGCCGAACTGACCGACGACCGCAGCCTCCTCATCGCACCGCGCACCGCGGCGACCGACTTCGTCGTCAACGGCAGGACCATCGGACTCCTGATGACCCAGATCTCCCAGAACCCCCACCGGGCCGCCGTGTTCGAGGAGCTCTTCGCCCCGGACGGCAACTCCGTCCACCTCCGCCCGGCCGCCCACTACGTCGCCACCGGCCGCCCCACCTCCTTCGCGACCGTCGTCGAATCCGCCGCGCGCCAGGGCGCCTGCGCCATCGGCTACCGCTCGCACGAGCACGCCGCGACCGCCCCGCACCACGGCGTACGCCTCAACCCCCCGAAGTCCCACGTCCGGCACTGGCACCCCGCCGACCAGGTCGCGGTCATCGCACCGGGCGACTGACCGGACGGAAGACGGCAACCTTTCCCACCGTGGCGGCGACTCACTCACGCCCGCCCCTCCGGGGCTGGGTCACCCCCCAACGGAAGGACCCACGACGTGAGCGAGAACCACAGCAGGGCGAGACACCGCCGCCGCGGAAAGGCACAGGTGATCGGCGTTCCGGCCGCCCTCGCCGCGGCCGGAGTCCTGGCGTACGGCACCGCCTTCGGAGTGTTCGGCGAGGACGCGCGCCCCGAGGCCACCGCCGCGGACGCGCCCGCGTGGGCACGGGCCGTCGCCGACGGGTTCGCCTCGGTCCACGCGCTCGGGCAGAACGGAACCTACGGCGGGCGGGACGGGGCCACCGTCACGGTACGGAACCTCGCCGACCTGGAGAAGTACGCGACCGCCCCGGAGCCGTACGTCATCGTCGTCGCCGGGACGATCACCGTGAACCCCGTCGGCAAGGAGATCAAGGTCGCCTCCGACAAGACGATCGTCGGCTCCGGCACGGCCGGCCACATCGTCGGCGGCGGCTTCTTCCTCGGGCCGGGCATCCACAACGTCATCATCAGGAACCTGACGATCAGGGACACCCACCAGGGCGTCTGGAACGACAAGGACCACGACTTCGACGCCGTCCAGATGGACGGCGCGCACCACGTGTGGATCGACCACAACGACCTGCGGAACATGGCCGACGGCCTCATCGACAGCCGCAAGGACACCACGTACGTCACCGTGTCCTGGAACAGGCTCGGCAACAACAACAAGACCTTCGGGATCGGCTGGACCGAGAACGTCACGGCCGACCTCACGATCCACCACAACTGGTTCCGGGAGACCGAGCAGCGCAACCCCTCCACCGACAACGCCGCCCACGCGCACCTCTACAACAACCTCCTCCAGGACGACGCCGGGACCGCCATCACCTCGGCCTACGGCAACTACGCCCGGGGGAAGACCCGGATGCTGCTGGAGAACAGCTACTTCCAGGGCGTGAACAACCCGGTCGTCAAGGACGCCGGCGCCGGCCTCGTCCAGCGCGGCAACCTCTTCTCCGGCACCACCGGCCGCAACGAGAGCGGCGGCACGGCCTTCGACCCGAGGACCTACTACCCGTACACCGCAGCCCCGGCGGCCGACGTGCCCGCCCTGGTCAAGTCCGGCGCCGGCCCCCGCACCACCATCGGCACGACGACCACGACGACCACGACCACCGCGGCCACGACCCTGACCGTCGCCAAGGACGGCAGCGGCCGGTACACGAGCGTGCAGAAGGCCGTCGACGCCGTCCCCGCGGGCAACACCTCCCGGGTCGTGATCCGCGTCGCGCCCGGCGTCTACCGCGAGACGGTGAAGGTCCCGGCGAACAAGCCCTACGTCACCATCGAAGGCACGGGCCGCAGCCGCAAGGACACCCTCATCGTCGAGGGACACGCCTCCGGTACGCCCAAGCCCGACGGCACGGGCACCTACGGCACCGGCGGCAGCGCCACCGTCGCGGTCGAGGCCGACGAGTTCCAGGCCCGCAACCTCAGCATCGCGAACGACTTCGACGAAGCGGCCAACCAGGCGCTGACCGGCCATCAGGCGGTGGCCCTGCGGACCGCCGCCGACCGGATCGTCCTCGACGGCCTCATCATCAGCGGTGACCAGGACACCCTCCTCCTCGACACCGCCGCCCGCGACAGGATCGGCCGCGTCCACCTCACCGACTCCTACGTCATCGGCAACGTCGACTTCGTCTTCGGCCGCGCCACGGCCGTCATCGACCGGTCCGTCCTCACCCTGAAGAAACGCTGGGACGGCTCCTCCGGCGGCTACCTCACCGCGCCCAGCACCGCCGCGGGCCGCAACGGCTTCCTCATCACCCGCTCCACCGTGAACGGTGACGTGGCCGCCGGCAGCTTCCACCTCGGCCGCCCCTGGCACGCCGGCGGCGACGCGACCCTCGACCCGCAGACCACCGTCCGCGACAGCGTCCTCGGCGCCGCCGTCAAGAGCACGCCGTGGACGGACATGGGCGGCTTCTCGTGGAAGGCCGACCGCTTCGCCGAGTACCGCAACACCGGCCCCGGCGCCGGACCGGCCGGCGCCGACCGCCCCCACCTCACCGCCGCCCAGGACACCGCCCACTGGCTCGGCGGCTGGACCCCCACGGCCGGCTGACGGCCCGGACGCGTCCGTCCCACCGGCACCGGACGCGTCCACGCCTCTCGACCCCCTACGCGCCGCCCTCCGGCTTGCGCGCCTCGATCAGCGTCCGCGCGGAGTGGGCCACGAACGGCCCCTCCGCGCGGATCAGCGCGTCCAGCTCGCGCAGCCGGGGCAGCTGCGCGTCGACCACGAAGCCCGGCACGATCCAGACGACCTTGCGCAGGAACCAGACGACGGCACCGATGTCGTGGAACTCCATCCGCAGCCGCTCGCTCCGCACGTCCACGACGTCGAGCCCGGCCTCCCGTGCCTCGGCCGCCTCGTCGTCGGGACGCCGGGCCCGGGCCGCCTCGGGCTGCGGCCCGAGGAAGTACTCGACCAGCTCCCACACACTCGACGGCCCGATGTGCTGGGCCAGATACGTGCCGCCCGGCCGCAGGACGCGGGCGATCTCTGACCACCACACGGTGACCGGATGCCGACTGGTGACGAGGTCGAACGCGGCGTCGCCGAAGGGCAGCGGCGGCTCGTCGGCATCGGCGACGACGACCACCCCACGCGGATGGAGCCGCCGGGTGGCACGGGCCACGTTCGGCGGCCACGACTCGGTCGCCGCCATCGTCGGCGGGAGCACCGGCACGCCGCCCAGGACCTCGCCGCCGCCCGTCTGCAGATCCAGTCCCGCCGAGGCGGTCGCGAGCCGCTCGCCGAGCAGCCGCTGGTAACCCCAGGACGGGCGCTGCTCCGTCGCCCGCCCTTCGAGCCAGGAGAAGTCCCAGCCGTCGACCGACGCCTCGGAGGCCTCCGCCACGAGTTCTTCGAAAGAGCGTGTCATCCCCTCATGATCGGCGAGGCGACGATCCCGGGCGAGCGGATTAAGCCCCCTTCACAGGACGGGCCCTAACGCTCCACCCGCGCCTCCCGTTCCGCGTCCCACCTGCCCACGACGCCCGGGAGCTCGACCCGGGACCGGATGCCGAGCCGGACGAAGACGCCCCGCAGGTGGTGATCGACCGTGCGGGGGCTGAGGGAGAGGTGGTCGGCGACCTCCTGGTTCGTGGCCCCGCGCGCGACCAGGCGGGCGATGCGCTGCTGTTGCGGCGTCAGCTCGCGCGGAGCCGCGGCAGCCGCGGAGGCACCGGCGGACGCGCCGCCCGTCGCGCGGAGTTCGGAGCGCGCGTGCTCGGCCCAGCCGCCCGCCGCGGCCCGCTCGAAGGTGACGAGCGCGTCGCGCAGCGGACCGCGCGCCGCCCCCGGACGCCGACGGCGCCTCAGCCAGGTGCCGTAGGCGAGGAGGGTACGGGCGCGCTCGAAGTCGTTGCCGCAGCCGTCGTGACGGCGCACGGCCTCGCCGAACCAGTAGCCCGGCCCCTCGCCGTCCGACAGCAGCGCTCGGCAGCGCGCCAGCTGGGCCGGCGCAGGACCGTCGACGCCCAGCGCCGCCCACGCGCCGTACTCGTCGGCCGCTTCCCTGGCCTCGGCGGTCCGGCCGGCCGCGACGGCCGCCTCCACGAAACACGGCACGGCCAGCATCCGCAGCGCGAAGTGGCCGCCACGGGGACCGGGCCGCACGAGCGGCACCAGCCGCGCGGCGGCCTGGGCGGCAAGACCCCGGCCCAGCTCGGCACGGGCCAGCGCCCACTCGGCGAGGGTCGCCGCCTGGACGAGCCCGTGCGGACCGGCCGTCGCGAGCGCCCGCCCGGCGTGTTCCGACACCGCGGATCCGTCGCCCGACACGGAGGCCACCAGGGCCAGGACGGCGTGCTGATGGGCGGCCACGTTGTGCTGGCCCGTCGCCTCCGCAGCCCGCAGCCCCTCGCGTGCGGTGCGCTCGGCCCTGCTGTGCCGGCCGGCCCGGAGTTCGGCGTACGCGAGCTGTTCGAGGGCGCGCGGCAGCAGGGCCGTACGGCGTTCGGCCCGCGCCCGGGCGAGCGCGCGGGCATGGACCCGGGCCGCCGCCGCGGTGTCGCCGAGGACCAGCGCGGCCGAACCCGCCCGCAGCAGCAGCCGGGCGTCGTCCGCGGCGCCGTCCCGCGCGACCACCCGCGCCAGCGTCGTACGAGCCTCGTCGAGCCGTACGGTCAGGGCGGCGCTCAGCCCCTCGGCGAAGTCCCGCTCCGCGCCCGGCACCTCCTCCCCGCCGTCGAGTGCCGCCAGACACCCGGCGACGTCGCCGCCGGCCCACGCCGCTTCCATCGCCAGGAACCGGGCGTCGGACGCCTCCACCGGCGCCCGGCCCCGCAGCAGCTCCGCCGCCTGCAGCAGCGCCTCGTGCGCGTCCATCACCGGCCCCCCGGCCAGCGCCGCCAGACCGCGCACCAACTGGGCGCGGCCCCGGACGAGCGGAGACAGCGAGCGCACGGCCGCGGACGGCCCCAGACGGTCGGCGCGATGACCGGCGCCGCGCGCGAGCGCCGTCCGCGAGGCCGAGCCGGTTGCCGTGGGGGCCGTCTCCGGTGCGGCGCCGGCCGTCGCGAGGTTCGGACTGTCAGGTGCGGGCGCGGTGCTCGTGACAGCGCCGGGCACGACCGGGGCGGCCTCGGGTGCGGCGGCGCCCGCCACAGGCGGTGCGGCGGCGTTCCCGGCCCGCGGCGTCGTATCGGGAGCCTCCCGTGGCCGGGTCGGCCACGTCGGTCGGGCCGAGGCGAGCGCGGCGCGCCCGAGGAACGCGTCATGGAAGCCGAGCACCCCGTCCCTGCGGCACAGCAGGCCGTCCGCGACCAGCCCTTCCAGCGGATCCACGGACGTGCGCGCGCCCCGGCCTCCGGTGGGGAAGGCCCCGGCACCGCCACCCCGTCCGTACGTCCCGGCGCTCGCGCCGCCGACCTCGGTGCGGCCCGCCAGGGCCAGCACGGCGACCGTGGCGAGCAGCCGGCGCGAGGCCGAGGGAAGCCGGTCGAGGAGCCCTCCGTACACCTCGGCGAGGACGGCGTCGTCGACCGCGGGCCGCGGCAGGGGAGCGATGCCTGTCAGCTGAGCCGCGCTCAGGCGGCGTACCGCCGCGGCCAGGACACCGGGGTGCCCCGCCGCCTCGTCGAGCAACCGGTCCACGACCGGCGGCGTCGGCGCGGGCGCCGGGCACAGGTCACCGAGAAGGGCCCGCGCACCGGCCGTCGTCAGCCTGCCCAGCCGGACCGTCTCCGCCCCCGGCACCCCGGGGAACCGGTGGTGACGTGCGGCCGAGACCAGCCATCCCACCGGCGACGGCCGACGCGACCCGGTGCCCGGGGCTTCCCGCCAGGTCGCGGCGAGCGCGGTCCGGGAATGCGCGTCCCAGAGGTGGAGGTCGTCGACGCAGATCAGCACGGGGCGGGGCCTTCCGGCGGGGGAGCGGCCGGCGGCGCCGAGGCGTACGGCCTCGCCACCGGTCCCGTCGCGCAGGGCGGCCTCGCCACCGGTCCCGTCGCGCAGGGCGGCCGCGGCACCGGTTCCGTCGCGCAGGGCGGCCGCGGCCGCGGGCTCGGCCTCGGCCTCCGCGACGAGGGCGGCGACGGCCGGTCCGAACCCGCCCTCGTCCCGCGCGCGCCGAAGCGCCCGGCGACCTGCCGCAGGAGTCGGTGCGAGGGCGGTGAACAGCGCGCGGGCCGCGCTCCACGGCCCACGGTGGCCCGGCGCGGCGACCCGGTACGCCGTGCCGGGAAAGTCGTGCGCCGCCCGGGCCAGCAGGCTGGTGCGCCCCTCGCCGGGGCTGCCGGTGACGAACAGGACGCCACCGGATCCGGCGGCGGCACGGGCCGACAGGCGGGCCACGGCGGCCAGTTCGGCCGCGCGGTCGTACAGCCGCGCTCCGGGTGCGGCGGCTTGCGTCGCTCCGCTCACGGCGGTCACGTTACCGACCCGTACGGGTCGGCGGAAGGCTCCCGGGCCTGGGCGGTGGCCCAGACCCGGGAACCGCGCTCTGTGACGGTGCACAGAGCGTCAGGAGCCGAGCGGGCAGGTGCCCCGGTACTCGTCGATCGTGAGACCCGGCCGCGGCAGCGGGCAGAGGAACTGCTCATAGCGGGTGTCGTCGTCGATGAAGCGCTTCAGCCAGGACAGGCTGTACTTCGCGATCGTGGTGTTCGACGAGTTCGGGGTGAAGTGCGTCGCGCCGTTGAGCTCCAGGTACGCCTTGTCGAGCGAGGCGGGCAGGCTCTCGTAGAACGGCTCGGAGTGGGTGGCGACCGGTGCGATCGTGTCCCCGTCGGCGCCGATGACGAGGGTGGGCGTCGTGATCTCGGGCCAGGTCTTGTCCGTGTTCCACGCGGTGAGCGGCACGGCGGCCTTCAGCGACGGCCGGCTCTTGGCCGCTTCGAGGGTCCCGCCGCCGCCCATGGAGTGGCCCATCACGCCGAGCCGGTTCGCGTCGACGCGCCCCCGCACGGAGCTGCGCTGGGTCAGGTAGTCGAGCGCGGACAGGAGTTGCCGCCCGCGGCTGTCGGGCTGGTCGAGCGTCGTGAGAGTGTCGATGGTGAACACCACGAACCCCTGCGAGGCGAGCCGGGGCCCCAGCCACGCGATCGACGACTGGTACGCGGTGAACCCCGGCGAGATCACCACCGCGCCGAAGGTGCCGTCGCTCGTGGACGTCGGGTAGTAGATCGTGCCGCCGCCGAAACCGCTGACGGCCAGCGAGGAGACGCTGGTCTCCGCGACGGCGTACGAGCCGCGCAGCGCCTCCACGCTCGCCTCGGTCGGCGCGGGACCGCGCTCGTACGGATTGCCGGCGGCGGCCGGGGAACCGTCGGCGGCCTGGACGCCGGGAGCGAGCAGCAGGGTGAGACAGGCGGCGGCCACGGCCGCGCCGATGTGTCGTGTCACGACGGAGTCGTCCTCTCGTGTCGTGGGGCGGGCACCGTCCGAACCTCCGGACGGCGACCGCGCCGTGAACTGGCCCGGCCACTGTCCGGGCGGCACGGCACGAAGGCATCGGCAGAACCACCGGCGTTCGCCGCCGGGACGGGCTCGTCGCCTTACCCGACCCGGAGCGGGATGTGATCATGAAGTGGTCGGCCCCGTATCCCCGTTCACGCTTTGGAGAGATCCCCGATGGCAGCATCCCTGCGCGTCCTCATCAACGGCGGAGGCATCGGCGGGCTCGCGCTCGCCACCGCCCTGGCCCGGCGCGGCCACACCGTGGAGGTCGCCGAGATCCGCGCCGAACCGTCCGCGCTCGGCGTCGGCATCATCCAGCCGTCGAACGCCCTGCACGTCATGCGCGAACTCGGAGTGCTCGACCGGTGCCTCGCGGCGGGATTCCCCTGGGAGTTCCTGACGATCGCCGACCCCGCGGGGAACACCCTGGCCCGGATACCGCAGCCGCGGATGGACGACGTCCCGCCGAGCAACGGGATACCGCGGCCCGCGCTCGCCGCGATCCTCGCCGACGCCGCCGTCGCGGCGGGCGCGCGGGTGCGCTACGCCTCCACCGTCTCCGCGCTCGAAGACGACGGCGCGGGCGTCACCGTCAGGCTCTCCGACGGCACCACCGCACGCTGGGACCTGGTCGTCGGCTTCGACGGCATCGGATCCCCGCTGCGCGGCCACCTCTACGGGGACCGCTACGCGCCCGCGTACACCGGCTTCGCCAACTGGCGGGTCACCGTGCCGCGCCACCCCGGAGTCCAGGGCGTGGTGATGGCCACGGCGGGGCGGGAGGCGAAGGCGCTCCTCACCCCGATCACGGACGAACTCATGTACCTGGGAGCCGTGTTCGCCGAGACCGAGGACTTCCGTCCGGACCCGGAGCGTGCGCACGAGGAGCTCGCGAAGCGGCTCGGCGTCTTCTCCGGACCCGTCGCGGAAGCGCTCGCCGCCGTCACCGACCCGGCGGCCGTGGTGTACTCCCGCATCTCCCAGGTCACGGTGGACGAGCCGTGGCACGTGGGCCGGGTCGTCCTGGCCGGCGACGCGGCCCACGCCTCCACCCCGCACCTCGCCCAGGGTGCGGCGATGGCCGTCGAGGACGCGCTCGTGCTCGCCGAGTCCCTGGACGCCGCCCCCTCGGTGCCCGCCGCCCTGGAGGCCTGGGAGGCCCGCCGCAGGCCCCGGGTGATGTGGGTGCAGGCCATGTCCCACGCGGTCCTCAAGCAGGAGATGGGCGCACCGACCACCGCCGAGGAAGACGCCCTCCTGGAGATCGGCGTCCCCGGCGCGGCACACGTGCTGGCGAAGCCGTACTGAATACCCGGCACGAAGCCGAAGCCGAAGCCGAGGCCGAAGCAGAAGGAGAAGCCGGCGTCGGGGCGTGCCGGCCGCCCCGACCCGGCGCCGCTACGGTGGCGCCGTGGACAAGGACGGACGACGGCGTCACGCCTCCTCGTTCGGTGCGGCGGCGGTCGCGTACGCCGGGCACCGGCCGGACTACGCGGCGGCCGCGGTGCGCTGGGCACTCGACGGCGCGGCCCCGTGCTTCGGCTCGCCCGAGCAGGCCGAGTTCCCGCACGGGCAGCGTCGTACCGCCGACTCCCTCGTCGCCGCGCTCGCGACGCGCGTGGTCTCCTGGTCATGCCGCAGGCCGACCAGGAGACCACGCTGAGCAGGATCCGGACGTTCCTCGCAGGTGAACCGGCCACCGCTCGTGGCGAGTTCACCTTCCCCGTGCTGACTGCCGCGCTGCGCGTACGGCGGCTGTGAGGCGGCGCGCCGGCGGGAGCGCCGCCGTCACCCCTTAGGGGCCGGGGGACCGGACCCGCCGTGTCAGGCCGGGTTCTTCACGTCGGCCAGGTAGGTCGAGGCGCCGACGCAGTCGCGCAGCTCGTAGCGGGGCGCGACCGTACCGGTCCAGCGCAGGAAGCCGGACGCGCCGGTCGCCGCGCTCATGTCCATGAACCGGCACCCCTCGTAGAGGACCTTGCCGTACGTGGTCGCGGAGGCGCCCGTCTTCACCTGGTGCGAGCCCATCAGCGCGCAGTCGACGTAGCGCACCATCGGGCCGCGCGAGCCGTTCGCCTCGAAGTCGTACACGTGCGTGACGGCGTTCGGAGCCCACGACTTGAAGCTGTGCGCGGTGTCGTCACACGACACGAAGGTGACGTTGCCCTTGTACCACTGGGAGTCGATCACCTTGTGGCCCGTGCCGCGCAGCTCGAACCGGATGCCCTGCGCGTACAGGCGCATGACGGAGTCGGCCCGGGTGCCGGCGTCGGGGGTGAGCTGGAAGAAGGTGCCGGTCGAGGCGGTGTCGGTGAGGATGTAGGAGCCGCCGGTGAAGTTCATGGAGCCGCCCCGGGTGTTCTTCACGAACACGCCCGACTGGTACTCCACCTTGCAGTCGCGGAACCAGTAGTTGAGGAACTGGTCCTGCTGGCTCGCCGACGGGGTCATGCCGATGACGAGGAACGCGTCGGAGTAGGAACCGCCGACCTGGCAGTGGTCCCAGCCCATCTCGCTGTTCAGGTTGGACGTCGTGGCCGGCCCGTCCAGACCGATGCCGCGCTTCCAGCTGCCGCGCCACTCCACGTCCGTGTACCAGGTGTCCTGGACGCCGTACGTGGCCGACGAGTAGGCGTAACAGAAGCTCGACGTGGCGTTGTTGCTGGTGAAGGTCAGCCCGGAGATCCGGATGTTCTTGTACCGCTGGTAGTTCGTCCACAGCGTCGTGTCGTCGGCCGTCGGCGCGTACACGATCCGCGACAGGCGCTTGCCGTACCCGGTGATCGACAGCCCGTCGACGATCCCGCCGTTGCCCTCGCCGTTGACGTTCGGCAGCAGGGAGTCGGGCTGCGTCAGCAGGTACGTGCCCGGCGGAATGACCAGGACCTTCTTCGGGACGGCGCCCGAGATCGGATCCGGCTGGAACGAGGCGAGCACCTCGGCGGCGGCCGCCCGGAAGGCGGCGTCGCTGGCCGTGGCGCCCGTCGGGTCCGCGCCCTTGCTGATGACGTCCACGCTGTACGGGTCGTCACCGCCGCCGGCCGCGTGCGCGGTCCCGCCGCCGGCCACCACGGCCCCCGCCGCCATGCCCGCACCGGCCGTCGCCATCCCGCGTATGACGGAACGGCGGTCCATGCTTCCGGTCATTGCTTGCCCCCAAAAGTAATGATCATGTGAAAGACATGCCATCCGACCACGACTCCCGCGACGACGCAAGATCACTTTCCCGCTCGATGCCGCCGCTCCGGGAAGACCGTAGGAAACTCGATGGCGCCCCCGTGTCCCCTGGACGATCATGCAAGGCATGAGCGACGAACCCGCACGCTGGACCCAGGCGACCGTGTACCCCGACATGTGGGCCGACCCCGACGACGACCCCCGCAACAGGGACAGCAGCAGCCCGGACGGCGAACGGGCCACGCTCCGCGATTTCCTGACGGACTATCGGATCACCCTGCGGATGAAGTGCGAGGGCCTCGACGCGGAGCAGTTGGCCCGCCGGTCCGTCCCGCCGTCGACGATGTCCCTGCTCGGTCTCCTCCGCCACCTCGCCGAGGTGGAGCGCGACTGGCGCAACTGGATCAGCGACGGCGAGCCGCTGCCGAAGCTGTACGGCGCACGCGACGCCGACTTCCACGGCGCCGTCGCCGACCAGTCCGTGGTCGACGCCGCCTACGCAGACCTCGAGCGCGAGCAGGCCGCCATGGACGTTGCCCTGGCGGGCTTTCCGGACCTGGGCGAACGCGTGGGCAAGGACGAGATGGCGATACGCGAGCTGATGGTCCACATGATCGACGAGTACGCCCGCCACTGCGGACACGCCGACCTGCTCCGCGAATGCGTCGACGGCCGCGTGGGCCAGTAGGAACCCCGTCGGGCGGCCTGCCCGTACCTGCCGGGCGGGTTCCTGGTCCAAGGACCCCGGCCGGCTCCGTCCACCCTTCGGGCCTGTTCACTCGTCATGGTGGACCCGGGCCCTGCCACCTCCGGTGCGCCGGGAGAGTCGGGCAGCGTGGGCCCCATGCAGCCCCGTCGCATCACGCTCGCCCTCATCGCCGTGCTTCTCACCAGCGGATGTGTGGCCGTTCCGCGCCCTACCGCACCGGCCCCGCCGTCCCGGACCGCCCACCTGGCGCCGGACGCCGAGCGTGCCCCCGCGCCGATTCCGACCTGGCCGGCGCCGACACCGGCCGCCGCCCGTGAGGCCCTGACCGAGACCGACACCGCCCCGCGGCAGGCGGACCGGCCGGCCGGTCCGCCTCCCCGTCCGGCGGCGCCGGCCGTCGAGCGGGCGACGGGAACGGGGGCCGGCCGGTCACCGGCTCGCGGCACGGTCCCGAAGCACCCGCGCGGCTCGGTGAGGAAACCCGGGAAGCCCGCCGCCGAGACGCGGGCCGTCACGCCCCGGGCACCGAAGCGGAACCGCGCGGTTTCCCCGCGCCCGCAGCAGCAGCCGACGGGCCTCCCCTCCGAGATGCGCCGGCTGTGCCGTCAGGCCGAGGGAATCCAGGCACCCATGGGCGCGGCCGACCTCTGCCGCGGGATGTACGGCCGGTGACCTCGCGGACGCCCGGCCGCTGACGTCGCGGACGGCTGTGGGGAAGGGGGGCCACGCCTACGGCCCGGACGCTCCCCGGCCCCGGCCCCGGCCCCGGGCACGGGCACGGGCGCCTGCGCGAACCGGGTCAGTCGTCGAGGGCGTCCATGACCTTGCCCAGGTCGACGAACTTGAAGCCGGTCGCGGGCCGGTCGCCGTCGCCGGGGGAGTCGTGACCGTCCTGGACGACGAGGAGGCCGCGGGGGTAGCGGGAGCCGAGGGGCGCGTTCAGTGCCGCGGCGCCGTCGCACTCCTCGGAACCGTCGAGGACGCCGCCCGCCGGGGTGATCCGGAAGCCGCCCTCGTACTCGTTGTCGTCCTCCCGCTCCCGGTCGTACGCGGCGAAGGTGTCGTCGCCCTGGCTCGAGGCCAGCAGGTACCCGTCGCCGTCGGTCTCGGTGACCAGGGCCAGGCCCTCGACGTCGGCGCTGATCCGGGTGCCGCCGAAGCCGGGGTCGGTGCCCGCGGCGCACTCCTCGGTCTGCTCGTCGTAGGTTCCGGGAACGCCGTACTCGCGCACCTTGTCGACGAGTTCGGGCTCACCGGTGAGGTCGGCGCGCAGACGCCAGATGCCGACGTCCTCCTGACCCGCGTACAGGGTGCCGTCGGCGGGGTCGACGACCATGCCCTCGACCTGCGGCAGTTCGCCGGGCTCGGCGCACGGAGACCACGACGTGCCGTTCGGCAGACGGAACGCGGACGGCAGGTCCAGGGTGCGGATCTTGCGGTACGTGACCTTCCCGCCCGCCGCCGGGAGCAGTTCGAGGAGGGCGATGCTCGTGCGCTCGCGCCGGCTCACCAGGGCGTACGAGCGGCCGCTCGCCGGGTCGGTCCAGGTCGCGAGGCCGTAGGCGGTCCGCTGCTCGTCGACCTCGTCCTGGTCCTGGGAGAAGACGGCCGGCGCGGCGGGGTCGGTGACGTCGCCCAGCGGGCCCCCGGCACGGTCCCGGTCGATGCGGTAGAAGCGCAGGCGGTCGTGGCCGCGGTCGCTGGTGACGGCCAGGTCGGCCCGCCCGGAGGTCAGCCGCATGTCGTGGACGAGGTCCACGTTGTTGAAGCGTCCGGGCGCGCCACCCTCCCGCGCCGCGGGCGGTGCGGCTATCGCCTGCACCGGGCGCGCGTCCAGGTCGTAGACCCTCAGCCCGCCCTCCTTGGCGGTCGCGATGACCAGACTCCGGCCCGGGGCGGCCGCGTTGCGCCAGATCGCCGGGTCGTCCGCGTCCGCGTTCCCGCCCGCCTCGTCGTCGTGCAGGACGGGGGTCTCCGCCCGGGGCGTCACGGCGGGCAGCGCGTGCCCGAGGGCACGGGGCTGGGCCTGGGCGGGGACGGCGAGCGCCAGTGCCACCAGGGCGGCCGCCGCGGCCGGTACGAGCGGACGGAGCGTTCGGTGGGTCGTCATGCGGGATCTCCTCGGCAGAGGGACGGGTCAGGCATGACAGTGCTGGTCGCGTGTGTACCGACGGAGGCCGGGGGATGACGAGTTACCCCGCGGTAAGCAGTACGGCCGGTGAACCGGCGGGGACGGCGGCGTGCGCTCAGGCCGTGCTCAGTGTCCGCCGAAGTGCCAGGACCGGATGTCCTGGTAGCGGATCGGTCCCGGACCGCGGCCGTAGTTGCTGCCGACGAGGTGGAGGCGTTCGGTCGGCCATCGGCGACCCGTGAAGCCGGACAGTCCCTCGGCTGCCTCCGTCACGCTGGTGGGGTCGTCGCGGCGGGCGCGGGCCAGCGTGAGGTGGGGGCGCAGGGGCCGGTCCTCGAAGGGGATCCCGCACTCCTTGACCACGGCGCGCACGCCGGTGGCGAGCCGGTGCAGCGCGTCGAGCTCTCCGTCGATGCCGCTCCACAGCACCCGCTCGTCGAAGTGCCCGCCGCCGCGCAGCGACAGTTCGACCGGGCGGTGCGACGCCGCGAGTGCCGCCAGTGGCGCCTGGAGCAGCGGAACGGTCGCGACCGGGAGCTCCCCGAGGAACGCGAGGGTGATGTGCCAGTCCTCGATGCGGTTCCACCGCATCCGGGGGTAGGCGTCGTAGGCGGGGCGCAGCGCCCGTGCCAGCTCGTCCTTCGCCTCGTCGGGCGGGGCGAGGGCGATGAACACGCGCACGGTCGACGCCCGGGGGTCCTCGTCCGTGCGAAGGCCTGTGTCGAGGTCCGTGTCGAGGTCCGTGTGGAGGTCCGGGCGACGGTCCGTGTCGCTCCCCGGCAGATCGGTCATCGTCCGTTCCCTACTCGCGGTGCCGCCGGCACCTGGTGCGGTGCGCCGTGACGAGGCGAGCGTATGCGGTGCCCGGAAGGCGCCGTGCGCCGGGGCGCGCGTCGGCCGGCCGACGGAGCCGGCCGGCCGACGCGCGAGGTGCGGGCGTGAGGGGCCTCACCGCCCGCGACGCCCTCAGGCGATGTCGAACCGGTCCAGGTTCATGACCTTGTCCCACGCCGACACGAAGTCCTTCACGAACTTCTCCTTCGCGTCGTCGCTCGCGTAGACCTCGGCCACCGCGCGGAGCTCGCTGTTCGAGCCGAACACGAGGTCGGCGCGGGTGCCGGTCCACTTGACCGCGCCCGTGGCGGCGTCACGGCCCTCGAAGGTGTTCTCGTCCTCGGAGGTGGACTTCCACTCCGTACCCAGGTCGAGCAGGTTGACGAAGAAGTCGTTCGTCAGCCGGCCGGGGGTCTCGGTGAGGACACCGAGCGAGGACTGCTGCCGCGTCACGCCCAGGGCACGCAGACCGCCGACGAGGACCGTCAGCTCGGGGGCGCTCAGGGTGAGCAGGTTCGCCCGGTCGATGAGCAGGTACTCGGCCGGGAGGCGCGTGCCCTTGCCCAGGTAGTTGCGGAAGCCGTCCGCGGCCGGCTCGAGGGCGGCGAAGGACTCGACGTCCGTCTGCTCCTGCGTGGCGTCCACGCGGCCCGGCGTGAACGGCACCTCGATGTCGTGGCCGGCCTCGGCGGCCGCCTTCTCGACCGCCGCGACGCCCGCGAGGACGACGAGGTCGGCGAGGGAGACCTGCTTGCCGCCGTTCTGCTCGGCGTTGAACGACTTCTGGACGCCCTCCAGGACGCGCAGCACCTGCGCCAGCTCGTCCGGGTTGTTGACCGTCCAGTTGCGCTGCGGCTCCAGGCGGATGCGGCCGCCGTTGGCGCCGCCGCGCTTGTCGCTGCCCCGGAAGGAGCTCGCGGCGGCCCAGGCGGCGGACACCAGCTGGGTGACCGTGAGGTCCGAGGCGAGGATGCTCCGCTTGAGGGAGGTGATGTCCGCGGCGTCGACGAGTTCGTACGAGCGCGCCGGCAGCGGGTCCTGCCAGAGGAGTTCCTCGGACGGGACCTCCGGGCCGAGGTAGCGCGCGACCGGCCCCATGTCGCGGTGGGTGAGCTTGTACCAGGCGCGGGCGAACGCGTCCGCGAACTCCGCGGGGTTCTCGTAGAAGCGCCGCGAGATCTGCTCGTAGACCGGGTCGAAGCGCAGCGACAGGTCGGTGGTGAGCATCGTCGGGAGGTGCTTCACGGCCGGGTCGTACGCGTCGGGGATGATCGCCTCGGCGTTCTTCGCGACCCACTGGTGGGCGCCCGCCGGGCTCTTGCTCAGCTCGTACTCGTACTCGAACAGGTTCTTGAAGAACCCGTTGCCCCACTGGGTCGGCGTGGTGGTCCACGTGACCTCGAGGCCGCTGGTGATCGCGTCCGGGCCCTTGCCGCTGCGGTAGGTGCTCTTCCAGCCGAAGCCCTGCTGCTCCAGCGGCGCGGCCTCCGGGTCCGCGCCCACGTGGTCCGCCGGGCCGGCGCCGTGGGTCTTGCCGAAGGTGTGACCGCCCGCGATCAGGGCGACCGTCTCCTCGTCGTTCATCGCCATCCGGCGGAACGTCTCGCGGATGTCGCGGGCCGCGGCGATCGGGTCGGGGGTGCCGTTCGGGCCCTCGGGGTTGACGTAGATGAGGCCCATCTGGACCGCGCCGAGCGGGTTCTCCAGCTCGCGGTCGCCGGTGTAGCGCTCGTCGCCGAGCCAGGTGGTCTCCGGGCCCCAGTAGACGTCCTCGTCGGGCTCCCACACGTCCGCGCGGCCGCCCGCGAAGCCGAAGGTCTCGAAGCCCATCGACTCCAGGGCCACGTTGCCGGTGAGGATCATGAGGTCGGCCCAGGAGAGGTTGCGGCCGTACTTCTTCTTGACCGGCCACAGCAGACGGCGGGCCTTGTCCAGGTTGCCGTTGTCCGGCCAGCTGTTCAGCGGTGCGAAGCGCTGCTGGCCGGCGCCGGCGCCGCCGCGGCCGTCGCTGATGCGGTACGTGCCGGCGCTGTGCCAGGCCATCCGGATCATGAACGGGCCGTAGTGGCCGAAGTCGGCGGGCCACCAGTCCTGCGAGGTGGTCAGGACCTCCTCGATGTCCCGCTTCACGGCGGGGAGGTCGAGGCTCTCGAAAGCACTGGCGTAGTCGAACTCCTCGCCCAGCGGGTTGGCCACGGCTGGGTTCTTCGCGAGGATCTTCAGGTTGAGCCGGTTCGGCCACCACTGGCTGTTGCCGCCGCCCTGGGTCGGATGGGCGGCGCGCTCGTGCGCGACCGGGCAGCCGCCCCCGCCCTCCGCCTTGGCGTCTACGACGATCGCGTCGTGGTTCTCAGCGTTCTCAGACATCGGAATCCTTCCGGACCAGCCGCGGCCTCGTCGACGCGGGACCGGTCATAGGGGTGGGACCAGTCGTATGGCGAGACACGGGGGGACGGCCCGTCGCGCGGGCGGGGGCCACTCCGTGGGATCGGTCCTTCACTCTCTCCGTCTCCCGCCGCGCTGGAGTCTTCCTGTCCCTTGGCCATCAACAAAACCGATCCTACGATGGACGTAGTCCAAGTCAAGAACCACGCCAAACGACTGTCCGAGAGCCGACGAGCCGAAGAGGTGAGCCGACGTGAACGACCTGCTGGAGCGACTGCGCGCGCGGGGATGGCGGATGACGTCCCAGCGGCGTGTCGTCGCCGAGGTCCTGGCCGGCGACCACGTGCACCTCACCGCGGACGAGGTCCACGCGCGCGCGGTGGCGCGCCTGCCGGAGATCGCGCGGGCGACCGTCTACAACACGCTCGGCGAACTGGTGGCGCTCGGCGAGGTCGTCGAACTCTCCACCGACGGCCGCGCGAAGCGCTACGACCCGAACGCGCACCGCCCGCACCAGCACCTGGTCTGCTCCGGCTGCGGGATCATCCGGGACGTCCATCCCACGGGGGACCCGCTGGACGTCCTCCCGCCCGCCGAGCGCTTCGGCTTCACCGTCTCGAAGGCCGACGTGACGTACCGGGGGCTGTGCCCGGCCTGCGTCTGACCCGCCGGGGCACACGCGGAGGAGCCCCTCCACCGGCGACGGTGAAGGGGCTCCTCTGTCCGCGTGCCGCGGCCGGTGGCCGCAGGCGACTACTTCAGGGCCGCGAGGGCCGCGTCGTAGCTGGGCTCCTCGGCGATCTCGCCGACCAGCTCCGCGTGCAGGACCTGGTCGTTCTCGTCGAGGACGACGACGGCGCGGGCGGTGAGGCCGGCCAGCGGGCCGTCCGCGATCTCCACGCCGTAGTTGGTGTGGAACTCGCGGCCGCGGAGGGTCGACAGGTTCTTCACGTTCTCGAGACCCTCGGCGCCGCAGAAGCGAGCCTGGGCGAAGGGCAGGTCGGCGGAGATGCAGAGGACGACCGTGTTCTCCAGCTCGCCGGCCTTCGCGTTGAACGCGCGGACCGAGGAGGCGCACGTCGGCGTGTCGACGCTCGGGAAGATGTTGAGGACCTTGCGCAGGCCGGCGTAGTCCTTCAGCGACTTGTCCGCCAGACCCTCGGCGACGAGCGTGAAGTCGGGGGCCTGGCTGCCGGGCAGCGGCAGGGCGCCGTTGACCTGAACCGGGTTGCCCTTCAGCGTGACCTGGGCCATGGAGATCTCCTTCGGACGGTGTAAACGGCAACGTGGGGTATCGGGGGAATCGTACGGCGTACGGACCTGCGGAAACGAAACGGGCACCACCAGAGAGTCACGACCCCGCACGGAGAGCCCCCGGCACCGGGTCCTGCAAGGGTTGCCGCAACTCTTGACGGCCCTTTAATTCACTCCTTAAATCATGTGCGCAATGAAGTGGCTCGACCTGTCCCCACGCCCCCACGGAAGTGAGAGTCATGCCCTCCTCCCGCTCACGCCTGCGCCCGCTGACCACGGCGGTCACCGCCCTGGCCCTCGCCCTGGCCGTCGCGGCGCTCGGCCCCGGCCCCGCCGGGGCAGGCGGTCCCGCCGAGGCCACCGCGCCCGCGGCCGGGGCCGCCGCCGTCACCTTCTCCGACGACTTCGACGGACCGGCCGGCTCCGCCGTGGACGGCACCCGGTGGCAGATCGAGACGGGCGACAACGTCGACAACCACGAGCGGCAGTACTACACGGCCGGCAACCGCAACGCCGCGCTCGACGGCCAGGGCCACCTGGTGATCACCGCGCGCAAGGAGAACCCGGGCAACTACGCCTGCTGGTACGGCCGGTGCGAGTACACCTCCGCGCGGCTGAACACCGCAGGCCGGTTCACCACCCGGTACGGACACGTCGAGGCCCGCATGAAGGTGCCGCGCGGCCAGGGCATGTGGCCCGCGTTCTGGATGCTCGGCGACGACATCGGCCAGGTCGGCTGGCCGGCGTCGGGTGAGATCGACGTCATGGAGAACGTCGGCTTCGAACCCTCCACGGTCCACGGCACCCTCCACGGCCCCGGCTACTCGGGCTCCGGCGGCATCGGCGCCGCGTACACCCTCCCCGGCGGACAGGCCTTCGCCGACGCCTTCCACACCTTCGCCGTGGACTGGTCGCCGGGCCGGATCACCTGGACCGTGGACGGCGCGGTCTACCAGACCCGTACCCCCAGCGACCTGGGCGGACGGACCTGGGCCTTCGACAAGCCGTTCTTCCTCATCCTCAACCTGGCCGTCGGCGGCTACTGGCCCGGCGACCCGGACGGCTCCACCGCCTTCCCCCGGCAGCTCGTCGTCGACCACGTCCGCGTCACCACCGCCGACGGTCCCGTCACCGCCGGCCCGATCACCGGCATCGGCGGCAAGTGCGTGGACGTCGCCGGCGCGAACACCGCGAACGGCACCCCTGTCCAGCTCTACGACTGCAACGGCACCCCCGCCCAGCAGTGGACCCTCGCGTCCGACGGCACGATCCGCGCCCTCGGCAAGTGCCTCGACGTCACCTCCGCGGGAACCGCCGACGGCACCCTCGTCCAACTCTGGGACTGCAACGGCACGGAAGCCCAGCGCTGGACCGCCGACACCGCCCGCGACATCGTCAACCCGCGGTCCGGCAAGTGCCTCGACGCCACCGGCAACAGCTCCGCCAACGGCACCCGCCTGCAGATCTGGACCTGCGGTGGCGGCGCCAACCAGAAGTGGACAGTGACTCGCTGAACTCGCTGAACTCGCTGGACTCGCCGACTCGGTGACCCGCTGACTCCGCCCCCTCCCGTCGGCGGTGCGCGACGGCCCTTCCGCCTCACACCCGGTGGGTCGTACGGCTCGCACCGAAGCGGGACGGCGGGAGGCCGAAGGCGCGGGTGAAGGCGGCGGTGAAGGCGGCGGGGGAGGAGTAGCCGAGACGGGCGGCGACCTCGGTCACGGACGCGGTACGGAGGAGGGGGACGGCGGCGAGGAGACGGGCGCGGGCCCGCCAGACGGCGGGGCTCTCGCCGGTCTCCGCGCGGAAGCGCCGGGTGAAGGCCCGCTCGCTGAGGGCGGTACGGGCCGCCCAGTCGGTGTTGGTGACGCCGGCGTCGGGCGAGTCGAGGTACGCGCGGCACAGGGCCGCGAGGTCGTCGGAGGCCGGGATGTCGACGTGGAAGGGCAGCGGGGCGCGCGCGGCGATCTCGTGCAGGAGTAGGGTGGTGACGGCCCCCTCCCGCCCGGCGACGCTGTAGTCGACAGGGAACTCGGCCGCGGAGAGCAGCAGTTCACGCAGGAGCGGCGGCACGTCCACCACCGTGCAGCGGGTCGGCCACCACGGAACGGCGCCGGGTTCCACGTAAAGGCTGCGGGTGCTCACGCCCAGCATCCGCACGCGGTGGAGGGTGGCGGGCGGGATGAGCACGGCCCGCTCGGGCGGCACGGTCCAGGTGCCGTCGGCGGTGTCGACGACCATCACGCCGGTGGCCCCGTACAGGAACTGGGCGCGCCGGTGCTCGTGCCAGTCGAGGACGTGGCCGGCCGGGTAGTCGGTGCCGATCGGCAGGACGGCCCGGTCGACGTGGTCGACGTCGTCCAGGGGGATGTTCTTCACCGGCCCCACCGTAGTGGCCGAGACGCGAAGGAACAGCGCCGACCATCGCATGCGGGCCATGGTGGTGAACTGATGGGCTTGACCCATGGACATGGACTTGCTGGTGCTGACGGCGATCGGGCTCCTCACCGGAGCGACGACCGTGCTGTTCGGATTCGGCGGCGGCTTCGTCGCCGTCCCGGTCGTGGTGTGGGCGGACACCGCCCTCGGTACGGACGCGATCCGCGTGGCCACGGCCACCTCGGCCCTGGTGATGGTGGTGAGCGCGGCCTTCGCCACGG
The DNA here is from genome assembly GCF_000716445.1 of Streptomyces wedmorensis. GTDB lineage: Bacteria > Actinomycetota > Actinomycetes > Streptomycetales > Streptomycetaceae > Streptomyces > Streptomyces wedmorensis. The sequence goes on from NZ_JNWK01000062.1 coordinate 37,800, forward strand.
CCGTCACCCCCCGGAGGGTCCTCCTCGCCCTGCGCGGCACCGGCCCCCTCCTCGCCCTCCTCGCGGCCGGTGCCTGCCTCGGCGCCTGCGCCACCCGCCTCGCCCCGCCGGCCCTCGCCCGCTGGGCCTTCGTCGCCTACGTCGCCGCCACTGCCCTCGACCTCCTGCTCCGCCCCGGCTTCCTCCGCCCCTCGCCCCCTGCCGAACCGGCACGGGGGGCCACCGCGACGCGCCCCGAGCCGGTCCCGGGGGCCACCGCGACGCGCCCCGAACCGGGCCGCCCGGCGGGCACCGCGACACGAGCCGAGCGCGCGCAAGGGAGTGCCCGTCGACCGCTGCCCGCCACCGCGGGGCTCCCCATCGGCGCGGTCGCGGCCTTCCTCGGGGTGGGAGGCAGCGTCATGACCGTCCCCGCACTGCGCAGGGCGGGGCACCCCATGGGGCTGGCGACCGCCCTGGCCAACCCCCTCACGCTCGCCATCGCGCTCCCGGCCGTCCTGGTCTCGCTCGCCGGTTCCCCGCCCCTCGCCGCCACGACGGCGCACAGCGACCTCGTGGGTCTCGTCGACCCCTACGCCGCCGCGGCCCTGCTCCTCGGCGCGCTCCCGGTCATCGCCCTGCTCCGCCGCCGCCCGCCCCGCATCCCGGACCGCGCGCACGCCTGGTCGTACATCGCCCTGCTCGCCGTCGTGGCGCTCGCGATGCTGCTGCCGGAGCTGACGCCCGACACCGGTGTCACCGGCTGACCGAGCCTCGTCCAGGGGGCGTTGTCAGTGCCGTGAGCAAGGATGATCCCCATGACGATCACTCCCGCCGATGAGGCGCGCGCCGGCCTGCCCGGACTCTCCAGCCACGCCGAGTACGAGGCCGCCGTCGAGCGGCTGAGGGAGGCGTCCCGCACGTACTTCGGCGCGGGGTACAGCCTGATGGACGACGCGACGTACGACCGGCTCCTGCTGGAGGTGAAGGCCTGGGAGGCGGGCCATCCCGACGCCGTCGTCGAAGGCTCGCCGACGGGCCGCGTGGCCGACGGGGCCGCACCGGTCGGCGACGTCGCGCACACCACGCGCCTGCTCAGCCTCGACAACGTCTTCACCCCCGGGGAGCTGGAGTCCTGGGGCGCCTCGCTCCGGCGCCGCCTCGGACACGAGCCGGCGGGAGGGTTCACCGTCGAGCCGAAGATGGACGGCGCGGCCGTCGCCGCCCGCTACCGCGACGGGCGGCTGGTGCAGATCATCACCCGGGGCGACGGCACCCAGGGCGAGGACGTCAGTCACGTCATCGGCACGATCGTAGGCCTCCCCGAGAAGCTCGCGGAGCCGCTCACCTTCGAAGCGAGAGGCGAAGTCCTGTTCACCCAGGAGCAGTTCGACGCCGCGAACGAGGTGCGCGCGGCACACGGCGCCGGCGTCTTCGCCAATCCGCGCAACGGGGCGGCGGGCACCCTCCGCGCGAAGGACCGGCCCTACCGCCTGGAGATGACCTTCTGGGCGTACGGCGCGGTCGCGCTCGACGGAGGCGCGTTCCCGCCCGCCGGGGCCACCCACGCCGAGACGCTGACGGCGGTGGAGGGGGCGGGGGTACGGACGACGGCCGCGACCCCGGCCGGACTGCACGTGGTGGCCACGCTGGCCGAGGCCCAGCAGCGGGTCGACGCGATCGCCGCGATGCGCCCGGCCCTTCCATTCGGGATCGACGGGGTCGTCATCAAGGCCGACAGCGCCGCCGAGCAGGCCGCGGCCGGGCTCGGCAGCCGCTTCCCGTACTGGGCCATCGCCTTCAAGCTCCCCGCCGTCGAGCGGCAGACCGTGCTGCGGGACGTGATCTGGGAGGTCGGCCGCACGGGCGTCCTCGCACCCACCGCGATACTCGCACCCGTCGAGCTCGACGGGTCCACCGTCACCCGCGCCACCCTGCACAACCCCGCCGACATCCTCCGGCGCGACCTCCACCTCGGCGACACCGTGACCGTCCACAAGGCAGGCGACATCATCCCGCGCGTCCAGGCCGCCGTCGTCGAGCTCCGTCCGCAGGACGCCGTACCGGTCCCGCTGCCGTCCGAATGCCCCCACTGCGGCGGGGAGATCGACCGGAGCCAGGAGCGGTGGCGCTGCGCGAAGGGCACCGCGTGCGCGCTGGCACCACTGATCGAGTACGCGGCCGGGCGCGACATCCTCGACATCGACGGGCTCGGCAGGAAGTACGTCGACGCGCTGATCGCGGGCGGCGAAGTGCGGGACGTCGCCGATCTGTTCACCCTCACCGAGGAGCAGCTCACAGCCGCCTCCGGCAGCGCCAAGCGGGGCGCGAAACTGGCCGAGCAGATCCGGATCGCCAAGTCGCGGCCCCTCAGCCGGGTCTTCTGCGCGCTGGGCATACCGGGCACGGGGCGGAGCATGTCCCGGCGCATCGCGGCGCACTTCGGCACGATGGAGGCGATCCGCGCCGCCGACGCCGCCGTCCTTCAGGACGTCGAGGGCATCGGTCCGGAGAAGGCGCCGGTCGTCGTCGAGCAGGTCGCCGCGCTCGCCCCGGTGATCGACAAGCTGATCGCCGCCGGTGTCTCCATGACCGAGCCGCGGCCGGAGAGCGCCGGAGCGCCGGTCGACGGGCCGCTGACCGGCAAGACCGTCGTGGTGACCGGGAAGATGACCGGCCCGCTCGACGGATGGGGGCGCTCCGAGATGGGCGCGCTGATCGAGAAGGCCGGCGGGCGGGTGGGCAGCGGCGTCAACTCACGGACCACGTACCTGGTCGCCGCGCCGTCCGCGAGCGGAAAGCCGAGCTCGAAGGCCGTCAAGGCCCAGGAGCTCGGCGTCGAGGTCCTCACCCCGGAGGCCTTCGCCGACCTCGTGGCCGTCTGCCTGGACTGAGTTCCGGCGCGTCACCCGTTCGCGGTGCGCGTGGTGGAGGGAACGTCGTCGACCGTACGCAGCGCTGCCCTGAGCAGCGCTGCGATCTCGGTGAAGCCGCGCCGCTCGGCATGACGCAGGGGCGGGACGCCGTCGGCGTCGGCGAGCGAGGGGTCGGCTCCCGCGGCGAGCAGCAGTTCCACGACCTCCTGATGCGTGCGGCCGCCGTCGCCGAGGATCACGGCCTCCAGGAGGGCCGTCCAGCCGAGGTCGTTGACGTGGTCGACGTCGACGGCGGTCTCCCGGAGCACCGCGCGGACGTAGGGGACGTGGCCCCGCTCGCTCGCCGGGATCAGCGAGATCCCGCCGAAGCGGTTGCGCAGGGTCAGGTCCGGGCCCGCGGGCAGCAGGGTGCGCATCATCTCCACGCTGCCGGTCACGCCGGTGACGAGCCACGGGCTGTCGTGACGGCGGTCCTGGGCGTCGGGGTCGGCCCCGGCCGCGACGAGAACCCGGGCGGCCTCGACATGGCTGCCGAGCGAGGCCAGGAGCAGCGGCGAGCGCAGCTCCTCGTCGCGTGCCTCCACGGAGGCGCCGGCCTCCAGGGCGGCGTGGACCTCGTGGGCGTCACCCCGGCGGGCGGCCGCCAGCAGGCGGCGGTTGCGGTCGCTCATCTCGGTCCTCCACGTCCGTCCTGTCCATGCCCGTCACATCGTGAGAGAAAGCCGGCGGCACCCGTACGGGGGGACAGGTGCCGCCGGCGTCCGGGGGGGGCGCCTACTTGGCGAGGGTGGCGACGCCGGCCTGGGCGTACTTCTCGTCGAGGTCGCCGGCGAGGGCGCCGGCGGCGACGGTACCGGTGAGGACGCGGGTGCGCAGGGACAGCTTCTTCATGGTCTTCGGCTCCTTGGTGGTCGCCCCTCCAGGGGCCCGGGAAGCTTCTGCGTTCCCGCTCTGACGTCCATCCTGGGGGCGGATGCGGCCCTCGCCGGTCGACCTGGAGGCTCCGCCCGGCGCACCTGGCGGGGGACCCGGGGGTCAGCCGATCGGTTGATACGGAATGGATCAATCCGGATAACCTGGGCGCGAGGACACGACCGGAGGCGAGGAGCGAGCGGTGCGGATGAACGAGCGGTCGACACCGGGCACCGAACGGTCGCTCATGGGCACGGAGGACTCCGACCCCGACGCCGGCTGGCTCGCGACCGTGATGCACGTGGCGTTCTTCGTCCTCCTGTGCTCGTCGCTGACCCGCTACCTCATCGTCCACCCCGGAGCCCGCAGCACCCCCTGGGTCGTCGCCCTGGCCGCCCTGCTGTCCCTGCTGTACGTCCTCGGGCCGGTGCTCGGCCCCCGACGGACGCCCGCCCCCGGTGGGCGCACGGCGGGTCCCATGATCTGGCTGGCCGCGGTGATGGGGACCTGGCTGACCCTGGTGATGCTCGCACCGAGCTTCGGCTGGTGCGCGGTGCCGCTCTTCTACACAGGCCTGCGATCCCTGCGTACCCGATCCGCGATCCTCCTGGTCTCCCTCATCACCGCCTGCGTCGTGGCCGCCCAGGTGAAGCTTCGGCTCCGCTTCGGCTTCGACCCGAACCTGATGTTCGCGCCGCCGGCCGTCGCCGCCGTCGCCACGGCCGTCTTCGTCTACTCCCAGCGCCAGGCCGACCGGTTGCGGACCGTCATCACCGACCTCGTCCGCACCCGCCGGGAACTCGCCGCGACCGAACGGCGGGAGGGGACGCTCGCGGAGCGCCAGCGGCTGTCGATGGAGATCCACGACACCCTCGCCCAGGGCCTGTCCAGCCAGAAGATGCTGCTCCAGGCGGCGGACCGGCTGTGGGACACCGATCCGCAGGCCGCCCGCCGCCACATCCGTACCGCCGAGTCCATCGCCGAACTCAACCTCACCGAGGCCCGCCGCTTCGTCCACGACCTGGCCCCCGCCGACCTAGCCGACGGCGCGGGCCTCGACAACGCCCTGCGCTCCCTCGTCGAGCGCGAGGCCTCCGACACGCTCCGGATCCACTTCCACCAGGACGGCGTCCCCGTCACCGTCCTGCCCGAGCGCGTGCGGTCGGCGCTGCTGCGCATCGCACAGGGCGCCCTCGCCAACATCCGCGAACACGCCGACGCCCGATCCGCCGCCCTCACCCTCACCTACCTCGACGACCAGGTCGTCCTCGACATCGCCGACGACGGCCACGGCTTCGACCCCGCCGACACCCCCGGCGGCGTGGTTGTCCGGCCGGCCGGGGCGCTGGACGAGATAGCCGGTGTTGATCGGCGGATCCTCGGGCTCGCACAGCGCGACGAGGGCGCCCGTTCCGAGTTCGGCCTCGCAGAGGTACCGGGGCAGGACCGTGAACCCGGCTCCGGCGGTGACCGCCGCGAGGACGCCGCGCAGATCGGGGACGGTGACGGCGGCGGGGCACGACAGCCTTGTCCCGAAGACGTGGCGCCAGTAGCGGCGCGCGATGGGAACGTCCTCCGCGTAACTGACCAGCGGGACGGCGTGCAGGGCCGCCGGCCCTTCCCTGACCACCCGTTCCCTCACGCGGTCCGCCCATACGGGGGCGGCCACGAGGACGAACTCCTCGTCCATCAGCGGCACGGACACCAAGGTCCGCCCGCGCGGCCGGAAGGTCGCGACCACCAGGTCGTGCCGCCCCGCGCGCAGCTCCTCCAGGAGCGCCTCCGTCAGCCCCGGCGTCACCCGCAGCCGCACGCCTTCGGCGGCCGCCGGGGCGAGCGCGGGCAGGACGCGCGTGCACAGCAGTTCCGCGGGCCCCGCCAGGTGCACCGGCGCGCGCCGCTCGTCGCGCGACTCGTCCTGCCCGGTCGCCGCGGCGAGCGCGTCCAGCGGAGCGGCGACGCGCGCCGCCAGATCGTGTGCGACCGGCGTCGCCGCGACCCCCCGCGGCAGCCGCGCGAACAGTTCCCTTCCCGTCTGCCGCTCCAGCGACCGGATCTGCGCGGTCACCGTCGGCTGCGACAGGCCGAGGAGCCCCGCGGCCGCCGTGAACGACCCGGACCGGTAGACCGCGAGGAACGTGCGCAGCAGGTTCAGATCCGACACGGCAGCGACGCCGGAGACCGGCGACGCGGACCCCGAGCCATCGGAATTCACATGCGTCACCCCGCCAGCCTACCGATCTCCCTATGGGCGCGGCGCGTGCCGTCGCCGGGCGGGCCCCGTCCCGGTCAGCCCAGCATCCTGACGACCTCGGCCGCGAGCGGCGCGGAGGAGGCGGGGTTCTGCCCGGTGACGAGATTGCGGTCCACGACCACGTTCGGCGCCCACGGCTCGCCCACCCGAACCTCGACACCGGCCTCGACGAGCCGCGACTCCAGCAGCCACTTCGCCTTGTCGGCGAACCCGGCCTGCGTCTCCTCGGCGTCGGTGAACGCGGCGACCTCGTAGCCGGCGAAGGCGTTCGTGCCGTCCGGCCGCGTGGCGGCGAGCAGCGCCGCCGGCCCGTGGCACACGACCGCGAGCGGCTTGCCGGACTCCAGCGCGTCGATCAGCAGCCTGCCGGACGTGGTGTCGACGGCGAGGTCCTCCATCGGCCCGTGCCCGCCGGGGTAGAAGACGGCGTCGTACTCGGCCAGATCCACGTCCTCCAGCCGGATCGGCTTCTTCAGCTCCTCCATCGAGCCGAGCACGGCGGCGATCCTGTCCGCCGCCTCCTGCCCGCCGTTGGCCTCCGGCGCGAGGCTCCCCCGGTCCACCGTCGGCACCACGCCACCCGGCGTCGCCACGACCACCTCGTACCCGGCCGCCGTCAGCGCCTCGTACGGCGCCACGGCCTCCTCCGCCCAGAACCCCGTCGGATGCTTCGTACCGTCCGCGAGCGTCCAGTGGTCGACGCCGGTCATCACGAAAAGAATCTTCGACATGCTCTCACTCCAAGCAAGCAGGCCCTCAGGGCCCGACGATCAGGACTCCCCGCCCCGACGCAACCCCTCCGGGCCGTCGACGCGGCGACGTCCTCGAACGTAGACCCGTCCCGGAACCGCCACCAATGGAGAACCCGATGCCCGACATCGGGATTCCGATGGTTCACCGGGGAATACCCCCACCCCGACGGCACCCGTCGGGGCCCCCGCGCCGCGCGCCGGGCCGGTGGCCGTGGGGTCAGCTGTCGCCGGCCCGGCGCTGGCGGGGAACGGCGATGTCGTACGGCCGCCTGGGTGGACCGCCGAAGCGGACGGGGACGCCGGGGGAGTACAGCACGCTGACGGGTTCGCCGAGGGGGCGGGGGAATCCGGCGGCGGTGAGGAGGCTCTCGTCGAGGGAGACGAGCCGGGCGCGGTGCAGGGGCCAGCGGGGGTGGGTGTTGGGGAGGTAGAGCGGCCGTCCGCGGAAGGAGCTGTGCATGCCCCATCGCGCGGTCAGGAAGTGTTCGAGCGGGGTGGGTTCGTCGACCCGTTCCCCGACGTCCACCGAGATCGCGCTGTGGGCCCCGCGTGGTCCCGGCCACCGCCGTCTGCTGCTGTAGGTGAGGGTGGTGCCGTCGTTCCGGACGCTCATCCTGGACCACACGTACGGCAGCCGGAACGCCCACCGGCCGACGGCCACCGGCAGCAGGCGGGACGCGTCGAGCGAGCGGAAGACCACCCCACGGCGCCCGTGGCCGTCCACGGAGTACAGCCGGACGTTGGTCTCGGGGAAGCTGCCGAGGTACGGGAGCCCCGGCAGCCGGAACCAGCCGACTCGGTGCATCCGGAACGCGACGAGCCCCACGTACGTCACCCCGTCGAGGGTGTCCGGCACGGTGCCGCCCGGCAGCAGCGGCGCCACCTCGGCGGGCTCCACAGGCCAGTGCAGGAACGCCAGGTCGAGCCACGACTGCGTGAGCAGAGTGCGGTCCGTGCGGTGCGGCGGGTCGGCCGATATGGGTTCGGGCGGCGTCTGCGGCATCGCAGCAGTATCCAGGATCGCGCGGCGAGGACGGGGCCGCTCCAGGACGCCGGGGCCTTCCCGAGCCCGCGTGGCGCGCCCGGGACGAGCCGGGTGACCAGGGAGGATGAGGAAATGCGCGGCGCTGGTGTGGTGAGAGACGGGCGGACGCCCACGGCGGGACGTACCGCCCGGAGCTTCGGCGGGGTACGCGGCCGGGGCCCCGGCGGGGACGTCAGACGCTGCCGGGGCCTCGGTGCGGAGGTCGTGCACCGCCCGGGCCTCGGCTGCGGGGCGGGGCGACGTTCCGACGGGGCCCGCGCCGAGGGTGCCGGGCGGGGGCGCGGCGGAGTCCCCGGTCACGGCTTCCGGCGCGGGCTCGGACGGCAGGTCCGTGTGGTGGGCTCGCGATGAGTCCGGCGTCGGCGCTGGAGCCGGAGCTGTTCGACGCGACGATCGCGGCGGTCGCCCTGTTGGCCGGGCCCGAGCACCGGCTGATCTACACGAACGAGGCCTTCACCCGGCTGTTCGGCCGGCGATCGGTGGGGCTGCCGGCCCGCGAGGCGTTCCCGGACCCGGACTCGGGGCGGTTCCTGTCCGTGCTCGCCGACGTGCGGGCGACGGGACGCGCGCGCCAGGTCACGGGAGCTCGCGAGGTCGACCCGGGCGCCGTCGGCCAGGCGGCCCGCTTCGTCTACTCCTGCAGCCCCGTCACCACACGCGACGGCGCCGGGGTCCTGGTGGTGGCGATGGACACGACGCCGGAGAGCCGCGCACTCCAGCGGTACGAGGCCCTCGTCTCGGCCGTCTCGCAGATGGTCTGGGTGATGCACGACGACGGTTCCATGGAGGAGGTCGTACCCGGCTGGCAACAGCTCACCGGAGCGCCGTGGCACGGCCGCGCGGACGACCGCTGGTACGCCTTCATCCACCCGCGCGACCGGGAGAAGCTGAGCGAGGCGTGGCGTGCGGCCGCCGAACCCGGGGGCACCGGCGTCTTCCAGAGCACCTTCCGGGTCAGGACGACCGACGGCTCGTACCGCCACCTGACCACGCGCTGCGCCCCCGTCCTGCACGAGGGCCGTGTCGCCGAGTGGATCGCGGCCACCGCCGACGTCGAGGACACCTGGGGCACGCACCTGCGGGAGAGCCTGCTGGCGCGGGTGGCGGCCGTCTCCGGCGGGAGTCCCGAGGAGGCGTTCGCCGCCGTGGTGAAGGTGGTGGTCCCCGAGCTGACGGACGCGTGCCTGATCCTGCTGCTCTCGCACGAGGAGTGGCCGCTGCCGGAGAACGCCACGGTCACCGCCCGGCGCGTCGCCTCCGCCACCCGGCCCGGCCTGCCCGCCCCGCCGGCGCTGCTGGGGCAGCAGGTCACGGTCACCGAGACCGTGCGCGAAGTGCTGGAGCGTCGCGTGCCCAGGACGTTCCCGCTTCCGGAGGGCGGCCCCGTGCCGCCCGGCCTCGTCCCGGAGGTCACCGAGCGGTGGCTCGTCGCCGCGGGCGCGACCAGCCTGACGCTCGTTCCGCTCGTCGTGGAGGACATCGTCCTGGGCTACGCGGCCACCAGCACCAACGGGGACACGCCCGTCCCCGCGCCGGCCGACGCCGAACTGCTGAGGGAGGTGCTGCACCACGCCCAGCGGCCGATCCGCAAGGCACTCGACCTCCAGCAGGCGCGTCGTACCGCCCTCGACCTCCAGCGGGCCCACCTCACCAGGCCGCCCGACGTCCCCGGCGCGAGCCTGGCCGCCTGCTACCGGCCGGCCAGCTCCTCGCACGAGATCGGCGGCGACTGGTACGACGCGATCGTCCATCCGGACGGCACGCTCGTCCTCGACATCGGCGACGTCGCCGGCCACGACCTCGCCGCGGCCACCGCGATGGGCCAGCTCCGCAGCATGCTCCGCGCCCTCGCCTGGCACAAGGGCCCCGACCGCACCCCGGCCACCGTGCTCTCCATGCTCGACGACGTCGCCGAAGGCCTCGCCGGCGCTCCCTTCACCACCGCCGTCCACAGCCACCTCGTCCGCCGCCCGGACGGCACCTGGCACATGACCTGGTCCAACGCCGGCCACCCACCGCCCCTGCTCATCCCCGCGCACGGCACCCCGCGTTTCCTCACCGGCAGCGGAGAGGACCCGCCCCTCTGCGTGGGCCCCCGCATCGCCCGTACCGGTCACCGGCACACCCTCGCCCCCGGCGACACGCTCCTCCACTACACGGACGGACTCATCGAATCCCGCACGGGCTCGCTCGAAGACGGCCAACGACGCCTCGCCGAGGCCGCCGCCGGCCACCGCGGCGCCCCCCTTCCCGAACTTCTCCTCCTCCTCGACGAACTGTCCGACCACCGCGACGACACCGCGATGATCGTCTTCCGCGCGGGCCCCGCTCCGACCAGGGAGGACACTCCCTGAGGGGTGGGGTGTCCGTCCGGCCGTCCTTCGCGTAAATGCTTCGACACGGGCCGCGATGATCGGGAACCCTTCGCACGGTGACCCGAATCGATGACACGCCGCCCGCGTGGGACGAGCGCACCCAGCTCACCACGTTCCTCGACTACACCCGCGACACGGCCCGCGCCAAGTGCGCCGGCGTCTCGGCGGAGGACGCCCGCAAGGCGCTCCTGCCCGGCTCGCCGCTGATGACCATGTGCGGATTGATCAACCACCTCCGCTGGGTCGAGTACTACTGGTTCCAGGTGGTCTTCCTCGGCGAGGAGGACCAGGGCCCCTGGACCGAGGAGGACCCCGACCGCGAGATGCGGATCGCCGTCGACTTCCCGCTCGCCCGACTGCTCGACGAGTACGCGGAACAGAGCGCCCGCTACCGCGAACTGGTCGAGGGCAACGCCCTGGACAGCCAGGCGAAGCGTCCCGTCCGCAACGGTGTCCACGTCGACCTGCGCTGGATCCTCCTCCACCTCACCGAGGAGACGGCCCGCCACAACGGCCACCTGGACATCCTCCGGGAGATGCTCGACGGCACGACCGGCTGAGACCGCCGCCTTCCGGGGGCGGGCGGCCGGGAAGTCCGTGGGGCTTGTGGTTGCCGTTGCGGCAGCTCCTACGGTCGTGACCAGGGGCGGAGAGACCGGCCCGCCAGGTGAGGCGTGAGGGAGACGGCGATGGACTGGCCGATCGCGGAGGTAGCCAGGATGTCGGGCGTGACCGCCCGGACCCTGCGGCACTACGACGACATCGGCCTCCTGCCGCCCGCCCGGATCGGGGCCAACGGTCACCGCTACTACGGCGAGCGTCAGCTGCTGACCCTGCAGCAGATCCTCGTCCTGCGGGCCCTCGGCCTGGGGCTGGAGGTCATCGGCCGGGTCCTGGCCGAGCAGGTCGACCAGGTGGAGGCCCTGCGCGGGCACCGCCGCCGGCTGCTCGCCGAGCGGGACCGACTGGACGTCCTGGCCGCCACCGTCACCCGCACGATCACCGAACTGGAGCAGTCCAGGAAGGACGGCACCCCCATGACCGTCAACCGCCCCGAGAACCTCTTCGACGGCGTCCAGCCCGAGCAGTACCAGGACAGCCTGCGCGACTTCCCCGAGCACGCCGAACAGGTCGCCCGGCGGGTCGCGGGCATGAGCCCGCAGGACATCGAGGCGGGGCAGCGCGAGCGCACCGCCCGGATGGTCCGTCTCGCCGAACTCCGGGCCGCCGGCCACGCGGCCGACGCCGAACCGGTGCAGGCCGAGATCGACGCCCAGTACCGGGCCCTCGCCGTCCTGCGCCCGGTGTCCGCACAGGAGTTCCGGGAGATCGGCCGCGCCTGCGTCGACAACCCCTCCTGGCATGCCGCCCACGACGCCATCGCACCCGGCCTCGCGGCATTCCAGCGCGACGCCATCGACGCCTACGCCACCGACCGCCCGGACGCCGCATCAACCGCTTGAGGCAGTGGCACCTACCCAGGGCCTCCGGGCTCCGCCGAGCGTACGAGCGACCGCTTCGAACCCACCAAGAAGGTGAGAAGGGCCGGGCTTTCGGCGGTGGCCCGGGGCGTCGGACCGGCCCGTGGCGAAGACGACACCGAACTGCGCGGCTACTGGGACGGACTCTCCGGCAGCGGCACGGTGTCGGTCCCCCTGGAGAAGCAGATGTGGGGCGACGTGTTCGGCGTGTGCACGGACAGCTTCGGCATCACCTGGATGGTCGACATCAGCGAGCGGCAGGCCTGACACACCTCGGCGCGGAGGGCTATCGTCGGCAAGCTACTCGGCGGTAATCTGCGGGCCCGGTCAGCCGCGCGTGGGGGAGTGGTATGGGTACGGTCACGTCGTTCGATCCCGTCGTCGAACACGAGAGGACCCGCGCCGCCCTGGCCGACGTGGTCCCGCGACTCGTCCGGCTGCTCCGCGACGTGCCGGACCCGAAGGCGGCATCCGGCGTCCCGGTCTGGACGGTGGGCGACGTCGGCGCTCACCTCGCCGCGGTGTACCTCGCGTACTGCTCCCTCGCCCACGGCGACGAGTCCATGGACTGGGACAGCGTCCTCCCGGACCACGACGGGCCGCTCGACGAGCGCATCACCGCGATGAACGCCACCGCGATCGGCCTCTTCGGCGACGAAGAACGCGCGCGCCTGGGCGACTTCGTCGCGGAGCGGGGCGAGGCCTTCCTCCGGGGCACCGAAGGCCTCGCCCCGGACACGCCCGTCTCCGTCCCCTGGTTCGGGAAGGATCTGACCCTCGCGACCCTCACCGGCCTGATGCTCAGCGAGAGCCTCGTCCACGGTCTCGACATCGCCCGCGGCGCCGGGCTCCCCTGGCACATCGGCCCCGACGAGGCCCGGCTCGTCCTCGGCCAGACCATGCCGGCGATGATGGCCCTGGCCCTGGACACCGCGAAGGCACGAGGCGTCACCCTCGCCCTCGACCTCGCCATCAAGGGCGGACCCCGGCTCGCCGTCGTCATCGACGCCGGCACCATGACCGTCACCCGCGACGCCCCACCACGCGCCTACGACTGCCGCCTCACCGCGGCACCGGTCGCCTTCCTCCTCGTCTCCTTCCGACGCACACCCATCTGGAAGGCGGTCGCCCGCGGCCAGATGCGGGCCGGCGGACGCAAGCCCTGGCTGGCCATGCGGCTCGGCGAACTCATCGCGAATCCCTGACTACTGCCCCCGTCCTCATCCCTGCCCCTGCCCCTGCCCCCTGTCCCTGATCTCTGCGCCGGACCCTCGACAGCCGTACTAGCGTGGAGCGATGACCAAGTCCTTCGCTTCCGGGGCAGAGACGGGGACGGAGACGGGGACAGGGACGGGGATGAGGACGGGATGAGGACGGGGACAGGAGCAGCACCAGGAGCCGGTGTCCTGGGGCGCACGGGCAGCGTCGGCGCCCTCTCCCGGACGGCGCGTCACACGCTCGTACGGTCCCTCTACCTGCTCACCGCCCCGCTCACCGCCCTGGTGGGGCTCGTGGCGGTGCTCGCCGGCGTGTTCGGCGCGACGGCCGGCCTCCTGCTGCCCGGGGGCACGAGGGCCGCGGCCTGGGCTCTGGAGCCGGCGCGGTGGTGCGCGAACCTGGAACGGTGGCGCATCGGCAAGGTGCCGGGCGGCACACGGGCCGACCTGCGACCGAGGCCGAGGCCGACGGGGGAGGGTGCCGCGCTCGCTCCCGGGGCGTGGCTCGACGCGGCTCACGCGGTGGTGGTGCTCCCGGTCGCCCTGGTGACGGCGACGCTGACGGCGCTGTGGTGGTTCGTCGGTCTCGCCTGCGCCACGTGCGTGCTCCGCTACGAGGACGCGCCGCGCGGGTCGTTGCGGCCCCTGTCCCTGAACGCCGGGGACGCCGCTTCGCACGTCACCGTGAGCCTCGGACTGTCGTCGCCGACGGACCGGGTGGCGTTCGGCACGGCGGCGGGCCTGGTGCTGCTGCTCACCCTGCCCCTGGTCGCCAGGTCGTGCGCCACCGCGCAGGCCCGGCTCGGAAAGGCACTGCTCTCCGACGCGTCCGCGTTGCACCGGAGGATCAGCGGCCTCGAACAGGAACGTGACACGGCCCGTGCGCAGACGGTCGCCGCCGTGTCGGCCGAGGCGGCAGCGCTGCGCCGGCTGGAGCGGGACATCCACGACGGGCCGCAGCAGCGGCTGGTCCGCCTCGCGATGGACCTCGGGCGGGCGCAGCGCTACCTCGACAGCAGGCCGGAGACGACCCGAGCGGCACTCGCCGACGCGATCACGCAGGCCCAGGAGGCGCTGGAGGAGCTGCGCGCCTTGTCGCGCGGCATCGCACCACCGATCCTCGTCGACCGCGGCCTGCCCGAGGCGCTCACCGCTCTGGCCGCCCGTTCCACCGTCCCCGCCGTACTCGATACCGTTCCGCTGGACCGCCGCCTGGACGCCGGCGTCGAGACGGCCGCGTACTTCGTCGTCGCGGAGTCACTGACCAACGTGGCCAAGCACAGCCACGCGCACCGCTGCGCGATCGGACTACGACACGGCGAGGGAACCTTGACGGCCTGGGTGACGGACGACGGAGTGGGCGGCGCGGCGCCGTCCAAGGGACACGGACTGCGCGGCCTGGAGGAACGGCTCCGCGCGGTCGGCGGCCGGCTGCGGGTCGACAGCCCCGTCGGCGGCCCTACGACGATCACCGCCGAGATCCCATGCCGCTGACCCCGCCCGAAGGAACGCCCGAGGCCATGAGCGCGCGCCCGCCCGTACCCGCACCCTCACCCGCCCACCCGTCCGAGCCGTCACCCTTCCACGCCTCCGAGCCGTCACCCCTGCACCCTTCCGAGCCGCACCCCGCCCCGGCCCCCCGCCGACCCCTCCGCATCGTCGTCGCCGACGACTCGGTGTTGCTGCGCGAGGGCCTCGTCCGCCTGCTCGGCGAGGACGGACACGAGGTCGTGGACGCGGTCGGCGACGGCCCTTCCCTGGTCGAGTCGGTCCTCGACCACCGTCCGGACGTGTCAGTCGTCGACGTACGGATGCCTCCGACGCACTCCGACGAGGGCCTGCGGGCGGCGATCGCCGTCCGCGCCCGACTGCCCGGCGCCCCCGTGCTGATGCTCAGCCAGTACGTGGAGGCCTCCTACGCGGGGGAGCTGCTCGCGGACGGCTCGGGCGCCGTCGGCTACCTGCTGAAGGACCGCGTCGCCAGGATCGACGAGTTCCTCGACGCACTGGACCGGGTCGCCCGCGGGGGGACGGTGCTCGACCCCCAGGTCGTGGCCCAGCTCCTGGCCGAGCGGCGTCGGGACAGCCCGGTCGACACCCTGACTCCACGCGAACGCCAGATCCTGGCGCTCATGGCCGAGGGCTGCTCCAACGCGGCCGTCGCCCGGCAACTCGCGGTCTCCGCAAGCGCGGTGGAGAAGCACATCGGCAACATCTTCGCCAAGCTCGGCCTCCTGCCCGACGACGCCCACCACCGCAGGGTCCTCGCCGTCCTCGCCCACCTCAGGAGTTGACGGCCGTCGGGGTCGGCGGTTCCGACCGCCCCGGCCCGGCGTCGGGCGGGGCCGGTTCCCACCATCCCGGCCCGGCGTCCGGGCGGGGCGACGCGCGACGGGTACACCTGCCCGACGCGCCCACCGCGCCGGACCGGGCGCCCGACCCTACGGTGGCAGCATGAGCGACCCGGAGAAGAACAAGACCGCGGCCAAGGCGTTCTACGACCTGATGTTCAACCAGTGCCGGCCCGCCGAGGCCATCGAGCGGTACGCGGGAGACATCTACATCCAGCACAACCCGCACGTCGCCGACGGCAAGCAGGCGTTCGTCGACTACTTCGAGCGCATGGCCGCCGAATATCCCGGCAAGCGGGTCGAATTCAAGCGCGTCTTCGCCGAGGGCGACCACGTCGTCCTGCACTGCCACCAGATCTGGCCCGACGAGGAGTACGCGGGCATCGACATCTTCCGCTTCGACGCCGACGGCAGGATCGTCGAACACTGGGACGTCCTCCAGGTCGTACCGCCCGCCTCCGCGAACGACAACACCATGTTCTAGGCGGCCGTCTTCGGGGGTGTGGCTGTCCACACCCCCGATGTCCGGCCTGCTCCGGTGACCACGTGTGCCCGGTGGGCGACGGTGGTCGGCATGACCTCAGCACCCGACCTCACCGGTCGCGCGGCACCGTGGCGATCGGCGGACGTCTCCCGCCGTACCGTCGCCGCCCTCTGCTTCCTGGCCGTGGCCCTCGTCGCGGCCTTCGTCCTCCTCCCCCGCACACTGGCGGCGACCGGCTCCGGCGGTGGCGCCGTCGACCGGCGCGGCCTCGCCCGGGCGTTCCGCGAGGCGTTCGTCGCGTACTGGAGCTCCGGCGCGCGGGATCACTCCCCGGGGATGGCGGGGGTCGTCGACTACTGGTTCCGGTATCACGTGACCAAGGCCGTGATCGCCGCGCTCCTGCTGGCGACGCTCGCCGTACTCGCGGTGCTGCTCTGGAAGGCCTTCCCGGCGGCCTCCCGGCAAGCCGGTGGCCTCGGAGCGGGAAGGAGAGTCGCACTCGGGTCGGCCGGTGTGCTCGTCACGGGGCTCGCGGTGTTCTCCGCCGCCATGGTGATGGCCAACGTCCAGGGCGCGGTGGCCCCGTTCGCCTCCCTGTTCCCGATGCTGCCGACCGGCGCGTCCGCCGAGGGGCCGCTCGCCGACGCGCTCGTGGAGGTCAGGCGGGGACTTGCCGACCCCGCACCTCCGGGAGGCCGTACCCCTCCCGCTCTCGGCGTGATGATCGACGACTTCGCGCGGTACCACGTGGCGATGGCCGTGGCCGCCGGGATCGTGGCGGTCGTCCTCCTCGGCATGAGCGCGGTCGCGTGGCGGAGGCTGCGCGGGACCACGGCGGCCGATCGGCCGGCGAGGCGTGTCCGGGCGTCGTTCGCGGTCCTCTGGGCTTCGTCGTCGCTGATCGCGACGGTGGTCGCGGTGGCGAACACGAGTACCGCGGCGGACCCGGCCCCGGCGCTGCTGGCGTTCTTCGAGGGGAGTTGGTGAGGCGGCGATGGCCCCTGGCGACGGTGGCCCCGGCGACGGTGGCGCAGGTCGGGACGAGCAGCGGCAGGGCGGTGCTGCCCTCGTGCGGGGCAGGCCGGGGGCGTCAGCGTGCCGGATCGTCGGCGATGCGGTAGCCCACCCCGGTCGTCGTGGTGATGACCGGCGGGGCGCCCAGCTTGCGGCGCAGCCGGCCGACGGTGACGGTCACGGTGTTGGTGAACGGGTCGGCGTTCTCGTCCCAGACCTGTTCCAGGAGTTCCTCGGCGCTCAGGAAGCCGGGACTGGCGCGCAGGAGTGCCTCCAGGACGGCGAACTCCTTGACGGACAGGGCGAGTGGGCGGCCGTCGCGGGACGAGGTGCGGCGGACCGGGTCGAGTTCCAGTCCGGCGGCGCGGAGGGTGCGGGGGCGGGCCGCCGGACGGCGGCGGGCCAGGGCGTGGACGCGCAGGACCAACTCGGGGAAGTGGAAGGGCTTGGCGAGGTAGTCGTCGGCGCCGAGGGTGAGCCCGCTGACCCGGTCGCCGGGCGTTCCGGCGGCGGTGAGCATCAGGACCATCGGACGGTCGTCCCGTTCGGTGATCATCCGGCAGAGCGTGTCGCCGTGGATGCCGGGCAGGTCGCGGTCGAGGACGACCACGTCGTACGGGGTGAGGTCGAGCTTCGCGGCGGCGGCCAGGCCGTCGTACGCGAGGTCGACGGCCATCCCCTGATCCCGCAGCCCCTCGGCGACGACCTCGGCGAGGGCCCGCGCGTCCTCCACGACCAGGATCCTCACGGCGTCACCTGTCGTACCTTCGCGGTGGGGTCCACCCGGCCGCCCGCCGGCGGCAGCGTCACCGCGACGCGCAGGCCGCCCTCCGGCCGGGCCCGGAGCACGAGACGGCCGTCGTGCGCGGCGACGATCGCGGCGACGATCGACAGCCCCAGGCCCGAGCTCCCCTCCGGTCCGGTGCGGGCGACCCCCAGCCGCTCGAACGGCCGCCCGAGGCGGTCCACCTCCCGCTGGTCCAGGAGGGGCCCGCCGGACTCCACGACGAGACGGGCACCGGTGCCGTCGTCGTCGGTGGCGACGCGGATCCGGCCGTCCACGTCGTTGTGCACGATCGCGTTGTCGACGAGGTTCCTCACCATCCGGGAGAGCAGCACCGCACTGCCCCGCGCCCAGGCGTCCGGTCGTACGTCGGTGTCGAGGACCAGGCCCTTCGCGGCGATGTCGGCGGCACGGTCGGCCAGTGCCTCGCGCGTCTGCTCCGCGAGCGACACCAGGGTGCGGTCGGCGAAGGCGCCGTGCTGCGCGCGGGCGAGGAGGAGGAAGCCGTCGAGGAGGTGGTCCAGGCGGTCCAGTTCGGTGCGGATCCGGCCGGCGAGCGCGACGGTCTGGGCGGCGGGTTCCGGTTTGGCGACGGCCACGTCGAGGGAGGCCCGGATCGTCGCCAGGGGCGTACGCAGTTCGTGCGAGGCGTTGCCGACGAAGCGGCGCTGCGCGTCGAAGGACGCCTCGAGGCGTTCGAGGAGGTCGTCGACCGTGTCGGCGAGTTCCTTGACCTCGTCGTCCGGCCCGGTGACGGCGAGCCGCTCGTGCAGGTTCTCCGCCGTGATCCGCCGCGTCGCGGCGGTGATCAGCCGCAGCGGGCGCAGGACCCGGCCGGCCAGGATCCGGCCGAGCAGGAGCGAGAGCGCCGCCGCCACCACCAGTGCGACCAGCGAGCCGAGGAGCATCCGGCGTTCCTGCTGCCCGTGCACGTCCGCGAGCTGCGCCTCAAGGGCCCGGATGTGCGCTTCGGCGGCGGCGAGGCCGGGTTCGCCGGTCGGGACGGGCGTCGGGGCCTGTCCAGGGGCGAGCGTCGTCTGCCGCACGCCGGACATGAGGTAGGTCAGCGCGAGCAGCAGGACTCCGGAACCGAGGAAGCCGGTCGCGTACAGGATCGTGAAGCGTCGTCCGACCGTCCCGCGCCGCAGCATGCCCATGGTCCTCTTCCCGTGCGTTCGGCGGCGGAGAACACCGGCAGGGAGCCGGCCGCGCCGGACCCAGCATGCCGTGCCGCACCTAACAGCGTCATGACAGGCGCGGTTCGGCCCCTGTTACGGCCGCCTCCGTAGAACCGGAACCATGCTGAAGACCCACGAACACCTCCGGCGGGAATGGACCCGCTTCCGGCGTCCGGGCCGACTCGTCGCCATGGTCCTGGCGGCCCTGGCCGTCATCGCCCTCGGCCTGGTCTACGCGTACGGCAACCACGCGTCCTGCGACGGTCCGTGCCCCGTCGATCCGACCGGCCCGGACGGCACTCTCGTCAACGACCAGTTCTCCTTCATGCACCGGGACCTCGGCCGGGACGGCAGCATCACGGTCCGGATGACGTCCATGACGGGCACGATCACCTACCCGCCGCCGCCCCACGACACGATCGTCCCGGGCCTGGTCCCGTGGGCGAAGGCCGGGATCATCATCAAGGACGGTGTCCGCCCGGGATCCGCCTACGCGGCGCTGATGCTGACCGGCGGCCACGGCGTACGGATGCAGTACGACTACCTCCACGACGTCGCGGGCAGCGGTGGCGGGGTCTCGGCCCGGTCACCGCGCTGGCTGCGGCTGACCCGGGCGGGTGACGAGATCACCGGCCAGGAGTCCGCCGACGGCGAGCGCTGGGTGACGGTCGGCAAGGCGACGCTGCCCGCGCTGCCCGCGACCGTGCAGGTCGGCCTGTTCGCCACCTCTCCCGGCGATCTGACCCTGCGGCCCGTCGGGCTCGGCGGCGCCACGGAACAGGTGCGCTGGACCCAGGCCGGCGGCACGTTCGACCACGTGACCGTCACCGGCACGGATGCGGCCGGGGGATGGAAGGACGAGACCGTCGGCGAGGCGAACCGTACCGACTGGGAGAAGGACCAGACGCGGTCGGGGGCGGTGCAGAAGAACGGCACGATCACCGTCACCGGAGCCGGCGACATCGGACCTGCGGGTGCCGAGGACGGCGCGCGCCCGGTCGAACGCACCCTCGGCGGCCTGGCGCTCGCCCTGCTCGTCGTGCTCGTGGTCGCGGTGCGGTTCGCCACCACCGCGTACCGCCGCGACCCGGAGGACGGGCCGCCGGTCACCCGCGCGGAACTCGCCGCGAAGGCCGTCGTCGTCGCGGCCGTCACCTTCGTGACGGGTCTCCTCTCCCTGGGCGTCGTGATCCCGGTGGGCGCGAACGTCCTCAAGGGCAACGGCATCCCCGTCCTCGCGGTGTCCGCGTTCACCGGCGCGCGCGTCGTCGTCGGCACGGCCTTGGCGCTCGCCCTCTGCGCGCTGCTCGCCCTCGCCCTCGGCGCCCTCCTGCGGCGCGCCTGGATCGCGATCGCCGTCGTGGTCCTGACGGTCGCGGTCCCGTACGTGGTCACCTCGTTCCCGCTGCTCGCCGACACCGTGTCCCAGTGGCTGCTGCGGCTCACCCCGGCCGCCGGCTTCGCCACCCAGCAGAGCCTCGTCGCGTACCCCCAAGTGGTCGCCCATCACGCGCCGTCCACCGGCTACTTCCCGCTTCCCTGGTGGGCCGGTCTCGCGGTGCTCGGCGCGTACGCGGCGGTGTTCCTGACGCTCGCTCTGAAGCGCCTGCCCCACCACGACGAGTAGAAGAAATCGACCAATCGCCCACTCTACGATCGAAATTCGATCAATCGACAAGATTGCATTGACTCGATCATCGACCGCACCTAACTTCTGGCGGCACCGGACCGTCAGAAAGGTGTCGCGCTTCATGACCACCAGAGCCAACCGAGTACGCCAGGCGTCGGGTCGCGGCCTCATCGCCGCGACCCTCGCCCTCGTCGGCACCGTCGCCCTCGCCGAGGCGCCCGCCTCGGCCGAGGGCGCCACCACGTACGTCGACTGCTCGCGAACGGCCGCGGGCGACGGCAGTCAGACCTCGCCCTTCAACAGCATCGCCCAGGCCAACGCGAAGACGTACGGCCCCGGCGACACGCTCGCCTTCGCCTCCGGCACCACCTGCACCGGCTCCCTCGCCCCGCAGGGCAGCGGCACGGCCGCCGCGCCCATCACCCTCACCGGCTACGGCACCGGAGCCCTGCCCGTGATCGACGGCGGCGGAGCGGCGAGTGCCGTGACCCTGACCAACCAGGACCACTGGCGGATCAGCGACCTGAAGCTGACCAACCCCGCCTCCTCCGTCGCCCGCCGCACCGGCCTGCGGATCTCGGCCACCGACGGTACGGCGCACCGCGGTTACGACATCGGCCGTCTCGTCATCGACCGCGTCGCCGGCCAGACCAGCAAGAGCAGCCCCACCACCGAGGACTTCGTCCAGTCCGCCGGCATCGTCACGGGCGCGAGCGGCGCGAACTCGACCCTCAACGACGTCCACGTCCACGACAACCAGATCAGCAACACGGGCGGCGGCGGCCTCAAGATCCGCGTCGGCTCCATGGCGGTCAAGGGCGCGGGCGTGCTCATCGAGAACAACACCGTCAAGGACGTCGGCGGCGACGGCATCATCGCCAGCTACGCGAACGCGCCCATGATCCAGTACAACACCGCCTCCGGCGTCGGCAACGGCGCGTACCCGTTCTCCGGCGGCAACTTCGCCGGCATATGGGTGCTCGGCGACCACGACCCGACCATCCAGAAGAACGCCGTGTACGGCATCACGCGGATGTCCGTCGCCGACAGCCAGGCGTTCGACTGCGACTGGGGCAACACCGGCACCTGCACGGTTCAGTACAACTTCAGCCGCGACAACATCGGCGGCTTCTTCCTCGACTGCGACGGCTGCGGCACCATCGGCGCCGCCAAGCAGGTCGTCCGCTACAACATCTCCGAGAACGACTGCCGCATGAGCAGCGTCAGCGCCGGCCGCTCCGCCCTGCACATGTACAACAACGTCCTCTACTGCACGGACAAGAAGTTCGACATCACCCTCCCCGACGAGAGCGTCGTCGAGAACAACATCTGGGTGGGCACCGGCGACTCCCGGCTCCCCACCGGCTCCGGGATCTCCTGGCTGTGGAACGTCTTCCAGGGCGTGCCCCGGCCCACCGCCAACGGCATCGTCGGCGACCCGAAGTTCGTGAACCCCGGCACCGGCGGCGACACGATCCACTCCGTCGACGGCTACAAGCTGCGCTCGACGTCCCCGGCCCTCGGCAACGGCTCCGTGATCAGCGGCAGCGGAGGCCGCGACTACTGGGGCAACGCGGTGTCCGCGACCGCCAAGCCGCACCGCGGCGCCTACAACGGCCCCGGCCTGTAGGGCCTGTAGGGCCTATCCGGCCCTGATCCGCCGGACAGGCCCTAGCCCTCCTGGCGAACGTGCTTGTTTCAGGGAGGAGTTCGCGAGGGGAGGTGTGCGACGTGGAGGCGGTGCGGAGAGCTCTTTGAGAAAGCTTGTTGAATAACCCGTACCGCCGGTTCGCACTTGATTTGCTCCTGCCAACCCGCACAGGGTTCTCTCGAACGTTTGACGCCCCACACGTCAACACGAGGAGAGAACCACTTCCATGGCAACTCACAAGCGATCCCACGGACTTCGCAACGCGGCCATAGCCACAGGTGTGGCGGGCGCAGCAGCCGCGGCGCTGTTCGCGACCAACCTCGCCGGGGCCTCCACCCCGGCCGAGGGGACCGTGCACGGACTCGGCGCCCCCGGCGCCGTGGCCGGCAGCTTCGTCGTCATCCTCGACGCATCAGCGAACAAGGAGGACCTGGCGAAGAAGTACGGCGGCACGCTCGAGCGGTCCTACGGCTCGGAGGTCAACGGCTTCTCCGCGTCCGGCCTGACCGTCCAGGAGGCCAAGCGGCTCGCCGCCGACCCCGCCGTCGGAACCGTCGTGCAGAACAAGCGGTTCACCATCAAGGAGACCCAGGAGAAGCCCCCGTCCTGGGGCCTGGACCGGATCGACCAGGCGGAGACGGCCGGCGACGAGAAGTACGCCTACCCGGACGGCGGGGGAGAGGGCGTCACCGCGTACGTCATCGACACCGGCGTCCGGATCTCGCACCAGGACTTCGGCGGCCGGGCCGCCCACGGCTTCGACGCCGTGGACAACGACCAGACGGCCGACGACGGCAACGGTCACGGCACCCACGTCGCGGGCACCATCGCCGGCACCTCCCACGGAGTCGCCAAGAAGGCGAAGATCGTCGCCGTGCGGGTCCTCGACGACAACGGCTCCGGCACCACCGAGCAGGTCGTCGCGGGCATCGACTGGGTGACCAAGAACCACTCCGGACCCTCGGTCGCGAACATGAGCCTCGGCGGCGGCGCCGACGAAGCGCTCGACGCCGCGGTCCAGCGCGCCATCGCCTCCGGCGTGACCTTCGCGGTCGCCGCCGGCAACGAGTCCTCCGACGCCGGCCAGGGCTCGCCGTCCCGGGTCCCCGAAGCCCTCACCGTCGCGTCCAGCACCAAGGACGACGAACAGTCGGACTTCTCGAACTTCGGCGCCGTGGTGGACCTCTACGCCCCCGGATCGGACATCACGTCGGCCTGGAACGACAGCGACACCGGCGTCAAGACGATCTCCGGCACCTCCATGGCCGCACCTCACGTGGCGGGCGCCGCCGCCCTCTACCTGGCGGCCAACCCGGCGGCCACCCCTGCCGACACCGCCGCCGCGCTCACCGGGGCGGCCACCCCGGACGCCATCAAGAACGCCTCCTCCGGCACCGCCAACAAGCTCCTGAAGGTGGCACCGTAACGACCCGCACCGCGCGCACCGCGCACGACGGCCCCCCACCCCGTGGGGGGCCGTCCCCTTTTTCCGCCCCCCGCCCTGTTCCCGGGAACCGGCCGTGGCGAGAATCTGTCCCTGTGGACGAAGACGGCCACGCGCCGAGGGGGGTACGGGGATGAGCGCATGGGTGATTCCGGGATACACGGAGTCCCGGGAGCTGGGCGCGGGCGCCGGCGGGCGCGTCGTGCTGGCCACGCACGACGCGACCGGGGTACCGGTGGCGGTGAAGTACCTGGGTGAGCGCCTCCGCTCGGACGAGGCGTTCGTACGCGGCTTCCGGTCCGAGGCGCGGCTGCTCGGCACCCTGGACACCCCGTACGTCGTCGGGTTCTACGAGTACGTCGAGGCGCCCCAGGGCGCGGCCATCGTCATGGAACTGGTGGACGGCGTCGCGCTGCGTGCCCTCCTCGCCCGCGAGGGGTCCACCGGCCCCGAGGCCGCCCTCGTGGTGCTGAAGGGCTCACTCCTCGGCCTCGCCGCCGCGCACCGGGCCGGCGTCGTCCACCGCGACTACAAGCCCGAGAACGTCCTAGTCGCCGCCGACGGCTCTTCGAAACTGGTCGACTTCGGCATCGCGACCGGACGCGACAGCAGGCCCGGTATCGCCGGAACCCCCGCCTACATGGCGCCCGAGCAGTGGAACGGCGCGCCCGCCTCTCCCGCGGCCGACGTCTACGCCGCGACCGCGACCTTCTTCGAGTGCCTCACCGGACGCAAGCCCTTCGCCGGGGACAACTTCGCCGAACTCGCCCTCCAGCACCTGGAGGCACCCGTACCGGACGGACAGGCACCGGAGCCGCTGCGACCGCTCATCCGCCGCGGCCTCGCCAAGGCCCCGCACGAGCGGCCGGAGAACGCTGACGCCTTCGTCAGCGAACTGGAGTCGGTCGCCACGGCCGCGTACGGTCCCGACTGGGAGGAGCGGGGACGAGGCCGACTCGCCGCCCTGGCCGCGCTCCTGCCCCTCCTCTTCCCCTCCTCCGGCGGCACGGCGCAGGGCACGACCGCACTCGCCACGTCGACGTTCACCCCACCGCCGACGCCCCGCCCCCGCCGGCTCCTGCCGCGCGGCCTGCCGGCCGGAGCCGCCGCCCTCGTCGTGGCCCTCCTCCTCGCCCTCGCCGCACGGGCCGGCGGCGAACCGTCGGACGGGGACCAGGCCGCCCAGGCCTTCGCGACGACGAACACCGCGCCGACCACGTCCCCGCCGGACCCGAGCGCCACACCGCCCCCGACACCGACACCCACCGCGCCCCCCGAACCCTCCGCCTCGTCCGAAACGCCCACGCCGACCGCGACCCCCGACTCCACACCGACCCACGACACCGAACTCACCCCCACCCCCACCAC
>NZ_JNWK01000063.1 GCF_000716445.1 Streptomyces wedmorensis
CGTACAGTGCTGTCGCGAGGGTTTCGAGGTCTGTCGTCACAAACGGACCAACGAGACCCTCGCTTCATGCGCCCGAAGACTTCGGACTTACTCGTCTAGTTCCGGCTCAGCGGCGGCTCCGCCGGCGTCCCGTGGACCGGGCCGAACAGCACCGCCCGCGCCACCGACGGGGCGAAGAGGGCCGTGAGCGGGGCGGTCAGGGTGAGCGCCGCGCGGAACGGCGCACCCACGACCGGGTCACCCGCGGCCCGCTCCTGCACCCGGCGCAGGTACCAGCCGACCGCCTTGTCGGCGGGGCCGGGGCGCGCCGCGTCGCCCGTGGCGCCGGGCATCTTCTTGTCCGCGCCCGCCGAGATGTCCCAGGCCTGCTTCGAGGCGTCGAGCAGCGCGCGCTGCACCTGCCGGGTCGTCGGGGTGCGCTTCGGGTCGGTGAGCGCCCGGCGCAGCGCCACCGCGGTGAGCGCGGCGACGGCCATGCCCTGGCCGTAGATCGGGTTGAAGGCGCACAGCGCGTCACCGGTGGCCAGGAAGCCGGCCGGCCGGCGGCCCGGACGGTCGTACCGGCGCCGGATGTTGGAGGTCTTGCGGAAGCCGTACACCGGGGAGTCCGGCTCGGCCCGCGCCAGCCAGTCGCTGACCACCGGGTGCGGCAGCCGCTTCGCGTACTCCTCGAACGCGCCCTCGTCGGTGGGCGGTTCGTCGCCCCGCAGTCCGGACAGGGTGACCAGGTGCCGGCCGTCGCCGAGCGGCAGCACGACACCGCCGTACACCTGGTCGGGGCTGGGCACGACGTAGTAGCCGACCGCGTCCGTGCCCGGGACGTCGGCGGGCGAGCGGTAGACCCGGGTGGCGTAGGCGAGTCCGGTGTCGAGGGTCTCCTCGTGCGGCGCCTCCGCGCCGATCCCGGCCAGCCAGTCGGCGGCCTTCGTGGACCGCCCCGACGCGTCCACGACCAGATCGGCCTCCAGGGTACGGGTCTCCTTGTCCGCGCCCGCCCCGCGCTCGCGCAGCCGCACGCCCCGGACGCGCGAGGAGTCTCCGGTCAGGCCCACCGTCTCGGTGCCCTCGACCAGCTCGATCCGCGGGTCGGCCAGCACCCGCTGCCGCACCAGCCACTCCAGCTGGGGCCGCGGACCGGTGTAGAAGTGCGCGGTCGCCGGCGTCCGGCGGAACCACTGGCCGTTCTGCCACTGCACCATGTCCTCGGGGACGCCCACCTTCGGCGCCCCGAGCTCGCCGAGCTCCGCCATGAACCCCGGAAGCAGCTCGTCCAGCGCCTGCTGTCCCCCCGCGATCAGGACGTGCAGGTGCCGCCCCTGCGGAACCCCCGGCCGCGCCTCCTGCCCCTCCGGAAACCGGTCACGCTCGACGACCGTCACCCGCTCCGCGTGCTCGGCCAGCACCCGCGCCGCGAGCAGCCCCGCGAGACTTCCCCCGATCACCACCGCATGACGCGCCACACGGCCCCCCAACTCGTCGGCCATACCCGCCCTTTCCTCTCCATGAACCAGAACTCCCCAGTATCCACGCCCTTACGGACGCCGTCGCCCCGCCTCGCCCGACAGGACACCCTTAGGGTGGGGCCCATGGCATCCGAACGCGCGACGGGCCCCACCGGCTTCAGGTAGCCCGCCAGGAGATCCCTGGCGGTCGTCACCCACGGAGTCGTATGGCACGCACCGCACATCACATCCCGCGCTCCCGCCGCCCGTGGCCCGACGGACGGCTCAAGGGCGAACCCTGGTGTTCCGTCGTCGTCCGGGACCTCAGGTACAGCGCCGACCGCCTCGACGAGGCGGCGCGCGAGCGGACCAGACCCCGGCCCCAGGCGGTCCGCCGGACCGTCGAGTTGCGCACCTGGCCCCGCTTCCAGCGGGACAAGTCCGTCGCGCGCTGGTCCGCGCAGGACGAGCGCAGGGCCCGGCAGCTGCTGCGCGTCCGCATGCGGACGCTGACGCGTCTGGTGAACGGCACCGGCGGGACGATCGCCCGCACGGCCCCGTACACCGTGGACGTGCCGCCGTACCGCCATCGGCGCCTCGCGCTCTGGCTCGCGTAGGACAGGGGCCGCCGATGACGACGGGGGGTCCGGCCGGACGGCGGCCGGGCCCCCCGTCCGTCGTGTCACTCCCCGCCGAGCTCCGCCAGCGCGTGGGTGAGCCATTCGACCCAGAAACGCTCCAGGTCGATGCCGCCGCGGAGGACGAGGTGGCGGAGGCGGTCGGGTTCGGGGCGCGGCTGGGTGGCGGGGAAGTCGCGGGCCTCGATGACGAGGTACTCGTCCAACTGGGCCTGGTGGAGGGCGAGGTGGCGTTCCAGTTCGGCGCGGAGGCCGGTGGAGCCGACCATGGCGGCGGCGCGCATGCGGAGGAGGAGGGAGGAGCGGAGGGGCTTGGGGTCTTCGGAGCGGGCGACCCAGGTGGTGAGTTCGACGAGGCCGGCGGGGAGTACCTCGTACTCCTTCTTCTGTCCCCGGGCGGGGACCGGAGCGGGCAGGGCACGGATGTGCCCCGCCTGCTCCAGCTTGCCCAGTTCGCGGTAGATCTGCTGGTGCGTGGCCGACCAGAAGTAGCCGATCGACTTGTCGAAGCGGCGCGTGAGTTCGAGGCCGGAGGACGGCTTCTCGAGCAGGGCGGTCAGGATCGCGTGCGGGAGGGACATGCTCGCATCCTAGGTTCGGCCGGCCACGGTGATCACAGGGTGGCGGCGAGCCGGGTGCCCTGGTCGATGGCGCGCTTGGCGTCCAGCTCGGCGGCCACGTCGGCGCCGCCGATGAGGTGCGCCGCGCGGCCCGCCGCGACCAGCTCCTCGTACAGGTCCCGCTTCGGCTCCTGGCCGGAGCAGAGGACGACCGTGTCCACCGGCAGCAGCTGCGGCTCCCCGTCGACGGTCAGGTGCAGGCCCTCGTCGTCGATCCGCTCGTAGGACACGCCCGCGACCATGGTGACGCCCCGGTGCTTGAGCTCGGTCCGGTGGATCCAGCCCGTCGTCTTGCCGAGGCCGGCGCCGACCTTGGAGCTCTTGCGCTGGAGCAGGTGCACCTGGCGCGGCGGCGCGTTCCGCTCGGGCGTGCGGAGCCCGCCCCGGTTCTCGTACGAGGTGTCGACGCCCCACTGGCGGAAGTACGTCTCGGGGTCTCGGCTCGCGCCCTCGCCGCCGTCCGTGAGGAACTCCGCGACGTCGAAGCCGATGCCGCCCGCGCCGATGATCGCGACCCGGTCGCCGACGGGTGCGCCGTCGCGCAGCACGTCGAGGTAGCTCACGACGCTCGGGTGGTCGACGCCCGCGATGCCGGGGGTGCGGGGGGAGACGCCGGTGGCGACGACGACCTCGTCGTAGCCGTCCAGGTCGCCGGCCGCGACGGTGGTGTTCAGGCGGACCTCGACCCCGCGCTCGGCGAGCTGGACGCGGAAGTAGCGCAGCGTCTCGTCGAACTCCTCCTTGCCGGGGACCCGCTTGGCGACGTTCAGCTGGCCGCCGATCTCGGCGGCGGCGTCGAAGAGGGTGACGGCGTGGCCGCGCTCGGCAGCCGACACGGCGCAGGCCAGACCGGCCGGGCCCGCGCCGACGACCGCGACGCGCTTGGCGAGGCGGGTGGGGGAGAGGACCAGTTCGGTCTCGTGGCACGCGCGCGGGTTGACCAGGCAGGACGTGATCTTCAGGTTGAAGGTGTGGTCGAGGCAGGCCTGGTTGCAGCCGATGCAGGTGTTGATGGTGTCGGCGCGGTCGGCCGCGGCCTTGGCGACGAAGGCGGGGTCGGCGAGGAACGGCCGGGCCAGCGAGACGAGGTCGGCGCGGCCGTCGGCGAGGATCTCCTCGGCGACCTCGGGCGTGTTGATGCGGTTGCTGGTGACGAGCGGCACGGAGACCGCGCCCATGAGCTTCTTCGTCACCCAGGTGTACGCGCCGCGCGGCACGGAGGTGGCGATGGTCGGGATGCGCGCCTCGTGCCAGCCGATGCCGGTGTTGATGATGGTCGCGCCGGCGGCCTCGATCTCCTTGGCGAGCTGGACGACCTCCTCCAGGGTGGAGCCGCCGGGGACGAGGTCCAGCATGGACAGGCGGTAGACGAGGATGAAGTCCTCGCCGACCCGCTCGCGGATCCGGCGGACGATCTCCAGCGGGAACCGCACGCGGTTCTCGTACGAGCCGCCCCACCGGTCGGTCCGCTGGTTGGTGGCGGCCGCGATGAACTCGTTGATCAGGTAGCCCTCGGACCCCATCACCTCGACGCCGTCGTACCCGGCCTCCCTGGCCAGCTCGGCGCAGCGGGCGTAGTCCTCGACGGTCTGCTCGACCTCGGCGTCGGTCAGCTCGTTCGGTACGAAGGGGCTGATCGGCGCCTTGATCGCGCTGGGGCCGACCAGGCCGGGGTGGTACGCGTACCGGCCGAAGTGCAGGATCTGCATCGCGATCCTGCCGCCTTCGGCGTGCACGGCGTCGGTGATCAGCCGGTGCTCGGCGACCTCGTCGGCGGTGGTCAGCTTGGCCCCGCCGTCCCAGGGGCGCCCGGCCTCGTTCGGGGAGATGCCGCCGGTGACGATCAGCGCGGCGCCGCCCCGTGCCCGCTCCGCGTAGAAGGCGGCCATGCGCTCGAAGCCGTGCTCGGTCTCTTCGAGGCCGACGTGCATCGACCCCATGATCACCCGGTTGGGGAGGGTCGTGAACCCCAGGTCGAGCGGGCTCAGCAGGTGCGGGTACGGGGTCATGGGGGCGCCTCCTCGCGCAGGGTCGTCGCCCTCAGTTCTAGGGGACCCCCGGCCCTTCTGCAACTAGTTGCAGAAGATTGGAGACGTGACATGTACTACTCGGTAACGAAGGCTCCCGTGAAGGCGTCCAGCTCCTCCGGCGTCCGGGGCTCCGCGGCGCCCGCGCCGAGCAGGCCGTGGGCCCGCAGGAGACGGGCCACGGCAGTGCCCCAGGGACGGCGGAGCCGGGCGGCCGCGAGCAGGCCGTCGTCCGCGAGGAGGTCGGCGACCGGACCGGTGTGGAGGCCGGAGGGAGCCAGGACGGCCGCCTCGTCGGCCCAGCGCAGCGCCAGGTCGACGTCGTGTGTCGCCATCACCACGGTCGTGCCGCCCTCCCGGAGCCGCCGAAGGGCGTCGAGGAGCCGCTCCTGACCGTGCGGGTCGAGGCCGGCCGTCGGCTCGTCCATGATCAGGACACGGGGCCGCATCGCCACGGCCCCGGCGATCGCGGCCCGCTTGCGCTGCCCGTACGAGAGCAGGTGCGTCGGCCGGTCCGCGAGCGCCACGATGTCCAGCGCCTCCAGCGCCTCGCTCACCCGCAGCCGTACCTCCTCCTCCGGAAGTCCCAGGTTCATCGGCCCGAACGACACGTCCTGGGCGACCGAGGCGGCGAACAGCTGGTCGTCCGGATCCTGCACCACCAGCTGCACGGTGGTCCGCAGCCGCGTCAGCCCCCGGCGGTCGTACGCCACCTCCGCACCGTCCAGGCGTAGCGACCCGCTCCCGCACCGCAGCCCCCCGCTCAGCAGCCGGAGCAGCGTCGTCTTGCCACTGCCGTTGCGGCCGAGGAGCGCGATCGCCCGCCCCTCCGCCACCGCGAAGTCCACGCCCGACAGGACGGCGGGACCGTCCTCGTAGGCGAAGCCCGCCCCCACCAGCTCCACGACGGGCGTCGAGCCCCGGGCCGTCGTCGGGTCCTGAGACGTCACGGAAGGAACCTTTCCAGTACGAGAGTGAGGGCGACGATCCCGCCGAGCAGCACGCCCGTCGCCACGAGGAAGCGACGCGAGATCCCGCACGCGGGCACCAGCACCCGCAGCGTCCCGTCGTAACCACGCCCCGCGAGACCCGACTGCAGCCGCTGCGCCCGGTCGAAGGCGCGCACGAACGTGGTCGCGCCGAGCCCGGCGAGCGAACGCCAGGTCGCGGCCCGGGAGGTGTGCCCCAGGCGGGCCGCCTGGGCCTGCCGGATCTTGGACAGCGAGTCCAGCAGCAGGAAGATGATCCGGTACATCACGAGCGCCACGTCCACGACCGGCGCCGGCACCCCCGCCCGGACCAGCCGGGGCAGCACGTCCGACACCGGCGTCGTGAACGCGAACAGCAGCACCCCGAGCGAGGCCGCCGCCGTCCGCGACAGCAGCTCGCCCGCGTGCGCCGGGCCGGCGGGCGCGAGCGCCACGAGTCCGCGCGCCCCGCCCACCTCGAACAGCAACGGCACCGCACCGGTGACGCAGAAACCGAGCGGGACCCGGAACGCCCGCCACAACTGACGGCCCGGCACACCGGCCGGCCCCAGCAGCACCACGAGCGTCACCGCCGCCACCAGCACCGCGCCCGGCCACGGCGGCAGACACACCGCGCACAACGTCAGACCGAAGCCGAGCAGCGCCTTCTCGGCGGGATGGCGGGAGCGCCAGCGACTGCTGTGCGCCGCCGCGTCGATGGGCAGCATCGGCGGCTACGCGTCCCGGTCCCGGACGTCACCGGCCGGCCCGCCCGGACCGGCGGCCGACAGGCCGGAGCCCTGGGCGTCGGACCGAGTCGCGCCGGATCCCGGGGCCTCGGGGCTGCCCGGCGAACCGGAGTCCGTACCGCCGGCACGGTCCGTGCGCCCGGCACCATCCGTGAGTCCGGCACCGCCCTCGTCGGCCGCCGCCAGTGCCGCGCCCTGCCGACGGCCGCGTCGCAGACCGAAGTAGTACGCCAGGACGCCCGCGCCCAGGGCCGCCTGGAGGGCGAAGAGCGCGGACTCGATCTCGCCGGACGGCGGCTCGTACAGCGGGCTGAACCAGGGCTCGTAGTCCGGCTGGAGCTCGGTGATGGCGGTCTCCGCCTCCGCGTCCGCCCCGGTGAACGGCTCCTCCTTGTGGTCGCCCAGCCCCAGGACGAGAGGCAGCACCGCGAGCGCGACGACGACGAGCAGCAGCAGGCCGTTGATCTTCGTGTTCCGGCTGATCCTGGTGCTCATCGCGCGACCGCCTCCTCGTGCAGGTCCTTCCCGGCCCGGGGGAGGACGCCCAGCCTGGTCAGATCGCCCTTGCTCGACTGGGTGAGCAGCCGCATCACGAGCACGGTGAGCAGACCCTCGCTCACCGCCAGCGGAATCTGCGTCACCGCGAAGATCCCGCCGAACTTGGCCAGCGCGCCCGGCACACCGCTGCCCGGGTCGGGGAACGCGAGCGCCAACTGCACGCTGGTGACGCAGTACGTGGAAAGGTCGGCGACGAACGCGCCGAAGAAGACGGCGACCATCAGCGGCGTACCGAACCGGCGCAGCAGGCGGTACGTCCCGTACCCCGCCCAGGGCCCGACGATCGCCATCGAGAAGGCGTTCGCGCCGAGCGTGGTCAGTCCGCCGTGGGCGAGCAGCAGGGCCTGGAAGAGCAGGGTGATCGTGCCCAGGACCGCCATGATCGGCGGCCGGAACAGGATCGCGCCCAGACCCGTACCCGTCGGATGGGAACAACTTCCCGTCACCGAAGGCAGCTTGAGCGCCGACAGGACGAACGTGAAGGCGCCGGAGGCGCCGAGCAGCAGGGTGGACTCGGGGTTGGACCGGACCTCGCGGGTGAGCGCGCGGACCCCGTGGACGACGAACGGGGCGGCCGCGACACCCCAGGCGACGGCGTGCGCAGGGGGCAGATACCCCTCGGCTATATGCATGGTCGGGAGACCTCTCCAGCACCTCGTGGATGGACAACGCACCCTGGCCGGTCTCCTGGCTGACGGTCATGCCGTCCGACTCCGCCTTCCCACACCGCGACGGTCTCCCGTCGCGGTCCAGTGGCTTCCCCGAGGGCGTTTCCCGCGGGGATGGAGCCGGACCTCCCGATCACAGTGGCGAGGGCCGCACCGGTATCCCACCGGTTTCCCGTACACCAAGGCCCTGCGACATTAGTGCGTTGACCAGGTACATCACAACACGGTCGCCACCCGGCGCGGCCCCTCCGTCACTCCGCGCACGCGCCCCGAAGGGTCATTCCTTGCGGTAGGCGTACGCCTCCGAGGCCGCCGCCGCCACCGCGTCGAGGTCCCCGCCCGCGCTCGCCGTCACCAGCGCGGCGACCGCGCCCTCGACGAACGGCGCGTCCACCAGTCGGGAGCCCCCCGGTAGTTCGTCACCTTCGGCCAGCAGCGCCTTCACGGTGAGCACGGCACTCCCGAGGTCGACGAGGAGCGCCACCCCGGCGCCCCGGTCCGCCTCCTTCGCCGCCTCGGCGATCAGCTCGGAACTCGTTCCCAGCCCCCCGTCCGGAGTCCCGCCCGCCGGTACGACCGGAGCAAGCTCCCCGCCCCCCGCGAGCCCTCGTGCCAGCTCGGCCACCGCCACCGCCACCGCCGCACTGTGCGACACGAGCACGATGCCGACGAACGCCGCACCACCGGAGGCCGTGTCGGCGTCCACCGCACCACCGGAGGCCGTGTCGGCGTCCACCGCACCGCCGGTGGGCCCGGGCACGTCCACCGCACCGCCGGTGGGCCCGGGCACGTCCACCGCACCGCCGGTGGGCCCGGGCACGTCCACCGCACCGCCGGCCGCCCCGCTCACGACACCCCCTCCGCGCCCGCCGTCTCGGCGAGCGTCGAGAACAGCAGGGCCGACGACGTCGCCCCCGGGTCCTGGTGCCCGACCGACCGTTCACCCAGATAGCTCGCCCTGCCCTTGCGGGCCCGCAAGGGTACGGTCCCGACGGCGCCCTCGTCGGCGGCCGCGCGCGCCGCGCCGAACGACGTCCGCAGGCCCTCCACACCAGGGACCAGCGAGTCCAGCATCGTCTTGTCGCCCACCTGCGCACCGCCGAGCTGGGCCACGGCGGCGACGCCCGCCTCCAGGGCCTCGGCCAGCCGCACCCGGCCGATCGTCTCCTCCTCGCCCAGGGCCTTGCCGGCGCGGCGAAGCAGCGTGCCGTACAACGGTCCCGACGCGCCGCCGACCGTGGAGATGAGGTGACGTCCGGCGGTCGTGAGCACGGCGCCGGGCGTCACCGGCGGCTCCTTCGCCAGCGTCTCCGTCACGGCGGCGAAGCCGCGCTTCAGATTGGCGCCGTGGTCGGCGTCGCCGATCGCGGAGTCCAGCTCGGTCAACCGGTCCGCCTCCCGGTCGACGGTCTCGGCGACCGCTGCCAGCCAGCGCACGAGGAACTCCGCCCCGAACGTCTCCGTCATGCCGCCTCCCTCATCCCCTCGCGTCCCCATCCCCGCCTCACCGGCCCCAGCGCAGGGCGGGCGTCTGCACCGGCGCGTCCCACAGCCGCAGCAGCTCCTCGTCCACCTCGCACAGGGTCACCGAGCAGCCGGCCATGTCGAGCGAGGTCACGTAGTTCCCGACCAGTGTCCGCGCCACCGGCACGCCCCGCTCGCCGAGCACCCGCTGCACCTCCGCGTTGAACCCGTACAACTCCAGGAGAGGTGTGCCGCCCATGCCGTTGACCAGCGCGATCACCGGCCCCGTAGGGTCCAGGTCCTCGACGACCGCGTTCACGGCGTAGTCCGCGATCTCCCGCGAGGTCATCATCGCCCGCCGTTCGCGGCCCGGCTCCCCGTGGATGCCGACGCCCAACTCCAGTTCCCCCGGCGGGAGGTCGAACGTCGGACTGCCCTTGGCGGGCGTCGTGCACGCGCTCAGCGCCACCCCGAACGACCGTGACCGTTCGTTCACCCGCCGGGCGATCGCCTCCACCCGCTCCAGCGGAGCCCCCTCCTCCGCGGCGGCGCCCGCGATCTTCTCCACGAACAGCGTCCCCCCGGTCCCGCGTCGCCCGGCCGTGTACAGGCTGTCCGTCACCGCCACGTCGTCGTCGACCAGCACCTTCGCGACCTGGATGCCCTCGTCCTCCGCCAGCTCCGCCGCCATCTCGAAGTTCAGCACGTCACCGGTGTAGTTCTTCACCACGAACAGCACCCCGGCCCCACTGTCCACGGCCGCCGCCGCCCGCACCATCTGATCCGGCACCGGCGACGTGAACACCTCCCCGGGGCACGCCGCCGTCAGCATCCCCGGCCCCACGAACCCCCCGTGCAACGGCTCGTGCCCCGAACCGCCCCCGGACACCAACGCCACCTTCCCCGCCACGGGCGCGTCCCGTCTCACCACCACCCGCCGCTCCACATCCACCGTCAACTCGGGATGCGCCGCCGCCATCCCCCGCAGCGCATCCGCGACGACGGTCTCCGGAACGTTGATCAGCATCCTCACGGGTACCTCCTGGTGAGACTAGCAAGCATGTGACTGAACAGGATTTTTGCAGGTCAGACTGGGTGAGGCGGGTTATTGATCTCGGCGATTCATGGCGCCTGGCGGCGGTTTCGTGCGGTACTGATGCTGACCAGTTGCTGACTTCCCTGACTGCCCGTCAGGTTCGGTTGGCGCTGCGCGCTCTTTGCACTTGTGCATGATGGAGCAATTATCGGCGCGGGGGGCGCGCTCGCGCACCGGTGCGTCGCGGGTGGAAGCGGCTGATTCCGTGCCGACAGGCTTCGTGCTATGCCTCGATGCATGTTCGTCACGCAGGCCACAAGTGAGCGGCAGGCCATACTGTTTGTAGCTGTGGGCTCCTGGTGAGGAGTCCGTTGCGGCGTCCTGGGGAAGTGATGCGCGATGGGGCTGTCGGGCGGGGCGGCGGATAAAGCGGGTAACCGGTACGAGAACTGGTGGACCGCGCTGAAAGTGGCGGACCTCCTGCGCGGAGCGGCCTCACGGATTCGTCTCGAGCCTCCGGGGCAGGCAGGCGAGGGCATCGAATTCCAGCTCGTGGCCAAAGGGGAGACCTGGTGCGATCAAGTGAAGGACGTGGCTTCGAGAGGGCCCTGGACGCTGAAGGCTGCGTCAGCTCTTCTCGCATCCGTCTCCGGCCACCTGGTGGCCGGTAGGAACGTGCGGTTCGTTCTCTCGACCGGAGCGCCTAGACTGCACGACCTCACCGTCCGTGCGAGGGCCACTGTCACCCTCGCCGAGTTCGAAGAGATTCTTACCGTCGCCCAAGGGGGCGACTTCACGGTCCTATGTGATGCTTGGACCGACGTTGGCCGCCCCGTATCCCAGGAGACCGCCTGGCGCTACCTCCGGTCCGTGTATGTGGAGCACCACCCGCCGGAGAACCTACGCCAGTTGGTCCACCTCACTTACGAGCAACTGTTCGTAGGGAATCCTGAGGAGATCGTCAGGCAGCTGAGCGGATACCTGGACGACAACCTGCACAAGTGGCTCACCGGATCGGAGATCCGTAACCACTTGCTCTCTCTTGACGGAGTTCGTCCCCGGCTGTTGGCCGGGGACAGCAATACGCTCAATGCCCTGGCGGAGACCAAGGACGGGTTCCTGCGGCGCGTGCGTGGTACGGCGCCCGTCCTCGGGCTGGCCGCCCGTCCTCACGTCGACGAGCTGTACGGCCGGTTGGTGGCGGAGGAGGGTCCGCAGATCGTGCTGTGCGAGGGACGGGCGGGCTCGGGTAAGTCGACGGTTGCTGTGGAGGTAATGGAACGGCTCGCAGGCCACGGGTGGCCGATCGCCGCTGTCCGTATGGATCAAGCCGATCTGTCGGTGCGAACGGCAAGAGACCTCGGCGCCATGATGAATCTGCCGGATTCGCCCGGGATCCTCCTTCCCGGAGTTGCCGATGGAAGGCCAGGGCTCTTCGTCATCGACCAACTGGACGCTGTGAGTCTGTACAGCGGTCGCATGGCGGATGTTTTCGAGGCTGTCGAAGGTGTTCTCGCTCAACTCTCGGTTGCGCCGAACATCAAGGTGCTCTTGGTGGCCCGCACCGTCGACATCGAACAGGACGGCAGGCTCAGCAGACTGTTCACGACGGATGCACGAGTGGTGAGATTCCCGGTGGGGGAGCTGACCGAAGAGTCGGTGCGCGCGGTACTCACCGCGAGTGGGAACGATCCCGACAGCCTGAGCCCGGTGACCCTGGAGCTGCTGCGCACCCCTCTGCACCTGGCGGTCTTCAGCACGCTCCCCCCTGCCTCCCGCGCAGTGTCCTACCGAACCTTGCAGCAGCTCTACGGCAGTTACACCAAGGAGGTGCGCAGATGTGTCGGAGTCCGTAGGGAACGCTTCGACTGGCAGGGCATCACCGGCGCTCTGTGTGCCTTCATGAGCGAACGGGAGATTCTGCAGGCGCCTCTCGCTCTCCTCGACAGCTATGCGCTGGAGGACGTCGAGGCCTTGAAGTCGCAGGGGGTCCTGGTGGGCGACGAGGAACACATCGGCTTCTTCCACGAGACCTACTTCGACTACCTCTTCGCCCGGTCTTTCCTCACCACAGGAAGGGACGTCCACGACTTCCTGGCCGGCTCCGGACAGCATCTCTTCAGACGGGCGCAGACCCGCCAGGTCCTTGAGCACCTCGCCGGCACGGACCGCGACCGGTTCCGTGAGACCACGGCACGGCTGCTCGGCTCCACCCGGATCCGTTCTCACCTGCACGATGTGATCACCACTGTCCTCGGACAGCGTGACGCGACCTCGCCGGACTGGCTGGCCATCGAGCCGTTCGCCTGGGCCGCGGGCCCGGCGGCGCGTAAGGTGCGCCGGTTGCTTGCTCTGCCGGCCTGGTTCGATGCCGCTGATCACGATGGAAGGTGGGAACGCTGGCTGGGCGCCGCCGAGACAGTCGATGCCGCGTTCGCCGAACTGCTCATCGCGGCGCGGCACAGGCCGGAGCGGGCGACGGAGCTGGTGCGCCCCCATATCGGCACCACACCTGAGTGGCGACAACGTCTCCTCGCGCTCATGGAATGGTCCCTCACCCCAGGCCTTGTCAACTTGGCCGTCGACCTGATCCAGAGCGGGCAGGCTGACGAGGCACGCGGTCCCCTCGCGAACAACAGCGACTTCTGGTCCCTGCTCTACAGCCTCTCCGAGACCGCCCCCGTTCGGGCAGCCAGGCTCGTCGGCGCCTACCTCGATCGGGCATGGACCCAGGAGCTTCCGGCCGGCCCCAACAAGCTATTCGGGGGTGAGTACCTTTCTGCCCACTCGCAGACCGCCTCCGCCGTCCTGTCCCGGATCGCCGAGGCCGCGCCCAAGCCCTATGTGGACAACATCCTGTCCTTTGTGCTCCGCACCGCCGAATCCGACGAAGCCTCCGATGAGGGGTCAGGCAATCGGTGGTTGTATCAACAATGGGGCGGCAGCAGTGTCAGTGCCGAGCTGCTCTCGGCCCTCGACACCGCCTTGCGTGCCCTGCCCGCTGCCGACCCGGCCGCCGCGGGCGACGCCCTGACGAGACTGAGCGGATCGACAACGGAGATCGCACGCTTCCTGGCCTGCCGCCTGTACACCGTCCTGGGGGCGGCTGACGAGGCGCTCGACTGGCTCTGCAGCGACCAGCGAAACCTCCATCTGGGCTGGGTGGACAGTTCCCGCTGGGCGTCCCGTGAACTCATCGCGGCCGCCACGGTCGACTGCGCCGCCGACACCCTTGTCCGCCTGGCTGACGTGCTCTTCGGGTACTACCCGTCGACGGAGCAGCGCCGAAGAGTGAAGGGCGGCCCCAGTCGTTGCGGCTGGGGCCAGTACGAACTGCTGTCGGCGATCGACCCTGCTCGTCGCAGCGACAGGGTTCGACGGAGGCTCGACGAGCTGGAACGGAGGTTCCCCGAAGTCACCCCCTCCCCGCCCTCGGGGGTCGTCACCGCGTGGGTCACTTCTCCGATCAGCGACCGTGCAGCGGCTCACATGACCGACGCACAATGGCGCCGGGCTCTGGAGAAGTACGCCAAGCCCCAGGCCGAGCGGTCGTGGCCGCCTCAGGGCGGCGCGCGCGAACTCGCCGACACGCTGCGCACCCGAGCAGGACAGGAGCCCTCGCGCTTCGCCGCCTTCGCCCTGACCCTCGGACCTGACATGCCCGGGGCGTATCTGTGCGCGATCGTCGAAGCAGCCGCACCCCATCTGGACACCGAGACATGGGAAGAGCTGGTCCTCCACACCCACCGGACTCTCGGTGAAGAGGCAGCCTTCACGGTGTGCCGTGCGCTCCAGGCCACGCCCGGACACTTCACCTCCATCCAGCTCCCCATCCTCGCAAGCTACGCGGCGGCCTCCAGCCCGGAGCGGGACACCCGAGGCCTGGACGAAGAAGGCACCCGCACCGATCTGCTGACCGCAGGTCTGAACGCCACCCGGGGCCAGGCAGCCATCACGTGCGCGACCCTCCTCTTCCACGACGCCCGCCACCTGTCCGGACTCAGACCCCTCACCTTCCGACTCGCCGCCGACCCCGTACTCGCCGTCCGCGTGTGCGCCGCCGAAGCCGTCCGCGCCTTGATGAACCACGATTCACAAACCGCACTCGACGCGGCGGACCAGCTGATGACGCACCAGGACCTCAACATCCACAACGCGCACACGACCCAGCGCCTACTCACCGGAGCTCTGGCCCGGGACCCCTCGCGATTCGCCCCCCACCTTGAAGCGGCCCTCCATGGTCCACGGCAGACGATGGAGCTCGCCGGACAGACCTGGGCCGTGGTGACGCTCCAAGGAAATGCCACACCGGACTTGCCCACCACGGTGCTGCAGCTGGGCACCATGGCCCGCCGTGGCGCAGCCACGATCTTCGCCAGCAACCCTGACCACTACACACGTCTCCTGCCTCTGCTCGATGATGAGGACGAAGAGGTTCGCAACAATGCATCGGCCGTGATGAGGCACGCCTTCGATCTGCTTCCCTCCCAGGCCGACGAGCTTGTCCAGACGTTCATCGCCAGCAAGGCTTCCGCCGGCAACCTGGGGGAACTCGCCTTCGCACTCCACGACCCGGCAGGCCCCCTCCCGCCAGCGGCTTTGGACGCCTGCGAGCACATCGTGGGCCGGGCGGCCGCCGATCTGGCCGACATCCGAACCCGCCATGCGGCTGACGGGCGCTACGTGGTGACGGCGGTCTTGCGGCTGTACCGCCAAAGCCCGCCCTCCATGCGCAGCCGCTGCCTGGACATCATCGACGCCCTCTCCCGGGCCGACGTCCCAGGTCTTCACGCGGCGCTGGAAGGCGAACGCTGACCTCACGGCCACGTGCTTGATTGTCTGATGCCCGGAAGGGGCGATGGCCACCGAGGCCGGGCTCGAAACCACGACCGACCACCGCTCGCTTATTCTGTCCCGCTGCCGCCGAGCAGCTCGGGGACCTTGCACCCTCCACAGACTTCCCTCTTCGGCATAGGCTGCGCACTCTGTTCAAGTCCAAGATCTGACTATTCGGCGTTGCCGCAGGTCAGGGGCATCATGTGCCCTCCTCAGGTCAGCAAACGGTCAGCATGCGCCCCAGATGTGTCCCCGCTTGCTGACCTGCGACCGACAGTGCGGCGCCTGAGCAGGTTCTTGGGCTGGAACGGATGTTGCGTACATGGCCCGACAGCTTGCCCGCGGCATGGGTTCCTTCTTCAAGGACTGCGGCTGTGCCAAGCCCACCCGCTGCCCTCACCCGTACTCGATCCGGTTCCGTGATGCGTTGGGCAAGCAGCGCGAGGAGTCCGGTTACGGCACGCAGGACTGGCACGTCGACAGCTCGATCAACGTGCACATCGTCCCGCGCCTGGGATCGCGGAAACTGAACTCGGTCACACCGATCGTGGTCGAGCGGTTCCTGGACGAGACGGAGAGCGACGGGGTCGGCCGCGGGAACCAGGTGAACATCTTCCGGGTCCTCAAGACCATCCTGCGCGACGCCTATGACAAGGGCGCCATGGCGGACGACCCGGTGAAGGGCGTCCAGGAACCGGAATACGTTCGAGGAATGGTCGTCATACCCTCCCTCGACTACGTGACGAAAGCGCTGGCCGTTGCCGATGAGGACCTCGCACTGGAGATCGTCATGATGGCGGGATGCGGCCTGCGAAGCGGCGAGGCGCGGGCGGTGAACGTCAACAACGTCGTAGCGCAGGACGTCTACCTGCTGCGCGGTCCGGGCGGCTACTTCACCGAAGGTATGGAGCGACGGCGGGTGAAGAAGCTCTTCGCGGACCTCCCGCCGGAAGAAGGGGTCGGGATGTACGGCTTCCGGCACTACTTCGCCTCGAACGTCCTCGGCAGCGGCATCCCCATCACCGACGTGGCGGAATGGATGGGACACAAGTCCATCGAGGAGACGTACCGCACGTACCGGCACCTGATGCCGGGCAGCATCACCAAGGCCGCCCGGATCCTGGACGCCGGCCTCTGGGAAGCGGCCTGATTCGTCCCGGCGCGTATCGGATCCTCAGTATCGGACGAAGGCGACCTCTCAGGCCTGGAGTCAGGCACACGGGTCCGCTTCGGTAGGGCGCGTGGGAGGTGATCACGCCGCCCCGGCGGCCGATTCCGTGCCGTGGAGCGATGGCCCCTCGCGCCGACTGCGAGGCTGTCCGGGACGTCACGGTCAGCCCATCTCGCCGTAGTCCTTCAGGGCTTTTCGGAGCGCACGCAGTGCGTAGTACGTACGGGATTTCACAGTTCCCGGCGGTATTTCAAGGACATCGGCAGCCTCTTGCACCGACAGCCCCCGGAAGTAGACCTCGATCAGCACGGCGCGGTGTTCGCGGCTGAGCTCTTTCAGGGCGTCACGGACGTCGAGGACTTCGATCGAGGGTTCGATCGGGTCTTCCACGTGTATGGCCGAGCTCTCCAACACGACGTCCGTCACCTCCTTGGCCCGGGAAAGTCGCGCCCGGCGCGCGTCGATGGCCAGCCGACGAGCCACGGTGAACAGCCAAGGACGCATGGACGCGTGGTCGGTGTCCATGGCCTCGGGATGGCGCCACGCACGGATCATCGTTTCCTGCATCAGGTCCTCGGCGCGCTGCCTGTCGCCGTAGGTCAGGCCCAGAAGAAACCCGAAGAGGGCACGGCCGTGCTCCTCATGGAGTTGCGCCAGGGCTTCCTCGCTGGCGCGTGCTGCGCGAGTGGTGGCCTGTCCGGGTGCGACTGTGGTCACGGGCTGACGCTCCTTCACTGAGGTGCCGGGAGTGCTCGTACGCCTGCTGTGTGTGACCAGGTTGGCGCCGGTGCGCGCAGGTGGACATCCGCCATGTGGCGGAGTTGGCGCAGGCCGTCGACCAGCGGTTCAGCGGCGTTCGGGGACCGTTCGGCGCAAAGTCGAGGAATCCTGTGACGGCCATGAACCAGAGCGCCCGGCCGCACGTGCTCACAGGAGGCCGTCCCGCCCCTGACGCGATGGAACCGCGCACGCGATGGAGAGCCGACCGGTCAGGGGTATGGGTGCCGGCTCTCACGCACGCCACAGGGTGCGGGTCCTGTTCCCCCTGAACACGGCTGAGCGGCTGTTCCGTTCGCCCTAGGGAAAATCCCCCGTAGGGCGAACGGAACAGCCGCTCAGCCGTGTTCGCAGGACGCTCGGGACACACTGCGCCGTCGAGGCCGGCACCGCAGCGTCATCCGCCGGCACGGCCTGCTCCGAGAGTGGTTCATCGGTCCGCAGAAGAAGACGAAGGTCTTCCCCGCCCGAGCGCAGGCGCTCGAAGCCGCGCTCGACCACTTGTCGGAGGGGCGTCGACGGCAGGAGTGGGCGGGTGGGTGGCGGCGATCGCGGGCACGTAGTGAACGCGATCTACGCGCCGCTCCCGCCGCTCGACGGTTCCCCAGGTGATGCCACGAAGTACTGTTGGCGGACCGGGACCCTCAGGTGCTCAGGGCCTTGACCCGCAGTTCTTCCAGGACGGCGAGCCGGTTCTCGTCGTGAATCCTTCGGGTGGTGACACGTTCTGGGTAGCACCGCATGAACATGTTCGTGAAGTGCGTTCCGTAGTGGAGGTGCTCGTCGCGGTCCGATTCCCCCAGCGGCCGGGCGACGGCCTGGAAGTTCGGCTCGTGGAAGTACGCCACGGCGAACCGCTCACGTTGCGCCAGCCGTACTTTGTGGGGCGTCGCCAGCAGGCCTCCACCGGTCATGAACTGCATGATGTCGCCGGGGAAGACGGTCAGGACGTTCGGGACCGGCTCGACGTACCTCCACGCCTCGTCCGTCTCGTTCACGCCCGCGGCGCTCTCCTCCCGCAGCCAGTTGCGGTTGCGCTGCTCGCCGACCACCGGCGGGCGGATGTAGAGACCACCGACATCGTCCTGGGTGGCGATGACCAGCAGCCCGTAGTCGGTGTGCGCGCCGATGCCCCGCGCCGCGTTGCTCGCGGTCTCGGCCGGAAAGCGCAGGACCCGCATGTGGTGCCAGCCGTCATCGGTCAGCTTGTCGAAGGCGTCGATGTCCTCCAGACCCAGCCCGAGCGCGGTGAGCCGTAGCAGCTTGTGGCCGACAGCGCCCAACCCGTCCATGTACGCCCGCATGGCCCGCCGGTACTCCTGGTCCGGCCACGGCACCGGGCCGTGGCAGGGCCAGCTCTCCGTGCAGCGGACGTCGTCGGGCTGGATGTCCTTGCACACGGTGAACGTCTCGGAGTAGTCGGCCTCGCCTGCGGTGACCTCCTCTCCCGAGGAGATGTAGCCGCTGTAGGTCACGTCGCTGACGTGCCGGGACTTCCACTCCCGCGGCCGGCTGAAGAACCGCTTACTGGCCGTGTAGGCGCCACGGATCGCGCTGCGCATCTCAGGGGTGGTGGCGACCTGGAAGATCCCGCCCGTCTGCCAGGCACTGATCATTTCCCTGCCCAGTGAGGAGTCGGCATCCGTACCGGTGACGGCGTCGGGTACCTGGAAGGTCCGCAGATCGGTCATGCGTTGTCCTCCTTGTCGGAGGAC
The DNA here is from genome assembly GCF_000716445.1 of Streptomyces wedmorensis. Classification (GTDB taxonomy): domain Bacteria; phylum Actinomycetota; class Actinomycetes; order Streptomycetales; family Streptomycetaceae; genus Streptomyces; species Streptomyces wedmorensis. The sequence continues at coordinate 18,670 of NZ_JNWK01000063.1, forward strand.
CGCGTCGGCTGAGGTCCCCCTCGTAGCGTGAGTCCGTGACAGCACGGGGGTGTCGGTCGTCACGGCGGAGAAGCGTCACACGTTCACGTCGGAGTGGCGTGAGGGGGCGGTGCGCATCGTGACGGAGACCGGGAAGCCGGTTCCCCGAGGGGCGGAGGACCCAGGGATCGACGATGCGGGCAGGATTCCGCCGTGACGGAATCCTGCCCGCTACACTCCTGCCGCTCGACGTTTCCCCGGGTCACGCCACGACGTACTGCTGGAGCATTGGTCGTGTCCGCTACTGGGGAGCACCGACCAGTTTTCCCTCGGGTGACACGGCGTACCAGACGCCGCCGACACCCTGCCCCGTGGTGTCGCCGGGCTTGGTGTCGGCCGCGAAGGTGTAGATCGGCCAGCAGTCGATGGTCTGCTGGGGGATGCCGTCCGGCCGGTCGAGGACCAGGAAGTTCTTGAGCGTGATGCCCTTCAGACCGGTCTTGTTCACGGGGCCCACCACGGGCCAGTTCGTCAGGCAGTCACCGGTGCAATTCGATTTCATGGGCCACCGGACGTCCTTGGTGAAGCGGTAGACCGTCATCCCCTGGGCGTTGACCACGATGGGCCCCAGCTTGGGGTCCTGACGGACGGCGAGGCCGGCGGTGGACTGCTCGGGGGCGGGTGTCGACGGGGCCGGGGCGGCCGGGGCCGGCGGGGCCGATCCGGTGTCGGGCGGTCCGCTCGGGGCAGCGGTCCGGGCGGCGGCGCCCTGCGCCTTACCGCCCTCCGGAGTGACGGCGAACCAGACGCCGCCGACTCCCTGGCCCTTGATGTCCTTGGGCTTGGTGTCCTGGGCGAAGCGGTACACCGGCCAGCCCGCCACGGTGAGTTGCTTGGTTCCGTCGCTGCGGGTCACCTGGCCGATCAGCTTCGCGTCGACGCCGGTGGAGACTGTGGCATCGCCGGCCGGCACGGGCGGCCAGGCTGTGGCGCACTGGTTGTCGCAGCGGGACTTCGACGGGAGCGCGGTGTCCTTGTCGAACCGGTAGAGGGTGAATCCGGCTCCATCCGTCAGCACCTTGCCGAATTGCTCGTGGGGCCAGACGCTCAGCTGACCAGCGGGCCGGGTGTTCGGCTTGGCCGCGGGAGCCGCCGCGCCGGACTGCGTGACAGTGTCCGGCCCGTCCTTCTCGCCCCCGCTGCCGCAGCCGGCCGTCACCAGAAGCGCTGATGCGGCCATCATGACCGAGGCGACGCGTGCCATTCTCATATCCGCCTACTCCAATATTCGAGGGGCCGTCAGAAGCTGTTTCAGCAAGGCACGGTCTTGGAGTGCCGCTCGTTCATCCGGCGGGGTAGCGACCTGCGATCGGGCCCGGGTCGGCGTGACCCGACGCCGGCACGTGGTGACCGAGGCTTCCGGATCTGGAGGTGAGCCCACGGTCTTCCAGCCGTGCCGGGACGGCTGGGTGCGGGGCGCGCCATGGGCAGGGAAGTCGTTCGTGGCGCCGCGTGGCAGGGCCCGAGCGAGCATGCGTGCGGGACGGCGGGGGCTCAGGCGTCCGTATCTCCCGCCGACACGTTCAGCGTCCATGCGGCGCCTTCGAGGCCGCCGAGGACCACGAGCACGGTCTGACCGGGACCGTTCAGCAGGTCGTCGACGGCCGTCCGGTCGGCGTCGGTCTCCGGGGCGCAGAACACGAACTCGAAGGGCGGGTCGACCTCTTCGGCCCGCCGCTCGACCAGCTCGGCCATCGTGCCGAGGGTCTCGATGCCCGTGAGGCCCTCGGCCAGCCCGCGCAGCGGACCGAGCGCGGTCGCGCAGGAATGTTCGAGCACGGAGCTCGCGCTGAGCTGGAGAACGATGGACTCCATCAGCCGTCGGGCGGCTGCCCGGTCACCCCGCACGACCACGGGGCCGGGGGCCTGCGCCAGGTCGAGGAAGAGGCAGCCCGACCCTTCGGCCGCGCCGAGGCAGACGAACGCGGCGCCGCCATCGGGTACGTCGTACGGGACGGGCATCCAGGCGATGGCTGTTTCCTGCTGGGTCGGATGCCCGGTGGACAGACTGATGTCGACGAGGTCGTCGCCGAAAGAGACCTGGAAGGTGTGCGGCGACGCGACGCTCCGGGCGGGAGGGCGGTGACGATCCGCCTCCCGGTCATCGGCGGGGCGGGACCGGGAGAGTCTGGTGGCGGGGCCAGGTGCCGGCCGAGCGGGAGAGCCTGCCACGGTCACCGCCGAGCGGCGGAGGGGCGCGGCGGGCGCGGTGGCGGGTGCCGCTCCGGACGCTGTGCCGGCCACCTCGGTCTCCGGTGTCCGGTCCACCTTCGGCCGTGGCGTCGGGGAGGCGGTGCGCGGCGCGACGGAGCGCGGAGCGCGGACCGGGGTGACGGGAGGAACTGCGGTCGTGGTCGGCCAGGTGCGGCCTTCGAGCGTCGACTCGGCGGGGACCGGCGTGGCCGTCGCCGAGGTCAGGGGCGCGACGCCGGCGGGCATGGGGGCGCGGCGGGAACCCGCGCGGCGGCGCATGACGAGGGTGCCGACGCCGGCGCCGGCGACGAGGGCGCCTCCCGCGCCGATCGCGAGCGTCAGAGCGCTCGAGTCCTGGCCTGTGGGTGTGGCGGTGGCGCCCGTCGCCGCCGGTACCTGGGTCGCGGGGGCCTGGACGGGCGGTGGCGTGGCGGGTGCCACGGTGACGACGCCTGGCTTGGGCAGTGGCCCTTCCTGTACGCCCGGCCCCTTGGCGTCCGGGGGCAGCTGGAGGATCCAGCCCGGGGCGATGCTGGTGGCGTTCCGCATGATCGCACCGCCCGGCTGAGCATGGCCCTTGTTCAGGAGGAAGATCTCGTTGTACCGATTTCCGTCGCCGAGGACCTTCTCCGCGATCGAGAAGAGGAACTCCGGCTCGCCGTTGGCCTGAGTCGTCACCACGTAGTACTTGACCTTCTCGCCCTCGGCTGCCGGCGCGAGGGCCACGGAGAGTGGGACGGAGGCGGCCGCGGCGGGAGGTGCGCCGCCTGCCGCGAGCGCGAATACCACGACCGCTGCGGCGACCGTGCCCGCCGCGGGGAGTGCCGCGGCCCGTGCCGTATGCCGGAAGGAAGTCATCTTCGTGTCCACCTCGTGACCGTCATGTGCCCTCGTGACGTCGCCCTGGTTGGGCTTCTGCTTCTCGCACGCACGGGGCGAGGACGGGGTTCGACGTCCGGCCGGGGAAACCGGCCGGACGTCCGCGGATCACGGTTCTCAGTCCCGGCGAGTCGCGTGGCGGGCGGCGAGAACCCCGATGCCGAAGAGGACGATGACGACGCTGGTCCCGATGATGAACCACAGCGTCGCGTCGGCGTCCGCCGACTCGGACCGCGCGGCGGCGGCGCCCGGAGGACGCTCCCCTGGGGACGCGTTCCCGACGCCGGTGGGGGATGGCTGCGGGACCGCTGCCGGCCCGGCCCGACCACCTCCGTCTCCAGCGGCCCCTTCCTCCGGTATGACGGCGGTGACCGCCTTGAAGGGGTTGATGACGCCCCAGCCGACCGCCGGGTCCGGCACCTTGGTGCCGGCGGGGCGGTCAGCGGTCATCTGCATGCGGTGAACGAGCTGATCGACGGTCAGGCCGGGATGGTACGCGCGAATGAGCGCGGCCACGCCCGAGACGAACGGGGCGGCGAAACTCGTTCCCTGATCGATCGCGTAACCGGGACCGCCGATGCCCAGACTGATGACGTCGACGCCTGGTGCGGCGACATCCACGAAGTCACCCGTCACGGAGAACGACGCGGGACGGTCGTCGCGCCCTACGGCTCCCACCCCGAGTACGCCGGGGTACGAGGCGGGGAAGCTGGCCGGCGGATCCTTCTGGTCGTCTCGTGAACGGTTGCCCGCCGACGCGACGATGAGGACGTTCTTGGTTACGGCGTAGGCGACGGCTCCCTTCAAAGCGACGCTCGGACCAGTGGCGTTCGCCGAGATGTTGATGACGTCGGCTCCGCCGTCCACGGCGCTGCGTATCGCGGCGGCCATGCTGTTCGCCGAGCCGTCCTTGCCGTCGGTGGTCTGCCGCACCGGCAGGACGACGCTCCGCGGCGCGATGCCGGAGAACCGCAGCCTGTCGGCCGGCCTGGCGGCCACGATCCCGGCGACGAAGGTTCCGTGTCCCACACAGTCGGTGTCGCCGCGGCCGCTGCCGCCGATGACATCGGCGCCGCGCAGCACCGCGCCTTTCAACTGCGGCACGGACGCGTCGACGCCGGAGTCGACGATGGCGACTACCTGACCCTCACCCTGGCTGATGCGATGAACCCGCTCGACTTCGAGCCGCGCCTGCGCCCAGGGCAGGTCGGGCATTGTCTCCGTCGCCTTCTCCGCGCAGCGCGCCGGGGCGGGCGCTGCGGCCGCCTCCCGGGGCGTCGCCGTCACCACGACGGGCAGACACAGCAGGGCGAGGGCGTAGGCGGCGGTGAGCGCCTTGCGATTGCCGCGCCGCTCAGCCACGAACGTACTCCCCGTCTCCGAAGAGCTGAGCCTCGATCCGCGTGGCCGCGAAGTCGATGATCTCGGTGCTGCCGTGGTGGACCAGGGCGGCTGCCCCCTGGGGCATCAGCGGCAGGGTGCGCAGGGCGATGTCGGGCAGCTCGTAGGCGTCCCGCAGCGCGCGTGCGGTGCCGGCCGGCACGCGTGGCACGAGCACGGCGTCGTACCGTCGCATCTCTTCCGCCCCGGCCGCCGGAACCTTCGTCTGCACGGTGATGCCGATCTGCCACGTACCGAGATCCGCCCGGGGAGCACCCCGGCCGCCAACGATGTCGTCGACGACGGCCACGGGGGCCAGCGGACTGCCGACGGGCGGCGTGGCGCCTCCCGGCAGGCTGATGACCATCCGGTGAGGAGCCACACCGGCGTCACGGATCAGCGAGGCCCACAGCTGCGGCTGAGGGGAGCGGACATGGACGGTCACGCCCGCGCTGAGCAGCCGGAAGACCAGGAGTTCGGCAGCCGATCGGTCCAGGAAGACCCCCAGTCGCACCGACTCCCGGCGCAGCAGCCTGACCGCGGCCATCCGGCCGTCCCTGAAGAACCCGAGCGCCAGTCCCTCCCGGTGCAGCGCGATCTCGGCCGGCCGGTCGGCGGGCGCGGGTGCGACGTGCGGGCCTGCGCTCCGACCCAGCGGCAGGGTCGCGAGTAGCCCCGGAGCCTGTGCGCCGTCGAGTGCCATCAGGGTGATACCACGCTCCGCGGCGGCCTTGGGAAGTGCCTTCGTCGCCGTGGCGGTGGCGCCGACGGTCCGGATGAGGACGGTGTTCCGGGCGTCGCCGGCAGCGCGGTCGGTGCAGGTGAGCGAGAGCAGGGTGCAGCGGGCCGGGAACACGGAGAGCAGGGCCTGCAGCTCGATGAGCCCACCCTGGGCCGGGTTCCAGTCCCGTACCCAGTACGAGACATGCTCGGCGCCGGCCCGCCAGGTGTTCCATTCCTCCATGGCTCCGGGCGGGTTCTCGCCCGGAGCCGCGGTGCCCACTCCCGCCGTCGACGCCAGGGCTTCGGCTGCCTCGGTCTCGTCCAGGATTCGGGCCCGCCACCCTTCTTCCTCGAGCATGCGCACGGCTGAGTTCACTCCGCGGCGCAGGATGCGCCGGATGCCCGCCGCGCCGCCGCCGCGTGCGGCGATGGCCTCGGGGCAGGCGGCGGCGTCGAGACGGAGGGCGATCCATGCCGACTGGGTCAGCGCGACGCGTTCCTTGTTCAGTTCCTGATACGAGGCGGGGCAGATGTCGGCCGCCGCGTCGGTGCCGGACGGCGCGGTGACGTTCTGCACCAGCGCCTGGACGGACTCGAAGACGATGTCGTCGAAGCGCAGGAGTTCCTTCAGCCGCCCGACGGGCAGCAGGCCGCCGTCATCGGCGGTGGTGAGGAGGTCCGCGCGTTCGACGGCGACCATGGAGACCCATGCGCGGCCGTCGTGGACGACGCCCAGTCGGACCCGGCTGCGGCCTTCGGCGCGGCTGACGGTCAGCTCGGGCAGCAGCGTACGAGGCCCGGCGAGAGCGGAGGCGCCCTGGTCGTGGCGCGCCCGGCCGCGGGCCCAGAAGCGCAGCCGGGTGAGCAGCCATTGGTACAGCCATCGGCGCTGGAACCGGATCGCGGTGAGGGCGACGAGCAGTCCGCCGGCCGCGAGCGCGGGGAGCTTGGCGGGTCCCGCGCTCTGGATGCCGAACACGATCAGCGTGGCGGCGAGTTCCCATGCCACGAGCTGTGAGGTCCGGACACCGAGTATCGGTTTCATCGGACGCTCTGCCAACACAGTCATTCCTGTTTCCCGTCCTTCCGCAGTTCTCAGGGGTTCGGCCACATCCCCGTTCCTCGTCGAAGGGCACGGACGGCACGGGTTCCCGGCTCATCCCGGAGCTGACCGGATCGAACCCGGTCCCTGTGGCTGTCGTGGGTGGCTTGTGCGCGGTCGCGCGGGAGCGAACCGCGTTGCGTCCGCCGACGCAGCTCCCTGGACGGCTCGCCGCCCAGGTCGAGGAACGGGACCTTCAGAAAGGCCGATCATGTCCAAGAGTCCGTCGCCCCCGCCGTTCCTGGCCGAACTGGACACGTCCGTGCCCTGTAGCACCCGGCCGGCGCTCTTCCACGCCCCGGACGACGGCTATACCGACCACGGGGTCCGCGGCTTGGCGCGCGTGCGGGACGCGTTCATCCTGTGTGGGGGCTGCCCCGTGATGTCGGCGTGTCGCCAATGGGCCCGGGAGAACCGGGAGGTCGGCATCTGGGGTGGCGAGACCGAAGCCCAGCGGCACGCCGCGAGGCGCGGGTCCGAGGAGCGCAAGAAGGGCCGTCGGCGCGTGTCCGCCGCGGCACGCGAAGCCGGGGACACGGCCGTGGCGCGTCCTCGGCTGACGGCACGTGAGGAAGAGGTGCTGTTCGCGCTCTACGGGGGTCTCCGGCGGGAGGACATGCCCGCCTCTCTGGGGCGCAGCCCGAAGTCCGTGTCACGGTCGATCTACGGGCTGCGGAAGAAGCTGGGCACCGACGAGCTGGGGGTCCTCGGCGAGGCACGGCGAAGGGGCTTGACGCGTACCCCCTATCGGTCGGCCGGCTGAGCGGCAGGGGGAGTAGTCGTCGGGTTCGTTCTCACCAGGTCACCGGCAAGGTGAGGAGGGCGCCCATCAGTTGGCCCATACGGCAGGGCAGCGACTCCGGGGGCTGGGCCGGACGAAGGCCCGGGAACCGACGGAGCAGCGTGCCGAGTGCCACCTCCAGTTCGGTCCTGGCGAGCACCGCCCCGAAGCAGGCGTGTGGGCCGTGACCGAAGGCGATGTGCCGGTTGCCCGTACGCCGGATGTCGAAGCGGTCCGGGTCGGTGAAGCGGCGTGGGTCCCGATTGGCGATGAACGGCAGCGGCATCACCCCTTCGCCGGCGCGGATCACCACGTCCTCACGCGCGACCAACATCCGGAAGGTGGCCCCCTGCGGCTGGAACCGCAGCAGCTCGTCCACGGCTCCGGGCAGCAGATCCGGATCGGCCCGCAAGGCGGCGAGCGCCTCCGGCTCCTGGAACAGGCGCCACACCCCCGAACCGATCGCGTTCACGGTCGTCTCGTGCCCGGCGACCAGTACAGCCAGGCTCAGGTGGACTATCTCGGTGTCGGTGAGCCGCTCGGAATCGTTCCGCGCACCGAGCCAGCGGCTGATCAGATCACCACCCGGTCGTTTCCGCTTGACCGCGAGGCTCTCGAGTAGATAGGTGCCCACCTCCGCGTAGACGTCCGCGACCGCCTCCCGCGAGTGGCTGGTGACCGAGGTGATCGCCGCCGACCAGGCGCTGAGCTTCGGCTGGTCCGTCTTTGGTACGCCGAGGAGTTCGCAGACGATCCCCGTGGCCAGTGGATGGGCGAGCGCGGTGACCAGGTCGCCCGGACGGCCGCCGCGTTCCAGCCGGTCGAGAACTCGTTCGTCAACTCCTGGACGCGCGTGTAGTTCCAAGATCCGCCGTGGGCTGAGCGCGGTGGTGGCCCGCCTGCGCAGTTCGGCGTGTGGTATTCCGTCCAGGTCCAGGGTCCGGTCACGTGGACCGTCACCGCCGAGCCGTCCCCCGGTGCTCACCTATGGATCGGTGGCCCGGGTGGCACACGGGATGCCCGGCGAACTCCCCACCGGGATGGGTGATCAGCAGGTCGTCCGCATCGACCGGATCGGTCGCACGAGTGGCGTCAGTGGTCTGCCTGGGTTCGGTCACGTCGGTGCTCCGTCCATCGGCGTACAGGGGCGAGGGGGACCGCCCGGCTGCACGGAGCCCCCGACCCTCTGGCTCACCGCGCGACGCACGGGAGGCTGAACCAGAGGGTCGGGGCAGCCCGCACCCACCCGTCGGTCAGATGCTCAGTCGCTGCGCGGTCGCAGCATCGTCCTCCTCCACGCCGTTGACGAGAGTGCTGATGTTCTGGGTCACTTCGATCAGCCATTGCCCAACGGCCTTGAGATGCTCGGTGGTCTCCAGGTGGACACGCTCGAACTCCGCTTTGCTGGCTCCCGCCCATCCCTCGAAGTTGAGCTCGACGTTCGTCCTGAGCTGATCGACGGCCGTCTCCACTTCTTGAGTGCCCGCGCCGAGCAGCTTAAGACCCTCGTAGATCGCTTGGGTGTTGTACGTGTAGTTGTCCGGTGTGCTCATGGGTCTCTGCTCGCCTTCGTCAATTCATACTGTAGGTAGGTCAGTTCGTTCAGGCGCAGTCGAATCCGACGCTGCGGGGTCGCGTGCGGGGCGGGTGGCCGACGCCAGCGCGGCCCGGTCAGTCCCTGTCCACCGCGGCGGTCTGGATCAGTACCGGCGCGCTGCGGCGCGTGATCAGCTGGGCCCGGCCCGTCGGGAGCTTCTTCGGCGGGGTGTTGTGCAGGAACGCGCCTTCCTCGCGGCCGCAGGAGAACAGGAGCGCGGGCGTCCCGACCTCCATCATCCGCTTGATGAGCGCGTCGTTCATGCTGCGCATGGCGCCGGTCGTGTTGCGCACGACGACCACATGCAGACCGATCTCCGTGCCCATGGACATCAGGTCGAGGATCGGCGCCATGGGGTGGCGCATCGGGCTGCCGGAGATCAGCAGGTCGTAGTCGTCGATGAGGACGAACAGCTTGGGTCCCTTCCACCAGTCCCGCAGGGGCAGACGCTCTGGGGAGATGTCGGGACCGGGTATCCGCTTGGTCAGCGACTCCGCGACCTCCTTGATCGTCGTCTCCATGGTGTTGACCGCGACCGCGTAGCTGAGTTGATGCTCCTTGGGTACCGCGTCGAAGAGATTGCGTCGAGGGTCGGCGATGATGAACCTCGCCTCGTCGGGGGTGTATCGCTGGATGAGGGACTGGGCGATCACCTTGAGCAGATTCGTCTTGCCCGTCTCGGTCTCGCCGAAGGCGACCAGATGCGGATGCTGCTCGAAGTCGTGCCAGGCCGGTTCGAGAGCCTTCTCCTCCAGGCCCAGGGAGACGCGCACATCCCGCTCCGGCGCGGCGATCTCGGAGAACGGCAGCAACTCCGGCAGGAGTTTGACCTGGGGGGCCTTCGGCCCCTGCCAGGCCGAGGAGATCGCGCCGACGAGCGTCCGGTGCGCGTCCGCCAGCTCCTCCGCGCTCTCCACGCCGTCCGTGCGTGGTACCGCCGCCATGAAGTGCAGGCGCTCACGGGTGAGGCCACGGCCGGCGACCTTCGGTACGCCCGCAGCCGCCTTGGAGTTGATGTCGGACTCCATCGGCTCACCCATCCGGAGCTCGAAACGGGTCCCCATGGCGTCGCGCAGCCAGGCGCGGTAGTCCGCCCAGCGGTTGGACGCGATGATCAGGTGCACGCCGTAGGCGAGGCCGCGAGAGGCGATCTCCTGAATGGCCGACTCCAGCTTGTCGAAGTCCTGACGCAGCGTGAACCAGCCGTCGATGACCAGGAACACGTCACCGTAGGGGTCGTCGCTGAAGCGACCATCACGGCGTGCCTTGCGGTACTCCGCCATGGACTCCACGCCGCCCGCGGGGAAGGCGTTCTCGCGCCGGTCGATCAGCGCCTTGATCTCGTTGACGCTGCGGATCACCCGGTCCACGTCCAGCCGGCCCGCCACGCTGCCGACATGGGGCAACCCGCGCAGCGAGGCCAGCGAGCCGCCGCCGAAGTCCAGGCAGTAGAACTGGACTTCGCGGGGGGTGTGGGTGAGCGCGAGCGCGGTCACCAGCGAGCGTACGAGGGTGGACTTGCCGCTCTGGGTACCTCCGGCGATGCCGACGTGACCGCCCGCACCCGAGAGGTCCGCCCACAGGTTGTCGCGGAGCTGCTCCAACGGCTTGTCGACCAGACCCACCGGTACCTGCAGCAGCCCGCGCCCCTGCCCGTCGGCCGGGCAGAGCCCGAACTCCGGGTGGGGGGCCAGGGGCGGCAGCAGCATGTCCAGCGTGGGCGGGGCACTCAGCGGAGGCAGCCACACCCGGTGGGCGGGAGCCCCCTGTCCCTCCAGCCGGTCCAGGATGATGTCCATCATCGTCTCGGCGCTCTCACCGACGGGCGCGTCGACCGCCTCGGTCTCGGCGCTCTCCAGCACGCGCGGAGCGATGTACTGCGTGGTGAAGGGCACCACCTGCTGCTCGATGACCGCCTGCCGGCGGGTCCGGGTGGTGGCCGAACGGTAGGTGCCCGACACATAGGCCGCGCGGAATCGCTCCAGGGTGGAGGTGTCCGTCTTCAGGTAGCCGTGGCCGGGTGCCGACGGCAGCGTGTAGGCGTCGGGCACGCCCAGCACCGCACGGGATTCGTTGGCGGAGAACGTGCGCAGGCCGATCCGGTAGGAAAGGTGTGACTGGAGCGCGTGGATACGCCCCTCCTCCAGCCGCTGCGACGCCAGCAGCAGATGCACCGCGAGGGACCGGCCGAGCCGGCCGATCATCACGAATGTCTCGATGAACTCCCGCTTCTGCGAGAGCAGTTCGGAGAACTCGTCGACGACGACGAACAGCGAGGGCAGCGGGTCGAGAGCGGCACCCGCTGCGCGGGCCTTCTCGTAGTCGTGCACCGAGCTGAAGTTGCCCGCCGCCCGCAGCAGCTCCTGACGGCGCGTCATCTCGCTCTGCAGCGCCTCCTGCATGCGGTCCACCAGCGGCAGCTCGTCCGCGAGGTTGGTGATGACTGCCGAGGTGTGCGGCAGCCGCTCCATCCCGAGGAAGGTGGCGCCGCCCTTGAAGTCGACCAGGACGAAGTTCAGCGCCTCGGAGGAGTGGGTGACGGCGAGGCCCAGGACCAGCGTGCGCAGCAGCTCGGACTTGCCGGAACCGGTGGCGCCGATCAGGATGCCGTGCGGCCCCATTCCGCCACGCGCCGCCTCCTTGATGTCCAGGTCGACGGGGACGCCGCTCTCCGAGATGCCGATCGGAATGCGCAGCTGGTCCCAGGTGGAGCGGGGCCGCCAGGTGATCTGCGGGTCCAGCTTCTTGACGTCACCGACGCCGAGCATGGTGGGCAGTTCGAAGTCGGACAGCGTCGGCTCCGACTTCTCGGTGGACTCCCCCGCCCGATACGGGGCGATCAGCCGTGCGAGCTTGCCCGACACGGCGGCGCTGAGGTGGTCCGGGCGGCACACCAGTGTGTAGTCGTCGGCCCCCGACTCCGTCCGGGTGATCTGCTCCACCTTGTCCTCGGACACCTGCAGGCGCAGCACGAACTTGTTGTTCCGCCGGGGGAGCGAGCCGGAGAGATCGAGCACGACCGCGTTGCGGTAACCGCTGGTCGCCGCCTGGGCGTTCACCGGCACCTTGGCGTCGTCCACCACGATCACGAGATACGGCTCGTTGGCGGAGACCTCCGAGTCGGCCTCGTACCGTCCACGCTCACCCAGCTCCTCGCCGCCGAGCAGCTCCTCCAGCTTCTCCCACTCCTGAGCGACCATCCGCACCGGACCGGCGGCGTCGGTCTGCTTGGGATGCTGGCAGTGCGGCAGCCACTTCACCCACTCCCACTCCTCGGTCGCGGCCCCTGGGCCGGCGAGGACCGCGATCCGTACGTCCTCGGGGGAGTGGAAGGTCGCCAGTGACGCCAGTACCGCGCGTGCCAGTCCGCGGATCGCGTCCCGGTCGCCGTCCATCAGGATGTGGGCGAAGCCCGGCAGATAGAGGGAGATCGGCGTCGCGGGAACGGTCGAGTACGCCTCGATGAACCGGCGCAGCGCGTGCGTCGCCACCGGTTCCAGGTCCTCCACCGGAGCGGTCTCCGGAGCCTTGATCGACACGGCGAGCCCCTGCCGACCGGTGCCGATGCGCACCTCGCCGAAGTCCGGATGCGAGGAACGACGCTCCCAGAGCCGCTTGCTGAGGGCCGCCGACCACAGTCCGGCCGGTTCGGGATGCTGCCACTGCAGATGCTGGCGCTGCTGGTCGGCGGCCTTGCGGACCTTTCGGCGCTCCTGGGCGAGATACCGCAGATAGCCGCGGCGTTCACCGCGGAGCTTGCGCTTGCGCTCGACCCCGGGCCGCAGCAGGTTCATGACCAGCATCAGAACCATGGACACGGCCATCGCGCCCATCATCACGTACCTGATCACGGCACCGATGCCGGGGACGATGAACATCATCGACATGGCCGCGCTCTGGGTGAGCATCGGCATGATGCCGAGCACTCCCATGAAGCCCTGACTCTCCAGAGCCGGCAGCGGCGGTGGAGCCTGCATACTCAGCTCACCGCTCGGCAGCTCCGGAGCAGAGCGCCGCGCGGGGCGGCGGAACAGCACGGTCGACACCCTTGCCTCCCATCGGGTTCGTGCTTGTGGGCAGGACGGAGCCGCGAGGTACCCGCCGTTCCTCCGGGTGCGTCCTGGTGGTTCCTCAGCTGACGAAGGGCCCAGGCCGCGATGGCGGAGGCGCGGTGACCCCGGAGTCCTTCGCAGGAGGGCACGGGCGTTGTGCCGAGAAGTTCAGCCCGAACTCGCCGAACCAGGAGTGAACCCGCCGTGGGAGCGGGTCGTGCATTGCGACGTGAACAGCCATGTGACCAACGAACTGTGCCGATTGATGCTGGTGACGCCCGCGTCGTCACTCGAGGTCGCGGTGCCCTCGGACGTCCCGCTGTACGACCTCCTCCCGGCGCTGCTCATCTACGCCGGCCCGGACCTCGCGGACGCGGGTGGGGAACACGACGGCTGGGTGCTCCAACGGTTCGGCGAGCCCCCCTTCGACGAAGAGCGGACGCTCGCCGCACTCTCCCTGCGTGACGGGGAGACCGTGTACCTCAGGCCAAGGGCGGCAGAGCTGCCCGCACTCGACTTCGACGACCTGATCACCGGTGTGGCCGCCGGGACGGGCAAGCGCCCCGACCGCTGGCGGGACGCCATGACCGGCAGGCTCTTTCTGGGTCTGGCCGCCGGCGCACTGCTGACCGGATTCCTCGCCCTGCTCCAGGACGGCCACCCCCTCGCCCGAGCGGCGGGGGCCGGCACGGTGGCCTTCCTCCTGATGGCCACCGGCGCCGTCCTCGCCCGAGCGGCCAAGGACCAGGCGGCCGGCGCCCTGCTTGGGCTCGCCGCCGTTCCGTACGCCGGTCTCACCGGTTACCTGCTCACCGCCCGCCCCGGCGTGGAGAAGATCTTGCCGGAGCAGGTGCTCGCGGCAGGCGGTGCGTCGCTGGTGGCCGTCGTGCTGGCCCTGGTCGCCATCTCGGTGACCATGCCGGCCTTCGCCGCCGCCCTGGTGGGCACGGGAGCACTGGCCCTGGGCGGGCTCCTGTCCGCGCTCGCCGACGCCAAGTGGTTCGAGGCCGCGGCAGTCGTGCTGGTCGCCGCCCTCGTCTTCAACGTCACGGTGCCGATGACGTCCTTCCGCATGGCGGACCTGCGCATGCAACCCCTGCCGTCCGACGCGGAGGAACTGCAGGAGGACGTCGAGCCCCTGCGCGCGCAGGGGCTGATGGACCGGGCGGTCGTCGCCGACCACTGCATGACCGCCCTCTTCACGGCGGTCGGACTGGTGTGCACGGTGTCGCTGCTGGTACTGGCCCCCGTCGTCGGCTGGGCCACGACAGGCCTGTCCGTCGCCGCGTGCGCCGCGCTTCTGCTGCGCAGCCGGGTCGTCATCAGCGCGCGGCAGCGCATGGCGCTGCTCGTCCCCGGAACGGTCGGCCTGGTGATCGTGGTCCTGCGACTGTCCGGCGAGATGCCGGTGGCCATGAGGCTGCCCGTGGTGGTCGCCTCCGTGATCGTCGCCGCCGGGCTGTGCGTCATCGGAGCCCGGATGCTGCCCGGCCGCCGGCTGCTCCCCTACTGGGGGCGGGCGGCCGAGATCTCCGAACTGCTGGTGGGCGTCTCGATGCTGCCCCTCGTCCTGGGCGTCCTCGACGCGTACTCCTGGGCGCGCAATCTGATGGCCTGACCAGAAGCCCTCATCTCCTCACGACCCCAAGCGAGGTAGCTTCAGATGCATACGCGGCGGGACCAGGTCCAGGCGCATCTCTTCACCCTGAGCAGGGTCACCGGCGGACTGATCCGGGCGGAGCCGGACGCCGCCGAGATCCCGATGCGCCGCTTCACCCTCGGCGCGGTCGCGGGCACCGCGATCGGCCTCGTCAGCCTGGGCGGCCTGGTGGCCTTCGGGCTCATCTCTCCTGGCATCAACAACTCCTTCAAGAAGCAGGGCACCATCGTGGTGGAGAAGGAGACGGGAACCCGGTACATCTTTCTGGACGGTGCCCTGCATCCCGTGCTCAACCACACCTCGGCCCTTCTTGTCAGCGGTAAGCCCGCCACGCAGAAGAAGGGCGGCCTGTTCGGCGGTGCCTCGGGCATTCAGACGATCTCCGTCAAGTCCCTCAAGGGGGTACCCAAAGGCCCGCCGATCGGCATCGTCGGCGCGCCCGACAACCTGCCCGACGCCAAGGCGTTGGACCGCGGCTCCTGGACGGTCTGCTCCGCCGCCACCCCCTCCCCGGACGGCACCGTGCAGAAGTCGGTCACCGCCTATCTCGGCGGCGCCGGCAAAGGCGTCACCGAACTCGACGACCAGCAGTCCTTGCTCGTCACATCGGATGACCGGACGTTCCACCTCGCCTGGACGGACCGCCGGCTCAAGATCCCCTCGGCCCCGGCACTGACCGCGCTCGGCTACGCCGGCGCCACCTCCTTCGACGTCAAGGCGTCCTGGCTGAACTCGCTTCCGGCGGGCGCCGACCTCAAGGGCCCTGAGGTACCGGGCCGTGGCGCGGCGGGACCAGCGGTCGGCGGCGCGGCGACCAGGGTCGGACAGGTCTTCCGGGACCCGAGCGGATCGTCCTTCCTCCTACTGAAGGACGGTCTCTCACCGCTCAGTGAGACGGAGGCCGCGCTGGTGCTCGCCGACCCCCGGACGGCTCTGGCCTATCCGAGGGCGCAGGTGCTCCCTATCGAGGTCGGTACGTCGGCGGTCGCCGGTGCCCCCCGGTCGGCCCGGGAGCCGACCGGAGCACAGCACCCCGGCAAGCCCCCCACGGCGGTGGCCACCGGGGGCGCCGCGACGCGCGTCCCCTGTTTCCGGGTCACGCCGGGCACAGCGGGGGAGGGCGCCAAGCTCCGGATCGCCTTCCGCGACAGCGCGCCGGCCAAGGTGGCAGCCCCGGCCGTCGCCCCGCCGAGCCCCGCCGTTCCCGGGAGCTCCCAGGTCGCGGACCGCGTGGTCGTGACCCCTGGCAGCGGAATGCTGGTCAGGCAGGAGGCTCCGGCGGGTGAGGCGGAGCCGCGGATCTATCTCATCACCGACCTGGGCGTGAAGTACGCGCTCACCGCCGACGTGGCGAAGAAGCTTGGCTACGACGCCGCCGGCGCCGTGGCCATGCCGTCCACGGTGCTCGACCTGGTCCCCACAGGTCCGGCACTCGACCCCGAAGCGGCCAGGCAGCCGCTCGCGGCGAACCCCTGAGAACCCGAGGAAACCCCCGGACGAACCGCACGGTCGGCGCATCGCGGGACCGCGGCGGAACAACAGTGAGGAGAACCCATGTCAACACCGATTGCCCAGAACTTCGAGGGAATGCGCGCGGGAATCGGCGCGGTCATCAACTGCTGGGAAGGAGTCGAAACCATCCTCGCGAAGGCGACCGCCGACGCCAACACCATGCTCGCGTCCTGGGAGGGTTCCTCGGCAAGTGCCTTCAGGAACCTCATGGCGGAGTGGCTGCGAGTGATGTACCTCGCCAACGAGCGCCTCAAGGACCTGGACGAGGTCCTCAAGGACGTCCTCAACGAGCAGGTCGCGAAGGAAGGCGACCGGGCTCAGCGGATGAAGCAGCTCGAGTTCAACAAGCAGTTGGGCTGACCGTCCGGTACGCCCGAAAGACCACGACCTCCTGAGGAGAGATCCGTATGACCACACCCAACAATCCCGTCGACGCGGCATTCGATTCGCTGTTCGGGCCGCTCTTCGAGATGGGACAGGCCTACGCCTACGCCATCGAGCCGATCCTCGACGGACTGGACGAACTCGGCAAGGTGACCGACGTGGTGGAGAACTCCGTCGCCACCATGAAGGCCAACGTCGAGCTGAACTTCGATGGCTGGGCGGGGGCGAGCAAGGCGGAGTTCACGCGTGTCCACCAGGAGACGGCCGCGCATCTCGTGGCCATCTCGGACTGGCTGCTGGAGATGAAGCAGAAGGTCGGTGTGCTCGTCCAGGGCGTGTCGGACGACGACAACGCGACGGCACAGCGTCTGAGCCAGTGATCGCCGGCGCACGAACGGGCCCATCGCCGGCCTGAACCAGAGGCCGGCGCCGTTCGTGCCATCCAGCGCCGAGGTACCGAAGGGACCCTCTGGCAGACGGTGTCTCGGCAGCCTGAGCCATGCTACGGGTCCCTTCGCCCGGAACGCAGACCACTACCCCGAGGGGGATCGAAGTGTCCACGCCATCAGGTCGGATCAGTCAGGACATCGCCAACACCACCTTCGCGATCAAGAAGATCGAGAACGCGGTGACGAACCTCAACAAGATCGTCACCGACATCGGCACACAGACCGACAACGCCGGTTTCCAGGGCGATGCCAAGCTCGCCCTCGACGACGCCGCCGCCACGCTCCAGACCGATCTGCGCAACGAGATCGCCGACCTCGAGGCGTACGGCCAGTTGGCACAGGCGGAACTGGACGCCCAGGAACAGGCTGAGGATGCCCGCCGCGCCCAGCTGGAGAGTATGGGAAGCACGATGCAGACCCCCACGTACCCCACGCGCTGACCCGGTTCCCTGCCGCGGGACAGAAGCCGGCCCAGGGCTCGGACCACGCCCTGACATCGACCGAAGCAATCGCACACACCGCTGAGCCAAGGAGCTCACATGCCAACGTCAGGTTACTCGTACTCGACGGACGACGTCCGTAACGGCGCCTCGATCCTCCTCAGTAACCACGCAGCGTTCCTGGACGAGATCAACAGTCTGGAGAACCAGGTTCTCCAGTCCACGTCGGGCTGGCAGGGAGCGTCAGGTGACGCCTTCCGCCTCACCATACAGAACATAAGGAAGCACCTCGACGAGACGGCCAGGGGGATCGAGATGACGTCGCAGCACCTCAGCGCGCTGGCCGACGACGTCGAGGAGGAGGACAGCGCGACCGCGGGGCGCTTCCAGCAGCTGGGGTAGATCCCGCCCCGCCGTGGCGGGAGCACTGCCGCTCCAGGCTGTGGGCCCCGCGACGGCGCGGGGCCCACGCCGTTGTGATCGCCGATGCCACCCCCAGGAAGGGTCTTGATGGCAGGAAAACGCACCGCAGCCGATCCGGCGGAGGTCATCGCCTATGGAGAGTTCCTGCGGCACATCGCGGAACCGGAAGGAAAGGACGCCACCGGACTCGGCGGCGCCATCGAACTCCTCCGGCCGTTGTCCGTGCCCGTACCGGACTCCGTGTACCTGCCCAGCGGAGCGGCGTTCGCCAGGGAGCTCAACGGCAACCTGGAACGGCTGCGCGTCGCTCTGGGAGAGACGGGGACCGATTGCCGCCTCCTGGGGGAGGCGCTGGTGCAGGCCGGCCGGTCCTTCCGTGACGCGGAGGAAGCGAGAAGCGCCATGGTGGCGAGCCTGGGACCGAAGGTTCCCGCGCTCCGGCCGACGGACGCGTCACCCCTCGGGGGCCCGACGGAACAGGCAGGCGCCGACCCTCAGCCCGTTGTGGACGATCCGGCACAGAACTGAGAACCAGGTGAAGAGAGAGGGGACGCGGTCATGACGGTGGACCCGGGCGTGAACGCTGCTCAGAGCAGTGGCGTAGCGCAACTGCAGGCCCTGCTGGCAGCGCTGGGCGAGGTGGACGCGGAGGCGTACTTCTCCGCGGCGGACACCTTGGAACGCGTCGCCACGCTGCTCTCGGCGACCGCGGACCAGATCGAGGAGCGCAGCGAGCGCATCTTCCGCGGCGCCGGCGGAGCCGAACGCTGGGAAGGCCAGGCCGCGCGGGCCGCCGAGGAACTCGCCGCCTCGCTCGTGGCGCGCCTGCGGAAACTCGTCCGGATCGTCGAATCCTGGGCGACCGGCACGAGTTCCGCCGGTGAAGGAATCAACAGCGCCGCCCACGAGGTGAACGACGTGATCAGGAACGCCTCAAGTGTGTGACGGACGAGGAGGTGGGAGATGGCCGACAGGCATCTGGATGTCGTGTTGACGCCCGACCAGGCGCTGAGGATCACGCCGATCGTGGACGGGATCGTCGCGGGGCTGAACAGACGGCTCGATGACCACCGCTGTCAGCTCAGCGGAAACGGGGAGGGCGCGGAAATCACGAGGGCCCGTGAGGAGGGCGGACGGGATCCCAGACGCTCCCTGCTCGACGAGGAGCGGCCCGTCGGGTCCGTGACCGCGGAGTCCGACGGGGTCCTGGGCCGTGACCACGGCCCGGCCACCGTTCTGAGCGGTGTGGGCTTTGGAGGAGGGCCGGCCACCGCGGCGGAGCTCCAGCAGGGAGCGCTGCCGCCGTCCGGACAGCAGCCGTCCACAGCGCCCTTCGGACTGCCGGGAGGTCCCACCGTCGGGGTCGCCGGTGTGACCGCCGGTGCCGGTCTCGGAGGCATGGGCATGGGGATGGGCATGGGGGGCGGCGCCTCGGGCGGATCCCGTGGTGGCCGATCCGCATCCGGCACTCTCGGCAAGGCCGACCCCGACGTATGGGGAGCCGGCGCTCGGGACACCTGGGAGCACGGCCGGGACAGGGGTGAGGGCACGACTCTGGCGAGCGGCGAGACACGCGGCAGGGCCCGCGGCGGGAGCACGGGCTCGGGTGGCTCCGGGGGCGGTGGCCCGCCCGGGGCGGTGCTCGGCCGGCGTTGACGAACGGACGCGTCTCTTCCACCAGAAGGCGTGAACCCTACCCGCCGAAGTCCCGTGATCCGATGCAGAACCCCTCAGAACACCGACAAGGAGACACCGTGTCAGCCGATGTGACCGCCGCAAATGTGGCGCAGATGCAGCAGGGCCTCGAGCTGGTCAACCAGACGCTCGCAGTGTGCACGTCGACCCAGACCAACACCGAGGACAACGTCGAACAGCTCATGCAGCACTGGGACGCCGGATCGCGGGAGACGTTCACGCGGGTCATGGCCAAGTTCTCGGAGCGCGTGATCGCCATCCGGAACGAACTGGGCACGGTCCAGGACCAGCTGCAGGACACCCTCAAGCTCCAGATCCAGACCGAGGAGTCGGCGCAGGACAGCATGAGCGGGCTCCAGCAGCTGCTGAACGGCTAGTTGTCAGGCATCGGGCCGCCCCGGCGGTAGCGGGACCCCAGTGTCCGATCGAGGGCACCCCTGAGAACTCCGAGCACCCTGAGAACTCTGAGATCGCTGAGAACAAGGAGAGGCAAGACATGTCCGTGGACGGTTTCCGGGGAAATCCGGAGCAGATGAAGCAGATGGTCGAACTGATGGTCTCGTGTGGCAACACCTTCGGTCAGGCGCTCGATCGCCTGGAGCAGGAGATCCAGCCCACTCTGTCCGAGTGGGAGGGTGAGTCGAAGAACGTCTACATCGAGTGCCAGAAGAGCTGGGACGCCCTGGCCAAGGAGCTTCAGCAGTTCCTCCTCAAGGCGGCCGAGGGCGTGGAGGGTGTCGCGAACATCTACCGCCAGCAGGACGTCCAGGCCGCAGCAGGCTTCGGCGGCTGACGACAGCGCCGTCCGTTCCCACACGACGCCACGCTTCGCGACCCGCTGGAATCGGGTCGCGGAGCGTGGCGCGACCAAAAGGGGTGATGCATCGTGTCGGAAGACGGCGCGAGCACGATCAGCGTACAGCCCGCCGATGTCGCCGCGTTCGGGCAGTTCCTTCAGGCCTGCGCGGGTGAAGGCAGCGATGCGGTTCCGGGAATCACACAGATCATCGGTCTGATGGAGACGCTCGGGATCAACCCGGGAGACTCCGCGGTGATCCCGAACGCCGACGCTTTGACCAACACCTTCGTGGAGGTCTGCCGCACACTCATGGAAGCGCTGACGCTGTTCGCCAAGGGTATCGGTGAGGTCGGCGGCCAACTCGTGACCGCAGCGGGCGCATACGCGTCGGCGGAAGAGCTGGCACAGGCCGACGTAGGGGATCTCGGAGCCCTGCTGGCGGCCACTGACGAGTTCATGAAGGAGTCGGGTGGCAAGACGGCGACGCTGGGCGAGCTGACCCGGAAGCTCGCCGAGGAAGGCGCCGCCGCCGAACAGGGCCAGACGGAGCCGGCCGCGCAAACCGTGGCCACTCCCGCGGCCAACCCCGTGAACCAGGCGTAAGGACGGCATACATCGTGGCGACAGAGACAAAGGAGTCGGCCCTCACGGCCGAAGCGGCGGCGGACGCCATCCTGGCCCTACAGAAGGTCATCGCCGCCATCAGCGCTTCCGATCCGGACAGCTTCTTCAGATCGGCGGACACGCTGCAGCAAGTGGGCGACAAGCTGAACGAGTTGTCCACCGGGATCGGGGACAGGGCGAAGATCCTGTTCATGGGCGGCGCGGACGGTGGACGCTGGGAAGGTGAAGGCGCCGCGGCCTGCGCCCGGATCGTGGGCCAGTTCAACGCCTTCCTCATGGAGGTCCTCGCGGCCGTACGCCAGTGGCCCGAGCCGGTCCGCGGCTGTGGCGAAGCCCTCCAGCGGACGTGGTACGAGGTCGACGCCGTCCTCGCCAAGCACTCGGGAACCGCCGCGACTCCAGAAGCGAGCGACCCCGGTGGCGAGACGACCTCCTGAGCACAGTCACAACCTTCGACGAGATGAGGAGGTGGCCACGACATGGCCGCTCTACCACAGCGGAGTCTGACTCCCGAGCAGGCCGTCGCGGCCGCCGGTGAGATGGTCGGAGTCATCGAGCAGCTGGGCACCGACTACGGCTATCACCGGGGCTATCTGGGAGACGCCAACCCGCAGATCTACGAACTTCCCGTGCTGGGGGACCTGAAAACCGTCGGCGCGATGCCGTCCACTCCGCCGACGGTGCCCGCGGCGCCTCCCGGATACGCGTATGACGAGAACGGGCAGCTCGTGCGGTCCAGTTCGGCCGCGGGCGCTCAGCCGGCCCCGGCGCCTCCCGGATACGCGTATGACGAGAACGGGCAGCTCGTGCGGTCCAGTTCGGCCGCCGGCGCTCTGCCGACCGCGGAGCCTCCCCCTGGTTTCGCGTACGACGAGAGCGGGCAGCTCGTGCGGACGGCTTCGGACGCCGGCACGCTGCCGGTCACGTTGCCTCCTGGTTCGACGAACGCGGAGAGGCTCGACAAGCTGAGCCTGCCGACCACGCGCATCGACGGCATCGACAGCGTCGCCGTCAACCCCACGACGCAGCTCAGCGGCTTCCGGGCGCCTACCTCTCAGACGGGGACTGACGTCCCCTTCGGGTTTCCCGGTTCCTCCCCCTCAGGGGCGACCAGCACGCTGTCGCCCCTGTCCACGCCCGGCCAGCCGGCGACCTTGGGCCTGCCGGGGTTCCCCCGCTACAGCATCGGGGGAGTAGACCCGGCCACGTCCCTGAGCGGCAAGTCCGCGACTCCCCTCACGTTCGGCGGCGGAGCTGGCGGCGGCGGTGTGGGAGGCGGTGTGGGAGGCGGCGGTTATGGCGCCCTGCCCACCGGAGGCCTCTCCGCCAAGAGTTCCGGAGGTGGTGCGTCCGGCGGCGGCACCCCCGGGGCGGGGTCGGACCCCACGAACCTGTCCGGGGGCGCCGCTCGCGGAGCGGGGCGGCTCGCCGCACCGAACGGTGGAGGCGCGGCCGGTCAGGTCGGAGGAGCCCCCATGGCGCCCATGATGCCCATGGGAGGCGGCGGTGGGGGAGCGCCCTCACCGCAGCAGGGCCAGGAGGAGCAGAGCTCAAGCAAGGACTGGCTGCAGGAGGAGCAGTCGGTGTGGGGCGGTGAAGGGGACGGCGCGTCACCGAAGACGCTCGGCCGTCACTGACACGGCACTGACGGCGACGCGTCGACCGTGCGCCGTCGAGAGATCCGTACGACTCGGAGGGCCGACCCCACAGTGCTGGGGTCGGCCCTCCGGGCATGGGTGAACCGTTTCCTCCACAGGTCCGTGCCATCGCTCGGAGTTCAGATTCAGCCATGGAGGCGGACATGATCGATCCGGCGAACGAAGCCCGCATGCAGGAGATCCTCAGCAGTTTCGAGAAGAAGCGCGACGCGATCCTCGCAGCCCAGGAGGGGTTGAAGAACGCGGCGGAGACGGTTCGGTCGGAGAGCAAGCTCGTCAGCGCGACCGTGAGCGTGCAGGGCGAGCTCACGTCGCTCACCTTCCACAACACCAAGTACAAGCAGATGTCGATGAACGAGCTGGGCACGGTCGTCATGGCGACCGTGCGCGAGGCGCACGAGCGCGCGCGGGCCCAGGCCATGACCGCCATCGCGCCCGCCCTGGCGGTGGACACCGACGCACCCGGCGGCTTCAGTCCCTGGGACGTGCTGCCCGGCGGTCTGAGTGGGGCCAACGGCGAGCTGATGCGGATGATCAAGGGCAGTTTCGAGCAGGCCCTGACGGGCCTCGCCGCCGGCGGCGTCGACGACGTGCCGGCCGGCCCCGCCGCCCCGAGTGGTCACCGCGGTGCGGCGGCGAAGAACACTCCCGCGAGCAAGAGGCGTCCCGCGCGCTCGCTGGCCGACGAGGACTGACCCCCGTCGGCCTGAACCGGCCACCCGCCTACCTGGAAGGACTGACAGCGCATGAGCACCCCACCCCCGGCGTCCGACCCCAAGGGGCCCAACGACCCCGTGGTTCTCAACGGCGACAACGGCGAGATCGTCGTCGTTCCCTCGCAGATCAAGCCCTACGGCATGCAGCTCTCCGAGCTCGGCAGGGAGGGAATGGCCCAGGCCTACAGTATTGAGACCGAAACCGGCGGGCGGCTGGGAGACGGCGGCGACGAGATGAGCGAGGCTCTCGACTCCTGGTACGTCAAGGGCCGTGTGGACCTGGTGGCCGGACTGAAGAGCCTGGTCGAGGGAGTCACGGCCTACGGGGACGGCATCGACATGATGGCCCAGTCCGCCACCGACGCCGAAGACAACGCCCAGGACACCATCGACGCGCTGAAGAAGGCCATCGAGTAACGCGCCGGGTCCGCCGGGCGTTCTACCCGGCCCGGGGCCGCCGCTCGCCAGGCCTTCACCCTTCTCCGTCCCCCCCAGCTCCTTTCACCTCACCCCTTCTCGTCATTCGCCCTTGCGCGCGATGGAGGTCCCTTCATGCCTTCCGCATTCCTCGACAACAGCCCTCTCTCGTCGCGGTGGGGGTGCTGAACATGGGTGACATCGAGGTTCCGGAGTGGGCTGAGGGTCCGCTGGGTGCGCTGGGTGGTCAGGCGTGGCCGCAGTTGAGTGAGTCGGCGCTGATCGAGGAGTCGTTGCGGTGGGAGGCCGTGGCGGAGTTCGTGCGGGAGCTGGAGTCGC
>NZ_JNWK01000064.1 GCF_000716445.1 Streptomyces wedmorensis
TCACCCCACCGACCGCCCTGACGGCCCTCCGAGCCCGAGTGGCCGCCCAAAGCAGCACCCCCGACATTAAGATCAAAGTGACAGGTTAATGATCGGCAGACTCTTAGTGCGGGGCTTGTTGGGCGGCGCATCTCGGTTTCGACTACACGTGCGTGTGGTCGGGCCGAGTGCGCCTTGCCCACGGTCCGACCACCCAAGAAGGGTGAAGGACCAGATGGAAACTTACGGCTGGATCGCGGGCGCTGCGGCTGTTCTCGGCGCGCTCTTTACGATCTTCAAGCGTCTTCCCGCGCTCCTGCGCGAGGCTCGGAAGACGGTACGCGCCTGGTACGACCTCAGGGCTGAGGTCGAGCGCGGTCGCCTTCGAGCGAGCGCCCCTAAGGCGCCAGTCGGCTGACGAGGCCTGAGACATCCGCAAGAACGGGCGGGGCGTTGCCATGTCGGCGCCCCGTCATTGCGATGTACCGGCCGGTCACACTTTCAAGCCTCTCACCTGCGAGTTTAATGACGTCAGCCACGCTGACGAGTCACGCTTTAGGGGCAGGGTCGACCCTCAGCGCCCCCTAGGAGGGGCTGTGTAGGCGTCTCCCGCCCTAGTGCCAGGCGCGTCCGCGCAGGCTCGCTCAGATCCCCCAGACCCGTACATACAGAGAGGACCAGCACCTGTACGGTCTGGACGTCTGCCCGGTGGGGGTCACCCCCCTGCTACCTGTAGCCCCTGCGCCGCCGAACAATGGTTACTTGCCGGGCAGTTGGCCGTGCAGTAACTTATTGGTCGCGTGTACCGGCTGGAAGCCTACACACGTGCCTACCCCTTCCCGAATCCGAAAAGGACGAACTGATCGTATTTGGCCTCGCCGTGACGGCGTAGGCCCAGGAGCTGCCTTGTCGGCTCCTAGCTGGAGACCACACCAACAGGTGAGGCATGTCTCCATGCAGTACGCGTCAGTGACACTCGGGAGGAAACAGCGTGACGTCCAGCGGCACCACCACTATCTGTGCGCACCCGGTTCGCGACATCATCATCGTGATGCTCGTCGGTGCGGTGGTCGGCCTTCTTTCCTTTATCATCGTCACCGAACTTGGTGGCACCGTTCTTGACGGCCTCACCAAGGCGGGGACCGCGTGCCTCGCGGTTACAGGTGCGGGCCTTATCGTGCTCCAGTACCTCAAGCGTTAACGCCTTCGGGAGGGGCGGCCCCAAGGGTTGCCCCTCCGAGGTGCGGAGCCCCTCAGCGCTCCATGCTGTAGCCGCTCTCAGCGAACGGGTTGCCGTTTCCGGTCGGCACCGGCTTCTTCTCGGGCCGCCTGCCGTCCTCGTCGAGCCCGTGACGATCGCGGTAGAGGGCGGCGCCAGCGCTGACGCTTCCTCGTCCTCCGCTGCCGACGTCCGGGCCACGGTTGCCACCGGAACGAGGAGCGGGGGGCGCCTGGTTGGCACCGAATGCTGTCGCGAGGGCCTGCGCGTCGGCTGCCAGCTCCTCATCGCTGGTTCCGCGGAGTCGCTCGCTCTGCTCGGGCGTAAGGCCTGCGGCGAGGCCGGCGCGAAGCTTGGCCAGCTCCAGCACTGCGGGGTGTGGCTGCTCTGGGTTCGGCTCGGGTTCCATTTCAGGACCTCTCTTCCAGTCAGCGCCAGACGGGCGGCGCGGGGTCGCCCGGGGTGGCGTTGGGGGTGGGGTTCTTCGGGGTGGGACCGCTGAAGTCGATTTGCGGCGTCCGGGAGTGCGGGTAGACGTCGGCAGCCTTCGGCGTCGGAATAACAGTCTCGATGGGCGACATGTCCCGTACCGGACCGTGGTCGTCGTAGACGATGGGCGCCGGCGTCGCGAGCTCAACCTCTTCCGCCAGCTCCTCGAACGACTCCGGTACGTAGGCCGCGCCGCTCTCAGCAAGCCAGAGCACCGAAGCGACGGAGTACCCCTTGGACCGCGCGGCGTCTCGCACGAACTCCGGCACGTCATCGGCTCGGGCTCCTCGTACTTCGCCGTGGCCGGCTGATCGCCAACGCGTCGCAAGGTTGCGCTGTTCGTTGCTGCCAGGCAGCTCGTGACGTCGTAGCTTCGGCGTCAGCAACGCCCATTGCGCCGCACGCACGTTGGTGACGGCAGAGACGCACCCCTGAAGGCGCCCCCATGCCTCCACGGCGTCGCCTCCGGCCTTGATAGCGTCGTCCGCGCTCCGCGCTCCACCGAGCTTCCCGGAGGCTGCGAGAGCGTCGCTGAGAACGCTGGCCAGCCGCCCCGCAAGGTGCGCGAGTGCGTCAGGGGCGAAGGCCTCGAATGCATCGTTGGCGCACGTCTCCGTGAACTCGACGGCACTCCTCAGCGCGAGTCGCTCCGCCTCCCACGGCATCCCATCCGCGAAGGCCGCCGACGCTCGCTCGCCGACGTCGGATGTCCATCGGCCGGTTGCGGCGAAGGTCTGGACTGCCTCGTCGATCACGCGGTCTCGTGCAGACTGCGGCTCGTCGCCTGCGCGATGCCGACTCGCAGGGCGACGCTGCACGAACTCCTCAGCGCACCTCAGGCACGCGCCGCGCCAGACCTTGAAGGATCCCTCTACGGTGACGTGTCCGCCGTCTACACCCCAGGAGGCTCCTTCGGGCGCCTGTGCCTGACGTTCGGCGAAGGTCTCCGCGATCGACGGGTCTACTCGGACCGTCACCTCACTGACGACGGGCGGGACGACGTCGACTCTGCGTCCCGAAGGCCGGTACCGCTTCGGCCGGTCCTCCTCGTCGAGCCCCGCATCCTCCCAGTCCTCAAAATTCCGAGCGTCGAACTCCTCGTCGGACAGCTCGTCGAGCGGGTCGTGTCCGCTGAGCCCCCGCCATGGCATGCGCCCGGGAGACACGTAGGCGCCGCCCGCCTCCATCTCCAGCGCCAGGTAATCCAGTCCCTCAGCCTCGTACCCACGGCTTGCCCGGCGGCGCACGGGGGCTCCAGTTTCGTCGTACACAGTGTTCCTCGCTTCGTCGCGGAGCGACGCCCTACACGTCGCTCAGAGAGTGATTGCGGGTTGGTAGCGCTGAGACGCGCCAACCCCCTACCTAAGTGATTGGGGGGTAGCGCGCGTTTGTGACGCGGACCCTGCTAAATGAGTTACGTGGGGGTAGCGCGCCGATGTTTGGGTGACGCCGGCCGCACACGCTGCGGGACGTCCGACGCTGCCCCCACCTCGCCCCCCCCCTGCGTCGCGCTACGTCAGGTCGGCCGCCGGGGCCGAACCGAGGTCCAAGTGGCGAACTAACTGGTATTTCCCTTTTCTCTAAGACGAGTCAAGGGAAAAATAGAACTAGGGGCCAGATTTGCCACTCTGACCAAACCCGCAGGTCAGACGCTATGCGGCCCGATCGGAATTCGGCACGGTCTGACTCCGCCGGAGGACGAGGACGCTGCTCGACGTCGCCAGGGACGCCGACGACCCGCCTCCACGGACTGAAGAGACGGGTCTGCCGAGGGCGGGACGTTACGCAGTGTTACTCAGTCGCGTGGGTCAGGCAGGAGTCACAGACGCTCGTAGTCCACTCGTCG
Organism: Streptomyces wedmorensis; assembly: GCF_000716445.1. GTDB lineage: Bacteria > Actinomycetota > Actinomycetes > Streptomycetales > Streptomycetaceae > Streptomyces > Streptomyces wedmorensis. The sequence continues at coordinate 3,534 of NZ_JNWK01000064.1, forward strand.
TCGATGCGTCGCGGCTGCGCGGTCTCCGCGGTATCGATGACGATCTCTGGAAGGACTTCGACAGGGCCGTCCAGGCGTCGGGGAGCGACCGCTCCGCAGCCCTCCGCACGTATATGGAGTGGTTCACGGCGCGCCCTGGCGCCGAGCTGCCTAAACGTCCGCCGGCTGGCGCATGGTCGACACAGTCAGACTCCTGAACACACGAAGGGCCCGCACACGTCGTGCGGGCCCTCATCGTTTCGGCGGTCAGTCCTCGTCGGTCTCGTCGTCTACGGGGAGCGGGCGCCAGTGCAGGGTTACGCGGTCCTCCACGGCGATGTACTTCTGTGTCTCAGGGTCGCGTCCCCTGCCCACGGACACCCCGGAAAGGAACAAGTCCAGGAACGCGCGCTTCTCGAAGATGTCCCATGCGGCCCACGGGCTCTCCTTGCCGATGGGGTCCTCGCCGGGCTCCGTCCACTCTGCGGGGATCCGGACCGTTGCCGACGTCTCTTCCTCCAGCTCCGCCAGCCGCGCAACACACTGATCTTCGTATGCCCGGTACTGCTCCATCGTTGCGCGCCACGTGCCGAGCTCATCCCGTCCTCGGTACAGCCCCCGCCGCCGGTCCTCTTGGAGTTCAGCGATGGACGTCCTGACGTGGTCGAGGTGGAGTTCCGTTTCCCGGCGCTCTTCCTGAGCGCTGGATAGATCCTTCCGACGTGCGAAGCGCTTGGCTGCGGCCTCTACCCACGCCATGTCTTCCTCGTCCTCCATGTCGGCATTTTCAAGGCGCGCCCACACTCGCCGCGCGACGAAGTCGTCTAGCTCGCCACGCTTGATGCTGAGCCCTCCGTGCCCCTTTGGGTTGGCGCACATGTAGGAGCCATCGCCGTTCCCCGGAGTCTGCCCGAGCGCTCCGCCACAGACTTCACACTTCGAGAAACGCCACCCGCTAAGGAGCGTGGGCGACGTGTCTCCGCCGGACTTACGAGCGGGCTGAGTTCGCGCTTTCCGCTTCTCTTGGAGCTCCAGCCAAACCCGCCCCGCGATGATCCCCTTGTGCGGCGCTAGTGGCTTGCCGACGAGATTGCGCGCCACCACATTCTCGTAGGCCTTCCCGCGCTTGACGCGCTCGCTCGCAAAGCCTCCGATTGCAGGGTGCGAGAGGATCCACCCAACAGTCTGGGCGCGCCACTGAATGGGGCTCTCCTTGTCGGACACGCGTCGGCGCTTGATGGCCTCAACTCGCTTTGGAGTAGCGCGGCGCTCAGCCTCACCAGGCGCCGGGATCCCCTCTTCCGCGAAGGTAGTGGCGATCTTGTTGTCTGAGACACCGTCAGTCGACATCGTGACCATTCGCTTCACAAGGTCTACGTGTGTGGGGTTGTCCTCGTCAGGCTCCAGAACGGAGACAACTAGATTCCCGATCTTCTCGCGAACGGCTCGCATGCCGAACGGTGCCGACGAGGAGTGCCGCCCACCGACGGCCCTGATCTCATCCTTTGCCCCCCGAAGGCGCTCCGCCTTGATGTCACTGTCCTGCTTCGCTAGGGCGGCGATCAGGGCGAAGACGGCCACGCCGATGGGGTTGGACGTGTCTAGGAACGGCTCCAGCACAGAGACGAAGCGGACCCCGTACTTCTTGAACTCCTTGTCGATCTCCAACGCGTCATGCGCGCCCTTACGAGTCAGCCGGGACAACTCGTTGACGATCACCACGTCAATCTCGCCCGCGCGCACGGCGTCCATGAGCGCTTCGAACTCCGGGCGGACCGCGTTCGGATCCCAACCGGATCGACCGACGTCCTTGAAGGTGTGAACCACCTCCCACCCTCGGCTAGCGGCAAGCATTTGACCGGCTGCCAGTTGCGCCTCTGGCGACGCCTCCGACGAGTCGGGCCGCGCCTTCGACTGGCGGGCGTACACGCCCGCCCTGACTGTGTCCAGCTTCTCGGCCCCCACGGCCGAAACGAAGGGAGTCAAGCCACTCACCTGCACTTTCCCGTTCCAGGAGGTCTAACAGTTACTTACGCATGGAAGGTGATCCAGATGAACCAGCTCCACACCCCGAAGGCGAGCAGGAACCAGGAGACGCGGCGGCTGAGCTTCATGGCCCCAGTATCACCGTCCGCCTCCCCGTCCCCGCGTCCGGGTGGACGAGCCCGGACGAACCGCCCCGCGGGGTTCGGATCCCTGTTCCGTACCTGTACGTTCTCGACCGTGTCTGCTTCGAAGAGGACCGCCTGCGCGGTCACTGCTGCCGTGCTCCTGCCCCTCGTCACCGGCGCGCCCCCCGCCTGGGCGGACGAGAAGGACAAGCAGCCCAAGCCTCCCGCCGTCATGTCGAAGCTCGGCGGTCCACTGCTCGGGCAGCCAGGCACGCAGGTGAAGCTCGGCCCCGGCGCCCCGGTGCTGCCGAAGGAGCTGTCCGGGCGCTCCTGGATCGTCGCGGACGCGGAGACCGGCGCGGTCCTCGCCGCGCACAACGCGCACTGGCCGCTCGCCCCGGCGTCCACCCTGAAGATGCTGTTCGCGGACACCCTGCTGCCGAAGTTCCCCAGGACGCAGAACCACCTGGTCACCAGCCAGGACCTGGCCGGGATAGGGGAGGGCTCCAGCCTGGTCGGCATCAAGGAGAAGCAGACCTACAGCGTCCACGACCTGTGGCTCGGCGTCTTCCTCCGTTCCGGCAACGACGCCGTCCGCGTCCTGACGAGCATGAACAACGGGCTCGACCGGACCGTGACGGACATGAACGAGCGCGCGGCCGAGCTCCAGGCGCTCGACACCCACGTGGTCTCCCCGGACGGCTACGACGCCCCGAACCAGCTCTCCTCCGCGTACGACCTGACACTCATCGCCCGCAGCGGCATGCAGAAGCCGGACTTCCGCGAGTACGCCGCCACGCCCCGCGCCGCGTTCCCCGGCGAGGCCAAGCCGGGCAAGAAGCGCGAGACCTTCGAGATCCAGAACACCAACCGGCTCCTCACCGGCGACCTCGGCGTCGCGCCGTACCAGGGCATCGCCGGGGTCAAGAACGGCAACACCACGCACGCGGGTGCCACCTTCACGGGGGTCGCCGAGCGGAACGGCAAGGTGCTGCTGGTCACCGTCATGAACCCGTCCTCGAAGGAGCAGCACGCGGTCTACCGGGAGACGGCCCGGCTGCTCGACTGGGGCTTCGCCGCGTCCGGGAAGGTGACCCCGGTGGGCGAGCTGGTGCCGCCCCGGTCGGCCCGTACCGAGTCGGCCGCCCCGGACGACGGTACGGCTCCGGCGCCCGCGCCCGGCAAGAACGCTCCGGCGGAGGCCGCGGCCTCCGGCCGGTCCGGCGGCGTCGGGATCGCGCTCGCCGTGGCGGGCGGGGTGCTCCTGCTCCTGGCCGCCGCGGTCTTCCTCGTCAACCGCCGCTGGCCGCTGGCCGCGTCGGCGGCTCTCCGTCGTCGCTCCCCGTCCCAGGACGACCCGGCGACCGGGGAGCCTCAGGAGGGCGAGGAGGCTCAGAAGTCCGAGAAGCCCGGGGAGACTCAGGAGTCCGGGAAGCCTCAGGAGACTCAGGAGTCGGAGAAGCCTCAGGAGTCCGGGGAGAAGACCCCGTAGCCGTCCAGGCCGCGCAGAACAGCAGGAGTTTCGCGGTGAAGTTGATCCACAGGAGCAGGGCGACCGGGACGCCGAACGCGCCGTACATCGACTTCGCCGCGACCCCCTTCATGTAGCCGCCGAGCAGCAGCTTGAGCAGCTCGAAGCCGACCGCGCCCATGAGCGCCGCCACCACCAGGCGGCGCCGGGGCGGCTCCACGCCGGGCAGCAGGGTCAGGACGTACAGCAGGATCAGGAAGTCGGCGACGACGGCGACGAGGACGGCCGCCGCCTGGAGGAAGAAGCCGCCCGCCCCGTCGCCGGAGATGCCGATCCGGTCGGCGCTCCAGCCGACGGCGGTGGAGCCGAGCCAGGACGCGGCCAGCGAGGCGAGGGCCACGCCGCCGAGCCCGACCAGGATGAGCGCGTCCTTGCCCTTGAGCAGGATCGGGTTGCCCTCGATGTCGTCGAGCCCCCACACCGCGCGCAGGCACTCCCGCATCGCGCCGATCCAGCTGATGCCGGTGAGCAGCAGGATGGCGCCGGCGACGAGCCCGACGGTGCCCGCGTTGGCGACGAGCCCGCCGATGTCGAGCTGGTCGGAGATGCCGGGCACCTGGTCGCCGACCTTCTCCTCGATCCGGTCGAGCTGGTCGTCGGTGAGGAGCGCGGCGCCGATCGCGGCGGCGACGGTGATCAGCGGGAAGAGCGCGAGGAAGGAGAGGAAGGTGATCGCGGCGGCGAGCCGGGTCCAGTGCGCCGCGTCCAGGGTCTCGTAGGAGCGCCAGGCGTGGGTCCGCATGAGACGGGTGACCACGGGGCCGATGACGGGGAGCTTGGTGAGCCAGTCCATGTCGTACGCGTGCCCCTTGATCCGTGAGTTGACCGGAGTACGAGAATCCCTCTCCGGGTCGCGCAGACCCGTGACCGACATCCCGGAGCAATACCGACATATGCGACAGGGGCGGCTATACGGTCACCCCCATGGCTGTCACGACCGGCCCCGGGCCTGTCCTCAGCCGGACCCGTCCCGTCGTCCCGTCCTCCGAGGAGCACCCACCATGAAGGACGCCTCCGGCCTCCCGCAGTCCCTGCTCGTCCTCGGCGGCACCTCCGAGATCGGGCTCGCCACCGCCCGACGGCTGATCGCGCGCCGCACCCGCACGGTCTGGCTGGCCGGCCGCCCCTCCCCCGCCCTGACGGCCGCCGCGGACTCGCTGCGCCGGCTCGGGGCCGAGGTGCACACCGTGCCGTTCGACGCGCTCGACACCGCGTCGCACGAGGAACGGCTCGGCAAGGTCTTCACCGAGGGCGACATCGACGTGGTGCTGCTCGCCTTCGGCGTCCTCGGCGACCAGGCGAGCGACGAGTCCGACCCGGTCGCCGCCGTCCGGGTCGCCCAGACCAACTACACGGGCGCCGTCTCGTCGGGCCTGGTCTGCGCGGGCGCGCTCCAGGCGCAGGGGCACGGCTCGCTCGTGGTGCTCTCCTCGGTGGCCGGCGAGCGGGCCCGCCGCGCCGACTTCATCTACGGCTCGTCGAAGGCGGGGCTCGACGCGTTCGCCCAGGGCCTCGGCGACGCGCTGTACGGGACCGGCGCGCGCGTCATGGTCGTACGCCCCGGGTTCGTGCGCTCCAGGATGACCGCCGGGCGCGCCCCGGCGCCGCTCGCGACGACCCCGGAAGCGGTCGCGAGCGCGATCGAACTGGGGCTGCGGCGGCGCTCGGAGACGGTGTGGGTGCCGGGGGCACTGCGGATGGTGATGGCGGCCGTACGGCACGCGCCGAGGCCCCTCTTCCGGCTTCTGCCGGTGTGAGGGGCCTCTCAGGGTGTCGTGCCGGTCAGCCCGCGGGCGTGACGGTCGGCGCGTCGACCGGGCTGCCGCCCTGCGACGGGACGGCGGGGATCGTCCGGCCGCTGCCGAACTGGTAGTCGCACAGCTTGCGCCACACCCCGTCCGGGCCCTGCTCGTACAGGGCGAAGGAGCGGCAGGTCCAGGCCGCCTCGTACCCGGCGAGCTCCTCGAACGCCCGGTCCATCCCCTCCTCGGAGATGCCGTGCGCCACGGTGACGTGCGGGTGGTACGGGAACTGGAGCTCCCGCACCAGCGGCCCTGCCTCGTCCCGGATCCGGTGCTGGAGCCGGTTGCAGAGGGAGACGCCCTCCTCGACCTTCACGAAGACGACCGGCGACAGCGGCCGGAAGGTCCCGGTGCCCTTCAGGCGCACCGGGAAGGGCTGGTGCTCGGCGGCGACGCCCGCCAGGTGCGCCTCGATCGCCGGCAGCCGCTCCTCGGCCACCTCGGTCGGCGGGACGAGGGTGACGTGCGTGGGAATGCCGTACGCGGCAGGGTCCCCGAAGCCGGCGCGCCGCTCCTGGAGCAGGCTGCCGTAGGGCTCCGGGACCGCGATCGAAACGCCGAGCGTTACGGTCCCCACGTCGTTCTCCTCCGTCGTCGGTCGATTTGTGTGCAGTGGTGCAGCCGCCAGTGTGCGGCCTGCACCGCCCTTGTGGCCAGGGTCCTTGGACTCAGTGCTTGGCGGGCAGGAAGCCCATCCGGTCGTACGTCTGCGCCAGCGTCTCCGCCGCGACCGCCCGGGCCTTCTCCGCTCCCTTGGCCAGGACCGAGTCCAGCGTCTCCGGGTCGTCCAGGTATTCCTGGGTGCGGGCCCGGAACGGCGTGACGAAGTCCACCATGACCTCGGCCAGATCCGTCTTCAGCGCGCCGTACATCTTGCCCTCGTAGCTCTTCTCCAGGTCCGCGACGGACGTGGCGGTGAGCGTGGACATGATCGTGAGCAGGTTGGAGACGCCGGCCTTGTTCTCCGGGTCGAAGCGGATCACGGTGTCGGTGTCGGTGACGGCGCTCTTGACCTTCTTGGCGGTGACCTTCGGGTCGTCCAGGAGGTTGATCAGGCCCTTCGGCGAGGACGCCGACTTGCTCATCTTGATCGTCGGGTCCTGGAGGTCGAAGATCTTCGCCGTCTCCTTGAGGATGTACGGCTTCGGGATCGTGAACGTCTCGCCGAAGCGGCCGTTGAAGCGCTCCGCGAGGTCGCGGGTCAGCTCGATGTGCTGGCGCTGGTCCTCGCCGACCGGGACCTCGTTGGCCTGGTAGAGCAGGATGTCCGCGACCTGGAGGATCGGGTACGTGAAGAGGCCGACGGTGGCGCGGTCGGCGCCCTGCTTGGCGGACTTGTCCTTGAACTGGGTCATGCGGGAGGCCTCGCCGAAGCCGGTGAGGCAGTTCATGACCCAGCCGAGCTGCGCGTGCTCGGGGACGTGGCTCTGGACGAAGAGGGTGCAGCGCTCCGGGTCGAGGCCGGCCGCGAGCAGTTGGGCGGCGGCGAGCCTGGTGTTCGCGCGGAGCTCGGCGGGGTCCTGCGGAACCGTGATGGCGTGCAGGTCGACGACCATGTAGAAGGCGTCGTGGGACTCCTGGAGGGCGACCCACTGGCGGACGGCGCCGAGGTAGTTGCCGAGGTGGAACGAGCCTGCCGTGGGCTGGATTCCGGAGAGCACGCGGGGACTGTCAGAGGCCATGCGAATCATTCTCTCAGGTGTGGGAACCGATCCCCGTCGACCGGTGTATCAAGAGTGTGAGGACGCGGGAGGGGGGCCTGGTCGACGACGAGGCCGTGGTGATCGCACGGGTGCGCGCCGGAGAGCCGGAGGCGTACGCGGAGCTGGTCCGCGCGCACACGGCGGTGGCGCTGAGGGCGGCGGTGGCGTGCGGCGCGGGTCCGGACGCCGAGGACGTGGTGCAGCAGGCGTTCTTCAAGGCGTACCGGACGCTGGGGCGTTTCAGGGAGGGCTCGGCGTTCCGGCCGTGGCTGCTGCGGATCGTCGCCAATGAGACCAGGAACACAGTGCGGTCGGCGGGTCGGCGGCGCGCCGTCCACGACCGGGAGGCGGATCTGCTGGGGGCCGCCGAGCCGCTGATACCGGAGTCGGCGGACCCGGCGGTCGCGGCCGAGGCGCGGGAGCGGAGCCGGCGGCTGTGGGAGGCCCTGGACGGTCTCGCCGAGGACCACCGGCTGGTGGTGATCCACCGCTATCTCCTGGAGCTGGACGAGACGGAGACGGCGCTGGCCCTCGGCTGGCCGAGGGGGACGGTGAAGTCCCGGCTGAGCCGGGCGCTGAAGAAGCTGGGACGGGTGCTGGAGGAAGGCCTGGAAGGAGGTGGGGAGCATGGCTGACGAGGGTCTGCCGGACGAGCTGCGGGAGCTGGGGCGGCGGCTGCGGGTGCCGGACGTCGACGGGGAGTCGATGGCCGAGCGGGTGCTCGCGCAGCTCCTCGCCGAGCGGGTGCCCACTCCGGAGCCGGAGCCGCGGCCGGGCCGGCGGTGGTGGTGGGCGCGGGCCCGGGCGTGGGCGGGCGAGCGGTGGCGGGTCCTGCTGGCGGGTCTGACCGGCGTGCTGGTCGTGCTGGTGCTGACGCCCCCGGTGCGGGCGACGGTGGCGGACTGGTTCGGCTTCGGCGGGGTCGCCGTGCGGTACGACCCGGACGGCCACCGCGTCGCGTCCGGCGGCGTGGTGCCGGGGTGCCCCGATCCGGTGTCCACGGCTCGGGCGGCGCGGCTGGCGGGCTTCGAGCCGCTGATACCGGACCTGCTCGGTCCGCCGGACGCCGTCGTGGTGACGGGGTCGGCCGAGCGGGGGCGGGCGGTGATCAGCCTGTGCTGGCGCGACGGGGAGCGGACCGTCCGGCTCGACGAGTTCCCCGCGCGGCTCGACATCGGCTTCGCCAAGCAGGTCACCACGCCGCCGCGCTGGGTCGACCTCCCCGACGGCGCGCACGGCTACTGGTTCGCCACCCCGCACCTGCTGACCTTCCCCATGACGGACGGCACGGGCGCGGCCTGGACCCACCGGGTCCGCACGGCGGGCCCCACGCTCCTCTGGGCGACGAACGGGGGCCCGCTCACCTTCCGCCTGGAAGGCATACCGGACCCGGAGCGGGCCCGCCGCACGGCGGAGTCCGTCGGCTGAACGACCGGGTCGGGCCGCGGCGGGGCGGATCGCGGCGGGGCGGATCGCGGCGGCGGGATCGCGGCGGCCGAGGCCGGCTCGGGCGGGCCGAGCCGGCCGTGGGGGTCAGGTCGGGAGGCCCGGGGCCGGATGGGCGGTCATGAGGTCGGCGACCTCGGCGCGGATGGCGCGGAGGGCGTCCTCGTCGCCCGTGCCGGCGGCGGCGACACCGCGGTCGATCCACTCGGCGACCTGGGCCATGTGTTCCGTGCCGAGGCCGCGGGAGGTGAGGGACGGGGTGCCGATGCGGATGCCGGACGGGTCGAAGGGCTTCCGGGAGTCGTAGGGGACGGTGTTGTAGTTGACGACGATGCCGGCCCGGTCGAGGGCCTTCGCGGCGATCTTGCCCGGGACCTGCTTGGGGGTGAGGTCCATCAGGATCAGGTGGTTGTCGGTGCCGCCGGAGACCAGGTCGAAGCCGCGCGCGAGGAGCGCCTCGGCGAGGGCCTTGGCGTTGGCGACGACGGCGTGGGCGTATGCCCGGAAGGAGGGCTGGGACGCCTCGTGCAGGGCGACGGCGATGGCGGCGGTGGTCTGGTTGTGGGGGCCGCCCTGGAGGCCCGGGAAGACGGCCTTGTCGAGGGCCTTGGCGTGCTCCTCGCGGGACATGAGCATGGCGCCGCGCGGGCCGCGGAGGGTCTTGTGGGTGGTCGTGGAGATGACGTCCACGTGCCCGACCGGGGACGGGTGCGCACCGCCCGCGATGAGGCCGGCGATGTGGGCGACGTCGGCGACGAGCACGGCGCCGGCCTCGCGGGCGATCTCGCCGAAGGCGGCGAAGTCGATGGTGCGGGGCAGCGCGGTGCCGCCGCAGAAGATGACCTTGGGGCGCTCCTTGAGGGCCAGTTCGCGGACCTCGTCGAAGTCGATGAGACCGGTGTCGTGGCGTACGCCGTACTGGACGCCGCGGAACCACTTGCCGGTGGCGGAGACGCCCCAGCCGTGGGTGAGGTGGCCGCCCATCGGCAGGGCCATGCCCATGACGGTGTCGCCGGGCTCGGCGAAGGCGAGGTAGACGGCGAGGTTGGCCGGGGAGCCGGAGTAGGGCTGGACGTTGGCGTGGTCGACGCCGAAGAGGGACTTGGCGCGTTCGACGGCGAGGGTCTCGACCTGGTCGATGTTCTGCTGGCCCTCGTAGTAGCGGCGGCCGGGGTAGCCCTCGCTGTACTTGTTCTGGAGGACGGTGCCGGAGGCTTCGAGCACGGCGGCGGAGACGTAGTTCTCGCTGGGGATGAGGCGCAGGGTCTCGCTCTGGAGCCGTTCCTCGGCGCCGACCAGGGCGGCGAGTTCGGGGTCGGCCGCGGCGAGTGCGGGGTGCTGCTGCGGGCTGGTCATGGTGGTGTCCTCCGGGCGTGGGCGGGTCCCGGGGCACTGCGTGAGGCGCGGCGCCACGCGGGACTTCGGTCCCGTGACGCCCAGGCGGGCGGCGCCTCGTGTGGTCTGCCGCGCACGGCTCCCCCGGGGTCCCTTCCCCGTACGCCAGTCGCCGTGCGTGTTTCCAGACTAGCGGGCGCGCCGTCGCCGAGGTTTCCCCGTCCGGCATCCGAGCGACGATATGAAAGGGGCCACAGCCCCCTGGGTCACCCCCGAGCCGCAGGACGAACGGAGATCCCGTGTCGAGGACAGAAGACGCGATCGCTGCCGCGGACGCGCACAGCGCGCACAACTACCACCCCCTTCCGGTCGTCGTCGCCTCGGCGGACGGGGCCTGGATGACGGACGTCGAGGGCCGCCGCTACCTCGACATGCTCGCCGGGTATTCGGCGCTCAACTTCGGGCACGGCAACCGGCGTCTGATCGACGCCGCGAAGGCGCAGCTGGAGCGGGTGACGCTGACGTCCCGGGCCTTCCACCACGACCGCTTCGCCGAGTTCTGCACGCGGCTCGCGGAGCTGTGCGGCAAGGAGGCGGTGCTGCCGATGAACACGGGGGCGGAGGCCGTCGAGACGGCGGTGAAGACCGCCCGGAAGTGGGGGTACGAGGTGAAGGGCGTGCCGGACGGGCACGCGAAGATCGTGGTCGCGGGGAACAACTTCCACGGCCGGACGACGACGATCGTCAGCTTCTCCACGGACCACGAGGCGCGGGACCACTTCGGTCCGTACACGCCGGGGTTCGAGATCGTGCCGTACGGGGACCTGACGGCCCTGGAGGCGGCCGTCACGGAGAACACGGTGGCGGTGCTGCTCGAACCGATCCAGGGCGAGGCGGGTGTCCTGGTGCCACCGGCCGGCTATCTGGCGGGGGTGCGGGAGCTGACGCGCCGGCGGAACGTGCTGTTCATGGCGGACGAGATCCAGTCGGGCCTGGGCCGGACGGGCCGGACGTTCGCGTGCGAGCACGAGGACGTGGTCCCCGACGTGTACATCCTGGGGAAGGCGCTGGGCGGTGGCGTGGTGCCGGTGTCGGCGGTGGTCGCCGACACCGATGTGCTCGGGGTGTTCCGGCCGGGTGAGCACGGGTCGACGTTCGGCGGGAACCCGCTGGCCTGCGCGGTGGCCCTGGAGGTGATCGCGATGCTGCGGACGGGCGAGTACCAGGAGCGGGCGGCGGAGCTGGGCGAGCACCTCCACGGCGAGCTGGGACTGCTCGTCGGCGGCGGGGCGGTGGAGGCGGTTCGCGGGCGCGGTCTGTGGGCGGGGGTGGACATCGCGCCGTCCCGGGGCACGGGCCGGGAGATCTCGGAGAAGCTGATGGCGCGCGGGGTCCTGGTGAAGGACACGCACGGTTCGACGATCCGGATCGCGCCGCCGCTGGTGATCTCGAAGGAGGACCTGGACTGGGGTCTGGAGCAGTTGAGGGCCGTGTTGTCGGACTGACGGCGTCCGTTTCGGGGCGGGCGGGCGGCGCGTCCGGGAGGCCGGGCGGAGGTGCCCCTCGGGGCAACTCGGGCCATTGACACGACAGTTGGTCTAGGCCAATGATGCGGCCATGCCGAGACTCCGTCTGCGTCACGCCGTGCGTGCCGCGCTCGCCGCCCTCGTCCCGCTCGCGCTGCTCGGCGCGGTCACGGGACCCGCGCAGGCCGCCCCGGAGGCGGCCTGGCCCGAGCCCGTCCCGGTGGTCTCCCACGTCGAGACCACCGACCCGGTCGTCTTCATCACCCTGGACGACGGCTGGTACCACGACCCGGCGGCGGCGAAGCTGCTGCTCGACCGCCGGGTACCCGCCTCGCTCTTCCTGCTCCCCGGCGCGTACTCGTACGACTCCGGCTACTTCCGCACCCTGCTCGACCAGGGCCGCTCCCGCGTCGAGAACCACACCGTCGACCACCCGGACCTGACCGCGCTCGACGCCGCCGGCCAGCGGGCGCAGGTCTGCGGGGCCCGCGACCGCCATCTCGCGCAGTTCGGCGACGGGCCGCGGCTGCTCCGGCCGCCGTACGGCACGTACGACGAGACGACCCGGACGACGGCCCGGGCGTGCGGGGCGAAGGCCGTCGTGACCTGGACCCACGACCTCACCACCTGGGGCGGGTGGACCCCGCCGGCGCCGCGGCTCAAGGCCGGCGACATCATCCTGCTGCACTTCAACGAGACGGTGGCACAGGACCTGAAGCGGGCCCTGGACCTGGCCGACGCGGCCGGCCTCAAGCCCGCGCCGCTCCGGGAGTACGTCCCCGAGTAGGCCTCGGAGGGTCACGCGGGGGCCTCAGAGGATCACGTGCGGGAGGAAGCGGGCGTACTCGTCGGTGACGAGCCCCGCCGACTCCCGTATCCCGAGCCCCGCCGCCTCGTCCTCGACGACCCACGCGCCGAGCACCACCCGGTTGCCGTCGAAGTCGGGCAGCGGGGCCAGCTCCTGGTAGCAGCAGGCCTCCCCGTCCCGTACGAAGGGCGCCGTGCCGGCCTCGTGCAGGGTGACGCCCGCCCCCTCGCGGCCGAGGAGCGGCTTGGCGACCCAGCCGGTGGTCCCGGCGAGTTCGCGCGGCCCGTCGAGGTAGGCGGGGAGCAGGTTGGGGTGGCCCGGGTTCAGCTCCCAGAGGATCGCGAGCAGCGCCTTGTTGGAGAGCAGCATCTTCCAGGCGGGTTCGATCCAGCAGGTGGTGCCGGTCCCGCCGCCGTTGTCGAGGGTGTCGAGGACGTGCCGGCCGAAGCGGTCGGTGGTCAGCCACTCCCACGGGTAGAGCTTGAAGCAGCTGCGGATGAAGCGCAGCCGGTCGTCCACGAAGCGGCGCGAGAGCCGGTCCCAGCCGATCCGTTCGACGGAGAGCGCCTCGGTGTCGAGGCCGGCCTGCTGGGCGGTCTCGCGCAGGTACGCGACCGTCATCAGGTCCTCGCCGAGCTCGTCCCCGTCCGAGTGGGCGAAGTGGACGGGGCCCGGCGGCAGCAGGTGCGCCTGCCGCTTCCAGGCGTCGACGAGCCGCTCGTGGAGCGAGTTCCACTGGTCGGCGCCGGGGAACCGTTCCTCCATCCAGAACCACTGCGGGCTCGCGGCCTCCACGAGCGAGGTGGGGGTGTCGGCGTTGTACTCCAGCATCCTGGCCGGCCCCGTACCGTCGTAGCGCAGGTCGAACCGTCCGTAGAGGGAAGGGAGTTCGGCACGCCTGTGCCACGACTCGGCGACCAGGCCCGCCAGCTTCGGATCGGTGATGCCGAGCTCGGCGAACCGGTTCCGCTCGACGATGTGCGCGGCCGCCGCGAGGCACATCGCGTGCAGCTCCTCGACGACCTCCTCCAGCGCCTCGACCTCGGGCAGCGAGAAGGAGTAGTACGCGCTCTCGTCCCAGTACGGGCGCAGCGTGCCGTCCGGGTAGCGGGTCAGGGGGTAGACGAGCCCCTGCTCCTCGACCGTCCGCTGCCAGCCGGGCCGGGGCTCGATGGTGTGACGTTCCACGGTGCCGTGCCGCCTCAGCCGCCGCCGGTGCCGGAGCAGCCGAAGCCGCCGGTGTCCACGGCGGTCTTGTCGAAGCTGCCGCCGCTCACCTTCCTGTCACGGACGGAACCGCCGTAGTAGTACGAGCCGCGGGTCGTACTGCCGTTGTCGTCGTCGCTCCCGCCGCCGCTCTCGCACCGGTAGCTGGGCAGCTCCTCGCGGCTCAGCGGGTCCACGCACCGCCGGTCCGGCTCCGAACCGCACGCGGTTATCGTCGCCGCGAGCACACCCATTCCGCCGAGCACCACCGTGCTCGACCTGAGCTTGCGCATGTCCGTAGCCCTCCCCTTCGCGATCGCGTCCGTCGCGGTCACGACCCTCGCGACCGCACAGTGTAGGCCGGTACTTTCCGGCCTCACCCCCTAGAGTCATTTCGTGCTTCTCGGGATGATTTGTGCGCTGGCCTCGTCCGTCTGCTTCGGTGCGGCCTCGGTGTTCCAGGCGGTGGCGGCGCGGGCCGCGGAGCCGGGAACGGGCGGTGGTGTCGACGTCGCGCTGATGTGGCGGGCCCTGCGGCAGTGGCGCTACCTCGCCGGTCTCGGCCTGGACGGCCTCGGGTTCGCCCTGCAGATCGTCGCGCTGCGGACGCTGCCCATCTACGTGGTGGGCGCGGCCCTCGCCGCGAGCCTGGCGGTGACGGCGGTCATCGCCTCGCGGGTGCTGCGGGTGCGGCTGAAGCGGGTGGAGTGGGCGGCCGTGGGCGTGGTCTGCGCGGGGCTCGCCATGCTGGCGCTCGCCTCCGGCGAGGAGGGCCACAAGGACGGCTCGGAAGCCCTGCGCTGGGCGCTGCTCGCGATCTCGTTCGGGGTGCTGCTGCTCGGCGTGGTGGCGGGCCGGCTGCCGCAGCGGTCCCGTGCGCTCGTGCTCGGCCTCGGGGCGGGTTTCGGCTTCGGCGTGGTCGAGGTGGCGGTCCGGCTCATCGACGGCATCGATCTCACCGACCCCGTCTGGTACGCGCTCCTGGTCGGCGGCGGCGCCGCGTTCATGCTGCTCACCTCCGCCTTCCAGCGCGGTTCGGTCACCACGGCGACCGCCGGCGCCGTGCTCGGCGAGACCATCGGCCCCGCCATCGTCGGCGTCGTCTGGCTCGGCGACAGCACCCGCGAGGGCCTCGGCTGGCTCGCCGTCACCGGTTTCGCCATCGCCGTCGCCGGATCGCTCACCCTGGCCCGCTTCGGCGAACCGCCCGCGGTGCCGGCGGCGGCCACGGGCGCGGACGCCGGTGCGGAACCCGCGGCGGACCCCGGTGTGGAAGCGGGGCGGATTCCGGGCCGTCCCCCCGGCGCGGGCCTCGCCGGGAAGGACGGGGCGCCCGCCGACCCGGGCCGGGGTGCGACGAAGGGCCCCGGCCCGGACCCCGCACCGGAGCGGAACCCGGGCACGCCCTGACGCGGACGCGCCGCGGGCCGGTCAGGGCAGGACCCGGCACAGGGCCCGGAGCGCGCCCTGCCAGCCGCTGTCCGGGGGCGTGGCGTAGCCGACGACGAGGCCGTCGAGGGTGGCGGGCACGCCGGGGCGGCGGAACTGGTCGACCCCCTGGACGGCGAGACCGTGCCAGGCGGCGGCGCGGAGCGCCTCCTGTTCGGTGCCGGGCGGGAGGGCGAGGACCGCGTGGAGGCCGGCCGCGATCCCGCTGACCCGGGTCGCGGGCGAGTGGGCGGCCACCGCCGCCACCAGCTGGTCGCGGCGCCGCCGGTAGCGCAGCCGGCTCGCCCGTACGTGCCGGTCGTACGCCCCCGAGCCGAGGAACTCCGCGAAGGCCAGCTGGTCCGGCGCGCTCGACACCCAGTCCGCGGCCCCCTTCGCGGCCACCACCTCCCCCATCAGTTCCTCGGGCACCACCATCCAGCCGAGGCGGAGGCCGGGCGCGAGGGACTTGCTCGCGGTGCCCAGGTAGACGACCCGCTCGGGGTCCAGGCCCTGGAGCGCGCCCACGGGCTGCCGGTCGTACCGGAACTCCCCGTCGTAGTCGTCCTCCAGGACGAAGCCGCCCGAGGCGCGCGCCCAGTCGACGACCGCCGCCCGCCGGTCCGGCGGCAGCGCGCCGCCCAGCGGGAACTGGTGGGCGGCCGTCATGAGGACGGCGCCGGCGCCCCCGAACTCCCCCGCCGCCAACTCCTCGACCCGGGTGCCCCGTTCGTCGAACGGCAACGGCGGGAGGCCGAGCCCGGCGCGGTCGAGGAGGTTCGTGTGGACGTCCAGGCCGTACGACTCGACGGCGACGCCCCGCACCCCGCGGCCCCGCAGCACCTCGCCCATCAGCATCAGGCCGTGCACGAACCCCGCGCAGACCATGATCCGTTCGGGCCGGACGCGCACGCCCCGCGCGCGGGAGAGGTACTCGGCCAGCGCCGTGCGCAGTTCGATACGGCCGCGTGGATCGCCGTACCCGAAGGCGTCGTTGGGGGCTGCGGTGAGCGCCCGCCGGTACGCCTTGAGCCATTCGGCGCGCGGGAAGGAGGCGAGGTCGGGGCTGCCCGCCTTCAGGTCGTGCGCCGGGGTGCCGGGCCGCCGGGCGCCCGCCGACGGGGCGGCCCGAGGCGTGCGCGGCCCGGGACGGAGCGGGGCGCCGGGGGCCGGGGGCGGTGTCCGGCGCGGGGCGGCGCGCCGCGCGACGCGGGTGCCGGAGCCCTGTCGGGCCGTGAGCCAGCCCTCGGCGACCAGCTCCGCGTAGGCGTCGGCGACGGTGTTGCGGGCCATGCCGAGGTCGGCGGCGAGCGACCGGGAGGACGGCAGCCGGGTGCCCGCCTCCAGGCGCCCGCTGCGCACGGCCTCCCGCAGGGCCTCCATGAGACCCTCGCGCAGCCGCGGCCCGCGCAGCTCCAGATGCAGGTCGGATCCGAAAGTGGCCCGCTCGTTCGCCATGGAAATGGACCATACCCGTGTGCCACAGCGCTCGTACGGTGATCCGTATGACGACCACGACCAGCACCTCGCACACGACGGCCGCCTCCGGGGCCACCGCCCACGAGCACGCCCCCCGCCTCGCCCTGGCCGAGCTGCTCCCCGACTTCTACCGGGCGATGGTCCGGCTGGAGACGGCGGCCGCGAAGGACGTCGACCCGACCCTGTACCACCTGATCAAGCTCCGGGCCTCGCAGGTCAACCGCTGCGCGTTCTGCATCGACATGCACGCCAAGGACGCGCTGGCGGAGGGCGAGACCATCGAGCGGATCGTGCAGCTCTCCGCCTGGGAGGAGTCCCGGCACTTCTACACCGAGCGGGAGCTCGCGGCCCTCGCGCTGACCGAGGCCGTCACCGTCCTCACCGACGGCTTCGTGCCCGACGAGGTGTACGCACGGGCCGCCGCGCACTTCGACGAGACCGAGCTCGCCCGGGTCATCGCCGCGATCACCACGATCAACGCCTGGAACCGGATCGGTGTCACCACCCGGATGACGCCCGGCCACTACACCCCGCGCTCCGCGTGAGCGGGGACCCGAAGGCCGCGGCCCTGCACGCCCTCCACCAGGGGCGGGCCGCGGACGATCCGCTGGTGCTGCCCGGGCCCTGGGACGTGGCCGGCGCCCGCGTCTTCGAGGCGGCCGGGTTCCCGGCGCTCGCCACCCCGAGCGCCGGGGTCGCCGCCTCCCTCGGGTACGAGGACGGGGCGACGCCGGCGGCCGAGATGTTCGCCGCCGTGACCCGGATCGCCCGGGCGGTCTCCGTGCCCGTCACCGCCGACCTGGAAGGCGGCTACGGGCTTCCGGCGGCCGAACTGGTGGAGCGCGTACGGGAGGCGGGCGCCGTCGGCGTCAACCTGGAGGACACCGGACCGGACCGCGCGCTCAGGGACCCGGAGGCCCATGCGGAGTGGCTGGCGGAGGTGCGGGCCGCGGCGGGCCCGGACCTCTTCGTCAACGCGCGCGTGGACGTGTACATCCGCGGGGTCCCCGAACCGGCGGAGGCGGCGGTGGCCCGCTCCCTGCTCTACGCGGCGGCGGGCGCGGACTGCGTCTACCCGATCGCGGCCCCGGCCGCGGACCTCCCGGTCCTGCGTGCCGCCCTCGGTGACCTCCCGCTCAACGTCCTGGCCGTCCCCGGCGGCCCGTCCTTCGCCGAACTCGGCCGCCTGGGCGCGACCCGGATCACCTTCGGCGACGGCCTGCTCCTGCGGTCGCTCGACGACCTGGCCTCCCTCGCGGCGAGGCTCCGCGACGGGGGGACGCCCGGAGCCTGAGCGTCCCGGCACCCGGGCACCCCGGACACCCCGCCGTCGTGACGGCGGGCGTCGTGACGGCGGGCGTCGTGACGGCGGGGCGTCGTGACGGCGGGGCGTCCGGCCGGTCAGTACGCGCCCGGGCGGAAGAACTCCAGGGCCACGCCGAGGACCTCGCGCTGCTTCGGCCAGTCGGACTCCGGACCGGCGGCCAGGATCGCGTAGTGGTTGCCGTCCGCGGCCGTGAAGGCGCGGTCGACGACCTTGCGGCGGCCGCCCTCGCGGTCGTAGGCGTACACCAGCTCGGCCGCGTCGGCCGGGGCGCCCGGCTCGCCGGTGACCCGCCCGAGGCTGATCTCCGTGTACCCGGGCTTGTTGGCGCGGCCGTCCTCGGAGGCGCCGCGCAGGGCGTCGTACGGCGTCATGCCCGCCTCCCGGACCACGAAGACCTGGATCAGGCTCCGGCCGTCCGGCGCGTTGAAGAAGACGCCCTGGTCGGACTCGGTGCGGTCCCAGCCGTCGGGGACGGCGATCGTGAAGCCCTTGAGGTCCTGCTGCGCGCTGTAGCCGGGCGGGGGCACGTCGTCCATCGGGGTGGACGTGTCCGACGGCGACGGCGAGTCCGACGGGGTGCCGGTCGTGGGGTCGGCGGTGGGATCGCCGGTCTCCGGCGGCGCCGAGACGGAGACCGCGGGGCCGCCCGCCGCCGGGTCCTCGGCGTCGTCCCGGCCCCAGACCAGCCAGCCGCCCACGGAACCCGCGGCCAGCACGGCCACGGCCACCCCGGCCGCGAGCGCGGCCCGCGGACGCGGCCGGTCCGCCCCGGTGCCGCCGGACACGGGGTGGTGCCAGCCGCCCGTCTCGGGGACGTACTCCGGTTGCCCCGGCCCGTACCCCGACGTGCCGGGGTACGGGTCGTACTCCGGCGCGTGGTCCGGGGGCGGCGGAGGGGGTACGACGGGGCCGTGCTCGTCCCCGCTCCGAGCGGCACCCTGGCCGGCAGGTCCGGCCGGTGCCACCCGCTCCCAGCTCTGGGTCTCGTCGTTCCAGCGGGCGCCCCCGTGACCGCTCATCTCACCCTCCGAGCAGGGTGCCGACGGCCTGGCCGACGGCGACGCCCGAGGCGAGGATCCCGGTCACCGCACCGGCGTCGGTGAGGGCCTGGCGCAGGCGGCGCAGGCGGCCGGCGTCGGCGCGGCCGTGGCCCTCGATCTCGTCGGCCGTGTCGGACAGTTCCTCGTCCAGGGCCGCCGTCTGGTCGGTCGCGACGACGCCCCGCAGGTCGGCCCGGAGCTTGAGGACGGCCTGGAGCAGCTGCTCCTGCCGGGGGTCGCGGGCCGGCTGGGTGCCGTTCACCGTGCTGGTGACGGTGTTGTTGTCGCCGATGGTGACGTTGCCGCTGGTGTTGGTGACGTGAATGCCGCCGCGGTCGCGGGAGTTGTCGTTGTCAGCCACGGTCGCCTCCGGTCTTCGAAGTGGTGAAGGTCTTGTTGGTCACGGTGTTGTTGTTGCCGAGGGTGACGTTCCCCTTGGTGTTCTCGATGAACGTCCCGCCCTCGGCGACGTGCACGATCTTCTGCTCGAACTCGGCCGTCTCGTATCCGGCTTGACGGAGCGCGACCGTCACGCCGTTCGCGACCCGGTCCTGGATGCTCTTCAGGTACCGGCTGACGTCCATCTCCTGGAACAGGGAGGCCTCGTCGTCGGAGCCGAGCTCGCGGACCGAGACCAGCGGACCCTCGGGCAGCGCGTTGGCGTTGCCCGCGGTGAGCACCCGCCACACGTGGCCGAGCCCCCGCCAGAGCGTGGCCACGGCCTGCCCGCCGGAACGCGGGACCTCGCCCAGCGCCCAGACGGCCCTGCCGAAGTGGTGGTTGTGCAGGAAGCGGTGGGCGTTCCGGTCGGCGTACCGGTAGAGCGGCTTCACCGGCCGCAGCACGTGCGGGGCGACCTCCAGCATCAGCATGCCGCCCTGCGTGTGGACGCGGACGAAGACGGTCGTGACGATCTCCTCGCCCCAGCCGCCGACCCTGATCCGGAGGAAGTGGCGGCGGGTCTCGCCGCCCTCCTCGATCGCGCCCGAACGGTGCGCCTCGAAGCCCTCCGGGGTGTACGGCGCCGCCGTGCGGTCCGGCAGCCCGTCGACCGGCAGGAACACGACCTCGTCGATCTCCAGTTCGCGCAGCCGGTCCCGGACGGCGGCCTGGATCTGCGGCGACCCGTGCGGGGACGGCGTGCGCAGCGCCTCCACCAGCGGGACGACGTGACGCATGATGGCGCTGTTGTCGAGCGGTTCGGGCGCCTTGCCGTCGAGGTTCTTGCGGGGGCGCAGCTCGACGGAGAGCGACCAGGGTTCGTACGGCTCGCCGGCCCCGCAGAACGGGCGGTCCGCGTCGTACAGGACGAGCCGCGCGTGCTGTTCGACGCGGATCCGGTCGCGCAGGCGGCGCGACCGGGCGCCCTCGGCCTGCTCGGCCGGGTCGGAGCGCTGGTCGGGGAAGCGCTCGCGGGAGAGCTCCCGGGTCAGCGCGCGGGCGAACTGGCCGCGCTGGGTGGCCACCGCCCAGGCCACGAGCAGCGGCACGGCGACGGTGATCCACGCCTCCAGCTTGCCGACGCCCCACAGCTCCTGGGCGGCCAGGCCGACCATGAAGCCCAGGACGCCGTCCGGGTCGAGCAGCTCCTCCAGGAGGTCCCCGCCGGACTCGTCGTCGCCGGAGACGAGGACGAAGAGGAGGAGTGCGGACTGGAGCAACGTGAGCCGCCCGTACCAGCGCAGGACGAACGCGGGGACGAGCCGGTAGACCGGGGCGGTGGCCGAACGGCCGCGGATCCAGCGGGCCAGGCCGAGGATGAGGAAGGGCGCGATCAGGAGGCTGACCAGGCCCTTGGTGAGCGGGATCGCGATGATCCAGAGGGCGACGATCCCGGCGGCCCAGCCGAGTTCGACGCGGCGCGCGCGCAGCGCGTGGGCGAGGACGCGGCTCGCGTCGTAGCCGAGGGACGGGGCGGCGAAGCGCTCCTCGTGGACGTACAGCTGGTCGATGACCGCGTCACGGAACCCGTCGTCGAGGTACGTGCCGGCGCAGAGCAGCCGGGTCGCCTCGCTGGTGGCGGGTAAGCGGCGCGGGTCGGCGACCGGCGGCGCGCTCGGCGGCCGACTGGGCTGCTGGGGCACGAAAGATTGCGACAAGTCTCCCCCGATTGTATGGAACCGTCCGTGTTTTCGGCCGAGTTGGCCGGGACCGGTGGGACAGCATAAGGGAGGTCGCAGTTCCGCGTCGGCGCGAAAAACGGTGCCCCCGGGCCGCACGGTCGGTCGTGCGGCCCGGGGGCACCGAGCACTTGGAGCGTGGGCCCGGGTCGGGCCGGGGCTCAGATCAGGCCGAGCTCGCGAACGGCGTCGCGCTCCTCGGAGAGCTCGCGCACGGAGGCGTCGATGCGGGTGCGGGAGAAGTCGTTGATCTCCAGGTCCTGGACGATCTCGTACTTGCCGTCCTTGCAGGTGACGGGGAAGGAGGAGATCAGGCCCTCCGGGACGCCGTAGGAGCCGTCGGACGGGACGCCCATGGAGGTCCAGTCGCCCTCGGCGGTGCCGTTGACCCACGTGTACACGTGGTCGATGGCGGCGTTCGCGGCGGAGGCGGCGGAGGACGCGCCACGGGCGTCGATGATCGCGGCGCCGCGCTTGGCGACGGTCGGGATGAAGTCGTCGGCCAGCCACGCCTCGTCGTTGACGATCTCGGCGGCGTTCTTGCCGGCGATCTGCGCCTGGAAGATGTCCGGGTACTGGGTCGCGGAGTGGTTGCCCCAGATGGTGAGGCGCTTGATGTCCGTGACCGAGGAGCCGGTCTTCTTGGCCAGCTGCGTCAGCGCGCGGTTGTGGTCCAGGCGGGTCATCGCGGTGAAGCGCTCGGCCGGGACGCCCTTGGCGGCCGACTGGGCGATCAGGGCGTTGGTGTTGGCCGGGTTGCCGACGACGAGGATCTTGACGTCGTCCGCGGCGTGGGCGGCGATGGCCTCGCCCTGCGGCTTGAAGATGCCGCCGTTGGCGGCGAGCAGGTCGCCGCGCTCCATGCCCGGGCCACGCGGGCGGGCGCCCACGAGCAGACCGATGTTGGCGCCCTCGAAGCCCTTGTTCGGGTCGTCGAAGATGTCGATGCCCTTGAGCAGCGGGAACGCGCAGTCGTCGAGCTCCATGGCGGTGCCCTCGGCGGCCTTCACGCCCTGCGGGATCTCGAGGAGGCGCAGCTTGACCGGCACGTCCGCGCCGAGCAGGTGGCCGGAGGCGATGCGGAAGAGCAGCGCGTAGCCGATCTGGCCGGCCGCGCCGGTGACGGTGACATTCACGGGAGTGCGGGTCATGGCGATCTCCGTAAGACAGCTGGCGGTGGGGGTCCCTGCCCCTGGTGCTGGACGTCCCTTCCTTGATCGACGATCGACGATCGATCGCTGTGATCGATCGGTGTCTCGACGTGAAGAGAATTCCAGCGGTCAGGCTATCCGACCCGAGGCCCCGCGAACCCCCACCCCCTTGTGGTCCGGCTCACTGCCACCCGTCCGGTAGCCCCTCCGGGCCTCTGTCCGGGGCCCGTTCGGGTCCTTCCGCCGTCACGGGTTCACGGTGCATCCGACACGCCCGTCCACGAGCGTGCCGCACGCGCGCGCGTCCGCCGCGGACGTGACGGCGAGCATCGGCGTGTACGCGTCGGTGTCGGCACCCTCGGGCAGCACGACGCGCTCGACCGCGCCCGCCGCCTCCACCGTGACGGCGTCCCCCGGCGCCGCGCCGGTGATCCGCGCCCATACGGCGGCGCAGGTCCCGCTGTGCCGGACCTCCACCAGCGCGGCGCCGACGCGGACCCGCGCGACCGTCTCGGCCAGCGGCCCGCCACAGCCCATGGCCTCGGGGTCCTGCCCCGTGCAGTCGGCTCCCGCGCACTCCACGCCCGCCGGCAGGCTGGTGCGCGGCGCCGCGCTCGGGGTCGCCGTGACCGGCGGGGCGGCCGTCGGCCCGTCCGCGCCGCCCGCGCCGCCGAGGTCCACCAGCAGCAGCGCGGCCGTGACGACGAGCAGCGCGCCGATGATCCCGGCCGCGTAGAGGAGCACGACGGAGCGACGGGAGCGGGGCGCGGAGGAGGCGGGGGGAGGTGCGGGGACCTGGGCCGGGGCCGGGGCGCCGCCGGGGGCGGGTACGCGGTCGAGGCGGCGGATCTGCAGGGTGCGGTCGCCACCGGCGCCGGTCTCGGAGCCGGCCTCGAAGCCGGAGCCGGTCTCGGAGTCGGAGCCGGAGCCGGTCTCGGAGTCGGAGTCGGCCTCGGCGTCAGGGAGGGCGGGAAGCGGCGGTCGTCCCGTCCGCGACCACGCGTGTTCGGCGCGTTCCCAGTCGGCGGCGAGGCTGCCCGCGTCGCCGCCGGTGAGTTCGGCGAGGGTGACGACGGCACCCCTGGGCACGGGCAGACGGGCGCTCAGGTACGTGTCCCAGGCGGACCGTTCGTGTCCGGTGCGTTCGGCGACGGCCGCGACGCCGAGGCCGCTGCGGTCGACGAGGCGGCGGAGCCGCTCCGTGAACGCGCGGATGTCCGGGTCGAGTTCGTCCGGAAGCGCCTTCCAGCGAGGCATGTGCGATCCCCCTTGTCCCCTGCCTCCCCGAAGGATGGCAGGTCCGGGGGTGCTCCGTACCCGGATGCGCGGCCGAGGTACCGGAATGGTCACTTCCGTGCCACAGCGCGCCGACGGATCTTGAATCCCCGTTGGCACGTACATGACCCTTGATCGCGGCGGCGCCCGCCCTCCCACGGGGGAGAGGGCGGGCGCCGTCGTGAGGTTCGCCGGGTCAGGTGACCGTCAGGTGGAGCACGTCCTCCAGGAACGGGATCCGCAGCCAGGGCTCCGGCTGCGCCATCAGCGCGAGGAACACGATCAGGGCGCCCATCACCCCGTACGTGATCATGTCCGTGAAACGGGACCGGACGGCCAGCATGCCGACCGACGGCAGGGCCCGGCGCAGCACGGCACCGACGAGGAGCGCGGCCCCGACCAGGATCACCCCCACCCGGAAGGCCTTCGGGAACGGGTCCGTGCCCACCACGACCAGACCGATCCCGGCGAGGCCGAGAACGGTGAGCAGCGGCCACTGCCGAGCGGGTGCCGGAGCGTCGCCGGGCGCCGCCCGGCCGCCGCCCTCGGGCCGCGCGGTGTCGGTGGTGAGGGTCGGCGCCGGCCGCTTCCACGGACCGCTCTTCGCCCCTGCCTCCGCCGCCGCGCCGTCCACCGTTCCGGAAGCGGTGTCCCCGACGCCCGAGGTCCCGGCGCCGGTAACCCCGGCGCCCGGATCCCCGGAGCCGGAGGCGCCCGAGGTCGCGGAGTCCGGCGTCCCGGGACCGGTCGCCTCGTCCGTCGCCGTGTCCGCCGCCCCGGCCGGGTTCCCGGGTGTCCCCGGGGTCCCGGAGGTCACGTCAGAGCGCCGCGGCCGCGCGCTCGGCGGCCTCGACGACGTTGACGAGGAGCTGCGCGCGGGTCATCGGGCCCACGCCGCCCGGGTTCGGGGAGATCCAGGCGGCCACCTCGGCGACGCCGGGGTCCACGTCGCCGAGGATCTTGCCCTCTCCGTTGCGCGAGACGCCGACGTCGAGGACGGCGGCACCCGGCTTCACGTCCTCCGGCTTGATGAGGTGCGGCACGCCGGCCGCCGCGACGATGATGTCGGCGTTGCGCAGGTGCGCCGAGAGGTCCCGGGTGCCGGTGTGGCACTGGGTCACGGTCGCGTTCTCGGAGCGGCGGGTCAGGATGAGCGGCATCGGACGCCCGATGGTGACGCCGCGGCCGACGACGACGACCTCGGCACCGTTGATCTCCACGCCGTGGGCGCGGAGCAGGGTGACGATGCCGTTCGGCGTGCAGGGCAGCGGGGCGGGCTCGTTGAGCACGAGTCGGCCGAGGTTGGTCGGGTGCAGGCCGTCCGCGTCCTTGGCCGGGTCCATCAGCTCCAGGATGCGGTTCTCGTCGATGCCCTTGGGCAGCGGGAGCTGGACGATGTAGCCGGTGCAGGCGGGGTCCTCGTTGAGCTCCCGAACGACCGCCTCGATCTCCTCCTGGGTGGCGGTGGCGGGCAGCGTGCGCTGGATCGAGGCGAGCCCGACCTGCGCGCAGTCGCGGTGCTTGCCGGCCACGTACTTCTGGCTGGCCGGGTCGTCGCCGACCAGGACGGTGCCGAGGCCGGGCGTGATGCCCTTCTCCTTGAGGGCCGCCACACGGACGGTCAGATCGGATTTGATCGCGGCTGCGGTGGCCTTGCCATCGAGAATCTGGGCGCTCATGGAGACATCCTCCCGGATGACCCCCGCCTTGTTCCAATTCGCTCCCGCCGAGGCCACCGTCATCCGGAGCGACAGGTTGCACTTGCACAACTCCACCACGTATCGACTGGACAAGGAGTCGACGGTGCGACGACGATGATCCGCGCAGTACCGCGGAAAGTGCCGGGGGGAAATCCGCTGAAATGCCGTGAAAGTCCTCCGCGCGGGCCGCGTCGTCCCCGCACAGAGAAAATTCACGGAGGAAACCCGCGATGAGCTTCGGTGACCCGAACAACCCCTACGGCCAGCAGGGCCAGGGCCAGCAGCCCGGTTACGGCTACCCGCAGCAGGCCCCCCAGGGCGTGCCCCCGCAGCAGGGCGGCTACGGCTACCCGGCCGCCCCGCCGGTCTCCCCGTACGGCGGCTACCCGGCAGGCCCGACCGAGATGCCCGGCGGTGTGAAGGCCGCGCGCGTGATGCTGTGGATCCTGGGCGCCTTCAACCTGATCGGCGGCATCGCGATCATCGGTCTGTCCTTCGCGGTCGACAGCGAGCTGGAGAAGTCGGGCGCCTCGTCGGCCGACGCCGAGGCGTTCGCCGACTTCGGTCAGGGCATCCTGATCGTCGCGGGCGTCATCTCGCTGGTCTTCGCCGCCGTCGGCATGGTGCTGGCCGCCAAGTTCCGCTCCGGCGGCAACGGCATCCGCATCGGCTCGATCGTCTACGGCGCCATCGGCGCGCTGTTCAGCCTCTTCTCGCTGCCGCTCGGCATCGTCAGCCTGGCCCTCTCCGTCCTGGTCATCGTCTTCGTGGCGAAGTCGGACGGCGCGGCCTGGTTCAACCGGAACAAGCAGCAGTACTGAGCACGAACCCGTGAGGGGCCGGGTTCCGCACCGAGAGGCGCGGAACCCGGCCCCTCCGCCGTTCCCTCCGGGTCACACCCGCTTGAGCACCGCGAACCCGTCCGATCGGTACGTGATCTCGTACCGCGCCTCCGGATGCAGTTGCGAAGCCAGCTGCGCCGGGTCGGAGACCTGCTGCCCCCAGCCGCGCAGGTCGAACGCGAGGTAGTCCGGGGTGGCGCCCTTCGAGGTGCCCACCCAGTAGACCCGGTGGTCCGCCGTGAGGTGGGCGAGGAGCGAGACGTCCGCCTCGACGCTCGCCCCGTCGGGGACCGCGTCCACCGCGGCCCGAGCCTGCTCGGCCCGGACGTCCGTGGCGTACGTCTCCGACTTCAACAGCTCCCGGAGCGGCAGGTTCGCGGCCAGCACGAGCGCGACCGCCGTCGCGACGGGGACGACGACCTTCCCGTACGAGGCGAGCCAGGCCCGCGGCGAGGTGCGCACGGAGCGGGCGGCGTCCACGAGGGCCAGGAAGACGATCGGCATGAGGATGGCGCTGTAGTGCCAGTGCATGCCCCAGTGGTTGGCGTCCTGGGAGAGGAACCGCCAGCCGAGGGTGGGCAGGACGAGCAGGATCAGCGGGGAGCGCAGGGCCAGGAAGCCGGTGATGGCGAGCAGGTAGAAGACCATCTCCCACCGCTCCCCCGAGGCGAGCGCGTCGCCGATGACCTGCCCGAACGAGGTCTCGGCGCCCTGACCGGTCTTCTCGATCTTCGACCAGTAGTCGTACTGGCCGAGCGAGCTCGCCGCCGGGATCAGCACGAGGACCGTGAGGGCGAAGGCCGCCGCTCCGAACCCGGCCAGGGCGGCGCCCAGCCGCTTCTGCCCCTTCAGGAAGAGGACCGCGCCGACCATGGCGACGGTGAGCCCCATGTCCTCCTTGACCAGGACCAGCGGGACGGACCAGGCGACGGCCGCCGTCCAGCGGCCGAGGATCAGGGCCCGGCAGGTCAGGGCGAGCAGCGGGACGGCGAACGCGATCTCGTGGAAGTCGGACTTGACCGCCTCCTGGAGGCCCCAGGACAGCCCGTACGCGACGGTGAGCCCGATGCCGGCGGCGCGGCTGCCCAGGACCTGCTGGGTGGTGCGGCCCACGACGACGGCGGACGCGGCGAAGAGCGCGGCCTGGCCGAAGAGCAGCGAGACCGGCGAGGGCCAGATCCAGTACAGGGGCGCGAGGAGCGCGGTGACCGGGCTGAAGTGGTCCCCGAGTATGTGGAAGCCGGGGCCCTTGATGTCGACGACGGGCGCGCGGAACTCGGCGTACGCCCGGACGGACTGCCCGAAGATCCCGAGGTCCCACGAGGGGGTCCTGAAGTGCGTGTACTGGACCCAGGAGTAGAGGAAGTACAGGCCGCACAGGACGCCCGCGAGTATCAGGTACGGGCGCAGGGGCGCCGGGGAGAGGCCGTCGGACGGCTCCGCGCCGGTGGTCTCCGCAGCGGGCCTGTTCAGTACGTCCAACACCACGTCCCCCAGCACCGGCGGCCGACAAAAGAGCAACCCATTAGACCAGAGTCCACCCGTTCGGCGGATCCGCCCACAGGAAGCCCACGGGAAGCCCACGGGCTGCTCCGGGAAGCCCACAGGGCCCCTCCCGGAGGAGGGGCCCTGTGGGATCACTCTCAGTGGAAGAAGTGGCGGGTGCCGGTGAAGTACATCGTGACGCCGGCCTGCTTGGCGGCCTCGACGACCTGCTCGTCGCGGACGGAGCCGCCGGGCTGGACGACGGCCTTCACGCCGGCCGCGGTGAGGATCTCCAGGCCGTCGGGGAAGGGGAAGAAGGCGTCGGAGGCGGCGTAGGCGCCGCGCGCCCGCTCCTCGCCGGCGCGCTCGACGGCCAGCTTGGCGGAGTCGACGCGGTTGACCTGGCCCATGCCGACGCCGACGGAGGCGCCGTCCTTGGAGAGGAGGATCGCGTTGGACTTGACCGCGCGGCAGGCCTTCCAGGCGAAGGACAGCTCGGCGAGCTCGTCGGCGGACAGGGCCTCGCCGGTCGCGAGGGTCCAGTTCGCCGGGTCGTCGCCTTCGGCCTGGAGGCGGTCGGTGACCTGGAGGAGGGCGCCGCCGTCGATGGGCTTGACCTCGACGGGGTTGGCCGGGGCGCCCTCGGCCTTCAGGACGCGGATGTTCTTCTTCTTGGCGAGGATCTCGACCGCGCCGTCCTCGTAGCCGGGGGCGACGATGACCTCGGTGAAGATCTCGGCGACCTGCTCGGCCATCGCGACGGACACCGGGCGGTTGACGGCGATGACGCCGCCGAACGCGGACAGCGGGTCACAGGCGTGCGCCTTGCGGTGGGCCTCGGCGACGTCGGCGCCGATCGCGATGCCGCACGGGTTGGCGTGCTTGATGATCGCGACGCAGGGCTCGGTGTGGTCGTACGCGGCCCGGCGCGCGGCGTCGGTGTCCGTGAAGTTGTTGTACGACATCTCCTTGCCGTGCAGCTGCTCGGCCTCGGCGAGGCCGCCGGTGCCGTCGACGTAGAGCGCGGCGCCCTGGTGCGGGTTCTCGCCGTAGCGCAGGACGTTGTTGCGCGTGTAGGTGGCGCCCAGGAAGTCGGGGAAGCCGGAGTCGTCGGCGGCGGCGTAGTCGTCGGCGAACCAGGAGGCGACGGCCACGTCGTACGCGGCGGTGTGCTGGAAGGCCTCGCCGGCGAGGCGCTTGCGGGCGGTCAGGTCGAAGCCGCCGGCCTGCACGGCCGCGAGCACGTCGGCGTACCGCTCGGGGCTGGTGACGATGGCCACGGACGGGTGGTTCTTGGCCGCGGCGCGGACCATGGACGGGCCGCCGATGTCGATCTGCTCGACGCACTCGTCCGGGGTGGCGCCGGAGGCGACCGTCTCGCGGAACGGGTAGAGGTTCACGACGACCAGGTCGAAGGGCTCCACGCCGAGCTCGGCGAGCTGCTCGCGGTGCGATTCGAGGCGCAGGTCGGCGAGGATGCCGGCGTGCACGCGCGGGTGGAGGGTCTTGACGCGGCCGTCCAGGCACTCGGGGAAGCCGGTCAGCTCCTCGACCTTGGTGACCGGCACGCCCGCGGCGGCGATCTTCCCGGCCGTGGAGCCGGTGGAGACGAGCTCGACACCGGCCTCGTGCAGACCGCGGGCCAGCTCTTCGAGCCCCGTCTTGTCGTAGACGCTGACCAGCGCGCGGCGGATGGGCTTAACGGTGTCCGTGTTCACCGACATGAACCTTTCGTCCCTCAATGCGATAGCCGTGCCGGGCGAGGCGCCCCACGACGTCGACGAGCAGCGAGCGCTCGACTTCCTTGATGCGCTCGTGGAGAGCGTCTTCATCGTCCTCGTCCCGCACCTCGACCACGCCCTGGGCGATGATCGGGCCGGTGTCGACACCGTCGTCGACGAAGTGGACGGTGCATCCGGTGACCTTCGCGCCGTACGCGAGGGCGTCGCGCACTCCGTGGGCACCGGGAAAACTGGGCAGCAGGGCCGGGTGGGTGTTGACCACGCGGCCGTCGAAGCGGGCGAGGAACTCCTTGCCGACGATCTTCATGAAGCCGGCCGAGACGACGAGGTCCGGCTCGTGGGCGGCGGTGGCCTCGGTCAGGGCGCGGTCCCACTCCTCGCGGGTGGCGTGGTCCTTGACCCGGCACACGTAGGTGGGCAGCCCGGCGCGCTCGGCGCGCTCCAGGCCGACGATGCCGTCGCGGTCGGCACCGACGGCGACGACCTCCGCTCCGTACCCCTCGGGGTCGGCGGCGATGGCGTCGAGGAGGGCCTGCAGATTGGTACCGGACCCGGAGACCAGGACGACGAGGCGGGCGGCAGCCACTGGGTCACTACTTTCCGTGGTGTTTGTACGGTCGTACGAACGAATCGTGCCCCTCGATACGGGGAACCCTACGAATGGCTCGACCGTCAGCAACGATACCGGCACACGGGACGGCCCCCACGGGACGGGGGCGGAGCAGGGCGGTAGCGTCAGGGTCCGACGCCTGGCGATCAGCGCAGAGCGGCGGACGAGACAGCAGTGGAGACCACGGATGCGGCCGTGGTCGCGACGACAGAGGGAAGACGTTCAGCAGATGCCGGAACGCCAGTCCACGAACGACGACAACCCGTTCGCACCGCCGCCCGAGGGGCGCCCCGACCAGCCGTGGCAGCCGCGGCGGCCGGAGGGTTCGGACGACGACGCGTCCGGGAGCCCGGACGCGTCGGGCCCGTCCGACGGCCGCTGGAGCCCGCGCCAGCCCGGCCCCTCGACGGACGGCTTCGGTCGCGGTCCGGAGCGGCAGGGCGGCGGCCAGGGCGGACCGGAGGGCGGTCCCGGCCAGAGCGGGCCCGGGCGTCAGGGGCTCCGCTGGGACCCGACGGACCCGGCGCAGCGGCGGGCGCGGTACGCGATCCTCGCGGGCATGTGGGCCTTCTTCTTCGCCATCTTCGACATCCCGGAGCTGGCCCTGCTGCTCGGCGCCCTCGGCCTCTACTGGGCGATCAGCTCCCTCCGCGCCAAGCCGAAGCCGGCGGCCGATCTGTCGCCGACATCACAGCCGGCGTCCCAGGCCTCGGGACAGGTCCCCGGCCAGGTCCAGGGTCGGACCGGCGGAACGGCCCCCGGTCAGGGGCCGCTGCCGGGTCAGGCCTCCGGGCAGGGCGCGTCCGCGGCGGGCGCCCCGCTCCGCTCGATGCGCACGGCCGCGATCAGCGGTCTGGTCGCGGCGAGCGTCGCCCTGATGATCGTCGCGGTCGGCTTCACCATGCAGGTCGTCTACCGCGACTTCTACGAGTGCCGTGACGACGCCCTCACCCACGCGGGCCAGCTCGCCTGCAACGACCTCCTCCCCAAGCCGCTGCGCGCGGGCTTCGGCGTCCGGGAGTAGCGCGCTCAGGGGGTGTCCGCGGGCGGCGGGACCTCCGGCTCGACGGTGGCCCGAGCAGGGCCGGCAGCCCGCTCCGGCGTGCCGTCGGAGGACGGGGCCGGGGGCCGGACCGGGTCGAGGTCCGGGGGGACGGCCGAGGGCCGGGCCGAGGCCCGGAGCGGGATCGGGGGCGAGGGCTCCCAGGCCGCCGGGAGGTAGTCGTACGGCTCGTAGCCGGAGTCGTCGTCGAGGTCGGCGAGGTCCTGAGCCGCGGCTTCTGCACCGCGGGGCCGGTCCGCGGAGGACTTCCGGCCCGCGACCCCGGCCGACCGGCCCGGGGTGGAGGCGCCGGAGGACGCGGTGCGGGCCGACCGGCCCGGGGTGGAGGCGCCGGAGGACGCGGTGCGGGCCGGGATGCCGCTCGCCGCGGCGGGGCCCGGCACGGACGCGCCGCCGGACGCGGGGGCCGACACCGGCAGGTTCTTCGGGCGCGGGACGCGACGGCCCCAGGCCCGTACCGCAAGCGTCGTGGGGACGCCGAGACAGGCGCCCCAGAGCACCGTCGCGGCGCCCGCCTGCCACCAGACGGGACCGAAGGCCGAGAGCCGGCCGCTGCCGAGCGGGCCGCCCGCGGCGGCGGCGAGGACCGCGACGGCCGCCCCGCAGCCCCAGGCGGCGCCCAGGGCCGTGAGGGCGGCGTCCCGGGCCGCCCAGGTCCGCGCCGCACGGCCCACGCGCCCGCCCTGGACGGCGGCGGCGGCCAGCGGGGCGGCGACGGCCAGCCAGTGGACCCAGGTGCCGCGCCCCTCGGCGGGCAGTGCGGCCAGCAGCGGGAAGGGCGGTACGGCGGGGTCGCCGACGAGGCCGAACGGGGTCGCGAGGGCGCCCGTGCCGAGGGTGAAGCCCGGCCCGAGCCCGTACGCGGCCCCCCAGACGGCCGTGTTCGGCAGCAGCGCCAGGACCAGCAGCAGGACGGCCACGCGCCCGGACCACTCCCCCGCGAGGCCCGTGAAGACCGCCTGGGCCTCTCCCGCGTGCCAGGCCAGCGAGACGGCCGCTGCGACCGCTCCGCCGCCGAGCAGCGTGACGAGTCCGAGCCCGGCCGCGCGCAGGGCGGCGGCCGTGTGCCGCCCGCCGGGGAGAGGGCGGCCGAGCGCCGTCCAGACCCCGGCCCCCGCCGCGCCCACGACGACGCCGGGCAGCCAGAGCCCGGCCGTGATCAGGTCGGCCGCCAGCGGGCCGCTCTCGCTGTAGACCACGATCACGGCCGCGACCAGCAGGTACCCACCGGCGACCGACGCCACGGCGCCGCTCGCCGAGGTGCGCGGACGGCCGTCCCCGTCCGCCGCGTCGAGGGTGTCGCGGGCGGCCCGGTGGACGAGCCAGACGGGCAGGGCGACGAGGAGCATCGGGACGACGCCGAGGGGCGCGGGCAGGCCCGACAGGGTGTCCGTGCGGACCAGGTCCACCCCGTGGGCGAGCAGCCAGAGTCCGGCGGCCAGGTGCAGCACTCCGCCGGGGCCGCCGTCGGGGTACGGGGAGCTGATCCAGGCCGCGGTCACCAGGACCGCGAGCCCGCCGAGGCCGAGCCCGGCGGCGACCCCGCCGCGGACGCAGGCGGTGGCGAGCGCGGCGGAACGGCCGCCCTGGACCAGGGGGTGCTCGGTCACGTGGGTCACGGGATCATGCTGCCAACGACACGCGCTTTTGCGACGTAACAGGCAAAGTTCCGTTGTGTCGCTCAAGATACGTTTATGTACTTTTCCGCCCAGAGAAGCGCTGCGGGAGGTCGACACCGATGAGCCGGAGCACCGCGGATTCCGCCCCCTCCGACACCCTGCCGCCCCCGAAGGAGCGGCGCAGGTTGCGCGAGGCCCTCGCTCTCAGCGAGGAGCAGGTCGCCGAGGCCATGGGCGTCACGAAGGCCACGATCAAGGCCTGGGAGACCGGGCGCTCCGCGCCCCGCGGCCGCAAGCGCGAGGCGTACGCGAAGCTGCTCGGCGCGTGCGACGAGCACGACGCACCCTCCGCTCCGGAGCCCCAGGGGCCCGCGCCGACCCCCACGACGGAGTCCACCCGGACGGCCGCGCGCGCCCCGGAGGCGACCGGCGCCGGCACCGGCACCGGCACCGGCACCACGACGCCGGGCACGACGCCGAAGCCGGCCGGCACCCCGGCCGCGACCGGCGGCCCGGCCACGCCGCTCACCGCCTCGCCCAACGTTCGCCCGAAGGCCGCGGTGAAGCGGGCCGCCAAACCGCCGAAGGCCCCGTCCCCCGCCCCCGCGATCGCCCCCTGGCCCGCCCGCAAAGCCACCCAGAGGCCGCAGGAGCGCCTGAAACCGGTGGCGGCGGAGGAGACCCGGCCGGTGCCCGCACCGGAGGCCCCGGCGGCCGCTCCCGCGGTGCCGGGCCTCACTCCCGAGGAGGCGTTCGACGCCCTCTACGCGTACGCCGGACCCGGCCTCGTCCACCAGACCTATCTGCTCACCGGGCGCCGGCGGCTCTCCCGCGAGGCCGTCGAGCACGCCTTCCACCACGCCTGGGACCACTGGCCCGAGGTCGCCGTCGACGCCGATCCGGTGGGCTGGGTGCGGGCGGCGGCGTACGAGTACGCCCTCTCCCCGTGGCACCGGCTGCGCCGCGCCCACAAGCACCCCGACACCCCGCCGACCGAGGCGAGCCGGCGGACCCTGCTCGGCGCGCTCCTCGAACTCCCGCCGGCGTACCGCCGAACCGTCCTGCTCTACGACGGACTCGGCCTCGACCTGCCCGAGACGGCGGCCGAGACCGAGGCGAGCACCCCCGCCGCCGCCAACCGGCTGCTGCACGCCCGCACCGTCCTCGGGCAGCGGATCCCCGAGCTCGCCGAACCCGAGGCACTGCAGCGGCGGCTGAGCGAGCTGGTCGCGGAGGCCCCGACGGCGACCCTCCCGGCCGCCCGCACCGTCCGGTCGGGCAGCGAGCGGCGGGGCCGCACCTGGGTGCGGGCGGTGCTCGGGGTGACGGCGGTCCTCATCGGCGTCACGGGTTTCGCGGCCGCGACCGCGCCGACCCACTACATCCCGGTCAACGCCCCCGGCGAGACCGTCAACGGGGTGCCGGTGCGCGGCGGCCCCCAGAAGCTCCGCCCCGAGGACCTGGAACTCCGCGACAGGCTGCGCTCCGAGCCCCACCCGGGCCCCGAACGCCTGGTCCCGACGACCGAGTAGCCGCCGTACGCGAAAGGGCCCCGCCCTCGCCCGGATGTCCGGGCGGGGGCGGGGCCCTCGCGTACAGCTACCGCTGGTGTCAGCCCGCGAGGATCGCGCGCGCCAGCTTGGCCGTCTCGGTCGGCGTCTTGCCGACCTTGACGCCCGCGGCCTCAAGGGCCTCCTTCTTCGCCTGGGCGGTGCCGGAGGAGCCGGAGACGATGGCGCCGGCGTGGCCCATGGTCTTGCCCTCGGGCGCGGTGAAGCCCGCGACGTAGCCGACGACCGGCTTGGTGACGTTCGCCTTGATGAAGTCGGCCGCACGCTCCTCGGCGTCGCCGCCGATCTCACCGATCATGACGATCAGGTCGGTGTCGGGGTCCGCCTCGAACGCCGCGAGGGCGTCGATGTGCGTGGTGCCGATGACCGGGTCGCCACCGATGCCGACGGCGGACGAGAAGCCGATGTCACGGAGCTCGTACATCATCTGGTACGTCAGCGTGCCGGACTTCGAGACCAGGCCGATGCGGCCCGGCTTCGTGATGTCGCCCGGGATGATGCCGGCGTTGGACTGGCCCGGGGTGATGAGACCGGGGCAGTTCGGGCCGATGATGCGGGTCTTGTTGCCCTTCGCCTGCGCGTACGCCCAGAAGGCGGCGGAGTCGTGGACCGCGATGCCCTCGGTGATGACGACGGCGAGGGGGATCTCGGCGTCGATCGCCTCGACCACGGCGGCCTTCGCGAAGGCCGGCGGGACGAAGAGGACCGAGACGTTGGCGCCGGTCTCCTTCATCGCCTCGGCGACGGAGCCGAAGACCGGGACCTCGGTGCCGTCGAAGTCGACGGTCGTGCCGGCCTTGCGCGGGTTCACGCCGCCGACGATGTTGGTGCCGTCACCCAGCATGAGCTTGGTGTGCTTCATGCCCGTGGCACCGGTCATGCCCTGGACGATGACCTTGCTGTCCTTGGTCAGGAAGATAGCCATGGTGTTCTGACCTCGTCCCTTACTTCGCAGCCGCGAGCTCGGCGGCCTTGTCGGCCGCGCCGTCCATGGTGTCCACGCGCTGCACGAGCGGGTGGTTCGCGTCCGACAGGATCTTGCGACCCAGCTCCGCGTTGTTGCCGTCGAGGCGCACGACCAGCGGCTTGGTGACCTCTTCGCCCTTGGAGGCGAGGAGCTCCAGGGCCTGGACGATGCCGTTGGCGACCTCGTCACAGGCGGTGATGCCGCCGAAGACGTTGACGAACACGGACTTGACGTCCGGGTCGCCCAGGATGATCTCCAGGCCGTTCGCCATGACCTCGGCGGAGGCGCCGCCACCGATGTCGAGGAAGTTGGCCGGCTTCACGCCGCCGTGGTTCTCACCGGCGTACGCGACGACGTCCAGGGTCGACATGACCAGACCGGCACCGTTACCGATGATGCCGACCTCGCCCTCGAGCTTGACGTAGTTGAGGTTCTTGGCCTTGGCGGCAGCCTCGAGCGGGTTGGCTGCGGCCTTGTCCTCGAGCGCCTCGTGGTCGGGCTGACGGAAGTCGGCGTTCTCGTCGAGAGACACCTTGCCGTCCAGGGCCAGGATGCGGCCGTCCTTGGTCTTCACCAGCGGGTTGACCTCGACGAGGAGCGCGTCCTCGGCGACGAAGGTCTTCCACAGGGTCACCAGGGCCTCGGCGACACCCTCGGCCACGTCGGCCGGGAACTTCGCCAGGGCCACGATCTCGCGGGCCTTCTCGATGTCGACGCCGTCGACGGCGTTGACCGGGACCTTCGCGAGGGCCTCGGGGGTCTTCTCCGCGACCTCCTCGATGTCCATGCCGCCCTGCACCGATGCCATCGCGAGGAAGGTGCGGTTGGTGCGGTCGAGGAGGTACGAGACGTAGTACTCCGCCTCGATCTCCGGGGACAGCTCGGCGATCATCACCTTGTGGACCGTGTGGCCCTTGATGTCCATCCCGAGGATGTCCGTCGCGCGGGCGACGGCCTCGTCCGGGTTCGCCGCCAGCTTCACGCCGCCGGCCTTGCCGCGGCCACCGACCTTCACCTGCGCCTTGACGACCGACTTGCCGCCAAGACGCTCGGTGGCCTCGCGCGCCGCCTCAGGCGTGTCGATGACTTCACCGGCCAGCACCGGTACACCGTGCTTGGCGAAGAGGTCCCTCGCCTGGTACTCGAACAGGTCCACGCGCGTCCGTCCCTTTTCTGATGATCGCGGTTCGTTGTCTGCGTGGGCGTGCCGCGAAGGGCAACGTGACTGCGCTGTCACAAGGGAGGCGTGCACGGAGTCCGTGGACGCGGCATGTCCGTCTCGCAGGTTATCCCCGTGGGACGTAGGTCCCTAAATCGCAGGTCACAACCGAGCGGTGATCCGGGTCACAGAACGTAGGGAACACGGGGCGGTCCGTAGGGGGTCCCGGGTACCGACGTGCGGCGTTCGCGGCAGGCGGGGCCTGGCCTCCGGGCCCCTCACGACGCGCCCGGATCCGGGGTGAGGGCCGCTCGGGCCCTTGTGTGATATAGGACTCAGTCGCCTCTCACACACCCGTGCGGGTGGTCCGCCGGCTGCGGATTCCGCACCCGCGGGGGTGGTGCCGGGTTGCGGATTCCGTACCCGGGGCCGCTCGCGGCGTGGTAGCGGTCAGGTCGCCGGTATCGGCAGGGGGCGCTTCTCCAGAGCCGCCGCCATGATCTCCGGGAAGAGGTCGGGGGTGCAGGCGAAGGCCGGGGCGCCGAGCTCGGCGAGCGCCGCCGCGTGGTCGCGGTCGTAGGCGGGCGCGCCCTCGTCGGAGAGCGCGAGCAGCGCCACGAACTGGACGCCCGCCGCCTTCATCGCCGCGACCCGCTTCAGCATCTCGTCGCGGATCCCTCCCTCGTACAGGTCGCTGATGAGGACGACCACCGTGTCGGCGGGCCGGGTGATCCGGGACTGGCAGTACGCGAGCGCGCGGTTGATGTCGGTGCCGCCACCGAGCTGGGTGCCGAAGAGGACGTCGACCGGGTCGTCGAGCCGGTCGGTCAGGTCGACGACGGCGGTGTCGAAGACGACGAGCCGGGTCGCGATCGACCGCATCGAGGCGAGGACCGCACCGAAGACGGAGGCGTGGACGACGGAGGCGGCCATGGAGCCGGACTGGTCGATGCACAGCACCACCTCCTTCTTCACCGCTTGTGAGGCGCGCCCGTGGCCGACGAGCCGCTCGGGGACGACCGTGCGGTGCTCGGGCAGGTAGTTCTTGAGGTTGGCGCGGATCGTCCGGTCCCAGTCGATGTCCCGGTGGCGGGGGCGGCTGATCCGGGCGGAACGGTCCAGCGCACCGGTGAGCGTGGCCCGGGTGCGGGTGGCCAAGCGCTTCTCCAGGTCCTCGACGACCTTCCGCACCACGGCCCGCGCGGTCTCCCTGGTCGTCTCCGGCATGGCCTTGTTCAAGGAGAGCAGGGTGCCGACGAGGTGGACGTCGGCCTCGACGGCCTCCAGCATCTCCGGCTCCAGGAGGAGCGTGGCCAGGCCGAGCCGGTCGATCGCGTCGCGCTGCATGACCTGGACGACGGAGCTGGGGAAGTACGTGCGGATGTCGCCGAGCCACCGGGCGACGGAGGGCGCCGAGGCCCCCAGCCCCGCCGACCGGTCCCGCCCCCTGCGGTCGCCGCCCTGCCCCTTGCTCTCGTACAACGCGGTGAGCGCCCCGTCCATCGCCGCGTCGGTCCCCGCCAACACCCGCCCGGTCCCGTCCGCCTCCCCTCCCCCCAGCACCAGACGCCAGCGGCGCAGACGCTCGTCGTCCACGACGCGATCCGCCGCGACGCGGCCGCCGGGACCGGTTTCGGTGTCGGGGCCGCTGGGGCTGGGGGCGGGGACGCCGGGGCTGGGGTCGGGGG
>NZ_JNWK01000065.1 GCF_000716445.1 Streptomyces wedmorensis
TGGGTGTCGAGGTTCCTCAGGACGTCGTCCTTGATCTCCTTTCCGGCCTCGCGCAGCTCGGCCCAGTCGTCCAGCTCGGCCACCGCCCGCGCCCGCTTGCCCCGGATGGCGTGGGTGGCGTTTCGCAGGTTGGCGCGGAGCGTGGTGTTGCCCACTGCTCCTCGCGCGGCCTTGGGGAAGGCCGGCATGCCGAGCTAGGTGCCACTCATGTCAGGGGGTCTTCTTCCGTGCCGGCGAGGATCTCGACGATGTGCAACGGGCGGATGTCTGCGTCCAGGCGTCGGATGATGCCGCCGATGTGCATCAGAAAGGAGTTGTCCGCAGTGCACAGGACGGACGCTCCCGTAGAGGCGGCGGCTGGCTTTGTAGTCGGGTTTCGAGAACGTCTGTTGTCCGGCCGCAGGAACACTCGCCTCATCGGGAAAGTGATGTCGTCGAATTCCGGGAACACCTCGGTGCTTGCTTGGGGACCGTGGTTGTGCTCACGTGCGCAACGCAACGGACTTGGCAGGACCCATTCGTTCCACAGCCCCACGCGGGATCGGCCGGACAGGTCCTGGCTAGTCGTCAACGGCCCCCGGGGCCAGGGCCGGGGCCGGGAACGCGAAGCGGGCCTCGGCGCCAGACCACCAGACGCCGACGGCGAAGACGGCAGTGGCCTCCAGCAGGGCAGCGCGATCGAGCCCGCCGCAGGGCAGAGGCGTGCAGTCCATGGAGGTGATGATCTCCGCCACCCGCGTGGCGGCGCCCGGCTGGTCGGTGCAGAACGGGACCGCCAGTGGGGACCCTTCGAAGGCCGGCCGGTCCAGGGTCCAGATGCTCTCGTGGCACACCCCGAACGCCTTCACCACGTGGGCGCCGGGGGCGGCGTCCGCGATGAGCCGGGCGACGGAGGTGGCGCCGGCCGTGGTCAGGGCCGGGCCGTCCTCGCCCGGCGCCATGGGAACGGTGCAGTCGATCACCGTCCGCCCGGCGAGCAGGGTGGCCAGTTCCCTGGCCAACTGCGGCGCGGCGCCCGCCGGCACGGCGATGAGCACCACGTCCCCGTGGGCCGCGGCCTCGGCGAGGCTGCCGTGTTCGGAAGCTCCGGTGAGCAGGGCGGTGCGGGAGGCCGCCTCGGTGTCCCGACCGCCCACCCGAACGTCATGGCCTGCGCGAACCCAGGCCGCGCCGAGGGCCGTGGCCATCGCCCCTGTACCAAGAATGCCGATGCGCATGTGCTTGCTCCTGTCGTCCGTGTCGCGAGATGTGCGAGGTGTGACGGAAAGGACGCTAGGCGCGCCGATGCACACCGCATGGTGTGCATCGGGTCGGGCAGGATGATCACATGAGCGACGCGGCGGTAGTGGCAGACGAACAAGGCCTGGGCGAGGACCTGGGCGGCGGCGAGTACGCCGCGGACTGCCAGGCGAGGGTGGCCTTCGACGTACTGTCGAACCGCTGGGACAGCGTGATCGTCTACATCCTCGGCGAGAGCGGACCCATGAGGCCGCGCGCGCTGATCACCCGCATCGGCGGGATCAGCCCCAAGGTCCTCAACGAAGCCTTGCGCCGCCTTGAGTACAACGGCCTGGTTGTACGCCAGGCGTATGCCGAGGCCCCACCACGCGTCGACTACTCCCTCACCGAGGCGGGCCTCGCGCTGCTGGGCCCGATCCGTGCGATGGGCGCGTGGGCGGGACGCTACACCGAAGCCGTCCTGGAGGCCCAGGCCCGCTTCGCACCCTGAGAAGATCGCCCGTACAGGAGCTGGCCAGGACGTTTCACTACCCCGGACTTGGCCGGCGAGCCGCCGCTGCAGGCTGCCGTCGCGCGACACCCACAGGACTCCGTTCCTGTTTCTCGCCAACATTTCCCCAAGCAGCCTCCCACGGTCGTTCCCAGAATCCGGCAACAACCGTTCCTGCATGTGGCCTACGTAGCCACGGCGGCGTTCACCTTGTCGGTGCCCATGGCAGTGGACACGTCCGCGTCCTTCACCGCGAACGTCCCGCCGAAGCCGCAGCACTCCTCCGCGCCCGGCAGCTCCACCAGCTCCAGACCCTTCACCGCCTCCAGCAGCCGCCGGGGCCGGTCCGCCAGGCCGAGACCGCGCAAGCCGTGGCAGGTGGGGTGATAGGTGACCTTGTGCGGGAAGTACGCGCCGACGTCGCTCACCCCCAGGACATCGATGAGAACTCGGTCGGCTCGAACGTTCTGGGCACCACGTCCGCGACCGCCTCGGCCAGAGCGCTTCCGCGGCCCTCCATCTGGGCCCGCTCACCCGTCCGCGGATACAGTTCGCGCACCATCGCTCCACACAAGCCCGACGGCGTGACGATCGCGTCGTAGCCGGCGAAGACCTCGGCGAACCGGCGGGCGAGCGGCTCGGCCTGCTTGCGGTAGCCGGTGTTGTAGTGCGGCTGCCCGCAGCAGGTCTGGCCCATCGGGAAGTCGACATCGACACCGAGCCGGTTCAGCAGCCGTACCACGGCGCGGCCGGTGTCCGGGTAGGGCGTGTCGTTGCCACAGATAAGGAAGAGAGCGACACGCATCGCGGGGTCCTTCACTTCGTACGGTAGGGCTCTGGGTGGGCACGTCTGTCAGGTCCGTGCCCGCCCGGAGGGTTCAGGAGCCGGAGATTCCGGCGACGCGCCGGGCCGCAGCGGCCTACGCCGCCCGGTCTCCGGACGGTTGGTAACGGCGCATCGGCGCGCCAGGTGCCGCCGGCTCACGCATCTGCGCACGCTCGCCGACCAGCCTGCGAGCCCGGGCTTGGACCAGCACGTTGCCGAGTGCGGCAGCCTCCACCGGACCGGCGACCACGGGAAGCCCGCACGCATCGGCGGTCAGCCGGCACAGCAACGCGTTCCGCACCCCGCCACCCACCACGTAGATCACATCGACGTGGCGGCCGGAGAGTTCCTGCGCCTGCTCGATCGCCTGCCGGTGGGCCGGCGCGAGGGAATCGAGGATGCATCGGGTGATCTCAGCGCGCGTCGACGGCACCGACTGGCCTGAGTCGAGGCACGCCTGGGCAATGCGCTGCGGCATCCCGCCAGGCGCCAGGAACCGCGTATCGGAGGCATCGACCACCGACCGAAGGCCCTCCACACCGCCGGCTTCCCGCAGCAGGCCCACCACATCGTCCTCGCCCCAGCTGCGCATGCACTCCTGCAGCAGCCACAGGCCTATGATGTTGCGCAGATAGCGCACGGTGCCGTCGATACCGAGCTCGTTGGTGAAGTTCGCCTGCCGGCTTGCCTCACTCAGCACTGGCGCCGCAAGCTCCAGGCCCGCCAGCGACCAGGTTCCGGTGCAGATATAGGCGAAGTGCTCCCCGCGCCCGGCCGGGACGGCGGCGACCGCCGAGGCGGTGTCGTGCGAGGCGACTGTCGTCACCGGCACCGCCCTATCCCACCCCAGCTCCTCACGGACCTGCGGAAGCAGCATGCCGGCTGGGTCGCCGGGCGCGCGCAGCGCAGGAAACAGTGCCATGTCGATGCCCAGCGCCTGCGCGACGTCCATGGCCCAGGCTCCGGTGGCAGGGTCGAGGAGCTGGGTGGTGGAGGCGTTTTGATGAGTTCGACCCGGGTGACGTGACCCTCGACCTGCCCGGAGCCCCATGGGGTGGAGAGGCCGGCAGTGACGGCGTCGAAGTCTCGTCGTAGGCCGCTGACCAGGGAGCGCAAGGCAGGGGGGTCCGTCGGCAAGGACACGGTCCACCCAGTCCGGGAGCCGGTCTCCCTGGAGGCTGTGGAGCATCTCGGCGAAGTCGTGGACGTGCCGTGCGCGGCGTCGAGGTGAGGGCAGGCTGTACGGATCTCCTTCAGTTCCGCGGCGTCAGCGGCCGCGAGGTGCTGGGGGTGCGTCGTGATCCAGCTGACGATGCGGCGGGGCTCCGGGGCCGACCTTGGCTGCGGTCGGGACACCGGCTGCAGCTTCCGGCCTGGCTGG
The DNA here is from genome assembly GCF_000716445.1 of Streptomyces wedmorensis. GTDB lineage: Bacteria > Actinomycetota > Actinomycetes > Streptomycetales > Streptomycetaceae > Streptomyces > Streptomyces wedmorensis. The sequence goes on from NZ_JNWK01000065.1 coordinate 3,937, forward strand.
CGGGCAGGCCGGCAGGCACGGAAGGAGCGGCGGAGGCACTGGACGCTCCCGGTGAATCCGCGCTCGCGCAGTTCGCGGTGGAGCTGGGGAACGTCATGACAGCCCTCCAGCCAGCGGGCATGGAGATAGGGCTTGTGCTCGTCGAGCACAGACGGTCGCCCGGTGGCTTTGACCAGCAGTTCGTCGAGGCTGCCGGCGTGGGCGAAGCGACGGACGGTGGAGTGGTCCAGCCGCAGCGTCCGGCGGATCGCCGCCAGCGACTCCCCGCGGCCAGCAGTGCATGGACTGCCTCGTATCCCTGGGTCGTGCGGGCCACCAGACGCCGGGGTGGCCGCTGACGTCGAGAGTGCCGTCCGGCGTGACGAACGGCGCGACCACCGCCTCGGACGGCTCCGGCGTGACCAGGTCCCTTGCGGTTGCCTCCGCCATGACCGGGGTTGTCGCGAACGTGGCCCGGATGCAACCGTGGTGAGAGCCGGCCGTCTTCTCCACCGCATCCGTGACGTTCCGCCACGGATGCCAGGCGTCGGCGACCTGTATCGCCTGCGGGGCACCGCTTCGGGCTCCCTCGGCGTAAGCGCCAGCCCGGTCCCGGCAGATCACCTCTACTTCCGGGTGGCGGCGCAGCCACGCAGCCAGCGGTTCAGCGTCCCGGCCGGGCAAGACGTCGACCGGGCGGCGTGCTTCCAGATCAACCAGGATCGTCGCGTAGGAGTAGCCCTTGCGCAGAGCGAAGTCGTCCACTCCCAGGAATCCGACGGCGCCGACCGGTGGCCGCGGAACCGAGCGGAGCAGGTCCAGCAGCGCGTCCTTGGCGATGCGGATGCCGAGGCCGCGGCCAGGCGGGCGCCGGGACGGCCCGCCAGGCACAGAGCGATCGAGACGAGCATCGACCGCAGCACCTGCGTCGGTCGGGCATGTGGCCTGGTCAGCCCATCGATCTGCTCGGCGAATGTCACGGCCGGGCACCGGCTTGCTGAGACACTTGAACCGGCGCACGGTCAGCTCGATGACCACGGGGCTGCCGGCCACGGGCGTGTCGCCGAGCCGACGCACGTACCGGCCGTGCACCCGCCACGACGGCATACCGCACCCCGGGCGTCTCACCGGCGACTTTTGGCATCCCGCGCGAAGCGTGATGACCTCGGTCGTTCGCTTGATCGACTCGATGACAACACCGGAAAGATGCGGCAACAACCGCTCCACACCCCTGAACCACACACCCGGAGACTGCCCAGCTCAGCCCTGCGACATCACAAGATCCCCGACAGAGCCGAATTTCGCGATCGTCCACGCCGCTACTCGGAAGATCTCCACAGCGCCGAACAGCTTTGTACAGAAGCCGAGCAGACTGTCCTGGTGGGCGGTCACGCTCACGGGCTGGATGGTGGACATGGCATTCCCGTCGAGAACGGTCGTGTCACTGGGTAGGCCATGCGACGATGGTGAACTCATCGGCCCCCAGACGATCTGCAACCCAGGCGGCTGGCCACGGCCAGCACACGCATCCCGGGACGAGGTCACTCCACCCGCTGAACAGATGCTCCGAGGTGGCGCTGACCGACTGACTCGGCCGGAGCTCCTGCTGTCCTGGCCATCCCGGTAGGCTTTGGCGGTGCGCACGGTCGAGCTCTTGTTGGACGAGGCGGCGCGCCTAGGGGCTGTCCGATGGGTCGTTTGAGCTGATCAGGGCAGTGGCTTAGGCGCAGATGAGCTTCTCCGAAGGCGCCGTCGTCGGGCTCGCTGGCACTGAGGCTCGTCGCCAATCCGCCCACCCTTGCCTGCGTCGGTCGGTTGAGGAATTTGGTTGCGGTGGATCAGGCGGATGCGGTGATACTCCGGCATGAGTAGAGACGCCGAGGTCATCGTGCTCGCCCGCTGGTCGGACGAGGTGATGGAACCGCTGACCCAGGACGACCCGGAACGCACGTGGCGAGGTCGCTTCGTCCCGATAGCGGGGCACTGGGGCTACGAGTTCGGGTGGGCCCTCGAGTTCGAGAAAATGCGTGCCCGCAAGGGCCTGCTCAGGCACCTGGAGTCGCTGCCGTGGCCGCATCCGCACACGGTGCAAGTTCTGCTTCGCGACCAGGACGATGACTGCTTCGGGCTATGGATGTTCCAGGAGGGCCGTCTGGTGGAAGTCACCATTCCGCGCACCGAGCGTTTCCACCAGCCAGCACCGCCCGATGAGGACTTCGAACCCGACCCGGGCATGCTGCTGCGCACAGACCAGAACACGGCTCTGCCCGAGCAGACCCCAGAAGCACGCCGCGACCCCCGCTCACCCTGGTAGACCGAGTTCGACAGCTCATCTTGGGACGCCAGGGCTGTCGACGCGTGCCTACTCAGCGAACTGCGCCACCACTACCCAGGTGCCGATAAGCTCTGAACGAGGCGTCTCACTGCGGACAGAGCCACAGGCGGATCGCGGCCACGGTGACCGTCCCGTGGAAGACGTACGCCCGTTTGTCGAAGCGCGTGGCGACGGCTCGGAAGTTCTTGAGCCGGTTGATGGTCCGCTCGACCTCGTTGTGGCGGCGGTAGATCGTCTTGTCGAAGCCTGTGGGCCGGCCGCCTTGGCTGCCGCGGCGTCGGCGGTTGGCCCGCTGGTCTCTTGGCTCGGGGATCGTGTGCTTGATCTGGAGTCTGCGCAGGTGACGCCGATTACGGCGTGATGAGTACGCCTTATCGCCCCCGACATGGTCGGGCCGGGTGCGCGGTCGTCCACCAGCCTGCCGGGGCACGCGGATCTCTTTCAGGACGGGAATCATCTGCGGTGCGTCCCCCCACTGGCCGGGCGTGATGACAAACCCGAGCGGGCGACACCCGCCTTCCCCGGCGAGGTGGATCTTGCTTGTGAGCCCGCCTCGCGAGCGTCCCAGGGCCTCATCGGAGCGGTGGCGCGCCGGGGTCCTGCGCCGACCCGGGATCTTCGGGGCGCGGGTGGAGGCGCCGGCCGCGTGCTGATGAGCGCGGCAGGTCGTGGAATCGACGCTGACCATGCTCCAGTCGATCCGGCCCTCGGCATCGGCGTCGGCCTGGACGGCCCGCAGGATTCTCTCCCACGTGCCGTCCGCCGACCACCTGCGATGACGGTCGTGGACCGTCTTCCAGCTACCGAAGCAAGGAGGCAGGTCCCGCCAGGGGAGGCCGGTCCGCTGCCGGAACAGAATCCCGTTGATCACACGGCGGTGGGATTGCCAGCGTCCACCCCGCCCGTGATTCGTCGGCAGGTGCGGCTCCAGTCGAGCCCACTCTTCATCCGAAAGATCTCCCCGCCCCATGTCCCACGGAACGAGTGCCCAGCGGGAGCGTCACGCGACCCATCGGACACGGCCTAGGTGTATTGACCCGCAGGGTTGTTGACGCGGCTGATGGGTGGGTGTCCGTCGAGTGCGGTGTGGCAGCGGTGGTGGTTGTAGGTGTGGAGGAAGTCTGCCAGGGCTTCGGTCCGCTCGGTGTTGCTTGTGTAGGGCCGCAGGTAGGCCCATTCGTCGAGCAGGGTGCGGTTGAAGCGTTCGACTTTGCCGTTGGTCTGGGGCCGGTAGGGCCGGGTGCGTTTGTGGCTGATGCCGGTGGCGGTGAGGGTCTGGGTGAAGAGCCTGGACTTGTAGCAGGAGCTGTTGTCGGTCAGGACGCGTTCGACGGTGATGCCGTGGGCGGTGAAGAAGGTGTTCGCCCGCTGCCAGAAGCCGGCCGCGGTTTCCTGCCTCTCATCGGCAAGGACCTCGCTGTAGGCCAGGCGGGAGTGGTCGTCGACGGCCGAGTGGACGTAGGAGTATCCGATCACCGGTGTGGAGCTCCTGCGCTCGGCGGTGGTGGCCTGGCGGTTTCGGTCGCCCGCAGCCCGGCCCACCGTGCGCCATCCGCCGCCGTCGGGGATGTTCCCGAGCTTCTTGATGTCGACGTGGACCAGCTCGCCCGGCCGGGCCCGTTCGTAGCGGCGGATCGGTTCGCCGGTAGGCCGGTCCAGCCAGGCAAGACGGCCCAGGCCGTGCCGGGCCAGGATGCGGTGGACGGTCGAGGTGGGCAGATCGAGGATCGGAGCGATCCGTGCGGGGCCGAGCTTGCGGCTCCTGCGCAGGTCACAGACGTGTGCCTCGAGCGCGGGGGACGTCCGGTGGGGTGTCGTGCGGGGGCGGCTGGAGCGGTCGTGAAGTCCCGCGTCGCCTTCCGTGCGCCAGCGGCGGACCCATTTGTGGGCGGTGGCCCTGGATATGCCCATCTCGGCCGCGACATGGGCGACCGGGCGGCCCGAGCGGACACGTTCGACCAGCAGCCGCCTACCGAAGACGGTCAGCCGGGCATTACGGTGGGACACGAAGACCTCCGTGCGGTGAGTTCCTAGACAGCTCCCACCACACCGGAGGTCTTCGCCATGTTCAAGACCTACCGAGTGTCAACAACGCTCGTGATCAATACACCTAGCGGTTCGGGAGGCCTGGCGGCGACTCGCGGACGCGGGGCTCCCCAGTCAGGCGCACCACCGCTCACCGACCAACAGCCCCATCTGACTCTGGCGTCCTGCCCGGAGCTGACCGCCTCGATTCGGTGGGAGCTCGCCGAGGTGGCCGCCGTCCTGGCGTTGTCGGTGCGGTTCACCGGGGTGGTCCGTTTCGAGCGGCCCACCCCGGTGCTGGCCTGGGCGCTGGAGCTGGACTCCGCGCTGACCGGTTTGCACCGCCGGGTGTGGGAGGCGGTGGTCTCGGACAGCCCGTCCGAGACCCTCAATCCGTTGCATGAGCCCGGGCGCTGGAGCCCGCACATCACCCTCGGTCGCACCCGGCGTGCGGGTGCCTTCGCCGGTCGGCGTGTCCCCGACCTGCTGCCGGTGTCGCCGCCCTCGGCCCGGCTCGTCAACCTGCGCAGCTACGACACCGAGACCGGTGCCATGAAGGTGCTGGAACCCTGCCCCTGAGACGACCCCGACACCGACCGGCCAGTGCCCCTTCGCCGAAGTCGAAGGCGAAGAAGGAGGAGGACCCAGGCAAGCAGCGACGGCGGCTCCAGGACGCGGACGCCGCCCGTTAGCCGTCGGGCAGCCGCGTCGGGCCCAGCCCCGGCCCCGGCAGAACCGGATCCGCGCCATCGGCGCACGCCGTGATGCGCGCGCTCTGCCTCTCGTTCGGCACCCCACCGCCTCGCTGGGGTGACAGGACCGAGCATCGCCCACCGAATGGAGCACACGAGGGACCCGCGGCTGAAGGCCAGTCGTCCGAACAACTCACCAGCAGTCGGCGGTGGACAACCATCCCGTCCGTTCCGAGCACGAACAACACGGTCTGACCGCGTGCCCCACCTCCCCCGCACTGCACTGCACTGCATATACGGCGGCGGGCCCGGTGACGATCAGGGCGGGTCGGGCGGTGGCCTGCTGGTGGCGGCCGAGGATCGTCAGCGCACGGAGCGGCCGAGGATCATCAGCGCACGGATCCGGGCGACGAGGGTATGAAAGGCGGGACGGGGGTGCGCGCCGTCCGGCGAGACGTCAACTTCCCTTCGTCAGATTCCGGTCGAGGACGCCGATGAGCCGTGCTCCCGCGCGGTCGGTCCCGCGGCGCCCATGCTTCGCATCCGCCGAGGCCCTCTCTAGTCGCAGCCGTGCTGTACGTCCACGCAGTGTCAGCGTCATCAACTGGTTGCCGAACCACGGCCCGCCGGTGCGCTCCCACCGGACCGCCGGTCGCGCGATCCGTCCGTGGCGGGCGAGGAGGTGCCCGATCCCCTTGGCGAACCGGCTCCAGCCGAAACGGAACCCGGCCCGCATGGCAGCGGGCACCGAGTTGTGCAGCGGTGAGCAGGTGAACTGGAAGACGCGGGAGCGCGGCGGCTGCCCGGTGGTCCAGACGGGCTCCGCCACATACGCGTGGTGGACGTCCCCGGACAGCACGCACACCGTCGCCGGGGCGGCGTCGGCCCTCCCCACCTGGGCGACCGTCTCCGTCAGACTTTCGAACGACGAGGTGAACGCCGCCCAGTGCTCCAGGTCCGCCCGCCGACGCAGCCACTCGCCGAAGCGCGCCCAGCGCGGGCCGCGTTCGCCCCGGCAGAGCGCCGCGTGCCAGCTCTCCGCGAAGTGGAGCATCGGAGGCAGCAGCCACGGGAGCGAGGTCCCGACCAACAGGTGGTCGACGCCGCCGAGCTCGTCGAAGGCCTGTGTCCGCAACCAGGCCGCTTCCTGAGCGTCCAGCATCGTCCTGTGCTGCTCCTCCAGCACACGCGCGGCCCGGGTGTCGACCATCAGCAGCCGGGTGCGACCGAAGTCCCTGCGGTAGCTCCAGCGCACCGACGCCGGGTCGGCTTCGGCGCGTTCGGCGAACGCGCGCAGTACTTTTGTGGCGTCGTCGGCCGCCAGTACCGCCGCGTACAGCTCGTCCTCGGCGAGCTCGGCGGGGGAGAGGTTCCCGAGGTGCTGGTAGACCCAGTACGACATCAGACCGCCGGTGATCCGCTCGTGCCACCAGGGCGTCGCCCGCATGTCGGCCACCCAGGCGGCGCTGGTGTTCCAGTCGTCGATGACGTCGTGGTCGTCGAAGATCATGCAGCTGGGCACGGTCGAGAGCAGCCAGCGCAGTTCGGGGTCGCTCCAGGACTCGTCGTAGAGGTGGGTGTACTCCTCGTAGTCGGCGACCTGGTCCGGTGGGGCGGCGGAGCCGGTGCCGGCGGCCCGCCGATGCCGGGCGATCCAGGCGCGGGTGTCGGCGGACGTCTCGTCGGCGTACACCTGGTCGCCGAGAAGGAGGAGAACGTCGGGACGCTCGGCCTCCGGGTCGGCGGCGAGCCGGGCGGAAAGGGTGTCGAGGACGTCGGGGCCCACCGGGTCGGACTCGTCCACGGCAGGCGCCGCCCACCGGCACGAGCCGAAGGCGACCACCGCGCCCGTCGCCGGGACCGGCGGCGTGTGGATGGTGCTGGGCGGCTGGGACGAGTCCGCGAGGGGCCACACCTGCTCGCCGTCGAGCAGCACCTCGTACGTCGTGGCGGCCCCAGGGGCGAGTCCGGTCACGACCACTAGCGCGTAGTGGTGGTCGGCGACGCGGAACGTCGGAGCCGAACCCCCCGCGCCGCCCGGGCACCGTACCTCCGCCGTGCACGCCCGGTCGGTCTCGACCCACACCGTCGCGCTCGTGCCCGACTCCCAGTCGACGTGCCGCAGGAGCGGTCCCAGCCTCAGACCGGCCATCACGAGTCCCCTTCCGGCGCTCCGTACGGTATGGAACGGCCGCTCTGTACGGTACTGAACCCGCTGCGGAAACGGCGCCGTTGCGCCGCCCGGATGCCCCGCGCCGGGCCCGACGGACCCGCGAGTAGCGCCGGCTCGCGCCCGGCATGGGCGAGGACAAGATGGTCAAGATCGACACCGACGCGAAGGGGAGCAGGGAGAAGGTCACCGCGACTGCTCTTGCGGCCGCCGAGCGGCTCGGTTCCACACTCCTGCGCCCCGCCCCGAAGGCTGGCGGCGGATACGGCTCGTCACCGTCGTCGACCGAGAACCTTCACCGCGATTGCGAGTGCTGCCAAGCCCGCGGCCACCGCCACGGCTCCCCCCCGATGACACGGTGGTCGTGCCGACGCCCTCCGTCGTCGACAGCGCACGGCAGGGGATCGGGCGAACACGGTGCCATCGCGCGAAGGGACAGGGGCGCCCCGTAGGGCGAACACGTTCACCAGGAGCCCGAACATACGATCGTACAGAGACCGGGCGCGAGATCGTGCGCCCAGACGCCGACACGCTGTGCTCGTCCGACGACGATCTCGCGCCGAGGGTGATCGATGGCGCGTACTACCGCGGCCACCACTCGTTCCGGCGACGTCACAGGCGGCAGCGGCCGGATTCGACGATCGATGTAGTGCGCGGCATGACGACGGATCGGCGTGTCGAGCGCGCCCGGCAGAACAACGCACACAGCGACACCAGGAGCGTTGCGCGACTCTTGACGCAGCACCTCGAGAAACCAAGCAATCCCCCTTTCGAGGTCACCTACGGTGAGACACAGGGGAGAAGAGCCGTCCGCACAGAGAACCGATGTTGACGATCACCCCGTTGCCCTGAGACCTGAACTGCGGCAACACCGCCCGGGCCGCGTGGGCCTGGCCGAACAGCGTGGTGTTCACAATCTGCCGGAACACAGGGCCGGGAGTGTCCTCGAACAGGCCGTAGCTCCCTACGGCCGCGGCGTTCACCCAGGCGTCGATGCGCCCGAACCTTTCGACAGCACCTCGGGCCAGAACACGGACGGCCGCTTCATCCCCGACGTCCGTCGGGACGGCCAGCACCCGTCCTCCTCGCTGCTCACACTCCCGCGCGACCGCGACGAGGGTCCGCTCGGTGCGGCCGCCAGCACGAGGCCGGCCCCGAGGGCGGCGAGTGCCTACGCCCTCCTGCGGCCGATGCCGCTCGATGCTCCGGTGACCACCACCACGGGCCGGACCGGCCGGTTCACGATGCCCCGCCGATCCAGTGGTCCCTAACGGCCCCGGCGTCGACGGCTGACCACGAGCCCTTGGCCGGTCGGCGAAGGTGGAACAGCTGAAGACGGGACTGCTCGTTCGATCCGGTCAGGTGCTCCAAGGATGTGATCGCTTGGGTCCGACCTGTACGAGAGTGAGGGTCCGGATGCCGACCGAAATCAGTGCGGCAGGTAGCAGCTGATGCCGGCCGGCAGGTGCGGGGAGAGGGCCGCGGCGCGCTGCCACATGCCCGAAACCTGCTCGGCGGGCCGCTGTTGCTCGCCGTGCAGGGCGTTGAGCGCCACCAGACACCCCGTGAGCGCCGGTACCACCCACTGCGCATAGGTCAAGCTGTCGACGTGCCTTGTCGAGGTCGACGGGGTGCTTGCTCGCCTTCTCGGCGTCCTCCGGGTCAGAGGAAGAGGCTAGCTCGACCTTCTTTCCCAGTACGCGGGCGTAGGCGGTGGCTGCCAGGGCCGCCGCGGTGACGACGGTCTTGGCCGTGGTGGATGCGGCGACGCCCTGCTGGGTGGCGACGCGGTGGACGTTCACGGCCAGGAGCCCCCCACTGCCGAACAGGTGCACGCCGATGGCAGCGGCATTGACCGGCGTCCACTTCGTCCAGCCGGCAGAGGCGATCTGATCCGTGGTCGCCCTTGTACCGCCTTCACTCCTGGCAGCACCGTTGAGGCCGACCGCACCCATCAGCGAGCCACCGAACCAAGCGGCCAGGCCCACATCGTGCAGACTGCGAATCAGCGTGTGACGTTCGGACACGGGAGTGCTCCTTCTGAGCGGTAGCAGTGGGCTTGGCCGACGCAAACGTCGCACCCCACCCTCACCCAGCCCCGGACACACCGCCATCACGGTGAGCCGGATGGGTGCGATTGCCAGACGTACATCGGACGGGGTGGCAGCGGACCACGGACACCAGGCCGGCTGCGGCCTTCCACCCATACGTGCAAGGTCCGCTCCACGGCCTCCTGGGTGCTCTCCTCCCCGTAGTCCTTCAGTCCCGGGAACTCCGTCCGCAGGCATGCCAGCACCTTGCAGCGGAACTCCACTGCGTGGGCCTCGAACAGGCGGATCGCCTCCTGGCCGAATTTCCCCGAGAACGGAAGTGATCACAAACGCCCAACCGAGACGCCGCCTGGCCGATCTCCACAGAGGCTTCGCGCGCAGGTGAGGAAACGGCGGCTGCGCAGCCGCCGCGAGGCAGGGCTGGTCAGCTGGTCACGCGGTGCTGTCCTGGAACAGCTGCTACGTCGAGCGCGGCTACACCAGGCCGGCCCAGGCGAAGCGGCTCGAACGACGAAGCCGTCGACGCGGAGCCGGACCAGGAAAGGGGCGGGCCCCCGCTTCCTACACGGCAGGGGGAGGCTTCGTCGGCCCGGACGACGAGAACCGGACGGACGGCTTGAGATGCAGGTGCACGCATGAGGCCCGGATCCACAGGATCCGGGCCTCATGTCACGTCAGTAGCGGGGACAGGATTTGAACCTGCGACCTCTGGGTTATGAGCCCAGCGAGCTACCGAGCTGCTCCACCCCGCGTCGGTAGGACCAACTGTACGCTACCCATGGCACCGCCCAAGACCAGACCCCTTGGCTCGCTCGACCACAGGACCGGCACGATCCGGGGCTCACTCGCCCCTCTACGTCGGCACCCGCAGCCGGCAAACGACACCACCTTGACAGGCCACATTAAGAATCACTGACCCAAGGCCGCTTGATCGAGACCGGCGGTGGACAGGTCATGGTCGCGGAGTGCGGTGAAGTCGACGCCCAGTTTCTTCAGGTCATACCCGTCCGACTCCATTTGGTCAGGGCCGCCACGCATGCCCTGGGGCGAGCCTCGGCGGCTTTGTCGAGCAGTAGTGGGTTCTGGCACAGATCTTGGGGAGCCGTCGCGGAGTGTTACCTCGATGTTCGATTGCGAGGGGGCTGTTCGCGTGAGACCGCGTCGGGGACGAACGCATCGAGGACGAACGCGGCGAGGTCCTCGACGCTGCTCGAGAGGTGGTGAAGATCGTGATGAACTCGCAGTTGATAAATTGGGGGCCGGGCTCGGCGCTGGCCGGGCGGGACGGGGGATTCGAGCGGAATGGCGTTCTCTGTGCGGCAAGTGACAGCTCGAACGCGACACGTCAGAGTCCCGGCGTGAGCGAGACCAACGATCTGACGTCGGCGGAAGCGCGTATATGGCGGGCCTTTCCGCGAGGCGAGTCCGTGGACTTCCGCGCCGCCGAGGACGAGGATCCGGCACTCGCCAACGCCTGGGGCGCTGAGCGGACCGTGCGGGCGAGAGTGCTGCGGGCACTGCTCATCAAGGCTCCGCAGGAGGAGGGAGAGATCGCCGCGCTCAAGATCACGGGGGCGCGGATGACCGGCGTACTGGACCTGAAACATGCCACGATCGATGCCGCCATCCGGCTGAGCCACTGCCAATTCGACGACGTTCCCGACCTGTACGGTGCCCAGCTGCGCGAGCTCGATCTGAGCAAGTCGGTTCTGCCGGGCCTGACTGCGGAGACCTTAAGGGTCGAGGGGGTGCTGCGGATGACAGGCTGCCGTACGCGGGGGCCGGTGCGGTTCGGCGGGGCGCAGATCTCCGGGGCGTTGTTCATGGAGGAGGCGGAGTTCACGGCGCCGGACGACTCCGAGCCGGTGCTGCAGCTCAATCAGGCTGTGATCGGTGCCGACCTGTGGGCGCCGGAGATGCGCGCGAACGGACAGGTACGACTCACCGGCGCCTCTGTCGCCGGGCGGATCAACGTTCAGGACGCCGAACTCAACCAGCCCGGTGGCACCGCACTGGACGCACAGAACCTCACCGTGGGAGCCCATGTGCGGGCGCGGCGCGTACGTACGCAGGGCGGGGTCGAGCTCCGTGGCTCGCGTATATCAGGCCGTTTCGACCTGCTCGACGCCCACCTGTCGCGTCCGGGCGGCACGGCACTTCGGGCCAGCAGCTGTGTCATCGGCGAACTCTGGCTGCTCGGTGGCGATCGCATCGAGGGTGCCCTGAATCTGCGGCGTTCCCGTATAGAGATCATGAACGTCGAACCGAAGGTGCTGCCGGACCAGGTGTTGATCAGCAATCTCACCTACACCGTACTCACCCCACACGAGCCCGCCGAGAGGCGCCTTCCGATGCTGGAGCGGGACGGCGACCGTTATGAGCCGTTCGGCTATGAGCAGTTGACGGCGGCCTACCGCCACGTCGGTGACGATGACGCGGCCCGACTCGTCCAACTTGCCAAGCAGCGCCGCCGGCGCACCACGCTCACCTGGTACGGACGACTGTGGGGGTACCTCCAGGACGGCGTCGTCGGCTACGGCTTCCGCCCGTTGCGCGCGGCTGTCTGGTTGCTGTCGCTCATGGCCGTCGGGTCGATCGCCTACGGCCTGGACCACCCCAGCCCCGTGAAGGCAGGCGAGGGGCCTGCCTTCAACCCCGTCTTCTACACCCTCGACCTGCTCCTGCCGATCATCAGCTTTGGCCAGGAGTCGGCATTCGCCCCTGTCGGCTGGCACCAGTGGTTGTCGTACACCCTGATCATCACCGGCTGGATCCTGGCGACGACGATCGTCGCCGGCGTGACCCGTACGGTGAGCCGCCAATGACCCGCTCGGCACTGGTCGATCACTTGATGCGGCGCTACTCCCACTGCCGATTCTTCCTCCTGTCCACGGACCACGGGTCGTCACCAGAGGGCAACCTCAACCACGCGTTCCATCGAAGCCTGGGCTTCCTGTCCTACGAGGAAAAGGAGATGCCAGGCTTCGGACTGCCAAGGAACCGCCCTGACCTGCGCGATACGGCTCCATGGGTGAAAGATCTTGAAGAGTTGTGGTGTGTTATTGGAGGAGGATCATCTTGCGGAGTAGTTCGAATCCGGCTCGGCCGTAGAGCTGCCGCTTGATCTTCTTGATGCGGTTGACGGCGCCCTCGATGCTGCCGGAACTCCAGTTGAGAGTGAGCCCGGCTGTCACGGCATCGAGGTCTCGGAGCAGGTGGAGTGCGAAGCCGGTGAGGCCCGGTAGCTGGCTGGCGTCGACTGCGTCGATCCAGGTGGGAAGTGTGGAGCCGAGGCGGTCGGTGAGTATCTCGCCGAAGTCGCGGACGTGTCTGGCGGCAGTGTCCAGTTCGGGGCATCGGGTCAGCACATCCTTCAGGCCGGCCCGGTCTTCTTCGGTCAGGGTCGTGGGGTGACGGGTGAGCCAGCCGGTCACCTGCCGCACCGTTGGCGGCCGGGGCGGCGCCTCGGGCGGAGCGCCGCGCAAGGTGGCGATGTGTGCGCGGACCATGCCGTAAGTGACGGGAGCGTGCTCGGCAAGCAGCTCGCTGTGTAGTCGGGTGACGCTGGTGCATCCCTCGGCGAAGCGTCGCTCCAGGTAGGGCTTGTAGGTGTCCAGCCTGCTGGGTCGGGGCCGGTTTTCGCGGATGGTGTCCTGCCAGCGTGCGGCGTTCGCGTATCTGAGCACGGTGTTGAGGCCCCAGCCCAGGTGCCGGGCAATCGCCCGGCGTGAGTGCCCTTGGGTAAGCAGCTCATGGACCAGGGCATGTGCTGCCTTCTTTCGCTCGGCCCGCCGGCCGACGGGCGCCGAGTCGTCCTGCGGCCGACTGGAAGCCAGTCGGGTGGCCTGCGGCAGCATGCTGCTGGGCGACGGGTTGCGCAGGCAATCGCGGTGGGCGGCGACGCAGGTCTCCACGGCTCGGCCGAGGCCCTGCCACAGGTGGAGCCGGTCGGCGACCTGCAGAGCGTCGGGGGCACCGCGCCGGGCACCTTCGGCGTAGGCGCCCGCCCGGTCCCGGCAGATGATCTCCACGCCGGGGTGGCGGACCAGCCAGGCGGCCAGTGGTCCGGCTTCACGTGTCGGGAGCACATCGACCACGCGATGGTCTTCGACGCTGGTCAAGACGGTGGAGTAGGTCTGGCCGCGACGGATCGCGAAGTCGTCCACACCCAGCACTCGCGGCGTGCTGAACGATGGATCGGGCAATGCCATGACCCTGCGTAACACGGTCATCCGGCCCGCGTCGAAGCCCAGCTGGGCAGCAAGCCGGGCGCCGGCCCGCCCAGCCAGCGCGAGCCCCACCCGCTCCAGGGCGCGGTTGAGCCGCGTGGTGAACCGTGCGTGCGGGGCGGCCAGCCGCGAGAACGGCTCGGCGAACGTCCGGCGCGGGCAGTCCGCCGCTCCGCAGATGAAGCGCCGGACCGTCAGCCGGATCACGAAGCCCTGTTCAGCGAGCGGAAGGTCCTTCAGCCTGCGCTGGTAACGGTCGTGGACCCGTCCCGAGAACCGTCCGCAGTCCGGACATGCAGCCCCGGCCGCGCGGCCTCTCGCCACCACCTCGACCGTGCCGAACGCGGCCGTAACCGCCTCGACATCCACATCGTCGATTCCGCCGAACACCAGCGAGTCCCAGAACGGTGCATAGGTCTGCATGACCAGCACCATCACCGTCTAGGACCGACCGCGGCAGGGACGACCAAGGACTTGACGGAGCGTCATTTACGGCTGCCGGGTGGGTAGGCGTACGCGGGCTCACGGGTCCCCGCCCCCTCACAATCGAACACCAAGGTGACGCCCTGCGACGGCTCCCCAAGATCTGTGCCAGAACCCAGTAGTGAAATCGCTTGTCGACGGGTTCGGGAGGCGCCCGGATCCAGGGATGGGTGGTGTTGACGAGTTTGGGAGGCGCTGAGGTTCTTGCCTGGGCGGCACCCGAGTGCGAGCCGAAGAGGCCGTCCAGGCCGATCGCTGTCGATCTTGACGTCGCTGGAGAGCATGAGGTCAGATGCGGTGAGAAATCGACATCGAGGAGCGGCAGGGCCGCAGGGGGTTTGGCGTGTTCATCACGGAGGAGAGTGTTTTCGATCCTGATGAGATGCTGAGCCTCTACGACTCAGTCGGCTGGGAAGGCTACACCGCCGACGTCGACAAGCTCTGCCGCGGCCTGCGGAACTCTCACCTGGTCATCACCGCACGAGACGGTTCGGGAACGCTCCTCGGACTGGCCCGGACCGTCTCCGACGACGAACACATCTGCTATGTCCAGGACGTCGTGGTCAACCCGGCGCATCACCGGCAGGGCGTCGGCCGGGCCTTGGTCGAGCACCTCATGCGACGCTACTCGCACTGCCGCTTCTTCCTGCTCTCCACAGACCACGAGTCGTCACCGGAAGGCAGGCGTAACCACGCGTTCTACCGAAGCCTTGGCTTCCTGTCCTACGAGGAGAAGCAGATGGCGGGCTTCGGACTACCCAGGAACCGCCCTGACCTGCGTGACATGGCGTCCTAAAGTTTCGCCCCCTAACGAGCTCGTGCACGGTTAGCGGTGAGACGTCGAGTCCCGGATGGTCGACCATGGCCGGGGGGACTGTGACTCGTGCGGTGATCGTCGGCGATCGCCGGATCACGGGGCTGTCGGCCGGTGTGATCGCTGAACTCGTCGCCTTGGTAGGCCTGTTGTGGCATGAACGGCACCAGGCCAAGCTGGCCTCTCGGCCGCGGAAGCGTGCCGTGGGTGCCGGCGCGAAGCACCGGCTGGTGTTCGTCGACCGGCTCCTGGCCACGCTCGTGCACCTTCGCCATGGGGTTACTCATGACGTGCCGGCCTGCTGGTTCGGCGTGGACCGTTCCACCATCACCCGGGCCATCGGCGAGGTGCACCCCTGCTCGCCGAGCGGGGGTGCACGATCAGTCCCGGCGTCCGGCTGCGAACCCCCGCGGAGGTTGTGGACCATCTCGGCGCCAGTGGGCGGACCGGCATCATCGACGGCACCGAGATCCGGGTCCGCCGCCCGGCCATCGGCCGCAAGGATCGGGATCGCTTCATCTCCGGCAAGAACAAGCAGAACGCCGTGAAGTCCATGGTGATCACGGACGGCGAGGGACGCATGCTGTGGTGCAGTCCGACCCAACCCGGAAGCTGCGCGGACATCACCCACGCCCGCGAGTCAGGGCTGGTCAAGCTTCTGGCCGACGGTCCAGCAGTCGAGATCCTTGCCGACGCCGGCTACCAAGGACTCGGAGCGCAGGCCGGCGGACGAGTGGTGACACCACCGCACCGCAAGTTCAAGAAGAACGCCCCGGACTGGTACGAGGAGATGTACGAGCGGCAGTGCGAGGCCCACTCCTCCCGTCGTATCCGGGTCGAGCACGGCATCGCCCACCTGAAGAACTGGCGAGCACCGGCCCGCCGCCTTGGCCGCCGCGAGCACATGAGCGACATGGTCCAGGCCGTCGCCGGCCTGCTCTCCCACCAGCAGACCGCGGACCTGGAACCTCGATGACAGGGGTGAGCACCGGTGCAACCGAAGCCCTCGACGTCTCACCGCTTACCGTGCACGAGCTCGTCAGCCGGCTTGGTCGAGGAGTTGGCCGGCCCGTGGCAGGCCGCTGTCGAGGGGCGCCGTCACGAAGCACGTGGCGGGGCCAGGAAACGCGAGGCGGGGGGCAGGTGCCCGGCATCGGCTTGTGTTCGTCGACCGGCTGGTCGCCACGCTGATCCATCTGCGGCACGATCTCCCGCACTCTGTCTTCGCCTTGCTGTTCGGTGTCGACCGCTCCACCGTCACCCGGGACATCGGAGAGATACGCAGGCTCCTGGCCGAGCGGGGATGCGCGGTCCCCGACCGTCCTGGCCTGCGGCTGCGAACCCTGGCAGACGTGTTCGCCTATGCCCACGCCGAGGGTGTCGAGCTGTGGCTGGACGCCACCGAGGTCCAGGTCCGGCGTCCCGCAGCCGGCCGCGGCGGATGCCGGGCGTTCGTCTCGGGCAAGAAGAAGCAGAACACCATGAAGGCCACCGTGATCGCCGACCGTCAGGGCCGCACGCTCTGGACCGATGCCCTGCGGCCGGGGCGGATGCGCGATGCGACCGCCGCACGCAACGAAGGCATCGCCGTCTGCTTCCAGCACTTCCCAGGCGTGGAAGTGCTGCTGGATGACGGCTGCCTCGGCCTCAGACGCGACCACCCCGGTAAGGCGATCACGCCACCCAGAAAGCCGAACAAGGTCGCCTTCCCGTAGGTGCACGCCGCCAGAGAAGAGGCCCGGCACAGACACTCATCGAAGCGCATCACCGTCGAGCACGCGCTCGCCGACCACAAACGCTGGAAGCAGCTGCCCCGCTGGACACCGGCGAGATGCCCTGCCCGACGCCTACCGGGCCATCGCCGGCCCCGTCTCCGACCGCACCACCACCGCCTGACAAACCACCAGCTCAGGACCGTGCGTATCAACCGCAATCACGCACCAGCTCGTAAAGCCACCCCGTCGCGTCCCGGCGCGAGATGCGCGGTGACCCGCAGAGGTCAGCAGGACCCGGGCTATAGAACCGGCGAGGCCTCAGACTCCGCAGAGTCCGGGGCCGCGCACAAGGCCTGGATCAGGAGTCGTCCGGGCACTGCACGTACCCGGTCGTTCATCCTCGCGTACGGCGCTGAGGGCCACGGCCAGGATCTCGTCCAACGCCTCGCTGGACGAGGAAGTAGCCCGGGCCGGCCAAGGCCCATGTGCACCGTTACGCCGCCTTCGGCCGTGGCGTTCTCGCCGAAGCGATCTTTCGCGAAGTCGCCGGACCGCCTCTCCGCACCGATACAGGACATGCGCCCAGCACCGTGCCAGGGCAGGTCGGTACGGAACTTGAACGCGATGCCCACAAGGACCTGGCGGTGATGATTCTGACACCGGCCACGAGCCCTACCTGCGGGCGGCAGCAACCGCGCGATCACCGCCCACGCGGCGTCAGGAACCTCCCCATCTCGCTCTACAGCTCCCAGGCGGTCGCGTTGAATGTGTAGTCGACACCCCATTCGACCGGGAGGTCGTTCAGCTTCGTCCAGCGCACTTCCTCGGCGACAGCTTGAACGACCGTGCCCTCTGAGGTCTCCAGGCACAGCACGGTGCCGCGCTTGATCGGATCTTCATCTCTGAGCAGGTCGTAGCCTTCGACAGTTTGGATCCCGCCCTGCCTGGCCGCCTCGAGACACTGCTCTGCTGAGGGGGCAGAAGTACTTGATGCACCTGCAGCGGCTACTTGAACTCCAAGGCCGAAACCAGCACACCTGTTCAGAGAGAGGTCGGCCTCCTTGGGGACAGACACACGGCTGCGGTTGGACCCCACTTGCCCTTTGTCAAAGTCGATGAACGAGTTCCAGCATTCGTTGGATCGCGGTGTGCGGAGCTTGAGAAGGCGCCCGGAGTACACCTCCTTGTACGCTGCCTGCTGCTTCTGCAAAGGGGGCTTGCTTGGTGCAGGGGCTTTACTGGTGGCGGTGGGCGTACCTTCGTTGTCCGGCGCAGCCGTGGACGGCACAGAGGGAGATTCTGCATCCGGCTTTCCCTCGGCACTGGTCACGACCGGCACGATGATGCCGATGACGCCGAGCACACCGGTGATGGCGACACCCCAGAACGAGATCCTGCTCCCCTGGCCCAAGCCGGAGTACCAGATCCGCACTCGCTGTAGCGGCGATGGCGATGGCGGGAGCGGGGGTGGGGGTGGGGGCGGCGGCGAGGCCAACGATCCTCCAAGGGACTATGGGTGGTTGGGGGTATATGAGCGTAGGGCTGGTTGATGGTGGCCCGTCGTGTTTCGGCCTCGAAACGGTCACAGAGCCCACCCAGCCGCCACGTGGCCCAAGAGAGAGGAGCCCAGGGCCTGCACACACTCCAGTGCGTTGCTGCCGACCCGGGGCAGCAACAGGCATCTGAACCGCACACGGCACCCGCAGCCCCTCGGGCTGGTGTCAGAGCCGTTGCCATATCGATCATGGAGTTTGTCGGTCGAACGGGAGTGTCGATCGGGTGATCGCGGGCCTTGCCCGGGATGGGAGCAGAGCCTGGCGGTATGCGGGGATAATCCGGGGGAGCGGACGGCCGCGCGCTGCTACGGTCGGGCGCCATGAGCTGGCTTCCCGATGACTTCGTCCACCCCGTCCTGGTACCGCTGCCGGGCGGTGGCCATCACCTGCGGCCGATCCGGGAGGCGGACACCCCGCTCGACTATCCGGCCGTGATGGGTTCGCGCGAGCGGCTGTGGACCATTTTCGGCCCGGCCTGGGGCTGGCCCGCGGACACCATGACCTACGAGGCCGACCAGGCCGACCTGTTGCGGCACGAGAAGGAGATCGCCGCGCACCAGTCTTTCAACTACGCGTTGTTCGACGCGGCGGAGACAGTTCTGCTCGGCTGTGTCTACATCGACCCGCCGGAGAGGGCCGGCGCGGACGGCGAGATCTCCTGGTGGGTGGTGGACGAGTTGGTGGGCGGCAAGGTCGAGCAGGCCCTCGACGAGCTGGTGCCGCGGTGGATCGCCGCCGACTGGCCGTTCGAGCAGCCGCGCTTCCTCGGCCGTGAGATCTCCTGGTCGGACTGGCTCGCCCTGCCGCAGCATCCCGACACGTAAGTGGTTGTTGCCCGTACCGATCTCGAAGGCTGTCGGTCGAACGGGAGTCTCGATCGGGTGACTGCGGCGGTTTCCGCGCGCGGAAGCAGGGCCTCCAGCTGGCTCGGGGGTGCGATCCCCTTCCGAGTGGTCCCGGAGGCCCTGTTGTCTTTGTCGTACGTGCCCGGGCATGTTGACCGCAACTCGCCCGCCGCGTCGTGCGATTGCCTCGCGCACGTGTACGGCAACGCGGCCGACCATCCGGACCGGGTGCGCCGGTATCGGATCACCCCGACGGGAGACGACTGCACCGCCACGAAGTACACCTACACGCCCGGCGGCCAGGTCGAGGCGATGACCGGCCCTGACCGCGCCAAGTGGACCTACACCTACGACCTGCGCGGCAGGCTCGTCGAGCCCACCGACCCCGACAAGGGCAAGAGCACCAGCACCTACAACGATGCGGACCAGGTCCTGACCACCACGGCCACCGTGGACGGCACGACCAGAACGCTCCTCCGCGAGTACGACATTCTGGGCCGCCGGGTCGGCACCTGGGAAGACGTCAAGGACAACGCTCATCAGCTCACCAAGAACACCTACGACACCGTAGCCAAGGGCAAGGCGGCCGCGTCGATCCGCTACGACGGAGGAACGACGGTCTGGCTCAGGTTCCATGCAGTAGTCACTCTGAGTGATGGCTGAGTGTCTGCGGGGAGTGCTCGAAGTCGCTAAAGAATGAGCTGTGGTCAAGGCGGTTCGGCTGACGTTTCGGGGCCGAGCAGCCCTCCACTTCTCGCCGATACACCCCTTTCGTTCGGGAATACGTCCTCGTTTTCCGGTGTTCTGGCGGCTGACGACCGTCGAGCTATCCCTTCGGAAGGCCATGCAGAGACTCCGAGGCGCCTGTTGCGTCCTTGCCGCGACTGTCACAGCCGTGCTTGTCGGCTGCTCGGCGGCGGACGGCGCAGGCGGTGCGGCCACCACGCCCCGTACGGCCACCTCGTCCACCGCATCCGGCCCGCCCGCCGCATCCGGTACGGCCGACACGGCGCCCGTGGGCGCCGTGTCCACGTCACCGGCGGTGCCCCCGGTGCCCTCGCAGCAGGCCCCCGAGCCCGACCCCGGCAAGCGGTCCCGTGCCGCGGTGATGGCCATACCCTCGATAGGAGTCGAGAAGCTCACCGTAGTGCCCTACGAAGGGACGACCGACGACCCGGCGGGCACCCGCATACAGGATCGCGGCGTGGCCGCCAGCCCCTACGGAAGCCGCGGCGGCGTCGGTCCGGGAGAGACGGGCAACTATCTGGTGACCGCCCACCGGCTCTCCGCCGGCGGGCCCCTGCGCGACCTGCCCGCGGTCGACGCGGGCGACAAGGTCTTCGTCACCTTCGGTGACACTGTCTACGAGTACAAGATCACCGAGACGCGGGAGACGTCCTTCCGCTCCGCCCACTCCCTCGCCGAGCAGCGCGCCGCGGTGCCGGGTGAGCCGGGCGAGAAGCCCACCCGAGCCATGATCACTCTCTCCACCTGCGCGACGCCGGAGGACAACGCGGCGGGCAACTTCTGGCGGGACGCCCAGGGCAACCCGGAACACCGCATCGACAAGATAGGCGTCCTGGCAGCGACCCGTCCGGCTTGAGTGGAGGGCGAGGAAAGCGAAGGGTAACGACCTCGTGCATGGTAGGCATCGCTGCAGGTCAGCGCTTTGCGTCTCCGCGGAGCCCGCATCGTTGACCTGCACAGATGCAGCGACGGCTCCTCTCGTGCACGAGGTCGTTACTGATCGTTTCAGAATGAGGTTCGGAGTCGTCTCAGGCAGATGATGCTGCAGGCGAGTTGGAGCAGGCCGAGGTGGAGATCTGCACGTATCTCGTAGCGGATCCGCAGTCGTTTGAACGGGTGGAGCCAGGCGAAGGTCCGTTCCACGACCTAGCGGGTCATGCCCAGCCCCGAGCCGTGCGGGACACCTCGACGGGCGATCTTGGGTGTGATGCCACGGGCCGGGAGGATGCGCCGGTACTTGTCGTAGTCGTAGTCGTAGTCGTAGCCGCGGTCGGCGAACAACCGGCCCGGCCGGTGCCGAGGCCGCCCGCGGCCCCCTCGGATGCGGGGGACCGCGTCCAGCAGCGGCGTCAGCTGGGTGACGTCGTGCCTGTTTCCGCCGGTCAGCGAGACGGGGAGGGGTGTGCCGTGTCGGTCGACGATCAGGTGGTGCTTGTTGCCCGGCCGCGCGCGGTCGACCGGCGAAGGTCCGGTGTGAGCCCCCCTTTCAGGGCCCGGACGTGCGAGCCGTCGATCGCGCAGTCGTCCATGTCCAGCAGACCGGCCTTGCGCAGCTCGGCCAGGAGGACCTCGTGCAGGCGGGGCCAGAGGCTGGCCTCGGTCCAGTCCCGCAGGCGCCGCCAGGCGGTCACTCCACTGCAGCCAGTCCGCTCAGCGGGCACGTCTCTCCAGCTCACGTTCTTGCGCAGCACGTAAACGATGCCCCGCAGGGCCGCCTGGTCGTCCGCCGGCAGGCGCCCGGGATACCGATGACGCCGCGGCGGCCGGGGCGGCAGCAGCGGGGCGATGCGTTCCCACAGGTCATCAGGCACAAGATCATCCGACACTCGCACCACTCTGCCGCCACCGGACCCGCCCGCCAAGCCCTCACACCGAACTCATTCTGAAACGATCAGCAAGTGCATGGGCGACGGCGGCCTCCTGATCGCGGCGGGCGGCGCGCCCTGCGGTGAGGAAGGCGGCTGCGGCGGGCCGTGCGTGGGCGCTCCTGCTCGGACGGACTCGGACGGGTCGGGTGCGGAGACGAGCGCATGCACCTGTGTCCGGCAACGGTTCCCCGATGTACGGAACCGTTGCCGGACGGTGAGGCCGAAGGACGGGTGGAGGCGGAAACTCCGGATCAGCTCATGGTGGTGATGGTGTTCCAGCCGCTGGCGCCCACCACCGTGCTCGGGCCGTCGACCGGGGTAGTACCGGACGTCCCGCCCTCGTAGAACCGCAGGGTGCCGGTGCCGTCGGCGGTGGTCGTCCACATGTCGGCGGTGCCGTCGCGGTCGGCGTCGGCGCCGCCCGCGATCAGCGGACGGTTGGCGGTCGTGTAGTTGGTGCCGTAGGTGGTGCGGCTGCCGAACGTGCCGTCGGCGCGGCCGCGGTAGAGGTACAGGACGCCGTCCCGGGTGTCCCGCGCGAGGAGGTCGGGGAGGTTGTCGCGGGTGACGTCGCCGGGGGCGGTGAGGGTCATCGGGTCCCAGCCGCCGTTGCCGATCTCACGGGCGGCCTTCACGGCGGGGGCTCCGGTCGCGGCCAGGTCGTTCTCGTACAGCCACAGCTTGTTTTCCGCCGCGACGACCAGGTCGGTACGGCCGTCGCCGGTCATGTCGCCGGCGCTGACCACCTGTGCGTCGGCCGCCACCGTCCCCAGGACGGCCGGGGGCCTCAGCCGTCCGTCCATGCCGCCGGGGTACACGCGCAACTGGGTGCCGATCCGGGCGACGAGGTCCTCATGGCCGTCGCCGGTCCAGTCGCCCCGGTGGCTGACCGAGGCGCCGAGCCAGCCGCCGTTGCCGAGCTGGTGGCGCGAGGTGACCCCGCCCCGGCCGTCGCCCGGATAGACGTAGAGGGCGCCCGTAGTGTCGACGGCGACCAGGTCCGGCGTGCCGCCGGAGCCGCGCAGGTCCCCGGGGACGTGGACGGGGGCGGGCTGGTCCCCGGCGCGGACGACGACGGGGGCGTGGTCCGAGAAGCCGTTGGGCGTCACGCCCTCGACGTTCGCGGTTGTGTCCATGCGGTCCTCGTCGATGTCGCAGGAGGCGATGGCCCGGCTCGTCCCCGGCGCGCTCACGAAGACGTGGTCGAACTCGTGCCAGGTGTGGCTCGTGCCCGTCCAGCCGTGGTGGGTGGTGCCGGTGACACAGTGCTCGTACGCCCCGGTCAGCGGCGCCATCAGTGCGTTGTCCGCCTCGCGGTTGAAGTCGCCGCCGACCGCGCTCCGCCCCAGGCCGTGCCGCGTGGTGAAGCCGTCCACGAAGTCCTTCACGTTCGTGATCTGCTGCGCGATCCGGGGATCGGTGGAGCCGGGGATGATGTGTGTGTTGCAGACGGCCGTGGACCTGCCGGTCACGGCGACGCACTGCACGGGCAGCGAGCGGTAATCACTGACGGACGCCGAATTCGGCACCGCGTTCACGTGGTCCCGCGCGCTGATCCCGCCCTTGACCGCGATCAGGTTGCCGAGCCTGCCGCCCTGGAGGACGCCGCGGCAGGGGCTGCCGTAGACGGCGGAGTTCACCGAGTCGTCGTCCCAGCGCCGGACGGGGGCGAAGTCGAAGCTCCAGCCCGCCGGGCCGAGGATCTCCTTCAGCCGCCGCTGGTGGTACCCCTCCACCTGCGTGACGCCGTCGACGACCGCCGGGACGCCGTCCGGGGCGCCGCACACCTCCTGCATCACGATCGCGTCGGCCCGCTGCTCTTGGAGCAGCTCGACGATCTCCTGGACCTTGGCCTCGTTGTCCGCCGTCGTCAGCCGGGAGGGGCAGAAGCCTTCGGAGCCCCTGCTGCCGCCGGCCTCGCCGCAGATGTTCCACGACATGATGGTCATGGGGGAGGTCACGGCCGTCGTGGTGGCGGCCTGGGCCCCCGGGGCGGCCAGACCGAGGAGGGTCATGCCACCGGCGAGGAGCGCGGTCGGGATGCGGGTGAGTCTCATCGTGTGTCCTATGGGTCCTGTGGGCGGGTTCTGGTGGGTGCGGGTTCTGGTGGGAGCGGGGCGAGGGGCGGGCCTGGGGGAGGAGACTCAGGCGAGGTCGCTGGCGATTCAGTTCCAGCTGCCGGAGCTGGCGCTGTCCCAGGTCATGGCCGGGTTGGCGAAGTCGGCGCCGGTGGAGGTGAACTTCCACAGGCCCGTGCGGTTGCTGCCGTCGTCCTGGACGCCGTAGCCGTACAGCATGCCGATGTCGGTCTTGCCGTCCCGTTGAAGTCGCCCGCGGCCGGCTTGCTGGCGTCGGCGTTCCAGCTGCCGGTGCCCGAGTCCCACTTCCTCGACGGGTTGGTGAAGTCGCTGCCTGTGGAGGTGAAGGTCCACAGCGCCGACACGTTGCGGCTGTCCTCGGTCTGGCCGTTGTCGTAGAGGATGCCGACGTCGGCCTTGCCGTCGCCGGTGAAGTCGCCGGTGGTGACCTTGGAGCGGTCCCAGTTCCAGGAGCCCGTGGCCGTGGCCGTGGAGACGTTGTCCCACTTCTTCGACGGGTTGGTGAAGTCCGTGCCGGTGGAGGTCAGCGTCCACAGGGCGGTCACGTTGGTGCCGTCCGTCTGCTGGCCGTTGTTGTATTCGACCAGACCCAGCCGACGAAGTCGGCGCACCAGGCGTGGGCGCTGCCGCCGTAGCCGTTGCAGCTGTTGTTCTGGTTCAGACCGTTGTGGTAGCCGCCGCCGGCGCAGGGGCCGTTGCCCGTCTGGCTCTTGGCGAGCGCCGCCATCTCGGTGAACTCGGAGGCGTGGACGGGGGTCGAGGCGAGGCCGGCGCGGATCGGACGGGGCATGACGGCACGAGACACGGAGGTACTCCTGACGGCGACATGGCGGTGCCCTGAGCAGGGGACGTGCGGGGAAGAGGAAGGGCCTGGCCCGGGAGGCGGGCGGGCGGTCGGGGTCGAGGGCCCCGGGAGGTTCAGCGGGCGCCGGAGCGCGCGCGGCCCTGCGCTGCGATGGCGTGGGACACCCGGTCGAGAAGGCAGCGCATGCGCGGCAGGGCGATGTCGTCGGCGGCGCGTACGAAGAAGTAGAGGTCGAGGCCGTCGTGGATGAAGCGGGCCTTCACGTGCTCCAGCCCGTCGGCGGTACGGCGTGGGCCCAGAGGAGATCGGTGAAGACTGCGAGGGTTTCCTGGCGAGGGGCTCCCGACGGTGCCGTCAGGGAGGTCAGGATGACGCGCACGGCAGGCCAGTCCCAGCTGATGGCGTTCTGCTGGGCGGCGGGTGCGGACACCTCAGCCGAGTCTCAGCTGATCGCCCCCGAACCGTCACCGGCCTGGGCAGACTCCCAGCTGATCGCACCGGGAGCGTCGGCGGCCTGGACCGTGGTGACGGCCGCTCCGGCGGAGAGCAGGGCGGCGAGGTCGGCGGCGGCGAGAAGTGCGGAGACGCGCGACATGACATTCCTTCGGTCGACGGTGCGGAGCGGTACGGAGGGGAACTGCGCGGATCGGGGGACGAAACCCTTCCTGCCCGGCGGGGAACGGGTTTTCCCGCCGCCGTCCTCGTGATCACCACTCTGCCGCCCGTCGGCAGCCCCCGGAAGGGATGACGACTGTCGCCAAGCTGCCGGGCAGCTTGCTGCCAACGCGACCCATCTGGCTGATCTTCATCCGCCCGTCATCAGGTACTTTCGGCCGGTCAGGCTTGATGAAACCCAGGGGGGTGAAGTGCTCGGAGCATGGGGGCTCGGCATCGACGAGGAATCCGTCTACCAGGAGATGCTGGTGTCTCCGGCGGGCGGCGTGGAGGAACTGGCCGCACATCTCGGCATGACGGAGGCCCGCGTCAGGGACGCCCTCGATCAGCTGGTCGACCTCGACCTATTGGCACCGTCACAGGACGCGGGGAAGGGCCTGCGGGTGGTCTCGCCCGACGTGGGCCTGGAGGTGATGATCCGGCGGCAGGAGGAGGAACTGGCCCGCCGGCAGGAGGAGCTCGCGCGCTGCAAGGCCGCGGTGGCGAGGGCGGTCGCGGCGTACGCGCGCCTGCGGCCCAACACGGAGACGGAGCAGTCCGAGCGGCTCGTGGGTCTCGACGCGATCCAGACCTGGCTGGAGGCCCTCACGCGCGGCCTCTCCGACGAACTCATGTCGATCATGCCGGGCGGCGCTCAGTCGCAGCGAAGCCTGGACGCGTCGCGTCCGCTGGACGAGGCGGCGCTGCGGCGCGGCGTGCACATCCGGGCGGTGTACCAGGACAGCGCCCGCAAGGACGGGCCGACGCTGGCGTACGCACAGTGGACGGCGGAGCTGGGCGGCCTGGTGCGCACGAGCCCCGTGCTGCCGCCGCGCATGGTGGTCTTCAACCACAGGACCGCGCTCGTCCCGATCGACCCCGAGAACTCGAAGCTCGGGGCGCTGTGCACGTCGTCGCCCGGGATCGTCGCCTCGCTCTTGTCCCTGTTCGAGCAGACCTGGGAGACGGCGGTGCCGCTCGGCGCCGACTACCGGCAGCCGTCGGAGGACGGCATCAGCAGCAGCGACCGCGAGCTGCTGCGGCTGCTCGCTTCGGGGCTGACGGACGAGGGCGCGGGCAAGCGGCTGGGCATCTCGGTCCGGACCCTGCGCCGCCAGATGGCCGGGCTGATGGAGCGGCTCAACGCCACGAGCCGGTTCGAGGCGGGTCTCAAGGCGGCGCGCTGCGACTGGTTGTAGGCCGCCCGCGCCGGGCGAACGATGCGCGAAGGCCTTCTAGTCCGGAAGGACCAGAAGGCCTTCGCCGTTCCTCAGGGTGCGATCGTGCCGTCCGCCAGGCCGTCGTGGAGGCCCTGTACCAGCTGTTCGCCCAGGCGGGCCGTGAGGCGCAGGGACTCCTCGAAGGCGGCGAGGGCGCGGAACTGCTCCCCGAAGCGGCGCTGTTCGGCCAGGGACAGGCGCGGCAGCTGGAGGCGGCGGACGTCGAGCCGGGTCGCCGTGGAGGCGTAGCTGCTGGCCTGGCGGGTGTTGACGGTGGCGCGCAGGAAGCCCGCCAGGAACCAGGGGTCGAGGGCCGCCGGGTCGGGGCGCAGGAGCTGGAGGTTGCGGCCGAGGGCGCCGGCCGCGTCGGCTGCGGTGACAACCCGGACCGCCGTGCCGCCGCCCAGGACGGGGACGACGACGTCGTCGGCGGCGAGGAGCACCGGCTCCTCGGGCGGGCCGTCGGGGAGCGTGCCGGACGGCGGCTGGGCGACGAGGACGTCGTGGTCGGTGAGGACGGCGACGGGCGCGCCCGTCGGAGCCGTACCGGTGCCGCCCGCGCGCAGGACGAGGGCGCCGGAGCGGGCGAGTTCGCCGACGGTCGTCGCGTGCCTGCGTGCCTGCGTGCCTGCGTGCCTGCGTGCCTGCGTGCCTGCGGGCCGGGGAGCCGGCGGGGGCGGGTCCGGTCACGGGCAGCGGGGTGAGCCCCTGGGGGCGGCGGAGGGTCTCGGTCAGCCGCTCGCGTACCCCGGCCAGCTGGGCCGCGCCCTCGGCGGCGGCCGGGGGCGGGAGTTGGAGGATCGGGGCCGGGTGCGTACCGAATCGATCCAGACAGACCTCCACCCACCCGTAGACCGGGTTGAGGAGGTAGTCCATGAATAGGCCGAGGCCCCCTGGTAGTTGCGGAGTGTCGACTTGGCACGGTTGTGCCGCATCACCAGGTCCGCCATCCACTCGTCGATGTGCGCAGCCGTCCGGTGTTATGGGTATTCGTTTGTGAACTGCTGGAACGTTGCGATGACCCGAACGTTGCGATGACCCGGCGGCGGCCGTCGATGGTCCCCGGCTGAAGTCCCCGACCACCCAACTGCTGCCATGCCCAGCCAGACAGCATCGCGTCGAGTACCGCGTCCTCGGGGTGCAGCAGATGCCCAGCTCCAGGACCGCCGCCCCGTGCGCTTCCCTCGTACCGTCGGACACTCCCCACCCTCTCTCGCCAGAGGGTGGAGGCATGCATCTGATGAATGAACCCTGTAAAATGAGCAGGTCAATGGCTGGATGAGGTTCACTGGGCATCAAGCAGTCAGCCGGTAAACTTCCCGCAGTTCAGGGCCAACGGCCACCGGCCGACCCTGCAGCAGATGCAATTCCCCGGGGTCCACCCGCAGGCACCCGCGGCGGTCTGCGACACAACGCTCGGTGGCTTCGCTCAGGTTGTGCCACAGATGCCACCGGTCCGCGACCTGGATCGCCTGCGGTGCCCCGGCGGTGGCGCCTTCTGCGAAGAACGGCGCCCGGTCTCGGCAGACGACCTCGACACTGGGCCGCTGGGCGAGCCGGGCGGCCAGGCTCGATGCTTCTCGATCAGGCAGGAGACCGATCGGACGGCGGGTTTCGACGTCCATCAGGACCGTGCCGTAGTGGCTGCCCTTGCGGGCGGCGTACTCGTCGACGCCGACCACTCGCGGCGTCGGCACTTGTGGCTCGGGCAGCGCTTCGACCAGGCGCAAGACCGTACTCCGGCTGATGGGCATGCCGAGCACGCCAGCCAGGCGGGCGCCGGCTCGACCGGCCAGGGCAAGGCCGACTGGGGTCAGGGTGGAACGCAGCCGCTCGGTGCGCTGGCCATACCTGCGGGTCAGGCTGGGTATCTGCTCCACGAACGTCCGGCGCGGGCACTTGGTGTTCTTGCACCGGAACCGCCGGACCCGCAGCTGGAGTACGACGCTTCGTCCGGAGCTCGGGACAGCAGCGAGAAACCGAGGGTAGGAGCTGTGAACCCGGGTCGAGCAGGCTCCGCAGCCCGGGCAGGCGGCGCCGGCCGTGGTGCATTGCGCATCAAGACGCCCTTTCTCCCTCTCCGCGTCCACCGACAGCACCGCGATGTCTGCGACCGCCGGGAACAGAAGCTCCTACAGCCGGAGCACGACCTCTTCCACGGCCCGGACTGTCAGCCCGGCGGCACTGACCATCATCTATTTTCGGGCGACTTCGCATGCCGCTCGGGAACGCCCAGCTGTCGCTCACCGTGCCGACTGCACGGAACCTGAGCCAGAACCGCTACCCGTGAACAAAGCCAAACCGGGCGATGAAGAGGTGCGAGGCGTACGCGAACGAGCAGGAGGTTCCCACCTCCTGGTCGCGGTCATGACGCGCACGCACAGGGCGAAGGCCGGCAAGGGCCCGGCCGAGTGGGTGTTGCCGCTGCCCGAGGGCCAGACGTCTCACACGTCTTCCACCCGGGTGGAGGAATCTGCTCGGGTTCTGGAACGGTGCTTGACCGATGGGCCGGAGGGAACGTACTTTCGTCCGCGCCGACTCGTGACTGGAAGGGGTGAGGTCGGATGTCGATCTTCTCCGACCTGAATCGCCTCACTCGACAGAGCGCCTGGGTTCCGGGCCGTGTAGCACACGGCTGCTGAGCAGGCATACCCCGGAGTGCCCTTTTCCGGCCCGGGTTCTCTCTTTTCTGACATTCCTGTGGCGTGTCGTTGTGTGCATACCGGCGCACGCCTCAAAAATCCTCCCTCTGTGTACTGAACAGAAGGTCTGATATGGCGACCCGTGCAAGCAGTTCCCCCATGCGCCGAGATGAGAAGAAGTCATGAGTCGAGCGCAAGTTACCATTAATGGGAAAATTTTTCCGATTGCTCCTGTTGTGCCTCACCTGACGGTGCTCGACTTCCTGCGTGAGCGTGGTCTCACCGGCACGAAGGAGGGCTGTGCCGAGGGCGAATGCGGTGCCTGTTCGGTGCTGGTGGCAAGGCCCGGAGTGAAGAAGCCCACCGACTGGGTGGCGGTCAACGCTTGTCTGATGCCGGTTGCGGCGCTCGACGGTCAGGAGGTCGTCACAGCCGAGGGCCTCGCCACGTCCGGCGAAGACGGCAGGCCGCCCACGCTGCACCCGGTGCAGGAGGAGATGGCGGTCCGTGGTGGCTCCCAGTGCGGCTACTGCACGCCGGGATTCATCTGCAGCATGGCGTCGGAGTACTACCGGCCCGACCGCTGCGCGCACGGCGGGACGGACGCGGACGCCGCCGACCAGGCCGGCACGGAGCATGGTTCCAACGGCTTCGACCTGCACTCGCTGAGCGGAAACCTCTGCCGCTGCACAGGCTACCGGCCGATCCGTGACGCGGCCTTCGCCGTCGGCGAGCCCGCCGAGGACGATCCCTTCGCGCAGCGCCGGGATCAGGAGCCGCCTGCGCCTGTCGCCACCGAATACACCCGGGACGGCAGCACGTTCCGGCGACCCCCCACCCTGGCCGATGCGCTGCGGGCGCTGCGCGAGCAGCCCGACGCGGTACCGGTTGCCGGCAGCACCGACTTCGGCGTCGAGGTGAACATCCGCTCCCGCCGCGCGAGTTACGTGGTAGCCATCGATCGACTTCCGGAACTCCGGGAGCTGCGGGTCGAGTCCGACCACATGGAGATCGGTGCGGCAGTGACGCTCACCGAGATCGAGCGTCGCCTCGACGGCGACGTCCCGCTGCTCGCCGAGCTGTTCCCGCAGTTCGCCTCTCGGCTCATCCGTAACAGCGCCACCCTCGGAGGCAACCTCGGCACCGGCTCCCCGATCGGTGACAGTCCGCCGGTGCTGCTCGCGCTCGACGCGTCGCTCGTGCTCGCCGACGCCGACGGCGAGCGCGAGGTCCCCCTCGCCGAGTACTTCACCGGCTACCGACAGAGCGTGCGACACCCCGGCGAGCTGATCCGCGCCGTGCGGATCCCGCTGCCCCTGTCGCCCGTCACGGCCTTCCACAAGATCGCCAAGCGGCGCTTCGACGACATCTCCAGCGTCGCGGTCGCCTTCGCGCTCGACATCGAGGACGGCATCGTCCGCAGGGCACGCATCGGCCTGGGCGGCGTGGCCGCCACCCCGATCCGCGCACACACCACCGAGGCCGCTCTGGAGGGCAGGCGGTGGACGGCGGAGACCGTCGAGGCCGCGGCTCGCGAGCTGCGCTCCGAGGGCACACCGATGGACGACCATCGCGCCAGTGCCCTCTACCGTGCCGCGATGCTCGGCCAGAGCCTGAAGAAGCTGTACGCCCAGAACACCGAGGCGGTGTCGTCATGAGTCATCTGTCCGAGCGTCCCGAGAAGCCCGTCGTCGGCATCTCGATGCCGCATGAGAGTGCCCACCTGCACGTCACCGGTGCCGCGCTCTACACCGACGACCTGGTCTACCGGACCAAGGACGTGCTGCACGCCTACCCCGTCCAGGTCATGAAGGCGCACGGCCGGATCACCGCACTGCGCACCGAGCCCGCGCTCGCCGTGCCAGGCGTGGTCCGCGTGCTGACCGGAGCCGACGTGCCCGGCGTCAACGACGCCGGCATGAAGCACGACGAGCCGCTTTTCCCCGACGAGGTCATGTTCCACGGCCACGCCGTGGCCTGGGTGCTCGGTGAGACCCTGGAGGCGGCCCGGCTCGGTGCGGCGGCCGTCGAGGTGGAGTTCGAAGAGCTGCCCTCGCTGGTCACCCTGCAGGAAGCGATCGCGGCCGAGAGCTTCCATGGTGCCCGGCCCCTGATGGAGTCCGGCGACATCGATGCCGGCTTCGCCGACTCCGAGCACGTGATCACCGGTGAGTTCCAGTTCTCCGGCCAGGAGCACTTCTATCTCGAGACCCACGCGGCACTGGCCCAGATCGACGAGAACGGGCAGGTGTTCGTCCAGAGCAGCACCCAGCACCCGTCGGAGACGCAGGAGATCGTCTCGCACGTGCTCGGTGTGCCCGCGCACGAGGTGACGGTGCAGTGCCTGCGGATGGGCGGCGGCTTCGGCGGCAAGGAGATGCAGCCCCATGGCTTCGCGGCCATCGCCGCGCTCGGCGCCAAGCTCACCGGCCGGCCCGTCCGCTTCCGGTTCAACCGAACCCAGGACATGACCATGTCCGGCAAGCGGCACGGATTTCACGCCACGTGGAAAATCGGATTCGACGTCGAGGGCCGTATCCAGGCCCTCGACGCCACGCTGACCGCGGACGGCGGCTGGAGCCTGGACCTGTCCGAGCCGGTGCTCGCCCGCGCTCTGTGCCACATCGACAACACGTACTGGATCCCCCACGTGCGCGTCGCCGGTCGCATCGCGAAGACCAACACGGTCTCCAACACCGCCTTCCGCGGCTTCGGCGGACCCCAGGGCATGCTGGTCATCGAGGACATCCTCGGTCGCTGCGCGCCGCGGCTCGGCCTGGACCCCATGGAGCTGCGGGAGCGCAACTTCTACCGGCCGGGCCAGGGCCAGACGACGCCGTACGGTCAGCCGGTCACCCAGGCCGAGCGGATCTCCACCATCTGGCACCAGGTCCAGAACGATGCGGGCATCGCCGACCGCAAGCGCGAGATCGCGGCCTTCAACGCCGCGCACCCGAACACCAAGCGGGCGATCGCGATCACCGGCATCAAGTTCGGCATCTCGTTCAACCTCACCGCCTTCAACCAGGGCGGCGCGCTGGTGCTGATCTACAAGGACGGCTCCGTCCTGATCAACCACGGCGGCACCGAGATGGGTCAGGGCCTGCACACCAAGATGATGCAGGTGGCGGCGACCACGCTGGGCATCCCGCTGAGCAGGGTGCGTCTTGCCCCGACGCGCACCGACAAGGTGCCCAACACCTCCGCCACCGCGGCCAGCGCCGGCACGGACCTCAACGGCGGGGCGATCAAGAACGCCTGTGAGCAGCTGCGTGAGCGCCTCCTCCAGGTGGCCGCCACCCAGTTGGGCGTCAACGCCTCCGACGTACGCGTCGTCGACGGCGTCGCGCGCGCCCTCGGCAGCGACAAGGAGCTCGCCTGGAACGACCTGGTGCGCACCGCGTACTTCCAGCGCGTGCAGCTGTCGGCGGCCGGCTACTACCGGACCGAGGGCCTCCACTGGGACGCGAAGTCCTTTCGGGGCTCCCCGTTCAAGTACTTCGCGCATGGCGCCGCCGCGACCGAGGTGGAGGTGGACGGCTTCACCGGTGCGTACCGCATCCGGCGGGTCGACATCGTGCACGACGTCGGCGACAGCCTCTCCCCGATGATCGACATCGGCCAGGTCGAGGGCGGCTTCGTCCAGGGCGCGGGCTGGCTGACGCTGGAGGACCTGCGCTGGGACACCAGCGACGGACCGAACCGCGGCCGGCTGCTGACCCAGGCGGCGAGCACCTACAAGCTGCCCAGCTTTTCCGAGATGCCGGAGGAGTTCAACGTCACGCTGCTGGAGAACGCCACCGAGGAAGGCGCCGTGTACGGCTCCAAGGCCGTCGGTGAGCCCCCGCTCATGCTGGCGTTTTCGGTGCGGGAGGCGCTGAGGCAGGCCGCTGCGGCGTTCGGGCCGGCCGACGTCAGCGTCGACCTCGCCTGCCCGGCGACACCGGAGGCGGTGTACTGGGCCGTCGAAGCTGCCCGTGCGAGCGAGGTGCGGGGGAGTGAGCCCCGCGCGGAAGCACACACCTTGAATCATGCCTGACACGACCTGGATCGCCGCGGTCGCGCGGTTGCGGGCATGCCGGGAACCCGGCGTGCTCGTGACCGTCGCGACCGTGCGCGGTCACGCACCACGCAAGGCCGGCGCCAAACTCGTCGTAGGTCGCACCCAGACATGGGGCTCCGTCGGCGGCGGCAACATCGAGGCCGTCGCGATCGACCGGGCCCGCGAGCTGATCAAGAAACCCGACGCGGAGCCGGAGCTCATGGAGTTCGCTCTGAACGACAAGGTCACCGGTCGGCACGGCGTGCAGTGTTGCGGCGGCGCCGTCTCCGTGTTCCTCGAACCGCTGCCAGTGGTCCCGGCGGTGGCGATCTTCGGCATCGGGCACGTCGGCCTCGAACTGGC
This sequence comes from Streptomyces wedmorensis, assembly GCF_000716445.1. Lineage (GTDB taxonomy): Bacteria > Actinomycetota > Actinomycetes > Streptomycetales > Streptomycetaceae > Streptomyces > Streptomyces wedmorensis. Next base: position 37,271 of record NZ_JNWK01000065.1, read on the forward strand.
ACGGATCCTGGCCCGCCACGACATCGACCTGCATCTGACGGACAGCCGTGCCGACATGATCGCCGGGGAACGCCTCGACGTGCTCACTGCGGACGCGGTCGCACAGATCAAGGTGCACCACACCCCCCTCCTCCCGGAGGAGGTGCTCGAAGAGCTGGCACCCGGCACCCACGTCCTGATCATGACTCATGACCATGCCGAGGACGCCGCACTCTGCGACGTCGCCCTGCGGACCCCGGCCCTCGGCTCGATCGGTCTGATCGGCTCGGCCGCCAAATGGACACGTTTCCGCCAGCGCCTGGCCAACGAGGGTTGCCACGACGCCGCCACCATCGACCGGATCAGGACTCCGATCGGACTCCCCGAGATCACCGGCAAGGAACCCGCCACGATCGCGATCAGCATCGCCGCAGACCTCCTTCTGACCTTCCAGGGGGAAGACCGCTGAGTGATGTTTCCCCGTGATCGTGGAAACTCCTTCGTCATGCCGCGAGAGCGTGTCGATGCCGCTGCCGTAGTTCTTCCCACAGAAGTGGCACGTCAGGCCTGCCGCGCCGCCGTTGAGCACGACCGCGTCCTGGCCGCACTAGCGGCGTGCGACGGTCACATCCTCATGCCCCTGGAGCTGGTCGGCGATCTCGGCCATGTGCTGCGCCACGTAGCCCGTCAGGTGCCGCAGCTGGCCGCGGATCTGTTCCATCGCCTGCTCAGCGGTCCACGCTTCGTGCGGGTCCTCGACATGCGGCAGAACGTCGAGGCGGAGGAAGCTCAGCAGCAGGGTCAGCACGGGCAGCGTCCGGGCTCGAACGGCTTCGGCCGTGTCGCTCCAGCCGGAGTGGGTCAGCCGGTTGCGCAGGTCCTTCAGCGCGGTGAGGGCGGGCCCTTGGGATCGAGGACAGTCTGGAGCACGAGGGCCTTGTGCCTCGCCTCGTCGTACTCGCTCTTCTTCCGCCAGACGGCAGCGGGGGTGTGCATCTCCAGCCGGTGGCTTTGTCCACGGGTAGTGGGTTCTGGCACAGATCTTGGGGAGCCTTGCGGAGGGTGCTGGCGCTCTTCGATTGAGAGGGTCCAAACCCCGGTTGCTCGGCCTGAAGGCTTACCTCATACCTTCGGCACATGACTGATGATCCGTTCCAGTGCCGGTGTGTCCTCTGTCATGACTATGGCGACCGGGACGAAGCGGACCGCATGGATCTGATGGTCATCGAGCACGTGCGGCAGCACGGATGGCACGTCGTGATGGTTCCCGACGACGAGATCGGTCCTGGATTCGCCTACACAATCGGCCTCGCGCACACCTACGGCGGACCTGAACTCGCCATGTTCGGGCTCGATGTCCACGCCATGCACCGCATGCTCAACACGCTCGGAGAGAAGACCGCAGCGGGTGAAGTGCTGGCGGACGGCCAGAGCCATCCTGATGTTGTCCACGGGTATCGAGTCGCGCTCAGGCAGGTCGATCGCAGCTGGTACCGGACCTTCTTCGGGCAGGCCATCGGGTTCTACCGGCGGCCGCCTCTGCCCGTGCTGAAAGTCCCGTGGCCTGATGCCGAGGGCCGTTTCCACTGGGATGAGCAGGCTGACGAGAGGCATCGCGACTCACAGCCTCAGTTGTGGCTCCCGTCGCGTGACCATCCTGTCGGAATCTGGACGACCGAACTCTGATCTCAAGGGACCGGGAAGCTGGCGAGCCGGCACCCGGACGATGCGCTACTGGAGCAGGATCATCTTGCGTAGCAGTTCGAATCCGGCGCGGCTGTAGAGCTGCCGCTTGATCTTCTTGATGCGGTTCACGGCGCCCTCGATGCTGCCCGAGCTCCAGTCGAGAGTGAGCCCGGCGGTCACGGCGTCGAGGTCTCGGAGCAGGTGGAGTGCGAAGCCCGTGAGGCCAGGTAGCTGGTTGGCGTCGACCGCGTCGATCCAGGTGGGGAGCGTGCTGCCGAGGTGGTCGGTGAGTGTCTCGCCGAAGTCGCGGATGTACCCGGCTGCCTGGCCAGTTCGGGGCAACGGGCCAGGACGTCCTTGAGGCCAGTCCGGTCTTCCTCGGTCAGGGTGGCGGGGTGGCGGGTGAGCCAGCCGGTCCCCTGGCGTACCGTCGGCGGCCTTGGCTGGGCCGCGGCCGGAGCCCCGCGCAAGGAGGCGATGTGGGCGCGGACCATGCCGTAGGTGACCGGGGCGTGCTCAGCTATCAGCTCGCTGTGCAGTCGGGTGACGCTGGTGCATCCCTCGGCGAATCGTCGTTCCAGGTAGGGCTTGTAGGGGTCCAGTCTGCTGGGCCGGGGCCGGTTGTCGCGGATGGTGTCCTGCCAGCGTGCGGCGTTCGCGTACCGGAGGACGGTGTTCAGGCCCCAGCCCAGGTGCCGGGCGATCGCCCGGCGTGAGTGGCCCTGGGCGAGCATCTCGTGGACCAGGGCGTGTGCGGCCTTCTTGCGCTCGGCTCGTCGGCCGGCGGGCTCCGCGTCGTCTTGCGATCGCCCTGGAGCCGGTCGAGTGGCCTCCGTCAGCGTGCCGCTGGGCGCCGGGGTGCGCAGGCAGTCACGATGGGCGGCGACGCAGGTCTCCACGGCCCGGCCGAGGCCCTGCCACAAATGGAACCGGTCAGCGACCTGCAGAGCATCGGGGGCACCGCGGCGGGCCCCTTCGGCATAGGCGCCCGCCCGGTCCCGGCAGATGATCTCCACGCCAGGGTGGCGGTCCAGCCAAGCTGCCAGCGGCCCGGCTTCACGGGTCGGGAGCACATCGACCACGCGACGGTCTTCGACGCTGGTCAGCACGGTGGAGTAGGTCTGGCCGCGGCGGATCGCGAAGTCGTCCACGCCCAGCACCCGCGGCGTGCCGAACCGTGGATCGGGCAGTGCCATGACCCTGCGTAACAAGGTCATTCGTCCAGCATCGAAGCCCAGCTGGGCGGCCAGCCGAGCGCCGGCTCGTCCCGCCAGGGGGAGCTGGCCGACGACCCATCGGAGCGAAGCAGGGCCCGCAACTCGTCGGGGGTGACAGGCCCCGGGTCACGAACGGGCTGGCCGACATCGGCAGGCCAACTGGGACGGAAGCGTTCGACGAAGTCTGTGAAGTCGGTCCGCAGATACCGAGAGTCGGACGGCTTCAGTCGGATCTGCTGGCGGCTGTCTGCCCACCAGATCTCGAAATCGGCAACCGTGCCCTCCGCTGGCCAGTCTTCGCCCTCGCTCGGCAGCAGCAGAACGTCGACAAAGCCTCCGACGCTCAGGCCGATGTCCACGAAGATCCCGATCGCACCGGGCCTAGGAACCTTCACCACGGTGCCCTTGAAGACCTGCCCGAAGCGCAGGTCCCTCCGAATCCGAGTCCACTCGGCATCTGTCACCACGAACAGATGATTGCACCTTCGTCCGTCTGCCTCAGCGGCACGGCACTGCCGTCATTTCTCGTGAGCATCCGCGAGCTGGCTGATGACCAACCGCTGCCGAAACTCATCGACAAACGCTGCTGCTGAACGTGAACAAAGCCACCCGGCGATCGAGCAGCAGATGCTGAAGATCGCGAACTGCTCCCCGCACCCGCAGGGATGGTCCCTGGAACTTGTCGGTCGACCTGCGCGCCACGGGTTGCTCCCCGCACCGCGGGGATGATCCCGCGTGCTGAACCGGCGACGCGTCTCCCACGAGCTGCTCCCCGCTCGCGCGGGGATGTTCCCTCGAAGAGCTCATGCCGCAGGAACCGGGCGGTCTGCTCCCCGCGCGAGCGGGGATGGTCCCCACTGGGACCAGGCCACCGACGAGGAGAAGCACTGCTCCCCGCACGCGCGGGGATGGTCCCAGCGAGCTGCCGGGCGGCGGCCTGGCGGCTCCCTGCTCCCCGCGCCCGCGGGGATGGTCCCGGCCCTGCCTCCTAACCTGGCAGGTGTCGAGTCTGCTCCCCGCACCCGCGGGGATGGTCCCTGGACCCGGATGAACGCGATC
>NZ_JNWK01000066.1 GCF_000716445.1 Streptomyces wedmorensis
TGGGTGTCGAGGTTCCTCAGGACGTCGTCCTTGATCTCCTTTCCGGCCTCGCGCAGCTCGGCCCAGTCGTCCAGCTCGGCCACCGCCCGCGCCCGCTTGTCCCGGATCGTGTGCGTGGCGTGCCGGAGGTTCGCCCGCAGGGTCGTGTCGCCGACCGCCGCCCGCGCCGCCTTCGGGAAGGACGGCATGCCGACGAAGGCCCGCCCGTCGCCCGACCACCGCCCCTCGTCGAGCGCTGACGCGCGCCCCTTCTTGTCACTCACTGCCAGGGCTCCCCTTCCGTGCTCGCCAGGATCTCCGCCAGGTGCAGCGCCCGCAGCGGCGCCCCCTGCCGTCCGATCATCCCGCCCACGTGCAGCAGACAGGAGTTGTCCGCGCCGCAGAGCACCTCGGCGCCCGTCGACAGCGCGTTCGCGATCTTGTCGGCACCCATCGCCGCCGAGACGTCCGGGTTCTTCACCGCGAAGGTGCCGCCGAAGCCGCAGCACTCCTCGGCGCCCGGCAGCTCCACCAGCTCCAGACCCTTCACCGCCTCCAGCAGCCGCCGCGGCCGCTCCCCGAGGCCGAGCATCCGCAGCCCGTGACAGGACGGGTGGTACGTGACCCTGTGCGGGAAGTACGCGCCGACGTCCGTCACCCCCAGCACGTCCACGAGGAACTCCGTCAGCTCGTACGTGCGCGGCGCGAGGCCCGCCGCCTCCTCGCCGAACCGCGGGTAGTGGTGGCGCACCATGGCCGCGCACGAACCGGACGGGGTGACCACGTGGTCGTACCCCTCGAAGGCCCGGACCGTGCGCCGCACCAGCGGCTCGGTCCGCGCACGATAGCCGGTGTTGAACTGCGGTTGTCCGCAACAGGTCTGCGCGGAGGGGAAGTCGACCTCCACGCCCAGCCGTTCCAGGAGCCGGACCGTGGCCACGCCCGTCGCGGGGAACACGGCGTCGTTGACGCAGGTGACGAACAGGGCGACGCGCATCACGGATTCCTCGGGGACGGCTCGACTCGGGCGGCGGCCGCGTCCCAGGCGGCACGGGCGGCAGGGTCATTCTGCGGCACGTAGTGGCGCAGCGCCTGGGTACGCGCCACGAGCGCGCGCATCGAGGCGAGGCCGCCGACCAGCCCGGCGGCGCGCGCCTGGACGAGGACGTTGCCCAGCGCGGTGGCCTCCACCGGACCGGCGACCACGGGAAGTCCGGCGGCGTCCGCCGTCATCCGGCAGAGCAGTTCGTTACGGGCTCCGCCTCCCACCAGGTGGATCCGGCTCACCTCCCGGTCGGCCAGCTCGCCGGCCCGCCGCAGCGTCCGCCGGTGGGCCAGGGCCAGGCTCTCCAGGACGCAGCGCACCACCGCCCCCGGGCTGCCCGGGACCGGCTGGCCGGTGCGTCGGCAGTGGGCCCGTATCCGCTCCGGCATGTCGCCGGGTGCGAGGAACTCCGGCGCGTCCGGGTCGACGACCGAAGCGAACGGCTCCGCGCGGGCGGCGTCGGCGAGGAGGCCGTCGAGGCCGGCCGGCACGCCCCGCGCCGTCCATGTCCTGCGGCACTCCTCCAGGAGCCACAGCCCCATGATGTTGCGCAGATAGCGCACGGTGCCGTCGATCCCGCGCTCGTTGGTGAAGCCGGCCGCCCGGGACTCCTCGGTGAGCACCGGCGCGTCCAGTTCGAGGCCGGCGAGCGACCAGGTGCCGCAGGAGACGTAGGCGGCGCCCGGGGCCGTCGCCGGAACGGCGACGACGGCCGACGCGGTGTCGTGCGAGGCGACCGCCGTGACCGGTGTCCCGGCCGGCAGCCCCGTGAACTCCGCCACGCGCGGGAGGAGTCCGCCCGCCGGATCGCCGGGGGACCGCAGCGCCGGCAGCAGCCCCGGGTCCAGGCCGAGCCGGGCGGCCAGCTCCTCTGACCAGGCGCCGGAGCGGGTGTCGAAGAGCCCCGTCGTCGAGGCGTTCGTCTCCTCGGCGCCGACCGTCCCGGTCAGCCAGTGGACCATCAGGTCCGGAATCATCAACAGGGTCCGCGCCGCCCCCAGTTGTGCGGTCCCGGCGGCCGACGCGAGCTGGAACACGGTGTTGAACGGCAGGTGCTGGAGCCCGGTCACGCGGTACAGCTCGGCCGCGCCGAGCCTGTCCCGCACCGCCTCCGCGACGCCCTCGGTGCGCCGGTCGCGGTAGTGGTACGGCGAGCCGAGCAGCGCACCGTCGGCGTCGAGCAGCCCGTAGTCCACCGCCCAGGAGTCCACGCCGACGGAGTCGACCCCGCCGGAGCGGGCGGCGGCGCGCAGGCCCTCCAGGACGCCCCCGAAGAGGCCGAGGACGTCCCAGCGCAGGCCGTCGGGCAGCGGGACCGGGGTGTTGGGGAAGCGGTGGAGCTCGGTGAGGCCGAGCCGGCCGGACCCGACGCGGCCCAGCATCACGCGCCCGCTGGTGGCGCCGAGGTCCACCGCGGCGAAGACGCCGTGCGGCCCGCTCATCGGAGGAAGGCCGCGGCGACGCCCGCGTCCACCGGCACGTGCAGGCCGGTGGTGTGGCTCAGGTCGCCGCCGGTCAGTGCGAAGACCGCGTTCGCCACGTGCTCCGGCAGCACCTCACGCCCGAGGAGCGTCCGCCCCGCGTAGAACGCGCCGAGCTCCTCCTCCGCGATGCCGTACGTGGCGGCCCGCTGGGCGCCCCAGCCGGCGGAGAAGATGCCCGAGCCGCGCACGACGCCGTCCGGGTTGATGCCGTTGACGCGGATGCCATGCTCGCCCAACTCGGCTGCCAGGAGCCGCACTTGATGAGACTGGTCGGCCTTGGTGGCGGAGTACGCGATGTTGTTCGGGCCGGCGAAGACCGCGTTCTTCGACGCGATGTACACGATGTCGCCGCCCAGCGCCTGGGCGGTCATGACCCGCGCCGCCTCCCGGGAGACCAGGAACGAGCCGCGGGCCATGATGGCGTGCTGGACGTCCCAGTCGCGCGCCGTCGTGTCCAGCAGCGGCTTGGAGATCGAGATGCCGGCGTTGTTGACGACCAGGTCCACCCCGCCGAAGGCGAGCAGCGCCGCGCGGAACGCCGCGCCGATCTCCTCCTCCGACGTGACGTCCACGGCGACGGCCACCGCCCGGTCCGGACCGCCCAGTTCCGAGGCGACCGCGGCCGCGCTCTCCGCGTTCAGGTCGGCGACGACCACGCAGGCGCCCTCGGCGACCAGGCGGTGCGCGATGGCGCGCCCGATGCCGCTGCCCGCGCCCGTCACGAGCGCCACCCGGGTGGCGAGCGGCCGGGGCCTCGGCATCCGCCGCAGCTTGGCCTCCTCCAGCTCCCAGTACTCGATGCGGAACTTCTCCGACTCCTCGATCGGCGCGTACGCCGAGACCGCCTCGGCGCCCCGCATCACGTTGATCGCGTTGACGTAGAACTCGCCGGCCACCCGCGCCGTCTGCTTGTCGCGGCCGAAGGAGAACATGCCCACGCCGGGCACCAGGACGATCGCCGGGTCCGCGCCCCGCATCGCGGGGGAGTCCTCGACGGCGTGCCGCGCGTAGTAGGCCGCGTACTCCTCGCGGTAGGCCGCGTGCAGCTCCCGCAGCCGGCCGACGGCCTCCGCGAGCGGCACGCCCGCCGGAAGGTCGAGGACGAGCGGACGGACCTTGGTGCGCAGGAAGTGGTCAGGGCACGAGGTCCCGAGGGCGGCGAGCCTCGGGTGCTCCGCACGGGCCAGGAAGTCGAGCACCGCGTCGGAGTCGGTGAAGTGGCCGACTTGCGGCTGGTCCTGGGACGCGAGCCCCCGTACGTACGGGGCGAGCGCGGCGGCGCGCTCCCGCCGCTCGGCCGCGGGCAGCGCCGCGTACCCCTCGACGACCGGTCCGAACGGCTCCGGTCGGCCCCGCTCGGCGAGGAAGGCCTCGGCGGTCCGGATGATCAGCAGCGCGTTGTGCTCGCACTCCTGCGAGGTCGCGCCCCAGGCCGTGATGCCGTGACCGCCGAGGACGCAGCCGATCGCCCGCGGGTTGGCCTCCTTCACGGCCGCGATGTCCAGGCCCAGTTGGAAGCCGGGACGGCGCCACGGCACCCACGCCACCGCGTCGCCGAAGCATTCCGCGGTCAGCTTCTCGCCGTCGGCGGCGCAGGCGAGCGCGATCCCCGCGTCCGGGTGGAGGTGGTCGACGTGGTCCGCGTCGACCAGGCCGTGCATGGCGGTGTCGATGGACGGGACCGCGCCCCCCTTGCCGTACAGGCAGTGGTCGAAGGCCGCGACCATCTCGTCCTCGCGCTCGACGCCCGGGTAGACGTCGGCGAGGGCGCGCAGCCGGTCGAGGCGGAGCACCGCGAGCCCGTCCTCGGTGAGCGTGCCCAGGTCGCCGCCGGAGCCCTTGACCCACATCAGGGTGGTCTCGCCGCCGGTGACGGGGTCGGTGACGGTGCCCTTCGCGGAGGTGTTGCCGCCCGCGTAGTTGGTGGTGCGCGGGTCGGCGCCGAGCCGGTGGGACCGGCCGAGGAGGGAGGTGACTTCGGGAGGGGTGGCGGAGGTCATGGGGATCTTCCTTCGGGCGTGGTGGGGACGGCGGTCGGTGCGGGTCACGCGCCCCAGCCGGCCTGGTCGCCGCCGGCGCGTTCGGCGGCGATCCGCTCCTGCCGGCCGGAGCGGAGGTAGGCGGCGACCGGGTCCGGGTCGAGGCCCCGCTCCTCCCGCAGCGCGCGCAGCAGGGGCCGTACGTCGGTGTCGTACGCGTCCATCAGGACGGCGTGGGCGGCCAGGACGTCCCCGTCCCGCTGCGCGGCGGCGAGGGCGTCGCCGTCGACGAGCAGCGCCTTGGCGGTGGCCTCCTGGACGTTGCAGACCGAGCGGATCACCGCGGGGACCTTCGCCTCGACGTTGTGGCACTGGTCGAGCATGAAGGCGATGCCGGCCGCGGGTGCGAGGCCGCCGTTGCGGACGACCTCGTGCATGATCCGGAAGAGCTGGAAGGGGTCGGCGGCGCCGGCCATCAGGTCGTCGTCGGCGTAGAAGCGCGAGTTGAAGTCGAAGCCGCCGAGCCTGCCCTCGCGCAGCAGCAGGGCGACGATGAACTCGATGTTGGTGCCCGGGGCGTGGTGGCCGGTGTCCACGACGACCCGCGCCTTCGGTCCGAGCTTGAGGCAGTGCGCGTAGGCCGTGCCCCAGTCCGGCACGTCGGTGGTGTAGAAGGCGGGCTCGAAGAACTTGTACTCCAGGAGCATCCGCTGGTCGTCGCCGAGCCGCGCGTACACCTCGGCCAGGGACTCCGCGAGCCGCTCCTGCCGGGCCGTGACGTCGTCCTGCCCCGGGTAGTTGGTGCCGTCCGCGAACCAGAGCTTCAGATCGGCGGACCCGGTCGCGTCCATGATGTCGACGCAGTCGAGCAGGTGCCGCACGGCCCTGCGGCGCACGGCCGGGTCGGGGTGGCAGACGCTGCCGAGCCGGTAGGCGTCGTCCTGGAAGGTGTTGGAGTTGATCGCGCCGAGTTCGACCCCGCGCCCCTTCGCGTACGCGGCGAGGGCGGCGTAGTCGTCGACCCGGTCCCACGGGATGTGCAGCGAGACCTTCGGCGCGACGCCGGTGTACGCGTGGACCTGCGCCGCGTCGTCCAGCTTCTCGTACGGGTCGCGGGGGACCCCCTGCTGGGCGAACACCTTGAACCGGGTCCCGGAGTTGCCGTAGCCCCAGGAGGGCGTTTCGATCCGCTGGGCGGCGAGTGCGGCCTTCACGGCAGCGATGTCGGGCATGTCCACCTCGGAGCCTTGAAATGAATCGATTCAGTACGTGGGGGAAGCTAGCCATCGCGGGTGGTGCCGTCAAGACTCTTGACCATGCGAGCGCTCGCGCCCTAGCGTCCTGACCCCACGGAAATGAAACATTTCAGTCGACGCGAACGGAGGGCGGACGTGCAGCGGGTCTGCTTCCTGCTCAAGGTCAAAGCCGAGCGGGTGGACGAGTACCGCGCCCGTCACGCCCACGTCTGGGACGACATGCTCACGGCGCTCTCCGACGCCGGCTGGCACAACTACTCCCTCTTCCTGCGCGAGGACGGACTGCTCGTCGGCTACCTGGAGACCCCGGACTTCGAGCGGGCGCGCGCCGCCATGGACGCCGCCGACGTCAACGCCCGCTGGCAGGCCGAGATGGCGGACTTCTTCGAGGAGCTCGACGGGCGGGCGCCCGACGCCGCGATGCGCCCGCTGACCGAGGTCTTCCACCTGGCGTGAGAGGGCGGACGGCGGGGCCGCTTAGGATGAAAGACGGGGCCGGGCCTCGTACGGACGACAGGGCGGCAGAGGCAGGACGGACCAGGTGGGACGGATGACGGACACCGCGCGGACGATCGGGAAGGGCGGCTCCGCCGGGAGCCCCGGGAGCGTCGGCATCAAGGACGTGGCACGCGAGGCCGGAGTCTCCGTCGGCACCGTCTCCAACGTGATCAACCAGCCCGACCGGGTCTCGCCCGCGACGCTCCAGCACGTGCGCGCCGTCATCGCCCGCCTCGGCTACGTGCGCAGCGAGTCCGCCCGCCAGCTGCGGGCCGGCCGCAGCCGCATCATGGCGCTCCTCGTCCTCGACATGGGCAACCCCTTCTTCGTCGACATCGCCCGCGGCGCCGAGCGCACCGCGCGCGCGGCCGGGCTCGGCGTCATGGTCTGCAACAGCGACCAGAACGCCGGCGACGAGGCCGACTACCTCTCGCTCTTCGCCGAGCAGCGCGTCCGGGGCGTCCTCATCACCCCCGCCGACCCCAGCGGCGCGAACCTGCGCGACTTCCGCCGCCACGGCATCCCGTCCGTGCTCGTCGACCGCGTGGCGGGCGAGGACGCCGGCTGCTCGGTCTCCGTCGACGACGTCGTCGGCGGCTCCCTCGCGATCCGCCACCTCACCGCGACCGGCCACCGCTCCTTCGCCTACGTCAGCGGCCCCTCCCACCTCCAGCAGGTCCGCGACCGGCGCGAGGGGGCCCTCCTCGCCCTCGCCGAGGCCGGACTGCCCGCCTCCGCGCTCCAGGAACTCCCCGCCGAGCGCCTCGACGTCGCCTCCGGGCGCGACGCCGGCTCCCGCCTGCTCGGCCTGTCCACCCGCCCCACCGCCGTCTTCTGCGCCAACGACCTGCTGGCCCTCGGAGTCCTCCAGGCGCTGTACGCGGCGAACGTCCGGGTCCCCGAGGACATGGCCATCGTCGGCTACGACGACATCGAGTTCGCCGCCGCCGCGACCGTCCCCCTCACCTCTGTACGCCAACCCGCCCTGACCCTCGGCGCCAAGGCCGCCGAACTCCTCCTCGAGGAGACCGGCGACCAGGCGTCCGACCACCGGCACGAGCACGTCGTCCTCCAGCCCGAGCTGGTCGTCCGCCGCTCGACCCTCGCCGGCCGCTGACGCCCGGCTCCCTCCGGCGCAGCCCTGACCGGACCGCGCCGACGGGCCCCGGAGGCCGACTCAGCGCACGCCGAGCAGGTGCTCGAGGGCCAGCTGGTCGAGGTGCTCGAAGGCCATCGAGCGCGCCGCGGCCGCGTCCGGGTCGAAGGCCTCGTACGCCGTGGGGTCGGCGAGCAGCCCCGCCAGACCGTCGGCGGCCGTCGGGACGGAGAGCTCGGGCAGCCGGGACGCGGCGAGCGCCGCCACGACGTCGGGGTCGGCGCGGAAGGCGGTCGCGCGCTCCTTGAGGATCAGGTAGTTCCGCATGCAGTTCCGCGCGGACTCCCACACCCCGTCGTGGCCGTCCGTGCGCACCGGCTTGAAGTCGAAGTGCCGCGGACCCTCGTACCCGGCGGTCTCCAACAGGTCGACCAGCCAGAACGCCTGGCGCAGATCACCCGCACCGAAGCGGAAGTCCTGGTCGTACTTGATGCCCGACTGGCCGTTGAGGTCGATGTGGAAGAGCTTGCCCGCCCACAGCGCCTGCGCGATGCCGTGCGGGAAGTTGAGGCCGGCCATCTGCTCGTGGCCCGTCTCCGGGTTCACGCCGACCAGGTCGGGGCGCTCCAGCCGTTCGATGAAGGCGAGCGCGTGCCCGATGGTGGGCAGCAGGATGTCGCCGCGGGGCTCGTTGGGCTTGGGCTCGATCGCGAAGCGCAGGTCGTAGCCCTGCTCGGTGACGTACTGGCCGAGCAGGTCGAAGGCCTCCTTCATCCGGTCGAGCGCGACCCGGACGTCCTTCGCCGCGCCGGACTCGGCACCCTCCCGGCCGCCCCACGCGACGTAGACCGTCGCACCGAGTTCGACCGCGAGGTCGATGTTCCGGACGGTCTTGCGCAGGGCGAAGCGGCGCACGTCCCGGTCGTTGGCGGTGAAGGCGCCGTCCTTGAAGACGGGGTGGGTGAAGAGGTTCGTGGTCGCCATCGGCACCGCGAGGCCGGTGCGGTCCAGCGCGGCCCGGAAGCGCTTGACGGCGGTGTCGCGCTCGGCCTCCGCGGCGCCGAAGGGAATGAGGTCGTCGTCGTGGAAGGTGACGCCGTACGCGCCGAGGCCGGCGAGCCGCTCGACCGCCTCGACCGGGTCGAGGGCGGGGCGGGTGGCCTCGCCGAAGGGGTCGCGCCCCTGCCAGCCGACGGTCCACAGCCCGAAGGTGAACCGGTCGTCGGGGGTGGGCGAGAAGGGCTCCGTCATGGTGTCTCCTTGCGTCCTTGCTCTGGCCGTGGGATTTGTTTTCTGAGATAACTAATACGGGACGGGGCCGCCCGGCGCCAGACCCGACAAGCCGAGAGATGAGGTGAGGACGTGCCCGCCAACCGCTCCGTCGTGATCGGCGTGGACAGCTCCACGCAGTCCACCAAGGCCGCCGCGGTCGACGCGGAGACCGGCGAACTCCTCGCCGTGGGACGCGCCCCGCACACCGTCACCGGCACCGGGGGAGCCCGCGAGAGCGACCCCGAGCAGTGGTGGACCGCCCTCGCCACGGCCGTCCGCGCGGCGGTACGGGAGGCCGGCGTCCCCGCCGCCTCCGTCACCGCCATCGCCGTCGCCGGCCAGCAGCACGGCCTCGTCACCCTCGGCCCCGGCGGCCGCCCCCTGCGCCCGGCCCTCCTCTGGAACGACACCCGCTCGGCCCCCCAGGCCGCCGCCCTCGCCGCCCGGCTCGGCGGACCCGCCTCCTGGCTGCACCGCACCGGCTCGGTCCCGGTCGCCTCCATGACCGCCGCCAAATGGCAGTGGCTCCGCGAACACGAACCCGCCCACGCCGCCGCGGCCACCGGCGTCCGCCTCCCGCACGACCACCTCACCGAACGCCTCACCGGCCTCGCCGTCACCGACCCCGGCGACGCCTCGGGCACGTGCTGGTACGGCACGGGACCAGGCCCGGGCGGCGCGGGGCGTGCGCACGGCTCGGGCGGTGCGGGCCCGGCGGGCAGCCCGGACACGGTGGCCGGCCCGGGCGGCGCTTCCGGCGAGGGCGGTACGGGGGATGCCTCTGGCGAGGGGCGTCCGGGTGCGGCGGGCGCCGACGGCCGCGGCCGTCCCCCGGCATCGGGCTCCGACGGCCGTGACCGCGTGGGTGCGGCGGGCTCCGATGGCCCCGGTCGCACGGGTGCGGCGGGCTCCGACGGCCGTGACCGCGCGGGTGCGGCGGGCGGCGCCTACGACCCCGAGATCCTCGACCTCCTCGGCCTTGACGCCGCCCTGCTCCCCACCGTGGCGCCCTCCGGCGCCACCCGCGTGGGCACGCTCACCCCGGCCGCCGCCGAAGCGCTCGGCCTGCCCCGTACCGTCGTCGTGGCCGCCGGAACCGGCGACAACATGGCCGCCGCCGTGGGTCTCGGACTCGGCGGCGCGGGGCTGCTCGACCACCCGGTCGTCAGCCTCGGCACGTCCGGCACGGTCTTCGCCGCGACCGGGGCCCGCCCGGCCGACCGCGGGCTCGCCGGGTTCGCCGCGACCGACGGCACGTACCTCCCGCTCGGCTGCACCCTCAACTGCACCCTCGCCGTCGACCGGTTCGCCACGCTCCTCGGCCTCGACCGGGACGACACCCGGCCCGGCGACGGCGTCGTCGTCCTGCCGTACCTCGACGGCGAACGCACCCCCGACCTGCCCCACGCCGCCGGGCTCGTCACCGGCCTCCGACACGGCACGGACCCCCGCGCGATCCTCGGCGCCGCCTACGAGGGCGCGGCCTTCACGGTCCTCCGCGCCCTCGACCGACTCCTCGCCGCCTGCGGCCTCGACCCCGCCGACCCCGCCGTACGCGACCGCCCCCTGCGCCTCATCGGCGGCGGCGCCCGAGGCCGGGCCTGGACCGACACCGTCCGCCGCCTCTCCGGCCGTCCGCTGGTCGTCCCCGCCGCCGACGAACTCGTCGCGCTCGGCGCCGCCGCCCTCGCCCTCGGCGCCGTGACCGGCACCGACCCCGTCGCCGTGGCCGCCGCCTGGGGCACCGGCGACGGCGAGGTCCTGCCCCCGCTCACCCGCGACGACGCCACCTGGCAGCGCATCGACGCCGTTCTGACCGCCGCGGCGCCGACCCTGCTGAGCTGACGGCGCGACCCCGCCGCGCCGACCGGTCCGCCCTGCCGCGCGTGCCGTCCGTATCCGGCCACGCAACCGCCCGCCTCCCTGGCCGGAACGGGGCTGCTCTAGGGTCGACTGATCGGGCGATCGAGGGGGAGTCCATGTACAAGTCCACGGTCCCGGGCGCGGTGTTCGCCGCCGTCGTCCTGGCGGCGCTGACCGTCTCCTGCGGCACGACCGACAGGAACGACACGGGCGACACGACCGCGAAGGTCGGTACGGCCGCCCCGGCCGCCACCACCGATCCGGCCGACACGGCGCCGCCCACCGGTGCGGAGACCGCCGATCCCCCCGCCGACGCGGGCGGCACGGGAACGCCGGCCCCGCTCCCGGACTCCGGGGAGACCGCGCCCGAGAAGGTCCGCGACGCCTTCGCCGGGCTCCAGGCGACGCTCAACGAATCCTGCGACGTCCCCGCCGACTGCCCGGACTTCCTCGGACGGGTCCACGAGGAACTCCAGTCCATGGACCGGGCGATGAAGGCCGACCCGAAGGGCCCCGGCCACTTCCCGGAGCCGATCGCCCTGATCCAGGAGCTCAACGGCGAGCTCGGCGGCGACCGTTCCTTCGAGAACCTGAAGAAGCACCAGGCCATGCTGGTCGGCACGCGCGACCGGATCAACACGTGGATGCAGGACCACCCGGACGACTACCGTTGACACACACGGAACAAGCCCGCGCTTCCCGGGACGGGAGTCGGGTGCACGGGTTACCCTGACGGAATCCACGGGGGAGGAACGATGGTCGCTCTACTGATCCTGTTCGGAGTGCTCGGCGGCACCGGGGCGCTGATGACGGTCACCCTGATGCGCCGCGGCGCCCGCCGCACGGAGACGGCCGAGGGCCTGCTGGTCGAGCAGGAGGCCCTGCGCCAGGCCGCCCACGACCGTGTCTCCTTCGGCGCCGCCGCCGTCCACAACTCCGTACCCACGGCGAGCGACACGTACAGCCGCCGCGAGCGCCGGCCCTGAGGCGTGTCCCGCTGCCGGGCAGGTCGGCCGACAAGACACCCCACAGGGCCTGTCCGGCGGATCAGGGTCGGACAGACCCTGGCCCGGAGCTCCGTCCCCGGTGGGCCCTAACGCCTCCGCACCCTGCCCCACATGGGCGGGTCTGGTCCCGTCCACGGTGTGTTCGGGCGGGATGACGCCCGCCTTCCGGACATAGTGCGGGCCATGACACGCACTTCCTTCCTCCGTACGCGGCCACGTGCCCGTACGGGCACCCGCAGGGCGCTCCTGTGCGCCGCGCTGCTCACCGTCGTGGCGCAGTCCACCGCCGCCGTACCGGCGTCCGCCGAGGGGCCGGGCGGCCACGGCGGACGCGACTGCGTGCGGACCGAACGCCCGCTCGACGGGCAGGCACGCAAGGTCCTGGAGATCACCCGCAAGGCGAAGAAGGACCTGAGGCTGAAGGCCGTGGAGCTGCGGGTCACGGTCGACGGCCGCGAGGTCGTCACGGACGCGCTCGGCGAGTCCATGACCGGCGTCCGGGCCGAGCCGGACATGCACTTCCGGGCCGGCTCCGTGGCCTTCGCCCACATCGGTACGGCCCTGCTCCAGCTGGTCCAGGAGCGGAAGGTCGGCCTGGACGACACCGTGGAGCGCTGGCTGCCGGACCTCCCCAAGGCCGACCGGATCACCCTGCGGATGCTGGCGTCCAACACCAGCGGCCTCCACGACTACGTGACCGACCCGGCGTTCCTGGCCGAGCTCGAGCCGCACCCGTTCCGCGCGTGGACCCCGCAGGAGCTGCTCGCCTACCCTCTGCGGCACTCGTTCTGGTACGAGCCGGGCACCAGCTGGAGCTACTCCCACGCGAACTACCTGCTCCTGGTGGCCGCCCTGGAGAAGATCACCGGCGTCCCCATCGAACAGTTCGTCAAGGAGCGGGTCACCGGACCGCTCGGGCTGCGCGACACCCGGAACAACTTCACCCCCGACATCCCCCGCCCGGTCCTGCACGCCTTCACCTCCGACCGGGGGTTCTACGAGGAGTCCACCTTCTGGAACCCGTCGTGGACCACCGCGCCCGGCGCCGTCATCACCACCCACATCTGCGACCTCGCCCGCTCCGCCGAGGGCATCGGCAGCGGTGAACTCCTGTCGCCCCGCGCCTACCGCACCCTGCTGAACCCGGGCACGGTCGGCCTCGGAGGCCAGAGCCCCACCTGCCCGGCGTCCATCTGCCTGAAGCAGACCCCCGCCAAGCACTTCGGCCTCGGCGTCATCGTCGTGAACGGCTGGGTCCTCCAGAACCCGTCGTTCTCGGGCTACGCGGCGATCCAGGCGTACCTTCCGTCGAAGCGGCTCGCCATCGCGGTCTCGACGACGAAGACGGCGACGACGCCCGACGGCAACACCGCCGAGGTCGTCGCGCAGCGCATCGCGGCCGAACTCGCCCCGGGCGTCCCGCTGTCGATCACCTGAGACGACCCGGCCACCCGGAACCCGGGAACCCGGGGCCGGGCCCTGATGCGGGGCCACGGCCCCGGGCCCTGGGCGTTCATGTCCCGGCCGGCCCGGTTCCTCAGGACCCGGCCGCGATCCGCCGCTCGTGGACGCGCAGGTGCAGTGTCGCCAGGTCCAGGAGCGGGGTCGCCACGCCCAGGGCGCGGGCCCGGTCGGTGAGGTCGCCGAAGAGGTGCTCGACCTCGGTGGCGCGGCCGCCGGCGAGGTCGCGGTAGAGCGACGGGACCATCGGCGAACCGGACACGGAGACCACGGCGAGGGTGGCCGCGCGCTCGGACTCCGGTACCGGGTGCCCGGCCGCGGCGGCGATCGCGGCGGCCTCGTCGAGGACCGCGGGGGCGAGGGAGGGGCCGCCCGGGGCGTCGAACACCTCGCCGACCGTGCCGCGCATCAGGCTCGTCACGGCGCCGAACGTCGTGATGAACACCCACTTGTGCCACATCGCGGTGATGATGCGGTCCGGCACCGGCGCGTCGATCCCGGCCCCGTCGAGGACGGCCCGGATCCGTTCGACGCGCGGGGAGACGGCGCCGTCCTGCTCGCCGAAGGCCAGGTGGGCGAGCGGGGCGAGCCGCTGGATGTCGCCGTTGTCGTCGAGGGTGGTGACGACCTTGGCGACCCCGCCGAGGACGGCCTTCTCGCCGAAGCGGGCGTTGAGGGCGTCGATGTGGGCGAGCCCGTTGAGAAGGGGCAGGACGGCGGTGTCCGGTCCGACGGCGGGGGCGATGTCCTCGATGGCCCGGTCGAGCCCGGTGGACTTCACCGAGAGCAGGACCAGGTCGTACGGGCCGGTCAGCTCGTCGGCCGTGACCAGGTCGGGTGTCAGCAGCCACTGCTCGCCGCGCCCCGCGACCCGCAGCCCGCGGGCGCGGACCGCGGCCGCACGGGCCGGGCGGACGAGGAAGGTGACGTCCTGTCCGGCGCGGGCGAGCAGGGCGCCGAAGTAGCCACCGGTGGCACCGGCGCCGACGACCAGGATCTTCATGACTGTGGACCTCTCGTGGGACGCCTCGGGGACGCGGTGGTGGTGATCAAGGGGCGCAGCAACCGGTGCGGGCGGGCGAGCGCCGCCGTGACGGGGTCGGCGTCCGGGCCCGGCGGGGCGAGTCCGGGGCCGGGGGTGACCAGGACGTCCGAGACCGGGACGGCGTCACCGCAGCCGGTACAGCGACCGTCGGGGGTGAGCGGGGCCTCGTCGGCGGCGTGCCGGAAGACGCGCCGCGGGCCGCCTTCCGCCGCGTAGAACTCCTCGCCCCAGGCGGTGAGGGCACGGACGGCCGGCCAGAGGGCGACGCCCTTGGGCGTCAGCCCGTACACCTCGCGGCGGCCGGTGCCCGGCTCGGCGCGGCGCTCCATGACGCCCGCCTCGGCGAGGGTGGTGAGCCGGTCGGTGAGGACGGCCCTGGGCACGGCCAGGTGCGCGGCGAACTCCCCGAACCGGCGGACCCCGTGGAAGGCGTCGCGCAGGATCAGCAGGGTCCACCGCTCGCCGACGATCTCCATCGAGCGGGCCAGGGCGCAGGTCTGCCCGCGGTAGTCACGCGGAAGCGTCATGCCCGGAGCCTAGCCCACGACAGTTCGGTGACCGAACTGTTTTCGCGAGAGCGAAAGGGACGACTAGGCTCTCGCTCACCATGAACCAGCCCACGGAACCCAAGGCCGACAAGTCGGGAGTGCGCCGGCACAACCTGAGCCTCGTCCTGCGGACCGTCCACGAGGCCGGCGAGACGACCCGCGCGGCCGTCGCCGCCCGCGTCGGGCTCACCCGCCCGGCCGTCTCGTCCCTCGTCGAACAACTCCTCGACCTGGGCTTCCTCGTCGAGTCGGGCAAGACGTTCAGCGGGCAGGCGGGCCGGCCCGGCACCGTACTGAAGCCGGCGGACACCGGATCCGCCGGGCTCGGCGTCGAGATCAACGTCGACTACGTCACCGTCTGCGTCGTCGACCTGACCGGCACCGACCGCGTCCGGCACACCGAACGCCTCGACAACCGCGCCGCCGCCCCCGACGTCCTCACCCGGGCCGCCCGGATCGCCGCCCAGGCCCTCGACGCGGCCGCCGAACTGCGGCTCGCCCCGGCGGGCGCCGGACTCGCGCTGCCCGGACTCGTCTCCGGCGGCGCCGTCCGCCAGGCCCCCAACCTCGGCTGGAACGAGGTCGACGCCGAACGCCTCTTCGGCGACGCCCTCGCCGCACTCCGCCCCGGCACGGAGGGCCTTCCCCTCACCTCCGACAACGAGGCGAACATGGCCGCCCTCGCCGAGCTGTGGTTCGGCACGCACGGCGACCTCCGCACCTTCCTGCACCTGACGGGCGAGATCGGCGTCGGCGGCGCGATCGTCGTCCACGGCGAACTCCTGCGCGGCGCCCACGGGTTCGCCGGCGAGATCGGACACCTGGTCGTGGACGCCGACGGCCCCCGCTGCCGCTGCGGCTCCCGCGGCTGCCTGGAGCAGTACGCGGGCCAGGCCGCCCTCGTCGGTGCGGCCGGTGCCACCGGCGTCCCGGACCTGGTGCGGCGCGCCGAAGCGGCCGACCCGCGCGCCCTCGCGGCCCTCGGGGACGCGGGCCGCATGCTCGGACGCGCCCTCTCGGGCGCCGTGAACCTCCTCGACCCCGAGGCCGTCGTCCTGGGCGGCATCTACCCGCGACTGATGCCGTGGCTCGCGCCGGCCCTCGCGGACGAACTCGCCGACCGCGTCGTCTCCGGCCTCTGGACCCCGGACGCCGGTCGCCTGCGCCCCGCCTCCGCCGCCACCGACGCCTCGCGCGGCGCGGCCGCCCTCGTCCTCCACGACGTCCTCGCCGACCCCCTCGCCTACGCCCCCGCGACGGACGACTGAACCCCACGGCCCGCTCTCATCCGGCTCTCACGCGGGCCTTATCCCCTCATCACGCGCCGCCCCTACCTTCGCGCTCATGTTCTTCACCTACCTCCGGCGCGAACTGCGCCGCCGCAGAAAGGCGGCGCTCGTCGTCGCCTCCGGGCTCGCGCTCGGCATCGCGCTGGTCATCGTCGTCAACTCCGTCTCGTCCGGAATGAGTCGGGCGCAGGGCAAGGTCCTGGAGTCGCTCTACGGCCTGGGCACGGACCTGACGGTGACCAAGGCCCAGGAGCGGCCCGAGAGCGGCGGGCAGGCGCAGCGGCCGCGGTTCGAGTTCCAGGGGAAGGACGACGGGGCGGAGCAGAGCAGCGACCGGCTGATGGTCCAGGGCTTCCAGACCCTCGCGGACTCCACGGTCGCCACGGTCGCGAAGCAGCCCGGCGTGGACCGGGCGGTGGGCGGTCTGAGCCTCGTCAACCTGAAGATCAACGGCGAGTTCAAGCGCGGCGAGATCCAGCGTGGTGAGGGTCAGGCACAGCCGGGCGGCCCCGGCGGCGGGAACGGCGGCTCCGGTCCCGGCGACACGGTCACCGGCGGCGGCGCGGCCTTCGACGTAGACTCCTTCACCCTCTACGGCACCGACGTCACCGCCCCCGACCTCGGCCCCCTCACCACGTCCACCATCTCCGCGGGCCGCACGTTCAAGACCACCGAGACCGACGCGAAGGCCGTCGTCCTCGACAGCGCCTACGCCCAGCAGGAAGGCCTGGCCGTCGGCGGCGAACTGACGGTCAAGGGCGTGAAGTTCGAGATCATCGGCATCGCCACCGCCGACAGCGGCCAGTCCGCCGCCCAGGTCTACCTGCCCCTGAAGCAGGCGCAGACGCTCTCCTCCTCCGCCGCGAAGATCACCACGATCTACGTCAAGGCGACCGACTCGACGCGGATCGACGCGGTCAAGACCGCCATCCGGAAGAACGTCGCCGGCACCACCGTCACCACCTCGGCCGACCTCGCCCAGACGGTCTCCGGCTCCCTCGACACCGCCGCAGGCCTGGCGTCGAACGTCGGCAAGTGGCTCTCGTACGCGGTACTGCTGGCCGCCGTCCTGGTCGCCGGTCTGCTCACCTCCTCCGCCGTCGGCCGCCGCGTCCGCGAGTTCGGCACGCTCAAGGCCCTCGGCTGGAAGAGCGGCCGGGTCACCCGGCAGGTCGTCGGCGAGGCCCTCGTCAACGGCGTCATCGGCGGCGCCCTCGGCATCGCGATCGGTCTCGCCGGCGCGTACGCCGTGACCGCCGTCAGCCCGACGCTCACCGCCGAACTCGGCGCGAGCGCCGGAGGGTTCGGCGGACGGGGCGGCGGCATGGCCTTCGGCGGCCCGGCCGGCGGAGCCCGTACGGCCGTCGGCAAGACCGTCGACATCGCCCTCACCGCCCCGGTGAGCGTCACCACCGTGGGCCTCGCCGTCCTCCTCGCCCTCGGCGGCGGCCTCGTCGCGGGGGCCTTCGGCGCCTGGCGCGCCTCGCGGCTGCGCCCCGCGGACGCGCTGCGCCGCGTCGAGTAGCAGACCGCCCCGGGGCGCGTCCGGCCCTGATGCGCTGGACGCGCCCGAACCCCCTCACGCACGCACCACAGGAGTCGCACCATGTACGAACTCATCGGCGTCACCAAGCAGTACCGGCGGGGGCAGGAGAGAGTCGACGCCCTCGCCGGGATCGACCTCACCCTGGAGCAGGGGGACCGGCTGGTCATCCAGGGACCCACCGGCGGCGGCAAGTCGACGCTCCTCCAGATGCTCGGCGGCCTCGACCGCCCCACCTCCGGCCGGGTCCTGCTCGACGGCGTCGACCTGGCCGGACTCTCCGAGCGCCGGCTGACGGCCGTACGCGGCGAGAACATCGGCTTCGTCTTCCAGAGCTTCAACCTCATCCCCACGCTCACCGCCCAGGAGAACGTCGAGACCGCGCTCGTCCCGCTCGGCGTCAAGGCCGCCGAGCGGCGGAGCCGGGCCGCCGAGGCGCTGGAGTCGGTGGGCCTCGGCGAGCGCCTCGGGCACCTGCCCTCCGAGCTCTCCGGCGGCCAGCAGCAGCGCGTGGCGATCGCCCGCGCGCTCGTGAAGCGCCCCAAGGTGCTGCTCGCCGACGAACCCACCGGCAACCTCGACGAGTCGATGCGCGACGAGATCGTCGACCTGCTCGAAGGGCTGTGGAAGGAGCACGGCCTGACCTTCGTCATGGTCACCCACGACAGCGCCGTCGCCCGCCGGTCGCCCCGCCTGGCCACCCTCCGCAAGGGACGGATCACGATCAAGGAGAACCGCTCCGCCACCGTGGCCGGGCCCCCCGTCGGCTGAGACGTGGATCACTCCACCCTGACCGTGTTCGGCAATGCCGAACGCCACTACGGTGACGGCGATGCCACCGGGCCGCGACCACGGGCCCGGTGGCGGCAGTCGGCAGACAGGAGTCAGGAGCCGCCATGTTCACCTTCACCTCCCAGGACGGCGTCGTCATCCACGTCCACACGTGGCTCCCCGAGGGGGAGGCGCGCGGCGTCGTCCAGATCGCGCACGGCATGGGCGAGCACGCCGCCCGTTACGCCCCGCTCGCCGACCACCTGGCCGGGCTCGGCTTCGCCGTCTACGCCGGCGACCACCGCGGCCACGGCCTCTCCATGCACGCGGGCCCCGGCCACTTCGGCGAGAACGGCTGGAACCTCCTCGTCGAGGACGTCGCCGCGCTCACCCGGATCGCCCGCGACCGCCACCCCGGCGTCCCCGTGGTCCTCGTCGGCCACAGCATGGGCTCCTTCGCCGCCCAGCAGTACCTGCTCGACCACGCCGCCCTCGTCGACGGCGTGGCGCTCTCCGGCACCACGGCCCTCGACGGCCTCTTCGCCGGACTCGCGGACGCCGCCCGGCGGGCCGCCGAGGCGGGCGACGAGGGCGGCGGCGTCTTCGACGCCTTCAACGCCGCCTTCGCGCCCACCCGCACGGACGCGGACTGGCTCAGCCGCGACGAGAAGCAGGTCGACGCGTACCTCGCCGACCCGCTCTGCGGATTCGGCGCCGACGGCCGGGGGATGGCCGACATGGGCGCCGCCGCGGGCCGCCTCGCCGCACCCGAGGGCATCCCTGCCGCGCTGCCGGTCTGCGTCCTCGTCGGCGACCACGACCCCCTCAACGCCCGGCTCACCCTCTCCGACCTGCTGGTCTCCCGCTACCGCCACGCCGGCCTCACCGACCTGACGTACCGCAGCTACGAGGGCGCCCGCCACGAGGTCCTCAACGAGACCAACCGGGACGAGGTCGTCGCCGACCTCACCGCCTGGATCGAACGCGTGGCGGGCTGAGCCCCCCACCTCGCTACACGCGCACGCCGTGGCCCCGCAGATACGCCAGCGGGTTCACGTCCGCACCGAAGAACGGCGCGGTCCGCACCTCGAAGTGCAGGTGCGGACCCGTCACCCGGCCCGTCGCCCCCGACCGCGCGATCCGCTGCCCGGCCGACACGCTCTGCCCCCGTGTCACGTCGACGCGGGAGAGATGGGCGTACTGGGTGTACCGGCCGTCCGGATGACGGATCACCACCTCGTAGCCGTACGAACGGCCGTACCGGGCGGCCACCACCCGCCCGGGGCCGACCGCGCGCACGGTCGTGCCCGTGGGCACCGCGAAGTCCTGCCCCGTGTGGTAGCCCCTCGACCAGGGGCCGCGCTGCCCGTAGTACCCCGTGAAGACGTACGAGGAGACCGGCGTCGTCCAGGCCCGCGAGGAGCCGGTGGGGGCGCTCGGCGCGACGGGAGCCGTCGGCTTCGAGGCCTTCCCGGGCCGACCCGTCCGCTGCTCGTACTTCCAGGCGTGACCGGTCCAGTACCAGTGGCCGCGGTACCGGTACCAGTAGACGCGGTCCTGGGCGTCCCAGCCCTGCCGCCCCCGGAAGACCGGTTCCCCGGCGCGGCCCCCGCCTCCCGCGATCCGCTGCCCCGCGCCCATCGTGGCGCCCGTCCGCTGGGCGTACGTGGCCTGGTGGGCGGTCCAGCGCCACTCGCCGGCCGCGTTGCGGAACCAGTACCTCGAACCGTCCCAGCCCGCGTGCGCGGGGGCCGGTTCGGCGGCCGCCGTACCCGTCGCGGCCCCGGCCAGGGCGACCGCGCCCACCGTGGCGACGACCGCGCGCCGCACCCCGTGCAGCGCCGCCCCCGTCCGCCGGCCGCTCCCGACCCCCAGGCGGGCGGCCTCCGCGCAGCCCGCGCAGGCGCAGTCCAGCGGTAAGTCGTCGGTGAAGCCGGGCACGGCGAGTTCGAGCAGGGCCGCCGCGGGGGCGACGGGCGCGGGTGCGGCGCCGTCGGGTGTCCTGCCGTCGGGTGCGGTGCGGTCGGGGCGGGGGCCGCCGGGTCCCGTGATGCCGTGGGTGGTGCTGTCGGATCCGGTGATGCCGGGGGCGACGCCGTCGGATCCGGTGATGCCGGGGCCGGTGCCGTCGGGGCCGGTGCCGTCGGGGGTGGTTTCCACGATCCTCGTCACTCCTGATACTGGGGGGCCGGGCCGCCACGCCGGGTGTAGAAGGCCACGGTCAGGTCCTTGACCAGGGCCTGGCGTTCGAAGTCGTCGAGCTCGACGAGCCCGCGCGAGGTCAGCCGCGTCACCGTGTCGTCCACGGCGTCGATCACGCCGGTCAGCACGGAGTCGCGGTGCTTGGCGTCGAGCACGGCGAGCTGACGCCGCTGCATGGCGGCGGCGACCTCGGGGGCGTACTCGATCCGGGTCGGCTGGGCGGAGAAGACGGCGACCCCGACGGCCCGGCACTCGGCCGCGAGCATGCGGGTCAGCGCGTCTCCGACCGCCTCCGCGTTCCGCAGGGTCGGCGTGTCGCCGCGGAAGGCGTCCGCCGGCAGCTGCGACAGCACCCGGGCGACCGCCGCCTCCACCTGCTCGCGCAGATAGCCGAGGTGGTCGTCGACGGCGAGCAGCGCGCGGGCGGTGTCCCGCACCGACCAGACGACCAGGACCACCACGCGCAGCGCGGACCCCTCGGCGTCGACGACGGCGATCGGTTCGCTGCGCCAGTGCCGCAGCCGTACGTCCATCCTGCGGCGCAGCACGAACGGGCTGATCCAGACGAGGCCCGTGCGCCGCACGGTGCCCCGGTAGCGGCCGAACAGCGAGAGCACCCAGGCGGATCCGGTGCGACCGCGGGTCAGCCCGCCGAACGAGACGACGGCGACGACGACGCAGCCGGCGAGCGCGGCCCATTCCCAGGGCGGCAGTTGGACCCCGCGTGACGGCGGCCCGGCCCGCCAGAGGGCCGCCGCCGCGCCCGCGAGGGCGGCGAGGCCGGTCGGCACGGCCACCCAGCCGGACACGGCGGGGCCCGGCCGCTCGACGAGGTCGGGCTCCTCGGGCGGTGGACGGCGGCGGAGGAGGGTCGCCTGCGCGGGGCGCGACCGGAAGAGGTCGTCCATCGGCATGCCGTCCGGCTGCCGGCGCACGCGAACGGGCAGGGGCCGCTTCAGTTGCTCGGTCAAGGTGGCCCTTCCGGCCGCACCCCGGGGGAGAGGTGACGGCACGTCGGATGATCTTCACGCACCATCGTTACAGGGGTGAATGTCCGAAATGCCGCGACGAAAGTCCTGGATGTCCGGGACTTTGGTCCATTGGCCAAGGCTTCACGAAGGGCCGTTGTCAGTGGGTGCCCCTACCGTTTTCCCCATGACGACGACCTATCTGGAGCTGTCGCAGGACGGCGGCGGTGCCCACAAATTCTACGAAGTGACCGTCGACGACCTGACGGTGTCGGTCCGTTACGGCCGGATCGGAGCGGACGGACAGACCCAGCGCTCCACCTTCCCGACCGCCGCGAAGGCTCAGGCGGCGGCGGCCAAGAAGATAGGGGAGAAGGTCCGCAAGGGGTACGCCCCGGCGGTCAGGGGACAGCGCGCCGCGCGCGCCGTGACCCGCCGCGAGGTGACCTCCGCTCCCTCCACGGCCCGGGCCGTCGCCCCCGTCCTCTGGCGCTTCCGGACCGGTTCCGCGGCCTTCGGCATCCACGTCGACGAGGAGCGCTGCTGGGTCGGCAACCAGGCGGGAGACGTGTTCACCCTCGACCGCACGGGCGAGGTGCAGGCCCGCTTCAGCCTGCCGGACGGCGTCAAGTGCCTGGTCGCCGACGACTTCTGGATCTACGCGGGCTGCGACGACGGCAAGGTGTACGACCTGTCGTCCAAGCTCCCCTTCGCGGCCTACGACATCGCCACCGACGTCGACATCTTCTGGCTCGACATCCACGAGGGCGTCCTGCACGTCGCCGACCGCTCCGGCCGGCTCACCGTCATCGACCACGAGGACGAGCACCAGTGGGCGCGCGGCGGCCTCGGCGAGCACGCCTGGATGATCCGCGCCGACGGCGACGCCGTGTACTACGGGGACACCCGGGGCGTCGCCGCCCACGCTCCGGACGGCGGCGGCGAGCTCTGGCACACCGCGACCGAGGGCGGCGTCCTCTTCGGCTGGCAGGAGGACACCGCGGTCTACGCGGGCACGTCCCGCAAGAAGGTCCAGCGGCTCGCGAAGAAGGACGGGCGCGTGGAGGCGGTGTACTCCTGCGACAGCCCGGTCTACTCCTGCGCCACCTCGCCCGGCGGCCGGTTCGTCTTCGCCGCCGACTCGGCCTCCTCGGTCTACTGCTTCGCCGAGGACGGCACCCGGCTGTGGAAGCTCGGCACCGGCGGCGGGTCGGCGCTCTCCATGCAGTACCGAGACGAGCGGCTCTACCTCGTGACCACGGACGGTTCGCTGGTGTGCGTGGACGCGAGCGAGGCCGCGATCGAGGCGGCCAAGGGCGGCACGGTCCCGGTCGCCCGTGACGTCAAACTGGCCGCCGCCCTGCCGGTGTACGAGCCGGCGACGAACGTCACCGCGGTGACCGCCGTCCACGACGCCCCGGCCGGCTCGGTCGTCGTGGAGTGCGTGACCGAGTCGGGCAGGACCCGCGTCCGGGTCGTCTCCGCCGGTTACGACTCCGGGTGGAACGTGCAGTTCCCGCGGGCCATCAGGGAGCCCGGCGCGCGGTACGTGGTGGACTCCCTGCACCCCGCCGCCGGCGGCTTCTACCGTGTCCGCGGCGACATCCGGCGACTGCTGTGACGGGCGGCCACGGCCCGGGAGGCGCCGGCGGGGGCGGCGCCTTCGAGGCGGCCACGGGCGACGGCCCGCCGCTGCCCCCGGCCGACGCCGAGCAGCGCCAGCGCGAGATCCGCGCCGCCCTCGACGGGCTGCTCCAGATCAGAAGGCTGACGGGGCGGCAGGGCCGCGATCCGAAGGCGGCGCCCGCCGACTGGGAGCGGCGGCAGCCCGTGCGCGCGGTGGCCCTCGCCCTGGAGAGCGGCGGGCTCGCGCCCTCGTCAGCCGACGCGTCGGGCGGCCGCGTCGGCACCGGATACCGCGTCACCGCGGGGGAGCGGCCCGGCACGGCCGTCGTCGAGTGGCTCGGCCCGCCGGGCTCGGGCGCCGCGCGGGAGGAGGCGGCGGCACTCGGCTCCTGCGTGCCGGCACTGGCGCGGCTGGGCTGGGAGGCCCTGCTCTACAAGGGCCCGCGCGGACGCCGCTTCCTGGAGGTGGAGCCGATGGCGGACTGAACCTGCCGGAGCCGAACGGGATCGGACCGGGCTCCGGAGGTCAGGCGATGGAGGCGGACACGATCGCGGAGACCGCGATGTTGCAGGAGGCGGTCACCCACACCGCCGGGTGCGGCTCGGGGTCGACCAGGGTGGCGCCCAGCTTCCCCGGCGTGACCAGGTCCACGACCAGGAAGGCCACGGCCATCATCACCAGGCCGAGGAGTCCGAACGCGGCCGTGGAGAGCAGCCCCTTGCCGAAGTCGTCGTACGTGGTCCAGATCGACGTGAAGACGATCCCGCCGATGCCGAGGAGGGCCGAGCTCAGCAGGATCGCGGCGTTGCGGTTGCGGTCCTCCCATATCTGGCGCCCGAGCTTCCCGGGGGTCAGCACGTCCACGAGGACGATGCCGAGGATCAACAGGACCACGCCCAGGGCGCCGTAGGCGCCGGCCCGGCCGAGGCCGTTGACGATGTCGCTCATGGGGTGCCGGCTCCGAAAGATCGCGATCACGGGGGATCGGTGGTCAAGGACCGGCAAAATGTAGCGCACGCGTCAACAGCCACCGCCGCCCGCCCGGAGATCGGGCGGACGGCGGTGGGTGGTCGGTCGGCGGACGGCTGCCCATGACGCGGGTGCCGGGGCGGGCGACTGCCGGCCGGACGGGGGTGGTTCGGTGCCGTCAGGCTCCCGGCGGGATGTCCTTGGCACGCGAGCGGATCACGAAGGCCGTGATCACCTCCACCGCGCCGACGGCGATCAGCCAGATGCCGCCGAGGAGCGTGAGCACGGCGGCCGACTCCAGCGGGGAGACGATCAGCACGATCCCGGCCAGTGCGCTGACGATGCCGAGGAAGATCTGCCAGCCGCGCGCCGGCATCGCCGGATCGGAAGCCGCCGCCACGGTCTGGGTGATGCCCCGGAAGAGCCAGCCGATCCCGATCCACAGCGCCAGCAGCAGGGCCGACTGCATCGCGCCCTTGAAGCAGAACAGGCCCAGCAGGATCGAGAGCGCGCCGCTGATGAACGCCATGACCCGCAGCGCGGTGGTGGCGTGCGTGCCGAACGCGGTGACCAGCTGCATCACACCGCTGAACAACAGGTACAGCCCGAAGAGGACCCCGGCCACGGCGAGGGAGGCGTCCGGCCAGGCCAGCACCATGACACCGAGGACCACCGCGACGAGTCCGGCCACCAGGAGCGCCTGCCAGGCGACACCCGCCAGCATGGTGAGCGGCCCGGGCGGCACGTCCCGCCGCGGTGATGAGTCGTTCGGGTGGTCGTGAGTCTGCGTCATGGACCGGACCTTTCGTCGCGGACGGTTGGCGGACATGGGAGGGAGGGAGGGTCAGAGCGGGTTTGCGTAGGAGCTCAGGAAGAGCGCCTCGGCGAGCGCCATGTTCTCGATCTCGGAGGGGTCCACGCTCTCGTTCGGCGCGTGGATGAGACACCCCGGTTCCTCCACGCCGATCAGCGCGATCTCCGCGTCCGGGAACTGCTCGGCCAGCACGTTGCACAGCGGGATGGACCCGCCCTGCCCCGACTGGACCATGTCCTTCCCGTACGCCTCGCGCAGCGCCGCCGCGAGCGCCCGGTAGGCGGGGCCGTCGGTGCGCGCCCGGAACGGCTGCCCGGCGCTCTCCGGCTCCACCTCCACCCGGGCGCCCCAGGGGGCCGTCGAGGTCAGGTGGTCGGTGAGGGCGCTCAGGGCGACCTCGGCGTCGATCCCCGGCGGCACCCGCAGGCTGACCCGGGCGCGCACCTTCGCCTGGACGGCCGCCGAAGAGCCCACCACCGGCGGGCAGTCGATGCCGAGGACGGTGACGGCCGGCCGGGCCCAGAGCTCGTCGGCGACGGAGCCCGTGCCGACGAGGGAGACCCCGTCGAGGACGCCCACGTCGGCGCGGAACTGCTCCGGCGGATAGTCCACGCCCTCCCAGACGCCGTCGCCCGCCAGCCCCTTGATCGCCGTGTTGCCGTGCTCGTCGCGCAGGCCGTCGAGCATCCGGACGAGCGCGGCGAGCGCGTCGGGCGCCGGGCCGCCGAACATGCCGGAGTGCATCTCGCCCTTGAGCGTGGAGACGGTGACGACGACGTTGGTGAGCCCGCGCAGCGAGGTGGTAGTGGTCGGCAGGCCCAGGGCGAAGTTGCCCGTGTCGCAGATCAACAGGGTGTCGGCGGCGAAGAGTTCGGGCTGGAGCGGCACCAGTCGTTCCAGGCCGCCGGTGCCCTGCTCCTCCGAACCCTCGGCCACGAACTTGATGTGCACGGGGAACCCCCGGCCCTCCGGGCCGCCGAGCGCGCGCAGTGTCGTCAGGTGCATGGCGATGTTGCCCTTGCAGTCGGCCGAACCGCGCCCGTACCAGCGCCCGTCGCGCTCGGTCAGTTCGAACGGCGGGGTCTTCCAGGCGGCGTCGTCGAGGGGCGGCTGCACGTCGTAGTGGCAGTACAGCAGGACCGTCGGGGCCCCTTCGGGCCCCGGCGCGTGGCCGACCACCGCGTCCGTGCCGTCCGGGGTCGTCACCCGCCGCATGTCGCGCAGGCCGGCCTCCGTGAAGGCCCGGACGAGGAAGTCGGCGGTCTTCGCGCACTCCTCGGGCGGGAACTGGCGCGGGTCGGCGACCGAGCGCATCGACACCAGTTCGGTCAGGTCCTGCTTCGCCCGGGGCATCAGGGCCCGGACCTTCTCGCGCAGGGCTGCGGTCTCGGTGGCCTCGGCGGTCATGCGTACCCACTTCCCTCGGAGGTCGAAAGCCCATTCAGTCAAGCAACAGTGGGCAAGAGCCGCAAAACATGACTCAAGTGGACTATTCGGCGTGCGGTTCGAGGGGCGCCGGGGAGCGAGCCGAAGGAGAGTGGACGCGTACGCCTCCGCCTCCCGCATCTGGAGAACCTCATGGGCCACCCCAACCGACGCGACCTCGGGCTGCTCGTGCTGAGGGTCGGCACCGGTGCCGTACTCGCCGCGCACGGCACGCAGAAACTCCTCGGCTGGTTCGGGGGCGGCGGCCTCGAAGGCACGACCAGGGCGATGGAGGCCATGGGCTTCAACCCGGGCCGCGAGAGCGCGATCGCCGCGGGGCTCGGCGAGGCGGGCGGCGGCGTCCTGCTCGCCCTCGGCCTCGCCACCCCCGCCGCTGGCGCGGCCGCGGCCGGCGCCATGACCGGAGCCGTCGCCGTGCACGCCCCGGCGGGCTTCTTCGCCCAGGGCGGCGGCTACGAGTACCCGGCGTTCCTCGGCTTCACCGCCGCCGCGATCGGCATCGCGGGCGCCGGCCGCTACTCCCTCGACCACGCCACCGGGCACGTCCTGGACCGGCCCTGGGTGGTCGCCACCGCCTTCATCGGCACAGCCCTCGCCGCCGCCGCCGTGGTCGGCCGCCGCGCCGCGGAGCAGGCCGAGCCCGAGCCGGACGCGGACCCGGGCACGGACCCGGAGTCGGCCTGACCCTGCCGGGAAGCCGGGGGACCCGCACGCGCCCCCCGCGCGGGAGGGTTAGGCTCGCCGCAGAAGGAAGGGACGGGCGCCGCGCATGAAGATCGATCTGACGGACACGGACTCCAGCAAGATCAACAAGGCGATCCTGCAGGGCCGCAGAGCCGTCGGCACACCCGCCGTCGGCGCCGTGCTCACCCTCATCGTCGTCACCGACGAGGAGAACGCCTACGACGCGGTCAAGGCCGCCAACGATGCCTCCCGGGAGCACCCCTCCCGCACGCTCGTCGTCATCAAGCGCCACAACCGGTCGCCCCGCGGGCGGCAGGAGACCCGGCTCGACGCGGAGGTCCGGCTCGGCACCGACGCCGGGTCGGGCGAGACGGTCCTGCTGCGGCTCCACGGCGAACTCGGCGCCCGCGCCGACTCCGTGGTCCTGCCGCTGCTCCTGCCGGACGCCCCGGTCGTCGTCTGGTGGCCCGTGGACGCCCCCGACGTCCCCTCCCGCGACCCCCTGGGCTCGCTCGCCCAGCGCCGCATCACCGACATGTACGCGGTCGAGGACCCCCTCGCCGCCCTCGAGGCCCGCGCCGCCTCCTACGCCCCCGGCGACACGGACCTCGCCTGGACCCGGCTCACGCCCTGGCGTTCGATGCTGGCCGCCGCGCTGGACCAGGCACCTCGATCCGCCGTGACGTCGGCCGCCGTCGAGAGCGAGGCGGAGAACCCCAGCGCCGAACTCCTCGCCCGCTGGTTCGAGGTCCGCCTCGGCGTCCCCGTCGACCGGGTCGTCACCGACGGGCCGGTGGTCACGGCCGTCCGCATGGACACCGTGGACGGCGAGATCCGCATCGACCGGCCCGAGGGCCCGGTCGCCCGGCTCGCCATCCCCGGCCAGCCCAGTCGCGTCCTCGCCCTGAAGGTCCGCACCACCGCCGAGCTGATCGCCGAGGAACTCCGCCGCCTCGACCCCGACGAGGCCTACGCGTCCGCCCTGCGAGGCCGCGCCTGACGCACCGGCACGGCGCCGCCGTACGGGCACCGCCGCGGAGGGTCCACCCGCGCAGCCGTCCCGGGACCGCTGCGGAGGGTCCACCCGCGCAGCTGTCCCGGACAGCCGCGGAGGGGTCTCTCCGCGCAGCCGTACCGGCACCGCCGCGGAAAGGGGCTACCCGCGCAGCCGTCCCGGCAGCCAGCGGAGCTGGGCCGCCTCCTGGAACGGGCCGCCGCCCTCGTGGTCGTTGAAGTCGTAGACCTCGATGGCCTTGTCCTGCCCGGCGTACGCGTTGAAGGCGGCGAACACCGTGGACGGCGGGCACGTCTGGTCCTCCAGCGCCGTCGAGAACAGGGCGGGGGCCGTGGCGCGGGCCGCGAAGTGGACGCCGTCGAAATAGGCGAGCGTGTTCCGCACCTGCTCCACGCGGCCGCGGTGGGTCTTCAGGTAGTTGCCGATCTCGCGGTACGGGTTGCGGTCCGTCACGGTCGTCGCACGGGGGAAGTCGCACAGGAACGGCACGTCGGGCGCCACCGCCACCAGGTCCCGTACCAGGCCCGCCACCGCGAGGGTGATCCCGCCGCCCTGGCTTCCGCCGGTCACCGCCGTGCGTCCCGCGTCCACCAGCGGGTGCGAGCGGGCCGCCTCCACGGCACGGACCGCGTCGGTGAAGAGCCGCCGGTAGTAGTAGGCGTACGGGTCCTCGACGCCCCGCGTCATGAAACCGGGGAACGACGGCGCGCTGCCCACCGGGTCGGCGGTGTCGCCGGTGGCCCAAGTGCTGCCCTGGCCGCGCGTGTCCATCACGAAGTGCGCGAACCCGGCGGAGGCCCACAGGAGGTGGGCGTGCGGCAGGCCGCGCCCGCCGCCGTACCCGAGGAACTCCACGACGACCGGCAGCGGTTCGGCGGTGCCGGCCGGCACCACGAACCAGCCCTTCACCGGCTGCCCGTCGAAGCCGTTGAACGTCACGTCGAAGGTCTCGACCGTGGCGAGCCCCGTCTCGACCCGCTCGAAGCGGGCGCCCAGCTCGTGCGCGCGGGCCTCGTCGAGGGTCTTCGTCCAGAAGGCGTCGAAGTCCTCCGGCTCCACGGAGGCGCTGCGGTAGGTGCGGAGTTGGTCGACGGGCAGGTCGAACTGCGTCATGTGAACCGCCTGGTGGGTAAGGGTCGCGTTCGGGATCTCGACCGGTCACCACCGGCCCTGCCCACCCTAGCCGCGGACACACCTGATTCATATACGTGAATCATGCGTGTCCGGTTCCGTCAGAACACCGCCGGGACGGTACGCGTGACATCCTCGGACGAACCGCCCACACCGTATACAGCCGTGGGCCTGCTTCGTCCTGCGCGGAGGGACTCCATGCTCATCAGCCACACCGTGGGGACGGACGTCCTCCAAGTGACCCTCCACTCCGACCTGGACGTCACCAACCGGGCCGCCGCGGCCCTCCAGATCCAGGCGCTCGTCCAGGCGCACCGGCCCGCGCGGGTCGTCATCGAGCTCCCGGTCGCCGATCCCACCCCCGCCACCCTCAGCGCCCTCGCCCGTACCCACCGCATGTGCGCGAGCCTCGGCATCCGCCTCTCCCTCGGCGGCGCGAGCCCCCGCACCCACCGGCTCCTGGATGTGAACAGCGCCTGAACCCACGAACGGGGGCGGGTGCCCGATCAGCCCGCCGCCTCCTCCAGGACGGCCCGCGCCGTCGCCTCGACGAGTGCGTCGTCGACGGGCCTGCCCAGGACGAGGATCCGGTAGTGGATCGGGCCGAGCAGCAGATCGACGAGCCGGTCGACGGTCTCCCGGTCCGGCGCCTCGCCCACGTGGCGTTCGACGAGCGCCCCGAGACCCGCCGCGTCCCGTTCGCGCTGCTCGAGCAGAAAACCCTCGCGCAGCGCGACGGCCGTGTCCTCGTCGAGCTGCGCGTGGCCGAGAAGCGCCTGGAACACCTGCCCGGCCGGCTCCCCGAAGAACGCGCCGACGCGGTGCAGGTGCGCCGTGAGGTCGTCGGAGGGCGTACCGGCCGGCTCGGCCCAGGCCAGTGCCTCGCGGGCGTCGTCGGCGAGGGCGTCGAGCAGGATGTCGACCTTCGACTTCCACCACCGGTAGATCGTCTGCTTGGCGACACCGGCCCGCGTCGCGATGCCTTCGATCGTCGTCGCGGCGAACCCCTGCTCCACGAGCAGATCGTCCGCGGCGTTCAGCACCGCGAGGCGGATGCTCTCGCTGCGCCGGGGGCCCGTGCGGCTGACGACGGCGGACGGGGCGCGTCCGCTCTCGGTCCCGGGCCTTGCGTCGGTCTTCCGTGCGGCACTGATGGTCGCTCACTCCTCGCTTCGTGCATCTGCCGCGATTCTGGCACGCGGGGATGCGGCGCCACCGGCCCGCTCACGGGCGCGCGCCGTCCGTCCCCCGGGTGCGGACGAGGCTCATCAGCACGACGAGGGCGAGCAGCGCGACCACGGCGCTGAAGACTTCTCCGGCCGGACGCAGGTCCGTCGCCCGGATCAGCACGCCGACGCCGATCGCGGGGACGGCGAGCATCGAGTAGAGGATGGCGAAGAAGGTCGACACGGTCGCGCCACGGTGCTCCGGTGCGCTCCGTGTGGCGATGCCGCCGACGCCGTGACCGAGGGCGACACCGGTCGCCAGGCCGTTCACGGCCGCGGCGGCCGGCAGCGGGGCGAGCGTCTCGGTCGCCATGGCCGTCGCGATCAGCGCCGCGGCGAGGATCAGTCCCAGGCACGCCGCGGGCAGGGCGACCTCCGGCCTGAACCGACGGACCGCCAGTTGCCCGAGGGCCGTACAGGCGAAGGCGACGAAGACCACGAGCCCCGCGAGCGCGTGACCGGACTCGTGGAGCACCGTCCTCAGGAACAGGCCGGTGACCGCGGTCAGCACACCGAGCACCGCGAAGCCCGCCCCCGCGGTCATCGCCGAACGCAGGAAGTCCGACCGGATGTCCGACGGGATGCGCGGACGGGGGAGGCGCAGGGTGAACGCGGCCCCGCGCGAGCCCGTCTCGGGAGTCGCCGCCACACCGGCGAGACCGGTCACCGACAGCACGAGCATCACGACCCACGGCGTCCGCAGCGGGTCCGGGGCGGCATCGGCCAGTATCCCGGCCAGCAGCGTCCCGCAGGCCAGACCTCCCATGTTCGCGAACAGCGCCACCATCGGCGCCGGTACCCTGCCGCCCTGCGGGAGCAGTTCGGTGAGCGCCGCGGTCGCGGCCCCCGTGACGAGCGCCGCGGAGAACCCGGAGATCACCCGCGCGACCAGCAGTAAGGCCACCTGGTCGGCGGCGAGGAAGACCCCGGCCGCACCCGCCGCGAGCAGCGTCGCGGCGATCAGCACGGGCCGCCGGCCGACCTGGTCCGACAGCCGCCCGAACGCCAGCAGGCCGACGACGACCCCCATCGCGTACACGGCGAAGATCACGGTGACCGTCATCGGCGAGAACCCGAACCGCTCGCCGTACAACGGGTACAGCGACGTGGGCGCGGTCGTCCCCGCCATCGTCACCCAGAACGCGAAGGCCACGGCGGCGGCCCCGAAGCGCCGCTGCCGCGGCGAGGTCTCCCCGCTCGTCGGAGCGCGGTCGGTCGTGTACGGCATGGAGTCGGCCTTTCGACGAGAGACGCGGGGTCGTCGACGTCGCCCCGGACTGGACGAGGCGTTGCGTCTGGCCCGAACTCTAGACTGGACGTTGCGTCTATTCAATGAGGCGGCCTTGAAGAGGGGCCGCCGGCATCGGCCGGCCCCCTGGAGGCCCAAGGGCTACGGCTCGCAGCGCGGCGGTCGAGGCCCGGTCAGGGAGAGGTCCGACAGGACGTCACGAGCCAGTTCGAAAGGCTGGTTGCGAGGGCCGTGGGACACGGAGGCCGCGGATCCGAAGCCGCGCTGTGCCGCGAGCGCCCGAGGTCCGACCAGACCGGTGAGCCGGTAGTGGCGCCACAGCGGCACGGCCCGGCGGGCATCGACCACGACGAGGTCGGGCCGCCGCCAGACGACCAACGCCCAGGCCCCCGCACCGGAGTCCGAGCCCGCGCCCGACACCACATCCGAGCCCGGCGCCGCATCAGCGCCCGATTCCGGGCCCGAGCCGGCCCACGCTCCGACGAGGGGCGCTTCCTCGGCGGCCCCGACCGCTTCGAGGGCCACGAGCGCGGGGTTGCTGAAACGGCCGGTGACGTGGAGGAGGGAAGCGCCGTGGCGGTGGACGTCCCGGCCCTTCTCGACGAGCGACCAGACGGCGTCCGCGAGCGGATCGTCGCTGACGACGTCCGACGCGACGTCGAGCACGGCGGCCCGGTCCACGGCCGGGCCGAACGCCGTGTCGAGCAGCGCCGTGTACTCCGCGACGTACGCGGGATCCACGGAGGCGAGGAGGTGGCGGACCGCCCCGGAGGCCTCATTGAAGGCGAGGGTCTCGGGAGTGGTCTCGTAGCGCGGCGCATGGCTCCGCAGCACGGCGAGGGCGACCGCGGCGAGGCTGCCGACCCGGGGCTCGATCCGCGCCGGGAGATCCTTCCCGTCGAGCGCGCACACCGCGCGGGAGAGCAGCGGCGGCCAGCCCATGTCGCCCGGAGGCCAGGCCCCCGCCGCGACGATCCACAGGGTCAGCCGGACGACGAGCATGCGCTCCGGAGGGGCCAGTTCGGAAGCGAAGGCGACGACGCGCTCCACCAGGCGCCGATACCGGCGGCGGACCTCCCTGTCGGCCTGCCGGAGGTCGGGCAGTGCGGCGGTGTCCGCTCCCGGCCGGCCCGCGCCGGGGTCGTGTTCCGCCGCCACGTCCTCGGCGTCGTCCTCGTCGAGGCCCGCTTCGACGTCGTCGGTGAACCGCTCGTCCCAGGAGACCGGCAGCAGGTCCTGGAAGTGCTCGTCGTCGGCGGGAAGCGGAAGCCCGAGCGCGAAGCGGGTGAGCGGGTGCCCGAGGCGCCCGGCGCACTCGTCGAGATAGCGCTCCCAGCCGGCGTCGTCGCCCACCGGGACCGTCGAGACCGCGCGGCCGGTCCCGCTGCTCGGGGACGCGCCCGCCGGAGCGGAGGGCAGTTCCGCACGGAGAGCCTCCAGGTCGCCCAGGAACCGCTCGGCCAGCCGAGGGTCCCCGAACAGGTCGAAGGGCCGCGTCGTGGGGGCCTGGGACCGACCCGGTGTCATGCGGCGCAGCGCGCGATCCGGACCGACGACGAACACGACGTTCCCGAAGCGCGGCACGCCGTCGCCGTCGACGCCGACCAGGCGTACGCGGCTGCCCGCGTCCGCCGGGCCCGTCACCAGCGTGTCCCGGCCGGGCGGGACGTCGGCGAGGTACTCCCAGGCCTCCGGCGGTGCCGCCGCCGGGGACGACTCCAGACGGGCGGCCTCGGACAGGGGTCGGGCCAGGGTGATCTCCAGGCCGTCCACCACGCGGAGGGCGCCGAGCAGCAGGGGCACGCCGCCGGCCGCGGGACGGGGCAGGGGCGTGGCCGCGCGCAGCCGGGCGGCGGGCTCGTCGGTGCCCTCGGGGAGGAGCGTGGCGGAGACGGGGGTGATGACGCCGAGTTCGCAGTTTCCGCCCGCGCCCTGGGGGAGCAGCAGGGCGGCCGCCGAGAGGTTCGGGCTGCCGGTCAGCGCCCATCGCTGCCCGTCGGAGGCCCATTCGACGAGTTTCCCGTGCCGGTACCGCTGGTCGTTGTCGCTGATGACACGGCCGCCGTACGCGCGCACCAGGTCGTCGACCGACGGGCCGTCGAGGTCGGTGAGTCCCGGCTGGTACGCGAGGGTGAACCGGCGCGGACGGAAGCGGTCGAGCAGCTGCCGCAGGGCCCGGCAGTGCGGGTCGTGGAAGGGCGCGAAGACGGCCAGCTCGTCGACCGGTCCGTGCGGCAGCTGCTCGATGATCGGCGCGTGCAGGCTGCTGACGACGCGGACCCCCGGTGCCGCGGGGGTCCTGTGGCGGTGGAGCCGGTCGAGGAGTGCGGCGACCCGCCCCAGTGCTTGGGGCACACCGGCGGAGAACCGCACCTTCCCCGGCAGGTCGCGCAGCCACGCCGACAGGTCCGGCAGCGCGGCGGGGCTCCGGTCGCCCTCCACCCGCAGGACCGTCCACAGCTCGGCGTTCGACTGCCAGCCGGCCAGGGTGGTGTTGCCGGACCCGAGGGCGATCGTGGCGTGCTCCGGCCCGGCGAGGACCACCAGTTTGGGATGGAACGCGGCGCCGTGCGCGTACGCCAGCCCGGCGACGTAGCTGCGGCCGGCCCGCCGTACGGACCGCGGATCGTTCCTGGCCATGGCGACGTCCCCCGCGACCGTGACGCGCGCTCCGGTGGCCTGGGTGACGCCGAGGGCGACCTCCTCGAAGAAGCCGAGATCGGCGGTGAAGCTGAGGAAGAGCGCCTCCTCCAGGGACTGTCCGCCGGTGCGTTCCTCGTCGAGGACCAGACCCAGCGGGGAAGCGATCGCGGTCGCCGGCTCGGGTGCCGTCTCAGTCAAGGCGAGCCCTCCAGTCACCGGTCACCGACCAGCGCTCGTCGTCGCGGCGCAGCACACCGCAGGTGGCCAGGACGCTCCCGAGCTGGTCCAGCCGCAGCCCGACGTCACCGCGTCCTTCCTGACTGGTCCGGTACAGCAGCCCGTCGCGCTCGTGCAGCCGCGTCGGCAGCCACAGTGAACCGTCGGAGCGACGACGCGCCTTGGCCAGCGCGATCCGCTGCGACCGTGCCACCAGGTCGTACGTGAGCCGCCGGGCGACATCGCGCACCTGCAGGGGCCGTGCCTCGTCGAGCCGCCGCCCGACCCACTCCGGACCGAGTTCGACACCGCGCTGCCCGAGGAACGCGTCCCGGACCCGCCCGTCGAGTTCGTCCACCCGGCGCGCGCCCACGGCGAGCACCCGCAGCTCGGCGAGCGGCGACGCCTCGCCGGACCCCCGCAGTTCGAGCTCAGCGGGCAGCGGCGCACCGGTCGTGCTGCGCGTTGCGGGAAGAGAGGACAGGAACGCGTCCACCGTCATGCCGCGGGGCATCTCGTCGGCGAAGCGATCGGCCAACTCGTCGACCGGCGTCAGCCCCTCGACCCGCGCCACCAGCCACGACCACAGCCGGCGCCACGCTCCGACGGAGTGGTTACGCAACACCACGCCACGCCACGCGGCCGCGGCGTCGATGCCGCTCGTCACGGGATCGGTGGTCAGGAAGTCGCCGAAGGCGAAGACCCGCCCGACGTCCCGGGTGAAATGCGCGACCGGCCGCTCGCCGACCACCCGCGCCAGCAACCGGATCGTCTGCCGCCGAGTCTCCGCGCGCGAGCCCCGCTCCTCCGATCCGGCCCCGCACATCAGGTCCGCCAGCCACGCCCCGTCCGCGCTGTCGCCGCCCGCGCACACGCACAGCCGGTCGCCGAACGACGCCAGCTCGGCCACGTGCAGCGTCTCCTCGGCCGCCAGTTCGAGGAGCCCGCCGAGTCCGTCCCGCACGGCCACCGCGTCGAGCCGCGGTCCCGGCACCGGCATGGGGCCAGGGCCGAGCACCCCGAGGGCGACCTCCGATCCGGCGTACGGCCCCCAGAACCCCCACGAGTTGCTTACGTACCCGCCCTTGCCCGGCATCTCGGCCTCGCCCACCGCGACCGCCCCGGCGCGCAGCCGTCCGGCCATCGCGTCCACCCCATGGGCCCGCGGCAGCCACTCCAGTCCCTCCGGATGATGCGCGAACGACACCGTCGCCAACGCCACTTCCGCCCTCCGCAGCAGCGTCCGAGCCGCCGACGCGTCCAGACCCCCCGCCTCGGCGTGCGCCGCGACCAGGCCGTGCAACGCGTAGTAACGCGCGTGCGGCGTCACCGCCGTCACCCCCGGCACCAGCCGATCGACCATCCGCATCACATGCCGCTCCACCGACAGCGGATACCGCCCCGCCGCGACATCGAGCCCCGCCCGGCTCCACCCCGGCCCCACCACGACCCCCACCACTGCCTCCACCCCCGACGGCCCCTCCGCCGCAATTCTGACGCACCCCCGCCCCCGCTCCTCCCGGCCCGAGGGGGTGTCCTGCCCATCAGGCCGCCGACGCCGACGCAGACTTCGACTTCGACGGCAAGCCGGCTCGGCGAGACGCCCCCTAACCCCCCTCGAGACCCTCCAAGATCGCGTCGGCCAGGGCGACGGCCTCCGCGTCGGGCGACCGGTCACGTCGTCCAGGCCCGTGCTTGCCGTACCTCACCCGGTCCGCCAACCGCCGCAGAGCCGCCTCCGGCGTCCTCGGCCCCCAGGTGTACGAGTCGCTGTTGCAGAACAGATGGGCGAGGGCCACGTTGTCCAGCGTGTCCGTCCCCCCTGCCACCACCTCGACCACGTGATGGACACTCGGAGCGCAAGGGTGCGGCGCCCGGAACCCCCGCTCCACCGGGCCCCGGCAGATCGCACACCGCCACGCGTCACGGTCCCCGACCTGCCCCACCGTGTACCTCTCCCGCGGCCCGTTCTCCTGCAGGCGCCGCGCCCGCCGCCGGTTCTGCCGCCGCTTCACGGCCCTCCGGCGCTCCACCGCCCGCTCTTCCTCCGCCAGCCCCTCCCACCGAGCCTCGTCGAGCACCTCGAACTCCCACCTCCCGGGACTCCCCCCGGCGACCTCGACGACATGGTGTCGTACGGCTCGGCTCGGCCCGGTTTGCTGCTCGGCACTGGAGGGTCGCTCGGTCACGGGCTGCTCCACTCTTGTCGGGGCTATCGAATATCGATAGATTCCCATCGTAAATCGATGGAAGGGTGGGTTATGGGGAAACTGACCGTGCAGGCGCTGCGCGCCGTGCTCATGGTGGTGCTCGTCGGCACCGTGTTCGTGCAGGCGTTGATGATGTGGGTGCTGGTGAGCGGGAGTGATCCCGAGGACGGATCGATGCCGCTGACGGCGCTGCGGGTGATCGTGCTCCTGGGGATGGTGGCGGCGCAGGTCGCACTGGTCTGCGTGTGGCGGCTGGTGGCGATGGTGCGGAAGGGGACGGTGTTCTCGCACGCCGCCTTCCGGTACGTGGACGGGGTGATCGGCGCGATCGTGGCGGCGGCCCTCCTGTGGTTCGCGGTGACGGCGGTGAACGCGCCGGGGCAGCGGGAGGACCCGGGGGTGACCGTCATCATGGCGGGGGTGGGGGTGGCCATCCTGGGGGTGGCGCTCGTCGTGCTCGTGCTGCGGATGCTGCTGGCGCAGGCGGCGGGGATGCGGGCCGAGCTGGACGAGGTGATCTGATGCCGATCGCCGTCGACATCGACGTGATGCTGGCCAGACGGAAGATGTCCGTGGGGGAGTTGGCCGACCGTGTGGGGATCACGCCCGCCAACCTGGCGGTGCTGAAGAACGGCCGTGCCAAGGCGGTGCGGTTCGCCACGCTCGCCGCGCTCTGCGAGGCCCTCGACTGCCAGCCCGGCGACCTGTTGCGGTGGGAGGCCGAGGACGGCGCCGACGGGTGAAGGGTCGGGACGTCGGGGTGCCGGACGCCCAGGGCGGGCCGGCCTGTGGCCCGGCCCGCCCTGGGCGTGTGGGGTTCAGTCGGTGCGGCGCAGGGCCGGCGGGGTCCAGTCGCCGGTGAGGGCGGGCGCCTCGGGCCAGTACAGGCGCAGGAAGACGTTGAAGCTTCCGGCGGGGGCGGGGAGCCAGTTGCTCTCGCGCTCGGGTCCGGGGTCGTCGTGCTGGACGTGGATGTCCAGGGATCCGTCGGGGTTGGTCCGCATGCCGCTGCGGTCGCCGATCGCGTACCGGTTCAGCGGGTTGTCGGCGAAGAGCTGATGCTCGTTCATCATCGTGAGGGACCAGAAGCCGTCGACGGGCGGGGTCTTCCCGGCCTCGAAGTGCAGTACGTAGGCGTGGGCACCGTCGAGGGGCCGGCCTTCGGAGTCGGTGGTCGCGTGCGGGTACAGCGCGTCGGCGTCGAGGTTGGCTCCGTAGCCGAACCGGGTGATGACCGCGCGCTTGGCGTAGTCGGTTCCGTAGTCCCCCAGTCCCCGGTGCACGGCCCATCCGCTGGTCTTCGCGGCCTCGGCCCGGGCGAGCAGTTCGTCCAGGGTCTCCGGGCCGCGTCGTGCGGCCGCGTCCAGGACGGCGAGCTCCTCGGCGGACAGGTCGTCCAGGCTCGCGCCGGGCGCGATGCCGAGTTTGGCGAGGCTGCCCAGGAACGGGGCGTCGGCGGGGTCGGGCGGGTTGTCGACCATCATCCGGTTGAGAAGGGTGAAGTAGTCGCGGCCGCTGAGCGCGTGGACCCGGTCGACGGGCGCCGTCGTGGTGTCGGCGCCGGCGGGTACCGGGACGTCGGTGGGAGGGGAGTAGGCGTCGGGGTCGCCGGTCCACTGCGACAGCGGGATCAGCCGCGTGGCGTCCTGGAGCCGGTTGACGGCCGGGAAGTCCGAGGGGCCGCTGGTCGCGTACCGGGCGATGATCCAGTTCACGGCGGTGGGGGACTTCAGCAGGGTCAGGCCGTCGGGAACCGTTCCGGACCAGGCCGGGCCGGCGATCAGGAACGGGCCCGCCGAGGGGCCGTTCCTGCGCCGGCCGACGACGGCGCAGACGTTCGACCAGGCGTCCAGGATCGGAACCATCCAGAACCGTTCACCGAACTCGGGCAGGGTCAGCACCAGGGGCTGGTCGGACAGGTCGAGCCAGGCGCTGGAGTACAGGGTGTCGGCGTTCGGCGAGACGACCTCGGTGAAGGAGGAGTCCGGGGTGGTGCGCATGTAGCAGAACTGGTTGACCGGGGCCTTCCGACGCGCGTCGTCCCGCGCCGGGACCGCCGTCATGTTGCCCTTCGTCACGGCTGCCGTGACCAGCGGATACCCGTACAGCCATGCCTCCGTGGCCAGCTTCTCCATCGACTCATCCGTCATCGGCTACTCCAGGTGTGTGGACGACCCCCGTTCGGGCCCGACGCTATGAGCCCGGCCCCTCCGCCGCCCGGCGGGTCCGCCGAACGGGTTGCGGGCGGCGGGCCCGTGTACCTCGGCCTCGCCCTCCGGGCGGCAGGCCTCGCCTTCGAGGCGGTGGGGGACCACCAGCCCGCCCGCTTTGACGTCCGGGTCCTTGGCCGACGCCCTGCGCCGGGCGGCGCGGGACGGCTCGCACGCCGCCCGCGCTCGCACGCCGCCCGCGCGTCGGCCGACGGCCTCGCCGCGGAGGACGGCGTCGCACCGGTGCCGGCCGCGCTCGTCCGTCCGGCCGGCCGGGGCCACCGGCGGGGCGCGGCGCCGCCGCGCCGGTGCGTGCGGCCACCGAGACGGGGTAGGCGCAGCTTCCGGAACGACCCGGAGCGGTACGCGCGGGGAAGGAGACGCCATGTCCCTGGAGTACGGATCCCGGCGGGCGTCACCGGGCGGTGACGGCGCCGACGGGGTCCGCCTGCTGCTGGTGCGCCACGCGAAGGCCGTGCGCAAGGACCGGCGGATCGACGACTTCGACCGCGAGCTGAGCAAGCGGGGGAGGGGCGACGCGCCCCGGACCGGCCACTGGCTCGCGGAGTCCGGTCCCAGGCCCGACTTCGTGCTCTGCTCTCCGTCGCGCAGGACCCGTCAGACCTGGCGGCTCGCGGCCCCCGCGCTGGACGACCCGCCGCCCGTCGTCTATGACGACCGCCTCTACAACGCGCCGCCGAGCAAGCTGGTCTCCGTACTGGCGGAGCGGGGCCCGGGCCTTCGTGCCGTGGCCCTCGTCGGGCACAACCCGGGGATCCACGAGCTGGCCGTCGGCCTGTGCGGGAGCGGCCCTCCTGACCTGCTGGAGCGGGTGAGGGCGGGTTTCCCGACCTCGGGAGTGGTGGTGATCGAGGTGCCCGGCGGCTGGGAGCGGCTGTCTCCCGACAGTGGAAGGGTGATCGCCTGCTGGTCACCGGCCGACTGATCCCGCCGGCCCGGAGGGGCGGTCCGGCCGGTTCCGTCGACGGGTGGGCGGTGCCGTGGCGGGCGAGAGCCCCGCACACGAGGAGGAGGGTGCGGAACGATGACCGGTGACGGCTCGTACGAGCGCGACCGTGCGTACATCACGACCCGGATCACGGCCGACGGACGGGACGGTTATCCGGTG
The DNA here is from genome assembly GCF_000716445.1 of Streptomyces wedmorensis. GTDB lineage: Bacteria > Actinomycetota > Actinomycetes > Streptomycetales > Streptomycetaceae > Streptomyces > Streptomyces wedmorensis. The sequence continues at coordinate 39,876 of NZ_JNWK01000066.1, forward strand.
GAGCCCGGGCGTTACCGCCTGATCATCGCCCGGGCCTGCCCGTGGGCGAACCGGAGCGCGATCGTTCGCCGTCTGATGGGACTGGAGGGCGTGCTCCCGATGGGGATCGCCGGACCCCTGCACGACGAGCGGAGCTGGTGCTTCCACCTCGACCCCGGAGGCCGGGATCCGGTCCTCGGGATCGAGTGGCTGAGGGAGGCGTACGTGGCGCGCTCACCCGGCTACTCGAAGGGCATCACCGTGCCCGCGATCGTCGACGTCCCGACCGGCCGGGTGGTGACCAACGACTTCGAGCGGATCACGCTCGACCTGGGCGGCGAGTGGACGGCCCATCAGCGGGACGGGGCGCCGGAGCTGTATCCGGAGAGGTGGCGCGACGAGATCGACGACGTGGCCGGCAAGGTGTACCGGGACGTCAACAACGGCGTCTACCAGTGCGGCTTCGCCGGTTCCCAGGCGGCGTACGACCGGGCGTACCGAAGGCTGTGGGAACGACTGGACTGGCTGGAGGAGCGGCTCGGACGCCGGCGCTATCTGGTCGGCGACACCCTCACCGAGGCCGACGTCCGCCTGTTCCCGACCCTCGTGCGCTTCGACGCCGTCTACCACGGCCACTTCAAGTGCAACCGGCACAAGCTGAGCGAACTGCCGGCCCTCTGGGCCTACGCGCGGGACCTGTTCCAGACGTCCGGCTTCGGGGACACGATCGACTTCGCGCAGATCAAGGCGCACTACTACGTCGTCCATCACGACATCAATCCGACCGGGATCGTCCCCCGGGGCCCGGACGTCCGCGCCTGGCTCGCGCCGCACCACCGGGAGGAACTCGGCGGCCGGCCCTTCGGCGACGGCACCCCGCCCGGGCCGCCGCCCCCGGCCGAGCGCGTGCCGCCGCTCGGCCCGGAATCCGATACGGATCTCGATGCCACCGGACCCCGCTGCCGCAGGTCGGCCACGTAGCTCCGGGCCCCGGTCAGCCCTAGGGCCTGTCCGGCGGATCAGGGCCTGGGGCCTGTCTGACGATTCCTGTCGGGTCCGGCCCGCCCGGCACGCACGCTCGCCGCACGGCCGAAACGCCCCAGTAGCTCCGCTACGAGGGCGCCCCGGCCGCACGCCGATCGCATGCACCGAACGACCCGGCCTGATCCGACGCGAATTGTCAGACAGGCCCTAGTCTTCTGAGTCAGGAATTCTGTTCAGATGTATAGGCTTGCCCTATGGCACGTACGGGGCGGCCGAAGGCCGAGTTGATCCTGTCGGATAAGGA
>NZ_JNWK01000067.1 GCF_000716445.1 Streptomyces wedmorensis
TCCTTCGTTTCCGACTCTATCAGATCTTTCCGATCCGATTTCCTCGGTGCTTTCCGGTCCCTTTCGCTTTCGCTCCGGGCCCTTCCGGCGGTTCCGACTTTATCAGAATCATTTGAGCCGACCTAATCGGAGGCTTTCGTGATTCGAATAAGAATCGGGGTGACTCCGTGGAATCGAATTCCCGACCGGAGTGAGTCAGACTCTAGTTGATCGCTGCCGAACTGTCCAGTTCTAGGCAACCGTTTGAATCTACCTCCCCACGTCCGCCGTGTCAACAGCTTTTGTGGGCACCGGAGGACACTAGCAGGTCAGCGGGGTCGTACGCACATCAGGCGGCGGTGGGGAGGGTGGCGCTGCGGTCGGGTTCTTCGAGGTCGCCGGTGTCGCCGGTGCGGGAGGCGCGGCCGCCGAGGACGTAGACGTAGACGAGGAAGGCCAGCTCAGCGGCGATGCCGATGGTGATGCGGGCCCAGGTGGGCAGGCCTGAGGGGGTGACGAAGCCTTCGATGAGACCGGAGACGAAGAGGACGAGGGCGAGGCCGACGGCCATGCCGACGGCGGCGCGGCCCTGTTCCGCAAGGGCTGCCCGGCGGGTGGTGGGGCCGGGCTCGATGACGGTCCAGCCGAGGCGGAGGCCGGTGCCGGCGGCCACGAAGACCGCGGTCAGTTCGAGCAGGCCATGCGGAAGGATCAGGCCCAGGAAGACGTCGAGGCGGCCGGCGGAGGACATCAGGCCGATGCCGACGCCCAGGTTCAGCATGTTCAGGAAGAGGATCCCGAGGACCGGGATGCCCAGGAACGCGCCGAGGACCAGGCACATGGCGGCTGCCTGGGCGTTGTTCGTCCAGACCTGGGCGGCGAAGGAGGCCGCCGGGTGGCTGGAGTAGTACGTCTCGTACTGGCCGCCGGGGCGGGTCATCTCGCGGAGGTCGGCGGAGGCGCCCATCGAGGCCTGGACCTCCGGGTGCGTGCTGATCCACCAGCCGATGAGGACGGCGAGGAGGGTCGACAGGACGGCGGTGGGGATCCACCAGTGGCGTGAGCGGTAGACGGCGGCGGGGAAGCCGGCGGTGAGGAAGCGGGCCGCGTCGCGCCAGGAGGAGCGGCGGGTGCCGGTGACGGCGGCGCGGGCGCGGGCCACGAGCTGGGTGAGCCGGGCCGTGAGCATCGGGTCCGGCGTACTGGACTGGACGATCGAGAGATGGGTGGCCGCGCGCTGGTAGAGGGAGACGAGTTCGTCGGCCTCGGCGCCGGTGAGCTTGCCGCCGCGGCGCAGGAGGTGGTCGAGGCGTTCCCACTCGGCGCGGTGGGCGGTCACGTAGACGTCGAGGTCCATGATCGGCTGCTGCTCCAGGCACTGGCTGTGGACGGGTCCGTACTACTGCGGCGCGCTGCGGGTCAGCTTGGCAGACTGGCGTTCGGAGGGGTCGGGAAGGTCGGAGAAGGGTGGGCGCCGTGAGTGGGTTGGTGACGGGAGACGCCGTCGTACTGGGGTTGCAGCCGGCGCGGCTGCCGAGTCGGGCGCTGGCGGTGCTGATCGACCTCGTCGCGGTGTGGACGGTCTATCTGCTGATCACCATGGGGTTGGCGGTCGCGACCGCCTCGCTGGACGAGGCGGCGGTGATGGCGGTGTCCATCGCGTCGTTCCTGCTCGTCCTCGTGGGGGCACCGATAGCGGTGGAGACGCTGACGCACGGGCGGTCGCTGGGAAAGCTGGCCTGTGGGCTGCGGGTGGTGCGGGACGACGGTGGGCCGATCCGGTTCCGGCACGCGCTGGTGCGGGGCGCGATGGGGGTGGTGGAGATCCTGATGACGTTCGGGGTCGTCGCCTGTGTGGCCTCGCTGGTGTCCGAGCGCGGGCGGCGGCTCGGGGACGTCTTCGCGGGGGCCCTGGTGGTGCGGGAGCGGATACCCGCGGCACGGGTCCTGGCCGTGCCTCCGCCGCCGCCTTGGCTGGTGGGACGGTTCGCCGGGCTCGATCTGTCGGCCGTGCCGGAGGCGCTGTGGCTGGAGGTGCGGCAGTACCTGACGCGGGCGCGTGAGCTGGATCCGGTGGTGGGGCGGCGGCTCGCGGAGCGGTTGGCCGACGAGCTGGTGGCGCGGACGGGTACGCCTCCGCCGCCGGGGGTGCCGGCCGATGCGTTTCTCGCGGGAGTGGTGGCCGAGCGGCAGGCGCGGGACGCGCGGCGGGCGTTCGCGTCGGCGCCGGTGGCGTCGGGTGCGGTGCCTCCGGCGGTGACGGGTCCGCCGGTGTTCGCTTCTCCTGCGGTCGCTCCCCCGGTGGTTCCGCCGGTTGTGCCTCCCGTGGCCGCTCCCCCCGTGGTCGCTCCTCCCTCCGTCGTGCCCGGTGTCGGCGGCGGGCCGTCGGGGGAGGCGGGGGTGCGTCGGAGCGGGTTCGCGCCGCCTGCCTGAGCTGCCGCCGCCTGCCTGACCCGCGGGGTCAGGGGAAGAGCGAGGGCGGGGTCTCCAGGGCTTCGAGTTCGATGCCGGGTGCGGAGAGGACGACGTCGCCGGCGATGTGGACGGTGTGGCGTTCGCCGGTGTCCAGGGCGCTGACCTGGTACTCGTCCACCATCAGCGGGCCGTTGTCAGTGGCGTGCGCTTCACTTCTCAGCAAGGCCCAGGACTGGTCGACCGTACGGGGGGCGAGCACGGGGTCCGTGAAGGCGACGAGCCTGACGCGGGTCTCGGGGGAATCGGGGGTGAGACGCAGGAGTCGCGTGAGGGCGACGAGGAACGCCGGGGACGTGCCGGTGAAGGCGTGGGCGCGCACATTGCCTTCGGTGGCGTGGGTTCCGGTGGGGTCCGTGCGGACCCAGGTGACGCCGTCGAGGGCCGCGCCGCGGACCTGCCAGCCGGCGGCGTGGAGTTCGAGGCGGATGGGGCGGCCCAGTTCGTCGACGGCCAGGTCGACGGAGCCCCGGTGATCACCCGAGGGGGTGGTGGTCTGTGAGACGTAGCGCCAGCCGGAGGGGCCGGGGGCGCAGTGGAAGTGCTCTTCACCGAGGGGGGTGTGGTCGTGCGGGTCATGGAGCGAATATCGGCCGCGGGGCATGGGTCGGTCCTCGGGAGGGGGCGCTTGCGGGTGCCATAGCGGGGGGGGCGGGACGGGGCAGGCCCCCCGGCACGGGGGTGCGGGGGGCCTGCCTGAATCCTCTACGGGTGTCCGGGGCGGCGACGCGTCGGATGCGCGGCGCCGCCGGGCGGGCATCAGTAGCGGTAGTGGTCCGGCTTGAAGGGGCCTTCGACCTCGACGCCGATGTAGGCGGCCTGCTCGGGGCGGAGGGTCGTCAGCTTGACGCCGAGGGCGTCGAGGTGGAGGCGGGCGACCTTCTCGTCCAGGTGCTTCGGGAGGACGTAGACGTCGGTCGGGTACTCCTCCGGCTTCGTGAAGAGCTCGATCTGGGCCAGGGTCTGGTCCGCGAAGGAGTTCGACATCACGAAGGAGGGGTGACCGGTCGCGTTGCCGAGGTTCAGCAGACGGCCCTCGGACAGGACGATCAGGACCTTGCCGTCGGGGTAGGTCCAGGTGTGGACCTGCGGCTTGACCTCGTCCTTGACGACGCCCGGGGTCTTGGCGAGGCCGGCCATGTCGATCTCGTTGTCGAAGTGGCCGATGTTGCCGACGATGGCCTGGTGCTTCATCTTGGCCATGTCGGCGGCCATGATGATGTCCTTGTTGCCCGTCGTGGTGATGAAGATGTCGGCCGTCTCGACGACCTCGTCGAGGGTCGTGACCTGGTAGCCGTCCATCGCCGCCTGGAGCGCGCAGATCGGGTCGATCTCGGTGACGATGACGCGGGCGCCCTGGCCACGGAGGGACTCGGCGCAGCCCTTGCCGACGTCGCCGTAGCCGCAGACGACGGCGGTCTTGCCGCCGATGAGGACGTCGGTGGCGCGGTTGATGCCGTCGATGAGGGAGTGGCGGCAGCCGTACTTGTTGTCGAACTTCGACTTCGTCACGGCGTCGTTCACGTTGATCGCCGGGAAGAGGAGGTCGCCGGCCTGCTGCATCTCGTACAGGCGGTGGACGCCGGTGGTGGTCTCCTCGGTCACGCCGCGGATCTCGGACGCCAGCTGGGTCCACTTCTGCGGGTTCTCGGTGAGGGTGCGGTTGAGGAGACGGAGGATGTGGCCGTACTCCTCGCTGTCCGCGGTGGACGGGTCCGGGGCGGAGCCGGCCTTCTCGAACTCGACGCCCTTGTGGACGAGGAGGGTGGCGTCGCCACCGTCGTCGAGGATCATGTTCGGGCCGCCGGTGGGCGAGTTCGGCCAGGTGAGGGCCTGCTCGGTGCACCACCAGTACTCCTCCAGGGTCTCGCCCTTCCAGGCGAAGACCGGGACGCCCTGCGGGTCCTCCGGGGTGCCGTTGGGGCCGACGGCGATGGCCGCGGCGGCGTGGTCCTGGGTGGAGAAGATGTTGCAGGAGGCCCAGCGGACCTCGGCGCCGAGGGCGACCAGGGTCTCGATGAGGACGGCGGTCTGCACGGTCATGTGCAGGGAGCCGGTGACGCGGGCGCCGGCGAGCGGCTGCTGCTCGGCGTACTCCCGGCGGATCGACATCAGGCCGGGCATCTCGTGCTCGGCGAGGGTGATCTCCTTGCGGCCGAAGGCGGCCAGGGAGAGGTCGGCGACCTTGAAGTCCTGCTGGCTGGCGACAGTCGTCATGACTGGAGCTGCTCCTCGTGGATTCGGGTTCGAGGGTCGGTTGGAGCGCCTGACACCGCGGTGTGGCACAGCGACGGCATACGAATGCCCGGGTGTCCCGCGGTGCAGTCGTCGGAGGCCCTCTCTCCCTCGGCCGGCCACATGGACCGCCCGACCGCCATCAGCAGCGACGTCTGGCAGTCACGAATCTACACCGATCGGTGCGGCGCCCCACACTCATCCGGGAAGTACGGGGCGTGCGGAGAGGCCCCCGGGGCCGGGGTCTCCGGTCCTGGGGGCCTCTGTCGGTTCAGCGGGTGCGGGCGGGGCTCAGTGGCCGTCGGCGCCTGAGCTCTTGGCGGGGTTGGCGCCCGCGGAGGCGGCGGCCTCGCTGTAGATGTCGGGTTCCAGGTAGATGACCCGGGCGATCGGGACGGCGGCGCGGATGCGCTCCTCGGCCGCGTTGATGGCGTTCGCGACCTCGGTGGCGGTGTCGTCGTGCTGGACGGCGATCTTGGCGGCGACGAGGAGCTCCTCGGGGCCGAGGTGGAGCGTGCGCATGTGGATGAGGCGGGTGACGGTCTCGCCGTCGACGACGGCGGCCTCGATCTTCTTGACCTCTTCGACGCCGGCGGACTCGCCGAGCAGCAGCGACTTGGTCTCGGCGGCGAGGACGATCGCGATCAGGATGAGCAGGACGCCGATGCAGAGCGTGCCGATGCCGTCCCACACGCCGTCGCCGGTCGCCAGGGCGAGGCCGACGCCGCCGAGGGCGAGGATGAGACCGACCAGGGCGCCCAGGTCCTCCAGGAGGACGACGGGCAGCTCGGGGGCCTTCGCGCGACGGACGAACTGCGTCCAGGTGAGGCCGCCGCGGATCTCGTTGGACTCCTTGATCGCCGTACGGAACGAGAAGGACTCGGCGATGATCGCGAAGACCAGGACGCCGACCGGCCAGTACCAGGCCTCGATGGGGTGCGGGTGCTTGATCTTCTCGTAGCCCTCGTAGATGGCGAACATGCCGCCGACGGAGAAGAGCACGATCGAGACGAGGAAGGCGTAGATGTAGCGCTCGCGGCCGTAGCCGAACGGGTGCTGCGGAGTCGCCTCCCGCTTGGCCTTCTTGCCGCCGAGGAGGAGCAGTCCCTGGTTGCCGGAGTCGGCGAGCGAGTGGACGCTCTCCGCGAGCATCGAGGACGAACCGCTGAAGAGGAACGCCACGAACTTGGCTACGGCGATCGCCAGGTTGGCGGCGAGTGCCGCCACGATCGCCTTTGTTCCGCCTGACGCGCTCATGGGTGTACGTGGTCCCTTCGTCGATGCTCCGGCTGGGTCGCCGCGGTTCGGCCGGTCATTCTCGCATCAGGCCACGACGGTGGCGCGGAAGACCGTTCCCGCACCGGACAGTTCGGTCGGCTCGCCCGCCGGTACGAAGACGGACTCGCCGGGGGCGAGGACCACTTCGCCCGCCTTCGGGCGGCCCGCGACGGCGAGCAGGATCTGCGGGGTGGAGGCGGTGAGGTCGGTCGGGGCTCCGCCTTCCGCCCGTACGAAGCGGGAGAGCCGGAACTCGTCGATGGGGGTCTCGTAGACCTCCTCCCCCGACCCCGAGGCCTCGGGACGCAGGACGGCCGGGTCGCCCGGCTCGAAGCGGACGATCCGCAGGAGTTCGGGGACGTCGATGTGCTTGGGGGTGAGGCCACAGCGCAGGACGTTGTCGGAGTTCGCCATGATCTCGACGCCGAGGCCGTCGAGGTACGCGTGCGGGACGCCCGCGCCGAGGTACAGGGCCTCGCCGGGCTGGAGCAGGACGCGGTTGAGGAGCATCGCGGCGATGACGCCGGGGTCGCCCGGGAAGTGGTGGGCGAGGCCCGCGTACGGGGCGTAGGTGCCACCGAGGCGCTCGGCGGCGGCGGCGGCCTCGGCCACGGTGTGCGCCATCTCGTCCGGGTCGGCGGTCAGCAGGGCCGTCAGGACCTCGCGGAGCGCGGCCTCTTCGGGGTGGGCGTGGAGGAGGTCGACGTACGGCTTGAGGCTGTCGACGCCGAGCCCGGCGATGAGGTCGGCGGCCTCGACGGGGTCGCGGAAGCCGCACAGGCCGTCGAACGGCGTCAGCGCGCAGATCATCTCCGGCTTGTGGTTGGCGTCCTTGTACGTGCGGTGCGGGGCGTCGACGGGGATGCCCGCGGCCTCCTCGGCGGCGTAACCGGCCTGCGCCTGGGAGAGGTCGGGGTGGACCTGGAGCGAGAGCGGGGCGCCGGCGGCGAGGATCTTGAGCAGGAACGGCAGCCGGGGTCCGAACTTCTCGAGGGCCGGCTCCCCCAGCTCTCCCGCGGGGTCGGCGGCGATCAGCTCGTTGAGCGGGCCGCGCTCGGTGAAGGAGGGGGCACCGGGGTGGGCACCCATCCACATCTCGGCCTGGGGCTCGCCGGTGGGGGCGAGACCGAGCAGTTCCGGAATGGCCGTCGTGGATCCCCAGGCATAGGGCCGAACGGTGTTGACGAGGCGGTCCATGGGAGGTCTTCCAGCTTTCGGTGCGGCGCGTACGGACGGGAGGGCGAGACGAGGGGTCAGGCGGACGGTGCCGACGGCGGCAGGATGGCGGCCGTCGCGAGCGAGAGGTACACGGCCGCGAAGTCTGTCACGGCGAGCAGTTCGGCGAGGGTCTCCAGGTCGCCGCCCTCCTCCGGTTCCAGTTCGCTGATGGCCGTGTCGTGGCTGAGGGCCAGTTCGCGGGCGGCGGGGGCGGCGGTGAGGGCGCCGCCCGGTCGGTCGCGGAGCAGGACCACGCGGGTGCGGAGGGCCTGCTGCTCGTCGACGCGGTCGCGGAAGAAGTCGTCGGGGTCGGCGCCGGCGGCGAAGTCGCCGGCCAGCAGGACGCCGTGCGCGGGCAGCGCCTCGGGGAGTTCGGCGGCCAGCGCCGGCAGGCCGGCGAGTTCGGCCAGGACGGCGGCGAAACGGCGGCCGGCGGGGCCGGCGGCGTTGCCCTCCGTCCAGATCAGCGGGAGGGAGTCCGCCAGCTCGGCGGCGAGGGTCTTCGCCGGGTTGCTGTACGTGGCGATCGCCGGGCCGCAGCGTTCGGCCGTGCGGTCGAGCCGGTCGGCGACCTTCTCCAGCGCCTCGGGCGGCGCTTCGAGGAGGCCGACGCGGTCCAGGAGCGCGAGCAGCGGGGTGAACAGGGCCCACAACGCGCCGGGGCTGGCCGAGAGGTTCTCGCCAAACTCGTTCGGGGTCTCGTTCGGTGTCACGGCCATCGGGACGAACAGGCCGTGGGAGCCGTTGACCGCCTCGGCGAGCGGCGAGGCCTTCGGGGCGACGGCCACGACGGTGATCCCGCGGCGGTAGGCCTGCTCCGCGAGCAGGGCGAGGCCCGGTTCCGAGCCGTCCGTGGTCGGGAGCAGCAGCAGGTCCACCGAACCGGCCCAGCCGGGCAGGGCCCAGCGCAGGGCGCCCGCCGCGGGCGCGACGCCGGTCGGCTGCAGGCGTACGACGGGGGCGGCGGCTCCCGCGAGCGCGCCGATCAGGTCGGCGACGCCGGCGGCCGCGGTGCCGGGGCCCGCGACGAGGACGGCACGGGGCCGGCCCTCGGGCCGCAGGTCCGCGACGCCCGCCTCCGCGGCGTGACGGGCTGCGGTCCGCACCCTCGCGCCGGCCTCGGCCGCGCCGCGGAGGAGGCCGCGGCGGTCGGCGAGGGCGAGGGCGTCCGGTGCGTCGAGGAGGGTCTCGTCGAGCATGTGGCGGTGCCTCCCGGGTTGTACGGGGCGGGCCTCCCCTGGCGGGGGGCTTGCGGGGTCCTTGCGGGGCCTGCGGTGTCCTTGCGGGGTTTTGCGGGGCGGGGGTGAGCTGTGTGGTGGTGGGCCCTGCCTTCGGCCGGGCCTTTCCGCTTCCCACCCGCACCGCCCGTGTGCTGGGTGGGCCGAGGTGGGGTTCTTCTGTGGGGCGCTCTGTGGGGCGCTCTGTGGGGCGCTCTGTGGGGCTCTCCCCGTCGGGGGCGGAGTCTTCGTCGGTGGCCTCTACTCGGTGCCGGCTCCCGTGGGACGGCTCCCGTGGGACTGCTCCCGTGGGACTGCTCCCGAGAGGCCCGGGGGGGCGCCTGTACGGGATGACCCGCCCTGCGCCGGGACCCCTCTCGCCGGCCGGGCGGAGCCTGCCGGCGGCGAGTGGGCGTTGAGGCGACGTCTTGCGCCTGCGACATCTGCGCCTGCGCCTGCGTCTGCGTCTGCGTCTGCGTCTGCGGGGAGTCACCGCCGGGCGGTGGGTTCACGCGCGGCGCGGCCGGTGCTGGGTGGTCGGCCTGCGTCGGGAGATGCCCGGTGCCGGGCAGTGCGCCCTGCGTCGAGTGGGGTCCTGCGCCTGGCGTGCCAGGCGCACGGCCGTGCTCGGCGAGCGGATTGCCCGGCGGTGAGCTCCGCGGACCTATGCCGGGCGGCGAGCCTCGTCGGTGAGGAGCACGGGGATGGAGTCGCGGACGGGGTAGGCCAGGCCGCAGTCCGAGCTGGTGCAGATCAGTTCGGGGGTTTCGTCCGCCGTGCGGTCGTTCAGGGGAGCGTGGCAGGCGGGGCAGGCCAGGATCTCCAGGAGGCCGGCTTCGAGCGGCATGAGGTGTCCCTTCGAACAAACGATGATGGTGCTGCCCTTCGGGCCAGGTCAGCCTACCGCCGGGAAACGGGGTGCGCGGGTCGGCGACCGGCCGCCGGATCCGCGCCGGGGCGCGGTCTTGGCGGTTGCGCGAGTCGGCGGTCGCCACCCGACGGGGGTACGGCCGCAGTGAGGGGATCGGCCGCGCGGGTCCGCGGCCGGGCCGTGGGACCGGCGCGGAGCTGGTCCACCGGGTCGCGCGAGAGGCGGCCGGGTCGGCGGAGGGGCGAAGGGGCCGGGATTTGCCGGCCCTGGGGCGGCGACGGGGCCCGGGCACCGGCCGGGAGCGGCAAGGGGGCCGACACAACGGTCGAGGTTTCGCGGGCGGGGCGGCGGGGCCGCAGGCCAGGGGCGGCGCGGCGGCGGAGAGGCCGGGACACAGGCCAGGCGAAGCGGGCGCCGAGAGGCCAGGACACAAGCCAGGCGAAACGGCCACCGAGAGGCCAGGACACAAGCCAGGCGAAACGGCCACCGAGAGGCCAGGACACAAACCAGGCGAAGCGACCGCCGAGGGGCGGGATGCCGGTCAGGGGCGGCGAGGGGCCCGGCCGGGCTTTGGGGCCCGGCCGGGGGTGGGTCAGGAGCGGACGAGGGTGAGGACTTCGTCGCGGAGCTTGGCCATGGTGGGTTCGTCGCGGGCTTCGACGTTGAGGCGGAGGAGGGGCTCGGTGTTGGAGGCCCGGAGGTTGAACCACCAGTCGCCGGCGGTGACGGTGAGGCCGTCGAGCTCGTCGAAGGTGACGCCGTCGGCGTCCGCGTACGCGGCCTTGACCTTGGCGGTGCTGGCGGCCTGGTCGACGACGGTGGAGTTGATCTCGCCGGACGAGGCGTAGCGGTCGTAGGCGGAGACCAGGTCGGACAGCGCGCCCTGCTGGCCGCCGAGGGCCGCGAGGACGTGGAGGGCCGCGAGCATGCCCGTGTCCGCGTTCCAGAAGTCCTTGAAGTAGTAGTGCGCCGAGTGCTCGCCGCCGAAGATGGCACCGCTCTTCGCCATCTCCTCCTTGATGAAGGAGTGGCCGACGCGGGTACGGACGGGCTCGCCGCCGTTCTCGCGGACGACCTCGGGGACGGACCACGAGGTGATCAGGTTGTGGATGATCGTTCCGCCCGGGTGCTTGGCGAGCTCGCGAGCGGCGACCAGCGCCGTGATCGCGGACGGCGAGACCGGCTCGCCGCGCTCGTCCACGACGAAGCAGCGGTCGGCGTCGCCGTCGAACGCGAGGCCGATGTCGGCGCCCTCCGCGACGACGCGGGCCTGCAGGTCCACGATGTTCTTCGGGTCCAGCGGGTTCGCCTCGTGGTTCGGGAACGTGCCGTCCAGCTCGAAGTACATCGGTACGGTCTCGAGCGGCAGCCCCGCGAAGACGGTGGGGACGGTGTGCCCGCCCATGCCGTTGCCCGCGTCGACGACGACCTTGAGCGGACGGATCGCCGTGAGGTCCACCAGGCCCTTGAGGTGCGCGGCGTAGTCGTCCAGCGTCTCGCGCTCGGTGATCGTTCCCGGCGTGGCGGCCGCCTCCGGCGCCCCCGTCACGGTCCACTGCTCGGCGAGCGCGCGGATGTCGGCGAGCCCCGTGTCCTGGCCGACGGGAGCGGCACCGGCGCGGCACATCTTGATGCCGTTGTACTGGGCCGGGTTGTGCGACGCGGTGAACATCGCGCCCGGCAGGCCGAGGCTGCCGGAGGCGAAGTACAGCTGGTCGGTGGAGCAGAGCCCGATGAGGGTGACATCGGCGCCGAGGCGGGCCGCGCCGCGCGCGAAGGCGTTCGCGAGGCCGGGCGACGAGGGGCGCATGTCGTAGCCGATGACGATGGCGTCCGCGTCCGTCACCCGTACGAAGGCGGCGCCGAAGAGCTCGGCGAGCGTCTCGTCCCACTGGTCGGGTACTACTCCGCGGATGTCGTACGCCTTCACGATCTGCGACAGATCGACAGTCACGGATCCACCCTCCTGAGTTCTCGGCACGCGGTTGCGGCGCCTGTGCAAGGACCGCCCAAACTACCTGGGCGGACACAGCGTGCCATGGTCTGGGGTGACCGCGCCCGCCAGGAGCCGCGGGTGGCCGGGCTTCGACGTTCCCGGGATGCCGGGCCGGTGTCGGGCGGGTGCCGGACCGCCGGACTCTCCTGCCGGGTGGCCGCCGGGTTCCTCTGCGGGATGGCCCGTCGGCCGCCTGCCGGATGTTCTCCGCCGTCGGTTCGCCGTGCGGTTCGCCGTCAGTTGTCGGGGGGCCGGAGGCAGTTGTACGCGGCGCCGGGTCAGTTGTCGGGGGAACGGAGTACGCGGAGGTGTCCGCGGCGGCCGACCTCCATGGGGTCGCCGGGGCGGCCGCCGACGCCCTTGCCGCCGGTGCCGGCCGCGCGCTCCTGGGGGCGGGCCGCTTCGCGTACCGCGTTGGCCAGGGCTTCGAGGTCGTCGCCGCTGGGGCGGGCGGGGGCGGAGGGATCGGTGAGCCGCACCACGTCCCAGCCGCGCGGGGCGGTGAGGCGCTCGCTGTGCTCGGCGCACAGGTCGTAGCAGTGGGGCTCGGCGTAGGTGGCGAGCGGGCCGAGGACCGCAGTCGAGTCGGCATAGACGTACGTCAGTGTCGCGACGGCAGGGCGGCCGCACGCGGTGCGCGAACAGCGACGTACAGGGCTCACGACGTTGGACGGTACCGCACTCTTGACCGGGCCGCGACGACTCTCCCTCAGGTCACTCCACCGTGTCGCGGTGTGACCTCCGCCACCTCCCTTCCCGCGATGGCTGCTCTGACCTGCGAGGGAGGGATCACGGGGCGGTACGGGCAGGGAGCGTTCCGGACAGTTGGGGATACAAAACCGGTCAACCAGGGCCAGATGGCCGATCGCGACGGGCCGTCGAATAGGGCGCGGCCTTTGCCGGAATGTTCAGGTTTCGACAGCTCGGGCGGGGGTGGTGCGAGGGCGCCCGGAGAGGTGGCGAGGATGCGCCACGGTGCGCCGGGACCGATGAGCGTTACGCTGCGTCAGTGATGGACAGTCCTGTGCCGCCGAGCCCTTCGCACCGCCCCACGGAGCCCGCCGCGGAGCCTCCGGCGGAGCCCCGGGTCCGCCGCCGCGACCGGCACGGCCGCGGGATGCGGGGACCGGTCGCGCCGCCGCAGGTGCCGCTCTCCGCGAGCCGGGCCGACACCTTCCGCGATCTCGTCCTGGATTCGGTGGAGCGCCTTGAACGCCGCTGGCCCCAGCTGGCCGACGTCGACTTCATGATCATGGAGGTGCCTCCGGCGGTTCCCGGCGAGACGGTGCCGCTGGGCGGTTCGGTGCCCGCCGAGAAGAACGAGCCGGCGAAGGTCGTCGTCTACCGGCGCCCGGTCGAGATCCGTTCGAAGAGCCGTGACGAGCGGGCGCTCCTCGTCCACGAGGTCGTCGTCGAGCAGGTCGCGGAGCTCCTGGGGCTCTCCCCCGAATCGGTCGACCCCCGGTACGGGCAGGACTGACCCCGGTAAGGGCGAAACTCGACCAGTAAAGGCCGGACCCGACCACGTGTAGGTCGAACCCGACTCCTTGGAGGTCGAGCCTGACTCCTTGGAGGTCGAGCCTGACCCTGTAGAGGTCGAGCCCGATCCTGTAGAGGTCGAGCCCGATCCTGTAGAGGTCGAGCCCGATCCCGTACGGGCCGAACCCGACCTCCTAGAGGCTGCCCCCACCCCGTAGGGGCCGAACCCGACCCCCTGGAGGCCGGCCCGACCCTGTAGCCGTCGAGCGCGGGGTCAGTCGAGGACGCCGAGGTCCTGGCGGGCGGAGGGGACCTCGACGGTGCCGCGGTCGTCGACGAGGGTCTGGACGGTGAACATCGGGATGCCGTCCTGGGGGACGGCGAGGGTGCGGGCGGCGTAGACCTTGCCGCCGGAGACGGGTTCGACGGTCAGGGCGTAGGAGCCGTTGAGGCCTTGGGGGACGAGGTCGGTCACGGCCGTGGTGGTGCCGGCCTTGAGGGTGAGGGTCCGGGAGACGGGGGTGCCCGCGCCGGAGCCCGCCGATGCGGTGACCTTGACCTGGGCGGCGGCCCCGGGGGCGGTGAGGGACAGGGTCGTGGCCTTGGCGCGGTTGTCGGCGACGGTCGCGCGGGCGGAGACGGCCGCGGTCGCCGGGATGAACGCGACCTCGGTGTCGGCGCCCTTGCCCCGGACCACGCGGAGGGCGGCCACGATCGGGGTGGCCTTCTTCGGGTCGCTCGGGGTGAGGACCAGGGAGCCCGCCTCGCCGCGGGTGAGGTCGGGCAGGTCGACGGAGGCCGTCATACCGGACTTCACGTGCAGGGAGCCGGCGCCGGCCGGGACGATGGTGCCGGCGGCGGTGACCAGCTGGACCTTCAGGTCGGCGTCGTCGTCGCCGGGGGCGAAGGCCACGAGCCGTACGGAGGTGGCGTCGGACGGGATGCCGGGGAGCACGGCAGTGCTCGCCGGGTCGGCCGCGGGGGCGATCCAGTCGCTGCCGAGCTTCTCGTCGGCGGCGCCGATGGCGGCGCCGACGCGTCCGCTGCGGGTGGTGACGTGGACGGTGACGTCGGGCTTCGCGGTCTCGCCGGTGAGGGTGGAGAGGAGCACCGGGACCGTGGAGCGGGGCGGGACCGGGATGCCCTCGGTGAACTGGGACTTGAGGGCGCCCTCGGGGCCGTACAGCTCGATGTCGGCGACGGCGGCCGTGTCGTCCGGGTTGGTGAGGTGGACGTAGTCCTGGCGTTCCTTGGCGGTGGAGGCCGCCGGGAACCAGAAGTCGGTGTCGGGGGCGCCACAGGTGAGGCCGAGGAGGCCGCGCGCGCCGCCCGCCTCGACGACGGTGGTCTGCTGGACGGTCCAGCCGGGGGCGAGGGTGCCGGTCGCGGCACCGGTGAGGGCGGGTACGACGGCGCCCTTCGCCTCGGCGGTGACGGGCTTGCCGGGGGTGGTGACGGTGGCGGGTGCCTGGGGGGCCTTGGACTTCTTCCCACTGGGGGCGGTGCCGCCGGAGGGGGTCGTGCTGGTGGCGGGTGTCAGCCGGGCGGTGGGCTGCCCGGTCTTGCCGGAGCCCGAGGCCGAGCCGGCCCCGGTGGCCGAGCCCGAACCGGTGCTCGTGCCCGTGCCCGGCGGGGTGTACGAGGTGTAGACGGTCTCGGCCACTTCGGAGGTGCTCGGGACCGGGCAGACCAGGCCGGCGCGCTCCACCGGGAGGCGGGTGGTGGCCTTCGCCTCGGGCGCGGCGGTGTCGGCGGGGGCGGTGAGGGCCGCGAAGCCGGTGACGGCGGCGAGGGCCGTGGCGCCCGCGATCAGGGAGAGGGTCGTGCGGTTCACTGGTTGCTGCTCCCGTCGGGACGCTGCTCGGTCTCGTGGCCCTGGGGGTGTCCGTAGCCGTAGCCGTACGGGTCGTACGCCTGCTGGTCGTACTGCTGCGGGTCGTACGCCTGCTGCTGGTCGTACTGCTGCTGCGGCTGCTCGTAGCCCTGGCCGGCGTAGGGCTGCTCGGCGTAGCCCTGGTCCGCGTAGGGCTGCTGTTCGTAGCCCTGCTGGGGGTACGCGTACGGCTGCTGCTGGTACGGGTCGGCCGCGTACTCCTGGTAGTAGCCCTGGTCGGCGTACGGCTGGGCCTGGGGCTGGGTCTGGTCCTGAGCCTGGGGCTGGGACTGGGACTGGGTCTGGGCGTAGGCCGGGTCGTGACCGGTGTCCCACTCGCGGGGCTCGTGGGTCTGCTGCTCGGGGATCGCGGCAGATTCGGTCTCCGGGGTGGCGGCGGTCTCCGCCTCGGCCTCCGCGGCGGCGCGCAGGCGGCGGGCCCGGCGGCCGTCGCCATCGATGGCCTGG
This sequence comes from Streptomyces wedmorensis, assembly GCF_000716445.1. GTDB lineage: Bacteria > Actinomycetota > Actinomycetes > Streptomycetales > Streptomycetaceae > Streptomyces > Streptomyces wedmorensis. The sequence goes on from NZ_JNWK01000067.1 coordinate 15,087, forward strand.
GCGGGGATCGCGAGCTCCTCCTCGGGCAGGTCGTCGTCGATCTCGCGGCGCCGCCCGGGCAGGGCGAGGACGAGGAGGACGACGGCGAGGCCGACCTGGGCCCAGATCCACGCGGCGTGGGTGAGCGGCTCGTCGTACGTGAGGTCGAGGCGGCCGCCCTGGGCGGGGAGCTGGAAGCCCTGGGCCCAGCCGTCGACGGTGGTGCGGTTCAGTTCCTTGCCGTCGAGGGTGGCGGTCCAGCCGTCGGCGGCGCGGTCGGCGAGGCGCAGGACGCGGCCTTCGGGTCCTGCCGGGACCTCGGTGTGGGCCTCGACGGGGCCCGCGGCGACGGCGACCGGCTTGGCGGTCTCGCTCTGGGCTCCGGCCCCGGGCTTGGCGTCGGCGGGCTTGGCGTCCTCCGTCGTGGCGGCGGGCGGGACGATCATGATCCGGGCGATCTCGCGGTCCACGCGCCAGAGCGCGCTGCCGTCGAGCTGGCTGAGGCGGCTGAGGCCGGGGGTGGAGTCCAGGACGCGGCTGACCTGGCGCGGTGCGCCGTCGCGTACGAGGACGTAGCGGATCGCGTAGCCGCTGAGCTCTTCGGTCTGGTCGGCGCCGGAGCCGGCGACAAGGTGGGCGACGACGACGTCGAGGCGGGGATCGGCGTCGGCGGCGGCCGTCAGCTCGCCGTCGCCGAGGCGGGCGCCGGAGCCGCGGACCAGGGTGTAGGAGACCTCGCCGGGGGTGGTGCCGCCGAGGACGAGGGTGCGGGGCTGGTCGCGGGTGCCGCTCTCCTCGGCCACGAAGGCGGGGACCTGGACCGGGTCGCGCCGGGTCAGCGGGCCGTCGGCGCCGCCGATCATCCAGCCGGCGGCGGCGACGGCGGGGCCGAGGGCGCAGGCGAGGGCGATGAGGGCGGCGACGGGCTGGCGCCAGCCGAAGCCGTGGGCGGCGACGCGGGTGCGGCCGCCTTCGGCGCCGATCATGCCGGCGGCCAGGAGGGCGGCGCCGTAGACGAGGGTGGCGGGTCCGGCCCAGCCGGTGCCGCCGGCGCCGTTGGAGACGGCGGCGAAGAGGAGGCCGGCGAGGGCGGCGGCCCAGGCGGCGCGGACGGCGACCTGGCGGTCCTCGCGCAGCAGCCCGGCGAGGGCGGCGAGCACGAGGCCGATGAGCAGGAGGCCGCCCGTGGTGCCGGGCCCGCCGGGGCTGGTCCCGAGCAGGTCGAGCGCGCTCGCCGTGCCCGTACGGACGTCGAGGCCGGCCTCGCGCAGGAAGGCGGAGGGCCCGGTCAGGAGGGAGAGCGACCAGGGCGCGAGGACGAGGAGCGGGGTGCCGACGGCGGCGAGGAAGCGGAGCCCGTACGCCGTGAGGTCGGTGCGGCGCACGGCGAGGACGCCGAGGCCGAGGAGGACGGCCAGCGGCCACACGATCGGGGTGAACGCCATCGCGAACGTGAGCAGGAAGGTGTACGCCCAGGTGGCACGCCAGCTGCCTCGGTCGGGCCGGTTGAAGCCGTGGGCGGCGACGGCGGCGCGGGCGATCAGCGGGAGCAGGATCGCGAGGACGGCGGTGCCGAGCCGGCCGGCGGCGAGGGCGCCGGTGGCGGCGGGCAGGAAGGCGTACGCGATGGCGGCCCAGGCGCGCAGGAGCCGGGACTCGACGATGCCGCGGGCCGCGAAGTAGGCGGTGAAGCCGGCGAGCGGGACCGAGCAGACGAGGAGCAGGGTCAGCGCGGTGGAGGTGGAGCCGAGGAACAGCGCGGAGAGCGCGGCCAGGACGGCGAGGTAGGGCGGGGCGCTCTGGGTGCCGCCGGTGCCGAGGGCGTGCCAGCCGTCGGCGTACCGCGACCAGAGGCCGGAGACGGTGTCGGGGGCGGGCAGCAGGGCGCCGCCGGCCAGCGAGCCGCCGGCGAAGAGGTTGCGGCAGGCGACGAGGGAGATGAGGAGCAGCAGGCCGAAGAGGACCGGGCCGGGCTTGCGGGCGATCTTCTTGAGCCGGGCGAACTGCTCGATCTCCAGGTAGTCGGCGTCGTCGCCGCCGGGTCCGGACTCGACGACGCCGTGGCGGGAGCCGCCGGAGTCGGCCTCGCTGCCGCCGAAGTTGGCGGTGAACTGCTCGGCGGCGGCGCGGACGGTGGCGCCGGGCGGCGGGAAGAGGGGGCGGAGTTCGCTCGCCGGGACGGCCGGGTTCTTGCGGCGCTTGCGGGCGGCCAGGATCTTCTCGGGCCGCAGCAGGGTGGCGAGGAGGCCCATGACCTCGTCGACGGCCTGGCCGGGGACCTTGCCGACGAGGTAGGCGAGGGTGCGCAGCAGGGTGCTGACGACGAGCCGCAGGAACACGTACGGCAGGGCGGCGCCGCGGCTGTTGGCGAGCAGGGTGTAGACGGCGCCGGCCTTGTCGACGCGGTGCGGGTTGGCGGCGGTGCGGCCGGCGCAATCGACGGTGCGGCGCTCGCGGGCGGACGCCTCGGCGTGCCGCAGGACGGCGTCGGGGGCGATGAGGACGCGGTGGCCGGCGGAGTGGGCGCGCCAGCACAGGTCGACGTCGTCGCGCATGAGGGGCAGGCGGCGGTCGAAGCCGCCGAGTTCCTCGAAGACGTCGCGGCGGATCAGCATGCCGGCGGTGGAGACGGAGAGGACGGAGCGGATCTGGTCGTGCTGGCCCTGGTCCTGCTCGCGGCGGTCGAGTCCGGTCCAGCGGCGGCCGCTGCGGGCGATGGAGACGCCGGTCTCCAGGAGCTGCTTCCGGTCGTACCAGCCGCGCAGCTTGGGTCCGATGACGGCGGCGTCGGAGTCGGAGTCGGCGACGCGGAGGAGTTCGGCGAGGGCGCCGGGCTCGGGGGCGCAGTCGTCGTGGAGCAGCCAGAGCCACTGCACCGGTTCGCCGTGCGGGAGTTCGGGGAGGTCGTACGCCTCGTCGTTCCAGGACCGGCTGACGGGGTCCCAGCCGCTGGGGCGCTTCAGGTAGGGCAGGTCCTCGGGTCCGAGTACGGGCGCGGTGCGGGCGGCCTCCTCGACGGCGGCGCCGAAGCCGGTGCGGCGTGCGAGGTGGAGGACGCGGTCGGCGCCGACGGCGTCGGCGACGAGCTGGGCCGAGTCGTCGGCGCTGCCGGTGTCGGCCGCCATCACGTTCTGCACGGGGCGTTCCTGTGCGAGCAGCCCGGCGAGGGCGTCCGGCAGCCAGCGGGCGCCGTCGTGGGTGACGAGCACGGCGGTGACGACGTGTCGCGGAAACTCAGGAGTTGAGGACATCGAGCTACGGGCCCTCCGGCCGGGGTCGCCCGTGATGGGCGTGGGGAGCGTCTCGGACGGAGGCCCACACTAACGGCTGCGCGCGGGGCGGTCCGCCCCTGCGGACGGTGCCCTGTGGACAGAGCACGCAGAACGGTCCGCCGCCTGTGGATGAGGCACAGGGGGCGGACCGTTCGCGATGTCGTGGTGCGCGCGCCGTGGCGCGGGGTGCCCGGAAGGGGTCCGGGGCCTGGTGCCGCTCAGACGGCGGCCTTCTTGAGACGACGGCGCTCCCGCTCGGAGAGGCCGCCCCAGATGCCGAACCGTTCGTCGTTCTGCAGGGCGTATTCGAGGCACTCGGAGCGGACCTCGCAGGCGAGGCAGACCTTCTTGGCCTCGCGGGTCGAGCCGCCCTTCTCGGGGAAGAAGGACTCGGGATCGGTCTGGGCGCACAGCGCGCGCTCCTGCCAGCCGAGTTCCTCGTCCGCGTCCTCGACCAGCAGTTCCTGGAACAACTCGGTCATGTGCGCCCCTCGTCTGTTCTGTGCGTCCCCGTGGTGTTGCCGTTGCGAACCCGGCCGAACGACACGAGTGAAATTACAAGTTTGTGCTCTGTGCGAGTCAAGCGGAGATCTGCTATTGGGCCCCGTATTCACTCTGCGGAACCAAGCCTATGCGGAAAGTGTTCAAATCACCAAAAAACGTGACACTTGCCACCGGCTTGGCCGTGCTGCATGACCCTCCGCGAGGAGGAACCGACCCTCCACGAGAGAGGAGCTCGACCCTCCGTGGGAGCAGGGGGTCGACCCTTCACAGGGGAGGACGTCCGAGACTTGGATCTTGTTGCGATCCAGCCGAGGAAGCGACCCGGATCACAGTCCGATCACGGACCGTGACGAGCCGGCCGGGACCGATCTCGCGGGCGCCGCCATGTTTACGGGCGCGGTTGAAGCGCCATCTCTCCTGGTCCACGGCTGAACAAACCTTTCTCCGCGGACTGTAACCGGATGAGGTGAAACATTACCGCCAAATCGGGCATTGAGTTGACAGTCGGGTGCTCTTCCCGCCACCTTTGGTGGCATGCCAGCGACCACAGCGCCCGCCGCGACCCACGCCCGTGGGTTCCGCCGCGCTGTCCAGGCGCGCTGTTGCTGTTGTTGTTCCAGCTGTTGATGCCGTAGAGCTCCAGCTTCTTCTCCCAGCGTCACCCTGCGTCACTCGCGTCACGTCTTCCCGTGGCCCTCCACCGCTTCTGTTTCTGCTGAGGAACCTCCCCATCCCATGAACATGGACAGCGACCTTCAGATCGCCGGCGACATCCTCGAGGTCCCGCACCTCCTCCAGCCCGAGCGCGCCCACCCCGTCACCGTGGCCGAGTTCGCCGGCCTCGCACGCTCGATCGCCGACGACCGCTCCCAGTGGGCCCCGTACGTCGAGTACGACGCCACCACCCGCTGGTACCACCGGCTGCGCACCGGACCCGGCTACGAGGTGTGGCTGCTCTCCTGGGTGCCCGGCCAGGGCAGCGGCCTCCACGACCACGGCGTCTCCTCCGGCGTCCTGACCGTCCTGCAGGGCGAGTTGACGGAGCGTACGGACCGGGGCGTGCGGACGCTCACCGGGGGCGCGCAGCGCGTTTTCGCGCCCGGGTACATCCACGAGGTCGTCAACGACTCCCTCGAACCGGCCGTGAGCCTGCACGTCTACTTCCCCGGCCTCACGGAGATGCCGATGCACGAGTCGCTCCAGGCCCGCTGCGCCCCGGCCTCCCTCGCCCCGGCCGGCTTCGGAGCGAGCGCGGTCTGACGGACTCGTCCGTGACCGGCAGCGGGCTCGCGCGTCCCGGCGGGCTCCGGAGCAGCCGCGGACCGGCGGACTCGTCCGAGACCCGAGTGCCACCGCTCATACGATCGGCCCGCGGCTGACAGACTGTCCGCATGCGCATTGTGGCTCTGGCCGGTGGTATCGGTGGTGCTCGCTTCCTTCGCGGCCTCAAGCAGGCCGCTCCGGACGCGGAGATCACGGTCATCGGCAACACCGGTGACGACATCCATCTCTTCGGGCTGAAGGTCTGCCCCGACCTGGACACGGTGATGTACACCCTCGGCGGTGGCATCAACGAGGAACAGGGCTGGGGCCGCCTCGACGAGTCCTTCACGGTCAAGGAGGAACTCGCGGCGTACGGCGTCGGACCCGAGTGGTTCGGCCTGGGCGACCGTGACTTCGCGACCCACATCGTCCGTACGCAGATGCTCGGCGCGGGCTACCCGCTGAGCGCCGTCACCGAGGCGCTGTGCGCCCGCTGGCAGCCCGGCGTACGCCTCCTCCCCATGTCCGACGACCGCGTCGAGACGCACGTGGCGATCGAGGTCGACGGCGAGCAGCGCGCGGTGCACTTCCAGGAGTACTGGGTGAAGCTGCGCGCCTCCGTGGACGCGAAGGCGATCGTGCCCGTCGGCGCGGAGACCGCGAAGCCCGCGCCGGGCGTCCTCGACGCGATCGCCGCGGCGGACGTCATCCTCTTCCCGCCGTCCAACCCCGTGGTGAGCGTCGGGACGATCCTGGCCGTGCCCGGGATCCGCGACGCAGTCGTCGCGGCCGGGGCACCGGTCGTGGGCCTCTCCCCCATCGTCGGCGACGCGCCCGTGCGCGGCATGGCCGACAAGGTGCTCGCGGCGGTGGGCGTGGAGTCCACGGCCGCGGCGGTCGCCCGGCACTACGGCTCCGAGCTGATCGACGGCTGGCTCGTCGACACCGTGGACGCGGGCGCCGTCGCGGACGTCGAGGAGGCGGGCATCCGCTGCCGCGCCGTACCGCTGATGATGACCGACGTGGACGCCACCGCCGCGATGGCGCGGGAAGCCCTGCGGCTCGCCGAGGAGGTGCGCGCGTGACCGCCATATCCCCCTCGTCGTGCCGGGTCCGGGCGCTCGCCGGGGAGGTGCGCGCGTGACCGCCGCACCCCCCTCGTACCGGGTCTGGGCGCTCGCCGGGCTGCCGGAGGTTTCCGCCGGGGACGATCTGGCCAAGCTGATCGCCTCCGCGGCGCCCGAACTCGTCGACGGGGACGTCCTCCTCGTCACCTCCAAGATCGTGAGCAAGGCCGAGGGGCGGGTGATCGCCGCCGAGGACCGCGAGGCGGCGATAGACGCCGAGACGGTACGCGTGGTGGCGCGGCGCGGCCCGCTGCGGATCGTCGAGAACCGGCAGGGGCTCGTCATGGCCGCCGCCGGGGTCGACGCCTCCAACACCCCCTCCGGAACAGTGCTGTTGCTGCCCGAGGACCCCGACGCCTCGGCCCGCCGCATCCGGACCGGCCTGCGCGACGCGCTCGGCGTCGACGTGGGCGTCGTCGTCACGGACACCTTCGGCCGGCCCTGGCGCGCCGGACTCACCGACGTCGCCATCGGCGCGGCCGGCGTGCGGGTCCTCGACGACCTGCGCGGCGGCACCGACGCGCACGGCAACCCGCTGAGCGCGACCGTCGTCGCCACCGCCGACGAACTCGCCGCCGCCGGCGACCTCGTGAAGGGCAAGGCGTCCGGTCTCCCCGTCGCCGTCGTCCGCGGCCTGCCGCACGTCGTCGCCGACGACGAACAGCCGGGCGCCCGGGCCCTCGTACGCGACCCCGCCGACGACATGTTCCGGCTCGGGACCTCGGAGGCCGTACGGGAGGCGCTGACGCTGCGCCGGACGGTGCGGGAGTTCACCGCCGACCCCGTCGACCCCGGCTCCGTACGGCGGGCCGTCGCCGCGGCCGTGACCGCGCCCGCCCCGCACCACACCACGCCCTGGCGGTTCGTGCTCCTGGAGTCCCCCGAGTCCCGGACACGGCTGCTCGACGCCATGCGGGACGCCTGGATCGCCGACCTCCGCCGGGACGGCAAGTCCGAGGACTCCATCGCCAAGCGGGTGCGGCGCGGGGACGTCCTGCGCAACGCCCCCTACCTGGCCGTCCCCTGCCTCGTCATGGACGGCTCCCACCACTACGGCGACCCGCGCCGCGACGCCGCCGAGCGCGAGATGTTCGTCGTCGCCGCGGGCGCGGGCGTCCAGAACTTCCTCGTCGCCCTCGCCGGCGAGCGGCTCGGCTCCGCCTGGGTCTCCTCGACCATGTTCTGCCGCGACGTCGTCCGCGAGGTCCTCGACCTCCCCGCCCACTGGGACCCGCTCGGCGCCGTGGCCATCGGCCACCCGGCGGCCCCGCCCAAGGAACGGCCGGCACGGGTGGCCACGGAGTTCCTGGAGGTGCGCTGAGCGCGGGCGGGGCGGTGCAGGGCAGGGCGGTGCAGGGCGGGCGGGGCGGGGCGTCGAAGCGCGTGGTGGCGTTCCGTGGTCGGAGGCCGGTGGTCGGTAGCCGCGGTGGTCGGCCTGAGGCCGGTGGTCGGCGGCTCTTTCAGAGGGCGGTGATGTCGCCCGGGGTCATGCGGGGCGCCCTGCGGGGTGGGACGCGGCCACTGAGGAGGATGAGGCGGGCGGCGCGGTGGCGCTGGCCCGCGTATGGCTCCAGGAGGGCGAGCATCGTCGCGTCGTCGGCGGTACGGTCGCCCGCGAGGGCCCAGCCGACGATGCCCGGCAGGTGCAGGTCTCCCGTGGTGACCTCGTCGGCGGCGCCGTTGCTCCGCTGAATCGTCTCGGCGCTCGTCCACGGCCCGATACCCGGGATCAGTTCCAGGCGCGTGCGTGCCGCCGGTCCGTCCATCTGCGCGGCCTCCTCCAGGCGGGCCGCCACCCGCGCCGCCCGGACGATCGTGGCCGAGCGCTTGCCGTCGACGTTCGCCCGGTGCCACTCCCAGGACGGGATCTGCGTCCACGTCCGGGCATCGGGCATCGCGAACATGCCCTCCGGCGCGGGGCCCGGCGCCGGCTCCCCGTACTTCCGCACCAGGACGCGCCACGCTCCGTACGCCTCGTGCGTGGTGACCTTCTGCTCCAGGATCGACGGGATCAGCGACTCCAGGACCAGGCCGGTCCTCGTCAGACGCAGCCCCGGACGACGGCGGTGCGTCGCCAGCAGCAGCTTGTGCCGGGGAACGAAGGCCGTCGGGTCGTCCTCCGCGCCCAAGAGCGCCGGCAGGGTTTCCCGGAGCCATTCCGCTCCCGGGCCCCACGCCTCCGCCTCGATCCCGCCGCCCGGCGCGGTACGCACGCGCAGCGTGCCCGGGCCGTCCGGGGTGCGGGTCGCCCTCCAGATCGAGCCGTCGGGGGTGGTTCGGAAGGTGGGGTCGGAGGGGCCGCGGCGGAGGGGGCCGAGGGTGAGGGCCAGGTCCGGGTCGGTGGGGTGCGGCTGGGTCTGGGCCTGCCACCGGGGCTGCCGCGCGGCTTGGGTGTGTCCCTCGGGCTGGGCCTGTCCCTGGGCGGGGGGCTGGGGGGTGGGTACGGGAATGTGGCCGCCGCGGATGGTGGTGCGGGTGGGTTTGGGGTGGAAGCGGCCGGCCATGGGATGAGCGTAGCTCGCCGGCTTGGGTGGGAAGCGGCTGTGCGGGCCTGTGGTCGGGCCCGTGGGGCCCGCGCCATAGGGGCTTGCGCCCCGTGCCTCGTTGGCCCGCGGCGTGGGCTGTCGCCCTGCCTCGTGTGAGCGCGGGCCGTGTGGCGCCCCGCCCCGTGGGGCCTGCGGCTTCCTGGGCTGTCGCCCTCAGACGGTGTGTGGGCCCGCGCGCGTGGGGGCCTGCAGCCGCCTCCGTGTGGGCCCGCGCGCGTGGGGGCTTGCACCCGCCTCCGCCTCCGTATGGGCCCCCGCGCGTGGGGGCCTGCGCCCCGCCCCGTGTGGGCAATCGTCCCGCTGGGGCGGGACGGGTGGGCACACGGGACGGCGCGCTTGGCGGCGCCTCCGCCCCTGTCGCCTGGACCCGCACCGAGTTGTGCGCCGAGCATGGGTGCGGGTTCGGGCGCGGAAGCCTGGGCCCGGCAAGGGGCGCCGTCCGTTGTGCCCACCCGTTCCGCCCCGGCGGAACGATTGCCCACAACGGGGTGGGCGGGGTTACGGGTGGGCACCGCCCCGGCGGAACGATTGCCCACGATGGGTGGGGGGGGCGGTTAGAGGCGGCCCTGGTATTTGGCTGAGGTGGTGCGGGTGGTGGGGAGTTTGTTGTAGAGGCGGACGCCGGGGCATTCGGTGGCGAAGCCGTCGCGGTGGCCGGCGATGGCGTTGAAGCGGACGGTCTTGCCCTTGCGGTAGCGGTTGCCGCCGCCGGAGACGAGGTAGGCGGGTCCCTTGGGGTTGACGCCGTGGAGGCCGAGCTTCCAGGCGGTGAGGCGGGCGATGGCGGTGACGGCGGCGGCCGGGGGTGCGCTGCGGCTGTAGGTGCCGAGGACGGCGATGCCCATGCTGTTGGTGTTGAAGCCGAGGGTGTGGGCGCCGAGGACCGGCTTGGCGACGCCGCCGGCACGGCCTTCGTAGATGTTGCCGCACTTGTCGACGGCGAAGTTGTAGCCGAAGTCCCGCCAGCCGCTGCTCTTGACGTGGTAGCGGTAGATGCTGCGGAGGACGGAGGGGGCCTGGCGGCAGCTGTAGTTGTTGCCGGTGGCGCTGTGGTGGACGAAGGCGGCCTTGATGGTCTTCGTGTAGACGAAGCCCTTCTCGCGGAGCCGTTCGTCGGCTCCCCAGCCCTTGCGGGTGATGATCTTGGGGCGGGGGCCGATGTACGGCTTGGCGGCGGCGTTCGCGACGGGGGCGTGCGCGACGGTCCGGGGCGGCGCCTGTCGGATCGCGAGCTCCGTCTTCTCCTTCGACAGGGCGGGGATCCAGGTCGCGCCGAACGCCGCCAGCTGGGAGTTGACCCCGCTGGCCGCCGCCTCCGCCGCGCTCAGACCGGCCAGGACCGCCGGGAGGCCGGGAGTGGCGGGGGCGGCGGGTGCCGCGGCGGTACGGTTCCGCGGGGCCCCGGCGGCGGGGGCCTCGGGTGCCGGGTCCTCGCCGGGGTCGACGAGTTCGAGGCGCAGGCCGGTGGGGAGCGGTTCCTCACCGTGTACGCGGATCTCGACGCCGTCCGAGTCGCCCACCCACAGGGGTGCCGTGGAGCCCCGGAGGGTCCGGGTGGTGCCCTCCGGGGTGTCCGGGTCGGCTCCGTGTTCCTCGTTGTGGGTCTCCACGTCCTGCCACGCCGACCAGTCGGCGCCGCCGGTGGCCCGGGTGCGGACCTGAACGGTGCCGTGCAGGGGGGCGGCCGGGTCGTCCCAGACGACGCCGACGAGCGAGAAGGGCCTGACGTCGCGTCGGGTGAGCCCCTGCTCGCCCTCGCCGATCGTCCCGTCCCCCGCGGCACGCGTGGAACCGGCCAGCGGCCCGAGCGGCAGGGACTGGGTGGAGCCCGGCAGGTCGGGCGCGGGCGGCAGGGCGCCGGCCGCCTGTGGCGCGGCGGGCCGCGTCGACGCCTGCTCACCGGCCGAGCCCCCTGCCACCGGTGGCGCGGCCTGGGTCGTCGACGGCAGTTCGGGGAGCGCCGGTGGCGCGGCATCGGACGTCGGCGGCAGCTCGGAGACCGCCGGTGGCGCGGCCTGGGAGGTCGACGGCAGTTCGGGGAGCGGTCGTGGCGCCACCGGGGGCGTCGGCGGGAGCTCGCCGGTCGTGTGGGGCGCCGTCGGCGGTGGTGCGGAGAGCGGCTGTGGCCCTGCCGGGGTCGTCGACGGGAGCGCGGAGACCGCCTGGGGCAGCCCGAGTGCCGAGGGCACCGCGGCCGCGGGGGCGGCGAGGGAGACCGGCAGGGCGAGCGCCGCCGCGCAGGTGACGGCGATCGAGGAGGCGAGTGAGGCACGCATGGGCCGATCGTCCGTATCGCGGGGTGGTTCCGCGCGCCGGGAATCCGCCCGGAAACTGACGGGCCGTCGGGCCGACCGGTGGACGGCGTCACCGGTACGGCGGACCGCGCGCGCCCGTCCGCGTACGCTGTCCGGCGTGAACGCCAGCGACCGCACCCCCGCCGACCTGCTGCGATCCGCGCTCGCCGCGGACCCAGGGCGCCCTTTGATCACTTTCTACGACGACGCCACCGGTGAGCGCGTGGAATTGTCCGTCGCCACCTTCGCCAATTGGGTGGCCAAGACGGCGAACCTGCTCCAGGGCGAGTTGTCCGCCGAGCCGGGCGACCGGCTCGCGCTGCTGGTGCCGGCGCACTGGCAGACGGCCGTGTGGCTGCTGGCCTGCTCGTCCGTCGGGGTGACCGTGGAGATCGGCGGCGATCCGGCGGACGCCGACCTGGTGGTCGCGGGTCCCGACACCCTTGAGGCGGGCCTGGCCTGTTCCGGGGAGCGGATCGCGCTCTCCCTGGCCCCGCTGGGCCGCCGGTTCCCCGCCGCGCCCGCCGGGTACGCGGACTACGCGGTCGAGGTGCCGAGCCAGGGCGACCGCTTCGCCCCGTTCGCGCCGGTCGATCCGGATGCTCCGGCCCTCGTCGTCGACGGTACGGAACGCAGCGGCGCGCAGCTTGTCGAGCAGGCCCGCACGGAGGCGGCGACCCTGGGCCTCGCGCCGGGTTCGCGGCTGCTGTCCGGTCTCGGCTACGGCGACTGGCAGGGCCTCGCGGCCGGGCTGTACGCCCCGCTGGCGGCGGGCGGCTCCGTGGTGCTGTGCCGGAACCTGGATCAGCTGGGTGCCGAGGGCCTGGAGAAGCGCGTGGAGAGCGAGCGCGTCACGCACAGCGCGCTCTGACCGGGTGCCGGTTCACTCGGTCGGACCAGCACCGCGCCGAGTCCCCGGGTCCGCACGCCGAGTCCGGTACATGATCGGCGAGGGGGGGTTCGCCCCCTTCCGCACAACCATGCGTCGGGCTCGGCCGTCTCCTTTCACGACCGGTGGCCGCCCGTCGCGCCGCCGACGCCATGAAGGACGGACCCAGACGTGACGGACCGTGCAGGCACGCCCGCCGAACCGGACCCGGCGGCAGCGGAAGAAGAGGCGGTGTCCGGTGCGCCTGAGGAGCCGCGGCGCAAGCGCCACTGGCTGCGGTGGACGGCGCTCGGCGTCTCGGTCGTCGTGCTGGCGGCGGCCGGTGCCGGCTGGTGGTTCTACCGGAAGCTCGACGGCAACATCACCACCGACACCACGGCCGCCGACGAGCTCCGGAGGTACGAGAAGGAGCGCCCGCCCGCGGGCACCTCGACGGCCCGGAACATCCTGCTCATCGGTTCGGACACCCGGGCCGGTGAGGGGAACCGGAAGTACGGCCGGGACAAGGGCACCCAGCGTTCCGACACGACGATCCTGCTGCACCTGTCGGCGGGGAACGCGAGCGCGACCGCCGTCTCCCTCCCCCGCGACCTGATGGTGACGATCCCGAGCTGCCGCAAACCCGACGGGACCCGGACCCGCGAGCAGTTCGCCCAGTTCAACTGGGCCTTCGAGTTCGGCGGTACGGCGTGCACGATCCGTACGGTCGAGAAGCTGACCGGGATCCGGGTGGACCACCACATGGTGATCGACTTCCGGGGCTTCAAGAAGATGGTGGACGCCGTGGACGGGGTGGAGATCTGCCTCAAGGAGCCGGTGAACGACGCCGACGCCCATCTGAAGCTGCCCGCGGGGCGCCAGACGCTCCACGGCGAGCAGGCGCTCGGCTTCGTACGGGCCCGGAAGTCGCTCGGCAACGGCAGCGACACCGAACGCATGGACCGCCAGCAGCAGTTCCTCGGCGCGCTCGTCAACAAGGTGCAGAGCGACGGGGTGCTGCTCAACCCGACCAAGCTGTACCCGGTCCTGGACGCGGCGACCAAGGCGATCACCACGGACCCTGGACTGGACTCGCTGCGGGACCTGTACGACCTCGCGCGCGCCATGCGGTCCGTGCCGACCGAGAAGGTCCAGTTCCTCACGGTGCCGCGGCGCTCGTACTCGTATGACGCGAACCGTGACGAACTGGTGCAACCGGCGGCGAGTCAACTCTTCAAGCAGCTGCGGGAGGACCGGCCCGTCGTGGTGGCGCCGAGCACCGAGGACGACGACCGGAAGCCCGACGCGGACGGGAAGCCCGACGACGCGGACGCCCAGGCACCGTCGCCCACCCCCACCTTCACGGGACGGAACGCGGCGGAAGCGGTGTGCTCATAGCGGGTGACCGACGGGGACGGCGAGTAAAGGGCAACTCAAGGGGAGGGTGGGCTGCGATGAGGTTTGGGCAAATTGTCCAGTTGTAAGCGGCGTGGAATTTGTCACGGACGTCGCCCCACGCTGAACTGGGCGGATAGTGTGACGCGATCCGGTGCACCCCGACCGCGTGGTCGCACTCACCAAGGATCGAACGACCGAGAGAGCGGCGCCCTGTGGGGGAGGCGCCTCGCGTGGCACCGACGGAGGACTCGAGTAACCGTGGACGCGCACAGCCGTGGACGGGCGGACGAGATCGACCCCGCCGACCAGTGGGTTCTCAACCCGCAGACGGGCAATTACGAACTGCGACTGGACCGCTCCGCTGGGCATCCGCAGGCGCCTTCCCGCACCCGCAGACCCTCCTCCGCCGCACCGGCGCCCGCGCCGACCGAGGCGCCCGTTCCCGGTCAGCGCCGCCGCCGCGCCCCCGAACAGACCGGCACTGGCCAGATCCCGCCCCAGAGCCGCCGCAAGCGCAAGCAGGGCACGTCCCGCAAGAAGAAGGTCCTCCTGTGGACCGGCGGAACGATGGCGCTCGTCCTGGTGGGCGGCGCGACCTGGGGGTACATGCTCTACAAGGAGCTCGACGACAACATCCACGTCGTCGACCCCGTCGGCGCCCAGAGCGCGGGCTTCCGCGAGGGCGCGGCCTTCAACGTCCTGATCATCGGCACCGACAAGCGGACCGGCGAGGGCAACAGCGGCTACGGCGACAAGAACAGTCCCGGCCACGCCGACACCACGATCCTCTTCCACGTCTCCAAGGACCGGACGAACGCCACGGCGCTCTCCATCCCGCGCGACCTGATGACGACGATCCCCGAGTGCCAGTCGAAGCAGCCCGACGGGACGATCCTGACCATCCCCGGCCAGCGGCAGGCCCGCTTCAACGTGAGCCTCGGCCAGGACGGCCGCGACCCCGGCTGCACCATGCGCACGGTCAAGGAGCTGACCGGCCTGACCGTCGACCACTTCATGATGGTCGACTTCAACGCCGTCAAGGAGCTGACCACGGCCGTCGGCGGTGTGAAGGTCTGCGTGGAGAAGCCGGTGAACGACAAGAAGTCGCATCTGAAACTGCCGGCCGGTGAATCGACGATCCAGGGCGAGCAGGCGCTCGCCTTCGTCCGCACCCGCTCCAGCTTCGGCAACAAGAGCGACCTGGACCGGATCAAGATCCAGCAGCAGTTCCTGAGTTCGATGATCCGGCAGATGAAGTCGGACGAGACGCTCACCAGCCCGTCGAAGCTGTACGACCTCGCCCAGGCCGCGACGAACGCGCTCACCGTCGACAAGGGCATAGGGTCCCTCGGCAAGCTCCAGGACCTGGCCAAGGAGCTCTCCGGGATCGACACGAAGAACATCGCGTTCACGACGATCCCCGTGGTCGACAATCCGGACGAGCCCACCCCGGTCACCGTCGTGCCTCATCCGACGCAGGCACAGCAGCTGTTCGCGATGCTCCAGTCCGACACCTCGCTCACCGAGGTGAAGAAGCAGCAGCAGGAAGCCAAGAACGCGCAGACGCAGGCGGAGGCGGCGCTCCTCAAGGGCACCCGCTCCACCGCCTCCGAGGTGCGCGTCGACGTCTACAACGGCAGCGGCGTCCGCGGCGCGGCCCAGTCGACGATCAACTGGCTTCAGAACGAGCAGGGAGTGAGCCGCTCCACCAACCGGAGCAACGCCCCCGAGAAGGCGGCGAAGACCACGCTCACCTACGCACCGAACCAGGCAGACCAGGCCCGCAAACTCGCGGACATGATGGGTCTGCCCGCCTCGGCTCTCAAGCCGGGCACACAGGACGCCGGGGTACGCGAGCCCATGACGCTCGTCCTCGGCGCCGACTTCAAGGGCGCGGGGGTGCCCGTCACCGGACCGGCAAAGGCGCCGAAGGATCTGGAGAAGCTAGCAGCTGACAAGCAGGTGTGCGCCAAGTGATCCGGAAACACCGGGGCTTGACGCACTCCTGACTGACGAGGGGACCTGGGGTGGGACAGAACAGCGTGCGTGGGGAGGGAACGCGGGGACGCGTTCCGCGCGCCCGTGAACTGGGCTGGGACGACGACCTGTACGGCGCCGGTGAGGCGACCGGCGCGGGTCGCGAGCCTTCCGACGAGGAGGTGGCGGACGCCGACGCGCCCGCTTCGGGCCGGGCCGCGCGCCGTCGCGGTGACGGCGCCGCCGGCGGTACGGGCGGCGGTGAGGGCGCGGGGGGCCGTGCCGCGGCACGGCGGCGCGCCAAGAAGACCGGCAAGCGCAAGGTGCTGCGCTGGACGGCGATCACCCTGTCGTTGCTGATACTCGGCACGGCCGGCGCCGGATACCTGTACTACGAGCACCTGAACGACAACATCCGCGGCGGGGCGCGGGCCGGCGGCGACAGCGGCGTGAAGAAGGCCGCGCCGAACGCGCTGGGCGACACCCCGCTGAACATCCTGCTGATCGGCTCCGACAGCCGGGCGGACGCGAAGAACGTGGCCCTGGGCGGCGGGAAGAACCTCCGGGAGAACAAGCCGCTGGCCGACGTGCAGATGCTGCTGCACGTCTCGGCCGACCGTAAGAACGCGTCGGTGGTCTCCATCCCGCGCGACACGATCGTGCCGATCCCCGAGTGCAGGTCCGCGGACGGCAAGGAGACCTTCCCGGCCACCACCAACCAGCCGATCAACGAGACGCTGGGGCGCGGCGGTCCGGGCTGCACGCTCACCACGTGGGAGAGCCTCACCGGGGTCTACGTCGATCACTGGATCATGGTCGACTTCGCCGGTGTGGTGGCGATGGCCGACGAGGTCGGCGGCGTCCCGGTCTGCGTGAAGTCCGGCGTCAGCGACCACCCGACCAAGCTTCAGCCCGGCGGCTCGGGCCTGAAACTGCCGGTGGGGACGCACGAGATCAAGGGCAAGCAGGCACTCCAGTGGCTGCGCACCCGGCACGCGTTCGGCAGCGACCAGATGCGGGCCAAGGCCCAGCACATGTACATGAACGGCATGGTCGAGAAGCTCCAGAAGCAGAACGCCTGGACCGACACCGGACGCCTCATGGGCCTGGCCGAGACCGCCACCCAGGCGCTCCAGGTCTCCGACGAGATCAAGTCGGTCTCGGGTCTCTTCGACCTGTCGATGCAGCTCAAGAACGTGAAGCTGGACCGCCTCACCACGGCGAACATCCCGACGACCGAGTGGTCGCAGGACAAGAACAAGAACGTCCTGGTCAAGAAGTCGGCCGACAAGATGTTCGCGATGCTCCGCGACGACGTCGCGTTCGACAAGAACGGCGACCCGGCCGGTACGAAGCCGAAGCCGACCGCCTCCGCCAAGCCGAAGGCCACGGCCGAGTCGCCCGGCACGCTCGGCGTGACGGTCGTCAACGGCACCGGCGGCGACGCCGAGCCGGCCGTCGAGGGCCGTGCCCGCACCGTCGCCGAGCTCCTCCAGGGCAAGGGCTTCACGCGGGCCGATTCCTCCAAGGAGGGCGGCAGCCGCGCCGACACCGTGGTCACCTACCCGAAGGCCGAAGCCGACCAGGGCAAGGCGAACGCCCTGTCCGTGGCCAAGGCGCTCGGGCTGCCCGACTCGGCGGTCCGGGCCGACGCGCAGGCCGAGGGCATCACGCTGATCGTCGGCTCCGACTGGCGCGAGGGAACGGTCTACAAGAAGCCGGCCGGCGAGGCCGGCGACATCCCGGACGGCGCGGAGGTGCTGCGGGCCGACACGAAGGACTGCATGTACATCTTCGACCCGTACAAGTGGGACGGAAAGAGCTGATCCGCTCCCCCGCCGAACGCGCGACGGCCGGTCCCCTTCCGGGGTCCGGCCGTCGGCGTGTGTGCGGGGCGGTCGTCAGACCGACTCGGTCTCGCCGGTCTTCACCGCCGGGCGGCGGCTGGCGATGACCTTCCTGGCGAGGGAGCGCGGGCTGGTGAGGAAGCCGTAGCCCCAGGACATGTGCATGGTGGCGAGGGCCACCGGGATCCGGAGGCGGGCCTTGAGGGGCAGGCCCTTGCCGGCCGGGACGGAGCCGACGGCGATGGCGGCGAGGTAGCCGGCCGGGATCACGAAGCCGAGCGGGGTGAGCGTGGCGCCCACGACGAGACCGGCGGCGATGGCGCAGACGGCGGTCGGCGGGGCCAGGTAGCGGAGGTTGATGGAGCCCTGGTGGTAGCGGGCCACCACGTGGCGCCAGCGGCCGTAGTCCTTGTACTGCTTGGCGAGGGCCTTCACGGAGGGCCGCGGGCGGTACTGGACGCGGAGCTCGGGCGAGAACCAGATCAGGCCGCCGGCCTCGCGGATGCGGAAGTTCAGCTCCCAGTCCTGGGCGCGGATGAACTCGACGTTGTAGCCGCCCTGCTGTTCGAGGGCCTCGCGCCGGAAGACGCCCAGGTACACGGTCTCGGCGGGGCCCGCCTCGCCGCCCGTGTGGAAGGCGGCGTTGCCGACACCGATCTTCGAGGTCATCGCGGCGGCGACCGCGTCCTCCCAGGCGTTCTCGCCCTCGGCGTGCATCACACCGCCGACGTTCTGCGCGCCGGTCTCCTCCAGGAGCCGGACGGCGGTGGCGATGTAGTTCGGGGAGAGCATGCCGTGGCCGTCGACGCGCACCACGATCGGGTGATGGGAGGCCTGGATCGCCGCGTTGAGGGCGGCGGGCGTACGACCGGTCGGGTTCGGCACCGTGTGGACGCGGCGCTTGTCCGAGGCGGTTTCGCGCACGAGCTCGGCGGCGATCTCGTCCGTGCGGTCCGTGGACGGGCCGAGGGCGATCACCACCTCCATCTCGCCGTCGTACTCCTGCTCCAGGATGTGACGAACGGAGGTGCGCAGGTACCGCTCCTCGTTGAGGACCGGCATGATCACGGAGACGGGGGGCGTGGCGTTCATTGCCCGCCACGTTACCGCGAATGGGGGACAGCGGTGCGCGCCGAGCGGTCCGGGCGCCCTGACGCTGATCGTATGGGCCTACGGTGCTCACGGTTCCCCTTGTCACACCCGCGGAGGTGTCCGTCCGTGCCCACACCGCCCCGCACGCCCCGTCCCCGGTCCCCCGCCCGCCCCGTACCGGTCCGCCGGCGGCGGCGGAGGCGCCCCCGGTGGGGGATGCGGATGGCGACGGCGCTGTCCGTGGCGGTCCTCGCCGCGGGGGGCATCGGGCACGCCGTGGTGACCGGTCTGGACACCGGGATCACCCGGGTCGACCCGTTCAAGGACATGAAGAACCGGCCGCAGGCCGGGCACGGGATGAACGTGCTGGTCGTCGGCACCGACGGCCGCGACCGGATCACCCCGGAGGAGAGGGCGAAGTACCGGCTCGGCGGCGCGCCCTGCCACTGCACCGACACGGTGATGCTCGTCCACATCTCCGAGGACCGGGAACGGGCCAGCGTGGTGAGCCTGCCCCGCGACTCGTACGCCGAGATGCCCGAGCACACCGACCTCAACAGCGGCAGGAAGCACCGCGCCCACCCGGTGAAGCTGAACGCGGCCTACGCGGAGGGCGGGCCCGCGCTGACCGTGCGGACCGTCGAGTCGATGACCGGCGTCAAGATCGACCACTATCTGGAGGTCGACTTCACCAGCTTCATGAAGACCGTCGACGCCGTCGGCGGCGTGCAGATCTGCACGACCCGGGCGGTCAAGGACGCGTACACCGGGCTCGACCTCGCGGCCGGCACCCACGAACTCGACGGCGGGCAGGCCCTCCAGTACGTCCGCTCCCGGCACATCGACGGCGCCGCCGACATCGGGCGCATGCAGCGTCAGCAGCGGTTCCTGGCGGCGCTCATCGAGCGGACCACCAGCGGCGGGGTGCTGCTCAACCCGGTGCGGTTCCGCGAGGTCGCCACGACGATGCTGAGCTCCGTACGGGCCGACGAGGACTTCGGCACGGACCAGCTGCTCGCCCTCGCGAAGGCGATGCGCGGGTTCACCCCGGCCTCCTCGGAGTTCGTGTCCGTGCCGATCGGGGACATGAGCTTCCCCGTGAAGGGCATCGGGTCGACGGTGAAGTGGGACGCGGCCAAGGCCCAGAAGCTCTTCCAGGCGCTGCGGGAGGACCAACCGCTCGCCCCGCAGAAGGCGGCGAGCTCGTCGAAGGCCCCGAAGGCCGCGGTCGTGGACGTGCCGCCGCGGACGATCCGCGTCCAGGTCTACAACGGGACGCGGACGGACGGGCTCGGCCGCAAGGTCGACGACGCGCTGCGCGCCGGCGGCTTCGACACCACCCGCACCCCGATGACGGGGGCCGGCCGGGAACACGCCCGCACGGTCATCGAGTACGACCCCCGCTGGGACCGCTCGGCGAAGTCCCTCGCGGCGGCGCTGCCGGGGGCGGAGCTGCGGGCGGTGGCGGGTCGGGGCGGGACACTGCGGGTGACGGTGGGCGGGGACTACCGGGGAGTGCGGGGGGTTCGGGCGGAGGACGCGGGGCGGGGCGGGCCGTTCGAGGCGGTGACCGGGGACCAGGTGGTGTGCCCTTAGCCGCGGGCGGCCGTGCCTGGGGGCCGGAGCCTTTTGCGGGCCGGGGCGTGGGGGCCCCTGGGCCGCTGGGGGCCGGGGCCTGTTGCGGGCCGGGGCGTGGGGGGGGCCGGGGCCGCTGGGGGCCGGAGCCTTTTGCGGGCCGGGGCGCTGGGGCCGGGCTCGGGCGCGGAAGCCTGGGCCCGGCAGGGGCGCCGTTCCGTTGTGCCCACCCGTTCCGCCCCAGCGGAACGATTGCCCACAACGAGGTGGGCGGGCGGGGGGTGGGGGTGGGCCCGCTCTGCGGGGCGGTTGCCCACAACGGGGTGGGGTGGGCGGGGTTCTAGTCCTCGTAGCCTTCGGCGGCTCGGCGTTCGCGGAGGGCCTTGATGGCCTGGCGGCGGGCGAGGCGGTGGGTGCGGCGGATCTGCGCTTCCTGGTTGCGGCGCTTGTCCTGTTCGGTCTCGGGGATGACCTGGGGGACGCGGCGGGGCTTGCCGTCGGCGTCGACGGCGGCGAAGACGAGGTAGGCGGAGCCGACCTGGGTGGCGGGCGTGGACTCGTTCCAGCGCTCGGCCATGACGCGGACGCCGACCTCCATGGAGGACCGGCCGGTCCAGTTGACCTGGGCCTTCACGTGGAGGAGGTCGCCGACGCGGACGGGTTCGAGGAAGGCCATCTCGTCCATGGAGGCGGTGACGGCGGGGCCGCCCGAGTGCCGGCCCGCGACGGCGCCGGCGGCGTCGTCGACCAGCTTCATGATCACGCCGCCGTGCACCGTGCCGAGGAGGTTGGTGTCGTGGCTGGTCATGATGTGGCTGAGAGTGGTGCGGGAGGCGGAGGTCGGCTTGCCCGGGATCTCGTCCGGGATATCGCCCTGATCTGTCATGCCCTCCACCATATGCCGGGTCTGGTCGCGGTCGTCGTTCGGTCCGGTTTGCATCAGCTTGGCAACAGCAGCGGTCCGATCTTCTACCCGGGCTGTCGCCCGGAAAGCCCTGCCCGGCACACTGGTCCGTATGAATGACTGGCCTGAAGACGGCGGGTACGGCCGCGGTAACGCGAACTCCCAGCCCGAGGGACCCCGCCGGATGAGCCATGTGCAGCGCCAGCAGGCGCCGCAGCAGCAGCCCCGCTACGGCCAGGGGCAGGGGCAGGGCCACGCCCAGGGGCAGGGCCAGGGCTACAACCCGAACTACACGCAGGCCCGTAACGAGGGCTACGACTCCGGCTACAGCACGGGCCAGGTCTACGGAGGGCCCCAGGGCGGGGCCCAGGGCGGCGGCCGCGGCACGCCTCCGCCGTACACGCCCCAGGGGCCCGGGCGGCCCGCGCCGGACTGGCGCAAGCGCGCCAAGGTGGGCTCGATCGTGCTGGTCGTCGGCGTCCTCGCCTGGGGCATCGGCACCTACGCGTGGGCCAGTTCACAGATGCGGAACGAGGTCGACCTCTCCAAGGTCATCGAGCGGCCCGAGGAGGGCGACTGCACGACGTACCTGATCGTCGGCTCCGACAGCCGCGAGGGCATGTCGGCCGAGGAGAAGAAGAAGCTGCACACCGGCTCCGCGGAGGGCAAGCGGACCGACTCGATGATGATCCTCGCGGCCTGCTCCAGCGGGAACACGATGGTCTCGCTGCCCCGTGACTCCTGGGTGACGATCCCGAACTTCGTCGGATCCGAGTCCGGCAAGGCGTACCCGGCGCGCGGCGGCTCCAAGCTGAACGCGGCGTACGCGATGGACGGCCCCGAGCTGCTGGTGCGGACCGTCGAGTTCAACACCGGGCTGCGCATCGACCACTACGCGGAGATCGGCTTCGCCGGCTTCGCCAACATCGTGGACGCGCTCGGCGGCGTCGAGCTGAACATCGACAAGGGCTTCAAGGACAAGAAGTCCGGTGCCGACTTCCAGGCCGGCAAGCAGACCCTCAACGGCGAGCAGGCGCTGGCGTTCGTCCGCACCCGGTACGCGTTCGCCGACTCCGACCTCCAGCGGACGAAGAACCAGCAGAAGTTCCTCTCCGCCCTGGCCAACCAGGCGGCGACGCCGGGCACGATCCTCAACCCGTTCGCGCTGTACCCGACGCTCGGCGCCGGTCTGGACACGCTGATCGTGGACGAGGACATGTCGCTGTACGACCTCGGGCAGATGTTCTTCGCGATGAAGGGCATCAACAGCGGCGACGGCAAGTCGATGAACATGCCGATCGCGGGCAGCGCGCCGCAGGGCTCCCTGAAGTGGGACATGCCGAAGGTGAAGCAGCTGGTCCAGCAGATCAAGAACGACGAGAAGGTCACGGTGACGTCGAACCGCTGACCGGCGCACGCGGAGGCGCCCCTCACGAGCGATCGTGAGGGGCGCCTCCGCTTGTCCGGTGCGTGGTGTCCGGTGGTCCGTCAGCCGACGACCCGGTACAGGGTCTGGCCGTTGGGGCCGGTCTCCACCTTGCGGAGCGCCGGGTCGCCCTCCGGGAGGCCGGGCTGGTCCTTCCACTGGAGGACCCACTTCACGTCGTACTCCTGGAGGAGTTCCAGCCTCTCCTCGCGGGACGTGCCCTCGGTGAAGTACCGCTTCGTGTCGGCGACGCGCTCGTCCTCGTCCGGCAGGAAGAAGTCCGGGTAGGGGACGGTCACCGTGTAGAAGCCGAAGGCGGGCAGCTTCTGGGCGGCCTTCCAGTCGGTCATGAAGACGTCGCCGTACTTGGCGTGCTCCGCGACCCAGTGGTACGTGCGCGGCGGCTGCCAGGTGCCCTCGGTGATCGTGGTGGACAGGGCGTCCTGACGGAGGATGAAGCCGAGGCCGGAGCGCTGCCCCCACAGGCCCATGGCCAGGGCCACGGCGAGGGCGGTGCCGAAGAGGACCTTGACGAGCTTGCGGCCCGCCTCGGCGGCGGCGATCGCGGCGGCGATCTGCGCGGGGATGACGACGGCCGGCAGCACGCGGCCGTACGACCACTTGTCGAGGAACCAGCCGGCCGTGACCATCGCGAGCGCGACGAGGAACCACAGGACCAGCGGGTCCCGCCGGTCGCGCGCGAAGCGCATGCCGAGGGCGACGACGCCCACGACCATGACCAGGCCGTAGACCGGGAAGAGGTTGTTGTAGAGGACCTTGTGGATGTCCTCGAGGCCACCGATGCCGAACAGCGAGAAGAACGAGTAGTACGGCCACAGGGCCAGCACCGCGAGGCCGGCGACGACCGCGCCGATCAGCTTGAACCAGGTCTCCTTGACGGGCCACGGGCGGGCACCGCCGAGGACGCCGATCGCGCCGAGCGTGATCACGACGCCGGAGAACTGGTGACTGAGCATCAGGACGGCCCACAGCACGCCGAGTCCCAGGTACGACTGCCAGCCGGTGGCCGAGCCGCGCCGCAGGGCGAGCCGGAGCAGGGCCAGGAAGTGCATGCCGAGGGCGAGCGTGAAGACGCTCGGGTAGGACATGATCAGGCCGAGCGAGCCGAAGCCGAGGAAGCCGCTCCAGGCGAAGCCCTTGGTGCCCCAGAGGAACAGCACGCAGAGGACCGCGAGCGGCGGTGCGACGCGCCGGTCGGTGAAGGTCCTCGTGAAGAACCAGACGCCCGTGAAGAGCAGGACGAGGCTCAGGACGGCCGCGAGGCGCAGGATGTGGAAGGTGTCGAGGTTGGTCGCCTTGGCGACCAGGCTCAGGAAGACCATCCACGGCGAGTAGTACGGGCTGTCCGTGGCGGAGTCCACCATCGGGTTGCCCGGGTGGACCAGGTCGTGGCGCAGCCGCTGGATGGTGGCGGCGTGCACGCCGAGGTCACCGGTCCAGGGCAGGCGTATCACCATGAAGACGAACGCGGTCACGACCAGGAGGAGCGCGCCGTGCACCGCCGCGAGCACCCGGCTCTCGGAGAAGAGCCGGGTGCGCCACGAGGACCCCTCGGAGGACGGGCGGGCGGGCCTGTCGGCCGTTGCCCGGGCCACGTCCCCCGGGGAGTCCCTGCGTATGGAGGAGACGCTCACTTACGGCCCCGGGAGCGCACACGCAGCTTCCACGGCATCGCGATGGACTCCAGCTGCACGGCCAGGTTCATCTTGGACTCGCCCACGGTGCGGTCCTCGAAGTGGATCGGCACCTCCATGACCTGGAAGCCCTGGCGGAGCGCGGCGTACTTCATCTCGACCTGGAAGCTGTAGCCGGCGCTGCCGACGGAGCCGAGGTCGATGGCGCGCAGCGCGTCGGCGCTCCACAGGTTGAAGCCGCCCGTGATGTCGCGCACACGGGTGCCGAGGATGGTGCTGGCGTAGGCGTTGGCCCAGCGGGAGAGGAGCTTGCGGTGGGCGCCCCAGGCGTCGGAGAGGGTGCCGCCGGGGACGTACCGGCTGCCGACGACCAGACCGGCGTCGGTGGAGAGGGCGACGCCGAGCATCTCGGCGATCTTGCCCTCGGGGTGGGAGCCGTCGGCGTCCATCTGGAGGACGTAGCGCGCGCCGTCCTCGACGGCCTTGCTCATGCCGGCGGCGTAGGCGCGGCCGAGGCCGTCCTTCGCGGTGCGGTGCATGACCGACATGCGCGGGGTGCCGTCCTCGGCGTGGAACTTCTGGGCGAGCTCCTCGGCTATCTGGCCGGTGCCGTCCGGGGAGGAGTCGTCGACGATGAGCAGCCGCAGGCCGGGTATGTCGAGATCCATGAGCAGTTCGGCCATGCGCGGCACGTTTCCGGCCTCGTTGTACGTGGGCATGACCACGGTCAGCGGGGTCATGCCCCACGACTCGGGGAGAGAGCCCGCGCGGCCGGTCGCGACGTCATCCGCACCGGGGTTCTGGTACACACCTGTCACTGGATTGCTGCCTCACTGACGACTGAAAGGTTGGAGATCCGGTGGAGCGGACCTGAGGGCCCCTCCGGGCCCGGGGGACGCCCCCGGATCCGACGGACCCGGGGACACGTGAAGACTCAGGGCCGGGTCAGCGGTCCGAGGAGAAGCGGAGCGCGGCGTCGGGCAGCTCTGCCTCGCACCACACACGCGCACCGGCGCGCACTTCGTTGTCCGCGCCGACCCGTGCCCCGTCACCGACGACCGAGCCGTCGACGACGGTGCGCTCACCGATGACCGAGCGCGCGCCGATGAGGCTGGCGCTCACCTGGGCACCGGCCCGGACGGTCGCGCCGTCGAGCACGATGGAGCCCTGGACGACGGCGCCGGCCTCGATCCGCGCACCGGCTCCTACCACGGTACCGTCCCCGAGCTTCGCGCCGGGATCCACCTGGGCCCCGGGGAGCACCAGGGACTCGCCGCGGGGGCCGGGCACGGCCGGGGAGGCGACGACGCCGCGCACCAGGTCGGCGGAGGCCTGGACGAAGGACTCGGGCTTGCCCAGGTCGAGCCAGTACGTGTCCTCGGTCTTGCCGTACAGCTTGGCGCCGGAGGCCAGCAGGCCGGGGAAGGTCTCGCGCTCGACGGAGACGGGGCGGCCCTCGGGGATGGTGTCGATCACAGAGCGGCGGAAGACGTAGCAGCCGGCGTTGATCTGGTCGGTGACGATCTCCTCGGGCGTCTGGGGCTTCTCCGTGAAGGCCAGCACGCGGCTCTCGGCGTCGGTGGGGACCAGGCCGAAGGCGCGGGGGTCGGAGACGCGCACCAGGTGGAGGGAGACGTCGGCCTCGGCGGCCTGGTGGGACTCGACGAGGCCGCGGATGTCCAGGCCGGTGAGGATGTCGCCGTTGAAGACGAGGACGGGCTCGTCGGGGCCGCTGGTGAGGCGGCGGGCGGCGTTGCGGATGGCGCCGCCGGTGCCGAGCGGCTCGTCCTCGATGACGTATTCCAGGTGGACGCCGAACGCGGAGCCGTCACCGAAGTACGGCTCGAAGACCTCGGCGAGGTAGCAGGTCGCCATGACGATGTGGGTCACACCCGCGTCGGCGGCCCTGGCTATCTGGTGGGCCAGGAAGGGGACTCCCGCCGCTGGAACCATCGGCTTGGGGGTGTTGACCGTGACGGGTCGCAGGCGCGTCCCCTGTCCGCCGACCAGCAGCACCGCTTCCGTCATTGTCTTCCCTAACACGATCGGGTGTACGAAGCGCTAAATCTAGCCCAATCGCGCGTCCGTGCGGACCGGAGGCGAGCACGGATGACCGCCTCCGGCGACACTTCTGTTCGCGTTCCCGCGCCCGGTGATTACGGGAGGTTGCGGGCCATCACGATGCGCTGAACCTGGTTGGTTCCCTCGTAGATCTGGGTGATCTTGGCGTCGCGCATCATGCGCTCCACGGGGTA
>NZ_JNWK01000068.1 GCF_000716445.1 Streptomyces wedmorensis
GCTGCGCGGCGACGGAGCCCCGCAGTGGAAGTCCGGCGCCGGCAACGTCTACGCCGACGAGGGCAACCACTGGGACGTGACCTTCTACAACTGCGGCGGTTGCTGACCTCCTCCCCGTCCGCCTGGTACACGTGTGCCAGGCCGGCAGCCTGCCCAGCCGACACGGCATTCCTGCTCGCCGTCGGACACACCTTTCGACGGCGGGCGGGCGCCGGCACCGGGGCGTCGGCGTGTCGCCGCATTCCCGCACCGAACACCCCGCGCCCCGGACCATCACGACCACTCACTCCAGCAGGAGGACCGTTGACCAGAGGACCCTCGCGCCGCGCCGCGCTCCTCGCGGCAGTCGGCAGTGCGCTCGCACTGCCCGCCATCGGCGCCGGAACCGCCCGTGCTTCCGGCCCCTCGCCGAAGAGCGACAAGAACCCCTTCGTGACCCACCCGCGCCAAAGCGGCGCGATCTACAGCTCCGCAGCCGCCCGCAACGCCCACGCCGAGCCCTTGAACGCCGCCGTCGAGTGCGCTGTGGGCCGAGGAGGCGGGAGCTGATGGCCACGTTCGTCACCCGCGCACAGTGGGGCGCCCGGGCGGCCCGGGAAGTCAGCGGCAACATCACCCCGGAGCAAGGCGGCGTGGTCGTCCACCACGTCGACGCCGTCAAGGTGGCGGAGTCCGACCACACCGACTGCGCGGCTCAGGTGCGGGGCATCCAGAACTTCCACATGGACACGAACGGTTGGTCCGACGTCGCCTACAGCCATCTGGCCTGCGTCCACGGCTTCCTCTTCGAGGGACGCGGCGAGAAGGTGCGCACCGCGGCCCAGGGCACCACACAGGGCAATGACGACTGGTACGCGGTCTGTGCGCTGACAGGGGGAACCAGCGGCGACTACGACGTGATCACACCGGGGCTGATCGACGCCATCCGGTACGGCATCACCCGCCTCCGCGTGTCGGGCGGCGCCGCGCCAGCCATCACGGGTCATCGCGACCACCATGCGACCGGCTGTCCGGGCGACCTGTACGCCCACGTCGTCAGTGGTGCGGTCAACCCCGGCGGCGGCCCTCTGCCCTACCCCGGCGTCAGCTTCCGCCAGCCCCCGAGCTTCGTGCACGCGAGCGTGGCGACCTGGCAGTTCCGCATGAACAGCGCCCACGGCTACTCCCTCACCGTGGACGGCCAGTACGGACAGGGCTCCGACGCGGCCTGCCGCAACTTCCAGTCACGCAAAGCGCTGACGGTGGACGGCGTCGTCGGGCCGGCCACCTGGAGCGCCGCGTTCGCCTGACCTCCCTCGTCAAATGTCAGGCCCACATCAGGAGGGATGTGGGCCTGACTGCTGCTTCGTGGCCCTGGACGCCCGTGAAACCGACGGACACCGGCCACTCGGGGTCGCCCACCACGTCCGCCTTCCCCTACGCCGCCCACGGTTCGAGGTCGGACTCCCGCCATGGCGGAGGAGGAGACGATCGGCAAGCAGTCTCGGCATGCCGACCGGCCAACGCCATCGCGATCAGGATGTCGATCGATCACGTAGCCCCCGCGCGGAGACCCGTCTGACCGCGGCGACGACCGTTCGGCAAGCTCCCAGGTCGGGTCCCGCCCAGTAACCCGATGGGGTGAATAGCCGTCAGGCAGCCATCCTCCATCACTTCTGACTTCGAAGCACACGTGCAGACCACAAGGGATGCGCGGCGCCCTGTTCTCGAGCGCCGACAGTCGAAGGAATGAGGAGTTGCCATGTCTCGTGCGTGGAAGAGTGCCGGCCTGACCCTGGTGACGGGCGCCGTCGTCGCCGGAGGAGCGTCGGTCGCGTCGGCCGACAGCTGGGCCGAGGGCGTGGCGGCCCACTCCCCCGGCGTGGGTTCCGGAAACCTGATCCAGGCCCCGGTCCACGTGCCAGTCAACGCGTGCGGCAACACGGTGACGGTGATCGGACTGCTCAACCCCTCGTTCGGAAACCTCTGCGTGAACCACTGAGGGGCATAGGGGTCGGCTGCCACTGAGCGGGGACCGTGGACGGATTCACACCGCTCGCGGTCCCTCTCGGCGAGCCGGGGGTCCGCCGCTCCGCCACCGTGGGCGCCGACCCGCGCTTCACCGGCGCCGGCGGTCTCTGGAGCTCCTCGGTCCAAGCGGCTGCCGAGGCCTTGGCCGGCGGGCGATCCCCTGACGGGCGGCGCACGCCCACCAGGCGATTCGGCCCGCTCCTCCTGGCCCTCTCGTGGTCCGGACTCCAGCGACTGTTCAGATTCCGTAATGGACGATACATTTACGGCCTGAAGTCCAGCATTCTGAAACAGAGACCGGACCGCGCGGCTCAGTCGGCTGTCCACAGCCCGCGGCGAGCTTCCGCCGGAGGAGGGAAACCCATGAGCCTCACTCTGGCCGATGAGATTCGTGGTCGGCTCGGAGAACTGAGCCCCGCGGAGCGGAAGGTCGCGCGGGTCCTGCTCGCGGGGTATCCCTCCGCGGTCTTCGAGACCGTCGCGACGATCGCGGAACGCGCCGGGGTTTCGGCGCCCACCGTGCTGAGGTGTGCCGCGCGCCTGGGGTACCGGGGCTTCCCCGATCTGCAGGCCGCCCTCCGTTCCGAGCTCGACGCGCGCAACGCCTCGCCGATCACCCTCTACACGGCCGCGGAAGACGCGGAGCAGGACGCGGCGACGTCCGCGGGGGGTTCCTCCGCGCCCTCTCTCGGGGAACGCGCGGGGCTCGTGCAGCAGGCGGTGTCTCGGACCTTCGAGGAGGTGGCGCCTCATGAGTTCGAGGACGCGGTGGGTCTCCTCGCCGACCCCAGGCGCAGGGTGCACCTCGCGGGCGGACGCTTCACGCACCTCCTGGCCGAGTACTTGGGCCTGCATCTGATGCAGTTCCGCGACCAGGTGAGCCTGGTGCCCCACAAGGACGTGGAGCGCACGTCGTTCCTCACGCAACTCGCGCGCCGGGACGTCACCGTGTTGTTCGACTACAGGCGCTACGAGACCGACAAGACCCTCATCGCGGAACTGGCACGGGAGCGGGGCGGCAAGGTCATCGTGTTCACCGACCCGTGGCTCTCCCCCGCCGCCGCCCACGCGGACGTCGTGCTCATCACCCAGGTCTCCTCCGACTCTCCGTACGACAGCCTGACGCCGTCGATGGCCATCGTCGAGTCCCTCGTCGCCGCCGTCCTCGATCGGATCGGCGGCGACGGCCACGAGCGGATGAAGGCCGCCGAGAGGGTCGCCCGTCGCACCGGCCTCCTGTGAGGCCGGGCCTCGGGGCCGACCCGTGCTGCCCACGGTGCGCAGGGAGGGTCAGTCGAGCGCCCCGTTCACGGTCGCCTTGGGAATCCCGATGTTCGGGACCTGGTACTTCATGAGGACCTTGCGGTAGGAGCCGTCGTCCATGAGGGACTGCAGGGCCGCCCGGATGGCTTCCTTGAGTCCGGGGCGGTCCTTCGACACGCCGATCCCCATGGGAGAGGCGCTGTACTCTCCGACGGCAGGGCGGCCGGTGACGGTGGAGAAGGTCTTGCCGTCGTCCGCCGTGGTGGCGACGTAGGCGGCCGTGACCTCGTCGAGGTAGTCGGCGATGACCTTTCCGCTGCGAAGGGCCAGTTGGGCCTCGGAGTCCTTCGAGAAGGCGAGGATCTCGATGGGCGCCAGGCCCTTCGCCTTGCAGAGCTCCTGACGCTGCTGGAGGAGCTTTTGGTGGTTGGTTCCGGTCTGAACCCCCACGGGCTTTCCGCACACATCGGTCACGACGGTGATGTGCTCGGGATTGCCCTTCCTGACCAGCCAGCCGGGGCCGGCGTTGAGGTAGTCGACGAAGTCCACGGACTTCTGCCTGGCCTTCTTGTCGGTCATGGCCGACATGACGGCGTCGAACTTACCGGCTTGGACGGCCGGCAGGATTCCGTCGAACTTCTGCGCTTCGAAGCGGAAGGTGACTCCGAGCCGGGCCCCGATCGCCTGGCCGAGGTCGTAGTCGATTCCGGTGATCCGGGTGCTCCCCTCCTCGGTGAACATCTCGAAGGGCGGGTAGGGGACGTCGGTGGCGACGCGGACGGTGCCGGAGGCACGGATGGCCTCGGGGAGCATCGCGTGGAGCTTGGGGTCCGGGCTGACGGTGAGGTCCGGGAGGACTGCGACGGGTCCTGCCGTCCGGGATCCGTCGCGGGCGGCCGGCGTATCGGACGGAGCCCCGCATCCGGAGGTGAGAATCGCCAGGGCGGCGACGGAGATGAGCGCGGTACGGGTACGCATGGTGAGGGAGCGGCCTTTCTCGGTGGTGACGGGAGGAGGGCGGCGCCCATCCGGTCCGGTGGGCGCGGCCGGGGCCGGCCGGATCGACGCGGCCGAGGGGATCGTGCGACGGGGCCCTGTACCGGGCGGTCTCCCCGACGTGTGGCCCGGTCGCATGCGGCCGGGCAGGGGAACGGCTGGGCAGGGGGGGCGGACGAGGCCTGCCCAGCCGTTCGGCTCACCGCTGGAGTGCGATGTCCACCTGCAGGGCGACGAGGGTCCGGGCGGTGGTGTCGTCGTCGGTGAAGGCGGCGAACCCTCGTGCCTTGGTGAGGGTGACCGTGAACCGCGGTCCGCTTTCGAAGGTCGTCGCCGTCGCGCTGTTCTGCGCCCGCGTCGAGGCGAGGGCCCGGGCGGTGGTCCGGAAGGAGTAGGGGCTGCCGTCCGGGTTCGAGGCGGAGTGGAAGACGTCGTCGTTGGCCGGCACGGGTGTCGTGTTGTCGGGGGTGAGGGGGTGCTTGACGGGGGCGATGCGCGGGGTCCAGGTGCGGGCGTCGTACCGGTCGCCGTCGGTGAGGTAGCTGTACCGGGCGCGGCGGAGGGTCCAGCCGTTCGCGGAGTCGTGGGCGCGGGCGTCGCGCAGGTCGAGGACGGCGACGCCGTTCGGGCCGAGGACGGTCATGTGCTCGCGGTCGGTGCCGGGTCGGTCGACGACCAGGGCCGTGTTCTCCTCCAGGGCGTAGACACGGTCGTGGCCGGTGTCGGCGGCGAGACGCAGGGCCCGGCCTTCGCGTCCGTAGGCGCTGGTGTGGGTG
Source organism: Streptomyces wedmorensis (assembly GCF_000716445.1). GTDB lineage: Bacteria > Actinomycetota > Actinomycetes > Streptomycetales > Streptomycetaceae > Streptomyces > Streptomyces wedmorensis. Next base: position 5,046 of record NZ_JNWK01000068.1, read on the forward strand.
TCGACGAGGCCGGTCCGGAGGAAGCCGAAGCCTCCTCGGGGCAGGTACCCGAGGCGGGTCGGGTCGTCGAAGTAGCCGGGCGCGCTGCCGTCCCGCAGGGCTTCGTAGGATTCGCCGCCGCTGACCATGTCGGGGCCGGAGGCGATCTGGGCGCCGGCGGATGAGCCGGATATGACGGCGCCGTGGGCGAGTTTGGCACGGATGGCGGCGAGCACCTTGGAGTCCTTGTGCTCGTCGCCGCGGAGGAGGGTGGTGACGTAGCGGTACTGGTCTCCTCCTCCGAAGAAGAAGCCGGTCATGGACTCGACCTGGGCGACGACGGCGTCGGAGTCGGCGTTGGCCACATGGTCGATGTCGACGGGGATCCACTGCGCGTCGGCGGCTCCGTGCCTCTTGAACAGGTCGGCGTAGTAAGCGCCGTTGCAGGCGGAGTTGCTGCACAGGTCGGGGTCGCCGGCGTTCGGGTCCTGGCTCTGGGGCACGGAGGCGGCGGTGATGACGCCGATACGGGCCTGCGGGCCGCCGGCCCGCTTGATGATCTCCCCGTAGATCTGGGTGTTGCTCTCCTTGAGTGCCCCGCCGACCAGCACGAGGGAGCCCGTAGGGGTCCGGCCCTGTCGGGGTTCGGCGTGTGCGGCGGAAACGCCGGTGACGAGTGCGACGGCAAGGCTGCAGGCGAGGACGGTGCGGCGTGCGGGGCGGGGCGGGACGCGCATGGTGCCTCCGAGGTCGGGAGAGGGGGTGGTGGGACTCGTATGCCTGTCGGGCGGACCGAGCACGTGTCGGTCCGCCCGCTCGGCCGGCGCGGCGTGGAGGGAGACGGGGCGGCTCCGCAGCGCGCCGGCGTCGTTCAGGTGGTGCCGGCGTCGCCGAGGGAGGTGATCATGCCGGCGAGCATGGCGACACGGTGGGGCACGCTGGCGGTGTCGAGCCATTCCTGGGGAGTGTGGTCGGCGCCTCCGACGGGTCCCAGGCCGTCCAGGACGGGGACTCCGGTGCCGGCGATCAGATTGGCGTCTCCCACTCCGCCGGTCGCGGCGGCGCCCAGTGCGATGCCGGCCGCGCCGGCGGCCCGCTGGGCATGGACGAGCATCCGCCGGGAGGCTGCGGTGTCCTCCATGGGAGGGCAGAGGTCGAGCTGCTCGACCTCGACGGTGACGCCGGGGACGCCGGGGTGGTCAGCAGCCTCCTTGATGGCCCGGCGGACCCGTTCGATGTCGGCAGTCGTGGCGGCGCGGACTTCGATGCGAAGCTCCGCCTCGGGACAGACGATGTTGGCGCGGGTACCGGCCCGGACCACCCCGACGTTGACCGTCACGTCTCCCCAGTGCCCGTTGAGGGCTTGGAGCGCGACGGTGAGGTGGGCGGCGGCAAGGGCCGCATTCGCTCCCCGCTCGGGTTCGATCCCGGCGTGGGCCGCCCGTCCGGTGACAGTGAGGCGGAAGTCGGCGACTCCCTTGCGGGCGATGACGAGGTCGCCGTTCTCCCTGGCGCATTCGAGGCCGAGACCGTAGTGCATTCCCCTTGCCGTGTCCTCGATGAGCGCCCGGCTCGCGGGGGAGCCGATCTCCTCGTCGGGGGTGGCGAGGAAGACCAGTTCGTCGTAGGCGTCGACGCCGGACTCGCCGAGTATCTCCAGGGCGGTGAGACCCGCGAGCAGTCCTCCCTTGTCGTCGCTGACGCCGGGTCCGTATGCCACGGATCCGTCGACGCGGAAGGGGCGGGCCGTGGCAGTGCCGTCCTCGAAGACGGTGTCCATGTGGGCGGCGAGGAGAATCCTGCGGCCGCCTGCCGCCTCGGAGAGTCCGCCTCGCCTGCGGCCGATGAGCGCGTCACCGGTCCGGTGGCCGTCGGGTGCGGTCGGGAAGCGCACGCGCTGGACGTCGAAGCCGATCCGTTCGAGTCTGCGCTCGATCCAGTCGGCGACGCGGTTGACGCCGTCGGCGCTGTAGGAGCCCGAGTCGATGGAGACGAGTTGCTCGAGGTCGTGCAGGAAGCGGGGCCGGAGTGCCTGGGCCAGGTCGAGGAAGTGGTCGAGCTTCTCCTGCCGGCCGGCGGGGGCGCTCACAGGACCTTGGACAGGAAGGCGCGGGTGCGCTCCTGCTCCGGGTCGACGAGTACCCGCCGGGGGTCGCCGGCCTCGACGACGACTCCCTCGTCCATGAAGACGGCGGTGTCGCCGACTTCTCGGGCGAAGCCGATCTCGTGGGTGACGACGACCATGGTCATGCCGTCGGCGGCGAGCTGCCGCATGACGTCCAGGACGTCACCGACGAGCTCGGGGTCGAGGGCCGAGGTCGGCTCGTCGAAGAGCATCAGCTTGGGCTTCATGGCGAGGGCGCGGGCGATGGCCACGCGCTGCTGCTGTCCGCCGGACAGTTGGGCCGGGTAGTGCCCGGCGCGGTCGCCGAGCCCGACCTGCTCCAGGAGGGCGTGGGCCTGCTCGCGGGCCTCGGCGCGGGAGACGCCGGCGACCTTGACCGGGGCCTCCATGACGTTCTCGACGGCGGTCATGTGCGGGAAGAGGTTGAAGCGCTGGAAGACCATGCCGATGTCCCGGCGGCGGTCCGCGACCTCGCGCTCGCGCAGCTCGTGGAGCCTGTCGCCGTGCTGGCGGTAGCCGACGAGTTCGCCGTCGACGGTGAGCTTGCCGCCGTCGACCTTCTCCAGGTGGTTGATGCAGCGGAGGAAGGTCGACTTTCCCGATCCGGAGGGGCCGAGCAGGCAGCAGACCTGGCCGCGTTCGACCGTCAGGTCGATCCCCTGGAGGACCTCCAGCCTTCCGAAGTGTTTGCGGACGCCTTCGGCACGCACCATGGGAGTGCTCATCGGCTCTGCTCCTTGCTGTTCTTGCCGAGCCGCTCCACGGTCCCGCCGAGCAGACGACGGAAGGGCGAGACGTGACCGGCACGCGTGGTGCCGCGTCCGTAGTGCCGTTCCAGCCAGGCCTGGGGCACGCCGAGGAGGGTGACGAGGGCCAGGTACCAGATGCTGGCGACGACCAGCATGGGGATGACCTGGTAGTTCTGGGCGTACACGTCCTGGATGTTCGACATCAGGTCGTGGGCGGAGATGACCGACACCAGGGCGGTCATCTTCAGCATGTTGATGGTCTCGTTGCCCATGGGCGGGATGATCACGCGCATGGCCTGGGGCAGTACGATCCGGCGCATGGTGAGCGCGGGACGCATACCGAGCGAGTGCGCTGCCTCGGCCTGGCCGGGGTCGACGGACTGAATGCCGGCACGGACGATCTCGGAGGCGTACGCGGCCTCGTTGAGGCCGAGGGCGAGCAGGGCGGCGATCGCCGGTGTCAGCAGCGCGTTCGTCTCGGCCTGGAAGAACGTGATGTCGGTGAAGGGGACGCCGATCTTCACGTACTTGTAGAGGGCGGCGGCGTAGCCCCAGAAGATGATCTGGACGAGCAGCGGGGTGCCGCGGAAGACCCAGACGAAGGCGTTGGCGAGACCGTACAGCACCGGGCTGGACGAGAGCCGCATGACGGCGATCAGCGTGCCGAGCCCCAAGCCGAGGAGCATCGCGGCGGCGGTCAGCCAGAGCGTGGTGGCCAGGCCGTCGAAGATGAGGTCGGCGAAGAGGTAGTCGCCGACGATGTCCCAGCGCAGGTTGTCGTTCTTGGCGAGGGAGCCGACCAGACCGACGAGCGCCATCAGGGAGGCGATCGCCGCGACCCAGCGTCCGTAGTTGCGGACGGGGACGACTTCGAGTTCCTGCGCGCGCGTGGTGGTCGCGGACGGGCTCTTGGTGTCGATCATCTTCAGTCAACCGCCGCGTTCTTGGTGGCCTTGGGTATGGCGATCGACGCGACGCCGTACTTGTTGTAGATGTGGACGAGGTCGCCGTCGTCGATGAGGGCCTGGAGCGCCTTGAGGATCGCGTCCGTCAGCTCGGGGAGCTGCTTGCTGACGGCGATGCCGTTCGGCGAGGCGTTGTAACCCCCCGGGGCGGCGGGGTCCTCGGCGAGGTCGAAGGCCTTGCCGCCGTCCGCGGTCTTGGCCACCCACCCGGCGGCGGGCTTGGTCAGGACCTGGGCGATCACCTTGCCGGACCGCAGGGCGAGCTGGGCGTCGGAGTCCTTGGGGAAGGTCTGGATGTCGATCTTCCCCTTGCCCGCGGTGGAGCAGGCGGCCTGGTGGGACTTCAGGAGGTCGAGCTGGTTGGTCGCCGTCTGGACGGCGACCTTCTGCCCGCAGAGGTCGTCCAGGGTGGTCACCTTCGACGGGTTGCCCTCGGCGACCAGGATGCCGGAGCCGGACTGGGAGTAGTCGACGAAGTCGACGACCTTCTGCCGCTCCTTGTTGTCGGTGATGGCCGACAACGCGACGTCGAACTTGCCGGCCTGGATGGCGGGGACGATGCCGTCGAACTTCTGCGGCGTGAAGGTGAACCTCACCCCGAGCTTCGCTCCCAGGGCCTGGCCCAGGTCGTAGTCCAGCCCCGTCAGGGTGGGCTCGCCCTCCTTCACGAACATCTCGAACGGCGGGTACGGGACGTCGGTCGCGACGCGGACCTCACCCGCCTTCTTGATCTTCTCCGGGAGGAGATCGTGGAGCTTCTGGTCCTTGACGATCTCCGCGCCGGCGATGACGACCTTGCCGGGCGGGGCGGCGGCGTCCTCACCGCCGCAGGCGGTCAGGGACACGAGCACGGCGGCCGCGAGAGCGGCGGCCGCGGCGGGGCGTGCGATACGAGCGTTCATCGCGTGGAACCTCTCGGTGGTTTCCTGCCGACGGATTCTGGCCGTCAGGCACAGCGGAGAAATTACAGATCAACTCCTTTGCTGGCTAGATGTAAACCTCATTACGTTCACGTAACGCGCCTCCAGCTGGGGCGGTATGGGCAAAATGACTGTTTTGACGCCGAAATTTTCCCGCGAACAGGCAAACGAAGGTCGAAGTTGCCTTACATCTTCCGCTTCATTTCCATTACTTGTATGTTCCGCAACCAACGCCCTTGGACCGTGTGGGGCCACGGCGGACCGGATCGATTCCCCTCGCTTGGAGCGCAGATGCCACTCCGCTCACTCAGGTTCACTTCGACTGCGGTCGGACTCGCCGCGATCGCGACAGCGCTGGTGGTGCATCAGCCGGCGCACGCGGCGGCCGACAGGATCCGGCTCGGCAACACGGCCGATGCCGCCCGTGCGTCGTGGAACGGCCCGGCGTTCACGATGAACGGCGCCGGCGGTATCGTCGCCGACATCGGGAAGCAAGACTCCCGAGTGCGACGCCGTCACCGGGCTGGCCGGGGTCAACTCGTGTACGACGTGGACGCTCACGGCGGCGAACGACGGCAACAACAGCCAGGTCAACACCGATGTCCGCAACGCCGAGTTCGTCTACTTCGCGGGCGGCGACCAGTGCCGCTACGCCGCCTGGAAGGGAACGGCCCTGGAGGCCTCCGTGGAGTCGGTGGTGGCCAAGGGCGGAGGCTCCGGCGGGGGCAGCGCGGGCCATCACATCAACAGCCCGATCGTCTACGACGCGTGCAACGGCAGCGTCACCAGCGCAGAAGCCCTCGCCAACCCCTACGACCGATACATCAGCTTCACCACCGGCATGTTCGAGTGGGCCGACTACGGCGCGGTCGTCAACGACTCGCACTTCGTCACGCGCGACCGCATGGGTCGCACGATGTCGTTCCTCGCCCGTGCGGTGAAGGACGGTCTCGCCCCGGGCGGCGCCGCCTGGGGCGTCGGGGTGGAGGAGGGCGGCGGGTCGCTGTTCCTCGACCGCAACGGCACGGCGACCCAGTACGGCAAGGACGCGTACGTCGTCCTCGCCGACCACCAGCCGGAACAGGCCGTCGACAGGAAGCCGCTGACCTACTCGAACTTCAAGATCTGGCGCCTGACGCCCGGCTCGACCTTCGACTTCAAGAACCGCCCCACCTGCGGCTACTACCTCCGCAGCGTCACCAACGGCGTCGTCTACCCCAACCTCTACAACGGCACCCCGGTGACCGACTGCGGCAGCCAGGGCGGTGGTGCCACCGCTGCCGAGAGCGAGCCGAACGACACCCGCGACACGGCTGACGACGCCACCGCGCTGACGTCCCCGGCACCGCGACCGGGAACATGAAGTCGACCGGCGACCGGGACTACTTCACCCTGAACCTCTCCTCGGGCCGGACCGTCTCCGTGAACTGCGCCGTCCCCTCCGCCTACGACGCCGACCTGTACTGGCTCGACGCCAACGGCAGCACCCTGACCCGCTCCGTCAACGACGGAGCCGGCACCGACGAGTCCCTCTCCTTCACCAGAACCGGATCCGGCACAGGCACCTACTACCTCGACCTGGAGGCGTACAGCGGCTCCGGAACCGCCGCTTACAACTGCACCGTGACCAAGAGCTGACCGGTTCCCCCGCACCCCGTGGCCAGACCCGCATGTGGTCCGGCCACGGGTTTCCCGAACCGAGGACGCCCTCCGACCGCTTCGCGCGTGCGGCCGCAGTCTCAGACAGGCCGAACGAGCCGCTGCGGGTCGAGCAGCTCGGCTAGCCGCTCTTCGGGGAGCAGCCCGTCGCGGGCCGCGAGTTCCCGGACGGGCACACCCGTCTCCTGACACCGGCGGGCCAGAGCCGTGGCCTGCTGGTAGCCGATCACCGGGTTGAGAGCGGTGGCAAGTCCGGAACTGCCCTCCACGAGAAGCCGCAGGCGCTCCTCGTCCGCCTGGACGCCGGCCACACAGCGTTCGGCGAGGAGAGCGCACGCGGCGCTCAACCGATTGGCCGAGTTGAGCAGATGATGAACGATCAGGGGTTCGAAGGCATTCAGCTGGAGCTGCCCGGCCTGGGCCGCCGCGCACACCGCGGCGTCCGCCCCCATCACGTCGAAGCAGACCTGGTTGACCGCCTCGGGCATGACGGGGTTGACCTTGCCCGGCATGATGCTGGACCCGGCCTGCAACTCCGGCAGCCTGATCTCGCCCAGACCGGCCCGAGGGCCCGAAGCCAGGAGCCGGAGGTCGTTGCAGATCTTGGAGAGGCGGAGGGCGAACTGCCTCAGGGCACCGGAGAGCCGGATGAAGCCCCCGACCCCCTGCGTGCTCTCCACCAGGTCATGGGCGGCCCGGACCGGCGCCGCCGAGACGACGGCGAGGTGCCCGATGGCCAGGCGGGCGAACCCGGCGTCGGCGTTGAGACCGGTACCGATGGCCGTCCCTCCCAGGTTGACGTCCAGGAGACCATCCGCCGCGAGGCCGATGAGCTCGGCATCGTCGCGCACGGTGAGTGCGAACGCGTCGAACTCCCGGCCCAACGTCATGGGCACGGCGTCCTGCAACTGGGTGCGGCCGAGCTTGACGGTCTTGGCGAACGCCCCGCCTCGCTCGGCGAAGGCGTTACGCAACAGCGTCATGGCATCCAGCAGTCGTCCCGCAGCCGCATACAGGGCGAGCTTGGCCGCCGTGGGGTAGACGTCGTTGGTGCTCTGCGACCGGTTCACATCGTCGTTGGGGTGCAGGTGCTCGTATTCGCCGCGCCCGTGTCCCATGAGTTCCAGTGCCCGGTTGGCGATGACCTCGTTGGCGTTCATGTTCGCCGAGGTACCCGCACCGCCCTGAAGGACGTCCACGACGAACTGGTCGTGGAGGCGGCCCTCTCGGATCTCCCGGCACGCACGCACGATGGCCCGCCCCCGCTCCTCGGGAAGCGTCCCGAGGTCCAGGTGCGCCGACGCCGCCGCCGCCTTCACGTCGGCGAGAGCGACGACGAGCTCGGGATGCGACGAGAACGGTATCCCTGTGAGCGGGAAGTTCTCCAGTGCCCGGAGGGTGTGGATGCCCCAGTACACCTCGGCATCCACCTCCCGGGCACCGATCAGGTCATGCTCCTCGCGCTGCATACCGACCCCTTCACCTTGGCGAGCTGCTCTTCCTATCGACAAGTATCAGGTATTACAGATATGCACTTCAATGGTCGTTCGAAATTTTTATTACCGATCCGGCGGGGCTCGGGCCGCTCGCGCACCTCCGGCACGAGGAACGGCAAGTCCGCCACGCCGGGCAGCGACAGCCCGGACCGGCCCCCTCGGGCACTCGACGTCGCACGAGACCTCGCCGAGCGGCTTACGGCAGGTCGGCGTGTTCTGCTGCACCAGGTCCCGTGCAGCCGTTCGGCGCGTGAGCCCGTCAGCGGACCCGCCAACCCCCGCCCCGGTCACCGGCGAGCAGCGAGCCCCCGGCGGCAGCCCACCGGCCGCCTCCGCCCGTGAGCTTCGGCGCTGCAGGCACTCAGGTCGCCCAGGGCGCAAGCATGTCCTTCATCGCGTCCGCCATGGCGAATTGCAGCAACGGCCCGTAAGTGATCCGGCCGACGCCGAGACGGCGGAAGTGCTCGAGGTCGTGCTTGACGGGGTGGGCCGTGGTGTTCACCGGAATGGCGACAGCGCCGATCACAGTCGCGAGCAGGGCGTCGTTGTCCTGAATGCTCACCGGGTAGACGCTGTCGGCTCCCGCCTGCTCCATGGCCCGCAGCCTCTCGATCGCCTCGTCCAGCACGGCGGAGGCATCGTCGGCGTTCTGGAACACGTCGGTACGCCCGTTGACCCATACCGGGATTCCGGCGTCGTCGGCCGCCGAGCGGAGACCGGCGATGAAGTCGGCATGCTCCCGCGTGCCGCGCATGCGCCCACCCTCCGAGTGAACCGTGTCCTCGAGGTTGAGACCGACGCCACCGGCCTCGACGAGTCCGGCGATCAGATCTGCGGGCTGCTGTCCGTAACCCGCCTCCAGGTCCACCGACACGGGAACGTCGACCGAGACGGTGATCCTCCGGACAGCGTCGAGCACTTCTCCGAAAGTCTGCCCCTCATGGTCGTCAGCCCCGCGGGAGTCGGCGAGCGGATGGCTGCCGACGGTCAGCGCCGGAAACCCGGCGGCGACCGCCGTCCGCGCGGACCAGACATCCCAGACGGTGGGTAGCACGAGCGGCTTGTGGTCAGCGTGCATCTGCTTGAGGCGTTGAGCGCGCTCAACGGTCGTACGGAAGTCCATATCCGGACGCTACCCCCGCTTCGACACAAAACAGCACTGACAGGGCGCCGCCTCATCCGGGGAATTGCGGCACGCCTCCTCGCGGGAGGTCCGCCCTTCCGTCCACGGCGGGCTGCCCGGTCGCGCGAAGCCGGGCACTGCCCACCCGCCCGACCCGACACGCCCCAGCCGGCCTTGTCGTGATGGACGCCCCTCTCGACGCTCCACGGACGGCCGGGCCGCCTCCGCGCTTACGAGCTGGTGCGTGATAACGGCTGAGGCGTCGGTGCCGGCGGGTGGCATGATCCGGCTGTGGCGGTCATGCCTCTACGTCCTCCCCGTGTCCCACACCTGGACCCACGTTCCCGGGGTGACGCTCCTGGGCGACGCCGCCCGTCTGATGCCCCCATTGGGAGCGGGCGCGAACCTCGCCATGCCGGAGGGCGCCGAGCTCGCCGAGTCCATCGCCACCGGCAACGGAGAACCGGACCGAGTCGTCCGCGCCTTCGAGGAACGCATGTGGGCACGCGCCGGCAGGTGGGCGCAGATCACGGCAGCCGGACTGGAAGGCCTCGTGAGCCCCGACCCCGCCGAAGCCCTCGCCCTCTTCGAGCGAGTCCAGCGATCCTGACCAGCGACATCGCGGGACTCCCCCGCCGCTACCCCAGGTATCCCCTCACCCCGCGCTCGGGGGTACATCAGCAGCAAAGCGCAGGCAGGAGCGGGGGGAGGCCAAGAGCCGTATCACCTTCCGCCCGTCCTGTGGCTCAAGGCGGGGCGACAGCCGAGTCCCATGGCCGGGGTGCATCCAAGTCCGGTCCCCATGGGGAACGGATCTGTGACGTTGCCGACTCTCGGAGCGAGGTTCGAGCATCCCCGAGCCACAGCGAGGTATGCACCATGCACACGCATCTTCTGGAAGGGCCGGTACTCGCGGCCGGCGTCTGGCAGTCCGGACTGGCCCAGGTGCTTGGCGGGCTGGTCGTCGTGGCGGTACTGATCGGCGCCTTCGCGTTCGGGATTCGGGTCAAGAACAAGGAACTCCCGCCTCCCGATCCGGAATCGCAACCCCACCGGCCCGAATCCGATCAGCTGCCCGGTGAGATGACCGAATACCGCAAGCCCTCCGAGGTCCCTGTGACCGATGGGGAGCACCGCCTCATGCCTTACAACCTCAAGAACACGGGTGAGGCCGACGCTGAACCCCCGAGCGAAGAGAAGCGCAAGTGGCGCGGCATCTCCAGCGGCGGCTTCGGCAGTGGTGGGACAGGGCACGGCGACTGATCGAGCAGTGCGGGTCGGCCCTGCACGCCCAGGAGAGCGTCGCCAACGATGAGTGGCCCCATGGTCGTGTCAGGGAGAGAACGTTCGGACGTCATCGTCGTCGGGGCCGGTGCGGCCGGCCTGGCGTGTGCGGCGGACCTCGCCGCCTGCGGGGGTTGCTGTCAGGCTCCTGGAGGCGGACGAGTCACCCGATGGCCGCACGGGCACCGATCAGGTCGCGGGTTTCACGGTCGACCGCGGATTCCAGGTCTCCAACACGTCGTACCCGCAGGTCAAGAGGCGGCTTGACCTGAGACGACCGCGGCTTCGCCGGTTCAGCCCGACCGTTCTCGTGTCGACCGTGGGTGGGATCCGACGATTCACCGATCCCACGCGGGACCTCCGCCGCAGTGGTGACCTGCTGACCGGCCGGGCTGCTTCGCCGAGAGACCTGCTCGCTGTGGGAGTGCTGTCGGCCCGAGACATGCTGGAGCCGGCGGCACTGTTGCGTTCCCGGTCCGACACCACGACGCACATCGCTTTTCGGGGGACGGCCGGGCCCTGGTGTCGACCTCCGTGCTCGGAGAGTTCTCCCCCGAACGGGACGGGCAACTTCGAGAGGCTCTCGCCGAGGCGTACGGGACGGACACGCGTCGCTGGGAAACCGTCCATCAGGTCACGGCGCCCGACGCACTGCCGGCCGTGCCGCCGCCGCATCCACTGACCCGGACCACCCGCCTGGGTGCCGGCCGCTACGTGTGCGGCGACCATCGGACGACGGGGTCACCGCAGAGTGCCCTCGCCTCCGGTACCCGAGCCGCCCGAGAGGTCCTGGCCGATCTCGGTTGCGCTCCGGACAGGAGGTGAGCGCTTCCTCCGGCCGGGCGGAGGAGGCCCCTCGACCCGCCGTCGGTTCACGGCGGGCCGTCGTCGCGCTCGCGTTCTTGGCGCAGCAGCTCCGGTAGGTCGGTGAGCCGATCGAGCCCCCGTACCGCACGGGAGATGCGTGCGTTGTGCGCCAGTAGACGGCGGAGGCCGCCGTCGGCGTAGTGGGTCATGCCCACCACATTGGGGAGCATGACCCGGTCGTGGCCGTCGACGAAGCAGCCATGGAACCAGTCGGTCACCGCAGCTGGACCCCAGCCCCGCTGGAGGGCGTGGCTGCCGAGCACCATGAGGCGGGGGATGTGGTGCGTCCAACCGGTGTCCCTGACCTGGCGGATGACCGTCGACAGGCAACGTGCCGTCACGGCGTCGGCGTCCAGGTCGGTTCACCAGGAGGGCAGGGGAGCGTGGTGTCGCAGCGTGTTCGAAGCGCGGTAGTCCTCGCCGAAGTACCAGTAGAGATGCCAGACGTACTCCCGCCATCCAGCGACCTGTCTGACGAAACCCTCGACCGAGTTCAGAGGAGCGTCGCCGGCCCGCCAGGCGGCCTCAGCCTGTTCGACGCACTCGGCCGGATCCAGCAAGCCCAGATCGAGCGAGGACGACAGCGGACTGTGGCTCATGGTGGGGTCTGCGGCCAGCACGGCGTCCCCGTAGGCACCCGAAGTCCGCCAGCCGGTGTCCGATGAAACGCCGGAGTGCGGCGAGCGCCTCTCGACGGTCGGCGGGGAAGATGCGAGGCCCGTCGCGGCCGACGAACGACACGTCCCCGCTGCGTTCCCAGCGGTCCGGGTCGTGGCGGACCTCGGCGTCGATGTCGTCCTCACGCGCCCGGTACGGAGCGAGGGCTTTGAGCGTCGATGCTCCGCGTGGCGGAGGCTCTCGGTTGTCGTGGTCGAGGTTCCACGTGCCACCCGCGGGCCGGTCACCGTCCATCAGGACGGCATGGTCCTTGCGCACGTGCCGGTAGAAGGCCTCCAGCCACAGTCCTCGGCCTTCTCGTGACCGTGCCCAGGGGACGAACTGATCGCGTCCGACGAGGAAACCGCGCGGGGGCGGGATCGTGCTGATCGGACATGATGCGATGACTCCGGTGAACCGGGCGTCAGGCTTTGAGCGATCTTCTCTGCGCGCCGCGCTTCCGGATGCAGCGCCACGAGACCCGCTCGGGTGCTTCTTGCGCCTGCGTCGGCACGGCCCTCTTCGCCTCAGGACACGATCACGGGTGGGGCGGGGTCGTCCGAGCGGCGCGTCCCGTCGGCTCCGGCGTCGTGGAGCGCGGTCACCGCCGCGTAGTGCTCGGCCAGTGCGCGGGCCATGGCGGTGGACGAGTAGGTGGACCTGACGAGGCTTCGAGCGCGTGCGGCCATGGTCGTCGCCTGTTCGTCGTCGACCGCGAGCAGACGGGTGAGTCCCTCTCCGAGCGTCCGCGAGGTGGAGGTGTCGATGAGCAGGCCGTTGCGGCCGTCGGCCACGTAGTGCGGCACGCCGCCTCGCAGGGGGCCCGCCACGAGCAGCCCGGCTTCCATGGCTTCGAGCAGGGCGAGGCCGAATTCCTCCTTGGCGCTGGGGCACACGTACCGCGCGGTGACTCGCCTCGTGGGGTCGGCGAGGGCTCGTTCGAGCATGCGGACCTCCGCGTTGGGAAGGGCCGGAAGGAGCAGTAGTCGCCGCCGCGCTTCGGGAGAAGCTCGCAGCGCCTCTTCGATGCGTGCGCGCATCATGCGTTCGACGGGATCTCGGGAGTGCGGGCTGCCCCCGACGAGCACCAGGACGGCATGCCGGTGGCACCCCGAGGCGATCCATGACCGGACCAGGAGGTCCTGCTGCTTCACCGGGTGAAGCCGGCCCACGCTGAGCAGTACCGAGGAAGCGGCACCCCCGGCCGCAGAGTCCGGCTCGACGGCGGCGTCGATCGTCCGGAGGAGCACGCCACGCCGCCGGGCCCCGTGTGCGGGCGGTGAGTACGGCGGTATGCCCTCCGGCGGAGCGCTCGGAGCACCTCCGGCGTACCGGTCCACCAGCTGGGGGAAGTACCGCACGAGTTCCGCCGCTCCCCCGTCCCGTCCCGCGATTCCCACGACGCGGTCCGCCCGCTCCACCAGCCGGTCGGCGAGGAAGACGCGGTGCAGATCGTCCCGGAGGGCGTGCGGGTCGGCGGCGGGAACGTCGTACCGCTCGGTCATCTGGCGATGGGGGTCCGGCGTGGCGGTGAACACCAGGCGGGTCCCGGCCCTGCGCGCGGCTTCGGCGAGGGCGAGCGAGCCGTCGTCGGCGTAGCGGACGTGCAGGACGTCGACCGGTCTGCGCAGCGAGGTGAGAAGGACGGTCGCCCACCACGCCATCGCCTCCCGGTGCGTTCCCGCCTCCTCGGGGCGGATCTGGTGATCGCTGTCCACGGGGATCCTGAGAACCCAGTGCCTCCGACCCCGCCGGCGCAGGAGGAGCGGGTCGGCTTCCAACGCGGTGGTGTCGGCCGTCACGACCGTCAGTACGCCGCCGACGTCCCCGGTGTCCGCGAGGGCGTCCCCGAGGGAGCCGAGAAGGACGCCGAGTCCACCGCTCATCCCTTCGCCCGGGCGGTCGAGGTGTCCCATCAGCATGGACTGGGCGACGAAGAGGCCCGGCCGCAGGTCGGCCGTGTCCGGGCCGACCGGGGGTCCCTCCCCCAGCGCGGTCAGGAGTGCCCTCTCGTACGCGTCCGCTGCTTCGTGGACGTCCGGTATCCAGGAGCGCTCGCCCATCGAGGCGAGGAGACGCCAGGCGGCGTGCCGCACCCGACGTACGGATGCAGGCGCCGGGGCCGGAGCCGAACCCGACACCGGGGCGGTCCCCGACGCCGCCGCGACGAGCTCGGTCCGGGTGAGGGGCCGCAGACCAGCCGCGGCGGCGAGGTCCAGCATCTGCGGGACCGCCTCGGGTGCGCGACCGGCCCGGAGGGCGGTGCGCAGCGCGGTCTGCGACCTCATCGGCCCGTGGAGCCGGACGACGTCAGGCCAGGCGTCGAAGACCGCGGCCCGGGTGTGGCCACAGGCTTCGAGGAACCGGACGCACTCTTCCGGTGTGGGGACCTTCCCCAGCCGCAGCCGCCTCCTCAGCCCGGCCAGGGACAGGTCCTGGGGTGAGGCGAGCGTCGAGGGGCCGTGTGCCGGGCCGTCCCGGTGGTACTCGGCCCGTACGAGCTCCGCCAGGAGGTTCGGGGTGCTCGACCAGCCCGGAGAGCCGTCTACGGACCTTCCCCAGTGCCCGGCCCGCGCGGCCAGGAAGGGCTCGGGCAGAGTACGCGGGGAGCGCCGCGGTCGGTGTCCCGCGTGAGCCGTAACAGGGCGAGAGTGTTTCATCGCGGCTCCTCGTCGACAACGATCGGACTGCAGTTGTTCGCCACCGACCGGAGTCTCGGATGCATCGCCCGGGCACGGCGCGGACGTTCGTGATCGCGAAGGCCGGGCTACGGGGCGGACTGCGGGACGATGCCGGACCGGATCACGGTACGGGCCGCAGGCGCGATGGCGGCGCCGGTGCATCCGGCTCCGCGGCGGGAGACGAAATCGTCCCCATGGAGCCGTCACCCCCCAGAGGCCGCGGTCCGCGCGTGGTCGTCATCAGTCCTCCGTTCGTCTCGCACGCCCAGCCGCTCTCCGTGCTGGCCGGGGCTCTCGCCCGCACAGGCGCCGACGTCCTCTTCGCGTCCGGTCCGGACTTCGAGGGGTTCGCACAGCGCGCGGACGTGGCGTTCGTCCCCCTCACCGTCACTCGGAACGCGAACACCGGGGTGGCTCGGAGTACCCGTCAGGCGGTCGGGGAACGCGACCGCCTCGACGAGTTCCTCGATTCCACCCGGCGCGGAGCGGTCTCCGCACTCCTCACGCAATGCCGCCACCGCGGGCTGGACATGCTGCCGGACCCGGAGGGAACACTGGCACGGATCCGCGTCCTCGACGCCCGTCTGGCACCGGACTGGTACCTGGTCGACCAGCTGAGCTATCCGGTCACCTTGGCCCTGCACTGCCTGGGGCTGCGCTACGCCAGTTTCTGCCCCGGCCATCCCACCTATGTACCCGCCTCCGAGGAGGGGCTCTTCGGTGTGCCCTACGCGTGGCCGGAGGCGGTCCGCCCAACGGACGACGGTCTCAAGGAACTACGCCAGGCGGCACGCGCCGTCGACGCGGCATTCACCCGACGCTTCGCCGAGGTGGCGCGCCGCCATGCTCCGGCCGTCCGGCCTCCTGGCCGGGCCTTCGCTCTGGCCTCACCCCACGCGGTGCTGTTCAACTACCCGGACTTTCCTTGGTTGCCCGGGCGTCCGGAGAACGGCACGGCCTTCGTCTACGGAGGACACTGCGTGCCCGCCCACGAGTCCGGGTCGGGCAAGGAGTGGGAGGACGTGCTGCGACGGCTGAAGGAGACTCGGCGGCGTGTGGTGCTGATGGCCCTCGGTACGTTCCTCTCCGCCCGTGACGACGTGCTCGCGCTCCTGGTGCAGGGGCTACGGAGCCACGTCCCCGACGCGGCCGCGATCGTGGCTGCGGGCGACCGTGCGGCAGCCCTGTCACACCTGGCGGGACCCGATGTCCACATCGACGACTCGGTGCCTCAACGCCGGCTCCTGGGGAAGGTCGACGCGATCGTCCACCACGGCGGGAACAACTCCTTCACGGAGGCTCTGGCCTCCGGGACGCCGGCGCTCGTCCTGCCCTTCTCCAGCGATCAGTTCTCCATCGCCCACGACGCCGAGCGGGCCGGGATCGCGCGATGCGTCGACCCGTCGCGACTGGACGGCAGGACGGCGGGGTCTGCCCTTCGCCGCCTCCTCGATGAAACTCCCCCGGGTCTCCGACAGTGGTCTCACCGGGTCGGACAGCGCGGCCCTGACTGGATGGCGAGCAGACTCATGGGCGTGATGTCGTGAGACGACAGCGTCCGGACCAGCGCATGAGGGAGCCGCTGGTGGTGAGGGACCGGGGGCCCGCCCCTCGCTCACGGGATGGTGGAGCGGTCGATCAGCCTCTCTTCGATGCGCCCGCCCTCGCCGAGCAGCCCGGTCTGCTCGAAGGTGTGCTCCCGCATGAGCCCGGGCAGCGTTCGCCGGGAGAGCAGGTCGACCGCGAAGGGGAAGACCGGTCGTCCCACCTGGGCGAGCCGCAGCCACGGCGGCGCGTAGACGGAGGCGGAGCGCCGCTCGACGCCCCGCACGAGCCAGGCCGCGACCTGGCTCACCGGGTAGACGCGGCGGGCGGGGGCCGGCATGTGCCCCCGCAGCTCGCGCAGGACCGCGTGGCGGTCGACGTCCCGGATCATGTCGGTGTCGGTCCAGTGCAGGTACGCCACCCCCACCCCGACGCCGCGGTGTGACAGCTCGGCGCGGAGGGAGCGGGCGAAGGCCTCGGCACCCGCCTTGGAGGCGCAGTAGGCGCTCATCATGGGAGCAGCGCCGAAGGCGGCGGTCGAGGCGACCTGAAGGAAATAGCCCCGGGTGGCGAAGAGCCCGGGCAGGAAGGCACGCGCGGTGACCGCGCTGCCCACGAGGTTGACCTCCACGACGCGCCGCCAGAGGTCGGGGTCGGAGGACTCGAACGGACCGCCTTCCGCGACCCCGGCGTTGGCGATGACGACCGACGGCGGGCCGAGCGTCCGGCTCACCTCCGCGGCGGCCCCGCGCATCCCCGCTTCGTCAGTGACGTCGACCTCCACCACGTGGCTCTCGGCGTCGAGCGTCGCTGCGACTGCCAGGAGGGTGGCGTGATCACGTCCCAGCAGCGCCACCCTCGAACCGCGTGCAGCGAGCAGGCGGACCAGGGCGGCGCCCAGGCCACGGGCGGCGCCGGTGACGACCACGGTTCGTCCTTGCAACTCCCGGAAGCTGGTCACGGGTGTCTCCCTCTGTGTGGGTGGGGCAGAGCCTTCGTGGTGGGTCTCGCCCGGCGGGCTGCTGACGCTCTCGTCTCCCCGGGAGACCCTTCCGAGGAGCCGACTCCGGCTGCGGGCTGTGTGCTTGCGCTGTTCCCGCACCGCAACCGAGACCGCGAACGTCGGCCTTCGTCAGCGGTCAGACTCCTGGATCGGCGCCCCTGGGGAGTCCCTGCGGTGTGGTGCGGTCGGTTCGGGGCAGTACCGCTCCACCGGCGGCGCGGCGCTCCGCGAGCGATTCCGCGGCAGCCTGACGGGGGTGCCGACGGCGCCAGTAGGGGTTGTCGTGGGGCAGTTTGCCGGACACCCGTCCGTACATCCCGAACGTCAGGATGAGCAGCCCCATGACGAAGCTGAACATCACGTTGGTCATGCCGAAGTCCAGGAAGTTCGCCGGCCTGTCGAGTACGAACAGGTGATAGAAGCCGCTGATCAGGAACGTTCCTCCCACCACCACGTTCACGGTGGAGGCGACGTTTCCGCCCACGAGGGCACCGGTCAGCAGGGCGAGGCCCACCACCACCGAGATGACGCTCAAGGCAGTGTTCGTGGTCATCCCCGCGATGCGGTCGCCGGAGGTGTCGAACGAGCTGAGCGCGTCCGCGAAACCCAGACAGCCGAACACGAGCAGGATGCACCCGCACAGCGCCGCGCCCACGCGGTACACGGTGGCGAGGTGGTGATCCACGGGCAGTTCATCCTTCAATCGCACAGTCGCTCCCCGGATCGTCCCCGCTCGGATCTGCCCGGTCCCAGGACCCCAAGCGCGCGAACATCACTAGAAGCCTCATTTGCGAGACTTTCTCCATACTTCGGACAGGATCGGTTCTCGGATGCAGAGTCCTTCGATCGATCGACCCCTGACGGAGGTGATGCGCCCGGGCCCTCCCCATGCACCGCGTGGTCCAGCGCCACGCTGCGGGAGGGGGAGTCGGCACACATCGGGCGGATGTCATGGCAGTTCGGCGACGAGACAGGCGAGTGATCGCAGGCCCCTCCTGGTGTGGCTCTTGACCGTACCGAGGGGCAGACCGAGGCATCGCGCGATTTCGGGCTGGGTGAGTCCCACGTAGTAGGCGAGGAAGAGGATCTCGCGGCGTTCGGGCGGCAGGCAGGCCATGTGCCCGAAGAGGCCCAGACGGTCGACCGCACGCGCGCATGAGTCGGTGCTCTCCGGCGCGGGCCCTCGGCTCAGGCGACGCAAGCCCTCGTGACGGCGTACCAGCGCTCCCGAAGCGTCGGCGGCTTTGTGTGCGGTGATGCCGTACAGCCACGGGCCCAGGCCGCCGCGGAGCGGACAGTACCGGCCGGAGTGCGTCCATGCCTCGGCGAAAACCTGCTGCGCGACGTCCTCGGCGTCATGAAGATCGATGCAACGGCGTCGGGCCCACCCCAGAACACGGGGGTACCAGTCGGTGTAGACGGACTCGAAGGCCTCGCGCACGATGTCGCCGTGGGGCGGTGCGGCAGCGTTCTCGTCCGGGCAATGGACGCACGGGGGCAGGGGCGGTCTCTCGGACACCAGTCGTCTCCGGACATATCCGGGGAAAGGGACGGGGTCGCGATGCTGACGGCCGTAACGGGTCCCTCGGGACGAGGCCGCAGCAGAGAGGTGCCCACGCGCCCAGCGGAACACAGGGGCCCACCGGTCGCCATCCCACGCGGGCCGACCGGACGCTGTGTCCGCGGCAACGGCCTGGCGGTCGAGCCGTTTCCATGGGGTGGCTCCCCGGCCCCGTTCGCGAACCGGCGCCTTCCGAGCGGCGTGACGCGCTCCTGGCCGCTGGATTGTTCCACGGCCAACAGCCCGCCCGGGCCCCGCGCCTTGCCAGTAGCGCCATCCCGAGCCCGCGCTTGCCCGTGCGTCACGAGCGGGCAATCGGGTGATAAACGGAATCCAGGCATCCGCAGGGGGCTATGACCCCGTAGAGGTGTCAAGCATCCGATTCCTCCACCGGAGGTTCTCTTGCACACCCTCATCGGCCTGATCGTCGTCGCGGTGCTGATCGCCGGCTTCGTCCTCGGAGCGCACCTCCACGCGACAGAGACGCCACCGCCCCTCCCCCACGAACAACCACGCCGCCCGATCACCGACCGCCTGCCGGGAGCCGCCTTCGAGTTCCGCCGCCCCCTGCAAGTCCCCCGGAGCAACCAGAAGCAGCGGCTCCGGCCGTACCAGCTACGGGCACGAACCGAGCAGGTGCCCCCCGGACACGACTGACGCCAGACCACAGCGCGGTCGGCGAATCCGGTCTCAAGGCGGCCGGGCCGAATCTCGAGGGCCCCGACACCATCGCTCCGCGCTTCACGGCGCACTACGTCGAGCCAGGCTCCCAGCGCCGCTTGGGAGGCGCTGTAGTCGGCCGTCCCGGGCTGCGGACGCTCCGCCACCACGACGGTGACGGCGGCGATCACGGAACCGGGCTTCAGGACATCGAGCGCGGCGCGGAAGAACGCGGCCGGTGCCAGGTGGTCGACGGCCATGAGGTGCTCCGCGACCTCGTCACCGGCCTCTCCCGCCGTGCCGAAAACCACCGCCCCGAAGGCGACGACACGGCGTCCGGGCGTCCAGGCCTCGAGGACAGCCGACGAGCGGGTCACGGCCCTGGCGCACGACCCGGGGTCGTACGCATCGAGCAAGGCGGTCGGGACGCACGGGAGTGCCTGTGCGGCCGAGGCCGGACGACTCGGGTCACGTCCGGCGAGTGCCGCCCACGCGCCGCGGCCGACCAGCTCGGCGGTAATCACACCGCCCAGGGCCACCGTCGGCACCGGCCACGAGGACACGCGCGCCGTTCAGCTCCACAGTTCTCGCCCCCCGTGCCAGGTCCGGGCGTCACATCGGGTCGACGCGTACTTCGGCCCCCGGGGCCGCCCACGGATACGACCCGCCAGGGCCGACACGGCGAGTAGCGCTCGAAGGCTTCCTGGGGGATGGGGATCGCGGCGTCCTTCCCGGTCGGCGGCCATGCGGTCCGGCGCCTCGTGCCGTCCGGGTCGCCCTCGGCGCTGTCCGTGCACAGTGACGGTCCGGTGGCCGCCCCAGGGGTGCTTGTCCAGGATTGCCGCATCCGCGGGGCCTGCCGCCGCGGAAATGCCAGGGAAGAGGGTGATCGCGATGAGTCAGGTCCAGCGACAGCCCCGGCCGACCGAATCGGTCTGGGATTACCCCAGACCACCCTGTGTGGTTCCTGACGCGCGCCGGATCGTCGTGCGCCACGGGGGTGTCGTCCTCGCCGACTCCGGCCGGTGCCTACGCGTCCTGGAGACGAGTCACCCGCCGGTCTTCTACGTGCCCCGGGAGGACGTGCGCACGGACCTGCTGATCCGGTCAACCAGGGTCACGCGCTGCGAGTGGAAGGGCGTGGCTTGCTACTGGACCTTGGAGGTTCCCGGAATGACAGTCGAGGACGTGGCCTGGAGTTACGAGGAGCCCGAACCCGCTTATGCCGCGCTCGCCGGCCACGTGGCGGTCTATCCCGGGCGCGTCGACAGCTGCACCGTCGACGGGGAGCGGGTGCTGCCGCAGCCTGGTGACTTCTACGGAGGGTGGATCACCGGGGAGGTGGTCGGCCCCTTCAAGGGGCTCGCGGGCAGTGCCGGCTGGTGAGTCTGCGCGTGCGCGAGGCCTTCGGCGCTCCGAACCCCTGCGGGGAACTCAACGAGAACAAGATCCGGACCTTGGGAGACCACCATGTCCACGCCTCACATTCCCCCCGGCGAAACACCGCCCGCCGAAGGATCCACGGCGGAGGCGCACCAGGAACGCCCTGACGGCGGCCTGTGGGAACACCCCCGAGTCCTGCTCGGCGCCATCGTGCTGGGCGCTTTGATGGTGGCGGCCTTCTTCATCGCCCGGATGGCCGGCTTGTGAGCCACGTCCTCTCGCGCTACGGCGAGTGCATGACCTGAACCTTGCTCGTGCGGGGCGACCGGTGACCGGTGACCGGTGACCTCCGCGAAACGCGTACGGCTGGTCGGGGTCCCGGTGGAACGGCGGCCCTCGTGAGGTTGCGGCGCGACGGCCCGGCCCGATGGCCGGCGCCCATCACCCTCGTACACCCCTCGCCCGCAGCCGGATCAGCGAGGAGACGACCACATTGAGGCGGGCCATGACGACGAAACCAGAGAACGGCGGCGCGGCACCCCGGGGCGCGGAGCTCCGCACCGGCCGCGGCGCGTCGACGCGCACGAGCGGCCACGCGAGCCAACCGGGCTCGGTCCTGGTGCCCCCGGAAGGCTGGCGCGTGGCTCCTGACGGAGGCCGGGAGCGTCCCCTGCCGTGCCGGCACCTCGATGACGAGGATCCGTCCCCGGTACGGCCGGCCGTCACCGGCTGCGCCGAATGCCTGGCCGCAGGCCGCGACGACTGGGTACACCTCCGCGTCTGCCTGCGGTGCGGACACAACGGCTGCTGCGACAGCTCCCCCGGTGCCCACGCCCATCAGCACGCGTCCCGCACGGGGCACCCCATCGCGGTCGCGGCCGAGGAATCCTGGGCGTGGTGCTACGTCGACGAGCTCTTCCTGATACCGGCGTCCCCCACGACCGCAACGAAGCTCGGGGGCGGGGGCGGCTGAGGAGACGCCCCTGGCCGATGGACAAGCACGAGCACGTATGTCACGTGCGAAGGCCCTTATCGCGGCCCCGGCCGGGCGTCACGGGCGCCCGCGTCCTCGGTGGAGCAGCGTTGCCCCTTGTCCCTTGTACCTCGTCCCAAGTCCCGCGTCCCGGAACGCACTGACACAGGTGAGCGAGATGGATCAGGATGAATCACAAGGTTTCCCTTCACGCCTACCTCAGCTATTCCGACGCGTCGGCTGCTCTGGACTGGCTCGGTAAGGTCGGTTTTCAGGTCGTCTCACGGCAGGACGGATCCGACGGCTCGGTGATCCACAGTGAACTGCGCTGCGGCGACGCCGTCGTCATGGTCGCCTCCAGTGACGCCGCGTACGAGATCCCGAGCCTGCAGGGGGTCTCCACGGGCGCTGGTGTCTACCTCTGTGTGGAGGATCCCGACGCCTGCTACCGGCGTGCGGTCGAGGCGGGCGCCGCCACCGTGTTCGCTCCTCAAGAAACGGCCTGGGGCGCGCGGCGCGCCCGCGTCCTCGATCCCGAAGGACGTGAATGGACCTTCGGATCCTACGCACCGGGGCAGACACGGTGAGCCGCTCCCCGGACCGGACCGCGAGTGGCCCGGGCCCTCCGAGACATGCTGGAGGTGTGCTCCTGCCATCCCGTGTCGTCCCGCGGCTGCGCGAGCGAGCCGGCGATGCATTGCCGCATCGGGTCGCGGGGCCTTCCGCGCACGAGAAGCGGGCCCGAATCCACGGCGCCTCCGGGCCTCGCTGGTTCGGCCCGGACCGCCCGGTGCGGGTGGTGCACGCCGACGCGTCGACGTACGTGGGCGGCCTGTCCACGCTGCTGCTCCAGTCGCTCCACCCCGTGGCCATGGCCGCCGTCGCGGCCCACTCCGGGTTCAGGGGGACCCGTGGGGCCGGTTGCGGCGCACCAGCACGTTCCTCGCGGTGACCACGTTCGGTACGGCGGAGGACGCCGAACGCGCCGTGCTGAGGGTGCGGCACGTTCATGAGAGCGTCGTCGGCACCACACCGGACAGCGTGGCGTACCGCGCGTCCGATCCCCACCTGCTCGCCTGGGTGCACGCGGCCGAGGCCTACTGCTTCCTCAAGGCGCACCAACGCTACGGGCAGTACCCGCTGGATCCCGCGGGGCAGGACGGCTACGTGGCCGACATGGCGCGTGTCGCCCGGCGGCCGGGGGTGGAGCGTCCGCCGGAATCACGGGCCGAGCTCATGGTCTGCCTCGCCGGCTACCGCGCCGAACTGCGGTCCACCCCGGAGTCCCGCGCGACAGCCCGCTACCTCCTGGCGAGTCCTGCGTTGCCCAAGATCGCACTGCTCCCCTATGCCTTTCTCGCCGCCGCGGCGGTCGAGCTGCTGCCGCCTTGGGCCAGGATCTCGCTCGAACCTCCCTTGACCACACGCCTCCTGCTGCCGACGGCTCGGGGAGGGGGCCGCACGCTCACCGCTGCCATCCGCTGGGCGACACCGGACCTGCCACGCGAGGAAGCCCTGCCCGCGTCGCCCTCACGGTGACCGGGGGCACGGCCGGAGCGTGCCCCGGGTGACACGGCCGGAGCGTGCCCCGGGTGACACGGCCCTCGTCAGGTGGCGTGCACGAGCGGTGGCGAGTCGGTACGGGTAGCGCATGCCAGAGCGCTGGGCCACCAGGCGCGGGGACCGATGTCGATGACCAGCGCGGGTACCAGCAAGGAGCGGACGACCAGGGGGCGAGGAGGACTCCGAAGGCGACGATGAACGCGAGCTGGACCAGGAAGGCCGGCGGAATGACCGTCAACGTCGCGAAAGTGGCCGCGAGCACCACCCCGGCCGAGGTGATGACACCGCCGGTCGTGGTGAGCCCGCGCAGGATCCCCTGCCGCGTGCCGTGGGTGAGCGATTCCTCGCGCACGCGTGACATCAGAAAGATGTTGTAGTCGACGCCGAGGGCGACCAGGAAGACGAAGCCGTACAAGGGAACGGACGCGTCGGTGCCGCTGAAGCCGAGCAGGTTCTCGAACACGAGGGCCGATACGCCCAGCGTGGCGAAGGAGTTGAGGGCAACGGTGGCCACCAGCAGCAGGGGTACCAGCAACGAGCGCAGCAGCGGGGCCAGGACGAGCAGGATGATGCCGAGGACGACGGGCACGATGACGGCACGGTCCCGCTCCGAGGTCCGCTGAGTGTCGTACTGCTGAGCGGTGTAGCCGCCGACGGGGGCGTCGGCACCGGGAACGGCGTGCACCCGGTCGCGCAGCCGTCGCACGGTCTCCTTGGTCGCGTCGCTGTCGGCGGCCGCCGCGAGTGTCGCGTCGATGGGGACGCGGCCGTCGACGACGAGCGGCGCGCCGGTCCCCGTACGCCCCGCCGCGGTGACGGGTGCCGCGGACGCGACGCCTTCGGTGTCCACCGCCACCCGCGTCACCTCCTCCGTTTGGGCGGCGTCGGCGATGATCACCGTGGGGTTCCCCGACCCCCGGGGAAGTGACGCCCGAGGGTCTTCTGCGCGCTCACGGACGGAGCGTCGTTCACGAGGATCTCGTCGAGCGGCACGCCCTTGGAGGACAGGCCCGACGCGAAGGCGACGAGCACGAGGGCGGTGGAGACCCACACCCGCCGGGGCGAGCGGTCGATGAGTGCGGCGACGCGACGCCACACACGATGGCCTTCCGCCGTCGCGTCCGAGGGCATGGGGTTGGCAGGCCAGTAGGCGGCGCGGCCCAGCAGCACGAGAACGGCGGGAAGGAACGTCAATGTGCTCAGCACCGCGCAGACGATGCCGATGGTACCCACCGGGCCGAGCGCCCTGTTGTTCGTGAGATCACTGGCGAGAAGGGCGATCAGCCCGAGGGCCACGGTGGCCGCGCTGGCGACGACGGCTCCGGCGGACCGGCGCACCGCCGATACGGCCGCTTCCGCGCGATCGCCGCGGGCGGCGAGTTCCTCGCGGTAGCGGGCGGCAAGCAGCAGGGCGTAGTCGGTCGCGGCGCCGATGACGAGGATCGAGAGGATGCCCTGGACCTGGCCGTCGACCCGCACGATGTCGCGGTCGGCCAGCGCGTAGACCACCGCGCAGGCGAGACCGAGGGCGAAGACGGCGCTGATGATGATCACGAGGGGAAGCAGGACGCTGCGGTGGACCAGCAGCAGGATCGACAGGACGGCGCCCAGCGCCACGCCCAGGAGGAGTCCGTCGATCCCGGCGAAGGCGTCGGAGAGGTCCGCCCGGCCGGCGGCCGGTCCGGCGATCTCGACCCGCGCGTCAGGGACCGACCGGGCGGCCTCGCGGACGTCGTCGAGGACGACCGGTAGCTCCTCCCCCAGATCGGGGGCCAGGGGGACGACGGCCTGGAGTGCCTGGCCGTCCTCGGAGGGGAGCGCCGGCGAGGGGACGCCCTCGATCCCGGTACGGCCGGTCAGACCGGACATCGCGCGGGTCGCGGCCTCGCGCTGGGCAGTTGTCACCTGTCCGTCCTAGCCGGTCCACACGACGATCGCGGGTACCGGCTCCGACCGCTCGAACGCCCTACGGGCTTCGAGGACTTGGGTGGACTCGGCGCTGCGGGGCAGGAAGGCCGCCTGGTCGTTGGTGGCGACCTCGCCCAGCTTGCCCGCGTACGGCCCCAGCGTGCCGCCGACGCTCAGCCAGACCTCCAGCAGCGCGAGCGGGATGACTCAGCGTGCCTGGCGCGATGAGCTTCTCACTGTCAGCCTTTCAGGGCGCCATTCGAATGACTCGAAAACACGACGGGGGTACGGGACGACAGCCGGAGGCCCGGGGAGGCCTTCGGCTGTCGTCGTGGTCGCCTGCGGTGCCCCGCTTCCGTCACTTCGGCATGAGGACCGTGTCGACGATGTGGACGGTGGCGTTGGAGGTGGGCACGTCTCCGCAGACGATCTTCGCGGTGTCGTTGACCGTGTAGGCGTCGCCGGAACCCTGAGTCGTCAGCGTGCCGCCCTGCAGCGTCTTGAACGAGCCGTCGGCGAGGTCACTCTTGTCGACCGTCTCCCCCACCACGTGATAGGTCAGGATCTTGGTGAGGGCCGCCTTGTCCGCGAGGACCTTGTCCAGGTCCGCCTTCGGGATCTTGGCGAAGGCGTCGTTCGTCGGCGCGAAGACGGTGATGTCCTCGGCGTTGTTCAGCGTGTCGACCAGACCGGCGGCCTTGACGGCCGACACGAGCGTGGACAGCTCCGGGTTGTTCGACGCGGCGGTCGCGACCGGGTCGTCGGCCATGCCGTCGACACTGCCGGCGCCTTCCTGCGGGAGTGACGCGCAACCGGGGCCGAAGGGGCCGTCCGTGCCCTGGGCGAAGGCTTGCGGGGCGAGGACACCGAGCGAGACCGGCAGAACGACGACGGCGGCAGCGGCAACGACGCGGCGGGTGAGATGCGAGGTGTTCATGGTGCTTTGTCCTCCTGGGTCCGGCCCGGTGACAGGAACGGCCATGGGCGGAAATCGTCTTCACGAGGCATTCCATGCCGCACGCCCTGCCGGATGCGGCCGCGGCGCAACGAAATGGAATGCGTCCGGCGTCCGGTCTCGCGAGGAGTGGTCTCCCCTGATCCGCTCGTGATCCCGGGGCGCAGGTCGGGTGCGTGGCCGGTCCCGATGACGGAGCCCCCTCGTCGCCCGCCGTACGGACCTTCGGAGACTTTCACGGCCTCGCCGTCGCGTTGCGCCGTACGCACGGGGAGATCGGCAGGCTGGTGAACGGTTCGGCGGCCGCGCATGTGGGGGCATGGCTCGGATTCGGGCGCGTTCGGGTGAACCGGTCAGGTGTCTCGTCACAAGCGCAGCACATGGATTGTCGGACCAGTATGACAACAGCGCATCAGGCCTTCCCCCGTCAGAGTTCATCCCTCGCTGCGGCGTCCTCACCATTGCCACGGGGTCTGCCCGCACCGAGCGAGCGACGTCGGTTGCGTGAGCAGTGGGGTTTGTCGACCCGTCAGGTGGCCGCGGCGTTCGGTGTGACACCGGCTACGGTTCGCTCCTGGGAGGGGAGCGCTCGACACCCCGGGGCGGCCGCGAGGAGGCGTACCGGCGATTCCTTACGGGGGCTGGCCCAGCACGGCGCTCACAGCCCTGCTGGAGTACCGGCTCGTTCCCCGGGTCGGGGTCGGCGTCCGGCATGCGACACCGGCCGTGCCGTACATCCGCCGACCGCCGTAGGAACGGGTGCGCCTCCTCTCTCCGTGTCGCCGGCGCGTCCGGCTGGGGCCGGGGTGCTGCGGATGAGGAACGTCAGCCGCGGCGGGGCCGATCCCGTGTCGGCCGGGCGGATCCGGCGCCTACGGTTGCTGTGGGCCGCCGCCTGTGTGTGGTCCCTCGCCTGGTGGGTCATCCTCACCTGCCCGACGCCCCTGTAGCAGGCCCTGCGCGCGTCGCGAGCGGTTCACACGATGCCGGTGACGTTCACGCGCACTGCCTCGGGTGGGGCCGACGCGGCTTCCGCGGCCACTGCCCGTACGGCCCGGGCCGTACGGGCGGCCTGGTGCTGTGCCCGCACGACGACGTCGATGGGCAGCCCTGTCACCGTTCCGCCGGAACCCCAGGTGATGAGCACTGCGCCGCCGGGCGTCGCCGGATCGTGGACGGTGAGGGGAAGTGCGCCCGGGGCACGCAGGAGACTGCGCAGACCGGGGCGCAGGCACGCGACGCCCGGGACGGTCAGGACTGCCTCGGCCGCCGCTCGGGAGAGGGTCTGTGCCCGCCGGTCGTCCATTTGCTGGCCCCTGAGGGTGATCCGGCGGGTCGTGGAGGTCAATGACCGTGACGTCGAGCGCGGCGGTGGCCAGACCGAGGTGTTCTCGGGCGGCGTGGCTGAGGCTGTCGCGGACCGTGTCGGAAACGGCCTGCAGGTCGCGTCCGCGACGACCAAGCCGCTGTGGCCCCAACCGGCGGAGCGGGAGCACTGCCCGTACGACCGACAGCTTCGGCTCCGCCCCGCTCGTTGTACCGGTGTACCGGACGAACCATCGGCTGGAGAGCCCTATGGGGGCCGGGGCCGTGCGCCGAGCGCTGCGGTTCCGCCTCGAGACCGTCCTCGGCCGGTCCCTTGAGGTGACCTGACGGTCAGCGACGTCGCCATCCCCCGCGTCGTCCGGCGGGGCCGATCACTGCGACGCACGGTGCCGCCTCGTAGGCTGCCGCTATGACCGATAACATGCCTCCGACGCCCCGCGACGCCTTCGATCTGCTCATGGCCGGTAACGAGCGGTTCGTCGCCGGCATCCCCGAACACCCGAACCAGGACGCCACCCGCCGCACCGAGACCGCGCCGTCCCAGCAGCCGTTCGCCGTGCTGTTCGGCTGCTCCGACTCCCGGCTGGCCGCCGAGATCATCTTCGACCGGGGCCTGGGCGACCTGTTCGTGGTCCGCACCGCCGGGCACGTCACCGGGACCGAAGTCCTCGGCTCGATCGAGTTCGGCGTGAGCGTCCTGAACGCGCCGCTGGTCGTCGTCCTCGGCCACGACTCGTGCGGCGCGGTCGCGGCGGCCTGCTCCGCCCTGGAGAGCGGACAGACGCCCGGCGGCTTCGTCCGCGATGTCGTCGAACGGGTGACGCCGAGCGTGCTGGCCGCCCGCGCCGCCGGACGCGAGAGCGCCGAGGAAATCCTGGCCGAGCACATCGAGCACACCGTGGACCTGCTCCTGGAGCGCTCCCGTGTCCTGGCCGACGCGGTGGCCGCCGGACGAACCGCCGTGGTGGGACTGTCCTACCGCCTGGCCGACGGCAGCGCCCAGCTCGTCGCCACCCGCGGCCTCGACTCGGCGGTCCCCACCGCATCCTGACCGCGCCGGCCGGGGCGGTCAGGTGGAAGTGCGGGGCCCCGCGGCACGGCGAAGCCGGTTGGCGATCGCCAACCCCAGCCCCTCTTCTACCGGCAGGGACGCGACGATGAAGTCGCATCCCTGCTGGTCGAGCCGGCGCAAGAACCCGTACAAGCCGTGCGCGTAAGCGTCCAGCGAACTGGGCACGGCCACCACGGCGTGCGCCTTCACCGCGGCGCCGACGAGGTGCGGGGGGAGGAAGACGCCCACCTGGCGGCCCGCTTCCTGGGCCAGCTCGGCTTCGGCGACGACTTCGTCCGGATCGACAAGGACGACCCGCGCACGCGGCGCGTAGACGGAAGAACGGAAACGTTCACTCGCCCCCGCACGAGCAACGCCCTCTCGTCCATCCGGACCAGGTCCCTGGCCTCAGTGTTTTCACCGTTCGGGTGCCCGCCCGTAACTCGCGGGGCGCAGTCGCGTTCACCGGCCATGCAAAAGATCATCACCTGTGGCCTGCTGGCCGCCGCGGCGCTCTCCGCCGCCACACCGGCCTTCGCCGACAACGACAGCAACTTCGGCAGCGGGGTCAACGCCGCGAACAACTGGAACTTCACCGCAGCCGACGTCTGTATCCAGGAACTGGCCGTCGTCCCCGCCCTGAGCGACTGGACCGGCAACCACAAGAACAACTGCAGCAACGGCAACGTCATCGACCACGCCGCCGGCGCCCTGCCGCTCAGCCCCTGACCCCATCGCCCTTGAACAAAGCCCGCCCCGTCCAACCGGCGGGTCGGGGGACGGGACAGAGGACAGAATCCGCGGGTGGCCCCTCTTGTTCGGGACCGGTCAGCCAAGGGTCAGGCGCCTATGGCGCCGGCTCCTAGGCGACGACGGTCGTCAGGCAGCCCTCGGCAAGACCTGACAGGCCTCCCGCTCAGCCTCATCCGCAGCGAGGTCCCAGCGAAGCTTCGTGCTCACCAGGTCGCCGCGTAGGCACGGTGATAGGAGGCCTCCGACGGCAGCCACTCCGCTGGGTCCTTGTCGGCCTTGGACCTGTTCGACGCCGCAGTGACCGCGATCAGGGTGTCGGGGCTGCCCTGGTCGTTCGCGTACGCCTCACGCCGCGCTCCACGGAGCCTGCTCGGAGTCGTAGACCTCGGCGAGCGGAACGAAGGGGGCGGCTGCCTTCGGCAGGATGGTGCTGTCGGCCGCTACCGGCGTGGAGGCAGGCAGCAGGGGGAGGGTGGCGAGGAGAAGCACGGGCAGACCGTGTCGCATCGGATTGGTGGTCGCGTACGGCGTTCTGGTCGCCGCAGCGCGCCGGTCGGAAGACGCCTGCGGGCCGTACCGCCCAGGGGTGGTGGTTTTCACCAGAGAAACGATCACTGCACCCGCCAGGCTTCTGTGACTTCCTGATCACGGACGCGAGGTGGCGACCCGCCACTACGAGGGGCCGCAGCCTTCATCAGCCGTCGAGGTCAGGAGAGTCACCGCAGAAGCACCACTCCCCCACCCTTGAATGAGCAATGGTTGGGCACAGGGCGCAGTATGGGAGGAGAGCCCGCCCGGGAAGCCGTCGCACGTTGCACCGGGCGGGCGCCGTCGTGTGGGAGGTTCAGTCGGCTCGGCCCGCCTCGCGGACCGGGGTATGGGCGCCTGTGTGCGGGGCGGGGTTCCTCTCTGAAGGAGAAGACGGGTCCGTCCTGACGGTGGCCTCGCAGTTGTTGTCGTAGGTGCGGGTCCGGTCGAAGGCGCGGCCGCGGTAGGTGCGGCGGGCGGTCAGGGTGACGGGCGCGTGCTCGGCGGTGCAGCTGCTGTCGGGCTCGGCGCGCAGACGGTCGAAGTCGCCGCCGGCTTCGTCGAGTGCCGAATAGGCTTCCGCGCGGTAGGGGTGGGCGGGGCGGTCACCGGCGGGGCAGTCTCGCCGCCCACATGGGTGGCCGCATGGCACCAGGGGCAGGACCAGATCTCTTCTTTCCAGGCCGTTGGTGACACCGGCCATCGCCACATCGACCGCCCGCACACGTCACACTCCACAGGCGGAATCCTCACATGCCAGCACGGGCCCCCAGGCCGCCTGCATCGCGCCAGTTGCCAAGCGTCCTTGCCGAGACAAAAAGCTCTTTAAAAGAGTGTTTTGTCCTGACAGATACGTTTGATAGCGACCTGGGTAGTCGGCATGCTGGGGCGGTTGGGGCTTCTGTCGACTGCCGTGATGGCTGTGGCTGGCGACAACGGTTGGGGGTCCGTTTGGGCTCCTTCGCTCCTGTCTGATCCCAAAGCGCCCCCGCTCACCCCCGTTTGCGCCCTGTAGGCGAAGGGCCGTCGGCGGTACTACCGAAACATGCCTCGACAGCGGCCGTATCCGAGTGACCTGTCCGATGCCCGGTGGGAGTCGATGGAGCCCATTCTGTCGGCCTGGCGGGCCGACCGGAGGGGGAAGGGCCTGGGCATAGGCCGGCCGCCCGAGCACGACCTGCGGCGGATCATGGAAGCGGTCCTCTACGTCGACCGCACCGGCATCCTCTGGCGATACCTGCCGCACGACTTCCCGCCATGGGAAACGGTCTACGGCTACTTCGCCGCCTGGCAGAAGGACGGAGTCTTCGACCAGCTCAACGGGCTCCTCCGCCGTCTGGTCAGGGAGGCGGAGGGTCGCGACGGCGAGCCGAGTGCGTGCGTGCTGGACGCGCAGAGCATCAAGACTTCCGCGAACGTCCCCGCGGCCGGCCGGGGCATCGACGCGGGCAAGAAGATCGCGGGCCGCAAGCGCCATATCGGCGTCGACACCCTCGGTCTTCTCCTGGCCGTGCCGGTCACCGCCGCGAGCGTCTCCGACAACGCCGGCGGCATCCAGGTGCTCTCACAGATCTCGAAGGCCCACCCGCGTGTGACCAAGGCCTGGGCCGACAGCGGCTACCGAATCAAAGCCATCGAGCACGGAGCTCGCCTGGGCATCGACGTCGAAGTCGTCCATCGCGACCCGGCCGCGAAGGGCTTCAAGGTGATCCCACGGCGCTGGGTCGTCGAGCGGACCTTCGGCCGGCTCATGCACCACCGACACCTCACCCGCGACTACGAGACCCACCCACACCGGCCCGAAGCGATGATCAAGCTGGCAATGGTCGACCTCATAAGCCGCCGCCTCACGAGGGAATCCACCCTGAACTGGCGTGATTCCTGAACATTGACCGCGTCAATGGAACGGGTGGGACCGCTGGCTCGGACCGGGAGGGTCGAAGCTCACCCCGTTCTCGTCGAGTGCGTTGAAGACGGTCACGCGACCCGAATCGAAGGCGAAGCTGATGTCGACGTTTCCCTGAGCGACATCCCTGCCTGTCCATTCGAGCAGTTCGGCCCCCTTGAGGGGCAGCCCCAGCAGAGCGTGCAGTCCGGGGAAAGGTTCGGGGCGCCACTGCAGGTCGAAGCCAGGCCACCGGACTGGACGGGTGGGGTCGATCATGTTCCACGTGAGGGAGAGATCGCCGAGCTTTGATGGTTGATCTCGACCTGCTCGCCATCGAAGTCGAACAGCACCGGGCAGTCGCAGAACCACTCGTCACCCCTGAGGTCCCAGACCATCCAGACTCTCGTGAGCGTCCGGCCAGCAAGACCACGCAGACGATTTCCATGCTCCTGCACGACGTCACTACGGCCGTCCAACCATGCTGGCCGGTAGCCCGCGATGCCGAAATCGAGCATGACGCCATCCTGTCAGAAGTGCCCCTCCTCGGGTTAGAGCAGTCCCGAACGACGACCAACCCGTCAACTTCTCAAACACCCCTGCCGGGACAAAACGCTCTTTCAGGCCTGCTTGGGGGTGAGTGCCCGGCTGCCTGTGTCGACGCGATAGTTCTCGACCACCTCGGTAAGGCGTCTCACGACTTCCTGGGGGTCGCCTTCGGCGCTGACCTCCGGAACATCCAACTCCGTCACGCGCTCACCCGCCTGCGGCACGAGACTCGCCACCGGTGCGTCGGGAGGAGACGCCACGAGGGCGGAAATGAATCCCTGCTCGTCGTGTACAACGGAAACACGCATGCCGAATCCCTCCAGCGATCTCAAGTGCGGTCAGGCGGTGGTACGGGTGAGATAGGCGGTGTAGGACTTCACGGTTCCCTGCCCGCTGAGCCCGCTGTTCCTCACCTTCGCCCAGAGGTAGGACTGGACATTGCTGATGTCCCCGGAGCCGATGTCCTTCTTGCCAACCGAGACGTCGTCAAACGTCAGCCAGTAGAGGGTCTGCCGGAAGTCGGTGACCGGATGGGCGGACAGGGTGAAGGTGCCCTGGCTGAAGAACGGATCAGGGCCCCAGGTGAGCTCTCTCCGGTATCCAGGAGGCAGGTTCTGGACGAGGTAGTAGGAAAACGTCTGAGTGGCCATCACTTTCTCCTGAGTGTGGACGTCCGGATCTGCGTATGTCGCCGTTCCCAGAGTTCCGCCACCCCTGTTCCAGGCGCCGTTTACACCGCCGCCCGAGGCACTCGCGATCGAGCCCTATGTGCAGCCGAACCGCTGGCCGCGACGTTGACCTCCCCTTTTCTACGGTGATTCCAATGGCCCGGTACCGCAAGTCGATCCGACTGATGCGGCCCTGCACCAGCCGGAGAAGGGCATGAACCTGCTAGGGGTAGACCCCGGCAGGGAGGAGCTCCGCCTCGACCGCACGCCGCAGCTGCTCATCCGCGTCGGCACGAGTGCCCCTCTACCTGGCACGGGAAGCTCGGGAGAAGCCGGCCGCTTCTTGCATCGACCGGGCGGTGCAGTGCCAGCTGTCCGCGCACGACGAGGGTGAGCACTTCGGTCTCCTCACTGACGCCGGGGCGTACGGGACCGCGCTGTGGCTCCGCTGGCGCGGGCCGGACGAGACGGAACTCGTCGGGCTGCCGGATTGCCCGGTGGCCGCCCCGGACCCTGACGGTGAGGGCTGTTGTCTGTTCGCCGACCGCGTCAAGCAGCACACCTGGGAAGACGCCCTGGAGGAGGTCCCGTGCACGAGCTGATCGCGAGCCCGTGCACGACCCGGCGCCCCCGCTCGCCTCGCAACGAACGGTGCGGGGACTGCGGTGGCAGCGGCGCCGACTCGTCCGGCAAGACCTGCGGCACCTGTAACGGGCTTGGCCAGATCCACTGCCTCGCCGGCCGCCAGGAGTCCCGTGTGCTGTCCCGCTCCGGGATCCGGAAGGAGGGCCACCGATGGCCCACGCTCTGATCGCCTCCCCGTTCCTCGACGGACACCTTCTCCTCGAGCCGGGAACAAGGGCCGGCGCCCGAATCTCCGCCGACCACTTCGAGGGCCTGCGCCAGGCCGCCGCCGACAGTGCGTCGCTTCCCGCCTGGACTGTGCAGACCGCCGCCGAGGTGTGGGGCCTTGACCTGGGCGGCCGACCCGCGCAGGGCACGGTGCTGGTGCGCGAGCCGTCCCCGTACGGCTGCTGCCGGGTGTCCTGGGAGATCAACCTCGGCTGCAACTTCGGCTGCAAGCACTGCTACCTCGGTGAGCGCCCGTTCTCCGGCCTCCGCTGGGAGGACAAGGTGCGGCTGCTCGACATCATGCGCGAGGCCGGTGTCCTCTGGCTCCAGATCACCGGGGGTTGTTCGCGCGGACGCGGTGTCCCCCCGCAGGTCGTGTCGCTTCAGTCTCGGGTGGAGAGACCCGTCCGTGTCGCCGTGAGGACTCGCATCATGTCCCTTTCGAAGGCGGCGACGACCGTAGCAGGTGAGGAAGGTCACCTCGACTGCCAGCTGCTCGTCGGTCCCTCTTGGTGTCAGGGCTCGAGGAACGTCCGTGCCAGATCGTGCGCTGAGGGTTCGTCGCCCCTGGTGGGCGGCTGACGGGGTATCGGCTGGCGAAAGAGAACGCGTTGTCAGCGTCCTGCGCCGCTGAAACGGTGGGACCGCATACGCCAGAAACCCGCCGCGGTGACCGGTAAGTGCTGGTCGGTGGGTGCCCGAGTGTGGACTGGCCAGGTCACTCCGTCGCGGGCAGGCACTCGGCGAGCAGGTCGACGACGTCGTGCCAGGCTCGCTGCGCATGCCGTGGGTGGTATCCGACGCCGGGGAGCACGGTGTGGTCGACCGGCGGGTGGTGGAAGGCGTGCAAGGCGCCGCCGTAGACCACGAGGCGCCAGTCGACGCCCGCGGCCTGCATCTCGGCGGTGAATGCGTCCCGTTGCGCGGGCGGCATGATCGGGTCTTCCGACCCGACCCCGGCCCACACCGGGCAGCGGATGCGCGCCGCCTCGTCCGGTCGACCGATGGTCAGTCCGTTGACGGTCGCGATCGCGCGCAGGTTGACGCCGTCGCGCCCGAGTTCCAGCGCGATCGCGCCGCCGGTGCCGTAGCCGACGGCGGCGATCCGGTCGGGGTCGATCCGCGGTTCGGCGCGCAGCACATCGAGCGCCGCGTGGCCGATGCCCCGCATCCGGTCGGGGTCGGCGAGCAGCGGCATGCAACGGGCCAGCATCTCCTCGGGGTCGCCCAAATAGCGTCCGCCGTGGATGTCGAAGGCAAACGCCACGTACCCCAGTTCGGCGAGGGTGTCGGCCCGGCGGCGCTCGACGTCGCTGAGCCCCGTGCCCTCTGGTCCGAGCAGCACTGCGGGCCTGCGGTCGATACCGGGCGGGAGCGCAAGGTGCCCGATCATCGTCAGACCGTCGGCCAGGTACTCGACCGTGCGCGTGGTAATCGTCGTCATGAGACTGGACGGTAGTGATCGTCGGGCATGGTCGGGCCCGGGTTCACCGCTGGCTGAACTGCGCGGGTGTCCCTCTGGCCGCGCCAGAAACCGCTGAAGATACGGATGTTTCTCAGCTGTCGTGTCCGTTGTCGTGTCCGTGGGATGTCAGATGCAGGAGTCGACCGCCCCTGGTGCTGGCTGCCTCGGTAGCGGAGTGACCTCATTCCCTGCTCCGATCTGAGCACGCAGGCGCTCGATCTCTCGGTGTGGTGCGGCGATGCGAGAGAGTGCTCGCTGCTTGGGCTCAAGCAACTCGGAGATCTTCAGGTCGCGTTCGGCGACCCGCTCCTTGAGTTCACCCACGTCGGCTTTGAGCCGATCGATCTGCGCGGCCCGTGGATCGACGATCGCGCCGGCCTCTTCCAGGGCTTGCCAGGCGGCGGCTGAACTGCTTGGCGAGGTGCGGGTAGGGGCCGGGGCGGGAGGAGCCGTCCCGGTTCTTCTTCGGATAGAAGCCGGTGCAGGTGGTGGGGAGCACTTCGGGTCGTCGTTCTGCCGGACGGTCTCCCGGTAGCGGGCGAGGTGGCGCAGGGTGTCGTCGGCCCGGTCGATCGCGCCCATCAGCCGCGGCTCACCGTCGAGGTCGTCGTCGCGTGAGCGAATGCTAGGCCACGGGGGATCGATTCCCGTCAGATTCCCAATGCCCCCACGGCCCCTGACGGACGTGGGTAGCCTCTGCCGTAATCACCCGGCCAGAGCCTGAGACCGGCCGGGCCCACTCGAGGACAAGAGGAGTGAAGACCGATGTTGAGTGTGGAGACGGCTTTGAAGGAGGCGATGGCCTCGATCGATGGGAGCGTGGGAGCCGCACTGGTCGACTACACGAGCGGCATGGCGC
>NZ_JNWK01000069.1 GCF_000716445.1 Streptomyces wedmorensis
TTGAGACGTCAGACACCTCGATCAACAGCACGGGGGCCTCGCTCGTTGCGCTTCACGGACCGTCACCCGATCGGTGGCCACATCGAAGAAGCTCAATGACTACAGTTACGATCCGGAGAGTATCTGGGAGGGCGCAGAGCTTCTCCTCAATCGCTGCGAGTATGTCACCGAGATCTTCGGGATCCTGTGGGCCGAGTTGTACAACGACGTCGAGGGCTGGAAGGGGCAGAGCGCTCACGCCTTCTCGGAAGCCTGTAAATCCGCCCAGGAAAAGGTGGAAGTCGTCAACGACTGGCTCATCAGCGCAGCGCGCCACCTCATGCTGATCGGCTTCGAGGTTCGTGACGACGACGATGCCATAGCCAGGATGTTCAACAAGTAGGCCACGGCGGATCCCTCACGGGTGGTCGGCGTTCGCCCGCGACAGAGCGGTTGTTCCACCATCGAGCGGGGGATCTCGACGGTGGAACAACCGCTTTTTCCGAGCCAGGGAGGTGGCCGGCTCGGGCCTCCGCGCGGAACGAGGGAATTCCGGCCGCGGGGCTCACTCAAAGGCACGGACATCTCAGGCCGACGGTTCACGGCGATACGACGAATCCGCCGCGTCCGTACGGCGGGGGTCATCGGGGCGCGGGGTGCACCCCGGACCGGTACTTGGGAATGCGAACGGTGACCTTCATGCCCGCGCCCACTCCCGTTTCGATGACCAGTCCGTGCTCGTCCCCGTACACCTGGCGGAGCCGGTCGTCGACGTTGCACAGACCGATGCCGCTCGACGGGCCTCCGTCGCCGTGAAGGATGCGGCGGAGGCGGTCGGGGTCCATGCCGATGCCGTTGTCCTCGATGACGACGCGCGCGAAGGAGCCCTCGTCCTCCGCGGTCAAGGCGATGTGGCTGCCTCTGGCAGAGCCCTCGAGACCGTGCTTGACGGCGTTCTCGACGAGTGGCTGGAGGCAGAGGAACGGCAGCGCCACGGGCAGCACTTCGGGAGCGATCTGCAGGGTCACCTCAAGACGTGTGCCGAACCTGGCGCGTTCCAGCTCCAGGTATTGCTCGATGGAGCGCAACTCTTCGGCCAGCGTGGTGAAGTCGCCGTGGCGCCGAAAGGAGTAGCGGGTGAATTCCGCGAACTCCAGCAGGAGTCCACGAGCGCGTTCCGGGTCGGTGCGGACGAAGGACGCGATCGCGGCGAGCGAGTTGTAGATGAAGTGGGGGGAGATCTGAGCCCGCAGAGCGCGGAGCTCTGCTTCGATGAGAGAGGTGCGGGCCCGGTCGAGCTCGGCGAGTTCGAGCTGTACGGAGACCCACCGGGCGACCTCTTCCGTGGCCCGGGCCAGGGCGTCGGACTTCTCGGGCCCGAAGGCGGCCAGGGTTCCGCGGAGGTCCTGGTCGACGCTGAGGGGCACGACCACGCCCGCGCGGACCGGGCAGTCCTCCTGGGCGCAGTCCACGGTGAAGACGCCGGCGCGGCCCGATCCGAGAACGTCCCGTGCGTGTTGCATGACCTCGTCGGTGTGGTGTTCGCCGGAGCCGCCCCAGGCGAGCACCCGGTCGGTGTCGGTGAGGAGCAGGGCGCTGCTGCCGAGCAGGGGTCGAAGCCTGCGCACGGCCTTGCGCGCGGTGTCGGGCGTGAGGCCCGCACGCAGCGGCGGCGCGGCGAGGGAGGCGGTGTGCAGAGTACGGAACGTGGCTTTCTCGACGCTGTCCCCGACGCCGCCCACGGCGACGCGGCGGCGGGCCAGGACCGCGCCGGCGAGGAGCCCGGCGGCGGCTCCGCACAGGACCAGCAGGACTGTGCCTGTGGGGGAGACAGCGAGGGCGAGGGTGTTCATGGGCCGGTCCTCCGTCGTCGGTGTCACGGGGCGGGCGACCCCGCGGTCGGATCCTCATCGGTGGTGAGGCGGCGCCCGCGCGCCGCGGGGCTGTGGTTCGCGGGCGGTTCCGGGAGGTGGAGGCGCGCCATGATGGCGTCGGTGTGGAGGGGCGCGCCGCGCCGGTCTGCCAGCGAAACGAGGATCATCGTGAGGAAGGCGAGTGGCACGGACCACACGGCCGGCCAGGCCGACAGGGTGCGCGGCCAGCCCGTGCCTACGCTTTCGGTCATCGTCAGGGCGACCGCGGTCAGCGCCGCTCCGCCGCCGGTGAGGAGCCCGGCGGACGCTCCGGCCGCGGTGAGTCCGCGCCACCAGATGCCGAGCACGAGCAGCGGGCAGAACGACGAGGCGGAGACCGCGAAGGCGAGGCCGACCGCTTTCGCCACCGGGATGCCGGGGACGAGCGTGTAGACGGCGAGGGGTACGGCGACGGCGATGAGGCTGGCGAGCCGGAAGTACCCGGTGCGCGGGGACGGCAGGACGTCCTGGCTGAGCACTCCCGCGACGGCCATGGTGAGTCCGGAGGCGGTGGAGAGGAAGGCGGCGCAGGCTCCGGCGGCGACGAGTGCGCCGAGCAGGTCGCCGGCCACGCCGCCGATGAGCCGCTCAGGCAGCAGGAGCACGACGGCATCGGTGTTTCCGGTGAGCAGCAGTTCGGGCGTGTAGATCCGGCCGAGGACCCCGTACAGCGGTGGGAGGAGGTAGAAGGCGCCGACGAGTCCGAGGACGACGACCGTGGTGCGTCGGGCGGCCCGGCCGTCGGGGCTCGTGTAGAAGCGCACGACGACATGCGGCAGGCCCATGGTGCCGAGGAAGGTGGCGAGGATCAGCCCGTACGTGGCGTACAGCGAGTGTCCCTTGTCCTCACGTGGGGAGGCGTCGCTCCCACGTGATCCGCGGGCGGGGGCCGTCGTGTCCTCGCTGCGTCCGGCCACGCGGGCCCGGACGGGGAAGTGCAGGGTCGTGCCGGTGTCGACGCGGTGGACGCCGGGCTGAAGGAGGAGGACGGAGGCCTGGTGGGCGCGTCCGTCGACGGTTCCATCGACGGTGACCCGCAGTTGTTCGTGAACCCTGACGCGGACGGTGTCGTCGACGCGGACCCGCGTGTGGTCGCGGAACGCCGGCGGCTCGTCGAGGGCGGTGCGGGCGCTCGGGTCACCCTGCCAGGCCAGGAGCAGGAAGAGAGCGGGCACCAGCAGCGCGGTGAGTTTGAGCCAGTACTGGAACGCCTGGACGAAGGTGATGCTGCGCATCCCGCCGGCGGCGACCGACAGGGCCACGACGATGGCGACGATCAGCGCGCCGGTCCACCCCGGCGCTCCGGTGACCAGCCCGAGGGTGAGTCCCGCGCCCTGGAGCTGCGGTACGAGGTAGAGCCAGCCGACCACCACCACGAGGATGCTCGTGATGCGGCGCACGACGGTCGACTCGAGCCGTGCCTCGGCGAAGTCGGGGAGGGTGTAGGCGCCGGAGCGGCGCAGCGGGGCGGCGACCAGGGCGAGGAGCACGAGGTAACCGGCGGTGTAGCCGACGGGTACCCAGAGCATGTCGACACCCTGGGAGAGGACCAGGCCCGCGATGCCGAGGAACGAGGCCGCGGAGAGGTACTCCCCGCTGATGGCGGCGGCATTGAGACGGGGCGGCACGCTCCGGGAGGCCACGTAGAAGTCGGAGGTGGTGCGGGATATCCGCAGTCCCAGGGCCCCGATGAGACCGGATGCCACGACCACGGAGGTGACCGCGACGACGCCGTAAGCCTGGTTCACCCGGCGGTTCCGGAGCCGTCGCGGGCGCGCGTTCCCGCGTCGTTGAATCGGCGCTCGGTGAGCTCGGCACGGCGTACGTACCAGCGGCCGAGCAGGACGAACAGCGGGTAGACGACCACGCCGAGTACGGCCCAGACCACTACTGGCCGACCGTCGCCACCGAGCTGGGGCACCGAGCGGAAGGCGAGGGGCAGGGGGCCTAGGAGGGCGGCGAGCAGTCCTACGACGGCGAGTCCTGTGCGCAGTTGGCCGTGGACGAGGGCGCGTACGGTCTCCGGGTCCCGCTCCGGCTCCCCGCCCGGCGGGATCGGCACCCGGGCGGGCCGGGCGGCAGGCCCGGGTCCGGTCGGGCGGCGCGTGACCACGGCGCGTGCGGGGGCTGGCTCCTCGGTCATCCGCGCCCCTCGCTGTGGTGACGATCGCATGTGCGAGGGAGTGTACGCACAGGGCCAGGCCCACGCCGGCCTCGATACATCATGGTACGTGCCCCCCGCTCCGTCGCGAGCCCGTGCTCTGCCCGTCCCTGGCCTGCCTGACGAGGAGATCGCGCAGTTCCCGGGCGTTGCGTCGGCTGATGGTGAGTACGTTCGCCCCCACACGAGCCGTCATGATGCCGGCGTCCAGGCGGAGTTCGTCGATGGAGGCGAGCGAGACGAGATGGCGGCGGTGGATCCGAACGAATCCCCTGGCCCGCCAGCGTTCCTCGAGCTGTGAGAGCGGAATCCGGATGAGATGGGTGGTGCCGTTGCGGGTGTGCAGACGGGCGTAGTCGCCCTGAGCCTCGGCGAAGGTGATCTCGGCGATCGGGAGGAAACGGGTGGATCCGGCGAGCTCGACGGCAACGCGGTCGGACGGGACGGGGGGACCGGTATCGGTGTCCTCCGGCGCGCTCCATCGGTCTGATGTGTCCGTGGCGGACGGGACGTGCCGGACCGCCGGAGCGGGCGGCCGGCGCTCGACCAGCTCGGTCACTCTGCGCAGGGCCTCGGCGAGCCGCTCCTTGCGCAGGGGCTTGAGGAGGTAGTCCACGGCGTGCAGTTCGAAGGCCTGTACCGCGAAGTCCTCGTGGGCCGTGACGAAGACGATGTGCGGAGGCGAGCTGAAACCCGCCAGGAGCCGGGCCACGTCCAGACCGCTCAGCCCCGGCATGCCGACATCGAGAAGGACGACGTCGATGCCCTCCTCGGACTCCGGGGCACAGTCCATGGCCTGGCCCAGGAGACGCAGCGCCTCGGTCGCCTCAAGGACGCCTGACGCGTGGCCCACCCGCGCGTCCGCGCGCAGCAGGTAGAGCAGCTCCTCCAGCGCCGGCTCCTCGTCGTCGACCGCCAGTACGCGCAGCATCGGCCAGCACCTTTCGCGATGTGGTTCACGTCGTCACCGGGGACGCCGACGGGCCCTCCCCGTCGGCCTCGCCGCCCCCGGACGGCCTCTTTCCCGCGGCGAGATCGGCCTCGTCGATCAAGGTGAGCAAGTTCGCCGCCTCCGAGAGATCGAGATAGTCGGCGGTGCACCGGTCGCAGGCCCGCAGATGCTCGGCCACCAGCCGGTCACCCTCCTCGGTCAGAGCGCCCAGCACGTAGGCCCCCAGGGACATCCGACCCATGTCTGTCCGCCACGCCTCACTTTCAGTCATCCGGATCCGGCGACCACCACTCGGGGATGAGCGGCACTCCCGACCACGGAACCGTACACGTGATGGTTCGGCCCGTTCCGCCCCGAACATCCGGACCACCTCGCGGTGTCATCACCCGTGAACCAGAACCGGCTCCTTCACGTGCCGCTCAGCACAGGGCCGGCAGACCGACACGCCGGCCGGCGAGGAGGGGACGATGAACGGAGGGCGACACGTCATGGGACCGCTCACCACGGTCGGCCGAGGCCAGGACCGACACAGCCCGGGGCGCCGCGCGCGTGGTCTCCTGCCGCCGGACGCGCGCCGGACCCATTTCTCGGGAGCCTGACCATGCCACACGAAACCGAGCACGCTGTCCCGCCGTTCCTGTCCCGGGTGGGTGTGCGCGTCCCCTGCACCCGGCACCCCTGGCTCTTCCACCCACCGGACGAGGGCTACGACGACCGGGGGCGTCGCGGCCGCCAGCGGTCCGAGGAGGCCGTGGCCCTGTGCCAGACCTGCCCGGTCATACAGGCGTGCCGTCAATGGGCGCGAGACCAGGGCGAGTACGGGATCTGGGGCGGCGAGACCGACGGGCAGCGCATGGCGGTCGGCAGCCGCTCACGGGTCCGGGGCGGCTGTCCGGAGTCCTGGGAGGCGGCGGCCCTGGACGCCGCCATGGTGGAGGAGCGGCCCGGGGGTGCGCGCAGGGTGCCCGTACGCGCGCAGAGCCCGGCCCTCACCCCGGTCGAGGAGCAGATCCTGGTGGCGCTGCACGAGGGCATCGACGCGGGCGCCCTCCACGACGAACTGGGGCGCAGCCACGCCGCCGTCACCAGGGCGCTGATGGGCCTGCAACGCAAGCTGGGTACAGGCATGGACGGACTCGTCGACGCGGCGCGGGACGCGGGACTGCTCCAGTCGCGCGTCGACGCGGCGCGGGACGAGGGATTGCTCCGGCCGCCGTACATACCGGCGGCCTGACGGTCCCGCTCTCCTCCGTATCGCGCGAAAGAACTGTGAAACCGCTGTGGTCCTTCCCTGGCTGATCCTCACGATCCTCGTCCTCGCCACCGTGACGGCGTGGCGCCTGCCGACGGTCGTCCGGCTCCGTGAGGCCCGGAGGCCCGCCCGACCGCCTGCCGTCCGCGGCTCGCGGCGGACGGGCCCCTGTTCCGCGCTGATCCTGTACGGCGAGGGGGGTGACGAGCTCGTCCACGCGCTGGCGGCCCGCGGCGTGCGGACGGTCCTGCGCTCGGCCGACCATCTCACCGTCGACATCCTGGGGAACGTCGCTTGCATCCGTGAGCAGGTCACCCAGCGCGATCTCGCCGACTTCGGGCTGGTCCACATCAGGGACCATCGCCTGCCCCCCGGCCTGCTCAGTACGATCAGCTGCTACCTGTCCGCCCATCGGCGCACTCTCGTCAATGGCGACAGCCTGGGCGGTGCGCGCTCGGGGCTCGCCGCGCCTTCGCGGCTCCATCAGTACGTGAAACTCGCCCTGTTCGGCGAGAACGTGCCCGATACGGCGCACCTGCCGGCTTCCCGGCTGAGTCCCTCGTTCGACATGCTCGCCGCCCGCTTCGGCACCCCTTTCGTACTCAAGCCCATGTACGCCTGCGCGGGCGAGCTCACCCGACTGATCGGCGAGGACGCGGAGCTGGCGGAGACCCTGCGGGACCGCCGCCACCGTGGGCTGTTGTTCCTCGCCCAGCGGTACGTTCCCAACAACGGGACGTTCCTGATCTGGGTCCTCGGCGCCGAGGTCCGCCTCGTCATCCACCGGTGCAGCACCGACGGGAGTCAGATCACCAGCCGGGCAGGGGCGTCCCACGCCACGCTGTTCGAGCCGGACGGCTTCGACGACGACGTCAAGCGGACGGCCGTGCGCTGTGCCGATCTGTTCGGTTACGACATCGCGGCCGTGACCGTCGTCCAGGACCGCGTCACACGCCTCTGGTACGTCCTGGGCGTGAACGGCAGTCCGGCCATCGGCGAGGGCCCGTTCAGCACCGAGGTCAGCCGCGTCTACGCGGACTTCGCGGCCCGCAGACTGCGGGCCGACGTGCCGTCCGTCACGCGGGAAGGCCGACAGGCATGACCGGTCCGGGCTGGGACCCGCTGCTCAGCCGGCTTCCTCTGGCCTGGTGGGAGACGGACGACGAGTTACGTGTCAAGCGGTACGGCGGAGGTGCGGCGGCACACGCGCTCGGCACGCATGAACAGGGCCCCTCGGCGCCGCCCGCACCGGAACGGCGCGAAGGCCCGCCGGCACGCGACACCGTCGCTCAGGCCCGCGCTCTCGCCGGGGAGACGGTGCGTTGGCGGGCACGCAGCGGCGGACGGCTCCTCGACGTGGTGGCCGGCCCCCGCCGGGCCCACGACGGGACACCGGACGACCCGGTGAACGGAGTACGGGCCGTCGCCGTCGACGTGTCGGCAGGCGCCGACGAGCGGGAGCGGTCCCTGGCCTTCAGCGCGTACTTCCCGGGCGCGGCGTTCATCCGGAGCGCGTCAGGTCGTTACCTCTGGGTCAACGCCGCCTATGCCCATCTGCACGGGACGGTGCCCGAAGAGCTGGTCGGGCGCACCCTGGACCAGGTGCTGCCGCCCCGGGACGTCGCCCCCGCGCGCCGCCTCGACGAGCAGGTCCTCGTGGGAGACCGCCCCATGCGGCACGTGCTGACGTTCGCCGGGGACCGCGGCGTGCCCGTGCGGGTGACGGGCCACCGCTTCCCGCTGGAGACCGCGGCCGGCCGGTGCGTCGGCGGCATCTACCTCGACGTGACCGGCCATATGCGGGCGCTGGACGAGAAGGAGGCCGCCGAAGAGGAGTTACGGGCCCTGCGCGACCGTACGGGAGCGGCCGCGGTGAGGTTCTCACCGGACGGGCGCATCGCCCGGGCGACGCCCGGCGCGGCCGAACTGCTCCACACCACGGTCGCCCGGCTGGAGGGCCGGCTCGTGCGCGAGTTCGTGAGCGCCTCCGAGGACGTGGAGCGGCTGCTGCCGAAATGGCGGGACCTGGTCAGCGGCCGCGCGCTGCGCTGCAGCGTACGTCTGGTGTGCCGTACCGGGCGGGGAGGCCGGCGGCTGGTGCGCGCCGACCTGGCCGTGCTCCGCGCGGGAGGCCGGCCGGCGGGAGTGCTGGCACTGCTGATCGCCCTGGGTGTGGAGCACATACGCACCGTCCAGTTGTCGCCCATTCAGGAGCAGGTGCTGCTGCGGCTGGCGCGGGGGCAGTCCAACACGCGTATCGCCCGGGATGTGGGGATGTCCCGGCAGGCGTTGGACTACCACCTGCGCCGGCTGCGGGACGAACTGGACGCCCCGTCGCGGCCGGCGATCGTGGCGCGCGGCTACGCCCTGGGGTTGCTCGACGGCACGGTCTGGCCGCCCGAACTCTCCTGCGAAGCAGGGTCCTTCGGCACCTGAGGCCCCCGGGTGCCCC
Source organism: Streptomyces wedmorensis (assembly GCF_000716445.1). GTDB lineage: Bacteria > Actinomycetota > Actinomycetes > Streptomycetales > Streptomycetaceae > Streptomyces > Streptomyces wedmorensis. Next base: position 8,710 of record NZ_JNWK01000069.1, read on the forward strand.
GGCGAGCCCACGCCAGCGCGGCGGCGACGGTCGTCAGCAGGGCGCAGGTGGCGAGCGCCGCGTGGACGAGCAGGCTGTCGATGCGGCCGGCGCCGAGATAGGCACCGGTGGCCAGCGCCGCCAGGGCGCAGACACCGCGGTCGACGATGGACTCCACGGACAGCAGGGTCGCCCGGTACGGGGTGGCCGGGATGGCCCCGTTGATCAGCTGGCGCTGGACCGGGTAGCAGAATCCGGCCGCCGCGGCGAAGAGGCACAGCAGGACGGCGGTGACCGCTCCGTTCGCCCACGCGGCGGCCGCGAGGGCGCCCGCCATCACCACCGTCAGCGAGAAGACGGCCGCCGAGTCGCCCATGCGGCGCCGGACCAGGCCCGGTCGGGCGGCGGCGACCGCCTCGGCCAGGGTCATGGCCGACAGCACCAGACCGTGGTCGGCCACAGGGACGTCCTTGTCGATCAGCAGGGGCTGGAAGAGGTTGACCTGGCAGATGCGGGCGAGCGTGAAGACGGCGACGCCCTGGAGCATCAGGGGGCCGAGCGCGCGGCTGCCCGCGAAGACCCGGGCCGCGCCCCGCAGTACGGCGAACGGGCCTTCGCGGTTCACGGGATCCTTGCCACCCGGCGCCCCGGGGTGGGGCAGCGGCGGAAGAGCGAGGACGCAGACCAGGGACACGCCGGCGCTGAGCGCGGTGAGCCAGTACGGTGCGCTGGTCGCCACCGCGGAGACCAGGCCGACGAAGGGCCAGCAGACGATCTTCGCGGCGAGACCGAGCGCGCGTGCGGTGCCCTCGGCCTGCGCGTAGCGTTCCCGCGCCCCGTGGCCGTCGAGTGCCTCGTACAGGTAGGCGCTACCGGCGCCGGAGACCAGGGAACGGGCCGCGGCGAGCAGCAGGAAGTGGACCAGGAATCCCGTGTGGTCCGGGCGTACCGCCGGCAGGACGTTGGCCACGATCATGACCGCGGCGCCCAGCCGGAGGCAGCGGCGCGCCCCGACACGGTCGGCGACCAGGCCGGTGGGTACTTCCAGGAAGCAGAACGCCAGGTAGTAGAGGCTCTGGATGCGGAAGATCTCGGCGTCACCGAGTCCACTGCGGCGCTGGTAGTCGTAGAAGACCGGCATCCACCACAGCAGGTTGAAACTCAGCTGGAAGGCGTTGTTGAGTCGGATGACCCGACGCGCGGCCGGGGGCAGGAGAGACTCCGTGGACATGAGCCCTCAGACCGCGTAAGGCCGTACCTGGACGACGCGGAGACGACCCTCCGGGTCCAGCAGCCATTCGATGTCCAGAGGGGTGGCGTACTCCGGCGGCCCGCCGAAATGACCCTGCAGCAGCCTGCCCGCGAAGGCGAGCTGCGCCAGGCGCTCCCTGGCCGGCGTGGGGAGGTCCTCGGCGGCGTCGCCGAGGCTGAGGGTGCGACCGCCGCCCTCGACGGTGTTGAAGAGGTACTGGATGGGCGGCGCGGCTCCCGCCACGACGGCTTCGGCGGATCCGGCCGCGCAGTTCACGCTCACGGTGCGGAAGTCGTCCCGGCGGGTCGGGTCGCAGGTGACCATCACGCCCCCGTAGGCGGCAGTCTGACGGCGCTGCACGATGACGCCCATGTAGGTGTCCTCCAGCGGGATGCCGGCCTGGTGGCGCAGCCGCACCGCACGGGCGGTGAAGAGCGAGGCCCAGACCTGCTTGACGGCCGCGGCCAGGTGGCGTGGACCGGTGACGTGGGCGACCGATTCGTAGAGTCCGGCGGCGGAGAATCCAGGGAGATCCTCTGCGTTGGAGGACGAGCGGACGACGAGTGACCCGGCGTCGGGGACATGGCGGACGAGCTGGGCCATGACCTCGTCGAGAACGCGGTCGGGCAGCGCGGTCGCACGCACCAGGTCCTGCAGCTCGGCGCACAGGGCGTCCGTCTCGTCCTCGGAGCCGAGCTTGAGCGCCATCTTGAGCATGCCGATGCGCTGCTGGACTGCCGGGGCCGCGGCGAGGAACTCCTGCTGGACGGCGAAGGGGATGGCGATGCCCTCCGGCACCGAGAGGGTGTCGCGCAGGAACAGTGCCGCGTGTTCCGCCAGTTGACCGGCGGTGGCGTCGCGGGGCGCGTCGAGCCGCTCGGCCAGCCTGCCCAGCAGGTCGGGTCGCGGGGGACGGGGGACGGCGTAGAAGCCGCTGAGGTCGGGGGATCCACAGCGCAGGACGTGAAGCAGTTCGCCGAGATTGGCCGCCTTGGTGCCGTAGGCGTGCCTGTCGTCGGCGAGCAGACCGGACAGCGGAAGGACGGGCAGCGATTCCGTGCGCGGTGTGCCGACGGCGACGGTCCTGACGCGCCGCTCCGGGTGGGTGAGGGCGTCGAGGCCGACGGGCTTCTCGGCCGGTTCCAGGACGATGCCGTCGGCGGTCACGGCATAACGGACCCAGGTGCCGTCGAGATCGCCGTCGACGGGGGAGAGGTGGGCGGTGAGCTCGCGGACGACCGCGTTGGGGATGCCCCAACCCGCCGCCAGCACGTTGGTGTGGGACAGCGGCGTGGTCGGGCGGGTGCTGATGAGGCCGGCGACCCGGGGAATGTCGTCGGGGACGACCGGCAGGGCGAGGATGTCGTACCAGGCGATGTCGCCCCGCTCCTGGGCCAGGCGGTAGTCCTCGGCATGCACGAAATGGCGCAGCCTGCCGTGGGCCTCGCCGGGGTTGAGGGCCGTGAACTCGGCGGTGCCGTACAGCTCGTGGGCGGCGATGCACGGCAGCCGCTGCCCCTCGGGCATTTCGTCGACGGCGGCTTCCTGGATGTGGTTGGCGGGCTTGAGGAGCAGGGGAAGCCTGGGATCGAGGCGGGCGCGTACGGTGCCGTGGAACTCGGCCAGGAGCGCGGCGCCCATGGTGTCGACCTCCACGGTCTCCAGGACCATGAACGGCTGCGACGTGTCGTCGTCACCGTCCGGTTGCAGGTGGTGAAGGGACAGCACGCCGAGCAGGAAGCGGCGGTCCGGGTCCTCGTACACGCTGTGGTTGAACGTGTCGATGCCGTTGTACAGCGTCTTCCTGTCCATGCCGAGAATCCGGTCGGCGATGTAGTGGGCATGGAAGGTGTGCTCGGCGTGGTCGAGGATGTGCCAGCCGTCGAGTTCGCGGTCCACCACCACCTTGACGTAGGGCTGTCCGGCGAGGGTGCCGGCCAGTTCGGCGAACAGGTCGAGGTCCAGCAGGCCTTCGCCGTCGACGCCTTGGCGCGGTACGGGCGGCAGGGCCGCGGGCAGCGCCTTGACGATGCGCCGGCAGTCCTCGACGACGGTGCTCGCGTCCGGGCCGTTGACGAAGCAGACGGCGGCGCGGGAGAGGCCGCCTTCCCCCGAGGCGTACGGGGTGACGGGAGTGCCGTTCGCGTGCGAGAGCTCCGGCACCAGCTGTATGACGCTGTCCGGGGAGAGGAGGGACCTCCAGTCGACGCGGGTGAAGTCCCACAGCACATCACGCCGCCAGGTGTTTCCGGCCTCGTCGACAGGGAGCACGACGAAGGAGGCGGCGGCGCCTCGTCCTTCGGTGAGCATGCGCGAGGGGTACTCGACGGGCCGGCGGAGCAGCTGACGGACGAGCATGCCGATCATGTCGAGCCCGTGGGCGTCCTCCGCCTGACGGGTGATCAGCACACCCCCGAAGCGTGCGGCGGTCTCGATCGCCCACATCTGCCCGTCCGCGCCGAGCTTGATCTCCGTGTGGGTGGCGCAGGTGTCCAGACCGAGTGCGTCGACGGCGATCCGGACGACGTCCTCGATCCGGTGCTGCAGCTCCGCGGGCAGGGCGACCGGGGTGACGCTTCCCCGTTCGGTGAAGGGCGGCACGGTGGGCAGCCGCCCGCTGATGCACAGCGGGTGATGGACGCCGTCGGCGACGATGCCCTCGACGCTCACGTAGTCACCCCAGCCCGGCTCGGTGAACCAGCCCTCCGCGCTGCCCGTGACGAGCTCCTCCAGAAGGAAGTCGCCATGCGTGCCGGCGACATGGAGCTCGCCGTAGCCCTCGTTGGCCGTGGCACGCATCAGTGCGCTCGTGTCCCGCCAGGCCTGGACGGCCTCGTCGGGAGTGGTGACCGTGACCTGACCGGTGGAGCCGGCCCCCCAGGCGGACTTCAGCAGCAGCGGGGGGCGGAGGAAGCCGAAGGCCTCCTCGATGCCGTGCTCGTCGAGGACCGGCGCGAAGCCGGGCACCGGGACGCCGGCCCGCTGCCAGACGCGTCTCATCTCACGCTTGTCGCGCGCGGCCACGACGTTCGGTCCGGCCCCCGCGAGGCCCAGCGCCTCACAGGCCAGCGCCACGGCGACGACCGCGAACTCCGACAGGGTCAGCACGGCATCCGCCCCGACCTCACGTGCCCGCCGCTCGATGAGCTCGACGAGTTCCGGTCCGTCCCCGGCCGCGCCGGTGCGGGGCGACTCGACGACCGAGGCACACAGCGGCCGCCACAATCCCCGGCGCGCGCCGGGGAGCGGAGTGAGCGCGAGGACGTGTACCTCGGCATGGGCGGCCACCTTCGGCAGCGCGTACTCCAGCGGCGGACCGCCCACCCCGTGTACCAGCAGCACGCAGCTCATCGACAACTCCCATGTGTGAACAGGAAAAAGGAAAAGGAAGATGAATGCCCGAACGGGCCATGTGCCCAGCGAATCACGGCCGAGTCGCCGGTTCTCCTCTCGATGCCGGCCCTTCGTTGGGCAAACGCCAAACCGTCCGACGGAGCGCACGTCCGCTTCTGAACCTTCCTTTCCGCATCGCCGTGCCTGCCCGTGAAAACGCGGTGGGAGACCTCACGGGAGGCGAGGACGATGGCGAAGAAGCGCGGACGCCGGACACGCGGTACAGGCAAGCCGGCCACGCCGCGGCCACGCCGTCCAGCCGTCACCGACAAGCCCGCCGCGGCGCGTCCCCAGCTGCCGAGCCTCCTCGACGAGGAGGAAGGCCCGGCCGGCGGCTGGTCGCCTGCCGCGCCCGCACGGCGGGCAGTGTCACCGGCCCCCTCTCCCACGTCGGCGTTCGGCACCGAGGGCAGCACCGCCGAGCGACGGCGGCGTCGTACGGAGGACGATGTGACGGTGCTGGTCAACGAGCGGCGCCGAGTGGCGGGGCTGCCCCCGTTGCGCATCGACGAAAGACTGCGGCAGTCGTCCCGGGCGCACAGCGAGGACATGGCCGCGCGGGACTTCTTCTCGCACGAGGACCCCGCCGGAGTCAGCCCGGCGGACCGAATGAGCGCGGCGGGGTATCCGGCGCCGGCCGCCGAGAACATCGCGCGGGGACAGCCTGGTCCTGCGGCCGCGATGCGCGCCTGGATGAACAGCCCCGGTCACCGTCGCAACATCCTTCGCGTGGGCGTCACCACGATCGGTGTGGGGGTGCATTTCGGCCCGGGCGGCCCGTGGTGGACCCAGAACTTCGGCTACGAGCCCTGATCCCGGACCGCGCGGCCGGGGGCGCCGCACACGGTCGGAAGGCCCTCCGCGAGGGCGGCTGAGAACCGTGGACGCAGCGGGCCGGCCGGCGCCCTCAGCGCCGCAGCGTACGCGCGCTGGGGGCCGACCGGATGTCGCTGACCGTGGAGGTGGCTCGGCGCTGGGCCTCGCACAGTACGGGGTCAGCGCATTCGTGCGCGTCCAGCTCGAACCACACCTGTGAACCCACGCCGTCGGGGTCCCGACCCACGCCCCAGCGGGCGGCGCACATGTCGACGAGCTGGAGTCCGCGCCCTCCTTCGGCCTCCTCGTCGACTGTCCGGCGTACCGGCCCCGGGAGGTCGCCGCGCACGCCCCGGTCCAGGGCGGCGAAACGCAGCCCGCAGCGGTGGCCGCTGAGCCTGACGCGGACCGGCCCCATGGTGTGCACGAGGGCGTTGGCGACGATTTCGGTGGCGAGCAGACAGGCCGTGTCGACGAAGTCCGGTGAGCGGCGGCCGTACAGGGCCGTGCGTAAGGCCTCCCGCACGATGCGCACCATCCACAGCTGCTTGCCGAGCCGTAGATCGCATTCCCAGCTGTCCGGTTCCTCGCCACGGGGCTCGAGAATCGGCTCGCCCATGACGTCCTCCACTCCAAGAGCAGTAGTAATCTCCCCCTCTTGCACGGGGGGTGGGCGCGAGCCGTTCACCAAATACGACAAAGGCCGCTCCGGCCGACTGGGACGTCGTGTGCCGGAGCGGCCGCACCGCTGCGTCAGTCCTGCCGTCCGGATGGGGGGCAGGCGGCTCCGTGGGCGATCTCCAGCTCCACGTACGACTCCTCGGCCCTGCGGAACGCGATCTCCAGGGCGGCCGTGGCATGGGGACCCGCGAGGTGCTCGGCCGATTGGCGGACGTCGTACAGGAGGTCGGCCCACAGGCCCGCGGCACTCTTGATGTGCACCAGCAGCTCGCCCAGCTCGCGCTCGCTCTTCGGGAGGGCCCTCGGTACGTCGCTCAGCTCGCGGACCAGGTCGTCGAGGTCGGACATGGAACCCCCTTCCGAGAGCCGATGGGAACAAGCCTGCCGCCACGGTACGGCCTCGGTGCGACGCACTCCGGTGCCCGGCGGGGCGCAATCCGTGAAGGGCCGTGATCGCTCGCCGTGCGGTCCTCCCCGCACGACGAGCGGCGCGGCACCGGCCGCCTCGTCGAGTCGGACACCGTCGCCGGGAGACGAGATCGACGGACGGCGACGAGGCGGCCGGAAGAGGACTGCCCTCCGGGTGGGTGGCCCGGAGGGGTCAGCGGAACAGCTGGCCGCGCACCGCCCCGTCGGGGAACTCCGCGGTGTGGATGTTGGAGTAGTAGTCGAGAGGGTTCTGCCGGACGCGGTTGACGTCCTCGGGCTTCTGGCCCCCGAGGCGCCCGGAGACCGCGAAGATCCCGCCGGGGACCGGCTTGTCGAAGAGGTTGAAGACGACCTCGCCGTTGCTGCCGAACGGTCCCCGGTGGATGTGCCCCAGGCTGGGGCTCTGGATGTTGACCCAGGCCATCGAGAAATCGATGCTCGTGGCCTTGGGGCGCAGGAAGGTGACCGCGTAGCCGTCCGGGTCGCCGACCTTGGAGTCGTCGTTCTTGGGCACCTCCTGGGACCCGTTCGACAGGGCCCGCAGCTTGCCGCCCCGGATGATGTCCAGCGGGTTGACGGGACGCCCGAGCGGCTTCAGCTGGCCGCGTACCGCTCCACCGGGGAACTCGGCACTGTGCAGGTTCACGTAGAACCCCGTCGGCCGGGTCCGCAGACGCTCGGCGAGGACGGGGTCGACGACGGTCACCTGACCCGCCGCGGAGTCCACGGTGGACGGCATGGCGCTGCCGAAGAGCGGGACCGCGACCGGTCCGTTCTTTCCGGTGTCACCTTCGTGAATGTGACCGAGGCTCGGCACGAGCCCCTGCCAGGAAAGCGAGAACACCACGCGGTCACCCCTGACCTGGACCAGGGCGAGTGCCTTTCCGTCCGGGTCGGCCACGGCGGGCCCGCCCTGGACCGGCACCTCCTGCGCGCCGTCGAGGCGTGCGACGAGAGTCACGGCGCGCCCGGTCGAGGGCGTGGACCGAGCGAGGGGCGTGGTCACGGTTCCCGCGGCGGAACCCAGGCCGCCGTGGCCGCCGTGACTGCCGTGGCCGCTGCCCTCGGCGCTCGCGGGGACGGCAGCGCTCGTACCCAGCGCGAGCACGCATGCCGCCGTCGCGAGAAGTCGCTTCTTCATGTGAGTTGTCTCTCCTTCGGGTCCCTGCCGTCATCGGCGGTTCGTCGGAGAGAACGGATCACGACAGCGCGTGGTTCATCATCACATTTCATGAATTCCTTTGAACCACCGGACCACGGCCGCCCGTACCACCCGGTGACCGTTCATCGCCTGACCGAACGAAGGAAGAAACCCATGTCAGTCTCCAGGACGACCCTCACACTCGCGGTGCCCCTGATCTCCCTGAGCTTGTTCGCCCTGACGGCATGCGGCGGCGGAATCGGCGACGACTCGGCGGTATCGGGCCGGCCGAGCACGGCCGCCGGGCCCCCGCGAGATCCCGCACAGGCATCCTTGCCGCATTCCGTCCGCGTGGCCGATTCCACGCTCGGCCCGATCCTCGTCGACGGCACAGGGCGCACACTCTACGGCTTCACCAAGGACAGGCCCGGCGCCGGTAACTGCGACGCCGCCTGCATCGCCGTCTGGCCGGCGCTGACCGCACCTCGCGTCGAGGCCGGTACGGGCACGGACGCGCGGCTCCTCGGGAAGAACACACTCACCAGGGAAACGGCGCAGGCCACGTACGGCGACTGGCCGCTCTACTACTACGTGGGGGACACGGTGCCGGGCGACGTCACGGGCCAGGGGTTGGACGGTGAATGGTTCGTCATCGGCGCGGACGGCAAGCTGATCAAGCGGGGCGTGTGAACGACGGGCGGCGCCTGTGGCGCCGCCCGCTCTGCCGCCCCGGCCCGAAGGCTCCGGCCGGCCCGCCGGCACGCCGCCGCGGGCCGGGGCGGTGAACCCCCGGGGACGACCATCCGTAGGGATGAGCATGCCGACCTCCTCAGAACAGGGCCGAACGGCTCCCGTGACCTCCCACCCGCGCGCACCGCGGCGCCGCACGTCCCGCTCCAACCGACTTCTCGCCCTGGCCTCCTGCCTGATGGCGGCGGGTGGCCTCCTCACGCTTCCGACCGCCCCCGCCACGGCCCGGAACTCCCCCCACCGCCCGGTGGACGTGGCCGAGGCCCGCGCTCATGTCGAAGCGCTGGCGATCGGCGGCACGTCGTGGTCGGTGGACCCGGATTCCCACACGCTGGTGGTCGACGCCGACCAGAGCGTGACGGACGCCGAGTGGGCCGAACTCATCTCGGCCACCGCGAGGTACGGCGGTGCGGTCGAGGTGCAGCGGGTACGCGGCACCTTCACCAGGACGATCTCGGGCGGCAATGCCGTCTACGCCTCCTGGAAGCGCTGCTCCGTCGGCTTCAACGTGCGGAACGCGGCAGGCACCCACTACCTCCTGACCGCGGGACACTGCGCCAGGGGAACGACCAACTGGTACACGAACTCCGCCCGCTCCACCTGGATCGGTCCGGTGTCCGGCTACAGCTTCCCCGGCAACGACTACGCGCTGGTCCGCTACGCCAACACCGCGCTGTCGCACCCCGGCATGGTCGGCGCCGTCGACATCACCAGGGCGGGCAACGCGTACGTGGGCCAGTCCGTCACCAGACGAGGCAGCACCACCGGCAGCCGCAGCGGCAAGGTGACGGCCCTGAACGTCACCGTCAACTACGGTGACGGACTGGTCGTCTACGGGCTCGTCAAGACGAACATCTGCGTCGAGCCCGGAGACTCCGGTGGTCCACTCCACTCCGGCGGCACCGCGCTCGGGCTGACCTCGGGAGGCCGGGGTAACTGCACCACCGGAGGTGTGTCGTTCTTCCAGCCCGTGACCGAAGCGCTCAGCGCGTACCGCGTCAACGTGTACTAGTACTCCAGCAGCGCTTCTCCATTTTCGCTGGTCAAAGGCCTGAGTGTGGGGAGTGTAGTGCTGTGGAACCGGGTGTGGGGCGGTCTTTCGCGGACCGTCCCACCAACGGGTGGCTGCGCCGCATGTAATGACAGTGCTCCGGGCAGTGCGCCGATGTGAGCGAGCACGCATCAGAGAACGCCTGGGACAATGAATTTGCTGATCTTGTCCTGCGGATCGGAGCCAGGTTCACGCGGGTGGAACCCCGGCGGCGAGCACGCGACTATATCCGTGGGCTCCTGGGCCAAGTCGGCCGCAAGAACAGCTGGCAGCTTGCCGAACACGCGGGTCACGCCACACCGGACGGCCTTCAGTGACTGGTGTCCCGCTGCCGCTGGGACCCGGACGAGATCCGCGACGACCTGCAGGCCTACGTCGCCGAACGTCTTGGGGCCGACGGCGGTGTGCTGATCATCGACGACACCGGATTCGTCAAGAAGGGCACCACCTCCGCCGGCGTCCAGCGCCAATACTCCGGCACCGCCGGGGCTTGTATTTCAATTACTGCTCGATGGAAGGGCGTTGGCGGGACACTGAAGTGTGACTGCACGTATGGCCGCTCGGGCTTCGGTTGTGGCTTTGAGGGCGAAGTTCGATCAGTTCCTTCAGTTCCTTCCGCATCTCGATGAACGGCGCCGTCGGATCTACCTGGCCAGTGAAGCCACTGCGCTTGGCCATGGCGGGATTACGCTGGTTGCGGCTGCTTCTGGCGCCAGTGCGGCCACCATCGCTCGGGGGATCGCCGAGCTGTCTGCGTGTCCTTTGCCGGCCGGGTGGATCCGGGCTCCAGGAACCGGCCGCAAACCACTGACGGTCACCGACCCCGGTCTGCTGCCCGCGCTTGAAGCCCTGATCGAGCCGCACACCCGAGGCGATCCGGTCTCGCCGTTGCGCTGGACCACGCTCTCGCTGCGGTCCCTGGCCTCGGCGCTTACCACTCAGGGCCACCCGGTCAGCGCGACGGCCGTCGGACGCCTGCTGCACGCCCTGGGATACAGCCTGCAAGGCACCGCCAAAACCACCGAAGGCGCCAGTCATCCGGACCGATATGCCCAGTTCACGCACATTAACGCCACCGCCGCGGCCTTCCTCGAAGACAACCAGTCCGTGATCAGCGTGGACACCAAGGCCAAGGAATGGCTGGGCGACCGCGACCGCCCCGGACGCACCTGGCGGCCGGGCAAGAACCCTATCCGCGTGGACTGCCACACCTTCATCACCAGCGACCAGCCCGTGGTGATCCCTTACGGGATCTACGACATCGCCCGCAACACTGGCTGGGTCAACGTCGGGACCGACCACGACACGGGCGAATTTGCGGTGGAATCCATCCGCCGCTGGTGGCAGCAGCGCGGACGTGTCGACCACCCCGACGCCCGCAGGCTGCTAATCACCGCCGACTGCGGAGGTTCCAACGACCCCCGCCGCTGGACATGGAAGAAGCACCTCGCTGCCTTCGCGCTGGAAAGCGGACTCGAGATCACCGTCTGGAAGGGCCCGGTCCTGGTTCATTCGCCCGGCGGCCTCAGCGGTTCGTCGAGAGCGTCGGCCCCTCGAACTCTTCGTGTGGCGCCCCAACGTGCGGCTGCTTCGAGCTGGAGCAGGTTGAGCCCGGTTTCTTTGGCGAGTTGTTCCTGGCTGAGGTGAGGGTGCTGCGTCTGGGCCCGGTCGATCTTCGCGGCCCAGAGTTCTTCGTTGACGAAGGGCCGGTGCAGGTATCGCTGCTGCAGGTCGGCCAGGTGTGCGGTGCCGCAGGCCGTGATGGGACGCCGGCCGTCGTGCTCGGGGTCGGCGGGGTCGGCCCAGGAGGAGTCGCGGACGCGCCCGTAGACACCCTCGCCAGCAGGGAACGCCTGGTGGCAGAGGTCGCAGATATCAGGCAGGCCCGGGTCGTCGGCCTCCGGGCGAGGGTCCATCACCGGCCTCGCCGTTCGGCCTCGGTGATCCGGAAACGGTAGGACTCGGTGCCGGTCTGGATCAGGGTGCAGCGGAAGGTGATCCGGTCGGCGATGGCCGTGCAGAGCCTGGGGTCGCCGAAGGTCTTGTCCCACTCGGCGAACCGGGAGTTCGTCGCGACCGCGGTCGCCTTGCACTCCTCGCGCTCGGTGAAGATCTGGAACAGCAGCTTGGCGCCCTTCTTGTCTAGGTTCAGGTAACCGAACTCGTCCAACACAGCAGGTCAACCTTGCTGTAGCGGGCGATCACCGTCGAGGCCGGTGCGGCGCAGCCCGCAGGCGTGCGCGGTGACGACTGGCGCGCACCGCCTCCTCGACCCGCTGACCGAGCTTGGAGAGGGCGTCCTCGGTGAAGGGCCCTGGCGCTGGCGGGCCTTGCGCGCCAGCGCCAGGGCCCTTCAGTCGTACCAAGGTCATCTCCGGTGACTGTGGGGTAGGGCGGGCCGGACAGGCGCGTCCTGGACAGCGTTCCGATTCGTTTGTGGCGTTGTCGGTCGGCTGGGCGGGCGATCGTTGTGGAACTTCGCGTAATTCCCCAGGTTGAATTTCACGCCATGGGCCGTGGGGAAGGCGGAGTTGTTCCGGGCTGACCAGGAGGACGGCACTCTCCCCGGGCCGCCCGGCAACCAGCCGATCCTTCAGGTCCGCGCCGGGCGGTCAAGGATGAGCGCAGCTCATCGCGGTAGCGACGCCGTAGGCGTCCTTGACGGCTCGGCTCGGACCGGACACTTCAGAGCCGGGCGGCCCGTCTTCCCCGTCCTCATCTGGATCGCACGAACGAGCGGGGACGACGGAGCCGGGCTGGGGAATTACGCGAACGCCGACAATCGTCGGGTCAGGCCGGCTCTGAGAGGGCCGGGTAGCAGAAGCCCAGCGGCGGCGCTTCCATGCTGACCCTGCCGTCGGAGAAGGCGGGGAGGGGTGTGTCTGCCGGCATCTTCCAGTCGGCGGCGTGGGAGTTCTCGCTCAGTACGGTGTTCAGCCACGCCACGTACTGGGCGAAGGTGGGCTGGGTCAAGGTTTGCCTCCTGTGCTGGGGGCGGGTGTGGGGACGTCGGGGCGCTGCTTGTTGCTGGGTTGTGTCGGGGTGGGCGTTGGTACTTCGTGGGCTATCGGTGAGCGGGCTGCCACTGTGCCAAAGCCGCCGGGTGCTGGTGAGGCTGCAGCGGCCCGGAAGGTGCAGCGGGAGTGCTGCGGTCCGTGTCCGTCAGCCCTGGTCAGGGGACCTGCCGGGTGTGGTGAGGGCTGCCTGGCCGATGAGGTCGGTCAGTGCGTCGCGTACAGGTGGCGGGACGATTCCGCCCGCTGCCAGGAGCTTACTCCTCGGCATCCTGACGGGCATCACCACCGTTCTGACCGTCCTGGCCAGCGGAACCTGGCGAGCGGATTGCTCGCTGGCGGCGGAGGCGGCCCGGGTGAGGCGGAAGCCGGCGTCTCGCAGGCGGCTGATCTCAGGGTGGCGGTCGGGCAGTCTCAGCTGGTTGCGGTTGTCCAGGGCAGGGGGAGGCCGAGGTACTGCATGGCTGGCAGCGTCAGGTCGAGGAGGTGGTCTGCGCCGGTATCGACCCATGTCTGGTCGGCGAAGTGCGCGATGAGGCCTTCGTCCTCCCGGTCGATGACGGCAAGCGGTCCGCGCGGGAACGAGGGTACAACGGTGTGTCGCGTGAGGTCACTGGTGCGGGAGCGGGGGCGGCGATGCGCTGCTGGTGGGGTTGTTTGGTGATGGTCTGCAGGCCGCCGAGGAGGCGAGCCTAACTTAGCTAGGGAGCGTATTCGGTTGTGATCAAGGGGCCGCTCGTGTGAGGTCCTTGATCCAGATCATGGAGGCACGGAGGTGGAGACCGGCGAGGTAGCTCCCCGGGGTCTTGTCGTAGCGGGTGGCGATGCCTCGCCATGTCTTCAGCCTGTTGATCGCCCGCTCGACGGTGTTCCGTTCCTTGTAGAGCTCGGTGTCGTGACTGACGGGCCGGCCGCCCCCACTGCCCTTCTTCTTCCGGTTGGCGGCCTGGTCCTTCTTCTCCGGGATGACCGCCTTGATACGACGTTTGCACAGGTGGCCACGGTTGTCGCGAGACGAGTAGGCCTTGTCTCCTGCGACTGCGTCCGGCCTGGTGCGGGCGCGGCCGACGGGCCCGCGCACCCGCACCGTCTTCAGGACGGGGATGAACTGCGGGCTGTCCGCTGCCTGGCCCGCAGTCAGGATGAACGCCAGCGGGCGGCACTTGCGGTCGGCGGCGAGGTGGACCTTGCTGCTCTGCCCGCCCCTGGAGCGTCCGAGGAGGGCGGCCTTCAGCCGGAGTTTCCGCCGACGCCGAACGCGTCGTCGTTTTTCCCGCGCGGGATCGCTTTCGGTCTCCTGCCCTCTTTGTTCTTCGAGCCCGCCCCCTTTGACCCGGCCTTCTCCTCCTCGACGGCGGCTTTCTCCAGGGCGGTGACGACGTCCTCGTCAAGGTGCATCCCGGCCGCGTCGTGGTGGGCACGGGCGGTGGTGGAGTCGATGCTGACCAGGGACAGGTTCACCTCACCGCGCTTCGCGGCTTCCGCGATCAGGCCCTCCAGCAAGGCCTCGAAGACCCCGGCGTTACGCCACTGCCGGAAGCGGTTGTGGACGGTCGACCATGCACCGAACTCTGTCGGCATCTCCCGCCACTGTCCGCCCGTCTTGAACCGCCAGATCACGCCCTCGAACTGCTGCCGCAGCCGCTCGGGGTACGGGCCGTACTCGCCGATCGGCAGGTACGGCTCGATGAACTCCCACTCCGGGTCGGTCAGTTGCACTCGCGTCGCGCAAGACGGTTTACCGGACCAGACCGTGCCACGAAGGCGCATCCCGCAGATTGATCACGACTCGATACGCTCCCTAGCGCCACTCGGTTCGACGGGGGCTCCGCCGGCGGAGCCCGCGCGGGCGGTTCCATGCCAGAAGGCCGTCGACACCCCTTGTTCCGGCACGTGGGTCTCCCCAGAATGGAAACCGACCACGGGGTACGGGAACAAGAAGCGGGGGGCAGATGACCATGCCACCAACTGGGGGCAGCTCCCATGTGCGCATGCTGTTGGGGGCCTATGTTCTCGGCGCGCTAAGCGCCGAGGAGGATCGTTCGGTCGCGGAACACCTCTGGCACTGCGAAGAGTGCGGTGCCGAGTATTTGGAGATGACGGAGACCCAGAGCCTGCTCTCGTTGTTCAGCGAGGCTGACCTCCTCGATGGCCTGGACGAGGAAGCGCGCCCGGAACGGAGGAAGACCGGCCTCGACGACGCCGATCTGAGCGACTGAACCCCCACCCCGCTGACCTCGTGCCCTTTCACGAGGCAGTCGACATACCGACAGTCGCCCCGGCCGGTTGGCGTCACGGGACAGGCGATTTCGGCGTACTGCCGTCCTCGTCCTGCTCCTGGAGGTCCGGCATGCCGAAACACGCCTGGAAGAAGACAGCCATGCTGGCGGCGGGCTTCGGTGCTTCGCTCCTATGGGTCACCAGCATGGCGACCGCGCACGACCCCCACACCGCCCCGACCACTGTTGACATGTTCGCCATGAACAGCGCCAGGTCCCCGGCCGCGGCTGTACGGACCCAGGCCGCCGCGCAGCAGAGGGCCGCGGAGGTCGCAGCGGCCAGACGGCAGGCGATCCAGGCCGCCGCACGACGCGCGGAGAAGAAGGCCGCGGCGGAGCGGGCGGCGCGTGACGGGAGGGCAAGCGAGCTGCGGGAGGCATCCTGGGTGACGCCCGTGCGGGGATACGTCCTCGGCGCACCGTACGGTGCCGGGGGCCGTCTGTGGGCGCGTCGACACAGTGGCCAGGACTTCGTCGTGTCCACAGGGACCCCCGTCCACGCCGCCCACGGCGGCACGGTCGTCGCGGCCGGCTGGGGTGGTGCGTACGGGTACAACATCGTCATCCGGCACGACGCGCACACCTACACCCAGTACGGGCATCTCTCTCGGATCGACGTGTGGGTGGGCCGGCGCGTCACCACGGACCAGCTGATCGGCAGGTCGGGCAGCACCGGCAACTCCACGGGCCCGCACCTTCACTTCGAGGTGCGCACGCAGCCGGTGTACGGCTACGCGATCGCACCGCTCACCTTCTTGCGTTCGCACGGCGTCCGGGTGTGACGCGCGACGGCTCAGCCCGCGCGACGCGGCTCGCGCGCCGGGAGCCGCCACAGCCGTTCGCACTCCTGGAGGTCGTGCTCGCTCTCCGAGGACCGCTGTCCGTCCCGTGAGCCCAGTACCGCGACGGTGCTTGCCGTGACTGGTGTCGCGGGCGGAGGGAGCCGGTCACACGGGCCCGGACCGCATCCACCGGATGCCCGGCGTCTGTATCCGCCCGCCTCCCGACCTCACATCGTGCGCGGATACTTCGGCGGCCGGCACTCCGCTACGTCATCGACGAGTGAACCCCATGAGTTTCGCTCAACACGGAAGTAGCCGGAAGAGAATCACACTTACGTCCCGTTCGAGCCGGCCGCCCTGCAGGGGGAGTTATACACGAGCGAGAGAAGTGATCGGTTCAAAGGTGCAGGAAGAATTGAGGCGAAGTGGCAATAATGAATCCGCTCTATTGACAGGGCGTCCGACGGACCCCCATCATCGGCGAAAGTCCTGAAATCTCCTTGCGTACCGCGTGATGGTTCAGACCAGGAGGATAAGTGGATTCAGAATCCATGGAGTCACTCATCATTCGACACATTCAGGCGGAGCTGGACGGCGACCTCGAGGCGGCTGTTTCCGTGTACACCCATGACATTGAGCATGATTTCGTCGGGAGTCCCTCCCCTTCGGTCGGCCGCGATGCCGCGAAGCGTGCCTACGAGCGTCTCGATGCGGCACTGAGAACCGAGGAAATGACGCTGACCCGGATTTACCACGGGGCCGCCCACTGTGTTACCGAGCATGAGTTCACCGCCTCTGTGAAGGGCGCATTTCCAGGCGTACCGGAAGGCGCGGCTCGAATCCACGGCCGGCTGCTACACCTTTTCGAGTTCCGCGACGGACTGATCAGTCGAGAAAATGTCTGGGCAGGCCCCTTCACGCCGATCGACTGACGACGAAACGAACAAAGCCGGCAGAGGAGGGCACCGTTGCCCGATGCGCATATCGTTGACGTGGTCAAGTTCATGCCCGGCAGGATTGTCGCGGCGTCACCGGTGGGCGAGGGGGACTCGCTGGCCGGAAGCGACTTCTTCCACGGCGTCGCACAGCGAAGGTTCGCCTCGCCCGAGTACTCCTCGGCGGAGCTCGGAATACATGCTCTCAGCAAGCTGCTGCGGCGGAACGGTATCGCTGCGGACAACGTCGATCTGATCCTCTATTCCTGTGTCTTCAATGACACGTTCTGGCCCGGCATCGGGCCGGCCGTGCAGGCCGGCGTCGGCGCACGGAACGCGATGGTCATGCAGGTCGACACCAGCTGCTGCTCCTGGCTGTCTGCACTGCGCGTCGCGGAAGCGTTCATCGGGACCGGGCAGTGCCGGAATGTCGTGGTCCTCACGGTCACCAATTTCATATCGCGTCTTCCGGAGTTCCAACGCTCCAGCGGATCCCGCGTACTCGGTGACGGCGCGTCAGCGGCGCTACTGGCTCCGGGAGAACGAAGCATCCTCGCGTCTTTCGAGCGTTCGCACGGTGAGCACAGTGGATTGCTGAACTTCGATCCCGACCTGGTCGATGGTGTGTTTCACGACTTCTGGGAGCGCGGCTGCGGGCCGATCTCGGTACGCTTCACCGAGGAGAGCGTGCGCGCGATCCGCGAGAATGCGACCGCCCTGGTACCCGAGGCAGTTGAGATCAGTCTGAAACGCGCCGGAATGATCCCGGACGACGTCTCCCTGTTGATCACACACCAGCCGAACTCGAAACTGCTTGACGATTGGCGTCAGGCCTGCGGGATCACCGGGACGCGGACGCACGACACGCTTGCGAAGTACGGAAACCTCTTCCACGGATCGATTCCCGTCACCCTTGCCGATGCATTGGAAGAAGGCCGCATCAGGACGGGTGATGTCCTGGCTCTCGGTACTTTCGCCAATGGTGGTGACATGGTGAGCGCCATGACGCTGCGGTGGACCGCGCCCGTGCGGGCTCCCGCCATCACCCAACGGGTTGACGGGGCATCCGACGCCGAACACTACGAAAGGCTGCACGCCGTGACCAAGCCGACAGGGACGGCGCCCTTTCTGAAGCCGGGCACCACAATGAGGCCTTCGAGCGTCTCTACGCCGCCAAGCCGGGGCGACCTCGCAGCGATCAGCGGGCTGATACGCCGGGAGAACACCAGCCAGGAGGAATGCCTGGCGCTCATGCAGAAGCTGACCAAGCCGGTGTACCAGCACGCGGAGATCTTCGACGAGTACTGCTCGCTGGGCCAGTACATCGACGTTCCCTTCGACGTCCTGGTCGACTACGCGGCAGACGTGCACTCCCTGGAGGAGTGGACCTACAGCGTGCGGGACTTGCGGCACGTCGGCGGCGGACTGTACCGGGGGCAGGAGGCCATCCAGCCCGATACGAAGATCTTCATCCGGGCGGACGTCCAGCGTGGCCCCGATCTGGCGACCGTGGTCTACCCATGCGCCTGGGACCAGGGCCACGACCTCTGGATGCGTTACTACTTCACCTTCATCGACGCACTGCGGACACTGCGCCGGCCAGGGACCGTGGCGTTGTGGACGAACTGCAAGCACCCGTACTACGACCGCGACGTCACCGATGTTCCTCAGTACATCACCGAGGGCCGATCCCGCACCGACCGCTACTGGGTGGGCGACATCTGGCCCAATTTCGATGCCATCCACCGTATTGAGATCCGCAACATGAAGCGGATCGCCGAGGCCCGGTTCATCTCCGGCACCGAGTACTCCTGCCGAGAACCCCATGCAACTCGTTGACGCGCTCGTCGATGCCCTGCGTGACTGGAACACGCGTTACGTCTTCGGTGTCAGCGGAGCCAATATCGAGCACTTCCACGACGCGATACACCGCCGCGGGGGGCACCGACTGATGTCAGTGCTGTCCCGGCGGGAGGACGGCGCGGCGTTCATGGCCGACTGCCGGGCCCGGGTGCACCGCACGCTCGGGGTCTGCTGCTCGACGTCCGGCGGCGCGATGATGAACCTGGCTGTGGGGCTGGCCGAGTCGTACGCCGACTCCGTTCCTGTGCTTGCCGTCATCGGTCAGCCCGCACTGGCGATGGACTCGCACGGGGCTTTCCAGGAATCGTCCGGGATCGGAAGGACAGTCGACGCGATCGGCTTGCTCTCGGCGATCACCAAGAGCACGTTGCGCATCACAGACCCGGCTGAGTTCTGGTCTGCGCTCCGCTCCGCGGCCACGACCGCGCTGACCGGTCGGCCGGGGCCGGTCGCCCTGTTGCTGCCGCGGGATCTCAACACCGCGGACGTCGGCGACCGGCCGGCGGACTGGCCGTCGGACCTCGGCGCGCTGGCGAGCGGCGGCGGCGTGGACGAGCATGACGTGGAACTGCTCCTCAACGCGATTCGCCAGGCCGAGCGACCGGTGCTGCTGCTGGGCCATGGCGTGCGGCGCAGCCGCGATCCGGACGCCGTGATCCGGTTCGCCCAGCGCGCGGCGATCCCGGTCGCGACCACGATGTCAGCCCGCGCGGAGTTTCCCAACCGGGACCCCTTGTATCTAGGGGTCGTGGGGATGACGGGGCATCCGTCGGCCCATGAGTTCATCGCTGAACACGCCGACCTCGTGATAGCGGTGGGGACAGGTCTGAGCGTGATGACCCGGGCGCCCCTGGGCCGTCTGGAGCCCGGGCGGGTGGTCGTGGTCAACCCCGATCCGGAGACCGTCCATCTGCAGGGCGTACCACGGGTAGCCGTCGCCGCCGACGCAGGCGAGGTTTTTCAACGGCTGCTGGAGCTCCACGAGGGCGGCCCGGCCAGAGCCCCCCACTCCCATGGGTACCGTCTGCGCCGGTTCGTTCCTCGGCTCGCCACCGGTGTTCCCAACGCCACACCGGATCCGCGCGCGGCCGGGGACGACTTGCTGCGGAGTACGGCCTTGGCGCTCATCGAGGAGCACCTGCCGTCCGGCGGTCATATCGTCCTTGACGCCGGCAACTGCGCGTCGGCGGCGATCCATCTGACCGGCGTTCCGCCACAGGCGACCTCAACCATCGCGCTGGGCGCCGGTGGGATGGGCTACAGCATCGCCGCGGCGGTTGGAGCGCAGCTCGGCTCGGCTCCAGGCACCCGAACCACGGTGATCTGCGGTGACGGTGCGCTGCTGATGAACGGCCTGGAGATCCATACCGCCGTGGACCTGCAGCTGCCCATCCTGTTCCTCGTCTTCAACAACCAGATGCACGGCATGTGCGTGACACGCCAGCAGCTCTTCTTCGACTCGAGAATCGAGTCCGCGCAGTATCCGCAGGTCGATGTCGCCACGTTGGCCCAGGGCCTGGGGCCCGTCGACCGCCTCTGGACGGGTAGCGCCGGCAGTCCCGCCGAACTGCGGCGACAACTGGAGGACTACCGAACCACTGCGGCAGGCCGACTCCCCGGCGTCCTCGAACTTCGGCTGTGGCACGAGGAGATACCTCCGTTCGGAGCCTTCCTTCCGGCGGCGGAGCCGACCTATTCCGTTCCGGCAGTCCTGAGTCCCGCAAGATGAGGAGAGCCCGTGATCAGCGCCAAGACGCTCACACTCCACGACGGCACCCCTGTCCCACTGACCTGCGTCGGCAGTGGCCCGACCGTTGTCGTGGTGCATGGCGTGATGTCCACCGGCGAGAATTGGCTCGACGTGGCACACCACCTCGCCCCGATCCACCAGTGCGTCCTCCTGAATCGCCGAGGGCGCACGCCCGGGGCGGCCCTCGGGGCCGACTACGGACTCCACACAGAAGTCGGTGATCTGCGCGACCTCTTGAACGACCTAGGACCTGACGTGACCCTGGTGGGGCACAGCTACGGTGGGACGATTGCGCTCCTGGCCGCCCTGGAGCACCCTGGCCTTCGTTCGCTTGTCCTCTACGAACCCGCATGGCCGCTCGTCGGCCCCATCGGCGGCTCTGCCGTGCGGCTGATCGCCGAAACGGTGGCACGGGGGGACCTGGACACCGCGCTGGCCGCGATCTTGACGCAGATCATGAACATGCCTGCCGAAGCCGTGGATCAACTCCGCGACGCACCGCAATGGCAGGACCAACGTGTTCTCGTCCCCTCCACCGTCGCAGAGCTGCGGGCACTCGACGCCCTGCCGCCGACCATCGGACGCTTTGCCCGACTCGCTACGCCCACGCGCATTCTGTTGGGGGAGGCCACTCCCGCCGAGTCGCCGTTCAGCCACACCGCCCGGGCGCTCGTGGACGTGATGCCCGACGCCGTACTGGAAAGGGTTCCCGGCCAGGGGCACCTGGCCCATGTCTTCGCGCCGGCGCGACTTGCCGCGGCCATCGCGGCTGCGGGACTCGCCTGAGGAGGGAGACCTGCGTGAACCGAGAACGACAAGGAGGGGAACAGGCGTGCACGAACAGACGATCAGCGATACCCACCGCAGGTCTGGAAGACCGCTTCCGCCGCGCTGACCAGACGATCACTGTCGGGGCCGCCGTGATCTCCGTCGAGTTGTCGATCCTGGCGGGCCGTGCACCGCAGACCAAGCGGGAGCTGAGCAGCACCGTGCCGGACCTGGTCTGTCAGCACCACCCCGGCTGCGGGTCTCGACGTCCACACCGTCGTCAACGGTACCGATGCCGACTGCGCGTGGTGCCGCAGCCACACGGCAGCCACACGGAATTCCCAGGATGAAGGGCAGGTGCTGATCACCGTGCGACAGAGCCAGGCCGACCGGCCCCCGAATGAACCGTTCACCGACGAGTACTTCCAGAATCCCTACTTGACCTACGCGTGGCTGCGGGCACGACACCCGGTCTACCGGACCCCCCTCCCGTTGGGAGACGGTCACGTCTGGCTGCTGAGCAGGTACGAGGACGTGCGAAGCGCGCTAGCGGATCCACGGTTCAGCTCCAGCGTGGAACGAGCAGGTGAGGGAATCCGGAACTCCGGGCTGGCGTACGGTGCCGGTGGAGCACTGGAGCGCTCACTCTCGAAGACCGATCCGCCCGACCACACCAGACTCCGCACTCTGGCGACCAAAGCCCTGACCGTGCGGCGGATGGAGGCATGGCGGAAGCCGGTCCAACGGATCGCGGACCGGCTACTGGACGAACTGGACCCGAACAGTCCGCTGGATGTCCTGTCCGACTTCGGATCACCCTTCGCGATGACGGTCCTGTGCGAGGTGCTCGGTATCCCACTCGCGGATCACAGCATGGTCCGACGCTGGGCCGAGGTCATGTCCTCCGCGGATCCGGCCGAGCGGAAGCAGATACCGGAAGCGATGGATGAGCTGGAGAGACGCGCCACCGAGCTCATCGCCATGAAACGCGCCCACCAGACCGAAGACCTGCTGTCCGATCTCGTCTTCGCCCGTGACGCCGGAAACCAGCTGAGTGAGATCGAACTCCTCGCCATGTTGGAGGGACTGATCGTTGCCGGCCACAAGACCTCGGTCGACCTGATCGGAAACGGGCTGCTCGCGCTGTTCGACCACCCCGCCCAGAAGGAGCTGCTGCAAAGTCGCCCCCAGCTGATCGAGCCGGCAGTCGAGGAATTCCTCCGCTACGACGGTCCCACCGCCAACTCACTGTGGCGTTTCACCACCGAGACGGTACGAGTCGACGGCGTCGATATACCACCCGGTGAGACCGTTTTGCTCCTCCTCGCCTCGGCGAATCGCGATCCCAGAAAATTCTCCGACCCGGATTCGCTTGATATCGGACGAATCAATCCCTCACATCTCGGGTTCGGGCACGGCGCCCACCGCTGCCTTGGTGCTGCACTCGGCCGCTTGAACGGACGCGTCGCCCTGTCAACCCTGCTGGACCGGTTCCCGACCATCCAACTGGCTGTTCCGCGCAGCTCGATCCGCTACCGGAAATCGATCCTCTTGCGCAGCCTGGAGGAGTTGCCGGTACGCCTGCAGGCGTAGTGCTTCGCCGGCTCCCGGTGGGTGTCACTGGGCGCCACGCAGTGTGAGGTCGAGGATGGCTGGTGAACCCCCTGGACCAGGCGCGCGATGGTGTCCGCAAGCGGCGCCATCCTTCAGAGAAGGACACGCCGGCCAGGCCTGCTGCGGCGCCCGCGCTCGGGCGCGTGAGGCAGCCTGTTGCAGCCCGCCGAAAACGATCGTGGCGTGGCGGGCATCCGACAGACGAAAGGTTGACGAGATGGGAATACAAATTGGCCTCGGCCTGCCCTCAGGCGGTCGATGGGGGACCGCCGAAAACATCTATGCCCTCGCCGAGCTGGCCGAGGAACTCGGTTACGCCTCAGTTTGGACCTTTCACCACCTGCTGCACCCTCTGCATCCCCTCGATCCCTTCCCCCCTCGGCCGGATGAGCCGAGGCCTGCGGCGGGCCGCGACGCGGTGGACCCGTTCGTCGCACTCGCGGCAGTCGCCGCCCGGACTTCGCGCATCCGTCTCGGCGTCGGGGGGATCGTCGCGCCCTACTACGCGTCGCCCCTGATGCTCGCAAAGCAGGCAGCCACTTTGGACATGCTCTCGGGCGGCAGATTGGACCTCGGCCTCGTGGCCGGCTGGTCACGCGACGAGTTCGCCGGTGCAGGCACATCGCATGACGAACGGGCCGCGCGAATGGACGAGATCCTGGCCGCCCTGCCGACGATTCTGGAGTCCGAGGTCGTCTCAACGAAAGGCAGGGGCTTTCTGATCAACGAGGCGATTGTCGGGCCGAGGCCCGTGCAGTCGCCGATCCCACTGATCATCGGTGGGTACAGCGAGGCGACTGTCCGCAGGATAGTTCAGTTCGGACACGGCTATGTAGCCGGACACATGGCGTTCGATCAGTGGCCGCGCTGGATCGATCGAGTCTCCCGACGCATGGAGGATGCCGGGCGGGATCCGGCGACACTCCGCTATGTGTGCCGAGCCACGGTCGACCTTCGGGAAACAGCGCTCCTGGAGCGTCGACCACTGCAGGGCGACCCCGACCAGATCCGCGCCGACCTCGCGTGCTACGAGGAGTTCGGCGTGACCGACCTGTTCATCGACCTCAACTTCGACCCCTACGTCTCCGAGGGTGCCGCGTCCCCGAAGGAGGCGTACCGGAGAGCCGAGCACGTGGCCCGCGCATTGGCGCCAGTTCAGTAAGGACCACGGGTGTCCGTCTGGGAGCGGTCAGGAGCCCGACCGCCGGGCATCGGCAACACGGATCAGCTGGTTCGCCATCCGGCCCACTGGGCTCGCGACGAGGCCGGCACCCCAGTACGAGGCCGGGGTGCCGGGGGCTTCGGGCCGCCGTCAGACGTCGATGGCGACCAGCTGCCTGCCGTCGCGCGTGATCACCTCGAAACGGTCGAGTTCGGAGCGGGACATCGACGATCCGCCGTGGACCATGAGGGAGTCGGGCGCGCCCGGAACGCCGTAGCCGGGCTCGGGAACCTTCCAGCCGGTCACCGTATGGCGCAAACCATCCGTCGAGACGGCCACCAACCTGCATTCGAGCGGCCCGGCCACACCCCGTAGCTCAAGGGCGATGTGTGTCCCCCATTTCTTGTCCTCCAGGCCGATCTGCGCCGTGATCCCCGCGGCCGGGTTCTCACCCCGGTGCTGCTCGCCGACCATGAGCAGGTGCGCGGCCCACGGGGGGTTCTGGTGGGACTCGTCCGAACCGTCGCGGAGTACGCCCCCCAAGGCGAGCCCGCTCGCGAACATGGCCACGGAGGCGGCGAGCATGAGGAACTGCCGCCGCCGCCGCCGGAGCCGGACCATCCTCGTGAGGGGAGCGGGCGCGGCCCCGGCCCCGGCCGTCTCCGGTGTCCCGGCCAGCTCGTCCAGGTCCGGCCCGGTCGCGGCGAACTCGGCAAGCAGTGACGCGACCTCGGACAACGACCGCGTCTCCTCGGCGCACATCGTGCACGACCGCATGTGGGACTCGAGCTCCGTCGCTTCATCAGCATCGAGAGCCCCCAGCACGTAGGCGCCGACCTCCCTACGCGGCTCCAGGTGTGACGGCGTCACATGGTCCTCCTTCATTCCCCGTTGAGAGCCTTTCGTCGCTAGTCACGTACGAGCGGGGTGTCGGGATCAAAGTGTTCGACGGCAAGATGCGCTAGGGATATGCCGAGGTGCCATGCGGGGATCCACGGGGACCTCCTCCGGCGATCCTGGTCCGAGCCGAACGGGGGCGGTTCCGGACCCAGCAGCGGCGGCAGGAGCTCGGTGTCGCGCAGCCATGACCATGCTGTCCGGGCTATCGCCACGTCGGGGTCTCCGCGTCCCAGGGCCCGGTCCCGGGCCGCCGTACGCTCCAGTCGCGCCTCCGCCCAGGTCCGCCAGTCGTCGGCGTGCGCGGTCAGCGTCAGCCAACGCTCTCGCTGGTACGCGGCGAACAGATCGGAGACCTCGATGTCCGGGCAGGACAAGTAGAGAGTCAGCGTGAGTGCTCTGCGCCCCGCCCCGTACTCCGTGGAACCGGGCGCCATCAGATCACCGAGGAGCATGAGCCGGTCGGCCAGGAAGTCGGAGCACATCCAGGCCATGGGTACGGCAGGCTCTCGGCCACCGGGCTCATCCACGCTCTCGCTCAGCATCCGTACCACCTCCTGCCGGTCCTCGCGCGGAGGCCGTGAGTGAAGTCGTCACTCCCGGAGAACGGACGGGCAGGCGCGTCGGCTCAATCCGACTCCGCGCGATGAACCGGGCGGCTACGGCTCCCGTTGAGAGGGAGAACGCATTC
Organism: Streptomyces wedmorensis; assembly: GCF_000716445.1. Taxonomy (GTDB): domain Bacteria; phylum Actinomycetota; class Actinomycetes; order Streptomycetales; family Streptomycetaceae; genus Streptomyces; species Streptomyces wedmorensis. Next base: position 33,957 of record NZ_JNWK01000069.1, read on the forward strand.
TCCCTCGAAGGGACGACACGCATGTCTGTGGAACCCGTTCACCACCACGACACGACCGAAGGCGAGTCCGGCCGGGCCGCCGGGCAGATCGACACCCCTGAGGCCCAGGCGAAATTCGACAAGGCCTATGCGGAGCTCCTCCAGGAGGTCAGGGTGGCGCAGACCGGAGTGCAGTTCCTGCTCGGCTTTCTGATGACCTTGGCCTTCTCCCCGCGATTCCCCGAGATCAGCACCGCTCAGGCCTACCAGTATGTGTTCACGCTCGTCATGGCGTTCGCCGCGGCGACGCTCCTGACGGCCCCGGCGCCCTTTCACCGGGTCGTCTTCCGGCACGGCCTCAAGCACCGGCTGCTCAGCCTCTCCCATGGCTTCGCGCTCGGGGGACTGGTGCTGCTCATGCTGTCCATGAGCAGTGCCCTGCTGCTCACGGTCGCCGTCGTCCTCGGGCCGAATCAGTCCGCTCTCATCGCGGCGGTCATCTTCAGCGGAATGGCCTGGCTGTGGTTCGGGCTGCCCATGTGGCAGCGACTCCGCCACGGCCGGCTCTCCAAGCGCCGCTGAAGCTCTCTCTTTCCAGAAGGTTTGAACGCAAGGCAGCCAGGTTGAGTGCTGGTCGACACAGGAACAACGACAGATGAACGAGGGAGTTCGTGTGTACTGGCGTCGCGGAGCAGCAGCAACTGCCGTGTGTGGAACCGTTGTCATCCTCTCGTCCGTCGCGCCGGTCGCGCCGGCCCACGCGCATGGCGCACCGTGGAATCCGATCAGCCGCGCCGCCGCGTGCGCCCCTGACAACGAGCGCTACTCGGACTCCCCGGCCTGCGTGGCCGCGCAGAACGCCAGTCCGGGTGGAGCACTGGACGCGTGGGACAACCTGCGGCGCAAGGGCGTCGACGGCAATCACCGCTCCGTGGTCCCCGACGGGGAACTGTGCGGTGCCGGTCTCGACGCGTACCGGGGACTGAACCTTCCGCGGAGTGACTGGCCCGCGACGCTCGTCCACGAAGGCGCGGACCACACCTTCAAGTTCCTGGCGACCGTTCCGCACAAGGGCCGTTTCACGGTCTACATCACCAAGGACGGTTACGATCCCTCCCAGCCGCTGCGCTGGTCCGACCTGGAGGCCGAGCCGTTCGTCGACGTGACCGACCCCGAGCTGATCGAGTCCTCGTACCAGTTCACGGGCCGGCTTCCGGCGGGAAAGAAGGGCCGGCACGTCATCTTCACCATCTGGGAGAACACCACCCTCCCCGACACCTACTACTTCTGCTCGGACGTCCTGTTCTGGGGAGGCCGGGCCAATCCCTCCAAGAGCCCTGCACCGACCTCCGGGACGAAGACGAAGGAGATCGAGGTCGGTCTCCCCGGTCGTCCCGTGCCGACCCGTTCCACGCCGAAGGCGACGAGGACGGTACCCGCCGTCGTGCCGAGCGGGAGCTCCGAGAAGGTCCTTTCCCCGGTGGCCAAGGCCGCGGGGCTCGTACCGGGCACGGAGCAGGGCGGCCTGGCCCTGGTGCTGGCCTGCACGATCGCCGTCCTGGCGGCCAGTGTCGTCATCGTCCTCAGCTTCTTCATCCGGCGGCAGGGCCGAAGGAGTTCCTAGCCGCGTCGACCCTCGGAAGGCTGCCATGTCCCCAAGCCCCCGGCTCCCGGCCCCCTCGTTCTCCGCACCCTTCCAAGGGCCTCCGCGCCGCTCCCGGGAACCGGCGCTCTTCCCCCCGCCGGCCCCTCCGTCGCGAGCGGGCCGTCAGCCGTTCCCGCACGGATCGGCGTCCTGAGCCATGGAGGAGCCCGTGCCGCCGCATCCCCGTCGTTTCCTCGTCGCGGCGCTGTGCGCGCTGTCCGTCGTCGCGGCTTCCGCCTTCGTCCTGGGGCGGCTGTCCGCCGGGCCCGCTCCGCTGCGTACGAGTGCCGCCACGCCGACCGTCCGGGCCGAGCCGACAGTTCCCGACTCCGTCTCCACCACCCTTCCGAGCCCGCCGGCGCGGAGTCCGCTCGACCGGGCGTACCCGCTTCCCGGCGTCGGAGCCGGCACGGCGGACCGTGCCGGCTTCTCTCCGTACGTCGACACCTCACTGGTCGACTCGCGCCCGCTGGCCGAGACGGCGCGCGAGAAGGGAATCAGGGAATTCACCCTGGCCTTCGTCGTGGCGGACGAATCCGGCGACGGCTGTGCGCCCAGCTGGGGAGGAAGCGGCCTGCGGGAGAATCCTGTGGCTGCGCAGATCGGTGACGTCCGCGCCACAGGTGCTGATGTACGTGTCTCCTTCGGCGGCGCCGACGGCGTGGAACTGGCCTCGGCGTGCGCCGACGAGAGCGGTCTGGCCGACGCCTACCGCGAGGTGGTGGACACGTACCGGCTGACCAAGGTGGATTTCGACATCGAGGGCAGCGAACTGGGTGAAACGGCCGCCAACGACCGTCGGGCGCGCGTCATCGCGCGACTGCAGCGCGAGGCCGCGGAGGCGGGCCGCACGCTGGATGTGAGCCTCACCCTGCCGGTGATGCCGGAGGGGCTCACGGAGGAAGGGGCGCGGCTGCTGGAGGGTGCCGTGGCCGCGGGTGTCCGGATTTCCGGCGTCAACATCATGACGATGAATTACGGGCCCGAATACCGGGGTGACATGGCCGAGTACGCGGGGCAGGCGGCCGAAGCCGTCCATGCGCGGCTCACCGGGCTGCTCGCCCTCACCGACGCCGACGCGTGGCGAGTCCTGGGGCTGACCCCCATGATCGGGGTCAACGACGTCACCGCCGAAGTCTTCGACGTGGGCGACGCCGAGGAGCTGTTGGAGTTCGCCCGGGCCAAGGGGATCGGCCGGATTTCGATGTGGTCCGTGGTCCGTGACGGCCCGTGCCCGGACGGGCGACAGCCGCGTGCCGTCGCGACCTGCAGCTCCATCGACCAGGAGGAGGGTGACTTCCTTCGCGTGTTCGCGGCGTACGAAGGGCCTCGGAAGCCTCTCGCGGACTGACCGCCCCGGCTCGCCGCCCGGCCGCACGAGGGTCCGGGCGGCGAGCCGGGTTCTCAGGCCCGCGCGGCGGCCGGTGCGGTGTTCTTCTCCAATGTCACTGTGAGGAACGGCAGTTCCGCCACCAGCGTGTCGAGGAACCGTCGGCGGTCCGCCGTGCGCAGCACGGGACGCCAGTCGCCCGGCGGTGAGACGTCGCAAGGCCAGAGGCAGAAGCGGCCCCGGCCGTCCACGAGGATCCGTAGTGGCTCGTCGGCTGTGTCCACAGCGATCTGCATCGTCGTCTTCCTGTCCTCGGTCGTCGGCCGTCCCGTCGGGGACAGCCCTCACCACCGCCCACGGAACAGACGGACAGCCCGTTCACTCGGGCCGGGAGACAGGTGCGGGGAAGGGCAGCCGGCGCGAGGCCACGCGACATGTGACGTATGTCGCCCCGTCGGCCGGGACTGAACCCGCCCGCGCCCGCCGCCCGTGATGGCGGTCGACGGAGCCGACTCGGCCGTGACCTTCCGGCAGCCGGCTCGCGCTGAACCCCCCTCTTGTTCCCGCGCCACGAAAGGCCGCTCGAATGAACAAGCGTATATTTGGTACCTCTGTCGCGTCCGTCGCATCCGTCACGGCCCTCGCCCTGATCTGCACGGCGGCAGCCCCCTCGCGTGGAGACGTGGCGTCCGTCCCGCGGACCAGCACGGTCGCGGCCTTCGCCCCACTCGCGGCGAACGGCTCGACGCGAGGCCATCCCAGCGGCGCGATACGCGAGGAAGATCCCCGTCACGAGCTCGCTGTCGCTCGGGCCCTGACGCTCGCCCGCGACCGCGCCGCGCTCCCGGAGCACAACTCCCGCATGGCGGTGAAACCCCGGCGTACCCTGCTGCCCGGCCCACCTGCAGAGGTGCCCCCCGGCGTCCGCAGCACGCGGGCACCGAGGCTCTCCGAGGCGGATGTCGCCGTTCGCGTGGCCCTGGCGCAGCGGGGCAAGCCCTATGTGTGGGGCGCCACCGGCCCGAACGCGTTCGACTGCTCGGGCCTCGTCGGTTACGCGTACCGCGCGGCCGGCATCCGGCTCCCGCGGACCACCTGGGACCAGATCGACACAGGCCGTCGGATCCCCACGTCCGCGCTGCGGCCGGGCGACCTCGTCTTCTATCGCGAGGCCGCCCACGTCGGCATGTACATAGGGGGAGGCCGGATCGTGCACGCTCCGCGGCCCGGAACCTCCGTCAAGGTCGCCGACCTCCACATCATGGGGGTCTACGCGGCAGTGAGGCCGTACTGAGCCACGCGCACGGCGCGGAAACGGTCCCGGCCGTCGCGGCCGGGACCCTCGCTGTCCGCAGGCACAGGCAAGGGCCGTTCCGCTCCACGGGGGGACAGCGAGCGGAACGGCCCTGCGACCCGGATGGGGAGACCCGGGTAGGCCGCGGCAGAGGCGTGATGGCGGTGCCTGCGGCTCAACCGGTTCCACGGGCCGCCGACGGAGCCGGTTCACCCTCCCGAGAATTCCCCGTCTCTGAACCACCGGGCGGCCGGGGCCGTTCAGTCATGCATCGAGTGAGCACCCGCCCCCGAGATCCGGAGGGATCATGCCCCAGAACGGTCACGGCCGGCCTGCCGAGAGCTGGTTCCAGGCCGAGGCGCTGGTGGAGGAACTGCTGTGCGCCGGAGGTCTGTACAACGGAGGATCCCTGGAGTCCCGGGCGACCCGTGAGGTCCTGACGCTCACCGCGATGTTCTGTGAAGAGGGCATGTGGGTGTGCGGCGAGGTGAGGAACCCGGTGAAGATCGACAGGTCCCTCACCAGACTCCGGTACGCGATCCGCAGCGATGCCCTCTGGCACGCCTGGTGCTCCGGGCGGCTCCTCACCGTCCAGGGCGCGAACGGTGTCGACGCGGCCTACGCGCGGCGGTCCTGGCGCTGGCTCACCCGTGACCGAACGGTGCCGGTGGACGACGTGCCGGTGCGCTGGGCACACGAGGACGGACTGGCGGAGGGCGGAGCACGCGACGCGACGATGCGGGGATACCCGTCCCTCGACCGGCTGACGGTCTGGGAACTCGGCCTGGTGCGTGCCCGGATGGCCTTGGACAACCTCCTGCTCGCCCAGGTGGGCGTACTCGATGTGATCGGCAGCGTGGTCCTCGTCGGCAAGGGGGCGCCCACGGTCCCCGAAGGAGAGCCGGGCTTCGTCCTCGAAGCGGTCTGGGCCCCGGACGAACTCCTGACGGGCACCGCGCGCCGCGTCACGTCCCTGCGCGTGGCCCTCGCCGACGGCAGCACGGCCCGCGTCTCCCCCCAGCAGCTGATCAGCCTGGGCGAGTTGCCCGCCGCCGGCTGAGCGGACGGTCGGATCGTCGACCCCGACCGCCGGGGGACCCCGCGAGGACACGTTGAGGCCGTTCAGACCTGTCCCGTAGACCTTACTGCCCTCCTGGTAGCAGGCCGGCACGCTCACCGGCGCAACCGGCACGCACGCCCTCCCCAGCTCCTGCCCCTGCTCGACGTGATTCCGCCGGTCCGGGGCCTACGGGGCGGCCTCGTCGCGGGCCCCGCTTGTGTACGCCGGCCGGGCTACGACTTCGGCAAGCACCGCCGCCTGCTGGGAGACCCGGCAGCACACCCGTGATCGCGCGACGCGTCGTCGCCCCCGGCTCCGGCCCCGGCCAGGCCCGCGGGTGGTCGCGCGCGCCTTCGTCTGGCTGCACCGCTGCGAAGGACTCCGTCCCCGCCACGACGGCCTTGCTCCGGTGGGCGGCAGGACCGTGTCCGGCACCGTGTCCGGCTGCCGATTCCACCTCCTCGCGCGGGTATCAATGCCGCGGATGTCCTGTTGCTATGCCGGTTGTCTGGTCACAGGCCGAGTTCGTGGAGCATGGCCTGGATTTCGGTGTGTGGGTCGCTGTGGGGGTGGTGGGAGGCGTGGAGGACGCGGTGGAGGCGTAGGTCGAGGAGCATCCCGAGTGTGACGTCGGTGTGGGAGATGTCGAGGGGGAGGGCCAGGGGGGCGGCGTGGCGGGTGAGCAGGTCGTGGGCTTGGGCTCGGGTGTCGGGGTGGTGCAGGGCGGCGTTGTCGAGGGTGGCGTGGTAGGCGTTGGCCGCGTCGGCCCAGACGTGTGCGGTGGAGGGGTGGATGTGGTGGTCGGTGAGGTACTGGTGGAGTTGGGGCAGGTAGCGGTTGAAGTTGTTCTGGGCCAGGAGGGTGAGGCCCTCTTGGAAGTGGCGGCGGTAGGTGGGGTCCTGCTGGACGAGGAGCCAGTGGACGGTGGCCGCGGGCAGGGGTCCTCGGGTGGGCAGGAGGGTGGCGCCGATGTCGTGCAGTGAGGCGTGCCGCAGGTAGAGCTGGTGGTGGGCGGTGTCGCCCAGCGTGGTCAGGCCCGGGCCGGGGATGTGGTCCTGGTCGTGAGGCGGGGCGCTGGGGTCTTCCCGTCTGCGGCGCTTGGTGGGGTGGTGCGGGTCGGGTGTGGTGGGTGGTGTCTCGTGGGTGTGTTTGCGGGGTGGCTGCTGTGGGGGGGTG
>NZ_JNWK01000070.1 GCF_000716445.1 Streptomyces wedmorensis
GGCGGATCTTCCGCAGGTCCCGATGCAGTCCCAACCGCATGACGTCAATCGCCAAGGCCGTCCTCACACTGGAGCTGCAACGCTGAAGAAGCTCACTGAGGCCGTCCTCACCATCGAGAGGCGACGCTGAAGATCCATAGTGAGGCGGCACGTCGAGCAGCCCGGACACGGCTGGAGTCGACCACCGCCCGCGACCAGTCGAGCTGCCTGGCCGAGCGCAGTATCTGGTGCACGACCAGGTGGAGCTGGTCCCCAATGCCGGCCTCGTTCGATGCGGCAAGCCGTCGCCAGCAGGTCATGCCGGAGCCGAGCTCCTGGGGCAGGTGCTGCCAGTGGACGCCGCGTGCAGCACGAACCGGATCCCGCACTGCGTCGGCTGGCCAGTCACCCGAGGCCGGCCCGCCAGCCACCACAGTTCGTCCGACACCATCCACGGCCGAGGGTTCCTCTCCCCTTCGGTTTCGCAAGATGATGGCTCGGCCTGTGGCGGATGCCCCAGGGCCGATAACTGTGGGTCGCACCCGTGGGTCCCCGTCAACCGCCTCCAGGGGGCGGGCCCGGCGATCACCGTCCGTCGCCGCCAGGAACAACCCGGCAGTCGCGTCCTCGAAGAAGGGGCGATACAACAATTCCAGCCATGTGCACATCAACCACGGATCTGACAGTCTGACGTCCCTCGCGGCTCCTGGCACGCGGTCACGGAGCCCGGCCAATCGAAGGAGAGACGTGCTCAGACTTCGCAGAGCCTTGCTCGCCGTACCTGCCGCCGTCGCATTGACACTCGCCCTGCCGAGCAGCGCGTGGGCGGCGAGCGGCAGCGCGAGCAACTACATGTGGGCGGGTCACGCCAGCGCGACGTGGACGTGGTCGGGGCCCGGCAGCCTGACCAACATCGACCTGCATGTTGAGGACGACAACTGCAACAGCAACCCGGTCTACGCCCAGCTCCGGGTTACCCGGTCCAACGGCGGTGTCTGGTACACCAGCACCCACCGGTACGACTACAACGGCTGTAGTGGGTCGGGCACGAACCACAACGACCTCACCCTGTCCGACGGCTACAACATCAAGTACATCGCCCTGTACGTGTGCAATGACGGCACCTTCAACGATTGCATCGTGGGGCCGAACTCCAGCGCCAACCCGCTCGCCTGAGTACGCCTGCTGTGAGGATGCTGGGCGTGCGTCACACGCCCAGCATGTCGTTCGCCCTATCTGCCAGCAGTCGTCGCATGGTCTGTCCGTGGAGAATCCACCACACTCGAGAAAATAGAGCCTCCACATACGAGTTGGTGCGTGATAGCGGGTGAGTCGTGTTTGCCCTGCTCGCGGCGTTGGTCAGGGAGCGGTGTTGCGGTCGGAGACCAGGGCGGCGATAGCTCGGTAGGTGTCGGGAAGGACATCCCGCCGGTGGGTTCAGCGGGTCACTTACTTCCAGCGTTTGTGGTCGGCGAGGGCGTGTTCGACGGTGATCCGTTGTGAGGAGTGTTCGTGTCGCTGGCGTTCTCAGTGTTCGACGAAGGGCGCTATTGCTCCTGGTCGTAGTTTGCGTGGTGGGGTGAGGGCCTTACTGAGGTTGATCCCTGGAAGTGGACACCGGTTTTCATGCGATGAGTGACAGCGTACGTGTCGTGATCAGTTGCTGTTCGAACTCGGGTGGTGTGAGGTAGCCGAGCACGGAGTGGCGATGGCGCCGTTTGTAGTACGACAGCCAGCGGAACAGATCGAGCCGGGTCTGTGCCTTTGAGGTCCATCTGCGTCCGTGGAGCAACTCGCTTTTGAGGCTTTGGAGAACGACTCGACGAGGACGTTGTCATAGCTCGAGCCGACCCGGCCCATGCTGCGCCGGATACCGTGCCGGCGGCAGACGTCGGCGAAGGCAGCCGCGCTGTACTGGGCGCCCCTGTCGGTGTGGAAAACGACGCCGTGGACCCGGCTGCCGCAGACTGCCACGACCATCTCGATCGCGTCGGTGACCAGCGAGGTGCACATGTGGTCGGTGATCAACCAGCCCACCACCCGCCGCGAACAGATGTCGATCACCGTGGCGAGGTAGAGCCACGTCGCGCCGACGGCCATGTAGGTGATGTCGCCGCACCACCTGGTGTTCAGCTTGTCGGCGGTGAAGTCGCACATCACCAGGTCCGGCACGGGCGGCGCGGTCCTGTCGGTGATCGTCGTCCGCTTCCTCTTCCGCAGATGCTGGCCGATGATGTGGTTGACCCGCATTAACCGGGTCACGCGCTTGCGGTTGATCCGGTGTCCACGGGCACGGAGCTCGGCATGGACGCGCGGGACACCGTAGGCGTCATAGTGCTCGGCATGGATGGCGCGGATCTCGCTCAGAGGTCGTTCTCGTCCGATGTTTCATCCCGATATCAGCTGTTTCGCGGTCATTCTTGGGTCGCGCCAGGAGATCGTGTTCTCGCCGGTGAGGCGGCGGGCCATGAGGCCGGTCATGGCGAGGTGGATCATGGCTTCGGAGCGGGTCGGGAGGGTTTCGCAGTCGCGGGCCAGCCGGCGGTGGAGCATGAGCCATCCGTAGGTCCGCTCGACTGCCCACCGTTTCGGTATCGGGGTGAATCCCCTGGTCCCCGGGCTTGCGGCCGGTGATCTCCATGTCGATGCCGAGAGTGGCGGCGTGTTCGACGAGGTGCTGGCGGTAGCCGCCGTCGACCCACACCTTGCGGATGCCGGGGTGGCCGGCGGCGACCTGGTCGAGGAGGTGGGCGCCGGCGACGGAGTCCTGCACGCTGGCCGCGGTGACGAGCACCGCGAGGAGAAGGCCGAGGGTGTGGGTGACGATGCTCCGCTTCCTGCCGACGATCTCCTTTCCCGCGTCGACGCCCTGGCCGGCAGCGGGGACGCTGGTGGAGGTCTTGACGCTCTGTGCGTCGATCACACAGGCCGTCGGCTCGGCGTCCCGGCCTTCCTTCTCGCGCAGCAGCTGCCGGAGCAGGCCGTTGAGCTGGGCGAACACGCCCTCGTCGGCCCATTTGGCGAAGGAGCCGTAGACCGTGTTCCCGTATGGGAAGTCGTGCGGAAGGTAGCGCCACTGGACCCCGGTGCGGTCCACGTACAAGATCGCGTCCATGATGTCGCGCAAGTCGTGCTCGGCCGGCCGGCCGAAGCCCAGGGCCCGGCCACGGCGCTCGAAACGCCACGCGGACAGGACCGGCTCGATCAACTCCCAGCGGGCATCGGACAGATCACTCGGATACGGACGTCGCTTCGGCATGCTTCCGGCCTACCGCTACGAACCGCATGCGCCCAGGCGCACAGTAACGACAACGGAAGCACGCGTTCTGAAGGCCAGGCGTCTTGGGATGAGACAGGCACAAGTCATTTCCCACCTCACCTGCCACCCCACCTGACCAGCAAGAACCAACCCGCATCTCCAGCAGCGCGAGCACCACAACCCGGCGGCCAGAAAATAGCCGGATACAGGGGCAGGTCAGGCGAAAACGACCTCTGAGTTGTGGTTTGCGAAGTGAGCGGCGAGATCGACATCGAAGCCCGCGGCTGCGTGAACGACGTATTCGCCCAGATCGCTCGGCATGCCATGACGGGCGTCGTGATCGACGGCCAGATGCACGGGGTCCAGGGAAGCAACAACCGCGCAACCCCTACAGGGTCACAGACCGGGATCCTTCTCCGTCATCCAAGGAGCTGCGGAAGATCGCAAATCTCCTGCAACTCCTGGTCGTCTCGGCCCCCGACCGAGACGACCGAACACCCCGTCACAGACGGTGATCACCATGAGCGTTCTTGCGCTGAGCAATCTGCGCGAGCATCTTGGCACCCGGCAGGCTGCTGCTCGGTCAGACGAAGGTCGGCGATTGCGCACGAGGCCACGCGCTCTTCACGCAGGCTTGGAGGGCCGAAGTCCATCCTCACGGCATGGCTCCTTCACCGCTTGCCGTCACGGCCTGTGCCCTGACATCGAAGGACCGGCAGGAGGGGTGAGCCGAGCGAGCCGGAGAGCGCGATGTGGCGCCCCGGGACGGAATGGTTCGCTTGTACGGCGGGGGCCTGTCCGGTAGGAACCTCGGATGGGCAGGTACCCCGGATTCCCGTGGGGGCAGCCGGTGGGCCGCTCTCCGTCATCGATGGCCTCGGCTCCGGCCCCCCTTCACATCACGGCCCGCGCCAGAGGTTGGCAAAGGCCGCGTTCTCGATGGTCCGCCTCTGACGGACGGCCTCCAGCTCCATGACCGCGTCGTGCACAGCGGCAACCACAGAGGTGACCGCCTCGTCGTCGAGGCCCGGCTCTACGACGGAGGGTTCAGCACTGACGCCGAGGACCGAAGCGAGGGCGGTCAGGACAGGTTCCCGCCGCTCCCAGCGGTCGATGGCGGCGTGACGGGACGGAGTGTCGACCGGTTCCATGCGTCGCGCGCCGAACGACAGGCGGCCGCCGGCCTTCTGCGTCAGTTCACCGTCGGCCTCCAGCGCGGTCTGGTAGGTGGCAGCGAGGTCCCTGCCCCGACGCCACAGCCAGTCGTCGACGCGCTCGTACGGGGTCTGCCGGACGATCCGCGCCCCTGCCTCACCGAGGAGCCGGTCGTCAGGGGCCGACGGCTCACCCGGCACGACACGGTCGCCCTCCAAGGTGACACCCCCGGCACCGAGGAGATCGATCAGCTCGGCGCCCGCGAGCGCGAGCGACAGGTCTCCCTGCCCGACGGCTGGCTCTTGCCCGGAGCTCATCGCGATGATGAACAGGTCTTTCGCCGTGGTCATGAACGGCTCCCCTCGGATGCATAGATGAAGGCGCCCCGCCCCTTCCCGGCTGTGACGCCGGGGAGGCGGTGGCACCCTGCCCCTGCAAGTATCGTCCCGGCCCGCCGCTTGCGGCCCGGTCTCGGCCGAATCGCGATCAACGGCCGATCACGCGGACCGGGTGCACCCTCCGCCGTCAGGACAGCGCACGACGTCTCAGGAGGTCTCAGGGCCACCCGTCCATCCGCAAGCGGCACCCTCCCACCGCCGTCGTGCGGTGGCGAGGTGCCCGGTGACGCGGTGACGTGCTCCGGTCCTCCTCATCTCCCTCACGGCACGGCGATGTCGCCCCTCGACGCGGCGTTCTGCTTCCGCATGATGCGTGCAACGTGGTGCTCCACGGTGCGGGTGGACAGCACCAGGCTCTCGGCTATGTCCCGATTGGCGCGGCCTTGGACGACGAGACGGGCCACGTCCTCCTCGCGCGGGGACAACCGATCACCGTATCCGAGGCGGCCTCGGCGGTGGGTGGTGACGATGGCGTGGCGGCGTAGCAGTCGCTGGCAGCGGGCGACGTCCCAGCGGGCGCCCAGGTGCCGGTAGACCTCGACCACGTCCTGGATGCCTCGGGCTGCGGCCTCTCCGTGCAGGTCGAGCAGGCAGCGTCCCCGGGTCTCCGCCGCGCGGGCGGCGTCGAGGGGGCGGTCGAGCAGCCGCCACTGGGCCTCGGCGTCCGTCAGCAGGCCGATGGCCTCATCCGGCCGGTCCACGGCTTCCGCGAGCAGTGCCCTGCACACGGTCAGGGCCGCGTGGGCGGCGGGCGCGTCGCTGTTCACGGACCCGGCCGCGAAGTCGGCGACCAGCCGCCGGGCGCGCTCCGTACGGCCGCTGCCGTGGAGGGCCTCCACCGCCACGGGCAGCACCTCGCCCGCCCACACCCAGCCCTGGGTGCGTTCGATGCGGCGCAGCACGTCCTCAACGGCCTCGCACGCCTGCCCGGGGCGTCCGGCCTCCAGGTGAACGCGGGCGGTGGCTGCGGCCGACGAGGTGAGGATGAAGCCCGTGTCATAGCAGGTGGTACGGGCGGCCTCCGCGAGGTCGTGGCGGGCCCGGGGAACGTCGCCGAGCACGTGGAGCGAGGTCAGTCCGCGTACCAGCATCGCCTCGGCTGTCAGGTCCGGTATCTCCTGGTAGAGCCGGGTGGTGTGGTCGGCGGCCGCGTGCAGGTCGTCCCAGCGGCCGCCGTGCCAGGCGAGGACCAGGCGGGCGGTCTGGATGAGTCCTTCCAGATAAGGGCTGCTGGTGTCGGCGAGGCCGGTGACGGCCCGGTCGAGGAAGTCCCGTGCCCGTGTGCCGTATCCGAGTGCGCTGGTTGCGTGCGCCAGATTGGTCCAGCCCCGGGCGTGGTGCGCGGCCTCCATCGCGGTTTCGGCCGGTCCGTGCAGGGCCTGTGCGGCGTGCCATGCGCGTGGGTCGCCCACGAGCATCAGGGCGGTGGCCCGGTTGGCGGCGATGGCCGCCCGGGCGACCGGGTCGGTGACCTGCTCCGCGAGCGCCTCGCCGCGGTCCAGCCAGTGCCGGTGCCGGTCGACGGGCCAGCCCTGGATGGAGGGGATGGCGGCGACCGCCATGGCGCGTGCGGCGGTCTGCGGATCGGACGTCTCCAGGTCGGGAATGGCGCGAGCGACCTCTTCGAGGCTGTCCAGCGCCCCTCCGGTCTGGTTGCGCAGGACCACGCTCAGGTGCAATCGGATCTCGCCGCGCAGGCGCGGCGGCGGGTCGTCCTGGTCGAGGACCGTGCGCACAGCGGCGACCACCTGCTCGCCGGCACGCGCCAGTTGGGCGGTGCGGGCCAGTTTCGCGGCGGTACGCACCCGTCCTGCGGCGCGCGGATCCTGGACGACCGCCTGGGTGTACAGGCAGGTGGCCGTGGCGTAGTCGCCGGTGGCTGCCGCGCGATCGGCGGCGACCACCAGGCACCGTAGGGCTTCGCGGACGTGTCCGGCGGCCGTGTACAGCCGGGCGAGGTCGACCAGCGGCACTGGTCCGTCCCCGGTGCGGTGCAAGGTCCGGGCCGCGCGCAGGCTGAGCCGTGCCACTCGGGGCCCCGGCAGCCGGGCCAGCGCGGCCCGGCGGTCCAGCGGATGACGGAAGGAGAGCAACGTTCCCTCGGCCCGCAGCACGGATCGCCGCAGGCACGCGTCGACGGCAGCTTCGGCCGGCTCGGGCGGGCACTGCGCCATCTCGGCGAGGGCGGCGAGGGAAGCCGGCCGGTCAAGGACTGCCGCCGCGGCGAGGATCCGCCACGCGTCCTGGAAGAGCGGCCCGCACCGCCGGGCGAACTCCCGCTCCACACGACCGGGCACCCCCGCCTCTCGTACGGCTCGTACGGTGGTGAGTACCGGCCCGTTCCGTGGTCCGTCCGTTCCGCCGACCGTCAGCAGTTCCCCGGCGTCGTCGAGCAGTGCTCCGGCGGCTGCGGGCAGTCCGCCGGACAGCTCGTACACCAGTGCCGCAAGCTCCGGCAGCTCATCCGGTCGCACCTGCGAGCGTCCTCCTGCCCACAGGCGGACGAAGTGCTCCGTCTCCTGCGGTGTCCAGGGTCGTACGCGGATCTCCTCGCACCGCCCTCCTCTGGGGGCGCGGACGCCGAGGACCGGCAACCCGGGTGCGGCGTCCTCGGTGACGACCAGCCGTAGCCCGGCAGGCATCGTGCCCGTCAGGTGGTCGAGCAGCCGGAGAGTAGCGGGGTCGGCGAGGTGGATCTCCTCCAGGACCAGCACGGTGTCACCGAGCGAGGCGAGCAGCATCCCCACCGCGCGGGGCATCAGTACGCGTCGTACCTCCGGGTCCGCGGCCGACGCGGGCGGGCTCGGCAGCCGGTCGGCCAGCTCGGGCACGACGAGGCCCACGACTCCGGTGAGCGGCGGCATCCGGTCGGGCGGACCGGGGCGGTAGGGCAGTTGGGCCAAGGCTGAGGTGACAGCTTCCAGAGGTACTGGCTCCGCACTGTCCGGGCAGGTTCCGCGCAGCTGTGTCCATTCAGCGAACTCCGCGCCGCCGAGCACCTCGTCGACGAGCCGCGACGTCCCCGCCCCGGCCTCCCCCCGAACGACCACGATGCTCCGCCCCGCGCGCAGGGCCTCCCGAAGCCGTCGTGCCTCGTCGTGCCGTCCGACGAACCCGGCCTCCTCGGCCCCCAATTCGCCGTGTGGTGCATCGAAGGGACGTCTCTCCACGGCTCCGCCTTTCGCCGGCCACTCACCCGGTAGCTCCGTCGAACGCCGCGGAGTGCCTTGTGGACCGGACTCCCCGCGCATTCCTGTCCGGGGAGGGCTGCGGCGCCTTCCGGGCAGGTGGGTCTACTCGCAGGTGGTCTACCCGCAGCGGGGCCGCCGTCGCAATAGGGGGCGACTACCCAGGGAATTCCATCGGCCCGACACGGTCGCCGCCGGACGACGGGGAGCGATGGCCCGTCCCCACTCTTTGGGTAGTGCTACGCATTGCTGGCCTCTTCCCGGGTGGCCGAAGCTCTGGGCGGTCCGGTCGCGCCGTCCCCATCCACCACGGTCCCCAACCGCTGGAGGTAGGGGGTGGCAGCACCCCACGCAGTCGTACGGCGTGACCGGATCCGTGCGTCGCGGAGCCCGCTCCGTACGCCACGTCACCTCGCCCCGTCGTCTCGGGCGCCGCCATCAGAGGCGCCCGTACGACCGTCCTCGGCCGACGGATCGTCAGGGTCCTGACCTGGATCGACGTCCCGGCCGACCGGCGGCCATCCTCCGGGCGCGCTCTTCCCATCCCTGACGGAGCGCGCCCGGAGCAACCGGCGGGGCGGATGCCGCCCTCCGGACATCGAGCCGTGTCCGGACACCTCCCGCGAAGGAAGCAGTCATGGAGTTCGAAGCTCGCGCCCTGCGGCGCCTGCTCGCCGTCAGTACCAGTGCCGCCTTGCTCGCCGTGGCCTGCGCGACCGCCGCGGCCTCTGCCGCGCCCGCACCGCCGGGCGGCGGGGAAAGCCGCATCGTCGGCGCGGACCGTCCCGGCGCGGTCGAAGGCTCCTACATCGTCACCTTCAAGAATTCGGTCTCCTCGGCCGACGTGTCCGCCTCCGCCCGTGCTCTGGCCAAGCGGCACTCGGGCAGTCTGCGCTACACCTACACCACCGCCCTGCGCGGCTTCGCCGTCCGGATGTCGGAGAGCGAGGCCCAGGAACTGGCCGCCGATCCCACCGTGGCTCGCGTGGAGGCCGACGCCGTGGCGCACGCTGTCGACACCCAGCCCTCGCCGCCCTCCTGGGGCCTGGACCGCGTCGACCAGCGCAGCCTTCCCGTGGACAAGAGCTACACCTACGGGACCACCGCCTCCAACGTGAACGCGTACATCGTGGACACCGGCATCCGCATGAGCCACCGCGACTTCGGCAATCGCGCCGTCAGCGGCTACGACTTCATCGACAACGACTCCAACGCCTCCGACTGTCAGGGACACGGCACCCACGTGGCGGGTACCGTGGGAGGCGGCTCCTACGGTGTCGCCAAGGGCGTCAAGCTGATCGGCGTCCGCGTGCTGAACTGTCAGGGCACCTCGGGCGACACCTGGGCCCCGGTCCTCGCGGGCATCGACTGGGTCACCAAGAACGCGGTCAAGCCGGCCGTGGCCAACATGAGCATCGGCGGCGGAAAGACCCAGTCGGTGAACGACGCGGTCGCGGCCTCCATAGCCTCCGGCGTCACCTGGGTCGTCGCGGCAGGCAACAACAACGCCGACTCGTGCTCCTACTCCCCGTCCTCCACCCCGTCGGCCATCACGGTCGGCGCCACCAACAGCCGCGATGCCCGGGCCACTGGCTGGTCCAACGGCCAGGGCTCCAACTACGGTTCCTGCCTGGACGTCTTCGCCCCCGGCGACAGCATCGTCTCCACCTCCAACTCCAGTGACACCGCCTCCCAGACGATGAGCGGCACCTCCATGGCCTCCCCCCACGTCGCCGGCGCGGCCGCCCTGCTGCTCGCCGCCAACCCGACCTGGACCCCGGCCCAGGTCCGCGACAAGCTGGTCGCCGACGCCACACCCGATAAGGTCACCGACGCCCGCACCGGCTCCCCCGACAAGCTCCTCTACACCGGCACCGGCGGCACCACCCCGCCGCCGACCGGCAAGAAGTTCGAGAACACCGACGACTACCAGATCCGCGACAACGCCACCGTAGACTCACCCCTCGCGGTCACCGGAGTCACCGGCAACGCCCCCTCGAACCTCGCCGTCACCGTCGACATCCGCCACACCTACCGCGGCGACGTGAAGCTGGTACTGGTCGCCCCCGACGGCACCGCCTTCCTCCTCAAGGAATACAACTCCAACGACAGCGCCGACAACATCCAGGGCACCTTCACCGTCAACGCCTCCGCCGAGTCCGCCGACGGCTCCTGGAAGCTCCGCGCCACCGACAACTGGACCAACGACACCGGCTACATCAACGCCTGGTCGCTCCAGTTCTGACCCCGCCGCTTCCTGCGTGACGCGGGTCCCATGCCCAAGGGGCGGCCTCGTTCCCGGCGGAGTCCGCCGGGAACGAGGCCGTCCCGCCGTTCACGACCGAGGCTCCTCCGTCGACGGAGGAGCCCCTTGGGAGAGCGGTGGTTCGGAGATCAGAAGACGCTGACGCCGTAGGCACTGAGGGCTTCGGTGACGGGCTGGAAGAAGGTGGTCCCTCCGCTGGAGCAGTTGCCGCTGCCGCCGGAGGTGAGGCCGAGGGCGGTGGTCCCGGAGAACATGGCGCCGCCGCTGTCGCCGGGCTCGGCGCAGACGTTGGTCTGGATGAGGCCGTAGACGATGTCGCCGTTGCCGTAGTTGACGGTGGCGTTGAGGCCTGTGACGGTACCGCTGCGCAGGCCGGTGGTGCTGCCGCTGCGCTGGACGGACTGTCCCACGTAAGCGTTTCCGGCGCCGGTGATGTCACGGTAGCTGCCGTTGTAGAGATAGACGCGTCCGTCGGCTGCGGAGGCGTTGGAGTGACGGATGATGCCGTAGTCGTTGGTGGGGAAGCTGGTTCCGGCGCGCGTGCCGAGGACAGTGGTGTTGGCGGAGTTGGTGTACCAGGTGCTGCCGATGTTGGTGCAGTGTCCCGCCGTCAGGGCGTAGTAGGTGCTACCGCTGCGGACGTTGAACCCGAGCGAGCAGCGGCCGCCTCCGGCATAGATGGCCTGGCCGCCGGCGATGAGCTTGTTGATCTTCCCGGCGGTCCGCTCGATCTTCAGGTTCTTGGCGTTGTCGCCTGCCGCCTTGCGCAGGGTCGCGAGGTCAGCCTGGGAGACGGTGGAGTCGACGGTGACGACGACCTTTCCGGTGGCCTGGTCCGTGTACCAGGCGGAGCCGGCCACGTCGGCCTGAAGGACGGCGTTGCTGGTGGTGGCCAGTGTGGCGGCGGTGGCCCGCGCGGTGTCGGCCTCCTGCGCCGACGAGGTGGGGACGGTCAGGGCCGAGGCGGCCACGACGGCGCCGAGCACGGCGATCAGTCGGCTGCCTCGGGTGATCCTGACGCGACGGGTGGAACGGTTCACTGCATCCTCCGGTGGGGGTGGTGGGGCCGCCTGGGTGAGCGGCCCGGTGGAGCACGGATCGGCGACAGTAGCCGCCATGAACCTGTCAATTACTTGAAGGGAATCCTCAACCCCCCGCCGCGGTGCCGCAAGGCGCCCTTCCAGCCGCTCTACGCGCGTCCACACCCCAGGGAACATCCGACAAGATCAAACAAATCGGAACCCACCCTTTGCCAGGAATCTGAAAGTCCGTCAGTAAGTTGCAGAAGCCGATTGCTAACCGGAAGCCCACCTCCCAGTCCCATTCCGTCCCGGCCCGACTCGAACAGGTACGAAGGGTGGCCTTGCCGGCAGGTGGAGCCCGTTTCACCGCGCATCGAGATCGGGTTCCGAAAGAGTGCTGATGCAATCGCGGGGGCCCGATGGACAGGCTGCCGACGTCCTGCGTGATCTTCTTGAACTTGAGTGAAGGTTCCCTGTCCATGGCGTCCCACGTTGGCAGCAGCGCGGTTGGAACCACACGCGCGCATGGCAATGGCGAGTTATCGCCCATTCTGCGGGGTGGCCGGATTCCGGCGCATCAGGGTGGGGCGTAGCCGAACTCCCGCCTCGGAGAAGGATGCTCACCTCACGTGCAGCGCGATGCCCACGGGCCTGGAACGGGCATGGCCGAAAGGGCGCTCCGAGGCGATCGTCACGACAGGGGCCAGTGGTCCGCACCTCCGGATAAGCCGAACAGGAACAAACGACTCCGTACATCAACGCCCCACGCCCCACTCTCCGCGAGCAGAGCGGCGCAAAGCACCCCTCGAAGAGCCCTTACGAGCTGGTGCGCGACAGAGGTTGAGGGGTGGCCGCGCGAGGACCGAACAAGATCGCCTTGCCGCACGTGCACGCCACCGGAGAAGAGGCTCGGCACGACCACCTATCGAAACGCATCACCGTCGAGCACCCGCTCGCCGACCACAAACTTTGTGATTCTGCTGTGTGTGCCGGTAGGACGTTCCCACTGATCATCCATGTGGGGAAGTCCGTGCGCACGGCGCGACCACTGGTGCTCCTGGCGGCATTTGTCATGGCCGTTCTGGCAGGCACAGAACAGGCTGCACTCGCAGTGGACCACTGGGCCACCTCAAAGACCGGCCGTGGAGCCGGCGAACTGCCCGAGCAGGGCTGGGGAACAGCGCGCGGTCGGGGCCACAGCGCCTCCGGCGATGCCACCGACGCCACGGCGGGAGGGGGACGCAGCGGAGTGCTCAAGGCGCCGGGCGAACTCCGGCCGGACGGCGACACCGCGCACCAGCGGCTGGGCGGTGCGCCCAAGCGGCCGGCCAGGACGCCGTTCGTCAAGGTTGCCACGCCCGCAACGCCGCAGCGCAAGAGTTTCGACACGAAGGCCAGCGCCGGGCTGCCCGCCGAGCGCGCCAGGCTGATGCCGATCTCGATTCTTGGTTCTGGCCGAGTTCCGTGAAATCGCAGGTCAAGAGTCGCATGAGGGAACGTGCCAGCAGGGCATGCCTCAGTGGTGGGGGTCTGTTCTCTGGATGATGTGCTGTTCCAGGACGTGGATGTGCGGTTGGAGGCCGTGGAGTTCACGGCTGAGGTGCTGGAGGTGGTAGCGGCGGCGTGCGGTCCGCCGCACAAGTGCCCGGGGTGCCGTGCCCGGGCTCGGCGGGTGCATTCCTGTTATGAGCGATCTCTTGCCGAGCGGCCCTTGTCTGGGAAGAAGCTGCTGGTCAGGCTGCGGGTCCGGCCGTTCTTCTGTGACCGGGCCGCGTGCCGACGCCGGACGTTCGTCGAACAGGTCAGCGGGCTGAGCGAACGGTATCGCCGCGCCAGTCTGGGTCTGAAGGCCTGGCTCTACCAGGTCGCGGTCGAGCTCGGTGGGCGGCCCGGCGAACGGCTGTGCCGCCGCATGCACCTCACCGCCGGACGAACGCGACTGCTGGAGCTGCTGGTTCCTCCGCCGGTGCCGCAGCGAGCTCCGAGGGTTCTCGGTGTCGACGAGTTCGCCTTCCGCAGGGGCCGCGCCTACGGAACCATCCTCGTCGACGTGGAAGCCGGCCAGGTCGTGGATGTCCTGCCCGACCGTACCTCCGAGACCTTCGCCGCCTGGCTGCGCGAGCATCCAGACGCCGAGATCATCTGCCGCGACCGGGCCTCGGCCTACACCCGCGCAATCAAGGAAGCGGCGCCCGACGCCGTGGAAGTCACCGACCGCTGGCACCTGCTCCAAAACCTAGCCTCCGCAGTGGAGAAAACCTGCCACCAGCACCGCGCCTGCCTGCGTAAACGCGTCGACGAGGTGACAAGCCGCATCCCGGAGGCACCGCCGCTGATGCAGCTACCTCTCCACGAACTACCGCGAACGCCGATCATCGACCGGACCCGGCACCGCCACGCTGACGTCCAGAAGCTCGTCGCCGCAGGCTGGACCATCAGCGCCATCGCCCGCCGCCTCCACCTCGACCGCAAGACCGTGCGGCGCTTCCGAGACACCGACCTCGACCAGCTCCTGGCCTCGGCAAACGAACGCCAGCCGGCCGGAGTCCTGGACCCGTTCAAGCCGTACCTGAACACCCGATTCACCGAAAGCCTCGGCCAGGTCAGCGGCAGCCACCTCTTCCTGGAAATCTGCGAACGCGGCTACCGCGGCAGCCGCCAGGTCGTCCGCAAACACCTCACCGCCCTCCGCGCCGGCCACACCGAACCCATCCGCGCCGACATCCCCAGCCCCCGCAAGATCACCAGCTGGATCATGCGACCAAGAGACAGCCTTCCACCCGAACTCGAACGCCGCCTCCTCGACGTTCGGATCGCCTGCCCCGACATCGCCCGAGCCTGCGACCTCGCCCACGCCTTCGCTGAGCTCCTCCGCCACCGACGCGGATTCCTACTGAACGAGTGGATCCGCCAGGCCGAGCAGGACGCCCCGAAGCCGATCAGCGGTTTCGCGGGATTCCTCCGACAGGACCTTGCCGCCGTCACTGCCGGCCTCACCCTCCACTGGAGCTCAGGCATCGTCGAAGGCCACGTCAACAGAGTAAAAACCCTTAACTGATCGTTTCAGAATGAGGTTCGTAGGCGCCTCAAGCAGATGATGCTGCAGGCGAGTTGAAGCAGGGCGAGGTGGAGATCGGCACGTATCTCGTAGCGGATCCGCAGTCGTTTGAACCGGTGGAGCCAGGCGAAGGTCCGCTCGACGACCCAGCGGGTCTTGCCCAGGCCGGAGCCGTGTGGGACACCGCGTCGGGCGATCTTGGGTGTGATGCCGCGGGCCCTCAGGACGCGGCGGTACTTGTCGTAGTCGTAGCCGCGGTCGGCCGAACAGCCGGCCCGGCCGGTGCCGCGGCCGCCCGACCAGGCCGCGGATGCGAGGGATCGCGTCCAGCAGCGGCGTCAGCTGGGTGACGTCGTGCCTGTTTCCGCCGGTCAGAGTCACGGCAAGGGGAGTGCCATGCCAGTCGGTGATCAGGTGGTGCTTGCTGCCGGGCCGTGCGCGGTCGACCGGCGAAGGTCCGGTGTGAGCCCCCCTTTCAGCGCTCTGACGTGCGAGCCGTCGATCGCGCAGTCGTCCATGTCCAGCAGACCTGCCTTGCGCAGTTCGGCCAGGAGCACTTCGTGCAGGCGGGGCCAGACTCCGGCCTCGGTCCAGTCCCGCAGACGCCGCCAGGCCGTCACTCCGCTGCAGCCGGTTCGCTCGGCAGGCACGTCTCTCCAGCTGACGTTCTTGCGCAACACGTACACGATGCCCCGCAGGGCCGCACGGTCGTCCGCCGGCAACCGCCCCGGATAACGATGACGCCGCGGCGGCCGGGGCGGCAGCAGCGGAGCGATACGTTCCCACAGGTCATCAGGCACAAGATCATCCGACACCCTCAACACTCTGCCGTCACCAAGCCCGACCGCCAACCCCCAGCAGCGAACTCATTCTGAAACGATCAGTAAGAGGGCATCTGATCAACGTTCACGTTGATGTGAGCGGGATGCCCGTTTCGATTCGCCAGGTTGGTGTGGATTCTCCGGTGAGTTCGCGGCTCATTTTGTTAGCCATCGCCCAGTGGATCATTGTTCGGGATCTTTGCGGCAGGGCCTCGTAGTCACGCGCGAGGCGGCGGTGCTGCATGAGTCAGCCGAAGGTCCGCTCGATCACCCACTGATGGCGCTCTTTAAACCTCCCCCGAGGCCGCGCGGCCCACCATCCCTGCAGCAAGTCCTGACGTCATCCCCATGCGTCGCAGCTAAGCAAACGCACGTCACTGACCTTGTCGACCCCAGGCGGCGGCAGGGTCAGTCGGCGTTTTCGAACGAGGCACCGATGTTGTTCCACATGAAGGCGTCCTTCCAATCCGGGCGCCCCTTGGCCCAGCCTCTCAGGGCGACGATCACCTTCTCCTGGGAGATCGTCCGGGTCTGGTAGTGCTCTGCCGCCGTCCCGTCACGGAACTCCAGCTGATAGGTGTTGTCATCCCTCAGCCACACCTGCACATACCAATCACCGGCCGCCTCATCGTCGACACGCTCGACGATCACGAAGGCGTTGCCCCGCCCGAGGTTCGCCACCATCCGGCTCAAGGCCGTGGGCCCCGGACTCCTCACCTGACGACCGTGCTCGTCTCTCGCTTGCAGCATGGCCAGATCATCCCCCACAGCTCTGACACCAGTCGAAGAGCAACTACGTCACGCCGGCTCTCCGCTCCCCACGTTCCCCAGTTGGTTCACTCCGTGAACCAACTGGGGCGAAGAGTAGCTCTGAGGAAAATTCGGGATCGGCATCACCACCGCTTGGGGAGCGGCTGGAAGCCCTTCTCTTTGGGTCGCTGTACCACCTCCACGTCGATGCCGATGTGGGCGCCGTGCTGGATGACGCTGGTCTGGTAGCCGCCGTCGGCCCAGATCTTGGTCACGCTCGGATGGGCCTCGGCCAGCTCGGTCAGAGCCTGCTTGCCGCCGGCGGAGTCATGGACGGATGCGGCGGTGACCAGGACGGTCAGGACCAGTCCGAGGGTGTCGGTGATCAGGTGGCGCTTGCGCCCTTTGATCTTCTTGCCGGCGTCGATGCCCTGACTCGCCTCGGCGATATTGCCCGAGGTCTTCACGCTCTGCGCGTCCACCACGGCCGCGGACGGCTCCGCCGTTCGGTCGTTCGCCCGGCGGGTCCTGTCCCGCAACAAATCGTGGACCTGCTCGGTGGTTCCGTCCGCCTCCCACTTGGCGTAGTAGTCGTAGACCGTCTTGAACGGCGGGAAGTCGTGGGGCAGGTACTCCCACGGGATCCCGGTGCGGTTGACGTAGAGGATCGCGTTCACGATCTCTCTCAGGTCGTGAACACGTGCCGCCGCCCCGGGCCCCGAGCGGGCGGCCCGCCAGACGGCGAACACGGGCTCGATCAACGCCCAGCGGGCATCGGAGACGTCACTGCGATACGCCCGTCGAGAGGTCATGCCCCGGACAACGAGCACTACGGCCTGCGGTCACAAGACCATCCCAAAACACCAACTACCTAGATCAGATGCTCTCTTACAGGACGCGGTCACGCCGACCTGACTCTTCACCTAACTGAAGGAGAGCGATGCGTCTCATACTGGTTCGGCGAGTCGGCTAAAGGTCCATACCGCCTGGTGGCTGCGGTCCGTCAGCACTGAGGTTCCCGAACGCCGCATCAACCAGCTTCAGCCTCTGCATGGAGAACCGGTCGATCTTCAGTTGCCAGCAGATCGCGTACGTGGTCGCCTTCGGAGGCCTTGATTGCGTCGAAGATGTCCAGCGCCTCCTGCCAGCAGGCACGCGCACGATCAGCACCGCCCAGGGCACTGAGAGCCTTCCCAAGTACGACAAGTACGTTGCCCAGGCGCCAGTTCCCACCGATGTCGCGCAGTGCAAGGGCTTGCTCAGCGTGCGTGGCGGCTAGAGAGGGCTGGTTTGCTGCCAGGTAGGCCTCGGCGAGTCTGAAGTGAGTCATGGCTTCCCACAGAATCTGGCGGCCTTCGCGGAAGGCTGGTAGTGCCTGGCCGAGTTGGTGCGTCGCTTCGTCGAGCCGACCGGCCTGTGTGAGGGCCAGGCCGAGCGCGTAGCGGCCGTTGGCCAGGCGAAGGGGCATGTCCATCCGCTCGTAGATGGCGATGCCCTGTCGGGCGAGTTCGATGGCGCTGTCGATTCGCCCCAAAGCAGCGTGGATGCGAGAAAGATTGCAAAGTGCACTAGCCTCGCCAACAAAATTGGCATCGCCCCGGAAACCATCGAGAGCAGCCAGCAGGTGCCGCTCGCCATCGCTGTAGCGTCCTTGGTAAAGGGCGATGAGGCCGCGCTCGTTGGGAGCCCAGTATCTGACCAGGAGGTCGTCGGTCTCCTGAGCCAGCTTCATAGCCTGACGCGCTTCGTCGTCGGCTTCAGTGAAGTGGCCGGTGATCATGTAGACGCTGCTGAGGGTGGTGCGGGCGCGAGCCTCGGCGCCCCGGTCGCCGGCGGTGCAGGCAGCGTCGCGCAGGGATCGGGCAGCGGACTCGTACTGCTTGGAATGGGCTCCGGATTCAGCGAGGTCCCTGGCAGCCCACAGCAGATCCACGGCTCGGCGCAGTGCTCCAGGCCGCCTGACGGCCTGGAGCACACAAGACAGGAGCTGGGCGGCTTCGCTATGGAGCCATTCCAGGGCGGCCTTCGGCTCAGTGAAGGTCAACCCGTGGTGGTGGGGGTCGGACAGGTGCGCGGGCAAACGATCGCCGGGGCGTTCCAAGGCATAGGCCTGAGCAGCGGTGGCCAGGTAGAAGCCCAGGAGACGGTCCAGTGCGGTCTCCCGCTCGCTTGGCTGCTCGTCTCGTTCGGCACAGGCGCGTGCATAGAGGCGCAGCAGGTCGTGGAAGCGGTAGCGGCCGGGAGTGACGGAGTCGAGGAGGGAGCAGTCGGCAAGGGTCTCGAGGAGGTCCTCAGTGGCGTGTTCCGGCAGGTCGAGGACGGCGGCTGCAACGGCTAGGGAGATGTCAGGTCCCTCAACGAGGCCGAGGAGGCGAAACGCGCGGGCCTGGGCCGATTCCAGCTGGCCGTAGCCCAGTTCGAAGGTTGATTTGACGGCGAGATCGCCGGCTTGGAGTTCGTCGAGGCGTCGTCGCTCATTGGCGAGCTTGGTGGCGAAGTCGGCGACAGTCCAGTTGCGGCGGGTGGCAAGACGGGAGGCGGCGATGCGGATGGCGAGCGGTAGGAAGCCGCATGCTTCGACGACGTCGAGGGCAGCCGTGTGTTCGGCCAAGACACGGTCTTCGCCGACGATCCGGGTGAAGAGCTGGAGCGCCTCGTCCGGGCTCATCACGTCGAGATCGATCAGGTGTGCCCCGGCCAGCCCTGTCATGCGTACCCGGCTGGTCACGAGAGCCGCGCAGCTGGCGGCGCCCGGTAGGAGCGGACGGACCTGCGCGGCGTCACGGGCGTTGTCGAGCAGGACCAGGACGCGGCGGTCATCAAGGAGCGAGCGGTACAGAGCGGACCGTGCTGGCAAGGTGTCGGGAAGGTCGCTGGAACGGACTCCCAGCGTGTGCAGGAAGTCGCCCAGGACCGCTTCCGGATCGACGGGTTGGAATGCCGTGCCTTGAAGGTCGACGTAGAGCTGTCCGTCGGGAAAGTTCGGGCGGGCGGCGTGCGCGACGTGGACGGCGAGGGTGGTCTTGCCGATTCCGCCGATCCCGGCGAGCGCTGAGATCGCCATGACCTGGCCTTCGGCGCCCGCAGACAACGTGTCGCTGAGTTCCTTGACCAGGCTGGAGGCTCCTGTGAAGTCAGGCACAGCAGCAGGTAGCTGGGCGGGACGCACCTTGAAGGGAGCAGCGAGAGCAGGCGGTACCTCGACGTGGGCAAGTTCCGCATCGGCGTGCAGGATGCGCTGCTGGAGCCTGGACAATTCGGGACCCGGTTCCAGGCCGAGCTCGTCCATGAGGAGCCGACGGGTATCTGCGTAGACGGCGAGAGCCTCGGCCTGTCGGCCGCTGCGGTACAGGGCGAGCATGAGCAGTTCCCGCAGCCGTTCCCACAGCGGATGGGCGGCGGTCAAAGCGGTGAGTTCGGATACCGCCTCTGCGTGGTGGCCGAGTTCCAGATCGAGTTCGATCCGGCTCTCCGTCAGCTGAAGCCGCCATTGCTCGAGCCGCGCGCGCTCGGCATCAGCACGCGGCCCGGGTACCCCAGCAAGAGCCTCACCGTCCCAGAGGCCGAGCGAGCGGTTCAGCAGCGTGCGGGCGGACTGCCGATCACCGGATGCGCGGACCGATTCGGCTTCATCGGCAA
Organism: Streptomyces wedmorensis; assembly: GCF_000716445.1. Taxonomy (GTDB): domain Bacteria; phylum Actinomycetota; class Actinomycetes; order Streptomycetales; family Streptomycetaceae; genus Streptomyces; species Streptomyces wedmorensis. The sequence goes on from NZ_JNWK01000070.1 coordinate 19,536, forward strand.
GGCTTCTGGCAAGGCCGAGGTCCAGCGAGCCCGGGGGAATGTGGAGGGCGTAGCCTCCGGAGTCGCTCACGAGGTCTGGGCTTGCGAGTACCTTCCTGAGCCGTGACATGTACGTGCGCATGACGGCCATGGCTTGCGCAGGCGGGTCATCGCCCCAGACAGCGTCAATCAGCTCCGCCGCGGTGGCGGTGCGGCCGTCTGCCAGCAGCAGGACGGCGAGCAGGGCACGCTGCTGAGGGGTGCCGATGGGAAGGGCGTCGGGTCCGCGCCAAGCGCGGACCGGGCCGAGCACCGCAAACCTCAGAGTCCCCTCGTCTGTAACGTCCACTTCGCCTCGAACCACCGTTTCCCCGACGCCGCCCTGCCCGTATGCAGGGCGTACATCATTCGTATATCACCGGCTGTCAGCGTGGTTGACCTGACGTCCACCACCAGACTGCCCAGTCCGGAGGACTTGCGTCGCGAAGGGTACCCCGGGATGGCTTCCCGGGGCCCTTGGCATATCAAAATTCTCTCAACTCTATTGCGCACCAGTGGCTTTGAGCTACCTTCAGAGCGTCGTCACGCCGTCGAAGGGTGCCGAGGGCCCTCTAGCCAAGGGTCCGCTGACGCAGTTCTCCCGCAGCGTGTCGATGCCATCACGGACTGGGCATTCGGACGTTAGGAGAGCGCACTGTCATGCAATTCACGAGCTCAACGGCAGGGTTGTTGGCCGGCGTGATCATCTCACTGGCCTACTTCGCACTCGTTGCCCACCTGGTCAAGTCACTGCGCACCACGCACCGGCTTCCCACGGTCATCGTGGCAGTCTCAGGTCTGATCGGAGCGCTGCCAGCGATCCTCTACGCGCTGTACCGCGCCCTCAGCGTGATCGCGTAGCTCAGACGAGCGGCTGACACCAGCGAGCTGGGGCTGCGGCACGGTGAAATGCCGTAGCCCCGTTCGGGCACAGGCGACACCCCAACACCGGGGGCAGACTCCTCCCGTTGCCGACGCTTCCCTGTGTGAAGGGTCTCCGGCCGTGATCCGCCACGGCGGAGCAGGCCGACCGACTTGAGCAGCCCGGCGAGGGCTCGGGCGGTGTACGCGCCCCTGCTGAAGCCGAACAGGAAGATCCGGTCGCCTGGTTCGTAATGATGCATCAGATACGTATAGGCCTCGGCGAGGTTCGCCTTGAGGCCGGAGCCGAAGGCGAGCCCGAGGAGCTTGGAGATCTTGCGCCCCGGGGTCGTCCACGCGCCGGCGGCGGAGAAGGTGCCGACGCCGGGGTCGTAGTAGGCGATCTGCGCCGTGGGGTCGTGAAGGTCGAGCATCTCGTAGAGCTTGACGACGTTGGTGTTGCCCCGGGCCTTGAGCTGATTGCCCGTCCCGTCCAGGCACACCACGATGTTCTTGCCCATCATGGCCTCCGAGCGGCATACGGCACATCTATTCACATAATAGGAGTAAACCCTCCTGCCGGCCCGCCGGTGCGTCACGCGGAGGTTCCATGGCCGGTTTCACCGTGCACCTGGACGAGAACGCGGGGCCTTCGTCCACACACGCCCTCGTCATCGGAGTCGGGGCGTCCACTCACCTGGACGGCGGGCTTGATCCCACGCCCCATCCCGGCGCGGTGGGGATGCGTCAGCTGTCCTCGCCGCCGCTCTCGGCACGCAGGTTCGCCTCCTGGATGATCGATCAGTACCACGACGAGGCCAGGCCATTGGGGAGTCTGGCGCTCCTGCTCAGCGAGACGGCTCCGGCCCCCTTCGTCCACCCGAGGACGAACGTGGGGCATGTCGTGAAGCGGCGACCATCGACAACATCGTGGCCGCCGTCACGGAGTGGAAGGACCGCGGCGACCACGACGAGGCCCGGCTGGTCTTCTACTTCTGCGGCCACGGCGTCTCGCTCGGGTCTGACACCTCCCTCCTCGCGGCGGACGTCTTCGCCGACCGGAACAGCCCGCTGAACGGCGCGCTGCACTTCGAGGCGCTGACGCGCGGTCTCAACAACTGCCGGGCCGCGCAGCAGGTGTTCTTCGTGGACGCCTGCCGGGCCGGGGCGGACGTGCTCGTCAGGCTGGTGGGCAGGGACATCCTCGGCCGGGTCCCGGTCGCCGGGAACGATCGACCCGACGGGTTCGTCGATCGGGAACACGCTGTGTACTTCGCGACCCTGCACGGCGAGTCGTCCTTCGCACGCGCCGACAGCGTGAGCCTGTTCACGGACGCGCTGCTGCGGAGCTTCGACGGCGCCGGGAGCGAGAACACCGAGGACCGCGTCTGGCGGGTGACCACCGGCACCCTCATGCACGCGATCAGCCGCTTCATGAGAGAGCCTCCGTTCGCGGGCACTCTCGCGGGAGGCGCGGTACCGGTCAGCCCCGAGTCGTTCGACTTCGACTTCCACGAGCTGAGAGGGGATCCGGTCGTCCCGGTGTACATCGGCTGCCGGCCCAAGGAGGACAACGCGCTCGCCGAGTTCGTCTGCCGACACCCCGGGCAGCCGGACCGGCGTCGTCCGCCGCCCGCACCCGTCGACGACGCGGCGGATGTCAGGGAGTGGGCGCTGTACCTCCCGTTCGGGCACTACGAGGTCGAGACCGTCGTCAGCCCAGGGGACGTACGCAAGGAGGAACTGGACGCCGTCCACCCTCACCGGCGACACCCGGCGCAGCATCCTGATCCCCTGCGGGACGTCCCCCAAGCTCACGTCGTACCAGATAGCCCCCGGCCGCTATGCAGCGTCGGCCACCCTGCCGTCCGGGATGGTGCTGACGGAAAACGGCGTGGCGGTCCCGGGCGAGGAGACCCCGGTGGACTTCGTCATGACCGACTCGCCGTACGAGACACACTCCTGGCAGTACCTCATGGGCAACATCGAGCCGGACAGCGTCCACCACAGCGGGACCACGATCCCGCTCGCCGAGTCGGTCGCCTCTGTCATGGTGATTCCTCTTCGCTACCGGGTGGCGGTGAGCCATGCTGCGGCGGTCGTGGCGCGGGCGAGGTCCGTCGCGTAATCCGCGTTGATCGTTCTGTCGGCGGGAAGGTGATAGTTCGGGTTGCGTTCCATGTCCGGCGCGAGGGGCCCGGGGCCGGGGAAAAGGTCCTCCGACACGAGGCACGCCGTGTAGCCGTGGAGCTGGAGGGTGTAGTGGTCGCTGCGTTCCTCGGCCGGGTCGCGCCCGTTGCCGGACCCCGGGTACATCTGGGGAGCGGGAAGGTTCGGCGAGATCTGCGAGGCCGCCGCGGCGATCAGCTCGGCGAGCTTGACCGAGCGGGCCTCCACGGTCGTGTCGGGCGTGAATCCGGCGTGCAGCTCGAAGGCACGGGGCTGTTGGACGTCGTAGCCGATCATGTCCATCTGCAGGACGGCCACGATGTCCGTGCCGAGCTGTTTCTGGTCCCGCGCGTAATAGAAACTGCCCACGAGGCCGTGTTCCTCCGCGTTGAAGAAGACGAAGCGGATCTCGCGGCGTGGACTGTCGACCCCGGCACGCAGCGCCAGCATCGCCCTGACCGCGCACAGCACACCGGCGACACCGCTGCCGTCGTCGTCGGCGCCGGGGGCGGGGTCCACCTGGGAGCGGTATCCGGGCTGCCGTGCACCCGTCGAGTCCATGTGCGCGCTCACCAGGACCACACCGTCGAGACCGGAGCCGGGAAGCGTCGCTTCCACGTTGTCGTAGGAGCGGCCCTCATGGACGAAACTGTGGGTCCGGACCGTCAGCAGGCCGGAGCCGGCGGAGATGAGGTCGGCCACGAGAGTGCGGACCGCGGCGGCGTTGTCGGGGTGATGGATGTGACGGCTGCGGATGGTCACGGTCTCGGACGCCGGACGGGCGCCGGTGTACCGCTCCACCTCCCCGTTCATCTGTGCGGTGGTGATGTTGTCAGTGATGAGGTTCCGTTCCGTGGCGGTCAGTTGTGTGTCGACCGCGTCGAGCATGTCCTGCTCGCGTGGTGCCCCGGGAGGCGCCGCCGCCGTCCGCGTCACACCGTTCGCGGCACCGTTCAGAAGCGCCGGGGTGGCCTGCAGCTTCAGGTTGTGGCCGTGCAGGGCGCCGTCGAAGTGATAGCTCTCCACGGAACGCCCGGCGGGGATCGCGACGAACAGACCCTCCGGGGAGGAGGCGAGCACGCGGTGTGCCGATCCGTTGTCGGCGAAGCGGTCGAAGGCGTTCCCGTTCGGCGATCCGAAGCCGCTGTCATTCTGCCGGTCGTCGCGGAGCAGATAGAGGTCCGTGGTGAGCGGCTCGTCCTCCACGCCCAGGCGGTCGACGGCGAACCCCAGGTCGTCCAGCTTCAGCGCGGTCGCCACGTCCGCCACGGCGTACACCTCGGCCGACGACGGGGCTTCGCGGCGCACCGAGCGGTACAGCGGAACCAGGGTCTGTTCCCTCAGCAGGGAATGCCAGTCCGTTCCGTTCCCCTCCGCTGCCGCCTCAGGGACGTGGATGCGTAGATAGTGCAACGTCGTGGCCTGGTCCAGCACAGCCGACGCGAGGCTGGGATGCGGGGCGACGAGAAAGCCCGCCAGTCGGGCGAAAGACCGTTCGGTGGCATCCTCGCCGACGAAAAGCATCCGAGGTCTCCCGTTTCCCCCGGAGTTCCGTGCCGCGGCGGCACACTGCTCGAAGAGGAGCGTGGAATTCTTCCGGCCGTAGAGAATCAGTTGCTGATCGAAATGCGCCAGCAGGCCGGCCCGATTCAGCGCGGCATTGACGCGCTCCTCAGGAATGGTGCCCCGGTCGGATAGGATTCCGAGCCGGGCCCCTTTCTCGCGGAGCTCCTCCAGTATGAGCGGGATGTAGGGATAGACCGTGAGGCTTTCTATGTCCTGCTGGTCCGCGGAAACACGCACGGAGCCGAGTGTGTTTCCGATGTCGAGGACGACGACACTTGCCAAGTGCTCAGCCATTGACGGATCCTCCTCGGCGCATGCAAGCTGCGTCGACTCGAAAAGATTAATTTGCCGATCGGCTGCGGTTCAGGACCCTGAAATCATCGACGCGATGGGGATTTGGCGGGTGCGATGTTCTCCGTGCGCCTCCGTACGCCGTTCGCCTGAGCTGATTCCGATTGCTCGCAGGGCGCTCGCGACGCGGGCCTCTTGACAACATGGTGAGTGTGCGGTGCAGCCGCTGCAACTGGGCGAAAGAAAGTGGTGGCGTGCTCGTTCGGGCGGAAAAGCGGTTGGTTTTTCAAGTATATAATGGTCCGTCAGGAATATGAATCGGTGATATTTTTGGGTTAAAGCATTTTCAGTGCTGCAGCTCCGGAGTGAGGACGGCCGTGGCGATCGACGACATCCGGTTCGAGTTGCACCAGGGCCATCGGAAGACCCGGCGGCTGGTCGTCCTGCGGCACGCCAAGAGCGCATGGCCCGAAGGTGTTCCCGACCATGACCGACCCCTCGGACCGCGCGGGCTGCGCGACGCCCCCGCGGCCGGCCGCTGGCTGGTGGATGCCGATTGCCTGCCCGACCTCGTCCTGTGCTCCACAGCACGCCGGGCCCGCTCGACCTGGGAGCTGGCCGCCGCCGAAATGGACGCCACGCCGCCCACCCGCCACGACGAGCGCCTCTACGCGGCGGACGCCAACCGCCTTCTCGACGTCGTACGCGAAGCGCCGGCCGATGTGCGGACCCTGCTGCTGATCGGACACAATCCGGGCCTTCAGGACCTGATCACACTGCTCGCCGATGAGGGTCTCGGCGACTCGCTGCAGCACGTCCGGGAGAAGTTCCCCACCTCTGCCGTCGCCGTGCTGACCCGACATGGCTCGTGGTCCGGATTCGCGCCGGGCGCCGCGCTCCTGGCCGCACTCGCCGTGCCGCGCGGACAGAGGTGAGTCGGCCCGCGGCGCGGCGCCACTAACGAGCTGGTGCGGGGCGACGGCCACGGTTGCCACCCGGCCGCCGGCGGTACGGCCGATCCAGACGGTAGTCGTGCCTTCTTCCGCAGGAAAGGTGATCAGATCCGCTTGAGCCGCGTCGTCGGCGACCTTTTCGAACTCGCCGGAACGCAGGCTTTCGGTTTCCCGTCCGTGGACGACGCCAGGTTGCTGTTCGCACTTCTCCCAGAACCGTCTGAACGGCTCGGTCAAGGCCTGCCAACTGGCGGCATCGGCGAAAGACCCCATCGCCGTGTCCGTCTCGAACCCGACCTCACACCCCGGGGCAAGCCTCTTTGCGTCATCGTCCGCGCCAAGGGCCATCTCCCACTCGGACACCGGCTCGTCGCGGACACGCAGGCGAACCGCCGCGCACTCCCGACCGTCGAAGTGCTCCCCCATGAACTCGTGGGGCGCCTCGATCCAGGACGCCTCCACCTCGTACGTTCCCGCAGGAATCCGCTCCACCAGTTCGTATGCAGGACGGTCCTCTGGCCATGGAGTGTCCACCACGATCCGGCCGCTGGGTACCCGGAGAGAGGACACGACGCCCACCTCCACCACCGCTACGGGCACGAGGGGATCGTCAAACCGCACACCCAGCCGCTCCCCCACCGTGAATACGGCCTCCAGATATGCGGACCTCTCCGGCCCGGCCTCCACCACGGCACTCACATCCTGCACAGATCCGCCCTTCCCGACGATCACGGGCAACCCTAGATCCCCTGCACCCAGAGCCGCGGCTCCGGCCTGCTCCCCAGCGGCCGTCCCCAACGCTCAGGGGCCGACTGTCTCGTCCAGTCAAACCGCCGGAGCGAAAACGGCTGGCTCGGGTGACCTTCGAGCACCGCCGGACGACGTCCGGCGGGCCTGGCTCATCCTCTGTCGGTGCCCTCGTCGAGTGCCGCCAGCCCATCGCTCCAGCGGGCGCGGCGCTCCGTCTCCTCCTGGTCCCACCACGGCGTGCCGCGTTCCCCAAGGGCGACCTTCGCCGTGTGGACCCGGGTCCGGGCGGCGCGTTCGGCCTCCGTGTCCTGGGCGCGTAGGGCCGCGGCCACGGCACGACGTGCGGCCATGAGGTGGGAACGCAGCCGTGCGACGACCTCCTCGGGCACCTTGGGGTCCGTCGCCCGCCAGCGTCTGCCGTTGAGGATCACGTACCGTCCGTCGGGAGTGCGGGCGGGTTCCCGCGCATCAGCCGTCACCCGACCAAGACTGGCAGACGGGCGGCGCCGCGCGACTTCGGCCGGGGGCCGAGGGGCGGCGCGCGGTCGACCCGGCGTGCGTCTTCGGTCTCGCGACGCAGCATGATGGAAGCATGCGTTCTCGGCCTGTGCTCGTCTACGACGGAGACTGCGGCTTCTGCACGACGTCGGCGAATTTCGCCGAACGGCGCGTACGGCCCCGCTGCGACATCGTCCCGTGGCAGTTCGCGGATCTCGACGCCCTCGGAGTCACCCGGGAGCGCGCCGAGTACGAGGTGCTGTGGGTGACACCGGCCGGAGCGGTGGAGGGAGGGGCCCGGGCCGTCGCGAAGGCACTCCTGAGCGCGGGCGGGGCCTGGGCCCCCCTGGGCGCGGTGCTCCTGCTGCCGGGTGTGCGGTGGGCCGCCCGACGCGTCTACCGGCTCGTCGCAGCCCACCGCCACCGGCTGCCGGGAGGGACACCGGCCTGCGCCGTGCCCCGCCGTCCCCGGTGACCTGAACGGGAGGTCTCGAACGGTTCGCCCGGCCTCCGTCGCCACGGTCGGCGATGCCGAGTCGAGCCACACCCCGACCGAAAGCGGGAGCGGCCGTCGAGCGAGACAGGCGCGAAGGCCGGATCGAAGCGTGGCGACCACCGGTCTTCTGGCGGTTGCAGGCCTGGTCGGCCTTGTCGAGATGGTGCAGCGGATTCCGCGGCGGCGCAGGTATGCCGTGTTCGTGCGGGAGGCGTTGTCCTGTCGGCCCGCACGCGATGGGGCGGACGCGTGGCCGGCCCGCCCCCATGCGAGGCACAGGGACCTTCTCCAGCATGGGATCGAACTGCGGCGAGTCTTTACGCTGCGGCAGCCCGAGTGGGCGACTTACGAGCTGGTGCGTGGTAGCGAGTGAGGCGTTGTGCCTGGTGGGTGAGTGAGCCCCCCAGCAGGGCGCGTTCCATGCACGTACGGCAGGCTGCGGCGCGGTAAGCGCCGCAGCCTGCCGTACGCGTGGTGGGCAGTGCGGTCAGGGCTGACGGCGGTCGCGCAGGGAGTCCTTCATCCCACGGGCCTGCTCCTTGGCCTTGCCCGTGACCTCGCGGGTCTTGCCCTTGGCCTGGTCAGCCTTGCCCTCGGCCTGCATCCGCTCGTTCCCGGTCGCCTTGCCGGCCACCTCCTTGGCCTTGCCCTTGGCCTGCTCCATCTTGCCCTTGGCCTTCTCAGCCATGAGAAAAACTCCCTTTCCGAAAGAACGGTCGATCGATGGACAAATTAGAACAGGTGAGATGATTTCGCGCGCGGAGCCCGGAGATCGCCCTGCCGATCGGGGCAGCGTCCTGTGCAGAGCACCCGCCGCATCGTTAGGGCCGGTCTGAAGCCGACGGGTCATCCGCACGGCACAGGCCGAAGATGTCGAGCAAGACCATTAGCTCCAGGCCGTCGACGCCCGGGAAGCCACCGCGCGCCGGGCAGCCGCATGACGTGCCGTGCCCGGACCGGCCAGCAACGCCGACTCATTACCGCTCGCAGCCCATCGAGCCCTTCCTCGGCCACGCCGCCAGGCGGACTGCAACACCTCGGGGTCCTCCATTCTGGTCCCCCCTTTCCACAATCGGCCGGACGGATGACAAGCCCCGTTCCGACAGGACGGGTGAGACGAACGGAGAAGGCGTGAGGGACCGTCCTCTGCGCGCACTGAGATCGACCGGTGATCAGCGACCTCTTCGCGGACGTCGCCGAGCACCGCGGAACGGCGGTCACCACCGAGGCCATCGAGTTCGTACCGGGCCTGTACGGATAGGCCCTGGACGCGTCCTCCTCCAAGCACGCGGTGGAGATCCTGGAGCAGCAGCTGACTGACGCCTACCGCGTCTCGCGCTGGTCCGGCGTTCGCGGCGACGTCCTGGACGACCCCCTGCAGGACCGGACGGAGCGCATCGCCGACCTCGAGGCGAGGCTCGATCAACTGGAGACCGACCGCATCAAGCTGCCGTTCATAACGGAACATCGCCGCAAGATCGGCGTGATCCCGCAAGTGCAGCACCTCCTTCAGAGAAGCCGCCGTCACCGGTCGCGAGTCCTTCCCCCAGACCTCAACCTGTCGCGCCGCCCAGCCCTCGTCATCGGAGGCGAGGGCCCGTTCCCTTCCTGGCCCGGCTCCGCGCCGACGGCTTCGTCGTCCGAGCCGCTTCGCCTGGGCCGGCCTGGCGTAGCAACGCTCGACGTAGCGGCTGTTCCAAGACAGCGCCGCGTGACGAGCTGACCAGCCCTGCCTCACGGCGGCTGCGTAGCCGCCGTTTCCTCGCCTGCGCGCGAAGCCTTTTGTGGAGATCGGCCAGGGGGCGTCTCAAGGGCCTGTCCACGAAGGCCACAACCGGCATGGCGCCCGTGCTTTCGCTGCCACCCCGACTGGTGCCCGTCTGACAATCACACCCGTCCGGCTCACCGTGATGCCGGTGTGTCCGGGGCGGGGTGAGGGTGGGATGCGGCGTTCGCGTCGGTCAAGCCCCCTCCTCCCGCTCAGAAGGAGCATTACCGTGTTTGAACGTCACACGCTGATTCGCAGTCTGCACGATGTGGGTCTGGCCGCTTGGTTCGGTGGCTCGCTGATGGGTGCGGTCGGCCTCAACGGTGCTGCCAGGAGTGAAGGCGGGACGGAGGCGGCCACGGACCGGATCGCCTCTGCCGGCTGGGCGAAGTGGACGCCGGTCAATGCCGCTGCCATCGGTGTCCACCTGTTCGGCAGTGGAGGGCTGCTGGCCGTGAACGCCCACCGCGTCGCCACCCAGCAGGGCGTCGCCGCATCCACCGCGGCCAAGACCCTCGTCACCGCGGCGGCCCTGGCCGCCACCGCCTACACCCGCGTCCTGGGAAAGAAGGTCGAGCTGGCCTCTTCCTCCGACCCGGAGAGCGCCGAGAAGGCGAGCAAGCACCCCGTCGACCTCGACAAGGCACGTCGGCAGCTGGCCTGCGCGCAGTGGGTGGTACCGGCGCTCACGGGGGGTCTGGTGGTGCTCAACGCCCTGCACGGCGAGCAACAGCGGCCCACCGAGCAGGTTTCGGGCATGTGGCAGCGCGCCGCTTCCCTCTCCCCGCACCTGCCGGCCGGCATCAGCTCCCACCTGCCGCACTGACTTCGTCGGCATCCGGACCCCCACCCTCGTGCGGGTCGGACTGCGAGTGATCACATTCTTGGAGCACCCGACCCGACCGAACGAGCCGTCCCGTCTTCAGCCGCTCCGCCTTCGCCGACCGGCCAAGGGCTCGTGGTCAGCCGTCGATGCCGGGGCCGTTAGGGCCCACCGGATCGGCGGGGCTCCGTGAACCGGCCGGACCGGCCCATGGTGGTCGTCACCGGAGCGTCCAGCGGCATCGGCCGCAGGGTGGCGCACACACTCGCCGCCCGCCGGGCCGACCTCGTGCCGGCGGCCCGCACCGAACGGACCCTCGCCGCAGTCGCGCGGGAGCGCGCCTCATCGGCGTCCTCGACCGGAACCGGGCGGACCGCGGCGTGCCGAGTCCGGGTGCGGTCGGCGAACCGGTGGCCTCGCGGCCGCGGCGAGCCGGACGGGGCCGCAACCGGGGCGGCTCGGATTCGGACTCGGCTTCGAGAGTAGATCGCCGGGAACAACAGCTTCTCCAGCCGAAGCACAACCTCTTCCACGGCCCGGACGGCCGGCCCAGCCGCACGGAACGCGGCCTGTTTCCGGGCGACTTCACATGCCGCGGGGAGACGCTCAACCGTCCCTCGGCGTGGCCACCGCGCGAAGCCGAGAAAGCTGAGCCGGAGCTTCGACGCCGAGGTCAACCCCGACGGAGGGGGGTTGAGGGCATCTGGATGATGTCGTCATGACCAACACTTCCCGCCGCAGTCTGCTCACCGCGCTAACCGCCACCGCTGCCGCGGTTCCCCTTGCCTCCCTGACCGCAGGCCCGGCTCGTGCCGCGCAGACGGGCGCCACGGCTGTGGCCCCTGCCCCGGCGCCGCTCGTCGGCCCCGGGTCCGGTCTCGGTGCCCCGCGCTCTGCGGTGACCATCGCCGACCTCGGTGCCGACTGGTTCACTCCCGTTGCTCTCGGCACGCTCAGCGCCCAGGTGCTGTCCGGCACTCCTGCCCGCACCGAGGTCACTTGCGATGGCAAGCGCATCGCGCTGCTGACGCACGGCGCACGCACGGTGCTCCTTCCCGGTCCCAAGCGCACCTTCACCGAGAACAAGCGGCCCTTCGTCGACGACTTCCAGCGCACCCTGCCGGACCTGTCGCTCCCCGAGGCAGACCGCGTGTATTGGGGCACCGCTCCCGGTGGTGGTGGGTGGACCACCCTCGGCGGCGCCGCCTCCGACTACTCGGTGACCCCCGGCGCGGGCATCATCAATCTGACCACGGCCTACGCGAGTCGCCACGCCAGTATCCGCGACGGGGAGATCACCGACGTCGATGTGCGTTCGGTGGCCAGGTTCGACAAGGTGCCGACCGGCCAGGCATGCTCGTACGCCCTGTCTTTCGGCTACCAGGACTCACACAACAGCTACCGGGCCCGACTGTCCTTCACGACCACGGGTGCCGTCGAGCTCCGTGTCGAGAAGGAGGTCGCCGACGCCGTCACGCAGCTGATACCGGCCGTCTCTCTGGCCACTGGCGTCGCCGCCGGCACCAGGTGGTCCGTGCGGGTCCGCCGTGAAGGAACCAGGATCCAGGTCAAGTCCTGGCGTACGGACACCACCGAACCGGCTGCTTGGACCACGGAGGTCGACGACAGCACCTTCGGCAAAGGCCGGGTGGGCCTCCGTGCTCTCGCCAACGACGGCTGCACCAACCTGCCGATCACGCTGACCGTCAGCAGCTTCGAGGTCACCGCCGCCACGTGGGAGACCTTGCCGACCGTCACCCACACCGACTGGGTGCGCGTCCTGGACGAGCCGTTCGACGGCACCTGGACTCCCACGCTTGAGGCGCAGATCCGCTCCTGGGCCGGCTCGACCGCGCCCGACGTCCTCGCCTACGCGGCGATGTTCCTCCCAAACGCGCCCGCCGTGACCGCGGGTGCGGGCGCCGCGGCAGGCAAGCAAGTTCTCGGCCAGGCCGGTTACGGCTACCTCGACCCGCAGGGCAACCGCTACGAGGGCGCCGACTTCCACGAGTACATGAACTGCGGCTGGACCTTCCCGGACGGCACCTACACCGGCCCCTCCAGCAAGCAGGTCGGCAATCTGGACTGCTCCGGTTACACCCGTATGGTGTTCGGCTACCACCACCGGGTCCCGCTGGCGGCCGGAGCCGACACCTCCAAGACGCGTCTGCCCCGCAAGTCTCGCGACATGGTGGACTACGCCCCGGGTACACGCATCGACCAGACGACCGGCAGCACCCCACCCGCCGCAAGCCTGCTGCAGCCAGGTGACCTGGTCCTCTTCAACGCCGACTCCGGTGACGACAACCTGACCGTCACCGTCGATCACGTGGGCATCTACCTGGGGAAGGACACGAACGGCAAGCGCCGCTTCCTCTCCAGCCGCAAGACAGGAAACGGCCCGACCATGTCGGACCTGTCAGGTTCTTCCACCCTGGACGGCACAGGCACGTACGCCACGAAGCTCCACACCGTGCACCGCATCTGACACGCGCCCACGTCCTGATCCGTTCTGCGAGTACATCCGCACGGGCCGAACGACCCAATCGCCCCTGCGGCCCTCGGTAATCCAGCGGAATCGTCGTCGGCGCCTTCCTCGATCCGCCAGGACCAGGGCCGACCACATAGGTGGCGGGGCCTGTTGGCGGTGCGGGAGGGCACGGGGTTCCGCTCGGTGCTCTCCCCGCTGTCCCCTCGGTCCTCGTGGTCGGCGGGCTGGCCGGGCCGGAGAGCAAGGGCACCACTTGCTGGGCGGACCGCTGGACCCGGTCCAGGACCTGGCAGTTCCTCCAGGACCGAGAAGCAGCCACCATGCCTCGCCCCGCTGACCAACCAGCGGGGCGAGGCACGTTTTGGACACGTGGATTCGGCGCAGCGCCGCGAACAGCTTTGGCGCGTTGCGGGCTTCGCAGCGAAGCATGCCCGCGCCATGCGGTCGACAGCCGGGGACGCCATGTCCAAAACCGCGCGGACGCGCAACGTCTCGTCGATCCACGAGTTCCCCTCCTCTACTCCGCAGGCGCTCCTCGGGGCAGCCCGCGCCGACGGCCCCGACGCCGGCAACCTCACCGCGGAGTACCAGGTCTTCAAGGCGGGCAACAGCACGCCCGTGGTGAACCAGTCGGTCCCCGCCAACAGGGCAAAGTCGCCACGCTCGCGGTACCCGACGCCAGCCTTCCCACCGGCGACGTCTATCGCGCTCTCGGCGAGAGGGGCCCGACGGCAACGTCGATCCCGCCACATGGGGCGCGGCCGGCGAGCGGGTGAGGATCGGTACCGGCCTCAAGGCCGTCGACTACCCCGCGCTCGGTTCCTCGGGCGATCTGGACGGTGACGGACTGTCCGACCTGTGGGGACGCAAGTCGAACAACTCGGTCGTAGGGTTGCCCGGCCGGACACCCGCCGCGGACGGTATGGCCCTGGGCGCGGAGTTCACGATCGGCCGTACCCTGCCGACAGGCACCCAGGGCGGCACCCCGGGCAAGGCCGACATGATGGTCCACATGACCGACGGCACGATCAGCGTCCGCAAGAACATGGGGACGTACTTCGACGGCGGAACACCTGCGAGCGCGTACTGGTCGAACTTCCTCGACGGCCCCGAGCAGGGACGACTCTACTTCGAGTAGCGAGGATCGAGACCGCCGGGTGGAAGGGGCGTCCGCCCCTTCCACCCGGCGGTTCATTCGGTGCCCTGGAGAAGCAGTTCGTCTCGGCCGGGGCGGGTCGTGTCCCCCTCACATCGCCCGCTGGCCCCGAGTGACGCCCTGAGTGTCCAGGATCCTGGCCCTCCTCAGGACGCCGGGGGCCCTCCCGGCGTCGGCACCGCGGGCTGACCGGCCCAGGGAGGCGGAGCCGTCGACGCCGTCCAGGCCGCCAGGTCCGTACCGTCGACGCAGACGATCCCGCAGGAAGCGGCGTACGCGAGTGCCGGGTCCGTGAACGAGCTGGTGGTGACCAGGACGGCCACGTCGGCCTCGTGCACGACGTAGCAGGTGCCCCCGAAGCGCTGGAGGTCCGGGGAGCCGACCCGGTGGTCCTGCGCGTACTGCTTGCACTGCAGCACGACGCGCGTGCCGTCGGGGGCCGTCGCTATCACATCCGCGCCCAGGTCACCGGCGCCGCCGACCACCTCGACGGAGGAACAGCCGTCCCGTACGCACAGCGCGGCGACCGTGTGCTCGAAGCCGTCCGGGTCGACGGCCAGGTGGTCCAGCGCCGCGGAATCGACGGCCGGCGGGACGGGCGCGGGTTCGACCGCGGGCGGGGTGATGTCCCGGGTGGTGGAGGTGTCGAGGAAGGTCTCGGCGGCCGGTATCGGGACCGTCGGCTCCGTGCCGCCGGCACCCGGGGCGTACGGCGCGGAGCGGGTCCTGCCCCACCGGGCCAGCAGCGACCCCACGCCGAGCGCCAGGGCGAGGGCCGCGAGGACGGCAGGGAGGTACGAGCCGGTCGCGCGGGCCGTTTTGACCATGAGCGCTGCGCCCCCGGCCACTACCCCCACGAGCCCGACGACGAGCACGAGGTCCCGCAGCGGGCGCGCTCGGCCTTCCCGCCGCGTCACGCCCCTACCGTCGTCACCGACCGCTGCCATCCGGCCCCCTCCTTCGTCCGGATCCGATCCCTCGGCCCGGCCTCCCTGACGAGAAATCACCTCACCCCGTCGACGCCGTCGAAACCCCCGAGGTCGCTGCCGGAGCGCTCCCCACGGATGGCACGGCAGACGCGGGGCATGCTCCGGTCATCTGAACAGCTCGCGATCGCTGCCACGGATCGGCCCGGCGACGCCTGCGGGACTGGATAGAAGGCGGTGTCTGGCCCCGCCCGCGCGAAATCCTTCTGGCTGAGCTTCGCAAGGCCGGTCTGCTCGACGTGGACGCGGCCCGGGAGTGGGGCGCCCTCTGGCGGACGGTTTCCCGGTGGCGGGGGAGGTGGCGCAGGGTGTCGTCTGCGCGGTCGATCGCGCCCATCAGCCGCGGCTCGCCGTCGGGGTCGTCGTCGCGTGGGTGGATGCCGGGGCGCGGGGGATCGATTGCCGTCGGATTCCCAATGCCCCCACGGCCCCTGACGGGCCGTGGGTAGCCTCTGCCGTGATCACTCGGCCAGGGCCTGAGACCGGCCGGTCCTCACTCGAGGACAAGAGGAGTGAGGACCGATGTTGAGTGTGGAGACGGCTTTGAAGGAGGCGATGGCCTCGATCGATGGGAGCGTGGGAGCCGCACTGGTCGACTACACGAGCGGCATGGCGC
>NZ_JNWK01000071.1 GCF_000716445.1 Streptomyces wedmorensis
GTACAGTGCTGTCGCGAGGGTTTCGAGGTCTGTCGTCACAAACGGACCAACGAGACCCTCGCTTCATGCGCCCGAAGACTTCGGACTTACTCGTCTAGGAGATCATGGCCGCGGGCCGGTCGGGCCGGTCGGGCCGGTCGGGTCGAGGCAGAGCACAGGGGCAGGGGAATCATGGTCGCTTTCCACGCATCCGCGCTGGACGGAGTCGCCGCCAACCCGGCACTGCCGACACCGCTGCTGCTGCGCTTGCTGACCTTCGACGGCGGCGGTCACGGCCCGCCCCGTCGTGTCCTGCAGCGGGCCGCACTTCCTGAGCCGGCCATAGCGGCGATTCTGGCTCACCCGCTCCAGCGTGCTCGGATCGACTTCGCGATGAGCGCCGGGGCCCGGCCTGCCGAGCGCGCCCGGCTCGTGGACGACCCCTCACCCAAGGTCCGGGCAGCTCTCGCGTACGGCCCGGAGTGGCCCGACCCGCGTACGCCGGTAGCACCTCTACCGGACGCCGTGTGCGCCCGCCTCCTCGACGACCCTGACCCTTCCGTACGGACGGCCCTGCTGGAATCGCCCTATCTGACACCGGCATTCGTGGCCTCGCTGGCCACGCACGGCGAACCGGAGGCGCGCCGCATCGCGGTGCGGGAATGGGAAGCCCTGCCGGCGGGCGAGCGGTCGGCGCTGTCGGTCGACCCCGACTCCGAGGTGCGGCGGGCCGCCGTACTTCGGGAATGTCGGCGGGACGCACGCCTCACCACCGAACTCCTCCGCGATCCGAAGGCCGCCGCCCAGGCGCTGCGCTACGGACTCCTCACCCTTGCCGACGCCGAACGGTGCGTCGCCGAACGGACGCACTTGGCCTCCCTGGCCGAGAACCCCTCCCTGCCCGCCGACCTCGTGGAACGGCTCGCCACCGACCCCGACGAGGCCGTACGGCTCGCGGTCTCCCTCAGGCCCGAACTGGACGAGCCCCAGCGCATGGCGATCGACTTCACGGTCGGGGACCACGCCAGGGGGGATGTGGAGTGGGTACGTCACGGACTCACCGATCCCGAAGTGCTGCGCCGGGCCGCGACCTCCGCCCATCCGCTGCTCCGGCGCACCGCCGCCCAGAGCCCCCACCTGCCGTCCGACCTCCTGCGCAGGCTCGCACGCGCCGAGGACCCCGTAGTGGAGAACCTCTTGAGCATCCACCACCCCGACACCCCGCAGGAGGTCTTGATGCGTGTGTTCGCGCGGCTCGGCGGGACGTTCTCCGCCTGGATGGCACAGACGCACCCCCGCTTCCCTCGCCACGGCCTCGCCGCGCGCTACGCGGACCACCCGGACGGGAACTACCGCCGGCTGGCCGTCCGAGACCCGGCCGCCACCCCCGAACTGATCGAACGACTCAGCCACGACCCCGAGGTCTGGACGCGCCAGGCGGCGGCCAGTGACCCCCGCCTCCCGCTTGGCCGCCTCCGGGAGGCCCTCCGTGTCCCCGAGCTGGCCTCCAGCGCGGGAGCCAATCCCGCGCTCCCCGAACGCGAGATGGCCGCCGTCCTGGACCGTGCCGACGTTGCCGCCTGACCGCCGGCCAGAGCCTGCCCAACCGTGTGTGGCGCTTTCCCCGACGGATCGCCCGGACGGTCTCGCCACACCCCGCACCCCACGCCCTGCGGCGGCGGCAGCTTCTAGGATCTGCGGCATGGCAACAAGACTCGTGCAGATCAATATGAAGGCCCAAGACGACTCCGCGCTCGGCCGGTTCTGGGCGGAGGCGCTGGGGTGGGGGGTCGACAGTGAGGGACCCGGCGTCACCAACCTCGAACCCGTGGGTTTCGCGTACCCAGACCCCGTCGCCGTCTGCATCGACATCGTCGCCCGCCCGGAAGTCAAAACGGTGAAGAACCGGGTGCACCTTGATCTGGCCACCACCTCGACCGCCCATCAGACGGAGTTGGTCGCGCGCTTGAAGGATCTCGGAGCGACGCTCGCCGACGTGGGTCAGGGAGACGTCCCCTGGACGGTCATGGCCGACCCGGAAGGCAACGAGTTCTGCGTCCTGGAGCCCCGCCCGATCTACCAGGACACCGGGCCGATCGCCGCCGTGGTCGTCGACTGCACCGACCCCCGAAGGATGGCCCGGTTCTGGGACCAGGCGATGGACTGGACGCTGCACGAGGTCACCGACGACCACGCGTCCATGCGATCCGCCAAGGGCGTCGGCCCCTACCTGGAGTTCATCCGCACCCCCGACACCAAGAGCGTGTGGAACCGCGTCCATCTCGACATCAGCCCCTACCCCGGTGACGACCTGGAAGCCGAAGAAGCCCGACTGCGTGCCCTGGGCGCCTCCGACCCCGGGATCGACCAGTCCGCCATCTCCTGGACGGTTCTGACCGACCCGGAAGGCAACGAGTTCTGCCTCCTCACTCCTCGCTGACCTGAGTAGCGGCTCCCGTTTCGCTTTCGGGTCAGCGGTCAGCGGTCAGTGGTCAGCGGGGAAGACCGCTGGCGTCAGCGCAAGCCGGCAGAGACGAGGACGGCGCTCCCGGTGATCCCGTGCGTCATTGGACGCCAGGAAGATCACGAGCTGCCCGCCGTGGTCTTCGCCGGTGCCGTCCTGCCCGTCCTGTCTGTCCTGCCCGTCCTGCCCGTCCTGTCCGGCCTGCCCCGGCGCACCCGGGCCGCGGCGGGGACCGCACAGGCGGGCCGCTTGGCTGAAGGTGGCGCACCGGTTCCGCCAGATCACCTTGGTCTCGGAGTGGTTCGCGAGGCAGGCGGCCACGACGTCCGCGGTGCGTCGGGTAGCCGGTCGATGCACCTGTTCCGCCATGGCCAGGCGGGAGCACAGCCCGTCGTCGCATAAGGACCGCCGGGTCCACAGGAGGAGCAGCACCCGCCTTGCCGGCCCCCAGCGGCCGGCCCGGCCCACGCACGTACGTACTGCGCGCACGCGACGCCGCAAAACCGCACGAAGGGCACTTCACCATCGTCTGACCGGCATGCAGACAGATCCGATTCCTCACCCGGCCTTCCTCCACCTGGGGCACTTGTCGGCGCGCATGCCTCAGCATGTAGACCTGCACCCGGCAGCATGACGGCGTGAAGCAGATCGGTGGTGGGAACGAAACTGCTCCAGCGTTCGACGATATTCAGGCCGGAGTGGGCAAACGGCTGGACGACGTGGCCAAGATCCTCGCCGGGGCCCTGGTCACAGTGGCCGGAGTCATAACCGCTCTTGGGTTGACGAGTGACCTCGTCTTCGTGGCGCTCAACAACGACTCCTGGCCCATCTACGTCGCCTCGCTCTGCGCCATCCTCGCGATCGTCTGCAGCATCGTGGCGTTGCTCATCCGCCCGACCAAGAGGGGCAACCTGTGGGAGACCGTCGTACTGGTGGTCGGCGTGATCCTCTACATGGTCGCCCTGAGCGTGGCGGTCGTCGGCGCGGCCAAGGCAGCAGGCGGCAACGGCAGACCGACGATCAGCAACGTCGAACTCGAAGGACCGAGATCGAGACTCAAGCTGAGCTTCGGCGTACGGGCCGACGGTGTCGAGACGTGGGCGACCGTCGGCGTCTACGTCGTCGCCGTCGACAAGGAGGGGAACTCCCTCGACGGCCCGTCAGACCTCTATGCGAGCAGCCTGAGGCCCGACGACCGGGGCAGGATCATGCAGAACGTCAGCATGCCGGTCTCGGCCGCACGAGACGCCTGGGGCCTCGAGATCGTCGCGATCAACGCCGGCGGTTCCGATGAATGCGAGGCCAAGGTGGTGCGCGGAGCCACGTGCACGACGATCCAACTTCCTTGATCACGATCTTCCGAAGACAGCGCTGCCACAGCCTCGTCAGAAGCGATCACCTGTGGGTGGGGACGTCCACTGAGCAGGTGTGCGGTCGTGGTCGAGCCAAGCCGAGCAAGGACGAGCCAAGCCGACCCGAGCCGAGCAAGGACGAGCAGGGACGGCCGGTACTCAAAGGTCGCCATCAACGTCGAGGACATGGAGTTGCCGCGAGGATGCTCCTCGTTCGCGCGCGTATGGCCCCCACGGCTGTGTGCGTCGTCCCGTACGTCATGACATCGTGGCGCCATGACCATCGCAGTTCGCCCGGCTTCAGTCTTCGAGGATGTCCGTACGCTCGTCGGTCCGAAGTCTCCTGAGGCCAACGTCTGCTGGTGTCTGAGCTACCGGATCCCGTCCAAGCTCAACAACGAGCTCCGTGGGCCGGCCCGCGGTGAGTACGTCGCCGATCTGTGTCGGAAGGCAATCCCTCCGGGGGTGCTGGCTTACGACGGTGACGAGCCGGTCGGCTGGGCTGCCGTGGCACCGCGTTCGGACACCGCATTCGCGCGCAGCCGCAAGATCCCGCACGTGGACGACCTGCCGGTCTGGTCGCTGTGGTGCATCCGTGTACGCCCCGGTCATCGCAAGAAGGGGGTCTCGCACGCCCTCATTGCCGGTGCGGTCGAGTTCGCCCGAGACCACGGCGCACCGGCGATCGAGGCGTACCCGCTGGACAGCGGCGACGCCAAGGTCGACATGACGATGGCGTACGCCGGGATCCGGAAGAACTTCGAACGCGCCGGGTTCACCCATGCCGCCGACACCACTTCGGTGCTGGCCGGGCATCCCCGGGTCGTGATGCGGCTCGACCTGCGCTGACGGATCCGCCCCGGGTCTGTACGGCCGACAGGCCGGTGGCCATCGGTCGGCGATCGAATGCGGCCGGCGACCGCAGGACCGACGTATTGCAGTGAGGGCTGGAGCCCTTCACCCGTTCGCGGTGGCGGTCTTCGACGTCCTCGATGGGGCATTGCTGCGGAATGGGAACGCGCGACGCGACCGGTTCACACGCGGCCGTGATAGGCCAGGTTCACGGCCAAAGCGGCCGCAGGCAGGCAGAGGAACACGAACCACGGGCCCAGTGCGTAGTCCCCGATTCGGAGATGAATCCAGAGGGCGCCGGTGAAGTACAGCATGAGACCGGCAGCGGCGAGGGCCCCCACCAGTGGCACGGCGAACCCGGTCAGCAACCCCAGCGCGCCCGCCCCCAGCAGCGTTCCGAGCGGTCGCATCCAGGAGCGGGGCACGCCCAACTTGTCCGCCTGGCTCTTCGGGTAGTCGTGCCCGATGAGGTTGGCGACGGCAGCCACACCGTTGACCAGCGAGGCGACGAGAGTGACGCATAGGTAGGCGGCGAACATGTGGGTCTCTTTCCTTCCGGACGGGCGACGAGAGCGGGGTGTTCACCGCATGGACGAAACGAGCCCCCTGGAACGTGACACGTCAGGTGCTCGTTTCGTACGCCATTCGCGGACGGCTGTCCGAGCGTTGCCCTGGTTCGTCGCATCCCCTCCTCGATCCATTCCGATGGTTGGTCTTCATGGCCCTGCATCGAGGCAGCCCTGACTTACGGGTCATGCAGGGAGCGATGACCGCCCAGTGCCGGGTCGGTTCTTGACGGGGTAATAGGCTGTGCCAATGGTGTTGTTGAACCTGCGTCATTCGGTTCGTGCGATCATTCTGGATGAGGAGGACCGCATCCTGCTGTGTCGGTTCTCTCTTCCCGAGAGGGTCGTCTGGGCTGCTCCGGGGGGAGGTATCGAGCCGGGCGAGAGCCCTTATGCGGCCCTGTGCCGTGAGCTGGACGAGGAGGTCGGACTCGTCCTCGTGGAGCCGCCGCCTCATGTGTGGCATCGAAGAGTGGTCGAGCCCGGCTACGTACAGGAGTATGACGGAGCCATCCAGGACTACTTCCTCGTCCGCACCGCGGCATTCCAGCCGCGGGGAGCGCTGTCGCATGAGCACCTGGTCGCGGAGAACATCACGGGTTTCCGCTGGTGGCGTTTGTCGGAGGTCGCCGAGTACCAGGGGCCGGATCTTTTCGGCCCGCGTGATCTCGCCGGCCCGCTGAGCAAGTTGATCAAGGGCGGAGTTCCCGAAAGGCCGCTCGAACTCGGTTTGTAATGCCGGTGGTTCCTGGTATGGGTGGCTGTGCTGGGGAAACGCTCGTGTCTGTGTTGTCGTCGGTCCCTGCGAGCTCCGTGCATCCGGCCGTGAGCGAAGCAGACCGCGCCTTGTGGATTCCTCTTCATGTCTCGTGATCGCATACTCCGGACGCTGTTGCCTGGTCCGCCCTGTCCCCGCGACACGGCTTAAGATCGAGACCGTGACCGAGGAGATCCAGAAGATCGTGGCGGAATTGCCGGGGCTGACCGACGTAACCGGTGTGAATGCGATTGTCGATGAGCGGGTCGCGCGCGGGGAGGCGGCTTTCGCCGCGGATCTCGGCATCGCGCTTTCTGCGGCACGCAAGGCCGCAGGGCCGTCGGCGTGGCAGTACGAAGCGGTCCTGGATCACCTGCTGCGGCTGCTGGCCACCACCCCAGGCCCCGGGAACGCCGCCCAGGCGCTGCGGTTGGTTGCCTCCGCGTTCGACTCCAGCGGCAAGGGGGCGCGGTACCCGGCCTCGCTGTTGGCCACCGGTCACACGGCGGAGGACCTGGCACCGGCGTTCACCGGCTCCGCCTCCGACGAGCTCCGCAGCTGCTTGCTCCAAGAACTGGTCCTCAGGGGTGCGCCCGTCGCGCAGAATCCGGCAATCGCCACTTGGGCGGCCGCGCCGGAGCGGCTGGGCCACCCCTTGTCGTGGCTGCCGCTGACGTTGTCGGGCATCGAGTCAGAGGCGGCACTGCCCAGCCACGGCGTCGGGAGCAGCGGCTGGGCAACGCCGTACGGGCCGTCGAGCCACAGATCCGCTGCAGCGGCCCGCGGCACCGTCACAACTGGGGTCGTCGACACGACCTCGCCGGCTCAGGCCGCAGCGATGGCCGCGGCAGTGGCGACCTGGACCGACGAGTCCAACGGGCGGGTCGAGGCTCGCGTCTTCGACCTCACGGAGCCTCTGGACGCCGAGGCGATCCCGGGCGCGCTTCTGACGCTGGGGCTGGAGTGTCTGGCCGGCGTAGAGAAGAGCTCCGGTCTGTCGGGCATCATGCGGACGCCGGCCGAGGCGTGGCGGGTGCTCTTCGCGGCGGCATCGACCGGAGGGGCATACGGGTACGGCGCCTTCGGCGCCTACGGCCGACTGGCGACCTGGCGGTCCATGGCAGCGCTGGTGGGGAGCCCCGAGGACGCGACCCCCGCCGAGGTCGAGGCGCGGGCGCTGGACTGCGTCTGGTACGGCTTCGACGCCGACACCGAGTGGTTCGAGCAGGTGGCCTGGGACTTCGGTCTGGCCGCCCTCTCCCCGAACCGCCGACGGCTGACCGTACTGGCGGCGACGGACACCGACTGACCCTCGTTGCGGTTGCGGTTGCGGTTGCGGTTGCGGTTGCGGTGTCCGGGGAGCCGGCCCGTCGACGGTGTCGACGGCGTGGGCGCCTGCGTCCGGCGGGTGGGGTGGCTTTTACGGGGGAGAGCTTCGCTGTTTACGGCCCTGGGGGACTGGCTTGGACACCCGCCCCAGAGGCGCGGGGTGGAGAGTTCCCTCTGGCAGTGGAGCCGGCGGGAAGTGGCTGTGGGGTGGATCACGGTTGAGGTTGACCTTGGGTCAAGGTGGAGGCTCATCGCATCGGCGCGACGCCGACCGGGGTACAACCGATGTGAGGGAGCAACATGTCCATCAACCTTTCCGGCCAGGGGCAGGATCGTCCGCAGCTGCAGGAGGCGATCGAGGAGTTGGTCGAGTCGGGTTTCGTCGGGGTCCAGCTCCGGGTGAACGACGAGCAGGGGGAGTGGGTCGGCAGCGCCGGAGTGCGCAGGCTGGGGCAGAACGCCAAGGCGGTGGCGACCGGGCACTTCCGTATCGGCAGCAGCACCAAGAGCTTCGTCGCCACCTCGGTGCTCCTACTGGTGGCCGAGGGCGGGATCGGCCTGGATGCCCCGGCCGATGACTATCTGCCCGAGTTCGGTCTCGACCGGCGGATCACTGTGCGGATGCTGCTGCAGCACACCAGTGGGATCTTCAACCACACCGGTGAGCTGTATGAGGACGGGACGATCGCGCGAGGGGTTCCGTGGCAGGGCAAGGAGTGGGTGGACAACCGGTTCAAGACCTACCTGCCCGAAGAGCTGGTGCGGTTGTCGTTGTCCAAGCCGGCGCGGTTCGCGCCGGGTACGGGCTGGAGCTACGCGAACACCAACTACGTGCTGGCCCGACTGGTGATCGAGAAGGTCACCGGCCGTTCGTTCGCGGAGGAGTTGCAGCGGCTGATTCTGGGACCGCTGGGGATGACCGGCACCCTGGCGCCCGGCGCCTCGCCGGAGATCCCCGAGCCGCACAACCACGGCTACTACCGCTACGAGGACGGAGGGCAGGAACGAACGGTCGATGTCACCCGGCAGAACCCGTCCTGGGTCGGAGCCGGCGGAGACATGACCTCGACCACCCGTGACCTGCACACGTACTTCTCCGCGCTGATGGGCGGCAGGCTCCTGCCGGCCGAGCTACTGGCCGAAATGCGCACGCCGGAGGCGACCGTCGGCTACGGCCTGGGGGTGTTCGCCCAGGAAACGCAGGGCGGCACCGTCTTCCACCACAACGGCGCCACCATGGGCTCGGCGGCGCTGATGTACAGCACCCCCGACGGCAGTAGGACCCTGACCGCCGGACTGTCCTGGGTCGACGACGCCGACCTTTCGATAGCACCGGCATTCCAGACCGCCCAACAGCGTTTCGTCGACCAGGTGTTCTGCGGCAAGCTGGACTGATGAGGAACGGAGTCACGATCGGGCAGGCGGCCGCGTTCGTCGGCGTAACGGTGAAGACGGTGCGGCACTACCACAAGCTCGGCCTGGTCGCGGAGCCGGAACGCGACAGCTCCGGCTACCGGCGGTACGGATCCGGCGAGCTGCTGCAGCTGGTGCAGGTACGGACACTGGCCGCCGCAGGCGTGCCACTGGCCGAGATCGAGCCCATGCTCGACGCCGACGCTACGCAGTTCGGCGCCGCGCTCACCGACGTCGAGCGGCAGCTCACCGAACACATCGACGAGCTGGTCGCCCGCCGCGACACACTGCACCGACTCGCCGACGGCGACCGCGCCCTGCTGCCCGACCGCGCCTGCGCCATCCTGGACCGGATGCCCGGCCTCGGCTTCGGCCCCGACTACGTGGCCGCGCAACGCGAGGCCCTCGTCCTGGCCCGGGCACTCGTACCGGAGGGCTTCGACGGCTTCCTGACCCAGCTCGAACACGGACTGGACGACCCCGAGTACATCGCCTTGACCAAGCGCGGCTGGGAGGCCGAGACCTGGGAACCGGACGACCCCAGGATCGACGAACTCGCGACCGCCATGGCCGACCGCTACCTCGCCAACCCCGCACTGCTGGGAGACCACGCCAGCCGCCAGGCATGGGCCAAGGCATCGGCCCAGTACAAACTGATCAACAGCCACCGCGAGGACCAGGCCCCGGTCGCGGCCCGCCTGACCGCCCTCACCGAGACCAAACTCCGCTCCGCAGGCGTACCCATGCCGTACCGATGACGGAATCCCCGTCCCGCCGAAAACGGGACCCCGCACCTCGCTCCGCCAGAGTCCCGAGCTGGCGCGGGCTCAGTCCGGTGAACGGGCTGTGCAGGACGGCTCCGATGCCGTGAGCACACCGGCCACAGCGTGCATGGGGCCATAGCGACCTGGCCAGGCCAGGTCAGATCTGGTGTCCCTCATGTTCTTGGGCGGCGTTGTCCTCGGCGCTGCCCGAGCGGTCATGGGATGGCCCAGCCGTCAGGGCCCGGAGAACTTTTGCGGTACAGCACTTAGGTGGTGCTGGTGGTGCTGGTGGTGCTGGTGGTGCTGGAGGGCGCGGCCTGCTGGTAAAGCGCCACCAACACGCCGTGCAGGGGCTGTTCCTCAGTGTCTTCCTCGGCCTCGTCGACCAGTCGGGCGAGGGTCTCGCCGAGCTCTCTCGCCTTCGCCGGGTCAAGGCGCAGGTGGCGCAGCGTCAGTTGGGTCTCGGCGGGGGAGCGGTCCAGTTCCTGGGCGACGGCGGTGAGCATCGCGGCGGTGCCGGCCGCTTGGGGTTCGGTGACGACCATGTGGCGGGCGGTGCGCTGGTGGTACTGCTCGGTGCCGCCGCGGACCTGGCGGGTCTCGGCGATGTGGATCAGCCCGGCTTCGCGGAGCACTTTGAGGTGGTGGGCAACGTTGCCCTTCTTCGCGTCGAGCTGCGCCGCAAGTTGGCCGGCGGTGGCGGGCCGGTGGCCCAGGGCGAAGAGCAACCGCTGACGCAAGGGATGTGAGAGCGCCGCGAACTGTTCAGGTGCGCCGATCTCCAGGACGTCCTCAGGAGGCGGCAGGTAGGGAGGCTGATCATGCATACCAAAGTGTCTAAAGTCTTTGACGCTTTGGCAAGGGCGGTGCTCTACTTCCTGCCGTGACGACTTCAACGAAGCTTCTGCCGGCCCCCGTCATCGACGAGACGGTCCGTCTGGTGACCGAGCACTACGTGTTCCCCGAGATAGCCGAGCAGCTCGCCGGCCTGCTGCAACGACGCCTCGCCGAGGGCGCCTACGACGTCGGCGACGCCGAGGAGCTCGCTCGGCTGGTCACCGCGGACCTGCAGTCCGTCAACGGCGACCGACACCTGAGACTGAAGCACCACGCCGACCCGGTGCCCCCGGCAGAGGGGGCGGCCACCCTGGACGCCATCCGCCGGGACTTCGACACCTCGCTGGGCGGTGCGCCCCGGGTGGAGTTGCTCGACGGAGGCATCGCCGTCGTGGAGCTGGCACCGATGCTGTTCCCGCTGGAGTGGGCCGCCGAACCACTGAACGCCGCGCTCACCCTGGCCTCCCGCGCCCAGGCGCTGATCGTGGACCTTCGAGCCAACCGAGGCGGCGCCCCGGACACGGTCGCCTTCGTCTGCAGCTACCTCCTGGACGAGCGCACCCACCTCAATACCATGCAGTGGCGCGGAGGCAAGCGCAGCGAGCAGTCCTGGAGCCAGCCCCACGTTCCCGGCGCGCGCTTCGGCGGCACCAAGCCGCTGTACGTGCTGACCAGTGACAGCACCTTCTCCGCCGCCGAGGAGCTGGCGTACGACCTCCAGCAGCTCGGCCGCGCCGTAGTCGTCGGCGAGCGCACCCGCGGCGGCGCACACCCCTGCCAGGGCTGGACCGTGCACCCACACCTGGAGGCCACCGTTCCCGTCGGCCGCGCCGTCAACCCCGTCTCCGGCACGAACTGGGAAGGCACCGGTGTCCAGCCGGACATCGCTTGCGCCGCCGCCGACTCCCTCGACCGCGCTCACGCGCTGGCCCTCGCCCGACTGGCAGGCTGACCCAGTCCGTGATCGTCCAGCGGTTCGGCGAGATCGTGCGATGGTCCGACTGGGGAGTCCCGTAGGCGGCTCGCGCCGGCATGCCCTGCTCTTCGCCGGAGCCCCACTTCGACTTCGACGTGAGTCGGTACGACGCCGAAATCGCTTGCGCCGAAACGGACCGCTGGTGGCAGGCGTACCTGTAGCCAGTGCCGCGGGAATCACGTTTGCTCCCGCCATGCGTGGGACGGTCGTACGGCCAGGGGCCCATGGGTTTGGTCAAGGCGGTCAGGTCGGTGTCGGGCGTGAGTTCACCCGGCGCGGTCACCAAGAAGCCCGCGCCCGCCACCCTCGCGTCCGGTCCGAGGATCTGTGCGACGTGACGGGGGAATCCCGCCGTACCACCGGCGCCGTTCTTCTCCGTCTCGTCGCCTGGCATCGGGGATCAGCCTCCGGACTCGTCCGTGGGCGAGGGATGCTCGAGGGCCTCCCACTGCCAGGACACCGTCGCTTTCAAATGGCCTTCGGCCCGGCTCTTCGTGATCACCGTCCCGGCCTCGAACGCCAGGTCGACCCCGAACTCGACCGTGATGACGTCCGGCCGTGCCTTGCGCAGCTACTGGTGAGTGGCACGGGCCACCTCCGTGACGGGTTCCAGGGACGCCTGCAGCGTGCCCGGCAGCTCGCGCACGGCCTCGCCCATGTGCCCGGGCCTTCACCGGTCCGCCCGTCGGGGACGGGCCTTCGACAGGGACGAAGCCTCCGCCTTCCAGGGAATGCGGGTCGGCGATGTCACGACGCCTCTTCCGTGCGTCGGGCCGCTGCATGCGATCGGCTTCGCTCGACGGAGGTGGGCGGAATCAGCCCAGGGCTCACTGCCCGAATCGTCGATTTCGGCGGCCTTGGCATCCCGACCCGTTTGCGCGAGACACCCGGGCGTCGCAGCGCGACGGCCGTGTGACACCCGATCGCCGTATCACGCACCGTGTCGGGTGCCTGTCGAGGGTCGAACGCCTGATAGAGCTCTCGTGTGAGCACGCTCCCCCGCTTGAAGCACTCGGTCGTCACCGTCGTCACCTGTGCCGTTCTGGCCGCCTGCGGCACGGCCCAGCCCACCCACGTGACCGCACGTCAGGCGACCCCGACCGCTCCTGCGGCCACCACTCCGTCCACGGTGCCACCGAAGCCGTCGCCCACTCCGTCCCGTATCGAGCCCCATCCGGTGGACTGCCGCAAGGCTCGCTGCGTGGCCCTGACCTTCGACGCCGGCCCTGGCCCCTACACGGCCCGACTCCTGGACATCCTCAAGGCCAAGCGGGTCAACGCCACCTTCTTCCTCATCGGGAAGAGCGGCATCGCCCGCTTCCCCGACCTCGTACGCAGAGAGGTGGGGGAGGGGCACGAGGTGGCCAACCACACCTGGAGCCATCCCCGGCTGACCGAGGTCCCGGAGGCCGAGATCCGCCGCCAACTCACCCTCGTACAGGGGCAGATCGAGCAACTCACCGGGCGCCCCCCGACGTTGATGCGGCCACCACAGGGCCGTACCGACCAACGGGTGGCGGAGGTCAGCCGCTCGCTCGGGCTCGCGCAGATCCTGTGGACGGTCACGGCCAAGGACTACCGCGACCACGACCCCGAGCTCATCACCCGGCGCGTCCTCGCCGGCGCGGCTCCCCGCGGCATCATCCTGCTCCACGACGTCTACCCGGGCACCGTCCCGGCCGTGCCCGCCATCATCGACGGACTGCGCCGCCGAGGGCTGACCCCCGTCACCGTCTCCCAGCTGTTCGCCCCCGACACACCTCAGCCGGGTCGCGCCTACCGGAACGCACCGTGAACGCACGGCCGGCGGCCGCGGCGACGGCTACGGCCGGGAGCCCCAGGGCGCCGGGCTCCGGTCGTCAAGCAGGGCGCAGAGAAGCGTTCCTCGGTGGCACCTGGACGCGTCAGGAGGGCCGGGTTCAGCGTGACCTGGCTGGTGACGGAGACCGTCACCGAGCGCCGGCCGTCGCGGGTGGCGGCGGCGAGCTGTGTGTAGCCAGGGTGTTGCCGGCGTGTCCGAGGACCGCGCCGCAGCGGGCGGTGTAGGGGAACGGACCCATGCCCGCCGCGTTGGCACCGGGGCCGGCCGGTTCGGAGGCGCCGCCGGGGAGGAAGTCCTGTCGGGCGTGGCGGGTGGCGGGGGTCAGCACCGGCTGCCCGGCGGGAAGAGCAGACTCTGACCGGCCACGAAGTCGAGGAGGCGACGGGAGTCGAGGTGGTGGCGGGGTCAGCCCGGACGGTGTCCTGGAAGGCCTTGCTCTTGCCGAAGTCCGGAAGTCCGCTGTCGTGGTTGAGGAGTTGACGCAAAGTCACCGCGTTTCAGCCGGTGAGCAGATGGGGCAGGCGCTGTCCGATCGTGTCGTCCAGGTTCAAGGCGGTCGGTCCACGAGACTCAGCGCGACCGCGCCGCTGAAGGCCTTGGCCACACTCGCGACGCGCATGTGGTCGCGGGGCCGGGGCGCGCCATCCGTGCCGACCTCGGCCGTGCCGGCCCGGTAGGCCCGTCGTACGCCGTACTCGTCAGGACGGCGCTCGCACCGGGCGGGTCTCCCGGAGCCGCCACCAGGTCGGTGAGGGCCCGCTGCAGCGCCGGGTCACCGTGATCGGAGTCGTACGGAGCCGATGGGGCGGCCTCGACCGGTGCGGTCACCGCGCCGCTTGCTCAAGCCCCTCATCAGCGGTCCGTCGATGCCTCCGGGCCCGGTGACACCACCCTCCGGATCATCAATGACAGGAGGGGGAAGTCATGCCGGACCCGAAGGCCGGAGGCCCCGTTGCGGAGCCACGGGAAAGGTGACGGGGATGGGGAGACGTGGGCTGTCTGCTCCCGGCTGCGTGGGGCCGATCCAGCATTCGCGTCCAGCATCGAGCGCCTCGACCGCTCTCTTCGCACGTGCGGGGGGATGTCTCGGAAGCCGACTCCCAGGCTCTGCGTCCCGTCATGTTGGATGGCTGCATGGCTAGGCGTCAGAGGAAGAAGCGGCCCCCCTTCGGTTTACCGAAGACGATCATCTTGCTGGCGACGCCGGAGGGCTGGGGCCACAGCATCCGCACCGTCGAAGGCGGCATGGTCTGCGGACGTCTCAGCACAGAGTTGCTCGATCCCGAAGTGGCGCTGGCTGCTGCTGCCGCGAACCTGAAGGAACTTGCCCGTGCCCTCCACGACACCACCGTGGAGGTGATGTGGGACCCCCGCCAGGAACCGTGGACTTGGACTGGGCAAGTCATTTCCGTTGCTGACGACGAGACCGTCCAGGCTGACAGCGGAAGTTAGAAGGCAAGCAGACTGCACGAGGACGAGCCCGGGGATGTCCTCCTCGCCCGGATGCGCCGCACACTCGAAGCAGTCGATGCTCACCGCGTCCACACCGAGGCCCTGCGCCTTGAGGGCGTGCCGCACGGTCACCGCCTTGTGGATCACCTTCACCCCCGTGTTCTTGAACGCCGCCACGTGCTCCGCCGGATTGCTCCCGGTCGTCTCGACCACCGTCACGCCGCTCTCGACGACGGCCGCGCGGTACTCCGCGTACGGCACGGGCTTGAGGGTGGGCAGGATGGTCAGGTTGACGCCGAACGGCCTGTCGGTCATCTCCCGGCACTGCGCGATCTCGCGCGAGAGGGACCTCCGGCGTGGACTGTGTGAGCGCCGTCAGAAACCCGAGGGCGCCCGCCTCGGCCACGGTGGAGATGAGCTCGGCGGTCCCACGCCGGTCACGCCGCCGCAGACGATCGGATGATCCACGCCGAAGAGGTCGGTGAAGGGAGTCGAAATCATGAGCGGGGCCGGCCAAGGCCCTCCCCGTTCTTGCGGGCACCGCGTACACACGCGGCGACCTCCGTGTCGCGGGCGGCGTGGCGCACCGACCGTTAGATTCGAACTCGAATCGACTTTGGATTTAATAGGCGCGGGCGCGGGCGCGGGGCTGTCAATCCCGCCCCTCGGAGGGAAGTTGTCTTGAGCGGCGAGACCCACAATGAGAACCAGAACCAGAACCAGAACCAGAACCAGAACGAGAACGAGAACCACGATGCGGGCTATGTGACTGAGCGATGGAAGATCAAGGGCACCGCATGGCGCGTGTTCTTCTGCGTCTTCGGCACGTACGTGTTCCTCAACGTGGTGGGCATGCTGGGGGCGCACGCGCAGAAGTAGTGCCCCTGCCCGGCGAACACGGCGGAAGGTCGGCCATCGGCCATCGGCCGACGGCCACCCCTCCGCCGTGATCCAGCCCGTCCCCGCTTCCCGTCGGCCTTCCCGGTGGCGGGGGGCGACCGCGCCGACCTGCACGACCCGGGATCGCACTACGAGCCCCCACGACCTATCGCGTCCACACGTGCCGGTGCCCCGACTGCCGCGCCGCCAAGAAGCGCTCCGCTGTGCGGGCCCGGAAGCAGATCCGGTGAACGCCGTGCGCGCCTGAAGCCTCCCGTGGGGAGCCGGGAGGCGGGCGCGGCCCCGCCCTTGCGGGCGACGCAGGGTGGGGCCGGTGCGGTGTCGCATCGGGGGATGTGTCCGCTGCGTTCACCCTGCCACCGGGCCGGTCGGGTACGCCAGAGGCGTGCACGAAGCATCCGTCGGCATATGCCCCGCTCGCACCGCCCTCAACGCATGCAACATGCGCCGACAGGAAAGGGCACTGGGGCCTTTCCGCTCCTCGTGCTTGTGGACACGGCATGAAGACGAGAGGACGGAAGGCCCAGCGGGTGAAGGTGACGACCACGACGGTCCCCGTGGAAGCGGAGCGGGTCGGGGGAGAGGTCCGGGTGGTCGACCTCGTAGCGGCATGAGTACGCGGCGACGTCCAACAGACCGCGGTGCCTCGGGTCCAGGGTGACCAGCGCCCCTGTGCCGCCTGCATGGCAGATGCCATGGGGCGCCGGCGCACTCCTCGCCGGCTTGTCACGGACGCGGAACAGGTGAGCCGGCCGGAGGTGCGACCGAGTTCTCGGCGGATGCGTTCCGACGAGGCCCGGCGAAGCGAGGGCTTCGCTCTGCCTCGCTTGGTGCCCATGTGGGATGTCCCGTAAGGGCAGCCGCTCCTCAGCGCGGTGAATCACCGCTCCCCGCGCGCGGTGAGGAGAACGGCTGTTGGGACGGGGTGGGGCGCGCTGAGTTGGCTGTCAGGGGCGAGGGCTAGGGTCGGTGGCGGACGACGACCACCAGCAGGAGACCTCATGCCGTCATGGCACACGCAGCAAGACGCCGTCGGGGCCCGGCCGGCCACGCCCCGGTTGCTGGCGCCGGTCCCATTCGACGTCGAGGCTGTCTTCCCGGAGCTGACCGGCACGGCCCGCGGGGTCACCTTGCTCTACCCCCGGGTTGGGCAACCGGGCCCGGGTGACAGTTCCATCGGTGGTCCGCTGTTGTGGCCGGCCGACGAGCCCTGGCCGATGTGTGCCGCGCAGGATCACTACAAGCCGCTCGCCCCGCCCGTCGGGCCCGAACCGGTCGCGATGGTCCCGGTGGTCCAGTTGTACGCATGGGATGTGCCCAGCCTCGTCTTCCCCGCAGGCACCGATCTGTTGCAGATCCTGTGGTGCCCGCTCGTACACGAGGACGGGCAGTACGCGGCCAACCCACGGCTCCACTGGCGCAGCGCGGTGGTGACGGCCGCCGGCGCGGTTGCCGGGGAACCGCCGCGCCCGCACACCGCGGAGGGGGACTATCTGCCTCGCCCGTGCACACTGTCGCCCACCACGGCCGTGGAGTATCCGAACTGGGACTTGCCGGAGGGGCTCGGTGCCCTGCTCGAGGAACGGTTCGAGGCCCTCAAGGAGGAGCGGGGCTACGACTACTTCGAAGTGGCCACCACGCAGCAGAGCAAGGTCGGCGGCTACCCGGCATGGACCCAGCAGCCTGACTGGCCGGACTGCGCCGACTGCGGCACCCGCATGGAGCGCCTGCTCAGCGTCACCGCGACCGAACCGGGCGTGGGCCGTTGGCTCCCCCTGGACGACCGGGACCCGCGCCACGACGCGACCCCGTCCTGGCGTGTCGAGGCCGATCCCGGCGCCCTCGACACGTTCGGGCACGACATGTGCCTGGGCGACCTCGGCGGCATGTACTTCTTCGTCTGTCGCCGCTGCCCCGACACCCCGTACACCCATCGCTACGACTGCTGAGCCTGACCTGGCCGGCTCGCGCGGGCAGCAGCAGGGCGCCCCGAAGCCATGACGGCCAGTTGACGCCCGCGCTGCCCGCGTGCGGGATGGTCTTGTATCAGCGACACGCTTGGGTCGCTGTGGTGTGTGGTGAGCGCTGTCGGGTCTCCTGGCCGCCGCCCTGGTCCGATCCGGTGCCGGTTCGAGAACGGCGTCCTGGTCGAGCGAGAGGGGGTCAGTGATGCGGCATGACGGGCCTCTGCCCCGGCGGTCGGCTGATCAACGCGGCACTGCGGGCCGGCCGGGGCATCACCGCGGGTGGGGACGTTGTCAGCGGCCGCTCGATGGGGCGAAGGGCCCGTCCAAGGCCGCCCATTGCAGGAGGAGGATGGTCTTCCCGTCGATGACGCGTCCGTCGCGGGTCATGGCGAGGGCCTGGGCGAAGGGCAGTTCGAGGACCTCGATGTCCTCCCCGTCCTCCTCGAGTCCGCCGCCGGTCCCGGTCCGGTCGGCCGGTGTGTAGGGGGCGGCGAAGAAGTGGAGGCGTTCGGTGACGGAGCCGGGGCTCATGTAGGCGTCGAGGACATGGGTGAGCGGGCCCAGGGTGACGCCGAGCTCTTCGGCGCTCTCGCGTCGGATGGCGGAGGGCGGGTCGTCCGCGTCGAGCAGGCCTGCGGCGGCTTCGACGAGCATGCCGTCGGGGTGGTCGTTGACGTAGGCCGGGTAGCGGAACTGGCGGGTGAGAAGGACGCAGCCGCGTTCGGTGTCGTAGGGCAGCACGACGGCACCGTTGCCGCGGTCGTAGGTCTCGCGCTGCTGGGTCTCCCAACGTCCGTCGCGGCGGCGGTAGTCGAAGGTGGTGCGCCGCAGGACGTGCCAGCCCTGGGAAGTGAGCTCGACGTCGCGGACCTGGATGTCGGGGTTGCGGTCCAGCCCGCGTCCGGCCTGGTCGAGGCCGGTGCGGCCGCGGTGGTCGGGGGTGTCGGTGCCCGGGCGGATGGTCACGCGGTCTCCCGCGGGGTGCGGCGGGGGATCTCGGCCACGTCGTGGTAGACGGGCAGGCCGAGGCGGCGGGCGGTGGCGACGTCCTGGTCGGCTCCGGCGGAGTCGCCGGGCAGGCGCAGTACAGCGTCGCAGTGCGCGAGCAATCGGTCGGCGGTCGGGTAGAGGACCTGGTCGGCGAGGGGGTCGGCGGGGCCCGCGCCGGCTGAGCGCAGGACGGGCAGGGCGATCCACTCCCCGATCACGGGCAGGTGACCGGTGGCGAAGACGGGCCAGGCGGCGGCTTCGAGGCGGGCGAGGTTGGCTGCCATGGCCTGCGCGTCGCCGTCGGTGCCGGAGCGATAGGGGCCGGCGATGAGGATGAGCATGGGCTTGTCGGGCATGTGCGCTACGATACATGCAGAAACGTGCAAGAACAGGAGAGAATGCGGATGCTGGCTGCTGAACGGCGTGACCACCTGCTCGGTCTGCTGGCCCGCGAGGGCAAGATCGTCGCCAAGGACGTCGCCGCCGACCTGGGAATCTCCGAGGACAGCGTGCGACGCGACCTGCGCGATCTTGCCGCCGAAGGACTCTGCCAGCGGGTCTACGGCGGCGCGTTGCCCGTCTCGCCGGCGGTGGTGGACTACGCCGCCCGGCAGAGCGTGGCCCCGGACGGCAAGCGGAAGGTCGCCTCTGTGGCCGCCGCACTGGTACGGCCGGGCGGCACGCTGATCCTCGACGGCGGCACCACCGCCCTCGCCGTCGCCCACGCACTCCCGCAGGACCTGGCCTGCACCGTGATCACTCACAGCCCGACGATCGCCGCGGCCCTGCTCGACCATCCGCACGCGGAGCTCTTCCTGCTCGGAGGCCGGATCTTCAAGCACTCGGCGGTCGCCTGCGGTGCCGCCGCGGTCGAGGCCGCGCAGAACATC
Source organism: Streptomyces wedmorensis (assembly GCF_000716445.1). Classification (GTDB taxonomy): domain Bacteria; phylum Actinomycetota; class Actinomycetes; order Streptomycetales; family Streptomycetaceae; genus Streptomyces; species Streptomyces wedmorensis. The sequence continues at coordinate 19,311 of NZ_JNWK01000071.1, forward strand.
TCCGCCGACCTCTGCCTGCTCGGCGTCACCGGCGTGCACCCCGAAGCGGGACTGACCACCGCAGACGCGGAGGAGGCCGCGATGAAGCGCGCCCTGGCCGCACGTGCCGCGGACACCTACATCCTCGCCTCCTCCGAGAAGATCGGCACCGCTTCACCGTTCCGCGTCCTGCCCTGGGAGAAAGTCAGCGGCCTGATCACCGACGCCGACCCTCACGACGCAGTCGTCGAGCAACTCAAGGCGCTCGGCCTGGAAGTCCTGCCGGCCGACTGACGGTTACGAGCCGACACGGGGTCGCGGACCGGCCGGTATCTGTCCGGAGCGCGATCCCGCCACCACCATGGCGCCGTCCGCTGCGTAACTGATGAAGAGGCATTGTTCCGACCGTGCGCAGCTCCGCAGGGCCTCTATCGGCGGCAGTTCACCAGCCATGCTGAACATGACCGTGTCGCAGGCGGCACAACTCTTTGCCGATCCGCGGATGGCGTCCTATCCTCGGCCCCCACTGCTCCCGCCCGGAAGGCCGTTGATGTCTGTCCGCCCCGCGGTCGCCCGCGACGCCGACTTCCTCTGGCGCGTCCTGCTTGAGGCGTACGACTGGAACGGCGAGCAGCGGTTCACCGCTGAGCAGCTCGCCGCTGACCCGTGCGCCGCGCGCTACCTCGTCGGCTGGCCTTGCAGGGGCGATTTCGGGGTCATCGCAGAGACTGACGCCGGTGAACCGGTCGGTGCGGTCTGGGCGCGGCGTTTCTCCGGAAGTGAGCCCGGATACGGCTTCGTCGCTCCGGACGTTCCCGAGCTGACCCTGGGCGTGTTGCCCGAACACCGCGGGCGGGGGCACGGCCGGGCCCTGATGGAGGCGCTGATCCAGGCCGCCGTGGAGGGACCGGCTTCGGTCGCTCGGCTCAGCCTGAGCGTCGAGGACGGCAACCGGGCTGTGCACCTCTACACCGCCCTCGGCTTCACTCGGGTCGGACGCAACGGCAACTCGGACACCATGGTTCTGGACGTCCAGCGCGCCCCGCACCACTGAACATTCCTCGCCTCGTGCGAGGACGTGGTGGGGTGGCTGTGTCGGGTGGTTTGCCGGATTCAGCGGAAGCGGTCCGGCCGGGCTGTGTCCGGACGATCGCTCGCGAGGCGTGGGGACCGGGAGAGGTCCTGGTCTCACACGTCACGGTCTGTCGGAGCCGGGGTGCCACTCGGCCAGCACGATGGTGGCGTCGTCCCGGAGGCGGTGGTCCTGATGGTTCAGGAGGTCCTGTAGCAGGCGGCGCAGGGCTTCCGGGGCGGGATGGCCCGCGGCCATGGCGCGGATCACGATGTCGGCGAGTCGTTCCTCGCCGAAGAGGTCCCCCTGCGTGGAGCGGGCCTCGGTGACGCCGTCGCTGTAGAGCAGGACCCGGTCGCCGGGCTGCAGACGTGTCCGGTGCACTGTCGGCGGGGAGGAGGTGTGGAAGGCCCACCCGAGGGGGAGGTCGGGCTCCCGTTCGAGCATGCGCGGCAGTACCTGGCCGTCGCGGATCAGCAGCGGCGGCGGGTGGGCGCAGTTGACCCAGGTGAACGTGCCGTCGAGGACGTTCAGGTTGGCGATGACCGCCGTCATGAGCCGGTCGGTGAACCACTCGTTGAGGACGGTGTCGATCGCCGGGATGATGTCGGCGAGGGTGCCGCCGGAGCGGCGTGTGGCTCGGCAGGCGGCGAGACCGGCGGCGCTCGCTCCACCGGATGCGAGGTCGTGCCCCATGGAGTCCAGCAGTGTCAGGTGCAGCGTGTCTTGGGTGAGGCTGTGGTCGAAGGCGTCGCCGCCGATGTCGTACGCGGGCTCGAGCACTGCGGACGACGTCACGCGCGCGGTTCCGATCGTGCGCGGGGGCAGGAACGCCCACACCAGCTCGCCCTGCACGGTCATCTTCCGGCGCCGCCCCGCTTCGATCAGCAGGTCGTTGTGCGACGACTTCGACACCAGCAGCAGAGCGGCCACACTTGCCAGTGCCTCGCACCACCTGATCAGGTCCTCGTCGAGATCCGGTGCGGTGGCCTTCAGTACGCCGAGGCGTTCGATTCCGTCGATCATCGGCACCCAGACGGTGCCGCCGTCCCGCGAACGCTGTGTGCGCTCCGTGCGGTACGCCAGGCCCGCCAGCGAGCTGTCGATGTCCAGCATCCGTGCCTCGGCCGCCACGGGCTGTGGCAACGCCACCAGGCAGCTCTGCTGCAGGTCGGTCACGTACATGCAGGTGCCGTCCAGGCCCATGCGCCGACCTGCCCGGAACACGAGCCCGGCGAGTTCCCGGCCCGCCACTGTGTGTGAATCGGCAACCAGGTTCGACAACGCCTTCTCGTGCGACTCCATGGCATAGCCCTTCCGCCGGCGCACGGGCACGGCCCCACTGGATACCGAGCCTAGCTGCCGAAGCGAGCGCCGACCGGGTGGCGTGCCCGGTCATGCCGTGGCCGGATGCTCTCACTCCCCGTGCGTCGGCGTACTCGTCCAAGTGCCCGGCCGGTGAGACGGAATGGTCCCGAGGGCTCGGATTCCGGTACCAAGGTCCGGCCGGCAGGGTTCAGGGAATGATGACGACCTTGCCGCGGATCCGGCCTGTTTCGCTGAGGTGGTGGACGTCGGCGAGGTCGGCCAGCGGCCGTGACGCGCTGACGTCGATGCCGAGCTTGGTCGCGTCGACGAGTTCCACCAGCGCCGCAAGGTGCCTGACATCGTTGCGGGCGACCATGTGCATCGCGCTCACCCCGGTGTCCGCAGACGTCTCGATGGGGGTGGCGATCGAGATGACCCTCCCGCCCGGACGTACTCGGCAGCCGCACCCCCTCCGTCGAGACGCCGATGACCCGGTCGCCGACGGCGAAGCCTCGCACTCCCTCGCCGATCGCGGCCACGGTGCCCGCGACGTCCCAGCCGAGCGCGTACGGCAGGTCCACGGGAAGGAACGCCTGCAGCATTCCGGCGCGGAGAACGGCCTCGGCGGGATGGAACGAGGTCGCGGCGAAACGGATGATCACTTCGGGAACCGGTCCGGTCGGGCCAGGGTGACGTGGTGTTCCTTGCTCACGGCAGCGGCACACCCTGGCCGACAGCCCTGAATCCCTGGCGGCTCCAGCTGCCTGCGACCCCGACGACCACGAGCTGTACGACGCCTGGATCTCGGCCGGCGTCGACCGGAGCGGAGACGGCGGTCCGGTGACCGTGGTGCTCTGCGGGGCCTACGAACTCGACCCGGCCCGTGCTCACCCGATCCTGCTGGGCCTCCCTGATCTGATCCACTTGCCGGCCGACCCGGACCGTCACCCGGAGTTGTGCCCGGCCATGACACTCCTGGCTGCCGAGTCGGAGACACCGCACCTGGACACGGACGCGGCCGTCCCGGCGCTCCTGGACACCCTGCTGCTCTACATCCTGCGCATCTGGTTCCGCCGACAGCGCGACCGGGAAGACACCACAGGACGTGCCGCCGCCCTGAACGACCCCCCGGTCACCGCAGCCCTCCACGCCGTCCATCAAGACCCGCCGGCACCTTGGACCGTGGCGAAACTCGCCGCAGAAGCCGGCCTCTCCCGGGCACCCTTCGCCAGGCGCTTCGCCGCGCTCGTCGGCCAGCCGCCCCTCGGCTGCCCCGCGAACCTCCGTCGGCTGATCGACGACCAGACCGCCACCCGCGTTCCCCGTGCCGCGCCGGTCGCCGCGGCAGAGCCCATGAAACCGATGGGGTGTACTGGTGGTGCACACCATCAGTGCGTACTATCGATTCATGCCTCTTCCGCGCTTCGACCGCCTTCCCGCTGAACGCCAGGAGTCGATCCTGACCGTGGCGCGCCGCCACTTCGCCGACCACGGCACCGAGGCCGCCTCCTACAACAAGATCATCGAGGCCGCAGGGTTCTCGAAGACCGCCGCCTACCACTACTTCGACGGTCGGGAGGACCTGCTCGCAGCCGTGCTCGACGGTGTGCTGGGGCGGCTGCTCGGGGCTCTCGGACCGTGGATCGCAGCACGCGACGAGCCGGAGTTCTGGGACCGGCTCGGCGCCGGCGCCGGCGCGCTCGCGGCGCACCTGCGGGACCACCCCGACGATCTGGCCCTCGCCGATCCGGCCATCGGACAGGTGCGTGAAGGGGACGGGCCGTGGCTGGCGTGGTTCGACGCACTGGTCTCGAACGGGCAGGCGCTGGGAGTGATCCGCACCGACGTGGACCACGGACTCCTGGTGACGGTGACCGCGGCGGTCGTCAGGGCCGCTGACGCCTGGGCTCTCGCCCGCATGAAGGCGTCGCCTGTGTCCGAGGGGAGGGTGGACGGCGATGAGAGCGCACAGCTGTGGGGTCTGCTGCGCGGTTTGTGGAGCGAGACCGGGTCGTTCTTCGACGAGGGGAAATCCGATGCGCACCGACCTTGAGACCGACTGGGAGATACCCGAGACTCCGCCTGGGCTCGCGGGCCGCGTGCAGCGGTTCATGGGCCCGGGGAAGTCGCGTTCCGAGTCGACGGTGGAGACGGCGGGCCTCGTCGTCTGCGGCGTGCTCCTGGCGGCAGGGGTGTGGGCCTCGGACGTCCGGCACGGGTGGGCGGCTGCCCAGTTCGTGCTGGTGACACTGGTGGGACTGGATCTCATCGGCGGAGTGCTCACCAACGCGACCAACTCGGCGAAACGCTGGTACCACCGTCCGGCCCCGGAAGCGAGGCGCGCACGGCTGCTGTTCGTCTCCGCGCACCTGCTCCACCTCGTGGCCATGGGGCTGGTCGTACTCTCGGGCGACTGGCGTTGGACACTGGGCAACGGCGCCCTCCTGCTCGCCGGGGCGGCCGCCGTGGAGTTCACGCCACTGCACCTCAAGCGCCCCGTCTCGATGTGCGTCCTGATGGTCGCCATCCTGATCAATCTGTTCTGGCTCGAAGTGCCCGCCGCCCTCGCGTGGTTCGCGCCGCTGTTCTTCCTGAAGCTGCTCGTCTGCCACCTCGTCCCCGAGGCGCCGCTGGAGCGGAGGCGCCGTGACTGAGTCCACGCCGCCCTGGAAGATCCTTGCGAATCCGGAGCCCGTCGCCTGCGCCCGCACGCTGGCGGCTGCCTTCTCCCGGGAGCCGGCCGTCTCATGGATCTGCCGGGACTCGCACCCCGTACGGACGGCCTGGTTCGAGGCGACTGTGCGGGCCCACGCCACCCTTCCCGGCTCTCTGCGTTACGGACTCGCGACCCCTGATGGGCAGCTGGTCGCCTCGGCGATTCTCACGCCGCCGGGCGCGGCACCCAGGGCAGTGGAGCGTGCCGCCTGGGCGGCACGGACCGCGATCCGGTGCGGGCCCCGTGCCCTGGTCAGGACGTTGCGCTACATGCGCCACGTCGAAACCGCCGCCCCGGTCGGCGCGTGGACTCTGGAATTCATCGGTGTACGGCCCGACACCGCGGGCCGCGGCGCCGGACGGTACCTCCTGGACCACGTGCTGGCGGCCACCCCCGCCCAAGCGGGCTTCTTCCTGACGACGGCCGACCCCGCGAACGTACCTCTCTATCGCCGCTTCGGCTTCGCCGACCTGCGGCGGACGACGCTGGGACCGCTCGACGTCAGAGCGATGGTGAAACCAGGTACTGGCACGCGGCCGGGACCCGCGCGTCCGCAGGCCCCGGCCCGGACACCCCTCAGGCGAAGGTGAACCAGTTGACGTTGACGAAGTCGGCGGGCTGGCCGCTGTCGAAGGTCAGGTAGACGTCGTGGGTGCCGGTGGTGCGGCCGATGTCGGCGGGTACGGTGCGCCAGGCCTGCCAGCCGCCGGTGTTGGCGACGGCGAAGCTGCCGACCGGGGTTGCCGTGGGACTGCCGAGGCGGACCTGGACCAGACCGCTGACGCCGGCGGCGGCCCCGGACGCGACGCGGGCGTTGAAGCGGGTGGCGCCGGTGGCGCCGAAGGCGACGGACGAGAACTTGAGCCAGTCGCCGTTGGACAGGTGGCCGACGTCGGAGCCGCCGCCGCTGTCGGAGCACGCTTCGACCTGGGCTCCCGACTGGGCGTTGAACGCTTCGGCCTGGATGGTGGCGAAGGCGCTGACCCCGCCGCCCGTGGCGGTGGCGGTCGGCGTCGGGCTCGGCGTACCGCCTCCGCCGGCCGTTCCGCCGACGGTGATGGTCCAGAGGCCGGGGCTGCCGGACTGCACCTTGCCCTCGAAGTCGACGCCGGCCGGGTGCACGTCGTCGTACGGGAAGGCGTACCCGAGGTGGTCGGGGGTCGTGGCGTGCAGGATGCGGGCGTAGTGGTTGGTGCGCGGCCGGGTGTAGAAGGCGGCCGGGTTCTCGGCGGTCGGCTGGTGGGGGTTGTCCAGCAGGGTGGTGCGGTTGAACGCGGCGGCGAGCCGTGCGCTGAGGTTGCCCATCAGGTCGTTGCCCGTGGTGAAGGGCGCGTCGCTGCAGGAGAAGATCGACAGGGTCGACGGCTTGGCGAAGCTGCCGGCCCCGGGGAACGCGAGGGTGTCGCCGTTGACCCGGCCGGTGAGGGTTCCCCAGGTGAACTGGGTGTCGATGCGCAGGTCGGTGGAGCGGTACTTGTTCCACACCTCGTCGACGTAGCTGTCGAAGTAGCCGCTGAACAGGGCGTTGTTGCCGCGGATCGCCAGGTTGGGGCTGAGTACGCGCAGGTCGCCCCCGCCCTTGGTGACGATGAGCCTGCTCCAGTCGCTGCCGTCGGCGGCGGACTGGGCGCGCAGGGCCGCGGCGACCCGGGACAGCCCGTCGGAGGGCAGCCCGCGCACCGTCTGGGTGCCCTGGCCGGTCTCCAGCTGGAAGGCGATCGGCAGCGAGACCATGTCGACGAACGTGATGTTCGCGTACAACTGATCGGCGTTGAAGGTGAATTCGCAGAAGTCGTGGTGGACGTTCGCGTTGGGGTCGGTGGGGTTGCTCACCGACGGCAGGGCCAGCCCGCCGCCGCGGTTCATCAGGAAGGTGAGCTTCGCGCCGACGGAGAAGTAGATGCGGCCGCTGTACAGCCGCGGGAGCGTCACCCTGCGTGCCCCGGCGCCGGACGCGTTGAGCGCGATGGCGCAGTCGGCCCCGAGCGGGGTCTGGTCGTTGGCCGGGGCCGGAGGGTGGTACAGGGTGGAGCCGTTGGCCTGGATGAAGGCCCAGTTGCCGCCGGCTGCCGGGTCGCGGCCGAGCACGTAGGCGTACACCGTGTTGTTGCCGGTGGTGTTGACCAGGTCGAGGGGGAGTGTCGGCGTGGTGGCCGCGTTGGCGCCGGCCTCGAGCCAGGTGGCCACGGCGGGGACCGCCACGGCCAGGCCCGCGGTCGCGGCGAGGAGTTTTCTGCGGGACATCGTTCGCTGGTGGCGTGCCGTCACGGTGGGGGTCCGTTCTTCGTGAGGTCGGGTGGGGAGCGATCGGATGCGGGGATTCAGGAGGGGAGGGGACGGGGGAGGCCCGGAGGAGAGGCTCGTGCGGTGGTGTGGGGCGGTCAGCCGACCGTCCACTTCTGGTTGGGGGCGCCGGTGCAGGTCCAGGTCTGGAGCCGGGTTCCGTCTGCCGAGGAGTTGCCCTTGGCGTCCAGGCACTTGTTCGCGCCGATGTTGGTGAGGTCGTGGGCCGCGGTGTACGTCCACTTCTGGGCGTTGGTGCCGTTGCAGGTGTAGAGCTGGACGACCGCGCCGTCCGCGGTGGAGCCGCCGGCCACGTCCAGGCACTTGCCGAGGGCGCGGACGGTGCCGTCGCCGCCGATGGTCCACTGCTGGGCCGCGTTGCCCGTGCAGTTGTGCAGCTGGATGGGGGTGCCGTCGGCACTGGAGGCGCCGGCGACGTCGACGCACATGCCGCCGATGCCGCGGATCGGGCGTGCGGCGGGGGCGCTCCCGGAGGAGGAGGCGCGGACGTAGTCGACGGTCATCGTCTGCGGGAAGGCCGTGGAGCCGTCCGGGCTGCCGGGCCAGTCGCCGCCGACCGCGAGGTTGAGGATGATGAAGAACGGGTGGTCGAAGACCCACTTGTTGCCGCCGGTGTCGGCCGGGGTGAGGGTCTTGTACGCGGTGCCGTCCACCGACCAGACGATGGAGTCGGGGCTCCAGTCGACGGCGAACACGTGGAAGTCGTCGGCGAAGGCGCGGCCGCCGGGCAGGCTGTACGCGGAGCCGAGGCCGCCCGCTCCCGAGTAGCCGGGGCCGTGCACCGTGCCGTGCACGGTGTTGGGCTCGCGGCCGATGTTCTCCATGATGTCGATCTCGCCGCTGTTGGGCCAGCCCACGGTGCCGAGGTCGTTGCCGAGCATCCAGAACGCCGGCCAGATGCCCTGGCCGCGCGGGATCTTGATACGGGCCTCGAAGCGGCCGTACGCCTGGGTGAAGGTCCGGGCGGTGTTCAGCCGGGCCGAGGTGTACTGACACTGCCCGTACCAGCAGCCGAGGCCGGCGTCGGTGTTCTTCCTCGCCGTGATGACCAGGTGGCCCTGGCCGTCGAGCGCGGCGTTCGAGGTGCTGTTGGTGTAGTACTGCAGTTCGTGGTTGCCGAAGCCCGAACCGCCGGTCTCCAGTGTCCACTTGGCGGCGTCGGGCGCGCGGCCCGCCGCGCCGTCGAACTCGTCGGACCAGGTCTGCGCGGCGACCGCGGCACCGGCCCGTGGGGCGACCGAGCCGCTGAAGGACATGAGGACCGCCGCGACGAGGGCGGCGGTGACGACGAGTACCGCTCCGCCGAAGGACCGGCGTCGTGCGCGATGAGCAGCCATGGGCGTGCTCCCTTGTCTGGGGGATGGGGAACGAGGGTGACAGGGCAGGGCGAACCGTGCGGGCGTCACCTGAGAGCGCTCTCAATCGTGACGAGATGTCACCCGTGGGCAGTGAGTATTACGGAGGGGTAACTGTCATGGCAACGTCAGGGTTCACTCCTTACGCGCCTCTGAACTGCGGTTTTCTCCGGAGACCTGCAACTTAACGCTCCCTTAAGGCTGGCTTGAGGGAGCGCGGGAGATGGGATTGGGGCCTCTTGGGCGGTCGGTCGTACGGTCCGACCCGAGGTGTCCGCCCCGCGGAGTGGGCTGTGGACGTGTTGAGTGAAGGGCGGTCGTTCCTGTCGAGCCGGGTGGATCCCTGAGTCCCTCGAGCGGGGTGCGTGCTGCACGGGTACTCCCTGAGCGGCTCGGCGCGGTGTACAGCGATGTAAGCCCGTGCCGCGGCATCGCGTGACGATATGTGCGTGCCAATGTATCGGTGCGGGACCAGGTGCTTCGCGCGGCGGTAGTTGTTTGATTTCATGGTTTTCTGCGGGTGATTCCGTTGAGAACTGTTCCGTGTTGGGTTCCCTGGCGCCTCGGCCCATCCGAGGAGCGGGGCGCCTGCCCGCTGCACGAGCCGATCGCCAACTCCGCATGGAATCAACGGACTTCGACCGGCCCCACGGCCGGCGTGCCGGCGAGTCCGGGCGCCGTCCTGCCCAGGAGGAGTTCGTTGCGACGCATCGTCGCCTGCCTGGCGGCCCTGTTGGCGATGGCCGGAGGACTTGTCTTCACCGGCTCCACCGCCGCCTCCGCCGTCGTCCCGAAGACGCCGCCCCTGACCACCCCGTGGACCTCCCAGGTGTCCACCACGAACCCGCCGCCCGACTACCCGCGTCCCCAGATGACGCGGCCCGACTGGCTGTCCCTGAACGGGGAGTGGGAGTTCCTCAACCCGCCCGTCGACGGCGCCGGCAACGTCGACCGCAACGCCGCGCCCCCGCTCGGCCAGACCCTGCCCGAGCGCATCCTCGTCCCGTACCCGGTGGAGTCCGCGCTCTCCGGGATGATGCGCAACGACAACCGGGACCTCATGTTCTACCGCCGCACCTTCACCGTGCCGCAGAACTGGTCCGGCCGCCGGGTCCAACTGCACTTCGGCGCCGTCGACTACGAGGCCATCGTCTGGGTCAACGGCACCCGCGTCACCGGCCACCGCGGCGGCTACGACCGCTTCGAGGCCGACATCACCCCACAGCTGCGCGCCGGAGCCAACGAACTGGTCGTGCGCGTCTACGACCCCACCGACGGGCGCGGCGAGAAGCAGCCCGTCGGCAAGCAGACGAACAACCCCAGCGGCATCTTCTACACGCCCACCTCGGGCATCTGGCAGACCGTCTGGCTGGAACCCACCCCCGTGTCGTCGATCTACTCGGTCGACATCCGGGCCGACCTCGCGACGAACACCGCACGCGTCAAGGTCTTCACACGGGGCGACGTCACCGGCCACAGCGTCCAGACCGAGGCGCTCGACGGCGCCCGGGCCGTCGGCACCGCCACCGGAGGCTTCACCGAGTTCTCCGTACCCGTGCCGAACGCCCGGCGCTGGTACCCCGACGACCCCTTCCTCTACGACCTGAGGGTCACCCCGCGCAACGCCTCGGGCGCCGCCGTCGACACCGTCACCAGCTACTTCGGCATGCGCGAGATCGGCAAGAAGCTCGTCAACGGCGTCATGCGCCCCACCCTGAACGGCGAGTTCGTCTTCCAGATCGGCACCCTCGACCAGGGCTTCTGGCCCGACGGCCTCTACACCGCGCCCACCGACGCGGCCCTCGCCTCCGACCTACAGAAGCACAAGGACCTCGGCTTCAACATGGTGCGCAAGCACATCAAGGTCGAGCCCGCGCGCTGGTACTACCACGCCGACCGGCTCGGACTGCTGGTGTGGCAGGACATCCCGTCCACCCTCGCCTTCGACGCCGACCGCACCCCGGCGCAGATCGCCGAGTTCGAGACCGAGGCCCGCGAGATCATCGACGAACACCGCTTCTCGCCGGCCGTCGTCACCTATGTGCCCTTCAACGAGGGCTGGGGGGAGTGGAACCTCGACGACACCCGACGCATCACCACCGATCTGGAGAACTACGACCCCGGGCGGCTGATGAATCCGCACAGCGGCTACAACTGCTGCGCCTCCAAGGGGGATCAGGGCACCGGCGACATCATCGACTGGCACGTCCACACCGGTCCCGACGGGCCCAGGCCCTCCGCCACCCGCGTCTCCGTGCTCGGGGAGTTCGGCGGCATCGGACTGCGTACACCCGGCCACGAGTACAGCCCCGACGGGCGGTTCTTCGCCTACGACCAGGTGTCCAGCGCCGCGCAGCTCGACGACCGGTACACCGGCATGATCCGCGACACCCAGCAGCTCATGGTCACCAAGGGCCTGTCCGCGTACGTCTACACCGAGATCACCGACGTCGAGGGCGAGTGCAACGGCCTGTTCAGCTACGACCGCAGGGTCCAGAAGGTCGAGACCGGACGTCTCCGGGCCGCCCACGGCGCCCTCATCGCTGCCTCCCGCAACCTCGACGCCGCACCGGGCCTCAGCCTGGGCCACGTCCGCTCCTTCCGGGTCACCACCCCCGGCCACACCGACCGCTACCTCCGGCATGCCGACTCCCTGGCCAGGACCGACGTGCTGACCGCGGCCTCCACCGACGGGGCCCGCCAGGACGCCTCGTTCCGCACCGTCAGCGGGCTCGCCGACCCGCGCTGCCACTCCTTCGGGTCGCTGAACATTCCCGGCTCCTATCTGCGCCACTCCGGCGGCCGCGTACGCCTCGACGGCGACACCGGCGGGCCGTTCGCGGCCGACGCCACCTGGTGCGTCCGCACTGGACTCGCGGCCGGCGGCGCCTCGTTCGAGTCGCTGAACTTCCCCGGCTCCTATCTGCGCCACTTCGAGTCCGCGGTGCACATCGCCTCGGGCGCCGGAAGCGGGGGCTTCGACCGTCCCCAGACCCTCGGCGCCGACAGCAGCTGGTCGGTCGAGGCGCTCTGGGCGCCCTGACGGGAACCCCGTCCGGCCCGCGCGGGCCGGACGGGGAGCATCACCGCGGGTCCTTCCGAGCGCTTGCGCCCGGAAGGACCCCTTCGGTGTCGCGGGCTCAGGCGGTGTGCAGCCGCAGGCCGTACCGGCCGAGGATCTCGTTGATCGGCTGGAACCACGTCTCGCCGCCGGAGGAGCAGTTGCCCCAGCCACCGGAGGTGACGCCCTGGGCCTGGTCGCCGCTGAGGAACGAGCCGCCGGAGTCGCCGCCCTCGGCGCAGACGCTGGTCTTGGTCATCTGGTACACGGCACCCTGGCTGTAGTTGACCGTCTCGTTCTTGGCCAGGACCGTGCCGCAGCGCCAGTGCGTGGTCGAGCCGGAGCGGCAGATCGAGGAGCCCACCGGCGCCTCGGCCGAACCGCGGACGAGCTGGTCGGGTATGGTGCCCCAGCCGAGCACCACGGGCACGGTCCACCAGCCGCTGTGGATCGAGACGTACGCGTAGTCGTCGCCGGGGAACGACGAGCCCTGGAAGGTGCCCATCGCGGAGCCGTCCCAGCCGCGCACCGCCGCGCCGGCCCGGCCGCAGTGCCCGGCCGTCACGAAGCCCCCGTACACGGAGAAGCCGATCGAGCAGCGGACGTTGCCCGTGTAGTACGGGTCGCCGCCGACCGTACCGGCCGCGTAGGTACGGGGGGCCTGCGCCGTCTCGGCGACGGTGACGGGGCCGCCGGCCCGGGCCCTGTCCACGAAGGACCGCACGGCGGGGGTCTGCCGCTCGGAGCGCACGACGTCGACCACGACGCTGTTGGTCCTCGGGTCGACGTGCCAGCCGGCCACGCCGGCGGGGGCGCGCAGCGTGTCCAGGCGGGCCTTGGCGCGGTCCAGCGCGGCCGCGCTGTGCCGGACGAGCCGCGTGTCGGCGCCCAGGGCCCGGACCTCCGCCTCCTCGGCACGGTCGGTGACGGCGACGACCAGCCGACCGTTCGCCGGGTCGAACCACGAACCGCCGTAGGCGGCGCCCGCGCTCCGACGGGCGGCCTTCTCCACCGCGACGGCGGCCTTCTCGGCGCTCAGCCGCTGCTCGGCCTCGGCGGCGGTGAGGCCGAGGTCCCGGCTCATGGCGTCGAGCAGTCCGGCCGAGGCGGACGGCGCCGCGGCGGGCTCCGGAAGCGGGGCCGCGCCCGCCGCGCCGGCCTGGGCGGCGCCCAGGCCGACCGTCAGAAGCAGGGCGGCGATGGCGGCGCGCAGGGGGGTGGTGCGTTTCACGGGACCTCCTGATGTGGGGGGTGAGCCTTCCTTGAGAGCGCTCTCAGCGAGCGTCGGCGCCACGTTAACCGGACATGCTTGTCAGGTCCATACCAGGTTTCGGCCGTCGTGACGGCGGGCGGCCTGGGGCGCCGCACCACTGGGTCGGTTAATCGGTTGCGGGCCTTCGGGACGGGGTGTCTGATCCCGGCTATGGCGATTGTGCTGGGAACACCGGCGGTGGACGGGGTACGCGAGGTCATCGCCGCACTGCGGGAATGGCAGTGCGACCAATCGCCGATGCAATTGCATTCGGGGGACATCGGCTGGAACTACCGGCTCGGGACGGCCGAGACGGCCGCGGCGGTCCGGACCTGGAGGCTGGACGGACGGATCCTCGCGGTCGGGATGCTGGACTCGCCGACGGTGGTGCGGATGACGGTCGCTCCCGACGCTTTCCGGGACGAGGGCTTGGCGCGGCGGCTCGTCGAGGACTTCTCGCTGCCTGAACGCGGCGTGCTGCCGGAAGGAGCGGTGTCGATCGAGGCGCCGCTGGGTCTGCTGCTTCACGACCTGTTGACCAAGGAGGGCTGGGGCGTCGACGCGCCATGGACGCCGCTCTTCCGCGGCCTGGCGGAGCCGGTGGAGGAACCCGGTGTGCGGATCAGGACGATCGGCCCGGAGCAGGCGGAGGACTTCGCAGGCGTCTTGCGGTCGGCGTTCAACACCTCAAGGCCCACGCGCGAGTACTGGCACGCGATGTCGGCGGGACCGTTCTACGGAGACGCCCGCTGCCTGGGCGCCTATGACGACCAGGGCAACGTGGCGGCGGCGGTGACGGTGTGGTCGGCCGGCCCGGGGAAGCCGGGGCTGGTCGAGCCGATGGGCGTACACCAACACCACCGTGGTCGCGGCTACGGCCGGGCCATCACTGTGGCCGGGGCAGCCGCGCTGCGAGAGATGGGCTCGTCGAGCGTGCGGGTTTGCACGCCGAGCTCCAACGTCGGTGCCATCGCAACGTACAAGGCGGCCGGGTTCGAGGCGCGGCCGGAGGTGCGGGACCGGATCCGGACGGCCTGACACCGTGGCTGCCCGGCAAAGCGGGCCCGGGTTCCCGGCGATCGCCGAAACGCGGGACCGGACTCGGGCCGCCTGACGTCGGGTCACGCGCGCGGGGCCATCGCGACGCGCAGGCTGATCCTGACGGTGCACGTGGGCACGACCGGCGACCCGGCCTCCGCCGCTCGTCGGCGATCCGTTCGCCCATCGGCTGCAATTACCGCTCTGCCAAGGCGAGTTCATCCTGCTGTATGCCGGCGTCGGTCACCGGCGCTGGCGCACGGACCTGTCTGCACTGGACGCCAGCTCATTTCCCCGCTCACCGACAGCGGCACGAAGTGCTGATCCTCGCCGACTCCACCCGACCATGGATCCACCGTGCCGGCCGTCGGTCAGCAGGCTCGCCCGCGTCGGTGAGGACAGCGGCGATACCCCCAGGTCTTCAGGGGTGACAGGTCCTCAAGGGGCGTGGCTCTCAAAGCTGTCGGAATGGCGACAGCGTCGGATTTCCGGTGTACCACCGGGCTTCTGCCGCCCCTACTGTCTGGGCCGACGTCCCCACCCCCACCAGGAGGAAGCATGAAGCGGCTCGCGATATCCGCGGGCCTCACGCTGGCAGTCTCCGCTGCGCTGGGCACGGTTCCGGCAGCGGCCCGAAGCAGCGCGGCCCGAAGCGGCGCGGCCCGGAGCGGCGCGGCCCGAAGCGGCGCGGCCCGGAGCGGCGCGGTGCAGGCCGGCGAAGGCGGCCGGTACGTCGTCGTTCTGAAGAGCGACGCCACCACGGACCCGGTCTCCGTCACCCGGTCCGCCGGGGCGTCGAGCTCGGGTCGGTGTACCGCTCGGCGCTCAGCGGCTTCTCCGCCGAGCTGACGCCGGCGGCTGTGGCCGCGCTTCGGGACAACCCGAACGCCGCCCCGCACGTGGCCGGCGCCGCCGCCTGGCTCACCCGCGGCACCAACAAGCCCAAGGACCGGGCCGAAGTCCTCGCCGTACGCGACAAGCTCGTCAACGCCGGCAACGCCAACTGGACCGACAACTCCGGCGACGGCGCCAAGGAGCCGCTCCTGGACCTCCACGACCCCACCCTCTTCCCCGCGGGCGGCACCGGCGGCCCCGACGCCACCTTCACCGGCGTCTGCGACAACACCGGCAAGACATGCACCCTCGACGCCGGCCTCTCCACCGGCAGCGGCCTCACCTACCGGTGGGACTTCGGTGACGGCACCACCGGCACCGGCGTCAAGCCCATCCACACCTACCCGCCCACCACCTGCACCGCCTCCTGACGCAGGCCCACCAACGGCGGGTCGACCCGAAACCCCTAGGGCCTGTCTGACAATTCGCGTCGGATCAGGCCGGCCCGCCCGGCACGCACGCTCGCCGCACGGCCGAAACGCCCCAGTAGCTCCGCTACGAGGGCGCCCCGGCCGCACGCCGATCGCACGCACCGAACGCACGCGAACCCGATACAGGTCGCCCGTCCCCTCACACCTGGCGCCCCGCCCTACCGCCCCTTGTGCGAGGCGCCAGTCAGCCGACGCGTCGCCGGATGGAGATCATCTCTGTGATCCCCGTCGGCGGACTTTCTCGATCTGGCCTGGGCGCCGTTCCTGCTCGAACGGGTCTGCACTGGAACTCGGCCCTGGAGTCCTAGCTCAGGCACCAGCCTCAAAGTAGGTCGCGGGTAGCCGAATGAGTTCTGCTTCCCGGTCCTGGGCGTCGCCGTTGGTCTGATCGAGTGATCGAGGCCAAAGGGGCGGGCATGCGGCAAGAGTGGTCGCCAGAGGAACTCTTGGCGAACTGGACGCTGGTGGACGGCGACTGGGACCTGGTGGCGAACAAGAGCGGGACGGCCCGGCTCGGCTTCAGCCTCTTGCTGAAGTTCTTCGAGCTGGAAGGCCGGTTCCCCGATGTGCTGGAAGAGGTCCCGCCGGCCGCGGTGGAGCACGTCGCCGATCTGGTGAAGGTCCCGGCCACCGACTTCGCGAAGTACGCGCTGGTCGGCCGGACTGCCGAGTACCACCGCAAGCAGATCCGCGAGGCCCTGGGGTTCCGGCCCTCGACGGTCGCGGACGAGAAGGCGCTTGCCGGGGGGCTGGCCGTGGAGGTCTGTCCGGTCGAGCTGGTGGCCGCCTGGCGGGCACGGGCTATCAAGATGTACCCCTCGGACTTCCGTGACACGTCGGAGGACGTACGGATCACCTTGCTCGCGGCGCTGTACTCGTCCCGGCAGGCGGAGATCGCTGACGCCCTGGTCGACCTGCTGGTCGCTCTGGTCCACAAGATCGACGCACGCGCCGAGCGGCGGGTGGAGAAGCAGCTCACCGCCGAGCTGAAGAAGGTCCGCGGCAAGGAGGGCATCCTCTTCAAGCTGGCGACGGCCGCCGTCGACAAACCCGACGAGGTCGTACGCCGGGCCCTGTTCCCGGTGGTCGGTGAGAAGACGCTGCGCGAGCTGGTGGCCGAGGCGAAGGCGAACGAGAAGGTCTTCAAGGCCAAGGTGCGCACCACGCTGCGGTCGTCGTACAGCTCGTACTACCGGCAGATGCCGCCGCCGCTGCTGAACACTCTGGGCTTCAAGTGCAACAACACCGCGTACCGGCCGGTGATGGATGCGATGCAGCTGCTGAGGAAGTACGCCGACGTCGACGGCAAGACCCGCTTCTACGAGGCCGGCGACGACGTGCCAATGGACGGCGTGGTGCGCAAGGACTGGCGCGAGGCGGTCGTCGACGACAAGGACAAGGTCGAGCGCATCCCCTACGAGCTGTGCGTCCTGGTCGCGCTGCGGGACGCCGTAGGGCGCCGGGAGATCTACGTCGAGGGCGCCGCCCGCTGGCGCAACCCGGAGGACGACCTGCCCGGCGACTTCGAGGCCACCCGCGCCGTGCACTACGCCGCGATCCGCCAGCCCTTGAACCCGCGGGCGTTCATCGCGGACCTGGAGAAGCGCATGACCGCGGGCCTGGACCATCTGTCCGGTGCGCTCGCGGACGGCAGCGCAGGCGGGGTGGAGGTCACCACCCGCAAGGGCGAGCCGTGGATCACCGTTCCGAAGCTGGATCCGCTGGCCGAGCCCACCGGCCTGGCGGCCCTCAAGGAGGAGGTCGCGCGCCGCTGGGGCGTCCTGGACCTCCTGGACGTGCTGAAGAACGCCGACTTCCTCACCGGCTTCACCGAGGAGTTCTCCTCCGTGGCCGCGTACGAGCGCATCGAGCGGGATGTCCTCCAGCGCCGCCTGCTGCTGGCCCTCTTCGCGCTGGGCACGAGCATGGGAATCCGGGCGATCGTGGCGACCGGCGAGCATGGCGAGAGCGAGGCAGCACTGCGGCACGTGCGTCGGCACTTCATCACTGTCGACAACCTGCGGGCCGCCGTCACCAGGCTGGTGAACGCCACCTTTGCCGCCCGCGACACCGCATGGTGGGGCCGCGGCACCGCGTGCGCGTCGGACTCGAAGAAGTTTGGTTCCTGGTCCTCGAACTTCATGACCGAGTACCACGCCCGTTACGGCGGCAACGGCGTGATGATCTACTGGCACGTCGAGCGGAAGAACGTCTGCATCTACTCCCAGCTCAAGAGCTGTTCGTCGTCCGAGGTCGCGGCGATGATCGAGGGCCTGCTGCGGCACTGCACGGACGCCGAGATCGAGTCGAACCACGTCGACACCCACGGCGCGAGCGTCGTCGGGTTCGCCTTCACCGAGCTGCTGAACTTCCGCCTGCTGCCGCGGCTGAAGAGCATCGGCAGCATCCGCCTGTACCGCCCGGACGACACCCCGCCCGGCTGGCCCGCGCTCGGGGCCTCACTGACGAGGCCGATCCGCTGGGAGCTGATCGAGCAGCAGTACGACCAGATGGTCAAGTACGCCACCGCGCTTCGGCTCGGCACCGCCGAGGCGGAGCAGGTACTGCGGCGCTTCACCCGCGGCGGCCCCAAACACCCCACCTACGCCGCGCTCGAAGAACTCGGCCGTGCCGTGCGCACGATCTTCGCCTGCGACTACCTGGCCAGCCCCGGCCTGCGCCGGGAGATCCACGGCGGGCTCCAGGTCGTGGAGAACTGGAACAGCGCGAACACCGTGGTCCACTACGGCAAGGACGGCGCCCTGACCGGGCCGGACAAGGAGCACGCCGAGACGACGATGCTCGCCTTGCACCTGCTCCAGTCCGCGCTCGTGCACGTCAACACCTTGCTGGTCCAGCAGGTGCTGGCCGAACCAGCGTGGGCATCGAGACTTTCGGACGAGGACCGGCGCGGCCTGACCGCGCTGTTCTGGTCGAACGTCAACCCGTACGGCACCTTCCGCCTGGATATGGACGCCCGGCTCGACCTGGGACCGGTTGCCGCCGTGCC
Organism: Streptomyces wedmorensis; assembly: GCF_000716445.1. Taxonomy (GTDB): domain Bacteria; phylum Actinomycetota; class Actinomycetes; order Streptomycetales; family Streptomycetaceae; genus Streptomyces; species Streptomyces wedmorensis. The sequence goes on from NZ_JNWK01000071.1 coordinate 37,731, forward strand.
CCGCCCCGCACATCTGCCGGCGCCGCCGACCGATCACGCACGCCGCCACGATGAGGGACTTCCGGGGGTCATCGACCGGGCCGCCCGACCCCCGAGCCGGCCTCGGATCCGAGCGGACTCATCTCGACCGGCTAGGTGGACGAAAGCCGGCCGCTGAGCAGCTCACTGCGTGGGCTCGCGGTTGTAGAGCTTCTTGGCCCACAGGTAGCCGCCCAGGGCGATCAGGGCGCACCAACCGAGGGCGAGATTCGCGTTGTTGCCGATCGGGGTGCCCATCAGCAGGCCGCGCAGGGTCTCGATGAACGGGGTGAACGGCTGGTAGTCGGCGAACCATTGGAGTCCGGCAGGCATTGAGTCGGTGGGGACGAATCCGCTGCCCATCATCGGCAGGACCATCAGCGGTGTCAGCATGTTGCTCGCGGCCGCGACGCTCCTGGCCTTGAGGGCCAGCGCGACGGCCAGCCAGGTGAGCGCGAAGATGATCAGAACGAGCAGGCCGATCACGCCGAGCCATTCCGCGAAGCCTGCGGTGGGCTCGAAGCCCACCAGCAGGGCGACGCCGGTGACGATGGTCATGCTCAGCAGGGTCTGGGTCAGGCTGCCGAGCACGTGGCCGGTGAGCACGGAGACCCGGGCGATGGCCATGGTGCGGAACCGGGCGACGATCCCTTCGGTCATGTCCATCGCCACCGAGATCGCGGTGCCCTGGGCCGCGGTGGCCGCGGTCATCAGGATGACTCCGGGGACGACGTAGTTCACGTAGGTGTCGCGCCCGCCCGACGGCCCGCCGAGGCCGCTGCCGAGAATGCCGCCGAGGACGTAGACGAACAGCAGCAGAAAGACCACCGGGACCCCGGCGGCGGTGAGGGTGAGCGTCGGGTAGCGCAACATGTGCCGCAGCTGGCGGCGCAGCATGGTCGCCGAGTCGGTGAAGGCGTGGGCGGCGGCGCTCATCGGGCGGGCTCCTGTTCGGCGACGGGGGTGCCCGTCAGGGCGAAGAAGACATCGTCGAGATCGGGGGTGTGGACCTGGAGTTCGTCCACGGCGAGTGAGGCGTGGTCGATCCGATCGAGGAGTGCGCGCAACGACCGGACGTCGCCCCGGCCGGCAATCTGCAGCGTGAGTGCCTCATCGTCGCGGGACAGCACGTCCAGGGCCCGGGCCGCGCTGTCGTGGCCGTGGGCGTCGGCGAACCGCAGGGTGATGTGGCCGCCGCCGACCTGCCGCTTGAGATCGTCCGGTGTGCCCTGGGCGACGAGCTTTCCCTGGTGCAACACCGCGATCCGGTCGGCGAGTCGGTCGGCCTCCTCGAGGTACTGGGTGGTGAGGAAGACCGTGACACCCTCGTCGGTCACGAGCGTGCGGATGATCTCCCACATGGTCCGCCTGCTGCGCGGGTCGAGCCCGGTGGTCGGCTCGTCCAGGAAGATCACCCGGGGCCGGCCGACCAGCGTCATCGCGAGATCCAGGCGGCGCCGCATCCCGCCGGAGTACGTCATCGCGGGCTTGCGGGCCGCGTCCACCAGGTTGAACCGCGCCAGGAGTTCGGTGGCGCACCGCCGCCGTTCCCGGCGGGGCAGGTGGTGCAGGTCGGCCATGAGAAGCAGGTTCTCCTCGCCGGTGAGGAGGCCGTCCACCGCGGAGAACTGGCCGGTGACGCCGATCGCCGCACGGACCCCGTCCGGATCACGGGCCACGTCGTGGCCGGCGACCCGCATCTCGCCGGCGTCGGCGCGGATCAGCGTCGACAGGATCTGCACCATCGTGGTCTTGCCCGCGCCGTTCGGGCCGAGCAGGGCGAAGACCGATCCTGCGGGGATGTCGAGGTCGATGCCGTTCAGCACCACGTGGTCGCCGTACGCCTTGCGTACAGCAGTCGCCGAGAGGGCGGGGGGACCGAGGTCGGTGTTCATGGGGGTTCGCTTCCGTCGATGAGCTGCCATCCATCCTTCACTGCTTAGTGATAGTTGCGTTGCATACAGCAATCCGTCAAACGCATTCAGGTGAAGCAGCGACATAATTGCAGGTAGACGAAGCCAATCGTTGCATGATGGGTGCTAGGTAATGCAACGGCGATGCGTTGCATTAAGCTGGTTCGGACGTCGAACAATGGAGGACGCCGCGATGCCTGGCGACCGACTCACGCTCCAGGACCGGCAGCAGATCGCCGCGGGGCTGCGCGCGGGACTGACCTACGCCGCCATCGGCCGCCGCATCGGTCGGCCGACCTCTACAGTCACCCGCGAGGTGATGCGCAATGGCGGGCCGCGCGGCTACCACGCCGAGGCGGCGCACCACGCGGGCGGCGCAGGGCACGCGCGTCAGCGCAGGGTCCCCTCGCCGGCGACCTCAGCGGGAAGCGCCGACTTCGGCGGGCGCGATCCGCGGCTCGTGGACGAGGTGGGCGCGCAGAGCGTGGAGCTGATGATTCAGGCCGGGCTTCCGCCGATGATGGCCAAGGTGCTCGCCGCGCTCTTCACCACCGACAGCGGCAGCCTCACCTCCGCAGAACTCGTGCGACGCCTGCAGGTCAGTCCGGCCTCCGTCTCCAAGGCCATCGGCTACCTGGAGAACCAGGCACTCATCAAGCGCGAGCGCGACCCCCGCAGCCGCGCCGAGCGCTACGTCATCGACGACGACGCGGTGTTCACATCCATCATGGCCGGCGCACGCAACCAGACCCGGATCGCCGAAGCCTGCGCGGCCGGAGCCCGGAAGCTCGGCGTCACCACCCCTGCCGGTACCCGACTGGAGAACACGAGCCAGTTCCTCCGCCACATCATCGAGGACCTGGTCCGCTCGGCCGAGCACTGGCACAAGGTCTACTCCACCAGCCCTCGACAGACACCCGAAACCGACTGAGCGGGCCACGCCGACTGCGGTCTCGCCGCATCGCTTCCGTCACGACATCCACCGTCACGCTTGACGGCCCCGGTCTCTTATAGCCCTGTCCAGGTGGCGCGTAGCGCTGCGCAATGCCCAGGGCCGAGACCCCCCGAGGGGTCGGGTCGGCGTTTCATAGGTGGTCGCTCGTGAAACACGCGGCCGCCCGACGGTTCACCTGCGGCGACCACGTTTCATGAGTTGTTGCAAACGCCTGGACGCTTGAAACACCCTCATGAAACGATCTTTGGTCGTGAGCGACGACTTCAAGCGCGTGGAATCGCACGACTGCCCGATGTCCACCTGCGCCGCCCCCGCGGGCTCCCCGTGCCGGACCGGCAAGGGCAAGGTGGCCGTCCAATACCACACCGCCCGCTTCCGCCTGGTACCCCAACTCGCCAAGGCGCTCAGCGTGCCGACCCCTGCCGTACGCAAGCCGGGCTCGGTATGGACCGAACTGCCCCGGCCCGTGCGCGCCGGCGCCGAACCGGTCGGCCACGTCCGCCTCGGCTACGCCCGCGCATCGACCGCCCGGGAGTCCCTCGACGCACAACTCGACTCGCTCGGCGAGGCCGGGGTCACCCGGGTCTTCTCGGAGAAGATCTCCACCCGCGCCACCAAGCGCCCCGAGCTGGAGGCTGCCGTGAAGCTCGCCAGGGAGATCCGCTCCTCCGGTGTCGCCGTCACCCTCGTCGTCCACGAGCACAAACGGCTCGGCCGCGGCATCGAACTCGCCATGCTCGCCGAGGAGCTGAAGGTGGGCGATGTCGGCCTGGAGTTCCTCACCGGAGAGCTGAAGGGCTCGCACGACCCGTCCGGCATCGTCTTCACCGTGCTCGTGGCCATGTCCGGCATGGAACGCGAGTACATCCGCGACCGGACCCTCGAAGGCCACGAGTCCGCGCGGAAGCGCGGCAAGACCATCGGCGGCGCCGGGGTAACCGACGACGACATGCTGTCCATGGCCCTCCACCTGCGCGACCAGGAGATGAGTCTGCGCGACATCGCCAAGCGCCTCGTCATCACCACCGGCGCGAAGAGGGGCCAGCATCCCTCACCCGCCACCGTCATGCGGATGCTGCGGGAGCACGACGAACAGGCCGCCACGGCGACGGGCGCGTGATCATCCGGCTAGTTTGCGGCTGGTGTCTGAGCTAGGACACCGGGGCCAACTCGGTGGGGTCCGTAGGGAGGCCGCGGCGGAGTTCGGTGACGGCCCGTTCGGAGCGGTGCCGGAAGTGTGCCTCGGGCAGTGCGGCGAAGACCGGCCGTATCCGGGTCGGTCTTCTGCCGGTCGGGACGCGCGGTGACCACCTGAAAGGACGTGGCGTCCTGCTCGTGAGGCGTACGCCTCACGACGAGCGGCCGTCCGTTCCGCCGCTTCGGAGTCCTGAGCCGGAGGAGTGGGAGCCCCGCGTCAGGGCCGGAGTCCGATGCGGTTGAGGGCGATCATGCTTAGGTCGGTGATGGCTTGCCGGTCCCCCTGACGCCAGGCGTCGGCCCATCCGCCTGGCGGGGCCGGGAGTTCGTCGAGTGCGCCCGGAGGACCGGTGAGGGCGCGCAGGGCGAGCAGGTCCGTGCCTCCGGGAGTTTCCGCGAGGCGACGCAAGGTGCTGCTGCGCCGGATCCAGAGCAGACGCGGCGGGAGCCACAGCAGCAGGACGAAGAGCACCGGGATGAGAATGAGGGCCGTCGTGATCACGTTGGCGACCTGGCCGACGGTCTCCTGGAGCGACACTCCCGCGTCGGCGAAGCCGGAGCTGGCGCTGGCCGCGGACTGGAGCGGCTTCTTCAGGATGTCGCCGATGAGCGGCACGTCCGATGCCGCGTCTCCCGCGTTGCCGAGTTCTTCGGCGAGGCTGTCGCCGGCACTCTCCACCTTGCGCCCTGGTTCGGCCAGCAGCAAGATCGCCTCGCGGACGGCAAAGGCCGCCCACACGGCGGCGCCGATCAGGGCCACAGCGATCAGGTCCACAAGCACCTGACGGTTTCGGCGTGCGGGTGTCTGGGCGTAGAAGCGCAAAAAGGAGCTCCTGTTCGAGTCCGGGCGTCGAGGAAGGTCAGGCCGCGACCCAGCCGACCAGCCATCGGATTCCACTGTCCCACCGCGCCTCATGGGTAAACCTGTAAGACACGAGGCACCTCGGGAGTCCTGTGCCAATGCCCCGCCTGCCGTCCGGCCGGGGCCTGCGGACGGAGGACCGTGTCGCTGCAGGGGAGGGTGCGTCCGTTCCGGTCGATGAGGACAGATTCGGTGCCACCGTGGACTACCGCGCCGCCTGCGGCACCGCCCCGCCCGAACGCGAAGAGGACGAGGGCGTCACGGCGCTGGAGGCGGCCGGGGAGCGGTGCCCGGCTCCATGGCCCGCCGGCTGCTCCTGCTGCGCCGAGCCGCGCTCGCCGAGCATCGCGCCCCCGCCACTACGCCGCGGGCTCTGCCCTCGCTGTGCAGATCGCCGCAGCTTGCTACACCGAGGCGCCCAGGACGCCCTTCTCTCAGCCATCGCATTCCTCGTCCTGATGCTCGCCCTGGCCTAGATGACCGGCTACCTCGTCCAGGAGCGCCGCAAGCACGCCGAGACGGTACGCGCCCAGACCGCAGTCCAGGCGGTCAGCGCCGAGCTGCTGCGGATCGCCCGCGAGCTGCTGCCGCCCTCGGAGGGCTATTTGTTCACGGTGAAGCCGTGGTCGTTGCCGTACTTGACGCTGGCGTCCTGCCAGGCCTTCAGGCCGTCGGAGAGTGTCGTCGAGGAGATGTAGGCCTTGCCGACGGTGTCGTTGAAGATGGAGTTGGCATAGACCTGGTAGGGGAGGTAGGTCCAGTCGGGGCCTACGTTGCGGGCGGATTCGGCGAAGATCTGGTTGGCCTGCTGGCCGCCGAAGTAGGGGAACTTGGTGTCGAGGAAAGCCTTGGATTCGAGGTCGGCGCGGGTGGCGGGGAAGGCGCCCTGGGCGACGCGGGTGGTGGCGCCGGTGCCGGTGGTGGCGAACTCGGTGAAGGCGTAGGCGAGTTCCTTGTTCTTGGCGGCCTTCGGCATGGCGAGCGAGCTGCCACCGTTCTCGGCCGTCGTCTTGTCGCCCTCCGTCCACTGCGGCAGCGGGGCGACCCGCCAGTCGCCGGCGGCGGAGGGGACGCCGGAAGTGAAGTTGGCGGGCATCCAGGCGCCGATGGAGAGGGTGGCGATGGAGCCGTCGGCCAGGCCCTTGTACCAGGCGTCGCTCCAAGTGCTGATCGGCGCGACCAGCTTCTCGTCGAGGAGTTTCTGCCAGGTGGTGGCGTACTTCCGGGTGCCCTCGTCGGTGAAGTCGATGGTGACGGCGGTGCCGTCGGTCTCGTAGGGGCGTCCGCCGGCCTGCCAGATCAGGCTGGTCGTGGCACCGGCGTCACCGGTGTCGTTGGTGATGAAGATCTTGGGGTCGGCCTTGTGGAGGGTGCGGGCGGCCTGCACGTACTCGTCCCAGGTGGTGGGGACGGCGATGCCGTGCTTGTCGAAGACCTTCTTGTTGTAGAAGAACGCCATGGGGCCCGAGTCCATGGGCAGCGCGTAGACCGCCTTGTCGCCGGTGACGGCATCCCACGGTCCGGTGGTGAAGCTGGTGCCCCACCTCTGGGCGCCGTAGGGAGAGAGATCCTCGACGGACTTGCCGATGGTGAACTGGTCGAGCGCGTAGTACTCGATCTGGGCGACGTCGGGTGCGCCGGACCCGGCCGCGAGGGCGTTCTGCAGGGCGGTGTACTGCTCGTCGCCGGTGCCGGCGTTGACCAGCTCGATGTCGACGTTGGGGTACTTCTTCTCGAAGTCCTCCGCCACCTTCTTCAGCGTGGGCTCCCATGCCCACACCGTGACCTTGCCGCCCTTCTCCAGCGCGGCGTTGATGTCCGGCGGGGTGGCGCTGACGGCACCGGTGTCCGGTTCGTCGGAGCCGCAGGCCGTGGCGGTCATCGTGAACGAGGCGAGAACAGCGAGTGCACCGAGCAGTCTGCGGGTGCTGTGCGTACGCATGGGAGGTGCTCCTGGTCGGTGGTGCGGGGGCGGGAGGAACGTCCGGGAGGGCGGTCACGGGGCGGTCATTCCTCGATACCGTCGGCAGCCGGGCCGATCGCCCGTATCGCTGGAGCAGCGGGAGGACGTCTGGCGATCGGGATGATCGTCAGCGGGAACCGGTGACGATGCGGTCGAAGACGGCCTCGCCGCCGGCCGTCTGGGTCTGGGTGTTCCGGGCTTCCAGGTCAAGGGGCAGGGGTACCGGTATCCGTCGGGGTCCTTGATCCTGATCAGCGACAGGAAGTGGTCGTTCCAGGTCGCGACCATGGAGAACTGCAGCTCGGCGTCTTCGACAGAGATCAGCCCGTGCGGGAGGGACTCTGTCGCTCGTGCCAGGGACTCTTGTGTGATGATCGGCGGCCCGGTGGCGCTCTCATCGTCTCCGTAAGCTGCATCAAACTGGAGTGCCCCAGATGCGGCGACGGCAGCCGCGGCCCGGCGTCCCCGGCATTCGGAGCGATAGGTGCACTGGGCGTTCATGCACTCAGAATGTGCCGATGCGGGGTGCGCGGCACTTCCTGCGGCGGATACGGTTCGCCGCGCACCATGCCGCCACAAGATCGCGGCGCCGGGACCGCCGCGCCACGGCTACGTGCCGCTCACCAGGCAGTGCGCGGGATGGTCGCCCTGGGCATGTGAGCCCGACATGCGGCCGCACCTGGGAGAACACCTCAAACTGCACGTTACGTGATTGCTGTTCGACTTAGCGTCACCATTCGGGGGCGGGCCGGTCGTAGCGTAAGAGGACGCTCACGCGGCTGGAAGACGCGCAGGCGGAGTTCGACCGCGACACGAGTGACCCGAACCAGCTCGACGAGGACCAGGACCCTGATGACGGCATCGCCTGCGAAGCACTGCCCAGGCGTCACGACCGGCGCAGTGCAACCGGTGAGCCCGAGTGCTACCGCCTTCCAACCGGTGAGTCCGAGCGCTACCGCCCTCCAACCGGGAGCGGGCGGGGCGCGGTTTCCCTTGTCCGGGTCGCGGACCATACTGGTGGGGCCCTGATCGCCCACTGAATGGTTCCATGGCCAAGAACAGCATTTCACCGACCATCGTCCCCGACACCGTCTGGCTGGGGCGTGGGTGTCACCCGGGGCCCGAGCCCGAGCGGGACGTCCGGCGCAACCTGATCGCTCTCAAGGCGGCCGGGGTGATCGACGACTTCCTGGACCTCGACCCCGTCGAGGCGGCGCGTTCCACCGACCTCTACCCCAGGGACGAGTCTGCCGATCCCGGCCCGTCCGCTCGCCGCGTTTTCGAGGCCCGCTGGTGTGTGGCCGACGGCCTCACCGTGCGCGCGCAGCTGACTACGTACGAGCCCGAGTCGCGCCGTAAGAAGAGCGAGGGCGTCACCTGGGTCCTGGCCGCCGAGGCCGAGCGGGCGTGGGAGGCGGGCTGGCCTTCGCCGGCCACCATGTTCTGGCCCGACAGCGACCTGGTCGCTTGGGACCATGAGCCGGTGCCGGACGTGCGCCTGCGGACGACGAACCACCTCCCGAAGGACGACGACGAGCTGCGCCGCCTGCTGCGGGCCTGCACTCGGCAGAGCTGGTCCATCCATGTCGTGGTGCACGAGGCGATGACGCCGGACGCCCTGGGACGCCGACCGATCACGGCGTTCCTGCCGCCGAGCCTGCGGCACCGGGTGGTCGAGCACCGTGCCACGCCGGAGCAGGCGTTGATCGCCGACTTCGTGATGAAGCGTGAGCTGGGTGTGGGGATACCGCGCGGCGGCGCCGTGATCCTCCCCCTGACACCGCAGGCCCTCGATGACGACGCGGAGTACTTCACGGTACGCAATGTCTTCCTGGACGGCACGGAACCCACCGAACTCCTGAACAAGATCGCGGAGTTCGCCTCACTGCCCCGGCCACTGCCCGCCGATGCCGAACAGGCCCTGACACGACTGCGCCAGGGCTGGCATCTGCTCACCCCCGCCGAGGAACTGATCCACGCACAGGCCATGGTCACCAGGTATGCCAAGGCGCTCGAGGCCATGACAGCATCCTGCGACTTGTACCGGGAGGCCGCCGAGTCGGCGCTCGACGCCCTCGCCGAGGCGACCGGCGGCGACGGCGCACCACGGACGGCACCGTCGGCGACGGCCAAGGAAGACCCCTCGCCATGGAAGGCCCTCACCAAGACGCTCGCGCGCTTCCGGGGCCCGAACCCTCAGGCGCCGGATGCGGAGACCCAGCAGCGTCCGCACAGCCAGTGAGAGGTAGGGGAGAACGGACAGATCTTGACGACAACTCCTCGGCCCTCCTGAAGTGGGGCCGAGGCCGGTCGTTCGCCGCTCGCCTGAGTGACGTCAAGCACATGTTGACCGTAGACCTTCGGTGAAGGCAGGCGCAATGGACATCACGGTGCAGTGGATCAAGACGTCCTGGACGAAGCAGTCCCGGGGCGGGGCGGCCGCTGCCCGCAGGAACGCGGCGCCGGTCGGCTTCGCGTTGCCTCAGGTGCCCTCTGGGTCTGCCCACTTCGTCCAGATGGCTGAGCGTGACGGCTTCGAGCCACGTTCGAGCCAGAAAGACCTTCGCGAGATCGGTGTCAGCCTGCGGGACGAAGGCGATCGGCTCCGAGTGCTCGCTCGTGTGGAGCCGCTCTTCGGGTTGCCGCCTCGTCCGCGCAGGCCGCCGGCAGTTCGACTCCTTCCCGGGCAGTGGGTTCGCTGGCAGTTGAACTACCGGTTCACCAGCGCCCTGGGGATCCGTGGTTGGTCGTACTGGCTGGACACGTTCAACATCGCTTACGGCCCCGTCGGCCGGGACGTCTTCCTGTCGGAGCCGACCATGATCGTCGATGAATGCGGGGCCGTTCGATAGCGCAGGCTGACCGCGCTCAGACAGGTGCCCGCTCCGCTTGGGCTCTGGTGGCGGCGAGTCGGTAGGAGTCGGTTCCGGTCTCGATGATGTTGCCGCCGAAGGTGAGGCGGGCGACGATGGCAGCGCAGAGGCGGGGGCCGGTGAAGGTTTCGGTCCAGCCGGAGAAGGACTCGTTGGAGGCGATGGCGACGCTTTTCTTCTCCTCGCGCAGCGTACCGAGCCAATTTGAGATGGCGCCCAAAGGGCCGGACTGACCATTGCTTTGGCGCTGTCGTCTGCCGGGCAAGAGCCGTACACCCGGGGGATCGTGTTGAGGTGATGGTCTCTCATGCGCACTGCAGCCACGTTGCCGGTGGTGGCTGGATGTACGTCGGGGACGGAGCAGCCGCGGGAGCCCGCGAAGCCGTCAGCCGCGAAGCCCTCGGCCGCGACACGACCGGCAGCCACGCCACGGCCGTACGACAGATTGCCGGCGAGGTCACCGGGCAAGGCCGCGTCCACCGGCCGCGACTCGGTCTTCCTGCGTAAGGCTTTTGCTTCCAGTCTGCCGGCTGAGTATCAGGTTCCGCCGGTCGACGTCCGTGCCCTACTGACAGGGCAGTGGTGTGCGGCCGTCGGCCGCACACCACCCGATGGGGCTCCGGCCTGGTTCAGTCCCACCAGAGCGGCCGTAGTGTCGAGCGGGCCATCGTGTCGCCGGTCTTCACCGGGTCGTGCACGGTGTCGCGCTGCATAGGTGGGACTCACGGTCATCGGACCGGCACAAGGGTGCTGCATGCGGCCCGCCGACCATGGCCGCACAGCTGACGGCGCAGCCGCCGGAACGCCGACATCGACTGCTGGAGGCCTGACCTCCCAGCGGCTGGGACGACACCGATGGACCATCGAACGCATCATGGCCCGGCTGGCTGGCTGTCGCCGACTCCACCGCCGTTACGAACGCAAGGCCGACCACTGCCTCGCCTTCACCAGCATCCCCTGCGCCCTCATCTGCTACCGCAGACTCACCAGATGAGATGACTTCTCAGAGGGGGCGGACCTGTTCGGCCTGCGGGCCTTTGGGGCCTTGTGATGTCGTGTACTCCACTCGCTGGTTCTCTTCCAGCGACCTGTAACCGGAGGAGTCGATCGCGGAGAAGTGCACGAAGACGTCCGGCGTGCCGTCGTCCGGCGCGATGAACCCGAACCCCTTCTCCGCGTTGAACCACTTCACAGTCCCCTGAGCCATGCGATGCCTTCCTTGTGCAGAAACCGGACACGTGACTGTGCCCGAGAGTATGAGGATTTTCTATCAGTTCTTGGCATTGAAGATGGTTTGCCAGGTTTTGCACGCGTATGGGTGAGTGACTCAGGGCACTGTTGACCTTTGCTGTTCTTCCCCTGGGCCGCGTAGGCAGCGCGGCCGGCGAGGTGCTGGTCGTCGTATGAGCCGCTGCCCGTGAACACCGCGGCTGGGTCGGCGAACTCTGTGAGGGCGTGCACGAGCGCGTCCATCCGGTCGGGGGATTCCATGTCCGGGATCGACGTGACGAACCGCCCCTCCGGCCGCGGGCGCTCGCCAACGTGGTGGACCAGCCCCTGGGCGCAGAGCTGGTCGATCGGCTCGGCATGAAGTCTCTTGCCCACCTTGGCGTGCACCGGATTCAGCGCGGGCATGAGCCGGCCCTTCGTTCCGCCCCACCGTTCCAGGTCAGCCCACGCCTGACGGACGATCTGCTTGGCCTGGTCGCCACCGAAGTTGCTTCGATGATGGTCGTGTCGGTGTCGGTGTCGGTGTCGGTGTCGGTGTCGGTGTCGGGCTTGAGGGCGAGGCGGCCCGCCTCGTGGCTGCGTGCGCCGTAGCGCTCGGCCACAGCGCCTGGCCGGGCTGTCGGCCAAGTGGGCCGTCTCTCATCAGGCCGACGGCACCCCCGTGTCCATCGGCGACAGGACAGCGCTCCTGCACCTTCGACCGGCCGGCCGCATCACAGCCGTCCACACCGACGGCCGGAGCGAGCGCTACGCCTACGACCTGGCCGGCGACATCACTCGCGCCGACTTCCACCCAACGCTCCCGGCAGCGACACCGGCGGCGAGCGCCGGTACACCGGCAGCCGTCTCACCCGCGCCGGACGCACCACCTACACCTTCGACGCTCAGGGCCCGAACCACCCAGAGACAGCCCCGCACCTCAGCTGCAGACACGACCACCGGATCTTCGTGTACGTCCGTCCAGCCTGGATCCCCCCTCGAAGAGGTTGCGGGAGGAAGGGAGGGACACATCGGAACCCCACAGTCGTGGTCATGGAAGGGGTAGGCCGCTGATGGAGCACTCCGTGTGCCCGCATCGGTTGTCTAGGGCGTGTTTTGGAAGTAGGTTTCGCCGCTCGCCCTGTGCCGTGATGATCGCGGTGTGGGGCGAGGGGATCTTTCTGACGAGCAGTGGGCCGTGC
>NZ_JNWK01000072.1 GCF_000716445.1 Streptomyces wedmorensis
GACTTCCTCCACACCTACAACCACCACCGCTGCCACACCGCACTCGACGGACACCCGCCGATCAGCCGTGTCAACAACGCCGCGGGTCAATACACCTAGAGCCTGTCTCTTAGATCCGTTCGTGAGATCGTCGTGCTCGTGATCGAGTCCTGGGTGATCAATGACGGTAGCCCTGTCCCCGTGGTGTCCGAGACGGTGCTGCAGGCTCTTCGGTCGAGGATCGACGGCGGGCAGCTTGAGACGTGGCTGACCAGTTCGTCGGGACGGTCGCTGGCCTTCGTGACGAACACCGAGCGCGCGATGGTGATGCTGCTCGAAGAAGAGGGCGATCCCGGAGAGCATGCCGTGGACCTCGGGGCTCAGGGATCGAGCGGCGGGTTCGTCCTCGCGAACGGGCAGGACGACGAGTACCCGGATGAGGACACCGTCCCCATCGGTGAGGCGTTCAGGCTCGTGAAGCAGGTCGTCGGCACGGGATGCTGGCCGGCGGACGCACGCTGGGTGGTCGATCGCTGAGTGGTCTATCGCCGTGCCCAGATGAGAATGGCGGCGAGGTGGAGTGCGGCCTGGTAGGCGATGGCGAGTTTGTCCGTTCGCATGGCGAGGCCGCGCCACTGCTTGAGCCGGTTGATGCACCGTTCGACGGCGTTGCGCTGCTTGTACACCTCGGCGTCGAAGGCCGGCGGTCGGCCTCCGTCGCGGCCTCGCCGCAGACGGTGGCCGATCTGGTCGGATGGCTGGGGGATGACAGCGCGGATTCCGCGTCGCCGCAGGTGACTGCGGATTGCACGGGATGAGTACGCGCGGTCCGCCAGGACGGTATCGGGTCGGGTTCTCGGGCGTCCTGGTCCGCTTTGCGGAACACGGATGGCGGCCATGACGGTCTCGAAGGCCGGGGCGTCGCCCGCCTGGCCTGCGGTGACGCGGAGGGCCAAGGGTCGTGCGCGGCTGTCGCTGGCGAGGTGGACCTTCGTGCTCAGGCCGCCGCGGGAGCGTCCGAGTGCGTGGTCGTCGGGTTCGGCCCGGTCTGGAGCCCCTTTTTCCTGGCTCCGGCGGCGTGCTGGTGGGCTCGGCAGACGGTGGAGTCCACCGAGACGGTCCAGCCGATGTCGGCATCAGCGTCGGCCGCTGCCAGAACTGCGGCGAGGATGCGTTCCCAGGTGCCGTCCACGGCCCACCTGATCAGGCGTTTGTGGGCGGTCTGGAACGAGCCGAGCTCGTCCGGCAGGTCCCGCCAGGGAGAGCAGGTGCGGTACTTCCACGCGATGGCTTCCAAGGTTCGGCGGTGGTCGGCCCACCGTCGGCCGCGGACCGGATCGGCCGGCATCAGCCGGGCTGCGTTCGGTGATCAGGGGATGACGACATGGCCGAGGTTCTGCTTTTCCACCACGCGCTCGGACTGACCGAAGGGGTCGCCGCGTTCGCCGGCGAGCTGCGGCGGTCCGGACACACGGTGCACACACCCGACCTGTACGAGGGCCGCACGTTCACGGACCTGGAGGCCGGCGTCGGGTACGCGCAGGAGGTCGGCTTCGCCACGCTCTTGGAGCGTGGCGTGCAAGCCGCCGGGGAGCTGCCGGAGGAGATCGTGTACGCGGGGTTCTCGCTCGGCGCGCTCCCCGCGCAGAAGCTGGCACAGACCCGGCACGGGGCGCTCGGCGCCGTGCTGCTGAGCGCGTGCGTGCCGGCGGACGCCTTCGGCACGGCCTGGCCGAAGGGCGTGCCCGCGCAGGTCCACGGCATGGACGCCGACCCGTACTTCGTCGACGAGGGGGACCTCGACGCCGCGCGCGCCCTCGTGGCGGGCTCCGAGGACCGGCGGCTCTTCCTCTACCCGGGGACCGCGCACCTCTTCGCGGAGCGCGGCACGCCGTCCCACGTGCCGGAGGCGACCGCGCTGTGCGTGGAGCGGGTGCTGTGCTTCCTGAGCGGCCTCAAGCGCTGAACCGGGGCAGTGGCCTCGAGCGCTGAACCGGGGCCACGGCCTCAAGCGCTCGAACCGGGGCCACGGCCTCAAGCGCTCGAACCGGCGCGAAGGCCTCGACACTGAACGGCCGCCGCGCGCCGGCCCCGGGGTCCACCGATCGGTGGACCCCGGGGTCGTCCGTCCCGCCGTCGGCGCGGGGCCGGGCGGTGGACCGGCCGGGGCGGGGTGGTGGCGGAGGATCGGGGCAGGGCGTGGACCCGTCTCCCGAGGGGTCCGGCCGCCCGGTCACCGTACCGAGGAGTCCGTCATGACAGCGTTCCGCCGTTCGTCCCGTTCCGCCCGCGTGCTGGTGCCCGCGGCGGTGGCCGTCGCCCTGCTCGCGGGGTGCGCGCAGGGGGCCGGAGGCGCTGCCTCCGCGGCGGACCCGATGCCGCGGTCCTCGGTCTCCCCCGGTGCGTCCGCACCGGGTCCGTCCGTCACCGTGACACCCGCCCCGGCCGGGACGGGCGCGGCGGCGCCGGGCACCCTTCTGGTCGCGGACTTCGGTTCCGACACCGTCACCTTCGTGGACCCCGCGCGCGGTGCGACGGGCTCCGTGAAGGTCGGCACCGCTCCGTACGGGCTGGTGGTCGGCAAGGACGGGCGCGCGTGGGTGGCGACCGCCGAAGGGGTGGCGGTCGTGGACACGGCGACCCGTCGGCGTCTCGCGCTCGTCCCGTACCTGACGGACACCGGTCCGGTGACGACCGGCGAGTACCGGGGCGGTGGCATGGGCATCGCGCTGTCGCCGGACGGGCGGCGGGTGTACGTGGGGGTGAACGTGCCCGGCGGGAACGGCGCTCTGGAGGTCGTCGACACGACGGCCCTGCGGGTCACCGAAGCGGTGGAGGTGGGCCGGCGCCCGTTCGACGTGGACGTGTCGCGGGACGGCACCGAGGTGTACGCGACGAACCACGACTCCTTCGACGTCACCGTCGTCGCCGCGGACACCCTGCGGGCGCGCCGGGTGGAGGTCGCCCCCTACGGCACCGAGGGCGGGCTCGGTTCGTGGCTCAAGCCGCACTACACGGCCGTGCGCCCGTCCGACGGCAAGCTGCTGCTGCCGTTCGAGGGCGAGCGCCTCGCGGTGGTCGACCCGCGGACCGGCCGCACGACGATCGAGCCGATGACCGCGAACACCCACCAGCACGGCGTCACCGTGACCGCCGACGGCACCCTGTTCACCGTGGGGACGGGCCCGATCGACCCGGACGAGGACCGCGGCCCGTCCCTGACCGTGCGTACGCCCGCCGGGGCCGAGCGGGTCTACCCGCTGGAGGGGCCGCACGAGGGCGTGGCCGTGTCCCGGGACGGCCGCACCGCCTATGTGACGGGCGGGTTCACCCGGGACGGGTACTGGGACGGGCTGACCGTCGTCGACCTCGCATCGGGCGACACCCGGCGCCTCGCCGCGGGATCGCGGCCCCTGGGCGTCGCCGTCCTCTGACGAGAGGACCCCGCCGAAGAGCGATGCGCCGCCAATGGGGATAGAAAGGGTGAAACGCGGATAGTCGGATGAAAACTGCCGTATGGGCTTACCCAGCCCGAGGCAATGACGTATTGCACGCTCCCTACGGAAGGGCGGACAGCGTGACTCGACCGAGGATTCTCGTGGTGGGCGCGGGATTCGCCGGAGTGGGCTGTGTGCGCAGGCTCGAACGGCGCCTCACGGAGCGGGAGGCGCTGATCACGCTCCTGTCGCCGTTCTCGTACCAGCTGTACCTGCCGCTGCTCCCCCAGGTGGCGGCGGGGGTGCTGACCCCGCAGTCGGTGGCCCTGTCGCTGCGGCGCAGTCAGCGGCACCGGACGCGGATCGTGCCGGGCGGCGTGGTGGGGATCGACACCGCGGCGAAGGTCTGCGTGGTGCGCACGATCTCCGGCGAGTACGTGACGGAGCCGTACGACCACCTCGTCCTCGCGCCCGGCAGCGTGACCCGCAGTTTCGACATCCCGGGGCTCGCCGAGTACGCGCGGGGCATGAAGACGCTGGCGGAGGCCGTGTACATCCGCGACCACGTCATCGCCCAGCTCGACCTGGCCGACGCGAGCAACGACGACGAGGAGCGGGCCGCGCGCCTCCGGTTCGTGGTGGTCGGCGGCGGCTACGCGGGCACGGAGACGGCGGCGTGCCTCCAGCTGCTCACCCACAACGCGGTCAAGCGGTATCCGCGGCTCGACCCGAACCTCATCAAGTGGCACCTGGTCGACATCGCGCCGAAGCTGATGCCGGAACTCGGCGAGAAGCTCGGCTCCGCCGCGATGGACATCCTGACCAAGCGCGGCATCGAGGTCTCGCTGGGCGTCTCCGTGGCTTCGGTCGACGAGGAGACGGTCACACTGACCGACGGGCGGGTGCTGCCGAGCCGGACGCTGATCTGGACGGCGGGCGTGGCCGCGAGCCCGCTGATCGGCACGCTCGGCGCGGAGACCCTCCGCGGCCGGCTCGTCGTCTCCGCCGAGATGGACGTGCCGGGGCTCGAGGGCGTGTGGGCCCTCGGGGACGCGGCGGCGGTGCCCGACCTCGCCAAGGGCGAGGAGGGGGCGATCTGCCCGCCGACCGCTCAGCACGCCATGCGGCAGGGCAAGGCGGTCGCCGACAACCTGGTCGCCACGCTGCGCGGCGAGCCGACCCATCCGTACATCCACAAGGACCTCGGTCTCGTGGTGGACCTGGGTGGCATGGACGGCGTCTCGAAGCCGCTGGGCGTGGAGCTGCACGGCATGCCGGCGCAGGCCGTGGCCCGGGCGTACCACTGGGCGGCGCTGCGGACCAACGTGGCCAAGACGCGGGTGATGACGAACTGGCTGCTCAACGCCGCCGCGGGCGACGACTACGTACGGACCGGGTTCCTGGCGTCGAAGTCGGGGACGCTGCGGGACTTCGAGTACACGGACGCCTATCTGACGCCGGAGCAGGTCCGCGGCCACACCGCCTCGTTCCGCGGGGCGGTCGGGGCCGGCGGCGACTGACCCGGATCCGACCGGCCCTGCCGCCGCCTCGCGCGCGTGCCCCCGTCCGCGCGCGAGGCGGTGGAGCGACGTGGGCGGCTCCCTTCAGCGCGCCAGGTCGGTGGCCGGGCCCATGACCACGATGGGCTCCCGGGCCGGGTCGAGGGCGCGGAGGAGTGCGCGGAGTGCCTCGCGTTTCAGGGCCACGCAGGCCTGGGTGGGCCCGCCGTGGTCGACGTGGATCCAGACTCCGCCGCCCCGTTCGGCGCCGAGGGGGCGCTCCTTGTCGAGCGGGGTCCGGCCGGGGACCCGGTTGTAGTCGATGGCGATGACGTGGTCGAAGGAGCCTTCGAGGGACTCGCCGGAGAAGCCCGTGCCGCTGATCGCGAACTCGGGGTCCTGGTCGTACGGGAGGCGGGCCCCGGGGTCCGGCAGGCGGCCCCCGGCGTCGCCGATCCGGAACACGCCGATCGGGGTGCGCAGGTCCCCCGCGAAGTGTTCCGGGGTCCAGCCGCGCAGCGCGTTGTGCGCGGGCCAGGGGCCGGCGGCCCCGGTCCAGCGGCCGGCCGCGTCCCGTGCGTACAGCGTCGCGGTGGCCGTGTTGTCGTCCGGTCCCGTGCCGGTGACGACGAGGGCCTGGGAGGTGCCGTCGGGAACGAGGGCGTGGGTGGCGGGACCGATGCCGGGGATGCGGGGTGCGGGGGCCGGTGCGGAGGCGAGGCCGTTCGCGGCGGCGTCCGGCGGCACCGCCTTGGGGCGGGCGTCGCCCGCGGCGGGTGCGCTCGCGGGGCGGTGCGTCGCGTCGGGGGTCGTGGTGCTCGCGCAGCCGGTGAGCAGCAGGGCCGCGCACAGCGTGCCGGCGCCGAGCAGCGCGGGGGCGCCCTTGCGTACGGACATGGGACGGCATCCTCCTGGCCGGGGGCAATGGGGCGATCCGTACCCGTTCGGCGGTCCGCTCGTCGCGCCGTGCCGGCTCGCTCACCCGTACGGCCGCTCCCTCGGCGGCGGAGAGGGGTCGCAGGTGGGGGAACGTGGCCTGTGCACCGGGTGCCGGCGGGGTGCACCGGCATCCTCCCGGGTCCTCGCACCAGGCCACTTCCCGTGAATTGGCCCCCGCGGACGCCCTGATGCGGTGCCTACGCTGGGGCCATGCATCCCACGCTCGCGGCCGACCTCGACCGGCTTCCCGAACTTCTGCAGTCCGTCCGCGACTTCGCGGCCCGTGAGCTCTCCGGGCTCGGGGAGAGGCCGGTCGCCACGGCGGCGAAGGCGCCCGACCCCGGTCCGCTCCCGGTGGCGGGGGTGGGCGCGCAGGGCGCGCTGGAGCGGTTCGCCGAGCGCTGGGAGCCGGGGTTCTCCGGTTCGGCGGGGCCGCGCTACCTCGGGTTCGTCACCGGCGGCGCCACCCCCGCCGCCCTCACCGGCGACTGGCTCACCGGCGCGTACGACCAGAACGGTTCCAGTGGCGGCGGTTCGACCGCCGACGCCCTGGAGCGCGAGACGCTGGACTGGCTGCGCGAGTTGTTCGGCCTGGGCGAGGCGCACCGGGGCGCTTTCGTGAGCGGTGCCACGATGTCCAACACCGTGGGGCTCGCCGTGGCCCGGGAGTGGCTGGGCGAGCGCCGGGGCGTGTCGGTGTCCCGGGAGGGGGTGGCCGCGCTCGGTCCGGTGCACGTGCTGTCCGGGAGCCCGCACTCCAGCGTCACGAAGGCGCTGTCCTTCCTGGGTGTCGGCCGGGACCGGCTGCGGCCGGTGCCGCTGCTCGGAGGGGCGCGCGAGGCCGTGGACGTGGAGCGCCTCGCGGAGGAGCTGGAGGCGTTGGGCGGGGAGCCCGCCGTGGTCGTCGCGAACGCGGGGACGGTGAACACGGTCGACTTCGACGACCTGCGGGCGATCGCCGCGCTGAAGGAGCGGTACGACTTCTGGCTGCACGTGGACGCCGCGTTCGGCGCGTTCGCCGCGCTCTCCCCCGCGCACGCTCCGCTCGTCGACGGGCTCGACGCCGCCGACTCGATCTGTGTGGACCTGCACAAGTGGCTGAACGTCCCGTACGACGCCGCCGTCCAGTTCACCCGCCGCCAGGACCTCCAGGTGCGGGTCTTCCACAACGAGTCTCCGTACCTCGGCGTCCCCACGGGCACTCCCGCGTTCCTCCATCTGACGCCGGAGAACTCGCGGCGGCTGCGCGCGCTGGCGACCTGGTTCTCACTGACCGCGTACGGCCGCGAGGGCCATGCCGAGATCGTCGAGCGCTGCGTGGCGCTGGCCCGGCGGCTCGGCGAGGGGATCTCCGCCGTCCCCGGGCTGCGGCTGTCGGCGCCGGTGCACCTGAACGTCGTCTGCTTCACCCTCGCCGACGACCCGACGCCGGAGCGGCTGGAGGCCCTGGCGGGGGCGGTGGCCGGCTCCGGCGAGGCGTTCCTCACCCCCACGGTCCTGCACGGGACGCCCGCGCTGCGCGCCGCGTTCAGCAACTGGCGCACGACGGAGGCGGACACGGACCGGGTGCGGGACGCCCTCGCACGGGCGGTCCGGGGGCTGCCCACGGCGGGGGACGCGTGATCGCGGGCGGTCCGGGGACTGCCCACGGCGGGGACGCGTGATCGCGGGCTGCCGAACGCCGGTGGACGGGCCGAAAGCGGTTGACCCGCCCGTGGGGGCGCGCTTTCCTGCTCCGATGAGTGATCTTCGCATCGAGCAGGCCCGGACCGAGGAGCAGCTCGCCGACTGGCGGGCCGTGCACAACACGATCATCCCGACGGCGGTGCTGTCCCCTGACGAGGTGCGGGAGCGGGCCGGCCGGAACCGGCTGGACGTGGCGTACCTCGGGGACGTGGCGGTGGGTTGTTCGACGGTGCGTCCGCCGGACGAGGAGACCACGGCGGCGACCGTGATCGCCCGGACGCTGCCCGGGTTCCGGGGCCGGGGCTTCGGGACGGCGCTGTACGAGCGGGGGCTCGCGCACGCGCGGACGCTGAGCGGCGAGGGGGTCGAGACGGTGGTCCTGGCCTCGAACGAGGAGGGGCTCCGGTTCGCCCTGGCGCGCGGTTTCGTGGAGGTGGAGCGGTATCTCCTGCCGGGCGACACGGTTCCGTTCGTCGCGCTGCGGCTGGCCTGACGGGGCGGGCCCGCACGCCATGATCTGACGATTCGTCAGATCATGGCGTCACGGGTCTGGGAACCTTCGGGGCCCGGCGCTACCCTCCGCGCATGATTCGGACGGTGGTGTGGGGTACCGGAAACGTCGGGCGCGCGGCCATTCGCGCCGTGGACGCCCATCCAGGCCTGGAACTCGCGGCGGTCCTGGTGTCCGACCCGGCGAAGGTCGGCCGGGACGCGGGCCGGCTCGCGGGGCTCGGGCACGACCTCGGGGTGGTGGCCGACGACGACGTCGGGGCGGTGCTCGACGGGCGGCCGGAGGCGGTGGTGTACGCGGCTTCCGGCGACACCCGGCCCGACGGGGCGCTCGCCGACGTGGTGCGGGCGGTGGCGGCGGGCGCGGTGGTGGTGACGCCCGCCCTGTACCCGCTGTACGACCAGCGCAACGCGCCGGCGGAGTTCCGGGATCCGGTGCTCGCGGCGGTCGCCGAGGGCGGCGGCTCGCTGTTCGTTTCGGGCGTGGACCCGGGCTGGGGCAACGACGTGCTGCCGCTCCTCGTGAGCGGTCTCGCGGCCACCGTGGACGTGGTCCGCTGCCAGGAGATCTTCGACTACTCGACGTACGAGCAGGAGGAGTCGGTCCGGGAGCTGGTGGGGATGGGCCGTCCGATGGAGTACGAGCCGCCGATGCTGTGGCCCTCGGTGCCCACCATGATCTGGGGCGGGCAGATACGGCTGATGGCCCGCGCGCTCGGCGCCGAGCTCGACGAGATCCGCGAGACGATGGAACGCCGCCCGCTGGAGTCGACCGTGAAGACGCGGACGATGGGCGTCTTCGAGGCCGGGACGCAGGGGGCGATCCGTTTCGAGGTGCAGGGGATCGTCGGCGGCGAGCCCCGGATCGTGATCGAGCACGTCACCCGGATCCATCCCTCGTGCGCGCCGGACTGGCCGGTGCCGCCGGACGGGGCGGGGGCGCACCGGGTGATCGTCGAGGGAAGTCCCCGGATCGAGGTGACGGTGGCGGCGACCGACGAGGGCGAGAACCGGTCGGCCGGCGGGAACGCCACGGCGGTGGGCCGGCTCGTCGGGGCGATCGACTGGCTGGTGGCGGCGGAGCCGGGACTGTACGACGCGCTGGACGTACCGCTGCGGCCGGCGCTCGGGAAGCTGGGAAGGAGACCACGGTGATCATCGACATTCCCGAGGGCCAGGAGCCCATCGGGTACGTGTGGGGCGACATGGTTCCGGAGATCGGGACGGCGGCGGCGAACTTCTCGCTGTCGGTGTACGCCCACACGACCCTGGGGCTGCGCGAGTTCGAGGCGGCCCGGCTGCGGATCGCGCAGATCAACGGCTGCGGGTTCTGCCTGGACTGGCGTACCGACCGGGACGGCGTGAAGGTCGAGGAGGGCTTCGACGAGGTCGTCGCGGCCTGGCGGACCACGGAGGTCTCGGAGGCCTTCGACGAGCGGACGCGCCTCGCCGCCGAGTACGCGGAGCGGTACGCGCTGGACCACCACGGTCTGGACGAGGAGTTCTGGGCGCGGATGACGGCCCGGTACAGCCAGGCCGAGATCGTGGAGCTGACGATGAGCCTGGGCTCGTGGCTGGCGTTCGGGCGGCTGAACCGGGTGCTCGGACTCGACACGGTGTGCGTGCTGCCGACGCACTGAGCGTACGGAGAGGGGCCGGCCGGTGTTCCGGCCGGCCCCTCGGGCTGTCCGCGAGGTCAGAAGTCCTCGGCGACGATCCGTTCGATGTTGCGTTCGGCGAGGGCCGTGATGGTGACGAAGGGGTTGACGCTGGTGTTGCCGGGGATCAGGGATCCGTCGATGGCGTAGAGGCCGGGGTGGCCGTGCAGCCGGCCGTAGTTGTCGGTCGCCTTGCCCAGGACCGCGCCGCCGAGCGGGTGGTACGTGAGGTGGTCGCCCCAGATCTTGTACGCGCCGAAGAGGTCGGTGCGGTAGATCGTGCCCTCCTTGCTGTTGATCTTGTCGAAGATGGACTTGGCCATGTCGATGGACGTCTGCTTCCAGGCCCGGTCCCAGCTCAGGTCGACCCTGCCGGTGGACGGGTTCCAGGAGAACTCGGCGCGGCGGGGGGTGCGGGTGATGGAGAGGTAGAAGGAGGCGTAGGTCTCGATGCCGGTGGGCAGCGGGGCGACCTCGGCGAAGGCTCCGCCGGCGTTCCAGTTGTCGATGCCCGCGGTGGGCATGGAGGACTGGAGCTTGCCCGTCGGGTCCCACATGTGGTTGGCGCGGCCGCACATGACGTTGCCGTTGTCGCCCCAGCCCTTGCCGATGTGCTCGTTCAGCGACGGCAGGGCGCCGGTCGCCTTGAGGCGGGTGAGGAGCTTGCTGGTGCCGACGCTGCCGGCGGCGAAGAAGACCCGGTCGGCGCGGACGGTCTTGGTGACGAGGGTCGCGCCGGTGGTGTCGATCTGGTCGATGACCACGGTGTAGCCGCCGGCGGCGGCCGGGCTGACGGAGGTCACCCGGTGGAGCGGGGAGACGCTCACCCGGCCGGTGGCGGCGGCCTGGGCGAGGTACGTCTTCTGGAGGCTCTTCTTGCCGGCGTTGTTGCCGTAGATGACCTCGCCCACCAGGGCCGACTTCTGGACGTTCCCGGCGGCCTCCTGCTTCATGTAGTCCCAGTCGTAGACGTTGGGCACGAAGACGAAGGGGAAGCCGGAGCGCTGGGCGTGCTTGCGGCCGACGCGGGCGTACTGGTAACAGTCCGCGTTCTCCCACCAGTTGACGTCCACCGAGGTGACGCCCAGGCCCGCGTTGGCGCGCGGGTAGTAGGTGGCGTACATCTCGGCCGGGTCGACGGTCGGGAGGATCTCCGGGAAGCGCTCCCGGAGCGGGGTGACGGCCATGCCGCCGTTGACGAGGGAACCGCCGCCGACGCCGCGTCCCTGGTAGACGGTGATCCCGGCGAAGTCCTCGGCGTCGAGGATGCCGGTGTGGATGGGCACGTCCTTGTCGAGCGGGAAGCCGAGGAACTGGCTCAGCGGCTGCTTGGTGCGGGTGCGCAGCCAGAAGGAGCGGTAGTCCGGGGTGGTGGTGTTGGCGAAGATCTTGCCGTCGGGGCCCGGGGCGTCCCAGGCCATGCCCATCTCGATCATGTGGACGTCGACGCCCGCGCGGGCGAGCCGCAGGGCGGCGACGGAGCCGCCGTAGCCGGTGCCGATGACGAGGGCGCGCACCTGGGAGCCGTCGGTGATGGGGGTGCAGTTCAGGCCGGGGACCTCGGCGCGGGCGGGGGTCGTGATCGTGCCGGCGAGGGCGGCGGCGCCGAGAACAGAACCTGTTCCCGCGAGAAAGCCGCGGCGGCTTACCCGGCGGTTTCCCTGGGCGGACAGGGGGTGTTCACTCATGTGATCTTCCTCACTCGTCGAGTGAATGGGAACACGTTCTACGACTGGCCGCCGAGGAAGTCACGAGAAACTGCCGGGTAACTTCAGGCCGGACACGCCCTCTTGATCGCCTCTGCTATGACTCAGTCCGACGGGCCGCGCGGGACCCTCGTACGCCCGCCGGCCCGAGACGGCGAGCAGGGCGTCCGTGAGGGCGCGGCGCTCCCGCTCGGTGGTGCGCCGGGTGAGGGCGACGAGGACGTCCAACGTCGCTGGTGGGGCGCAGCCCTCCGAGGACGGCGGAGCCGTGGAGACCCTAGGCGAGGACGGCGTCCTCGCCGAGGGTCTCGCGGACGACGCGCACGACGCGGCGTGCGGCCTCGTGGCCGGTGCTTTCGCGGGCGGTGCCGTCGGGGGCGTGTGCGGGCATGCGGAGGCTCCTGGCGGGTGACGGGCGCGGGGCCCGTCACCGTACCGGAGGAGCGGCGGAGCGGGCGGTCAGGCGAGCGACGGGCCCGGGGCGCCGGTCAGGCGCTCGGGGGTGAGGAGTTCGGCGAGGCGGTGGGCGGGCAGCAGGCCCTTCTCCAGGGTGAGCTCGACGACTCCGCGGCCGGTGGCGAGGGCCTCCTGGGCGATGGCGGTGGCGGCGGTGTAGCCGAGGTGCGGGTTGAGGGCGGTGGCGAGGCCGATGGAGTTCTCCACGGCGGCCCGCAGCGCCTCGGCGTTGGCCGTGATGCCGGTGACGCAGCGCTCGGCCAGGGTCAGACAGGCGGCGCGCAGCGACAGGAGGCTCTTGGACAGGGCGTGGAAGATGACCGGTTCGAAGGCGTTGAGCTGGAGCTGCCCCGCCTCGGCGGCCATCGTGATGGTGATGTCGTTGCCGATGACCTCGAAGGCGACCTGGTTGACGACCTCGGGGATCACCGGGTTGACCTTGCCGGGCATGATGCTGGAACCGGCCTGGACCGGCGGCAGGTTGATCTCGCCCAGGCCGGCGCGCGGTCCGGAGGAGAGCAGCCGCAGGTCGTTGCAGGTCTTGGAGAGCTTGACCGCGACGCGCTTGAGGACGCCGGAGAGCTGGACGAAGGCGCCGCAGTCCTGGGTGGCCTCGATCAGGTTGGCGGAGGTGACGAGCGGCAGCCCGGTCAGTCCGGCGAGGTGGCGGCGGGCGGTCTCGGCGTACCCGGGGGCGGCGTTGAGGCCGGTGCCGATGGCGGTGGCACCGAGGTTGATCTCGTGGATGAGCTCGATCGCCTCCGCGAGCCTGCCGCGGTCCTCCTCCAGCATCACGGCGTACGTGGAGAACTCCTGGCCCAGCGTCATGGGCACCGCGTCCTGGAGCTGCGTGCGGCCCATCTTGACGACCTCTCGGAACTCCAGCGCCTTGGCGGCGAAGGCGTCCTGGAGGACGGCCATGGCCTTCAGGAGTTCGCGGGCGGCGCCGATCGCGGCGATGCGGATCGCCGTCGGGTAGACGTCGTTGGTGGACTGGCCGAGGTTGACGTCCTCGTTGGGGTGCAGGTGCGCGTAGTCGCCCTTGGCGTGGCCGAGGAGCTCCAGGGCCCGGTTGGCGACGACCTCGTTGGCGTTCATGTTGGTGGACGTGCCGGCGCCGCCCTGGACGACGTCCACGACGAACTGGTCGTGCAGGTGTCCCGTGCGGATCTCCCGGCAGGCGCCGGCGATGGCGTCGGCCTTGTCGGCGGGGAGCAGGCCGAGTTCCTCGTTGGCGCGGGCCGCGGCCTCCTTGACGGCGGCCAGCGCGTCGATCAGCAGGGGGTAGGTCGAGATCGGGGTGCCGGTGATGGCGAAGTTCTCGGTGGCGCGCAGCGTGTGGACGCCCCAGTAGGCGTCGGCCGGGACCTCCCGGTCGCCGAGCAGGTCGTGCTCGGTGCGGACGGGTGCGTCGTGCGGAGCCGGTGCGGGAACCATGGGTGCCGTCCTTGAGGGGTGCGGGGCATGCGAAGGAACGGGGCCTCCGGCCGGTACGGCACCGGGAAGGCCCACGGGGTGACAGGCGGGTGCTCACCGGCCTGTAGGGACGGGAGGACATCCGCGCGGTGAGAGGCGGGTGCTCGCCGCCGGTACGGACACGGGTGCACCCGCCGTGAGGGGCGGGCGCCCTGCGGCGCGTGCGGCACCGGAGGGCACCGGTGCGGTGGGCGCCCGGCGGTGCGCAGGGCGCCGGAGGACGTCCGCGCGGTGAGAGGTGGGCTCCGGCTCGCGGGCGGGCGGGGGGATGCACCGCCCGCGAGCCGGGGTTCTGGGGTGTGCGCCGGTCAGGCGCGGCCGGCGACGGCCGTGGCCGACCGGGACCCGCCGGTGGCGAGGGCGGGTTCGGCGCGGACCGGGCCCTCCAGGAGGCGGCGCAGCAGGGCGGTGGTGCGCGCGGGGTCGCCGCTGCCGCCGTCGGCGAGGAGCGTGGCGAGGAGGGCGATCCGGGCCTGGGCCGACCGGAGCGTGCCGGTGAGCACGGCGCCGGCGGCGACGAGGTCGACCGCGCCGCCGCCCGTGTAGATCTCGGCGAGCGGCCCGGCGGGGACGCGGGTGCTGACGGCGACGAGGACGCCCTCGGCGACCGCGTCCGCGACGGCGGCGACGATCTCGGGGGTGGCGTTGCCCGCGCCGGTCGCTTCGAGGACGATGCCCCGGGCGCCGGCGGCCACGGCGGCGTTGAAGAGGAACGGGTCGCCGTCGGAGTGGTGGGTGACGATGTCGACGCGCGGCAGCGGGGTGGCGTCGGGGCCGGTGGCGCCGGGTATCGCGGTCCGCGCGGCGGCGGGGAGCGGCAGCGGCGCCGGGCGCTCCGGCTGGCGCTCGATGTCGACGCGGGAGAAGCCGACGCGGCCGAGGCGCTCGGCGGAGGGGTCGGAGAAGGCGTCGGCGGCGAGGGTCTGGGTCTTGACGGTGCCGCGTGCCGCGTGGACGCGGCCGTCGAAGACGACCAGGACGCCGAGCTCGCGGACGGTGGCGGCGACCTGGAGCGCGTCGTACAGGTTGCCGGGGCCGTCGCCGTCGCCGGTGCCGAAGGGGCGCTGGGCGCCGGTGAGGACGACCGGGCGGGCGTCGGCGTGGTGGAGGTCCAGGAGGAAGGCCGTCTCCTCCAGCGTGTCGGTGCCGTGGGTGACCACGATGCCGTCGACGCCGGGGTCGGCGAACGTGTCCTGGACGGTCCGCAGCAGGGCGAGCTGGTGGGCGGCGGTCATGCGGGAGCTGTTGACGTTGAAGAGGTCGACGACCTCGACGGTGACGTCCTCGGGGAGGGGTGCGGTGGCCAGGACGTCGTCGCCGGAGGCGTCGGCCGCGTACCCGGTGCCCTGCCAGCGGCTGGCGATCGTGCCGCCCGTGCTGATGACGACGATCCGGCGCGCTCCCCCGTCGTTCGTCCGCTTCATGCCTGCCGTCCTTACTCCGTACCTGTATCTCCCTGCTTCCGCAACGATAGGACAGGCGGCGCGCAAGACGATTGCGAAATCCTCCGCATCAACGTTTCAGCGTGGTGGATAATTGCGCCATGGACCGAATCGATCTCCACATCTTGCGTGAGCTCCAGAACGACGGCCGGCTGAGCAACCAGGAGCTGGCCCAGCGGGTCGGCCTCAGCGCCTCCCCCTGCCTGCGCCGGGTGCGCCAGCTGGAGCAGGACGGGGTCATCCAGGGCTACCGGGCGATCATCGACCCGGAGGCGGTGGGGCGGGGCTTCGAGGTGCTCGTCTCGGTGGAGGTGCGGCGGGACCGCGAGACGGTGGAGGCCTTCGAGGAGGCGCTCCAGGACGTCCCGGACGTGATCGAGGCGTACCGCCTGTTCGGCAGCCCGGGCTGCCTGCTGCGGATCGCGGTGGCCGACCTCGCGGCGTACGAGCGGCTGTGGATCGAGCGGCTGACGACGCTGGCGGGGGTCACGGAGGTCAACTCGCAGATCATCATGAAGCGGATCAAGGAGCCGAAGGGGATGCCGGTGGACGTCCGGGGCGTCTGAGCACCCTTGTGGCGGTTCGGTTGCGCAAGATGCGAGAACGTCACGCAACAGCCCCCTTCCCGTTACATGACAGGTACCTGTCTTGTGCCACGCTCCCGGCTGACACGAAGTCAACACGCGTAGAACGCGGAACCCTTGAGCCGGGCCGCGTCCCGACGCGTGACGCACCCGGGAAAGGGCACCCCCCATGTCCGTTGCACAGTCAGGCCGCTGGAAGGCCTGGGCGGCATCCATAGCCGCCGTCCTCGTCACCCTCACCCTGCCGACGGTCACCGCGACCCCCGCGAGCGCCACCACCACGGCGTACGACAGCACGTACTACAAGAACGCGATCGGCAAGACCGGCACCAGCCTGAAGTCCTCGCTGCACACGATCATCAGCAGCCAGAGCAAGATCTCGTACGACGCGGTCTGGAACGCCCTGAAGACCACCGACCAGGACCCGAACAACACCGCCAACGTCATCCTGCTCTACAGCGGCACCTCCCGCAGCAAGTCCCTCAACGGCGGCGACGTGGGCGACTGGAACCGCGAGCACACCTGGGCCCAGTCCCACGGCAACTTCGGCACCTCCGCCGGCCCCGGCACCGACCTACACCACCTGCGCGCGGCGGACGTCCAGGTCAACAGCATCCGCGGCAACAAGGACTTCGACAACGGCGGCAGCGCGGTCAGCGGCGCGCCGGGCAGCTACACGGACAGCAACTCCTTCGAGCCGCGCGACGCCGACAAGGGCGACGTGGCCCGCATGATCCTCTACATGGCCGTCCGCTACGAGGGCGACGACGCCTGGGCGGACCTGGAGCCCAACGACTCGACCACCAACGGCAGCGTCCCCTTCCACGGCCGCCTCTCGGTCCTGAAGCAGTGGAACGAGCAGGACCCGCCGAGCGCGTTCGAAGAGCGGCGCAACGACATCATCTTCAACACCTACCAGCACAACCGGAACCCGTTCATCGACCACCCGGAGTGGATCGAGGCGATCTGGTAGGCCCGGCACACCGGCCCGGGCACCCCACGGGCGCCCGGGCCGACCCGTACGCATGACCGATCCCGGCGCCTTCAAACGCGAAGCGCCGGATTTTCTCATGTTGTTGAGGAGTTGGACCCCCACCTCATCAGGCGTTATCCATCCGTTACAAACGGGTGGTTTGTCATCCCTTCATGCGTTTCGCCGTGCACCGGAAGGCCGATTCCTCCCGTCGAAGCCGCCGGCGCACCTATCACGGTCACCTCCTGTCGAACAACCCCTTCGCCCCAGGAAGTTCAGGCGATCGCTCGGTAGCTTCGGCGCCCATGACCACTGCCCCTCTGACCTCCCCTGTCGACGGCGTCACCATCGGCCCGGCCCGCGTCGCGGACGGCGCCGACCTCTGGCGGATCGCACGCGGCTCGGGCGAACTCGACCTCAACTCCCCGTACAGCTACCTGCTGTGGTGCCGTGACTTCGCCGACACCACCGCCGTCGCCCGTGACACCTCCGGGCGACCCGTCGGCTTCGTCACCGGCTACCTGCGCCCCGACGCGCCCGGAACGCTCTTCGTCTGGCAGGTCGCCGTGGAGGGTTCGCACCGCGGAACCGGGGTAGCCGGGACCCTGCTGGACGCCCTGTCCGACCGCGTGGCCGCCGAACACGGCCTGCACCGGATCGAGGCGACCGTCACGCCGGGGAACCTGGCGTCCGACCGGCTCTTCCGGTCCTACGCGCGCCGGCACCGGGCGGACCTGACCCAGGAGGTCCTCTTCCCGGCCGCCGCCTTCCCCACGGCGGGACACGAGTCCGAGGTTCTGTACCGCATCGGCCCCCTCGGCTCCCCCGAAGCCTGAGCATCCCGCACCCACGCACGCACCGAACCACACCCGGGAGAAGACACTCCGTGACCATCACCGACATCGCCCCCTCCGTCTTCGAGACCGTCGAATCGGAGGTCCGCAGCTACTGCCGCGCCTGGCCGGTCGTCTTCGAGCGCGCCACCGGCAGCCGGCTGTACGACGAGCAGGGGCGGCCGTACCTCGACTTCTTCGCCGGCGCGGGCTCGCTGAACTACGGCCACAACAACCCGGTGCTCAAGCGCGCGCTCCTCGACTACCTCGCCGACGACGGCATCACCCACGGCCTCGACATGTCGACCACGGCCAAGCGCGACTTCCTGGAGACCTTCCGCTCGACCGTCCTGGAGCCCCGGGCCCTGCCGTACAAGGTGATGTTCCCCGGCCCCACGGGCACCAACGCGGTCGAGGCCGCCCTCAAGCTCGCCCGCAAGGTCACCGGCCGGGAGACGGTCGTCTCCTTCACCAACGCCTTCCACGGGATGTCGCTCGGCTCGCTCGCCGTCACCGGCAACGCCGCCAAACGCGCCGGGGCGGGCGTGTCCCTCCACCACGCCACCCGGATGCCCTTCGACCACTACCTCGGCGACCGGGTCCCGGACTTCCTCTGGTTCGAGCGGCTCCTCGACGACCCCGGCTCCGGCCTCGACCACCCGGCGGCCGTCATCGTCGAGACGGTCCAGGGCGAGGGCGGCGTCAACGTCGCCCGCGCCGAGTGGCTGCGCGGGCTCTCCGAACTCTGCCGCCGGCACGACATGCTCCTCATCGTGGACGACGTCCAGATGGGCTGCGGACGCACCGGCGACTTCTTCTCCTTCGAGGAGGCGGGCATCACGCCCGACATCGTCACCCTCTCCAAGTCCATCAGCGGCTACGGCCTGCCCCTGGCCCTCTGCCTCTTCCGGCCGGAGCTCGACGTGTGGGAGCCGGGCGAGCACAACGGCACCTTCCGCGGCAACAACCCCGCCTTCGTCACCGCCACCGCCGCCCTGGACGCGTACTGGCGCGACGGCGCCCTGCGCGAGCGCACGCTCGGCCGGGCGGACCGGGTGGAGAGCGCCCTGCTCGACCTGTGCGGCGGCGGGCGCGCGGGCCTCGCCGTCCGCGGGCGCGGCCTGGTGTGGGGCCTGGAGTTCGCCGACGGGGAGCGCGCCGAGGCCGTGTGCCGGCGGGCCTTCGAACTCGGACTGCTCCTGGAGACGTCGGGGCCGCGCGGCGAGGTGGTCAAACTGCTGCCGCCGCTGACCGCGACGGACGACGAACTCGACGAGGGCCTCGGGATCCTGGCCCGCTCCGTACGCCACGCCACCGGCCGTCTCGCCGCCTGAACCCCCGCCCCGAGCCCCCGATCGGCTCACCCGCCCACCCCCGCCACGGAAAGGCCACCGCCCATGATCGTCCGTTCCTTCGACGAGCTGGAGAACACCGAGCGGCACGTGAGGGCCGCGTCCGGGACCTGGGAGAGCAAGCGCATCGTGCTGGCCCGCGAGCGCGTCGGCTTCTCCCTGCACGAGACGGTCCTGTACGCCGGAACCGAGACCTCCATGTGGTACGCGCACCACGTCGAAGCCGTCGTCTGCACCGCCGGCGAGGCCGAACTCACCGACCACGAGACGGGCCTGACCCACACCATCCTGCCCGGAACGATGTACCTGCTCGACCGGCACGAGCGGCACACCCTCAAGGTCAAGCGGGACTTCCGCTGCCTGTGCGTGTTCAACCCGCCCGTCACCGGTCGCGAGGACCACGACGCGAACGGCGTCTACCCGCTCCTCACCGAGCCCGGCGCCGCCTGAGGCCACGACGAGCCCGCAGACCGGTCCGTACCCGAAAGGAAGGCACGCCACCCCATGACCTCCGCCCCCGCCCGTCCCGTCGACCTCTACCCCACCCGCGGCGCCGAGGAGGTGCTCATCGGCCGCAAGGACCCCGTCGTGTGGTCCGAGCCCGGCACCCCGGGCCCGTTCTGGGCCCGCGAACTGGAGGAGTACGACCGCGACGGGTTCGTCACGGTGGACGAGCTCGTCACCCCCGCGGAGGTCGACGAACTCCGCGCCGAACTGGACCGGCTCGTCACCGACCCGGCCCTGCGCTCGGACGAGCGGGCGATCGTCGAGCCCCGCTCCCAGGAGATCCGCTCCGTCTTCGAGGTCCACCGGATCAGCGAGGTCTTCGCCCGGCTCGCGCGGGACCCGCGGATCGCGGGCCGCGCCCGGCAGATCCTCGGCTCCGACGTCTACGTCCACCAGTCGCGGATCAACGTCAAGCCCGGATTCGGCGCCAGCGGCTTCTACTGGCACTCCGACTTCGAGACCTGGCACGCCGAGGACGGCCTGCCCCGGATGAGGACGGTGTCGGTGTCGATCGCGCTGACCCCGAACCACACGACCAACGGCAGCCTGATGATCATGCCGGGCTCGCACCGCACCTTCCTCGGCTGCGCGGGCGAGACCCCCCGGGACAACTACAAGCAGTCCCTCCGGATGCAGGACGCCGGGACACCGTCCCACGAGGCGCTGACGACCTTCGCGGACGCCTGCGGCATCCGCCACTTCACGGGCCCGGCGGGCTCCGCCACCTGGTTCGACTGCAACGCCCTGCACGGGTCGGGCGACAACATCACCCCGTACCCGCGGAGCAACGTGTTCCTCGTCTTCAACAGCGTCGAGAACCTCCCCGAGCTGCCGTTCGCCGCCCCGGTCCGGCGACCCCCGTTCATCGCCGCCCGCCCGGGAGACCGCTCGTGACGGATTCCGCGCCTTTCGGCCGGCGCCGGTTCCTCACCGGTGCCTCGCTCGCCGCCGGACTCGCCCTGACGGCGGGCCCCCTGACCGCGTGCACCCGCACCCAGGCCGGGACGGGCGCGCCCCGGGACGACGGCGGTCTGCTCGCCCGGCTGCGCGACCAGGGCTTCGTACGGGTCGGGTTCGCCGGTGAGGCACCGTACGGCTTCCAGGACGGCGGCGAACTCGCCGGCGAGGCGCCGACGCTCCACCGCGAGGTCTTCACGGCCCTCGGGGTGCGCGAACTGCGCCCGACGCTCACGGAGTTCGGCGCGCTCATCCCCGGACTGCTCGCCGACCGGTTCGACGTCGTGAGCGCGGGCATGTCGATTACGCCGGAGCGGTGCGCCAAGGTGGTCTTCTCCGAGCCGGAGTTCGTCTCCCCCACCGCCCTGATGGTCCTCGCCGGCAACCCGAAGGGACTGAGCGACCTGGAGTCCTGCGCGGCGGCGGGCGCCACCGTCGGCGTGCTGACCGCCGCGGTCGAGGCCTCGTACGCGCGGGCAGCGGGAGTCCCGGACGGGTCCGTGAAGACGCTGGCACGGCAGCAGGACGGCCTCGACGCCCTCCTGGCCGGCCGCGTCGACGCCTTCGCGCTGACCGCCATCTCCCTGCGCTGGCTGGCGCGGACGAACCGGGGCGCCGCCGTACAGGTGGCCGAGCCGTTCGTTCCCGTGGTCGACGGCGTGCGTCAACTGGGCGCGGGCGGAGCGGTGTTCCGGCAGGGGGCGACCGACCTGCGCGACGCCTTCAACCGCGAGCTCGCCGAGATCACCGGCGCTCCCGACCGGTTCGTCGGACTCCTGGGGCGCTACGGCTTCACCGCGCGCGAGGTGCCGCCACGCTCGCTGCGGACGGCCGACCTGTGCGCCGGATGAGGGGCACCCGGCATGGCTGACCTCGCGTTCGATCCGGCGGGCCACCCCTTCGAGTCGGTGGGCCACGCGCCGGCTTCGACGGGCCTCGCGCCGGCGTCGGCGGCGTACGCGCCCGGGTCGGCCGGTGCCGTACCCGGGGCCGGCGACTCCCTTGCCGGGTCCGCCGGCTTCCTGACCGAACTCCGGGGCGCGCTCCCGCGGCTCGCCGACGGGCTACTGGTCACGGTGGAGGCGACCGCGCTGGGCGCCGCGCTCGCGCTGCTCCTCGCGTACGTGCTCGGGCTGTCGTCCCGGTCGGCGCGGCTGCCGGTGCGCGGCGGGGCGCGGCTCGTCGTGGAGTTCCTCCGGGGCACCTCGCTGTACGTCCAGCTGTTCTGGCTGTTCTTCGCGCTGCCGATGCTCGGGTTCCGGCTCGAACCGCTGGCGTGCGGCGTGCTCGCGCTCGGCCTGAACTTCGGGGCGTACGGCGCCGAGGTGGTGCGGGGCGCGGTGGCCGCCGTGCCCCGTGCCCAGACCGAGGCGGGGATCGCGCTCTCGATGGGGCCGGCCCTGCGGCTGCGGCGGGTGGTCCTGCCGCAGGCGCACGCCCTGATGGTCGCCCCGTTCAAGAACCTCCTCGTCCAGCTCCTGAAGGCGACGCCGCTGCTGTCGCTGGTCACGGTCCCCGACATCACCTTCCAGATCGACCAGGTGCGCTCGGCGACGGGCTCGACGGCGGCCTCGTACCTGCTGCTCCTCGGGATCTACGGCGGCACGGCCGCGCTCCTGGGGCTCCTCATGAACGCGCTGGAGCGGGCGGCGAAGGCCCGGCTCGGGCAGGAAGGCGGTGTGTGATGTGGGACGGGGAGGCGGCCGGGGCCGCGCTGCCCGTGGTCCTGGAGGGGTTCGGCATCACCCTGCTGGCGACCGTCCTGGGCTTCGCCGTCGCGGCGGTGCTCGGCCTCGCGCTGGCCGTCGTGGAAAGGGCGGGCCCCCGGTGGGTGGCCGTTCCGCTGCGCGGCGCCGCCGGGTTCGTCCGCTCGACACCGCTCCTCGTGCAGCTCTTCGCGGCCTGGGTGCTGGTTCCAAAGCTCGACGCGCTCGCGCTGGGCGTGCTGGTGCTCGGCGTCCACTACGCCACCTACCTCTCCGAGGTGTACCGGACGGGCATCGACGCCGTGCCGCGCGGGCAGTGGGAGGCGTGCACGGCGCTGTCGCTGCCGCGCCGACGGGTGTGGCGGGCGGTGGTGCTGCCGCAGGCGGTCCGCAACGTCCTGCCGCCGCTCGGCAACTACGCGGTCTCGCTGTTCAAGGAGACGCCCCTGCTGTCGGTGATCACGGTGCACGAGATGGTCCACGAGGCGAACGCCTTCGGCAGTACGCACTTCGCCTATCTGGAGAGCTTCACCCTGGCCGGCGCGGTGTTCCTGCTCGCGAGCTGGCCGACGTCCCTGCTGGTACGACGACTGGAGGCACGCCTTGCCCACTGAGGACCCGGCGGTCCGCTTCGAGCGGGTCACCAAGCGGTACGGAGACCACACGGTGCTCGACGCGCTCGACCTGGAGGTCGGGCGCGGGGAACGGGTGACGCTGATCGGCCCGAGCGGCTCCGGGAAGACCACCATCCTGCGGCTGCTGATGACGCTGGAGCGGGTGACCGACGGCGTCATCCACGTGGACGGGGAGCCGTACTCCCACATGCCGGGCAGGAAGCCGGGAACGCTGGTGCCGGCGAGCGAACGCCGGCTCGCCGAGCGGCGGCGCCGGATCGGCATGGTCTTCCAGCAGTTCAACCTCTTCCCCCACATGAGCGTGCTCGAGAACGTCGTCGAGGCGCCCGTGCACGTGCTGGGCGAGAGCCGGGAGGAGGCCGAGCGCACGGCCCGGGACCTGCTGGACCTGGTCGGGCTCGGCGACAAGGTCGACGCCCGCCCCACCCGGCTCTCCGGCGGCCAGCAGCAGCGCGTCGCCATCGCCCGCGCGCTGGCCATGCGCCCGGGGATCCTCCTCCTCGACGAGGTGACGTCCGCCCTCGACCCGGAACTGGTGGCGGAGGTCCTCGACGTGCTGCGGGACGTCGCCCGCGGCACGGACATCACGCTGCTGTGCGTGACGCACGAGATGGGCTTCGCCCGGGACGTCTCCGACCGGATCCTGATGTTCGACCGCGGCCGCGTCGTCGAGTCCGGCCCGGCCTCCGAGCTCCTGGAGTCGCCCGCGCACGAGCGCACCCGGGCCTTCCTCGGCACCGTGCGCTGAGGAAGGCGAGGAGCGCCCGCGGAGGGGTGAGGTCGCGGGTTCCGTGGCGGAGTCCCGACGTCACGGACGCCCGTGCGCGGGTGCCGTCACGGGTGCCCGTGCAGGAGTACGGAGGCGGTGCCGGCCGTGCGGTGGCGTTCGGCCCACGCCTCGAGGGCCGCTCGGCAGGCGTGGTCGAGGTGCTGGATCCCGGCGAGGTCCAGTTCGACGGGGCGGTCGCCCGGCAGGGAGTCGAGCGTGTCGAGGATCGTCGGCAGGCGCAGGAAGTTGGCGTTGCCGGACAGTCGCACGCGCACCGGGCCGTGGCCGTCGTCGGTGTGCTCGACCCGGAGGTGGGAGACGTCCCAGGCCGCCTTGGCGACGGAGAGGGCCAGGCCGATCAGGACCCCTTCGAGCATGCTGACGGTGACGATGGCGACGGCCGTCACGACGAGGACGAACGCCTCGCCCCGGTGACCCCGCCACAGCGCGACCAGTCCCCGGAAGGGGATCAGCTTCCAGCCGGCGTGCACGAGGATGCCGGCGAGCGCCGCGAGCGGCACGTGGGTGAGGGTGGCGGGCAGCAGGGCGGCGAAGAGCAGCAGCCACACGCCGTGGAGGACGCGGGACGCCTTGGTCCTGGCCCCGGCCCGGACGTTGGCGGAGCTGCGTACGATCACGGCGGTCATCGGCAGCGCGCCGAGCAGGCCGCAGACGGTGTTGCCGAAGCCCTGGGCGAGCAGCTCCTTGTCGTAGTCGGTGCGCGGTCCGTCGTGCAGCCGGTCCACGGCGGCCGCCCCGAAGAGCGACTCGGCGGAGGCGATCAGCGCGAAGGCGAGGACCGTTCCGAGCAGGGCGACGTCGGTCAGCGCGGCGAACACATCCGCTCCGGGCGGCCGTACGGAGTCCAGCACCCCGCTGATCCGCACGGTGGCCACCGGCAGGTCGAACAGGGCCGTCGCGAGGGCGGTGAGCAGGACCGCGACGAGCGCGCCGGGGACGGCCCGCAGCCGCTTCGGGAGGTGCTGCCATCCCACGATCACGAGGACGGTGGCGGCCGCGACGGCGAGCGGAGCCGGGCCTGCGGCGGCACCGGTCAGGGCGCTCCAGAGCGCGGCGGGCAGTCCGGCGAGCCGGGCCGGGCCCGAGGCCGGGGCGTCGATGCCGGCCGCCGCGTAGAGCTGGCCGGCCACGATGACCAGGCCGATGCCGGCGAGCATGCCCTCGACGACCGAGACGGAGATGGCGCGGAACCAGCGGCCCCACCTCAGCAGACCCATCGCGATCTGGAGCAGTCCCGCGAGGAGCACGGCGACGCCGAGTGCGGGCAGTCCGAAGGTCCGGACGGCCTCGAAGACGAGGACGGTGAGTCCCGCGGCCGGCCCGGAGACCTGGAGGCTGCTGCCCCGCATCAGGCCGGTGACGACGCCGCCGACGATGCCGGTGACCAGGCCGAGTTCGGCGGGGACGCCCGAGGCGACGGCCACCCCGATGCAGAGCGGGAGCGCCACGAGGAAGACGACGAGGGACGCGGCGAGGTCCTGCCGGAGATGGGGCAAGGAGGACGGCATGCGGTTCTCTCCCCTTCAGTGCGCCGATGCACGTTCGGGCATCGCAAGGAAGGGAATACGCCCCCGGGGGCGGTGGCAGGGGACGATCCGGGGCCCCACCGGGGTTTCCGACCGGAACGGGCCGCAACGTGACCCGATCGCCCACGGGAACGGCGCCCGGGCGCGCGCGGCTCCGGGGCGCACCGGCCGCAGGCGCCCGCTCACCCGCGTCGTGGAGGGCGTACGGCGCTCACGTGGGGCGCAGGGCCCGGGTCACCACCAGTAGGCGGGGTACCTGGGTGCCCGGCGGCGGATGCGGGACGCGCAGTACGCGGTCAGGACGAGGAGGACCGTGGCTCCGAAGAGGAGCGGGACGAAGCGTGCCGGGGCGGGTGCCTGGAGGACGATGACGACGGAGGTCGCGCAGGCCGGTGAGTGCGGGGTCCTGGCGAGCGTGGTGAGCGCGAGGGTCACTCCCGCTGCGACGGCCGCGGCCCACGCGCTGCCGCCCGCGGCCGCCGCCACCGCGTATCCGGCGGCGGTGCCGAGGAGGTGGCCGACGATCACGCTGCGGGGCTGGGCGAGGGGCAGCGCGGGGGCGCAGTGCACCAGGGCCGCGCTGGCGGCCAGGGGCGGTATCAGGACCGGCTCGTGGATCAGGGCGCCGATCGCGACCAGCCCCAGCAGGGCCGCGGTCGCCGCGCTGACGCTGTGGAAGGCCGCGGCGGGCGCCGGGCGGGCCGGGGCCCGGCCGCTCATCCTCGGTCGGCGGGGGCTCCCGGGTGCGGTGGCGTCGGTGTCGGGGCGCGGGGCGGTGTCGGTGCTCATGTGATGCGGTGGTGTTTCCGGGGCGGGCGGCCGTGGGCCGGGACGAGACGGGGTCGGGTGTTCGTGCGGGACCCTGTGGTCGACAGTCGGCCCGGTCTCGCGCCCGAGCCTGGTGCGGCGGCGCGACCTCGCACCACTCTAACCAGCGGCTTTGCGCCGGGATGGGCCGGGGGACCCAGACCGGCCCCGCCGTCGGCCCGCCTGTGGAAGGGTGAGGCGATGACCTCGGACTCGTTCGCGCTCCTCGCCGGCGCCCCGGACTCCCCCGTCCTCCTCCACGTGCCGCACTCCTCGCACCTGGTGCCCCCGGAGGTGCGGGACGGCATCCTGCTCGACGACGGGGAACTGGCCGTCGAGCTGGCCCACATCACCGACTCCCACACGGAGGAGATCGCCGCCGTCGCGGCGGGGGCGGCCGGGACGGCGCCCTGGCGGTTCGTGAACCGGCTGTCGCGGCTGGTCGTGGACCCGGAGCGGTTCCCCGACGAGCGCGAGGAGATGCTCGCCGTGGGGATGGGCGCGGTGTACACGCGCACCACGCACCGCGCCGAGCTGCGGACCGCCGGGTTCGACCCGGAGCCACTGCTCGACCGGTACTTCACGCCGTACGCCGAGGGCATGACCGAGGCCGTCGCCGGGCGGCTGGCGGCGACGGGCCGGGCGGTGATCGTGGACGTCCACTCGTACCCGACGAGGCCGCTGCCGTACGAGCTCCACGGCGACGGGCCCCGGCCGCCGGTCTGCCTCGGCACGGACGCGTTCCACACGCCGCCCGCACTGCTCGACGCGGCGCGGGAGGCCTTCGGCGGGTTCGGGGGCGTGGCGACGGACACCCCGTTCGCCGGGACGTACGTGCCTCTGCGGTACTACGGCCGTGACCCGCGGGTCTCGGCGCTGATGGTGGAGATCCGCCGCGATCTCTACATGGACGAGCCGGGCGGTCCCGCGAACCGGGGGGCCGAGGCCCTCGGCGTGGCCCTGGCCGCGCTGGTCGACGCGGTGGGCCGGCCGGAGGGCGCGCCGGGCACCGTACGCCCCTTCGGGCAGTGATGCCTGCCCACGGAGCTGCACCCCGGGTCCTTCCGCCGCCGCCCGCGCTCGGGTGGAGTCGATGCCGTCCGGCACCCGACGAAAGGCACTCCATGCGTCACGACCACGCGCCCGACCCGGCGTCCTCCGGCAGGAGGCCGGAACGGCCGAGGCCTCCGGGCCGGGCCCCGAGCCCGGCGGAGCGGCCCGACCTCGCCGAGATCCAGCGGCTCGCGGGGAACGCCGCCGTGGTGCAGCTGCTCAAGGAGAGCGGGCACGCCTGGGCCCAGGAAGAACACCGCCACGGCGCCGGCTGCGGACACGGGATCGCCGAGCAGCCGGCCGTGCAGCGCTCCGCCGTCCACGACGTCCTGCGCTCCGGCGGCCGCGCCCTGGACGAGGCGACCCGCACCGACATGGAGGCCCGGCTCGGCGCGGACTTCTCGGACGTCCGCATCCACGACGACTCCGCCGCCCGGGCCTCCGCCGCCGAGGTCGGGGCCCGCGCCTACACCTCCGGCAGCCATGTCGTCATCGGTGACGGCGGCGCCGACAAGCACACCCTGGCCCACGAACTCACCCACGTCGTCCAACAGCGCCAGGGCCCCGTCGCCGGCACCGACAACGGCGCCGGCCTCAAGGTCTCCGACCCCTCCGACCGGTTCGAGCGCGAGGCCGAGGCCAACGCCCGCCGCGTCATGAGCTCGCCTCCCGCCGAGGCACCCCTCCAGCGGGCCGCGGCCGGGAAGCCCGGGGGCGGGGTGTCGGTGCAGCGGGCGGGGGGCGGCAGGAAGAACAACGGGGAGGGGTCCTCGAAGGGGGGCTCGTCGAAGGGAGGAAAAGTCCAGGGAGACCACGTCTTCAACTCTCTCGACGACGCCGCGAACGGCATCGCCACGGAGCTGGCGAACGCGCTGACCACGTATTCCCAGACCCTCGACACCGCCACCACCACCGCCATCGGCGCTTCCGAGCAGCTGAGGAGTCAGTGGATGACCCTCAGAACCGCGCAACGAGACGCCATGACGGCCCTGGCCGCCGCGGCGGCGGCCGCCCATGAGTACGGACACCCTGCGAAGGGATCCCCGTACAGCTCCTTCATCGCCACCCTGCCCGAGCATTCGACCGTCGGATCCGACGCGAACTCCGACATCTACGGCCAGTTCAGCAGGGACCTCAACGGCCTGGCCGGCTCCTGTGCCGCGCAGGCCTGGGCGATCCCCCAGGAGATGACGACCGCGGCGGCGGCGACCGAGTGGCCGCCCTACCTGGCCGCAAGGATCTACGACCCGGACGCGGCGCACAAGGTGCGCGAAAGGCGGCTGACCACGGCCGGCGACAAGAGGAACTTCGACGCTTGGCGCACCGAGGCCCAACGGCGCTACCTCACGCTCTTCAGGGCCATCGTCACGGCCCTGAACGCGACGCGCGCGGCGATCGAGTTCCTACGCGCGCAGAACAACGCGCAGCAGCCTCAGGACCCCGCCCAGGAAGACGGCTCATGACAGGTCACCTCGACCGAACGGCGTAAAATCGGACAGATGAGCCCCCTCAGATACGAGCTGGTGTTCTCCGACGCCACGGGTGCCGCCCGTGACGTCGTGGTCGTGGAGCGCACGCAGTCCACGGGGTCCGGAGGCCATCCCGTCTACGCCGACGTGACCGGCATCATCCGCGCGGAGATCAGCGACCGGGACGAGGTCCGTATCCTCGCCTCCGGCGGCCATCAGGAGCCCGCCCACAGCGTGGCGGCCCGCCCGCTCCCCGACGGCGATCCGGGGGAGCCCGCCGGCTCCGCCGCCTGACTCCGTCCGCCGCGGCCCCCTCATGCGTTCGGGTGCTCCGAGTGCCCCGGGGGCCGCGGAGGCGCACCTGGACATCGCGACGGGCGTGTGGCCCGACATGACCGAGCACGGGTGGGAGTCGGACGCCTCTGGCCCGACCTGTACGAGCGGGTGACGGCGGCGGACGTCCTGGTGCTGTGCGGGCCGATCTGATTCGGGGACACATGTCATCGGGACGGGGCCGCCCGGGTGATCGGGTGGCCGACTTCGCCGTGTCGGGTGCGGCGCTCGGCCTTTTCGCCCCACGAGGCGAAACAGTGGACGGGATCTTCGGCCGGACCGATCCGGAGCTTTCCTGACATCGGCAGCCGGGCGTATTCCGCCGCCTGACCACGCACTCGTCCGCAAGGGGACACATCGATGACCGACGCCGCCACGTCCTACGGTGATCTCCACGCGCTGGTGATCAATTGCACGCTCAAGCGGTCGCCGGAGCGCAGCCACACTCAGGGGCTGATCGACATCAGCACCGGCATCATGGAGCGCCAGGGCGTGCAGGTCGAGGTGCTCAGGGCAGTGGACATCGACATCGCGACCGGCGTGTGGCCCGACATGACCGAGCACGGCTGGGAGACCGACGAGTGGCCCGTCGTCTACTCGAAGGTGATGGCCGCGGACATCCTTACCCTGGCTGGACCTGTATGGCTGGGAGACAACTCCTCAGTCATGAAGAAGGTGATCGAGCGTCTGTACGCCTGCTCGTCGATCCTCAACGAGCAGGGCCAGTACGCCTACTACGGTCGTGTGGGCGGCTGCCTGATCACCGGCAACGAGGACGGCGCCAAGCACTGCGCGATGAACGTCCTCTACAGCCTCCAGCACCTCGGATACGTCCTTCCGCCGCAGGCGGACGCGGGCTGGGTCGGCCCGGCCGGCCCGGGACCGTCCTACCTCGACCCCGGCTCGGGCGGTCCGGAGAACGACTTCACGAACCGCAACACGACCTTCATGACCTGGAACCAGCTCCACCTGGCGAGGATGCTCAAGGACACGGGTGGCATCCCCGCCCACGGAAACCAGCGCTCCGAGTGGGACGCCGGCTGCCGGTTCGACTTCGAGAACCCCGAGCACCGTTGAGGGCCGGACGGAACGGTCGGAGGTCCGATGGAGGTCAGCTCCGGATCAAGCAGGTCCCCCGCGCGGCCTGGCGTTCGTCGCCGCCTCCGTCCCACTCCTCTGCTCGACAAGACCCGCGCCACGGAGCACTGCTGCGACGAGATCCGCCGCGTCAAGACGACCACCGTCACCCGCGGACCCGGTTTCCCACACGCGATCGAGGCTCTGCAGATCGTGAGCCGTCGCCGGAACGCGTCTACGTGTTCAGCCGACCCGACGGTGTCGTGGCGCCAGGGCGTCAGATGAGGTCTCGGTGGCGGCCCACCTTGGTGGAGAAGAGGTAGAGCGGGGGCAGGAGGGCGGTGGCGCAGACGGTCCAGAGCGCGGTGTGGGCACCGAAGCGGGTGGCGAGGAGGCCGGCGGTGAGCGCGCCGAGCGGCATCGCGCCCCAGGAGACGAAGCGGACCGTGGCCATCACGCGGGACAGCAGCTCCGGGGGCGACTGGGTCTGCCGGTAGGTGCGGGTGGTGATCGAGCCGATGACGGTGCCGAAGGCGAAGCCGGCGTTGCCCAGGGCGAACCAGTACGCGTCCCCCGCCGACGTGGTCAGCGGGGCGAGCAGGAGCAGCGCGCCGCCGACCAGATCGGCCACGATGACGCCCCGCGCGGTGCCGAGGCGCGTGGTCACGCGGACCGCGACGGCGGCGCCGGCGAGCGCGCCGACCCCGTCCATGGCGAGGACGAGACCGAGCCGTACGGAGTCGAGGCCGGCCTCGCGGACCAGGTAGAGGGGGGTGAGGGCGACGAGGGCCGCGTTGAGGAAGTTGGCGGCGGTCGCCCAGATCATGCAGGGGCGCATGACCGGGTGCTTGGTGACGTACCGCCATCCCTCGCGCATCAGCCGCAGCGCGCTCTCGCCGGTGCGGGGCGCGGGGCGGCTCTCGGGGAGGGTGCGCAGGAGCACGGCGGAGGCCAGGTAGCTGGCGGCGTCCACGACGAGCGCGCCCACCGGGCCGGTCACCCCGATCAGGACGCCGCCGAGGGAGGGGCCGCCGGTGTCGGTGACGGCGTGCGTGCCCGACATGACGCTGTTGCGGGCGGCCAGCTGCCGGGCCGGGACGACGGCGGGCAGGAAGGTCGAGTTGCCGATGTCGAACAGCACGGTCGCCGCGCCGGTGGCGAGCGCCGCGAACAGCAGGTGCGGATACGTGAGCGTGCCGAGCCACCAGGCGAGCGGCAGCGATCCGAGCGCCGCGAACCGCACGAGGTCGAGCGTGACCTGGAGCCGGCGCAACGGCACGCGCTGCGCGAGGACGCCCGCCGGGAGGCTGAGCAGCAGCCACGAGACCTGCCCGGCGGCGGCGAGCAGGGCGACCTGGAAGGCGGTGGCGTCGAGGACGGTGAGGGCGACGAGCGGCAGGGCGAGGGCGGTGACGGCGGTGCCCGCGCCGCTGACGGTGGCGGCGGCCCAGAAGCGCCAGAAGACGCCCGGCGATGAGGGCTCCCGTTCGTCGTCGCGTCGGTCGTGCTCCTGGATCGCTTGTGTTCCGCTCATACGGCGCCCATCCCCCGGGTCTTGCTAGTCTCTTTTGGGAACTCACTTGTTCCAGGTGAGTTTCTATCCGGAACTGACCTCATGGCGCAAGATGGTCCCGACGAGCGGCCGCCGTGCGCGCAGAAGTGGAGACGCAGTGATGAGGTCGGTTCCCGAGCGGGACGCCGCCTGCGCGATCGCGCAGGCCGCGGCGGTGGTCGGCGACTGGTGGAGCCTGCTCCTGATCCGGGAGACCGCCCGAGGACACCACAGGTTCGACGCGCTCCAGGAGGAGCTGGGCATCTCCCG
Organism: Streptomyces wedmorensis; assembly: GCF_000716445.1. GTDB lineage: Bacteria > Actinomycetota > Actinomycetes > Streptomycetales > Streptomycetaceae > Streptomyces > Streptomyces wedmorensis. Next base: position 31,213 of record NZ_JNWK01000072.1, read on the forward strand.
GAAGGTGCTCACCGAGCGCCTGGCGCACCTGGTGGAGACGGGGGTGCTGGAGAAGGTCCCGTACCAGGAGCGGCCGACGCGACACGAGTACCGGCTGACCGAGAGCGGCCGGGGGCTGCTGCCGGTCCTGCTGTCGATGCAGGACTGGGCCGACCGCTGGCTCCTCGGCGACGGCTCGCTCAGCGGCACCGCCGACGAGACGAGCACGGAGGCACGGCGCGTCGCGGACCTGACGGGCCGGCGACTACCGCGCCTGCGGCTGCCCGGTCACCGGGACGGCGCGCCGGTCGACCCGGTGGCCGACGGCGTGGCCACCGTCCTGTTCTGCTATCCGGCGACCGGGAGCCCCAGCCCCCTGCCGGAGGGCTGGTCACACATCCCCGGCACCGTCGGCTGCACGCTGGAGAACCGGCTCTTCCGGGACGCCTACGAGGACTTCCGCGCCGCGGGCGCGGAGGTGCACGGCGTCAGCACCCAACGCCCCGACGAACAGCGCGTGTTCGCGAGCCAGGAGGACATCCCCTTCACCCTCCTCTCCGACGTCGACCTCCGCCTCGCCGCCGCCCTGCGCCTGCCCACCTTCCGCGCCGGACAACTGCTGCGGCTGAAACGGACCGTGCTGGTCATCGACCGTGACGGCACGGTGCGGCACGCGCGCTTCCCGGTGACGGACATCCCGGCAGCGGTGAGCGAGGCGCTGGCCGAGGTACGGCGCCTGGCCGCGGAGGACTGACACGTACGGGACAACCGCGCTCTGGCCACGGCACGGCTTGCCCTGGCCCAGCCGCACCAGTCAGTCGGCCGGGCTCCGCCGAGCCCCGTCAGCAGCAGGTGTCTCATAATGATCAAGGCGCGGTGGGGGTGAAGCATGGCGGTGCGGCAGCCGGTGAAGGGCTGGAGCTCCGCCACGTCGAAGTGTGGGGGATCGCATGGAATTTCCAGTGGCGTCGGATCCTGTCGGGGCGCGTGAGAACAGGTTCGATTGGTTTTGCGAGACGGTGTCGACCGATGTGATGCCCATCGCGCTCAGCACCCGCCACGCGGCCGACTTCCGGGCGAGCATCACAGACCTGGATCTCGACGCCGTGCGGCTGTCTGTGGTGGCATGCTCACCGGTACTTTCGCGCCGCACCTCGGCTCATGTCCGGCGCGGCGATCCCGAGCACTTGCAGCTGGCGCTCGTCACTCAAGGGTCTTTGAGGATCTCCCAGCGGCGCAACGAATCGGTGGTCGCGGGGGGACTCGTACTCACGGACACCTCGCGACCGAGTGAGGGGGCATGCATAGGCGGGCAGATCGAGTCGGTGGTCCTGCAGATTCCCCGTCAGGCCGTGGCGTTGCGCCCAGACCATGTGGACCGCCTCCTCGCGCAGAACTTGGCCGCGGACACTGGGTCAGGGAGAATCCTCGCCGACTTCCTGAGGACGCTGCTCTCGCACGGCCCGGCCTGTCGCTCGGAGGAGTTGCGCGGGATGGGGTCCGTCGCCCTCGACCTGGCCACCGCGTTCCTCGCCCGGCAGCTCGGTGACGCCGGCCAGGCGCCCGGCGAGGCGCGTGCGCGGGAGACACTGCAGCGGATTCACCGCTTCATCGAGAACAATCTCGGCGACCCGGGCCTGACTCCCCGAATGATCGCCGATCGGCACAACATGTCCCTGCGGCGTCTCTACACCCTCTTCGGCGACCAGCCCCTGACCGTCGCGGCACACATCCGTCAAAGCCGGCTGGAGCGCGCCCACACCGACCTCGCATGCGGAGAACTGAGCGGTCAGCCCGTTCAAGCGATCGCGGCCCGCTGGGGCTTCTCGAGCGCCACAGGTTTCAGCCGGGGATTCCGCGAGGCCTACGGGATCACCCCTACCGAACATCGTGCGCTCTCCCTGAGCGCCCTCCGGCCCGCCAAGGGGACTGCCCCTACGGGGGAAACCAGCTGTTCTTCGCTGCCGACGCGTCGTGACGCCGGGGCAGGACGGCAGTAGCGGCAGTAGCGGCAGTTCCTCTTCTTTCCCCTCGTCGCGGTCCGGAGCGCCACTGACGACCTTCCACAGCCGGAGGTCGGCGCTCTCGGCTCGTCGGCCCCGCGTGAGGGCATGCCGGAGAGAGGAGGCGTTGCGCGAGGCCCTTCGAGGCACCCCGAGCGCTGACGGGAGTGCCCAGGGACCAGTTGGACCCTGCACGGAATATCGAATAACCGTGCATGGATCGCACAGTCGCGGCCACCGCCGGAAGGGTTTAATCGGGTGTCGGCCAGCCGGCAGCTGTACGCCGAGCGCCACGACCCGGGAAGCCTCTGCCGCAACCGGGTCTGGTTCTGGCCCGCGCCATCGACGCCTTACCGACAGGCATAAGAGATCGCGCCACATTTGCCGGGTTTGACCACAAGCCGACCTTGATTGTTTGTACGAGGGGATACTTCCGTGCGCCTGAACATCGTCAAGTCCGTCCGCCGCGTCCTGAGTGCCGCAGGCGGCGCGCTGCTCATCTCGCTGGCGCTGCCCGCCGCGCCCGCCACCGCCGCCGACCTGAACGAGTGGTACTGGCTCGCCAACTGGAACAGCGCCAAGTGCCTGGAGGTGGGCGGCTGGTCCACCGCCAACGGCGCCGGCGTCAACCAGTGGGCCTGCCACGACGGCAACAACCAGAAGTGGAAGGGGGTCCCCTACGGCGAGGGTCGGCTCATCTACAACCTGAACAGCGGCAAGTGCCTGGAGGTCAAGGGCTGGTCCACCGCCAACGGTGCCCAGATCGGCCAGTGGGACTGCCACGGCGGCGCCAACCAGCAGTGGAAGTCGGAGGTCCTGGGCGAAGGCATCCTGCTCCTGATCAACGTGAACAGCGGCAAGTGCCTGGAGATAGGCGGCTGGCGCACCGACAACGGCGCCCCGGCCACCCAGTGGGACTGCCACCGGGGCGACAACCAGGTCTGGGCCTGACCTTCACCCCCACTCTCCCCCCTCACCCTCACCCTCCAGGAGAACACCGTGCGATTCAAAACCGTCAAGAACCTCCACCGCACCCTGGGCGCGGCCGGCGGCGCCCTGCTCATCTCCCTCGCCCTCCCCGCCTCTCCCGCGACCGCTCTGGACATGTCCTGGGGCACGGTGGTCAACCTCAACAGCAACAAGTGCCTGGAGGTGGGCGGCTGGTCCACCGCCGACGGCGCCGGCGTCAACCAGTGGGACTGTCACGAGGGCAACAACCAGAAGTGGCTCGCGGTCCCCTACGGCGGGGGGAACCTCATCTACAACGCGAACAGCAACAAGTGCCTTGAGGTCAGGGGCTGGTCCACCGCCAACGGTGCCCAGATCGTCCAGTGGGAATGCCACGGCGGTGCCAACCAGCAGTGGCGTATTCACAACGGCAACTACCACTTCGCCCTGATCAACGTGAACAGCGGCAAGTGCCTGGAGATCGGCGGCTGGCGCGACGACAACGGCGCCCCGGCCACCCAGTGGGACTGCCACTGGGGCGAGAACCAGTTCTGGTCCTAGACGACACCGCCGTCCTCCAAGGAGAACACGATGCGATCCAAGGCAGCCAGGAACCTCCGCCGCACCCTGGGTGCGGCCGGCGGCGCCCTGCTCGTCTCCCTCGCCCTGCCCACCTCTCCCGCGGCAGCCGTCGACCTGTCCCAGTGGCGCTGGCTGTCCAACCTCAACAGCAGCAAGTGCCTGGAGGTGGGCGGCTGGTCCACCGCCAACGGAGCCGGTGTCAACCAGTGGGACTGCCACGCCGGTGCCAACCAGTACTGGGCGGGGACCCCCTACGGGAGCGGCTACCTCATATACAACAAGAACAGCGGCAAGTGCCTGGAGGTCAAGGACTGGTCCAAAGCCAACGGGGCCGCCATCGGCCAGTGGGACTGCCACGGCGGCGTCAACCAGCAGTGGATGGTGCGCTTCGAAGGCGCCAGCAACACGGCAACCCTGGTCAACGTGAACAGCGGCAAGTGCCTGGAGATCGGCGGCTGGCGCACCGACAACGGCGCCCCGGCCACCCAGTGGGACTGCCACGGAGGCCTGAACCAGGACTGGTACTAGTCCACACCGCCCCCGCCCCCCCGCCCCCCCCACC
>NZ_JNWK01000073.1 GCF_000716445.1 Streptomyces wedmorensis
ATGACATCCACCTCACCGGCAACCAACCGCCACAGATCCTCCGGCGACGACACCCCACCCGGAAAACGGCACGCCACCCCCACGATCGCCACCGGCTCGTCGAGGGCGAGCACCGGTGCGGCGGCGGGCTCGGCCGTCTCCTCGCCGGCTCCGAAGAGTCCGCGGTGCAGTCGGCGGGCGAGGGCTTCCGGCGTGGGGTGGTCGAAGGCCGAGGTGGGCGGCAGGCGCAGCCCGGTCGCCTCGCCGAGCCGGTTGCGCAGTTCGACGGCGTTGGCGGAGGTGAATCCGAGGTCCTTGAAGGCGCGCCCGGTCGGGACGGACTGGAGGCCGGGCAGGGCCAGGAGGTCGGCGACGTGGCCCCGGACCAGGTCCACGAGCCGTCGCATCCGGTCGCCGTCGGCGAAGTCCTCCCGCCGGGCGGAGCGGGTGCTTCGCGCGGTGGGGGCCGCCCCGCGGTCCCGCTCGGTGTCCGGCCCCGCGACGAAGAGGTGCGGGTGTCCGGTGGTGAGGGCCGCGTCGAGGGCGGCGAGGTCGTCCTGCGGGCCCCATCCCAGGGACAGTGCCGGAACGCCGTGCTCGGCGCGCAGCCGCACTGCGAAGGCGTCGAGGTACGCGGCGTGGGCGGCCGTACGGGCATCGTCACGATCGCCGGTGACGCCGGCGGCGGAGGAGCACAGGACGAAGGCGGACAGGTCGGATGCGCGGGTGAGCCGGTGCAGGTTGCGCAGGCCCGCGGCCGTGGCGGCGAGCGGGCCCGTGGGCTCGGAGGCGTGGACGACGGCCCGTACGGGTCCTTCGGCCTGCGCGAGGGCGTCGGCCAGTTCGTCCTCGGCCGTGAGGTCGCACGCGACGAGCCGGACCTCGGCGCCCGCCGCGACGAGTCGTTCGTAGGTCGTGGTGGCCGCCGTGCCGGTGCCGGGCGAGGAGACGAGCAGCAGTCGGCGGGCGCCGTGGGCGCCGACGAGGTGGTCGGCGAGGGCCGCGCCGCGCGGGGTGTCGGCGCCGGTGAGCACCACGGTTCCGGGGCCGTCGAAGGTCCCCCGGGCGTCGTGACCGCTGTCCATCGCGACGCGGACGTGGTGCGGCAGCAGGGTGACCCCGGCGCGTACCGCGAACTCCGGCTCGCCGGTCGCCACGGCGCCGGGCAGGGCCCTGCCCGAGTCCTCGTCGAGGACGGGGCCGAGGTCGGCGAGGGTGACGCGGCCGGGGTGGGCGAGCCGTGCGGACCGTACGAGGCCCCACACGGCGGCCTGGTCGGGATTGCCCGGTCCGTCCTCGGGGCCGGTCGCCATGGCTCCGCGGGTGACGACCACCAGGCGGGAGTCCGGCGTCCGTCCCTCGGCCGCCGTCCAGGCGTCGATCGCCGACGCCACCGAGGATTCCGCCGACCCCGCCTCGGTCGTTTCCGGTGCCACGAGGAGCGTCACGTCCGGCAGGGCTCCGTCCGCGGCCGTGTCCACGCCGGGACGCACCCGTACTCCGGCGGAGCGGAGTCCGGCGAGGAGGGAGGGGTCCGGATCGCCTTCCACCGCCCACAGCCGCTCCCCGGCGGGTGCGTCGGCGCCGCCCGGGATCCACTCCAGGCGGTGGAGGCCCTCTTCGTCGCCGTTGCCCATCGCGCGCAGCAGCGCGGGGAGTTCGAGCAGCAGTCGGCGGGTGACCTTGCCGGACGCCGTCCTCGGGATCTCGCGGATCTCGTACAGCTCCTCGGGCACCTTGAAGTACGAGAGCCGTTCGCGGCAGGCGGCGAGGGCCGTGGCCGGATCGAAGCCGTCGGCGCCGGGGACGACGTACGCGACGGGAATCTCGCCGAGCACGGGGTGCGGCTTCCCGGCGACGGCGACGTCGTCGATGCCCGGGACGGTCCGCAGGACGCTCTCGACCTCCAGCGGATGGATGTTCTCGCCGGCCCGGATGACGAGTTCCCTGATGCGTCCGGTGACGGTGAAGTACCCGGCCTCGTCGCGCCGGGCGAGGTCGCCGGTGCGGTACCAGCCGTCCTTCAGGGCCTCGGCGGTGGCCTCGGGCTGGTTGTGGTAGCCGGCCATCACGTTGGGGCCTCGGACCCAGACCTCGCCCTCCGTGCCGTCCGTGACGTCCAGGCCGGTGCGGTGGTCGACCAGCCGGACCCCGAGGCCGACGACCGGTAGTCCGCAGGAGCCCTCGACGCGGGCTCCGCTCGGCCAGTTGATGGTGATGGAGCCGCACGTCTCGGTGCTGCCGTAGGCGTCCACGAGCGGTGCGCCGAACGCCGTCTCCACCACGTTGCGCAGCTCGGCGGTCGTGATGGCGCCGCCGACGAGTCCGACCCGCAGCCCGGGGGCCGTGAAGTCGCGGGCCCGTGCCTCCCGTACGAGGTGGTGGTACATCGTCGGGACTCCGGCGACGACGGTGAAGTCCTCGGTGGCCCAGATGTCGAGCACGTCCGCGGCGGACAGCCCGTCGACGATCCGCGCGGTGGCGCCGACCGACGCGACCGACAGCACGCAGGCGATGTGGGAGAGGCTGTGGAAGAGCGGCAGGGGCCACAGCACCCGGTCCCGCTCGGACAGGTCGAGCACGGGGGCGTAACTGGCCGCCACCGACCAGAGGCAGTTGCGCGTGGTGGACAGGACGCCCTTGGGCTTGCCCGTGGTGCCCGAGGTGTAGAGCATCCAGGCGATGTCGTCGAGTCCGAGACCGTCGTACGCGGGTCGCCCCGGCTCCGAGGTCGCGAGCTGCTCGTACGGGTGGAGGCCCGCCGGGAGCGGCTCGTCGTCCGGGTCTCCGCCGACCACGAGGACGGTCAGCGGGGCGCGGTCCGCGGTGACGCGGCCGAGCTGGTCGAGGTGGTACGCGTCGGTGACGATCGCCTGGGCGCCGCTGTCCTGGAGGAGGTGGGCGAGTTCGGCGTCGGAGGAGCGCGGGTTGAGGGGGACGCCGATGGCGCCGGACCGGGCGACGGCGTAGTAGCTCTCGACCGTCTCGACCCGGTTGCCGAGCAGCAGGGCGACCCGGTCGCCGGGGCGGATCCCCAGGTCCGCGAGGTGGCCGGCGAGCCGCCGGGTGCGGGTCTCCAGGTCGGCGTAGCCGATCGCGCGGCGGTCGTCGCGGTATGCCGTCTTCTGACCGAACCGCTCACTCTGCCGCCGCAGCAGCTCGTGCAGGGGCCGCAGCAGTTCGGTGCGCAGCATGGATGGGACTCCCAGCGGTTCGGTCGGTGGTTCTTCGGGGGCGGGCGGTTCGCCCGGAGGGGACGCCGCCCACGGCGCGTGCCCCGGGCGCGGTGTGGTCGGTTCGGCCGTCAGGCCGGTGGCGCTTGTCTCGGCATCCGTGCCAGCACCGTCTCGGTCGCGGCCTGCGGCACTCCGCTGACGAGTTCGGCGCCGTCCGGTCCGTCGAGGACGAAGGTCAGTCCTGTCGTGGCCTTCTTGTCCAGCCTCATCAGGCCGACGAGTTCGGCGGTGTCCACGCCGTGCGGCAGCTCCGTCGGCAGCCCGTAGTGGGCGACCACCTCGTGGTGCTCGGCGACCCGCTCGGGCGGGATGCGTCCGAGGTGGCCGGCGAGGCGGCCCGCGAAGACGGTGCCGATGGCCACGGCCTCGCCGTGCCGGAGGGAGTAGCCGGTGGCGCGTTCCAGCGCGTGACCGAGGGTGTGGCCGTAGTTGAGCAGGTGGCGCAGGCCGGAGTCCCGCTCGTCGGCGGAGACCACCTCGGCCTTGCGGCGGACGCTGGCGGCGATCTGGTCGGTGAGGGAGAGCCCGCGCAGGTCACCGGTGCCGATGAAGTGGCAGCGGGCGATCTCCCCGTAGCCACTGGTCATCTCCCTGGCCGGGAGGGTGGTCAGGTAGTCGGTGTCGCACAGGACCGCCCTGGGCTGCCAGAAGGCGCCCACGAGGTTCTTGCCCTCGGGCAGGTTCACCGCGGTCTTGCCGCCGACGCTCGCGTCGACCTGGGCGAGGAGCGTGGTCGGCAGGTGGATGACGGCCACGCCCCGGTGGTACAGGGCGGCGGCGAGGCCCGCGGTGTCGGTCGTGGATCCGCCGCCGACGGAGACGACGACGTCGGCCCGGGTGAGGCCGAACCCGGCGAACGCGCGGCAGTAGCGTTCCACCGCCGCCAACGATTTCCCGTGCTCCCCGTCCTCCGCCCGGAGGTGGAGGGCGGGCACGCCCGGGTCCGGGGTCCACTCCCCGGGCCGGGCCGAGACGACCGCGGCCCGGCGGGCACCGAGGCCGGCGACGAGGTCGGGCAGCGTGTGCCGTACGCCCGGGCCGATGTGGACCTCGTACGAGCGGCTGCCGAGCTCCACGCCGACGGTCCGCGCCGTGGAGGTGGCCTGGCCGCCGGTCACGTGGCGGCCTCCAGGCACCAGGCGAGGAAGTCGGCGGGGCTCTCCATGGCCGCGTCGGGCGCGGCGTCGAGGAGCGGCTCCGGGTCGCTCTCGCCCCAGAGCGCCGCGACGGCCTCGACCCCGGCGGCGCGGGCGCTCGCGAGGTCGGTGACCGCGTCGCCGATCATCACGGCGCCCTCCTTGTCGGCGCCGAGCAGTTCCAGGGCGCGCAGCACGATGTCCGGTGCGGGCTTGGGGTGTTCGACCTCGTCGGAGCCGATGACGTGCTCGAACAGCGGCAGGACGCCGAGGCCTTCGAGGAGGGAGCGGGCGCGGGGGCCGCTCTTGCCGGTGGCGATGGCGAACCGGATGCCGCGTGCGTTGAGCGCTTCGAGCATCTCCGTGACGCCGTCGAAGAGGCGGACGCGGTGGGCGAGCCGGTAGCTCTCGCGGACGAAGGGCTCCTCCATCTCCAGCGGCAGGCCCATCATGTTCATGATGTCCGGGAAGTAGCGGCCCAGGTGGGTGCTGTACTCCTCGAAGGGCGGCTCGCCGTCGCCGACGACCTCGCGGTAGGCGAGGGCGAACGCCTCGCGCATCACGCCGAAGCTGTCCACGAGCACGCCGTCGAGGTCGAAGACGACGGTCCGCAGCGGGGTCCGCGTGGCGGCCGTGGTGCCCGCCGACGCGGGGTCGCCGCCCTCGGTGATCAGTTCGGTGCTCACGCCGGCTGCCTTTCCGTGTTCCGCTCGCTTGTGGGGGTGCCGACGCCGAGCGCGGACGCGTAGGCCCGCTCGATGACACCGATGGTCGTCCTGGTGGCCGCGATGGACCGGCCGCGGAGGCCGGGGTCGGCCAGGAGGGCGGGGAGCGCGTCGACCTGCCGGTCGTACTCGACTCCCACGGGCTCCGGGTCGAGCGGGACGGGGACGGTCTCCCCGTGCCGGGTGACGGTGAGCGTGGAGCCGCCCCGCCGGTTGGGGCTGAAGCCGAACGTGCACGAGAGCACGGCGGTGCCGGCGGTGCCGTGCACCTCCACGAGGGTGGTGTCGTACTCGGCGTGGGACGCCCAGCTGGCGTGTACGGAGACGGAGACTCCGTCGTCGGTGACCAGGAACGCGCGAGCCGTGTCCTCCACGTCTCCGGTCCCTCCCGGGGCCGGCTCGTCCTCTTCCCGCCAGGCAGCCTGGGCCACGTCGCGGTTGACGAAGTCGTGTCCGACCGTCGCCGCCACCTGCTCGAACTCCACCCGGCCGCCCAGCAGGGGCAGGGCGGTGTCGAGGAGGTGCCAGCCGAGGTCCACCAGGGCTCCGCCCCCGGCGGTGTCCCGGCGGGTGAACCAGCGGGTGCCGGGAACGCCTCGGGCCCGTTCCCACGCCACCCGGACGTGGCGGATCCGGCCCAGGGACGGGGTGAGGTCCTCAAGGCGCCTGATGTCGCCCCGGTAGCGGGCGGCGCTGCCCGCGACGAGGACCGCGCCCGCCTTCTCCGCCTCTGCCAGTTCGTCCGCCTCGGCCGTGCTGAGGCAGACGGGCTTCTCCAGGAAGACCGGGATGCCCCGGCGGAGCAGGCCCGAGGCGACGGAGCAGTGGGCGTGGTTGGGAACGGCGACGATCGCGAGGTCGGCCAGGTCCGGCGTCAGTTCGGCGGCCGAGGCCAGGACGCGCGGCGCGGGACCTCCCGCGCCGACGGCCGGCTCTTCCGCGAACGCGGCCCGGGCCGCCGGGGAGGGGTCCACGACGGCGGTGACGGTCATGCCGGGGTGGGCGGCCACCCGGGGCAGCCAGATGCTGCGGGCCGCCCAGCCCAGGCCGACCACGGCGACGCGCAGGGTCATGAAGTGGCCAGGACGTCGGCCACCACGTCCGCGATGGCGTGCATCTGCTCCTCGGTCCCGAGCAGGGTCCGGTGGTGCAGCCAGATGCAGTCGCGGGTGAGGGCCTCGCTGTTGGGGCATCGGGCGGCGATCTCGTCGACGGTCTCGTCGGGCGCGGCCATCTCCCAGAAGGCGGCGGTGCGGTAGACGGCCCGGAAGGCCGCGAACGCCGGAAGGCCGCGCGCGATCAGCGCGTCGACCAGGGCGTTGCGCCGCTCCTCGGTGATGCCGGGGACCCGGAACATGGCCATGTAGTGCGGGTTGCGCGTGCAGCGGTCGTCGGTGCCCTGCGGCACGACTCCGGGGATCCGGGCCAGCAGACCCGACAGCAGCGGCCAGCGCTCCTGGCGGGTGGCGATCTGCTCGTCGAGCCTGGTGAGCTGGGCGCGGAGCACGCTCGCGGAGAACTCGTTCATGCGGAAGTTGGAGCCCGACGTCTCGTGCAGGTACGAGCGGTCGGTCCGCGGGCGGCCGCAGCTGTGCCGCAGGAAGGCGAGTTCGTACTGGGCGGCCTCGGGGAACGTCACCGCGCCGCCCTCGCCCGCGGTCATCAGCTTGCCGTTCTGGAAGCTGAAGGCCGCGACGGAGCCGAGGTCGCCGACCCGCTTGCCCCGCCACTCGGCGCCGTGCGCGTGCGCCGCGTCCTGGAGCAGCGGGACGCCGGAGTCGGCCGACAGCTTGGCGAGCGCGTCCATGTCGGCGAGGAGGCCGGCCATGTGGACGGGCATGATCGCCTTGGTCTTCGGGGTGATCGCGGCTTCCGCGGCCCGCACGTCGATGTTGTACGTGTCGAGGTCGACGTCCACGGGGACGGCGACGGCGCCGAGACGCTGGGCGGCCTGCGAGGAGGAGATGAAGGTGAAGGCGGGAACGATGACCTCGTCGCCGGGCCCCACTCCCATCACCTGAAGGGCGAGTTCGAGGGCGTGGGTGCCGCTGGTCACCGCGAGGGCGTGTGCGGTGCCGTGGTACTCGGCGAATTCGCGCTCGAATTCGTCGACTTCACTTCCGCCGATACGCCACCACTGCCCCTGTTCGAGGGCGCGCATCAGAGCGACTCTTTCCTGGTCACCGAACTGGGGCCACTCCGGAAATTCCAGGCTCCGCTGCGAAATCCCAAACATAGTCCATCCATCTAGCTAGATACCGGCCACCCGGAGAAGACGGCCGGGCCATGGCTGCTGGTCGATCTGTTGTCAACCGGCACGGAACGACTCGGTTTTCACATGGTCCAGGCCACGGAAAGCCTTCACAATCCCCTAGGCGACCCCCTTAGATCCCCCTCATCCGACCCCCCTAGTCGACACACCCCTCAGACCAGGTGGTTTCCCGCCACGATCCCCTTCCGAGCGTTTCTGACAGAACGTCACCACGCCCCCGTAAACGGGCATTCGGACTTTGTCGCATTGCACGGGCAAGCGGCCTCTGGTTAGCATCGGCGGCCAACCGCCGCGCGAGAAGCACCGAGGTCTGTCTTGAGTGAACTCCTGTTGTTGAACGGGCCAAATCTGGGAATACTCGGCCGCCGGGAGCCGGAGATCTACGGCACCGAAACCCTGGCCGACATCGAGCGGATCGTCGCCGAGGAAGTCGCGGAATCCGGGTGGAAAGTGGTGGCCCGCCAGTACGACTGCGAAGGGGAGATGGTCCGCGCCGTCCAGGACAGCTACGACACGGTGGGCGCGATCATCAACCCGGGCGCGCTGATGATCGCCGGCTGGAGCTTCCGGGACGCGCTCGCCAACTACCCCAAGCCGTGGATCGAGGTCCACCTGTCCAACGTGTGGGCGCGCGAGGGCTTCCGGCACCAGTCGATCCTCGGCGCCCTGGCAAGCGGCGTGATCTTCGGCCTGGGCGCCGAGGGGTACCGGCTCGCCGCCCAGGCCCTGGTCCGGCGAGGCGTCACGGGATGAGCGGCACGAGCTCCACCACCTCCGCCGGCCGCCCTCACCCCGACGCCGCCGACGTCCTCGTCGTCGGGTACGGGCCGGTCGGCCAGGTCCTGGCGATCCTGCTGGCCCGGCAGGGCCGCCGGGTGACGGTCGTCGAGCGGTGGGAGACCCCGTATCCGATGCCGCGCGCCACCGTCTTCGACGGCGAGACCGCGCGCACCCTCGCCTCCCTCGGGATCGCCTCCTCGTTCGAGGAGATCGGCGAGCCCGTCGACGCGTACGACTGGCGGAACGCCGCCGGGCGGACGCTGCTGCGCATGGAGTTCGCCGCCCCCGGCGCGCACGGCTGGCCGGACGCCACCACCTTCCACCAGCCGGCGCTCGAAGCGGCGCTCGCCGAGCGTGCCGCCGAGTTCGAGGACCGGGGCCTGCTGCGCGTCCTGCGCGGGCACACCGCGACGGCCGTCGAGGACCACGGCGACCACGGCGTGACCCTCACCGCGGAGACCGCCGCCGGCGACGTCAGGACCCTCGAGGGAGCCTGGCTGGTCGGCTGCGACGGGGCCAACAGCCGGATACGGGACCTTCTGGACGTCGGCGTCACCGACCTCGACTTCTCCTTCGACTGGCTGCTCTGCGACGTCGTCCTGGGCGAGCCCCGGGAGTTCACGCCGGCCAACGCGCAGATCTGCGACCCGGCCAGGCCGACGACGGTCGTCGGGAGCGGCCCCGGGCGCAGGCGCTGGGAGTTCATGCGGCTGCCGGACGAGTCCAAGGAGGAGCTCGACACGCCCGAGACGGCCTGGCGCCTGCTCAAGTCCTTCGACGTGACCCCGGAGAACGCGGTCCTCGCCCGGCACACCGTCTACACCTTCCGTGCCGCCCTGGCCGACACCTGGAAGAAGGGCCGGGTGCTGCTCGCGGGTGACGCCGCGCACTCGATGCCGCCGTTCGCGGGCGCCGGGATGTGCTCGGGCATCCGGGACGTCCTCAACCTGTCCTGGAAGCTCGACCGAGTCCTGCGGGGCGCATCGGACGCGCGGCTCCTCGACACGTACGGGCCCGAGCGCCGCGGCCATGTGCTCCGCACGATCGAACTGTCCGTACAGCTCGGGAAGATCGTCTGTGTCTCCGACGCGGAGGAGGCGGCCCGCCGGGACGCCACCCTGACGGCGGGCCAGACGCCGGACCGCCCGGTGACGCAGCCGCTGCGCGAGGGCGTGCTGCACCGCACGGTCGGCACGGTCGCCGCGCCCCCGACCGGCTCGCCGGTCCCCCAGGGGCGGGTGGCGCGGGACGGCGTCGCCGGGCTCTTCGACCAGGTGGTGGGCACGGGCTTCGTGCTCCTCACCACGGAGGACCCGGCCTCCGCGCTGAGCGCGGAACAGCGCGCCCTCCTCGCGGAGATCGGCGCCCACACGGTCAGGCTCGCCTCCGGCACGGAGCCGGCGGCGGGTGCGGTCACGGACCTCGACGACGTGTACCTCCCGTTCATGGCCTCCGTCCGGGCGCGCTTCGTCCTCGTCCGGCCCGACTTCCACGTCTTCGGGGTCGCCCGCAGCACGAGGGAACTCGGCATGGTCCTCGACCAGTTGGAGACCCAGCTCATGACGACGGGAGCGGGCCATCCACCTCGGCATTGACATCGGCGGCACGAAGGTCGCCTTCCGCACGGAGACGTCCGGGACCCGCGGCGCGGCGTCGCGGGATTCCGTGGTCCGCTGGCGGTCGTCCGCCGGTCTCCCGGAGGACCTGGACACCCTGCGGGCCCACGTGGAGGAGCTCCTGGCCCGTGCCGCACGGCCGCTCGCGGGGGTCGGTGTCGCCGTGCCTGCCACGCTGGACGCCGCGGGGCGGGTGACGGCCTGGCCCACCCGGCCGTCCTGGGTGGGGCTCGACCTGTCGGAGGTCTTGCGGGACCTCTTCCCCGGATCCGAGGTGTCCTGGGCCGACGACGGAGACCTGGCCGCCGTGGCGGAGGCCCACGCGGCCGGTCACTCCGACCTGGTCTACGTGGGCGTGGGCACCGGCATCGGCGGCGGGATCGTCCTCGGCGGCCGGCCCGTGCCCGGTACGCGCCGGGGGTCGTGCGAGCTGGGACACCTGATCGTGGACCGGGACGGCGAGCTCTGCGACTGCGGCCGCCGCGGCTGCGTCCAGGCCGAGGCGTCGGGCCCGGCGACGCTGCGCCGGGCGGCGGCCGCGCGCGGGGCGGAGGTGACCTTCGAGGAGCTCAGGGCCGGGTACGCCGACGGTGCGGACTGGGCCGTCACCGCGGTCGAGCACAGTTGCGCGGCCCTCGCGGCCGCCCTGGTGGGGGCGGGCGAGCTGGTGCACCCCTCGGCGACGGTCGTGGGCGGCGGGTTCGCCGCGGGGATCGAGGGCTTCGTGGCGGAGGTCGCCCGGCAGGCGGCCATGCTGGCCAGGCCGGGACACCCGGTGGCCCCCGTCCTTCCGGCCCGGCTCGGCGGCGGTTCGTCCCTGCACGGGGCGCTGCTCGCCGCCAGGGGACTGCCGAACCCCTGACCGCTCGGTCGCGCGCGGCGCGGCCGGGGCCCGCGACACGGGACCCCGGCCGTCGCACGGCGGCGTCAGACGAGCTGGACGGCCTGCTCGTAGTCGTGGCGCGGCATCCGCTCGCCCCAGGCGTCCTCGGCGGGCTCGCCGATGTTGACCAGCAGGATCGCCTTCCAGCGCCCGTCGGGGAAGAACTCGGTGTTCACCGCCTCGGCGTCGAAACCCTTCATCGGCCCGGCGGCCAGACCCGCGGCACGTACCGCGAGGACGAAGTACCCGGCCTGCAGGGCGGCGTTGAAGTCGCCGGAGGCGTCACGCAGGACGGGGTTGGAGTCGAGGACGTCCTTGAGTCCGGGGATGCTGGGGCACAACTCGGCGCCGTACTCGCCGTATTCACGGTCCACCGCAAGCACCGCGATGACGGGCGCGGAGGCGCTCTTGGGCTGGTTCGGCGGGGTGAGCAGGGGGACCAGCCGCTTCTTCCCCTCGTCCGTGCGCACGTAGAGGATCCGCATCGGGTTGAGGTTGCTGCCGGTGGGCGCCCACTTGAACAGTTCCCAGATCGCCCGCAGCCGCTCGTCGTCGACCGGCGCGTCGGTGAACTTGAGGGCCGTGCGGGCCTCGGTGAACAGCAGCCGCTGCCCCTCGGGGGACAGCGCGTAGAGGTCCTGGTGTTCGACAGGGGAGGTCATGTCGTTCGGCACGTCTCATCCGTTCCGTCGTAAGAAGGTTGATCTACCGTGGTTCCCGATCATGACAGCTCCGCCCGCTCGGGGGCGTCCAGCCGGAAGAACTCGCGGTAGAGGTCGAGTTGGTGAATGAGCATGTGCGAACCGTGATGGATCCGGTGGCCGCGCGCCTCGGCCGCCCGCAGCAGCGCGGTCTCACGCGGTTCCATGATGATGTCGGCGACCGCCGCCCCTGACGGGAGGCCCTCCACGTCGAACGGCAGCGGGTCGTCGGGGCGCAGGCCGAGCGGGGTGGCGTTCACGACGAGGTCCGCGCCGTCGAGCCGTGGGGTAACCGTTCCGGCCAACCGGCCCGGCCAGTAAGGCCCGAGACGGTTCGTCACCTCGGTCACCCGGTCCTCGTCGCGGTCGCACACGTCGAGGTGGGCGGCTCCGGCGGCGAGCACGGCGGCGGCCAGGGCGCCTCCGGCGCCGCCCGCGCCGATCAGGGACACGCGCTTCCCCGCGAGGTCGAATCCGGAGGCGCTCAGCCCCCGGACGAACCCGATGCCGTCGAAGTTCTCGGCGCTCCACCGGCCGTCGGGCTCCCGGCGCAGCGCGTTGGCGCTCCCGGACTGGGTGACGGCGCCGCTGACGGTGTCGGCGAACCGGCGGACGTCGGCCTTGTGCGGCACGGTGACGAGCAGCCCGTCGAGGTTGCCGATCCGCTGGAGCCCTCGCACGATCTCACCGAGGTGCTCGGGCTCGGCGAGCACCGGCACGAGGACGGCGTCGAGGCCGAGGCGGGAGAAGACGGGATTGAGCAGCGCGGGCGCCTTCACCTGGGCGACCGGGCAGCCGAGGACGGCGTAGAGCCGGGTCGAGCCGCCGATCCCGGGCCGCTCGGGCATCGGTGGTGTCGCTGGAGTGGTCACACGGCTTCCTTCCACTGGGGTCGGTGCACCTTTCGACGGCCATCCTGGCAGTCCTGACCACGGCGGTGCGGGGCGGCCGAGGCCGTGCCTCCGGAGCGACGCTGGGTACGGTGGGCGAGGAAGTCCCCGGCTCGGAGGGGTCCCCTGGCGGAAAGGGAAGGTGCGCGGTGATCGAGGCGCTGCTGCCGGAGAGCGTGGTCGCGGTCGAGGGCTACGGCCACACCGCCCTGGACGCGGAGCTGTACCCCGAGGAGGCTGCGCTCGTGAGCCGGGCGGTCGACAAGCGGCGCCGGGAGTTCGCGGCGGTACGGGTCTGTGCGCGTCGGGCGATGGCGAAGCTCGGCCTGCCGCCGCAGCCGGTGCTGCCGGGCGAACGGGGTGCGCCGGACTGGCAGCCGGGGCTGGTCGGAAGCCTGACGCACTGCGACGGTTACCACGCGGCCGCTCTGGCGCTCAGCGCCGACGTCGCCTCGCTGGGCATCGACGCCGAGCCGGCCGCCCCGCTGCCCGAGGGCGTGCTGGAGCTCGTGGCCCTGCCGGCGGAGCGCGACCGGCTGAGCCGGCTGGCCGCGGAGCATCCGGGGATCCCCTGGGACCGGTTGCTGTTCAGCGCCAAGGAGGCGGTCTACAAGGCGTGGTCGCCGCTGACCGGGAAGTGGCTGGATTTCTCCGAGGCCGATGTCGAGATCTCCGTGGATCCCGGTGGGCAGCCGTGCGGTGGGTTCCGTGCCGGGCTGCTCGTGCCGGGTCCGCGGGTGGGTGACCGCCGGCTCGACGGGTTCGAGGGCCGCTGGACGAGCCGGCAGGGCTTCGTGGCGACGGCCGTCACGGTCCCGTACCCCGCTTGACCGGACCGTCCGGATCTCCTGACCGCTGTCAGTACGTGTGCGGCGGGGGGCCGCGTAATCTGCGCGTCACGACAGCGGGCCGGTCGCCTCGCTGGAGCCGTGGAGGACGCATTGATGACGCCTACGCTCCTGAAACTCGCGACGTGGAACATCGGGGGCGGGATTCTCGGTGAGTCGCATCAGCACGACGGAATTCCGTCACTCGGCCATTACGCCTCGGTGTTGGAGGCACACGCGCCCGACGTGGTCTGTCTGCAGGAGGCGCATGACTACCACGGGCGCCGGGAGGACCAGGCGACGGAACTGGCCAGGCGGGTCGGGTATCCGCATGTCGCGTCCTTTCCGGTGAGCGTCTCGCACATGGCGCGGGACGCCTCGCTGGCGCTCGGAATCCTGTCGCGTTTCCCCCTCGACGACGTGGTGTTCAAACGGTTTCCCAATCCCGGCCTCGAGGGTTCGGGACCGGGCGGCGGGCGCTGGACGCTGCACGACAAGGGCTATGCGGTCGGGTCGTTGGACCTGGGCGGCGGCCGGCGGCTCGGCTTCGTGAACGGGCACTGCTTTCCGCTGCGCCGCTTCGGGGCGAGTCCCGCCGATCCGGTGTTCGCGCCGATGTGGGAGATGCTCGCGGAGGACCTGCGGGAGATCGGCCGTACGGGGATGGCCTTCGCGGGCGTCGACGCGAACTACGGGCGCTTCGGGGAGCTGCTGGGCGACGTCATGGGCGCGGGCGGCTACCGAAGCGCGTTCGAAGGGACTCCCACGACGGCCAAGGGCGTCCAGAACGACCACGTTCTCTACGGCCGTGCGCTGCGGCTGCTGAGTACGACGGTGGCGGCCACGGAGTCCGACCACGCGTACTGCCAGGTGCGCGTTCAGGTGGAGGCCGGGGGTGCCGGCGACGGCGGCATGATCCTGACCGGTGTCAGTACAGGCCCCTCCTGACGGTGGGTAGCTTGTGGCTCCGCCGCAACCTGCGAGTTGTGGGCACCAGGAATTCGCGCAGCAGTCGTGAGGAGCTCCCGACATGAGTCCACAGAATCAGATGGCGCCGGATCGCGTTGCGGCTCTGACCCAGATCTGGCGGGAGGTTCTCGGAAATCCCGAACTCGACGAGAGCTCGGACCTCTTCGAGAACGACGGGTCGTCGCTGCACGTCCTGCAGATCACCGGCAGGATTCACGACGCCCTCGGGGTCGACGTGAAACTGCGCCACGTGTTCTCCCACGCTTCGCCGCGCAGCCTTTCGGATTTCCTGGAAGGCGAGCCGGGGCAGGTGGATTCCGGTGCGGACGGCGCCCGCTCCTAAGACGGTCAGCGTCACGTGCCCGGAGGTGTGAGATGACGTTCTCCCAGGAAAAGGGATCGGCGGGGCCGACCTCGCTGGCGGAAATGGCCCGGCTGACGGGCGAGTTCGCCGACTGGCACAACCTGCACTACATGGCGATGTGGCTCACCGGCGACCTCGACGTCGCCGCGCTGCGCGACGCCTGGTGGCGGGTGTGCCTGCGCCACGACGTACTGCGCCGCGCCTACCTGTCGCCGGAGGAGGCGTGCACGTACGACGACGCGCTGAGCGAGGTGCAGGTCCTCACCGCCGACACGGACGCGGAGGCCGTCGAGCTGATGGGCCGCTTCATCGGCGAGCCCTTCAGCCTGGACGGCCGCGGCTTCTCGCGCATCGCCGTCGTGCGGCGTGACGAGCGCAGGCACCTCTTCGGCATCGCGATCGACCACATCATCAACGACCTGGCCTCGTGGGCCCGGATCCGGTCGGACTTCACCGAGTTCTACAACCGGGCGCTGGCCGGCGACACCGGCGACGTGTCGGGCGCGAGCAGCTACCAGGCCTTCGCCTCGGAGGAGCGCCGGCTGTTCTCCGGCTCCTGGGGAGCGGAGCGGCGGGCCTTCTGGGGCTCGTACGTCGAGGAGTTCGGGACGGTCCCGGCGCCGTTCCCCGTCGGCACCGAGCACGCGGGCGAGTACCGGCCCAAGAGGATCGCCCGGGCGCTTCCGGCGGACGCGAAGGCCCGGTTGCGGCGCTTCGCCCTGGAGGCCCGGGCGACTCCCTTCGCCGCGGTCACGGCCAGTGTGCTCGCCGCGGCGCGTGAGGTCACCGGCGAACCCGCGCCGGGGATCTCCGTCAACCAGCACGGGCGCATGCTGCCGGGCACGTCGCAGACCGCCGGTCTGTTCGTGCAGACCGTGCCGCTGCACCTCGGGCGGGAGCGCGGTGACCGGGTCGGGACGGTCCGCGAGGTGTTCCTCCGGACCCACGACGTCTTCGAGTACAGCATTCCGCTGCTGGTCGCGGGACGGTACTGGAACGAGACGCTGATGGTGCCGGACCGGCAGGCCGGCCTGTACGTCAGCCTCAACGAGGAGCCGCCGTCCTCGTACGACCTGGCGCCGTTCACCGGTACCGAGGCGGAGTACGTGGAGTTGGACGTCCCCGGCGGGAAGCGCTTCCTGGAGACCGTGGTCGTCGGGTGGAACCTGTACGAGACGGGGCCGGAGATCGTCGCGCACTACAACGAGAGCTGCTTCCCCGGCGCGGCCGTGGAGCAGCTCCTCGACGCGGCCGAGGCGTTCGCACTGCCCGCGGGTGACTAGGAGGGGATTCCGTGTTCGACGACGAGACGCGCGCGTTCCGTGTGGTGCGGAACGACGAGGAGCAGTACTCGGTCTGGCCGGTCGGGCGGGAGCTGCCCGCCGGCTGGTCCGAGGCCGGGAAGCGGGGCACGAAGGCCGAGTGCCTCGCCCATGTCGACCGTTCCTGGACGGACCTCCGGCCCGCGAGTCTGCGGCGGAGCCCGTCCGTCGACGAGGGCTAGGTCGTCTCTTCCGGATCTTGCGGGTCAGACAGGCCCTAGGGGCCCGACCGGTGGCGGCGCGCACGGCGTGCCGCCGCCTTTCCCTTTCCGGCCGACATCCACGCACATGCCCGGCCGGGCGGCCCTGGCACGGCCCGGCCCATGTGCCCACCGATCCGCACGGCGTGCGGAGCGACCTGGGGACCACTTGCTGATGACTTCTTTCACCGGGGCCTTCTGGCGCAGGGGCGACACCGGGTTCGCCGACGCCGCGACCTCACGCCTCTTCAACCACCGGCTGCCGTCGAGGCGGCCGGCGGCGGTGCTGCGCGCGGCGGACGCCGCCGATGTGGCGGCGGGAGTGCGGCTGGCGGCGGCGGAGGGGTGGAAGGTCGCCGTCCGCTCCGGCGGGCACAGTTGGCCCGCGTGGTCACTGCGCGAGGACACCCTGCTCGTCGACCTGGCGCTGTTCACCAGGATGGCGTACGACCCGGCGGACGCGACGGTCGCGGTCGGTCCGGCGGTGCGCGGCGGTCTCGACCTCGACCCGTACCTCGCGGAGCACGGCCGGTTCTTCTCCGTGGGCCACTCCCCCACCGTGGGCATGGGCGGCTTCCTGCTGCAGGGCGGCATCGGGTGGAACTGCCGCGGCTGGGGCTGGGCCGCGGAGTCCGTCGAGTCCATGGACGTGGTCACGGCCGCGGGCGACCTCGTGCGGTGCTCCGAGACGGAGAACGCCGACCTGTTCTGGGCCGCGCGGGGCTCGGGTCCCGGCTTCTTCGGCGTGGTCACCGAGTTCCGGCTCCGCACCCGCCCCCGGTTCCGGGAGCTGACGCGGTCCACGTACGTGTACCCCGCCGACCTCGCTCCCGAGGTCCTGACCTGGTATCTGTCGGCGCGCCGCGAGGTGCCGCCGTCGGTCGAGCTCGCCGCGGTCGGCTGCACTCCGCCCGGCTGCGACGCTCCGGTGCTGATCGTCGACGCCGTGTCGTTCGACGGCGGGCCGGCCTCGTCGGCCGCGCTCGACACCTGCCCGGTGGTCGGGAAGGCGTCGGCCGCCACCGTCGCCCGGCCGGTGGGGTTCGCCGAGCTGCAGGCGGCGCAGCTGCGGGCCAACCCCGACTACCACCGCTACTTCGCGGACAACGCCTTCCTCACCGGTTCCGCCTCCGAGCTGGTCCCGGCGCTGGTGCCCGCCTTCGTCGACCTGCCGACGCCCAGGACGTTCACCGTCCTCGGCGACTTCACGCCCCTGCGGTCGCGCCGGACGCCGGACATGGCCCTGTCCGTGGGGACCGACCTGTACTTCGCCGCGTACGTGATCGGCGAGGCCCCGGAGGAGGACGCGCGGTGCCGTGCGTGGCTGGACGGCACCATGCGCCGCGTGGCCCCCGTCTCCGCCGGCTGCTACCTGGGGGACAGCGACCTGACGGTCCGGCCCGACCGGATCATGTCCGACGCGGCCTGGTCGCGGTTCCGGCGGATCCGTGCGGACCGTGACCCGGACGGGTTGTTCGTCGGCTACCTCGGCGCGCCCGCCCAGTAGGCGCGGCGCGAGCCCGGAGGGCCACCGCGCACTCGGTGCGGTGGCCCTCCGGGCTTTTCCGTGCGGACGGTTCCGTCACGGGGCGGGGCGGTACGGGGTCAGAGCAGCTGCGCGAGCTCGGCGACGGTCGGGTTCCGGACCAGCGCCTGGGCCCTGAGTTCCACGCCGAGTTCGGTGCGGATCCTCGACCTCAGCCGGGTGGCGAGCAGCGAGTCGCCGCCCAGGGAGAAGAACCCCTCGTCGATGCCGACCCGTTCGAGGCCCAGGATCTCGGCGAAGACGGCGCACAGCCGGTGCTCCTCGGGCGTGCTGGGGCCGCGGCCGGTGCCGCCGCCGTAGTCGGGTGCCGGGAGGGCCCGGCGGTCCAGCTTGCCGTTCGGCGTCAGGGGCAGTTCCGTCAGCGTGACGAAGGCGGAGGGCACCATGTACGCGGGCAGGGTCCTGCCGACCTGCTCGGCCAGGGCCGCCGGGTCCGGGGTCCGTCCGGCGGCCGGCACCACGTACGCCACCAGGCGCTCGTCGCCCGGCTGGTCCTGCCTGACGATCACCGCGACCCGCGCGACCCCGTCCTGCCGGGCCAGGGCGGTCTCGATCTCGCCGAGTTCGATGCGGTAGCCGCGTACCTTGACCTGGTCGTCGGTGCGGCCCACGAACATCAGGACGCCGTCGCGGGTCCAGCGGGCCAGGTCCCCCGACCGGTACATCCGGGCGCCGACGCCGTGGAACGGGTCCGGTACGAACCGCTCCGCGGTCAGCGCCGCGTTGCCGAGGTAGCCGCGGGCCAGGCCCTCGCCGCCGAGGTACAGCTCGCCGACCGTGCCGGGCGGCACCGGGTCGAGGTGCTCGTCCAGGACGTACACGCGCCTGTTGTCCATCGGCTTGCCGATGGGGACGTCGCCCGTCAGCAGGTCCGCCCGTTCGACGCTGTGGTGGGTGACGCACAGCGTGGCCTCGGTGGGCCCGTACTGGGGGTGCACGACGAGGCCGGGAGCCGCTTCGAGTGCCTTGCGCACCGCGACCGGGGAGATCACCTCGCCGCCCATGTACACGCGGAGCATGCCGGTGAAGGCCGCCGCCGAGTCGTCGGCGATGCTGCGGAAGAGTCCGCCGGAGAGCAGGGCGCCGGTCACGCCGTGGCGTGCGACGAGGTCCTTCAGGCCCTGTGCGTCCAGGTCACCGGGCGGCGCGATCACCAGCTGCCCGTTCCTGAGCAGCGGCAGCCAGATCTCGCCCGTCGACACGTCGAACGCGAGCGGCGAGTGCACCAGCATCCGCGCCGCGGCCGCCTCGTCCCAGGAGCTGTCGAGCACCATGCACACGGCGCTCCGGTGGGACACCAGGATGCCCTTGGGGACTCCGGTCGAGCCCGAGGTGTACATGAGGTACGCGGCCTGCTCGGGCAGCGGCGCGCGGTCGGGGCTGCCGGTGGTCGCCCCCGCGGAGTCGTCCGCGGTGACGAGGAGGGTGGTCGTGGCGCCCCGCGCGGCCTCGTGGTGGGCGTGGGTCGTGTCGGTCAGCAGGATCCGGGCGTCCGCGGCCGCCATGACGCCGAGCATGCGTTCCGCCGGATGGGCCAGGTGCAGGGGCAGGTAGCAGCCGCCGGCCTTGAGGACGGCGAGCACCGCGACGATCTGCTCCGCGGACCGGTCCATCAGGATGGCCACCGGCTCCTCGGTCCGGATGCCGGAGCCGATCAGCCGGTGGGCGAGCGCGTTGGCCCGGGCGTCGAGTTCGGCGAGGGTCAGCGACACGTCGCCGCACACCAGCGCCACGGCGTCCGGTGTCTCCAGGACGCGGGCCTCGAACCGCCGGACCAGCGTGGCCTCGCCGATCTCGCGCTCGGCGCCGCTCGACGTCTCCAGCCAGGCCTTGCGTTCCCCGGCGGACAGCAGCTCCACGCGGGACAGGGCGGTGTCCGGTGCGGTGGTGAACGCCGTCAGGAGCAGGACCAGACGGTCCGCGAGCGAGACGGCCGTCGCACGGTCGAACAGGTCGGTGTCGTAGGCGATCTCGCCCGCGATCCCCGCCGGCTCCCGGTCGTCCCGCCGGCGCTCGGTCAGGGTGACGGCGAGGTCGAAGGCGGACGGGTCCGTCGTGCCGGCCTCGGACGCGGTCTCGTCGTCGACGACGACGCTCACCTGGACCAGGCGGCTCCGGCCGGCGTACGGGGCGAGGTCGACGATCTCGGCCAGCCGCTCCGCGGGCACGTCGTGCGCCGCGCGCGCCGCGTCCTCGGCCTCCCGCACGCGGTCGAGGAGTGCTCGTGGGCTCGGGTCGCCCGAGGCGTCGATCCGGACGACGAGGTGACGGGCGAGGAACTCCGCCGCGTCGCCCCGCGGCACGCCGGGTCGCGCCGCGGCCGGAGCCGCGATCGGGATGTCGGTGCCGGCCCCCAGCCGGGTCAGCAGGGCGGCCGCGGCGGCCCGGACCGTCGTCCCCACCGTCGCCCCGGCCTCCCCGGCCGTCGCGAGAAGGGCCCGGTGGACCTCGGGAGCGATGTCGAACCGGTGCGACCCGCTCACCGAGGAGGCGTGCGCCGGTCGCGGACGATCCGTCGGCAGGGCCAGTTCGTTCGGTAGCGACGCCAGAGTGCGCGCACAGCGCTCCGTGAGCGGTGCGGCCTCGTCCGTGGTCGTCGACATGCCATCCTCCATCCAAGTGGTAGTGATGCCCGGCAGCGGCATTAGTCGGGGCTCTCGCTCTCGCTGATGAACCTGACGTGCCGTTCGTCCCGTTCGTCGAACGCGGGCGCCACCGTGAGAACCATCTCCATCGCGCCGAAATAGAAGATCCGGGTGTTCGGCGGGACGGTGATCAGGTCGGTGGCGCCGACGGCGACCGGCTCGCCGTTCAGGTGGAACACGCCCCGACCGCTGACGATGTAATAGGTGTAGGAACTCCTGGTGTTGAGGAATTCCTGGAAATGTCCTCGCTCGACGTTCACGCGCACGACGGTCGCCGCCGGGTCGTCCTGGCCGTAGACCGTCAGGTCGATGCCGTGCTTGTGGAATCTGTCGGCTTCCTCGACCGTGTGCCGGTACGTGGTCATCGCCCTGTCCCTCCTGTCGTCAGCCCTGTACGCCGGAGGGCTGCCGGAGGTGCTCGGCCGACGCCGCCTCGAGTTCGAGCGGTGACGAGAACTCGAAGACCAGGCTCGTCGGGGGCCGCCAGCCGGCGAGCGACTCGTAGTGCGACAGCAGCATCGGGACGAGCAGCGAGTAGCCGCCGACCTGGAAGAAGTCGTCGTCCTCGTCGATGTCGTCGCGCTCCAGGATGTGGCGGAACGCCTGGAGCCACAGCGAGTCGGAGCCCGCCCCGCCGCCGGCCGGGCGGGCGGCGGCCGCGGGCGGCTCCACGTCGGCGGCCGCGGCTGCGGGGACCTGTCCGGCGGCGCGGTCGTCGTCGGCCGGCGGCGCGACCACGGTCGGCGCGAGGCTGCCGATCGGCTCGTGCGGCTGGGCGACGTACGCGCGGAGCAGGGTCTCGAAGCCCGTGGCGAGCAGCTCGACGTGTTCGGGTGCGAAGACCTGCGTGGAGTACTCCCAGACCAGTTCGTAGCCGTGCTCGCCGCCGGTGCCGTGGAGGACCTTGCCGGGCATGACCACGACGCTGAGGTCGAACTTGGTGCTGTTGGCGCCGACGGCGATCTGCATGTCGACGGAGAGGCCGGGGGCGTCCATCGGGGGGCAGGGCGCGTCGTGCATGGCGAACATGATGTTGAAGAGGGGGTTGCCGAGCCCCTTGCTGCTGCGCTTGGTGGCCTTCACGAGCTCCTGGATCGGCGCCGACTCGTGGTCGATGGCGTCGAAGATCGCCTCCATGGCCTCCGTGGCGACGTCGCCGCCCGGGGCGTCGGGGTCGATCGCCAGCCGGAGGGGGACGGCGCCGACCATCATGCCCACCGTGCGTTCGAAGCCGGGGGGACGGTTGGCGAACGGCATGCCGATGACCAGGTCGTTCTGACCGGAGTGGCGGCGGCAGAGCTCGGCGTAGACCGCCAGCAGGGTGGCGAAGACGGTGTGGCCGCCCTCCTGGGCCGCCGCGCTCACCCGGGCCATGAGGTCGGCGGGAACCGCCTGCCGGAACTGGCCGCCGCGGTGGTCGAACAGGGCCGACCGCCGGGTGCCGATGCCGGGGAAGTCGACGGTGAACCGGGCGCCTTCGAGGCGGTCCGCCCACCACGCGACGTCGGCGGCGACCCGCGCGCGGTACTCGTCGGAGTTCGTGTGGGCGACGTACTCCTCGTAGGAGGGAGCCGCCTCCGCGACGAACTCCCCGCCGGTCACCTCGGCCGCGTACTGCCGGAACACGCCCGCGAGGAACTCCACGGTGGACCGGCCGTCGTGCACGAGATGGTGCTCGGTCATGAAGAGCTGCCAGTGGCCGTCCCCCAGGCGGACCAGCGTCCAGCGGGCCAGGGGCGCGTTCCGCAGGTCGAACTCGGCGAGCACCTGGCCGCGGAGCAGCTCCGCCCGCCGCTCCTCGGGGTCCTCAGCGCCGCGCAGGTCGTATTCGGGAATCTCGATGTCGAGGCTTTCCACGACTTCCTGGAAGGCGATCGCAGAGCCTTCGTCACATATCCGGATCCGCATCGCGTCATGGCGGCCGACCGCGTCGGAGACGCACTGGCGGAGCATCTTGGGCTGGATTTCACCGTGGAAGTCGACGACCGCTGTGGCGTGATACGCGCGGCTGTCAGGAACTACCTTCTGCTGCAGCCAGACGATTTGCTGTGAGGCGCTGAGCGGGAACACACCAGGTCTCCTTTTTGATGCGACTGGTGCCGAGTATGCAGGCGCTCCGGTGGCATTCCGGTACTGATACCTGTCAGTACTTCGGCCGCGATCCGCAGGGGGCCGGCCGGCGCCGGGACCCGTCGATTACCCGGTGGGCCGCCGTGGGCGGGCCGCGCCGGGACGTCCGTGCCGTCCGGCCGTCCGAGCCCTGACCGATGTCAGTACGGGTGGACCCCGCGGCTCACTAACGTGCTCGGCATGAGCGGTCGTTGCCGTCGGCCCGTACGGCCGCGCCGGCCCTCCGTGACGCTCCACAACGCGTTCGTTTTTCTCGTCGGTTGATTGATCTGGAATCCAGGCCGCCCCTACGTTCGGCCGGAAAGGCTGGCACTGTGACGGAGAAGGTCGAGGCAGTCCGCGGTCCGCAGTCGCGTGGAGTCGGGCCGGTACGGCCGCTCCCCGATCGCCGTGCCCACGAGCTCTTCGAGGAGTGCGCACGCGAGACGCCGTCGGCGCTCGCCGCCGTGCACCGCGGGACCCGCTGGACCTACGCGGAGCTCGACGCGGCGGCGGACCGGGTGGCCGGGGCGCTCCTGGCGGCCGGGCTGCGGCCCGAGGGCGTCGTCGCGGTCATCAGCCGGCGCTCGCTGGACTGGCTGGCGGCGATCCTCGGCATCTTCAAGGCGGGCGGGGTCTACCTGCCGATCGACCCGGCGTACCCCGACGAGCGCATCGCCGACCTGCTGCGCCGCAGCGGGACGCGACTGGCGCTGGTCGAGGCCGAGGTGTCGGCGCGTCCGCTGGAGGAAGCGGCCGTCCGGGCGCTCCCGCTGGCGCCTTCGGCGGCCGTCGCGGCCCGGCCGGAGCGCGTCGCGGAGGACGCGCTCGCCTACATCTACTTCACCTCCGGTTCCACGGGCGCGCCGAAGGGCGCCGCCTGCGAGCACGCCGGCATGCTCAACCACCTGCTGGCGAAGGTGGACACCTTCGAGCTGGAGCCCGGCACGGTCGTCGCGCAGACCGCGTCCCAGTGCTTCGACATCTCGCTGTGGCAGGCGATCGCGCCGCTCACGGTCGGCGGCAGCACCGTGATCATCGATCCCGAGCTGATGCTGGACGTCCCCGGCCTCCTCCGGCTGCTCGGTGAGGAGAACGTCGGTGTGCTCCAGCTCGTCCCGAGCTACCTGGACGTGATCGTCACCCGGCTGGAGGGGGGCGACCCCGCGCCCGGCTCGCTGCGGATGCTCGGCGTCACCGGCGAGGCCGTGAGCCGGCAGGTGCTCACCCGCTGGTTCAAGCAGTGCCCCGAGGTGCCGGTGGTCAACGCGTACGGCGCCACCGAGGCGTCCGACGACACCACGCACGAGGTCATCCGCTCCATGGCGGACGACGAGCAGGTCACCGTGGGCGTGCCGATCGCCAACGTCCTCGTCGACGTGATCGGCGAGGACGGACTGCCGGTGCGGGACGACTCGGTCGGTGAGGTCACGTTCTCCGGCGTCTGTGTCGGCCGGGGCTACATCAACGACCCCGAGCGTACGGCCGAGGCCTTCGGCGACGACCCCGTCCGGCCCGGTCTGCGCCGGTACCGCACCGGTGACTACGGGCACTGGCTGCCCGACGGCCGGCTCCGGTTCGTCGGCCGGCGGGACGAGCAGGTGAAGATCAGCGGCATGCGGGTCGAGGTCGGCGAGGTCGAGGCCCAGCTCCTCCGGGTGCCCGGCGTCCTGTCGGCGTGCGTGATCGTGATGCCGGACGGCGTGAGCAAGCGCCTGGCCGGGTTCTACACCGCCGAGCAGGCCATTCCGGCCGTGCGCGAGCTGCTGGCCGAGCGGCTGCCGCTCCAGCTGATCCCGCGGACCCTGCGCTGGCTGCCCGAGCTCCCGCTCACCGACAACGGCAAGGTCGACAAGCGCGGTCTCGCCGACCTGGAGACCAACAGTGCGAGCGGCAACAGCCTGACGCCACCGCGGACGGACACCGAACGGCGGATCGCCACGGTCTGGGCGGAGGTCCTCGGCCTGCCGCTCGACGAGGTCGGCCGCAACGACGACTTCTTCGCGTTCGGCGGCGGCTCGCTGGCCGCGGTCCGGCTCGTCGTGCAGCTCGGCGGGCTCATCTCGCTCGTCGACCTGATGGCGAACCCGGTGCTCGCCGATCTGGCGCAGGCGGCCGACGGGGCCGGCTCGGACGACTCGTCGCTCCTGCAGCCCCTCTCGGTTCCCGCGAGCGCGACCACGGCGCTGGTGTGCGTGCCGTACGAGGCGGGCAACGCGCTCAACTTCGAGGCCATGGCCCGGGCGCTGTCCGCCTCGGACGTGGCGGTGTACGCGGTGGAGCTGCCCGGCCACGACATCGCCAGGCCCGACGACGAACTGGTCGGCGTCGACGTGATCGCCGGCCGGCTGAGCGAGGAGATCCGCGAGCGGATCGGGATCCCCGTGGCCCTGTGGGGCCACGGCGCGGGCGTGGCGCTCGCGTTGGAGACCGCCCGCTCGCTGCGGACCGCCGGCGCGCCTCCGCGACACCTGTTCCTGGCGGCGGCCACCGGGCAGGAGTCCGACGGCGAGCCGGCCGCGGCCGGCTCGGCCGACATCGGCGCCTGGCTGCGCGACGCCGGTGCGCTCACCGACGTCGACCAGTCGCGGTCGAGCCGCACCGAGCTGATCGAGCGGGCCTATCTGCACGATCTCGGCGAGGCGGAGCGCTCGCTCGGCGCCTTCGCCGGGACGCTCGACGTCCCCGCCACCGTCATCGTGATCCCCCGGGCGCCCGGCGAGAGCGATGCCGCCGCGCGCTGCGCGGACGTGCTTCCCGGCGCCCGTACCACCCGGTTCGAGGACGCGGGCCGCTATCTCGTCCGGAGCCACCCCGCCGCGGCGGCGGAGCTCGTCGCCGCGACCCTCGCGGACGCGGAGCAGGGCGGTACCCGTTGAGGCTGACCGGCCGGCTCGCGGCGGCGCCGGACGAGTTCATCCGGCAGGAGTTCCTCGAACCGCAGTTCCGGCACGAGGTCGCCCACCTGCTGCCCTGGTACGTCCTGATCGAGAAGGCTCTCCTGCGGGAGTACCGCCGTCTCGGCGTGCTGTCGGCGCACGAGGTGGAGCGGCTCGCGGAGGCGCTCGGCGGGCTGACCGCGGAGGAGCTCACCGCGGGTGCGGGGGCGGCGCTCACCGACATCGCGCTGGCGATGGAGAAGCGGGTGGCGGAGGTCGTCCCGGAGCCGGTTCCCGCCTGGCACGTCGACCGGAGCCGCAACGACCTGCAGGCGTGTGCCCAACTGCTGTACGGGCGCCTGCAGGTGACCGAGATCGCGGCGATGCTCGGGGAGCTGGCCGAGGTCGCGCACGCACGCGCGTCCCAGGACGTGACCTCGCCGATGCCCGGGTACACGCACCTCCAGTCGGCGCAGATCATCACGCCGGGCTTCTACCTCAGCGCCGTGGCGGAGCACGCGCTGCGGGTCTCGTCCCGGCTGCTCGCCACCTACGACCGGATCAACTTCTCGCCGCTCGGCGCCGGGCCCATGGCCGGGCAGGAACTCGCCTGGGACCGCGACTGGCTGGCGCGGGCCATCGGCTGCGCGGGCCCGGTCCCGCACGCGCTGTCCGCGGTGGCCTCGCGGGAGTGGCTGCTCGACGTCGCCGCGGACATCGCCTCGGCGGGCGTGGGGTTCAGCCGGGTCCTGACCGACCTCATGGCCTGGTCGTCGAGCGCGTACGGACTGGTCGAGCTGCCGGACGAGCTGGCCGGCATCTCGGCGGCCATGCCCCAGAAGAAGAACTACCCGATCCTGGAGCGGCTGCGCGGCCGCACCGGTCATCTGACGGCCTTCTACGTCGACTTCGCCACGGGCCAGCGGAACACCCCGTACAGCAACATGGTGGAGGTCTCCAAGGAGGCGGGCCTGCACGCGAGCAACATGTTCGGGGCGATCCGCGCGGTGCTGACCGGGTTCACCCTGGTCGTCGACCGGCTGGAGTGGCGCACCGACCGGATGCGCGCCGTCTGCGAGGAGGACCACTTCGGCGGCTTCGGCCTGGCCAACGAACTGACCCTGCGGGCGGGAGTGCCGTGGCGTACGGCCCAGGTCATCGCCGGCAGGTACGTCACCGCGGTGCTGGCCGCCGGCGACGGCCACGCGGGGCACACCGACCCGGCGGCGCTCGCCGAGGCCGCGCTGGAGGCGGGTCATCCGCTGGAGGACCCGGCGTCGTACCTGACGGGTTCGGCGGACGTGGACGCGCAGCTGCGCGCGAAGGTGTCCGCGGGCTCGACCGGCCCCGCCTCCGTGCTGGCGCTGCTCGCCGAGCAGCGGAAGCGGCTCGACGGGCTGACGGCGGAGTGGGACGCGCGCCGGGCCACGGTCGGGGCCGCGATCACCGCCACCGACGCCGCCGTGGCACCGGCGGCGGGAGGAGCCGTATGACGAGCCGGCAGCTCATCCAGCCGACGGCCGGGCAGCACCCCTCCCCCGCCCGGGCCGTCGCGGTCAGTTCCGCCTTCGGCACCTTCGGGGAACTGCTCCAGGGCGCCCTGCCGGACGACGGGCCCGACTTCCTGGTCACCCTGCCGATCGCCCGGTGGGCCACCGCGACGTTCGAGTACACGAGCGCACGCGACGGCGTCGAGGTGTTCCCGGCCACGAAGACGAAGGCCCGCAGGGTCGCCGAGGCCGTCCTCGCGCGCTACGCGGCCGGTGGCGGGTCCCTGCGGCTCGACGGCTCCCTGCCCGAGGGCAAGGGCCTGGCGAGTTCCTCGGCCGACCTCGTGGCGACGGCGCGTGCCGTGGCGAGTGCGCTCGGCGTCGACCTGCCGCCGCGGGTCGTCGAGGACGTGCTGCGGGAGATCGAGCCGACGGACGGCGTCATGTATCCGGGGGTCGTCGCGTTCCGGCACCGCGACGTCGAGCTGCTCGACCGGCTCGGTGCGCTGCCGCCGATGACGATCGTGGGCATCGACGAGGGCGGCACCGTGGACACCGTCGCGTTCAACAGGATCCCGAAGAACTTCACGGCGGCGGAGCGGGACGAGTACGCCCGTCTCCTCGACGACGTACGGACGGCGGTGCGGGCCGGTGACGCGGCCGCGATCGGCCGGGTCGCGACCCGCAGCGCCCATCTGAACCAGCGCCTCTGCCGCAAGCGGACGCTCGACGCGATGACCGCCCTCAGCGCCGAGATCGGCGGGGTCGGTGTCGTCACCGCGCACAGCGGGTCGACGATCGGGCTGCTGCTGCCGCACGACGTCCCCGGATTCCGGAGCCGGCTGGCCCAGGCCATCAACCGGTGCGGTCAGCTCGTGCACCGCGAACGGGTCCTCTGCTACCAGACCTTGGCTTCGAGCTGAACAGGAAGCGGAACAAGCAATGATCTACAACGACCTTGTCGAAGCCATCGGGCACACCCCCCTCGTCCGGCTGCGGGCGGCGCCCGCCGACGTGACGGTGGCGGCCAAGCTCGAACTGCAGAATCTGTTCGCGATGAAGGACCGGGTCGCCCGCCAGGTCATTCTCGAGGCCCGCGCGAACGGGGTCCTGGCCCCCGGCGGCCCGATCATCGAGAGCTCCTCGGGCACCATGGCGCTGGGGCTCGCGGTGGCGGGCCACGCGCTCGGCCACCCGGTGCACATCGTCACCGACCCCCGCATCGACGCGATCACCCTGGCGAAACTGAAGGCACTCGGCTGCTCGGTGCACGTCGTCGACGCGATGACGGCGAACGGCTGGCAGAGCGCGCGCCTCGAACGGCTGGCCGCGCTGCGCGAGGAGTACCCGGGGGCGTTCTGGCCGCGCCAGTACTCCAACCCGCAGAACCCCCTCGCCTACGCCGCACTGGCCAAGGAGCTGGTGGCGGACCTGGGCGGCGTCGACGTCCTCGTCGGCGCGGTCGGCAGCGGCGGGTCCCTGTGCGGGACGGCCCGCGCCCTGCGGCGGGAGCTGAAGGCGGCGGGACGGACCGAGCCGCTGCGGGTGATCGGCGTCGACGCCGTCGGCAGCGTCCTGTTCGGCCAGCCCGACCAGCCGGGACGCAAGCAGAGCGGCATCGGCAACAGCCTCGTCCCGGGGAACCTGGACCACGCGGAGATCGACGAGGTCCACTGGCTGAACGACCACGAGGCGTTCGTCGCGACCCGTGACCTCGCCCGCGAGGAGGGCATCTTCGCCGGGAACTCCTCCGGCTCGGTCTACCGGGTGCTGAAGCACCTGGCCGCCACCGTCCCGCCGGGCACGCGCGTCGTCGGCATCTTCCCCGACCGCGGCGACCGCTACGTGGACTCGATCTACGACGACGGCTACTGGGAACGCGCCCGCCTCGCCGAACTCCCCTTGCGCACCGAGCCGTCGGAGGTCCCGTACGGCACCGAGGTGGACGGCTGGGCGCGGGCGGAGGTGCCGTCCACGCCCCGCAGGCGCCTGGTGTTCGTCGAGTCGAACACGACGGGCACCGGAATGCTCGCGCTGTCGCGTGCCCGGGACCTCGGGCTGGCACCCGTACTCCTCACCAACCGCCCCGGCAGGTACCCCGGCATCGGCGAGGCCGACTGCGAGGTCATCCGCTGCGACACCAACGACGCCGACGCGCCAGCGGCGGCCCTCCGGGCCCGCTTCGACGCCGACGAGGTGGCCGGCGTCACGACCACCAGCGAGTTCTACCTGGAGGCCGCCGCCTCACTGGCCGCGACGCTCGGCGTGCCCGGCAACCCGCCCGCCGCGGTGGCCGCGTGCCGCCGCAAGTCGGAGACCCGCCGGCTGCTGACGGACGCGGGACTGCCCCAGCCTGTCTCGGTGGCCGTCACGAGTGAGGCCGAGGTCGCCGAGGCCGTCGCGGCCGCCGGCCTGCCGTGTGTCGTCAAACCGGCCGCGGACTCGGCGTCGACGGGGGTGCTGCTGTGCGGCTCCGTCGAGCAGGCCCGGGACCACGCCGCGAAGCTGCTCGCGATCACGCACAACGTGCGCGAGCAGGCGGTCCCGACGGAGGTCCTGGTCGAGGAGCTCGTCGAGGGAACCGAGTACAGCGTGGAGACGATCTTCGCCGACGGCGAGCTCCACGTCGTCGGCGTCACCCGGAAGTCGGTGTCGCCCCCGCCGTCGTTCGTCGAGCTGCGGCACGCCTTCCCCGCCCCGCTGGACGAGACCGCGTCCGGCGAGATCGAGCGGGTGGTACGGGCGGCCGTCGAGGCGGTCGGGCTGCGCCACGGCGCCTGCCACACCGAGCTGCGCCTGACGCCCGCGGGACCGACGGTCATCGAGATCAACGCTCGCCTCGCGGGGGGCATGATCCCCGAGCTGATCAGGCTGGCGGGCGGTCCCGACCTGCTGACGCAGCAGCTGCGCGCGGCGGCCGGCCTGCCCGTCGAGCTCCCGCGGGGAGAGCTGACCCCGACCGGCGTCGCCTTCCTCACCAGCTCCGAAGAGGGCCGGCTGGCGAGCCTGGACGGCCACGAGGCGGCCCGGAGGCTGCCCGGCGTCGCGGAGGTCCACATCGCGCGCCGGCCCGGCGACCCGGTCCGGCCGGCCACCGACGCCTACGACCGCATGGGATACGTCATCGCCTCGGCCGACTCGGTCGAGGAGCTCGACCGGTCGCTCGACGCGGCCCTCGACCGCATCACTGTCCGATTGACGAACGACTGAGCCGGGACGGGTTGACATGATCGAAATGCGAAGCGACACCTTCACGCTGCCCACCGAGCAGATGATGTCGGCGATGTCACGGGCCGCCCTCGGCGACGACGTGTACGGCGAGGACCCCACGGTCAACGGTCTTGAGGAACTCGCCGCGAAGAGCGTCGGCAAGCCCGCCGCGTGCCTGATGCCCAGCGGGACGATGGCGAACCTCGCCGCCCTGATGGTGCACGTCCCGCGCGGCGGGAAGGTGCTCGTCGGCAACGAGAGCGACATCTACCTGTACGAGGCCGGCGGGGCGAGCGTCTGCGGCGGCATCATGTACGAGCCGATACGCACCCAGCCCGACGGCACCCTCGCGCTGGACGACCTGGCCGCGGCGCTCCCGCCCGACCCGGAGGACTCCCAGTTCGCGCTGCCGGGCCTCATCTGCGTGGAGAACACCCACAACCGGATGGGAGGCCGGCCGCTGAGCCAGGAGTACCTGGCCGAGCTCCGGCGCTTCGCCACCCGGCACGGCCTCCCGGTACACATGGACGGCGCCAGGGTCTTCAACGCCGCCGTGGCCACGGGCGTGCCGGCGGCGGAGATCGCCGCCCACGCGGACTCCCTCCAGTTCTGCCTGTCCAAGGGCCTGTCGGCGCCCATCGGCTCGATCCTCGCGGGCGAGGCCGACTTCATCGAGAAGGCGCGGCGCGTCCGCAAGATGCTCGGCGGCGGCATGCGCCAGGCGGGCGTCTTCGCGGCGGCCGGTACGGTCGCGCTGACCTCCACGGTCGACCGCCTCGCCGACGACCACCGGCTCGCGGCGCGGTTCGCGGCCGGCCTGGCGGAGATCGACGGCATCGACGTCGACCCCGACGCCGTCACCACGAACATCATCCTGTTCCGGGTCACCGCCCCCGGTCTGGACGACGACCGCTTCCTGCGGGCCGTACAGGAACGCGGCCTTGCGATGGGCGAGTTCGGGCACGGGCGGATCCGGGCCGTCACGCACCGCGGACTCGACGCGGAGGACGTCTCCGCCGCCGTGGCGATCGTGGCGGACGTGGTGCGCGAGGCGCGCGAGGCGCGCTGAACCGACGGGCGCGGGGCCGGTCGCGGCCCCGGACCCACGTGACACGGGAAAGGCGGCGGGCGTGAAGCCCGCCGCCTTTCCCGTACCGGCGGCTCACACCGTGCCCGCCCGTCCCTCCCCTGCCGGCGGCTCGCACCAGGCCGCCCGTCCCTCCCCTGCCGGCGGCTCGCACCTGGCCGCCCGTCCCTCCCCTGCCGGCGGCTCGCACCAGGCCGCCCGTCCTTCCCGTGCCGGCGGCGCTCCACCGCAGGCCGCACGGACGGAGGGCCGACGGCGTCGTCGCCGTCGGCCCTCCGTGTGCCGTTCCCGGGTGTACGCCCGCCGGGCGAGCCGGTTCAGCGCCGGGTGCCGACCGAGCGGGAGGCCCCGCTGAACAGGGCCGCGATGCTGTCGTCGTCGCAGGTGTCCCAGAAGGAGCCGACCAGGTCCTCGACCTCGTTCATGGAGTCCGCCTCGAACAGCAGCGGCTGGTACGTGGTGATGTCGTACTTGACGTCGACGAGGCTCTCGATGGACAGCGGCCGGAACTCGGCGCTGCGGAAGTGGTCGAGCTCGCCGTAGGAGGAGACCAGCGTCGCCCCGTACGCCTTGCGCTCGCCGCGCTCGCGGACGACGCCGCACTCCAGGGTGAACCAGAACACCTTGCCGATGAACTGCAGGGCCTCGTCGCTCTCCACCCGGTTCGCGGCCTCGCCGGCCAGCCGGTAGAGGCGGACGAACCGGTCGTTCGCCAGGACGTTCCCGTGGCCGACGAGGTCGTGCAGCATGTCGGGGTCCTCGCTGTACAGGGGGGCGCGAGGGTGCCGGATGTACTGGGTGGAGCGGAAGACGGAGTTCGCGAGGCTGCCGCAGAACTCCTTCAGCGGCACGAGGGTGGCGGCCGACTGGAGACGGAACCCCGATATCGACGTCAGACGGTCGCTGACGTCCCGGAGTTGGGGGACGTGGTCCAACGGGATGGCCAGCGCCTCCGCCGATTCGAGGTACTCCGCGGCCGCGTCCACGCGGTGCCGGGCGTCGAGGGCGGCGCATGCCAGCCGCCACACCTCGTGCTCCCAGTCGATGTACTCGACCACCGGGACGGGGCCGTGCAGGGTGACGTCGGCCGACAGCGCCGCGATCTCCTCGCGGCGCTTCGCATAGGCGGTGTCGGTGACTTGGTCGCGATGCCCTTGCATGAAAGATCACTCCAATTCGAAGGAACGCGTGGGGGAACCCGTCGGCGCCACGCGCGCGCGAGCGCGGCCGGACCGCCCCGGGGAAGACGTCCTCCCGGGCCGCCGGGCCGGCGGAGGCACGCCGTGAGGGCGGGACCTCCGGTCGCGGCCCGGTCGGACCGGGAGACGGAATCCGCCCTGGTCACGCGCCCTACCCCTCGTCTCGGCGGGCGGCACGCATGGTCAGGCGGAAGGCAGACCGAGGACGCTGTGCTCGGCGACTTCGGAGGTCATGTCGATGACGCCCGAGAGCGCGCGCATCATGCGCGTCAGCTGGGCGCGGAGCTCTCGGGCGGGTTCACCGAGCAGAACGGCGCTGATGACGAGCTCCAGGACGACGCAGTCGTATTCCGCCGACGGGGACGCGTAGCGCGGGGCGTGGCCCTCGACGACCGCGCGCGAGATCTTCCACCCGCCGGTGGCGACCGGCCGGAACGTGGCTTCGTAGATTCCGTAGCCGGTCCCGCGCCGGTACAGGCGAAGGGTGTCGTCGAGGCAGTGGGAGTCCCACTTCGATCCGTCGCCGTCCCGCGGTCCGTCCGCCTTGACGCGCTCCCAGTCCCTGTCGGACCAGAGGCGCCGGGGCAGGGCCGGCATGACGCGGGGCGTCACGAGGGGACGCAGGTCGCCGGTGGGCGTGGACGGGGCGCTGTATCCGCTGGAGGGCATGCGATCACCATGGGATTCCGGTCGAGACGAACGTGAAGTTCCTTGCTCGGAGCGCGAGTTGCAGCCTCTCGGCGCCCCGGGCCTCAGCTGTCCTGTTCAGATGGTCATGTTCTCGGCGAGCTTGCGCAGCGCGAGCCGGTCGACCTTCCGGTTGGGGTTCAACGGGAACTGCTCCAGACGCACGTACCGCCGGGGCAGGACAC